>NZ_JANHDM010000009.1 GCF_024494685.1 Halorubrum rubrum | reverse complement strand
TCTCCGCCGCGAAAACTACAGTTACCGCGTCGAACAACACGGTTTGAGAAATTCTGTCGAACGTGTCTTTAGAGAAGTACAACGACGAACCTCTTCGTTTTCAAACTGTTTCAGCCATGTCGATCCATCGACCGCGGAAACGTGGTTGCAAGCCCACACCGTCTGGTGGAATCATGCTTAAGTTAACACGACGGGTTAAACGGCTTCGTTCACCGGCGTCCAGTTCGAGACGGGAGAACGCCGGGATCCGGGGGTATCCGCCGATTAACTCGGGAAGACGCCGATAAATCGGAGTCTAGCTTTCCGACCGTGAGGCGTCCCCCTCCGCAAGATCACGTCTCGATGCTTCCCAACTCCGCCCGGAGAGACCGCGCCGACGCGGTTACCGTACCCGACGCGGCTACCGCCCCCGACGGTTCCGATCGCGACCCGGATCCCCCGGACGCCACGGGGCTCTCGCGGCGATCGTTCGTGCGGATCGGCGGCGCGACCGCGGCGGCGCTCCTCGCGGGCGCGTCGGACGCGACGTCGGGTGTGCCGTCCGGGGCGTGGACGGTCGTCGCGCTCCCGGACACGCAGTACTTCACGATCAACGACCGGTGGTATCGATTCGCGATCGATCAGATCGACTGGATCGTCGAGAACGCGGACGCGGAGAACGTGGCCTTCGTCACACACGAGGGCGACGTCGTCGACGAGGGCGACGAACCCACGCAGTGGGTGTGGATGGACGTCGCGCTGTCGGCGCTGGACGGGGTGGTCCCCTACAGCACGCTTCCGGGCAACCACGACTACGCCGAGACGGGAGTCCGACGGTCCGGACTCGACGACTACGCCGCGCACTTCGGCGCGTCGCGGTTCGACGGCCGCGACTGGTTCGGCGGAACCGGTCCGGGCGACGAGGAGGCGAACTCGTACCAACTGTTCTCCGCGGGCGGGTACGACTTCCTCCACCTCGCGCTGGAGTGGGAACCACGCGACGTGACGCTCCAGTGGGCACAGGGCGTCCTCAACCGGTACCCCGAACGCCCGACCCTGCTCACGACGCACTCGTACCTCACGGACGGCGACGCTCGGAGGGATCCGAACGGAGACGAACTGGACGGGGCGGAATCGGACCCCGGACGAACCCGCTACGTCCAGGAGGCGGACGGCGACGGGAATCACGGAGAGGCGGTCTGGCGGGATCTCGTCGAGCCGAACGCGCAGGTGTTCGCGGTGCTTTGCGGCCACTATCACGAGAACGACGGCGAGTACCACCAGACGTCCGAGAACCGGGACGGACTGCCCGTCTACGAGCTGCTCGCGAACTATCAGGCACGGGAGGGGACCGGCTTCGGCCGACTCCGACTCCTCACCTTCGTGCCCGACGGTGGCGAGGACGCTCCCGACCGTATCCAGGTACACACGTACTCGCCCCACCTGGACGAGTACGAGGTCGGCGACGACAGCCGCTTCTCCTTCGACCTCGACTTCGAGGACCGGTTCTCGGCGTCCCTGCCGTCCCGATCCCCCGGAGACGTCGACGGCGACGGCGACGTGGACGACGACGACGTCGAACTCGTCCAACGGTACCTCACCGACCGGGACATCGAGATCGACCGTGACGCGGCGGACGCCAACCGTGACGGGGAGATAGACGTCACGGACGTGGTAGAGATCGCGAACGAGCGAGGATCGAAATGACCCGGCGGGCCGGGCGCACGGGATCACGGCCGGCGGTGGTCGTCGCCACGGTCGCGCTCCTCCTCGGAGCGACCGTCGCGAGCGCCGGCGTCGCCGCCGCCGGCGACGCGTCGATCTCGGTCACGGGCGACGAGAGCAGAATCTCGCTCGAGGGCACCGAGGGCGATCGGTTCGACCTGACGGTCGCCACGAACGCGACGAACGTCTCCGGCTACCAGGTCGTGCTGGCCTTCGATCCAGCCGTGGTGGAGGTCGTCTCGGTGTCGGGAACCGACGACTTCGACGATCCCGTGGTGAACGTCGACGAGGAGAACAGTCGGGTCGCGTTCAACCAGTACCGCTCCTCGACCGTCGACGACCCGCGCCTCGCGACGCTGACCGTCGAGATAGTCGGGAGCGGCGGGAACTGGACGGCCCTCTCGTTCGTGAGATCCGAGACGAAACTCTCCGACGACGTGGGCGGGGAGCGAGACATCAGCCGGTTCGACCGGGTCACGGTCACCGTGGCGTCGGAGGCCGGCACGACCGAGACGGTCGTGCCGGGCTTCGGGGCGACGGCCGTCCTCGCCGCGGGCGTGACGCTCTACGGCTACCTGCGCTGGAGACGGCGGTAGGGTCGGTCACGTCCCGTCGGTCCCGCCGGAGACCGACCCGACGCCGTCGACGACCTCCCGGTCGATCCCGTCGGCGTGCCACGCGGAACTCCGCGGGACCGCCGCACGGTAGGTGTCGACGTCCGCGAACAGCTCCCGGAAGACCTCCGCTTCGGCCTCGACCACGTCCGCCAGCCGTTCGGTGAAGGACGGGCCGGGACAGAACGCGTCGTACGCGCGGAAGTACTCCTCGAGCAGCTCGTTCCACTCGTAGTAGCTGATCGCGTTGACCGCCGACCCGGTCCGCCGACGCCTCCTCGACCGCCACGCGATCGCGGTCCGCCGACGCCTCGAGAACCACGACGTCGTCCACAACGGATACCCGAGGGCGCTCCCGTCCGCGCCGACGCAGATCCGGTCGTCGGAGAGATAGTCGGCCGCCGGGGGAGTTTGTACCTCATAACTAAGCCCGTCTCCGTCCGTGTGCCACCCATCGTGGGACACAGCAACCGACGCGATCACACCGAGACCGATGCCCGAGCTTAGCGTCATCGTCCCCACCCTGGAGCCGAGAGGCGAGATCGAGTCCGTCGCGCGCCTCGAAGCGCAGGCGTTCGACGACTACGAGGTGCTCGTTCAGAGAGAGGACTCCGCGACGAAGGCCCGGAACGCGGGGATCCGTCGGGCGAGCGCGGAGAAGCTCGTCTTCCTCGACGACGACTCGCTACCGACCGACGGCTACCTCGAACGGGTCTCGGACCTGCTTGACTGCGAGTCCGTGGTAACCGGCAGGATCGTCCACCCCCGCGACGACGTCATCAAACGGTTCACCGCCCACTACGACCAGGGGTCCGAACCCCGCTACGTCACTCGCTTCTGGGGCTGTAACGCGGCCTGTCGGCGGGAGGTGTTCGAGGCGGTCGGGATGTGGGACGAGAACATCACGTGGGGACACGAGGAGAAGGAGCTCGCCGACCGAATGCTCACCCGCTACCCGATATACTACGACCCCAACCTCGTCGTGGTTCACCCGTACGCCGACTCGGTCGTCGACTACTGGCGCAAGCAGTACAGGCTGGAGCTACAGACGCCGTACCTCTGGGAGAAGCAGGGCGTACCGCGGTCACAGCAGTACTTTCGGACGCTCCAGACGGCGGTGAACCCGATGAACTACGTGGGGTTCCCGCCGAAACACGCCGTGGTCAGAGCGGGATCGAACCTGATGCAGTTCGCGGGGCGCGTGGTCGGCATGCGGCGGAACTGAGTCGGCTCGATTCTCGGCGGACCGGACTCCGCCGCCCCAACTGGAGTCCGGCGCCGACCAAGGCCCCCGACCGTCGACGGGGCGTACCGCCCGTTTTTCCACGGGATACCCCGTCGATAACGAAGTACCGTCTCGTCGGTACTCCGGTCGATGGCCAACGAGCACACGGTCAGCGTCGTCCTCCCGACGTACGGCCGGCCGGCGTACTTCGAGGACGCGGTCGAGAGCGTCGCGGCACAGACGCACCCGGCGGTCGAGCTGGTGGTCGTCGACGACTGCTCTCCCGAACCGGTGGCGCCGATCCTGGACGGCATCGACACCGACGGTATCGACGTCACGCTGGTTCGACACGGGGAGAATCGCGGTGCCGCCGCCGCCCGGAACACGGGGATCGACGCCGCGCGCGGACGATACGTCGCGTTCATCGACGACGACGACGTCTGGCTGGAGACCAAGCTCGAACGCCAGCTCGCGGCGCTGAACTCGTCGGGACCGAACGTCGGCGCCGTCTACACCGGACAGCGCTACGTCGTCGACGGGCGGACGACGAAGGTTCGCACGCCGACCACGAGCGGGGACGTCACCAAGGCGATGCTCCGCGGTGCGTCGCTCAACCCGTTCTCGTGTATGCTGGTGGACGCGAGCGTTATCGACGCGGCCGGCGACCTCGACGTCCGTCTCCCGAGCTGGCAGGACCGGGAGTGGTACTTCCGGCTCTCGCTCCACTGCGAGTTCGCCGCCGTGCCGGAGCCGCTCGTCGTCAGGCGGATGGGACACGAACAGATCAGCGGCGACTACGAGACGAAACGTGACACCTCCTACCCGCTGGTTTTGAACAAGCACCTGGGTCTCGCGCGCGAGTACGGATGTGAAGACGCGTTTCGTGCCACCCTGTTGCGGTCGTTGGCGGGGACCGCCCTGGGGAGCGGACGGTACCGCGACGCGGTCCGTCACGCGCTCGCGGCGGTCCGTCACCGACCGACGTACGGACTCGCGTGGCTGACGATGGCGGCGGCGATGGGCGGGCCGGTGACACACGGACTCGCCAAGCGCGTGAACCGATCGGTACGGTAGGCGAGCGAACGCGACAAACGCGGCACGCCGGCGGCACTTCCCTCACGAGATGGACCGAGTCACATCTCGACGTCCCGTACCGCGGCGGCGACCCGTTCCCGCTCGGCGTCGGTCGCGTCACGGCGTCGGACTATCGAGCGCCCGATCTCGTACAACGGGTGTTCCTCCCGGCGGTGCCATCGTCCGTTCTCACGGACGGCGACCGATTCGGCCTCGGCGGTCCGTTGATACCGCCAGTTCGGTCCCCTCGCGATCCGCATCCCGGCGCCGTTCCGAGTGGTCACGTACGGCCGCTCGACCGTCGGTCGGTCCCCGACCGCGAGACCGGTGAGGAGCTCCGGGATCGCCTCGAGGGAGACGGGGCGCTCGACGCGTTCCGCGGGAACGTTCCCGACGACGAGCGGGACGTTGATCACCGACTCGTGGAGGTACCCGTGTCCGTACCGGCCCGCCTCCCCGAACAGTTCGCCGTGGTCGGCGTGGACGCAGACGACGGTGTCGTCGCCCACGTCGTCGAGAAGGGTCGCGACGAAGTCGTCGGTGTACTCGACGGTCTTGTCGTACGCGGAGAGGAGCCGGTCCCGGAACAGCGGGCTCGTTCGCTCGTTCGCGCCGCCGAAGAGCCACGCGTTCGCCGCGTACGTCAGCGGCCGGAACCGGAGGTACTCCTTCGGGGGGATGTACGGCATGTGGACGTCGACGAGGAACACCCAGAGGAAGTACGGCTCCTCGGCCGACCGCGTCCAGCGTTCGATGTCGTCGTAAAAGGACTCCCAGGACATGAACATCTCCTGTCCCTGCCACCAGTCGAGAAGCCTGATCGCGGTCCCTCGAACGGCTCCGCCGTCCCCGTCCCCGTCGACGTCGAACCGGTTCGACGTGGTGTCGTCCATGAAGTCCTCGAAGTGATCGAACCCCTCGTCGAAGCCGAACGACCGGGACGTCCACGGGTTCGCCGTGAACGCCGCCGTCTCGTACCCCATCCGCCCGAACCGCTCCGCGAGCGTGTCGCGGGCGCGGAGCTGTCTCCGGATCGTCTCCCGGCGATCGACGCCCGGACGGTCGAACGGATAGTCGCCAGTGATGAACGCCGTCGACGAGCCGCGCGTCGAGCCGTCCGGCGCGATGGCGTTGTCGAAACGCAGTCCGCTCTCCGCGAGGTCGTCGATCGTCGGCGTGAGACCGCCGTCGCCGCCGAGGTGGCCGCATCGGTCGGCGCGAAGGCTGTCGACCGTGACGAGCACGACGTTCCGTGGATCTCCCATCCTACCCGTCAGTGCCGTAGCCCGACCATTGTTATACGCGTCCTACCTCGGCCTGCGGTTTCGGGGCCCGGTTCGGCGGGTTTCGGCAGCGCACGCGACGCCGGTCGACGGTCACCGGGGCGGTCCGACACGAAGCCGCTCGTTAGCGACGGGGTACTGAAGTCGGTCACGCACGGTAGGGTCGATAGGAACCACGATGAACACAGAAACCGAAGTACGGACCGTCGAGATCCCGGAGCACCTCCACGAGCGCGTCGAGCGGCGGACCGCCGGAACGACGTTCGAATCGGTCGACGAGTACGTCCGGTTCGTCCTCGAGGAGGTGGTGGCCGCCGACGCGGACGACGGCTCGTACGACGACGTGGACGACGAGGACGTCCAGGCGCGGCTTCGGTCGCTCGGCTACCTGGACGCGTGAATCGCCCCGCGTCCCGCCCGTGAACTCACGCCTCGGAGCGGGTCGTCGACGGCTCAGAGTCCGAGGGCGGCGACTCGGCGTCCGAAGGCGGCGTCCCGGCGAGCGAGTAGTACAGGGCGACCAGCTCCTCGGTCACGCGGTCCCACGAGTGCGACCGTTCGGCCCGTCGGCTGCTCGCTCTCGCCATCGACTCCACGCGGTCGGGGTCCCCGAGAAGCGTTCGGAGCGCGTCCGCGAGCGCGTCCGCGTCCCCGGGCTCGACGAGCACGCCGTTTCGATCGTCGACGACGCTCGGGATACCGCCCACGGCCGTCGAGACGATCGCGTTGCCGGCGGTCATCGCCTCCAGGATCGCGATGGGCACGCCCTCGGCGTACGTCGGCAGAACGTATACCGACGACTCGGCGAGGATCTCGCGTTTCCGCTCCTCGGAGACGAATCCGACGTACTCCACGCCGGGCCGTTCGTCGGCGAGGTCCGCGGCGAGATTCGACTCCGGGCCCTTCCCGGCGATGACGACGTCGACCGGACGCTCCTCGGCGAGCCGATCGATCGCCGCCACCAGCTCCTCGACCCCCTTGCGTTCGACGTGGTTCGACACGAACGACAGCCGTATCGGCGACGTCGAGAACGACGACTCGTACTCGGCGACGTCGACGGCGTTGTGGAGCACGGTCACCTTCCGCGAGTCCACCCGTCGCTCGATCAGCTCGGCCCAGCCGTCCGAAAGCGCCACGACGACGTCGCTCGCGTCGAAGACGGCGTTCTGTAGCGCTCGAACGAGCCGGGAGTCGGTTTCGAGGAACTCGTCGAACGACGACCCGTGGACGTGGAGGACGACCGGACGGCGCCACACGAACGCCGCGACGAACACGTACCACGACGACTGGTAGAACGAGTGCCAGTGGGAGGTGTGAACGTGGACGACGTCGGGCGGACGACGGAACGGGAACGGGAGCATCTGTCGGAGCGCGACGAGCACGGCGAGAGCGAACCGAGCGAGCCCGTCTCCCGGCGGCACGGCCACGCTGTAGACGCGCGTCCGAACGTGGTCCGGGAGGTGTCGACGCTGTTCGGCGATGTAGCGGTTCACGCCGCCGCCGCCGGAGCGCGACGGGCCGACGACGAGTACCTCGACGCCGGCCTCGGTACGCGTCGAACTCACGCCGGCACACCCCCGCGGGCGACCCTCGAACCGTCGGGACGGATCGGTGCTGCCGGGTCCAGCCGCGCCGGGCCGAACGTCGGCCCGTCCGCGTACTCGACGTAGTGGACGTCGACCTCCCCGTTGCTCATGATGCGGCTCACGCCGGTCGTCCGGTCGACGTCCCTGAAGTCCGCCGCGTCGTACCGAATGCCGCGGAACGCGACCAGCTCCTTCCGTTCCGCGTGTTCGGTCTGGATGTAGTAGTAGAACTCCTCCGTCGCGAAGTCGTGACCCCGGTAGCGACGTAACTCCCCTGGGAGGGCCTCCGGCGGCGTCTTCCACGAGAGGCGCGGATCGAGATAGACGCCCATCGCGGTCGCGTACCGTCGAGGACCGCCGCGGCCGGACGCCACCGCCGCGCCCTCCGCACGGTACTCGATCGCCGTCACGTGTCCCTCGTACTGCTGTTCGGAGACGTGTTGGGTCGGTTGCGCGATGTACGGCGACGGGAAGATCACGAGCATCGAGAGCGTCACCCCGATCACCAGCGCGACGAGGCCGACCGTCTTCAGGGAGACCTCCAGTCCCGGAGAGAGGCGTTCGACGCCGTCTATGGCCTTCGTCAATCCGATCGGTGCGAGGATCGCGACGAGCAGCATTCCGAACCCGATGTGTCGGAAGAAGTACTCGTTGATGGGGCCGATGAAGGTGACGAGCGCGAAGGAGCCGAGCGCGATCCCCGACACCGAAAACGCCGTGGTGACGGTGCTGCTCTCTTCCTCGAGGTACCTCGACCGGAGGTTCGCAAGCACGACCGCCGCGGCCACGAGAACGTAGAACACCTTCACGAGGAACAGTTTGACGAATATCTCGGCGACGCTGAGCCCCACGGATCCGGCCGACTCCGTCCGTTGCGTGATGTCCTCTCCGGCCCGTGCGGTCCCGGTGATCCACCCGTTCAACGCCTCGATGATGTTCGAGGAGTGACGAACCGCGGCGTCCTGTTGTCCGTTCCACACGGCGAAGACGACGACCAGGAACAGGAACTGTCCGTAAAGCGGGGGCGAGCGAGCGAGAAGCGTTCCCGGGAAGGCCCGCCGTCCGACCCACTGGATCGCCACTATCGATCCCAGGACGATGATGAGGTCGGTCGCCGCCAGCGGGTGATAGAGGACGACCGCGATGGCCCCGACGCCGAAGGCGAGGTCCGTCGACGACAGCCGGCCGGGGAGCGTCGAGTCCGCCGTCCCGGCGGTGAGGTGTCCGATCACCACGAACAGCAGGACGGGCGTGAAGAACGTCGTCAACGAGAACGTGTGGAAGTGCGGATGGAGGCTTATCTGGTTCAGCGGCAAGAAGAGGAGCATCGAGACCGCCGCCACTGCGACCGCGCGTCGACGCGGTACTATCGTCCGAACGCAGAGGGTGCCGAACACGACGAAGAGGACCATCATCGTGAACACGACGAACAACATCGCCCGTTCCAGGGGGATCCCCGAGAGCGCGGCCAGAAAGCCGCTGTACGCGTATGCCCCCGGATACACGATCTCGGTGAATCCCAGGTCGTCCGTGACCAGCCTCCGTACCGCCCCCAGGTGACGGATCGAGTCGCTGAGTCCGTAGAAGAAGTATCCCCGCACGAGCGGTAGCGCGACGATCGCGAGCACGGACAGGCCGCTCAGTGCGAGACTGCCCGCCCACTGGATCCAGGAACCGGCGAAGGCCAGCGTGACGACGCTCACCGACAGCGCGACGCCGATCCCGATCCAGAAGAGCAGCGGCGTGGCCTCGTAGATGGACACCTCGGTGCCCGTCGCCGGGGCACCGTTGGCGGCGGAGACGGCGATCAGGAAACAGAGGGTCCCGATCAGGAGTCCGATCGGCGCGACGTTTCGGGGCGCGTACGTCGACGGCAGGCCGGGCGACATCAGTCCGCCCTCCGGTCGACGCCGGACGTCGACGGTCCGCCGCGGATCGCGCTCGAGGGGAGCGAGGCCACGACGGGTCCGGCGACCGACGCCCCCGCGCCGCCCACAACCGTCGGTTCCGGATCGGACCGCGGCTCGGGAGCCGGAACGCTCGACTGCGGGGCCACGGCGTTCGTTCCCTCGGGGTCGTCTCCCGAGCCGACCCACAGCGTGAGGCTCCGGTGGGCGTTGTCCACCGTCGGTTCCGCGGGCGCGTCGCCGACGTAGACGAGGTAGGCGAGCCGGACCCGCTCGCCGGACATCGTCGACGTGACGCTGTGGCTCCTGTCCCACGATCGACCGGAGGGCACGGTTCGCTCGAACCGATCGAGTCTCGTGTCCTCGGTGACGCCCCCGTCCGGACCCACCCGTTGGAGTTGGACGAAGACCTCGTACTCGACCTCGCGGGACTCGCGGTTCTCCAGTCGGAAGACGAGCTCCGCCGACTCGTCCTCCCCGAGTCGATCCGGATATCCGTCGGCGACCAGCTCCCCGTCGCCGTTCTCGGTCAACAAGGTAGCCGTGGTGTAGTCGGGACCCTCCGGCGGCAACGCTATCGAGATCGAGAGGTACGTCGCGGCGAGGAGGAGCGCGACGACGACGGCGAGGTTCAGTAGCTGCTCGTCTCGCGTCGGTGCCGCGCTCCGATCGGCCACGTCCACCGCCAGTCGAGCGAACGGCGACGGGGCGTCGAGGTCCGTCGGGGAGAGCGCGAACCTGCCGGCGGCGAGGAGCGTCGACAGAAGCGTCGTGACCGCCACGAGAACGACCGCCGTGCCGGGATCGTATCCGCCGAACCCGAGCGAGACGACGTAGCCGTACAGCGGCACCAGACAGACGCTGAACCCGACCCCCATCGCGATCCGTTCGACCGGACCGAGCGAGGAGAGGGTCGACTCCCGACGTTCCGACGCCATCGGCGTCGGCGTTTCGTTCCACCCCGGTTGCCGTCCGGGAAAGACCGCGAGCGTGAGGGCGTACCCGGGAAGGAACGACAGCGCAACGAGGGCCAACAACAGTCGAAGCGCGGACCCCGACGGGAGCCACAACACGGCGATACCGACCAGTAGAACCGCGGGGATCGGCCAAAATAAAGAGATCAGATTCGAATACGAATGGGAGCGAGTGACCGTCATTACGTTGATCGGACTCGGCGTCGCCAGGTCATTGTTATTGTACGGCTAATCCCGTTCAGTTCCCGAACGCGGATCGCATCCGTCGAGGGACCATGTCGCTCCCGAGGGATGGTGGGGACACGGGCGTTCACCGGTACCGACGTTCCCGTCGTTGCGTGAATCTACGGCCGGCCGTGAGACGCGAGCGAACGGCAGCGTGGTCACACGGACGGTTCCCGTACGTGTATCAGAATCATAACTATGTCCGCGGCGGGGGCCGACTCCGACAATGAACGTGTTACAGGTCGACGTCGAGCCGTGGTACTGCGACCTCCCGATGGATCGGTGGGGCGAGTGTACCGACCGCGTCGTCGAGAACGTCGAGACGATCCTGTCGCTGCTCTCGGAGACCGACAACGAGGCCACGTTCTTCGTACTCGAGGAGGTCGCGAACAACCATCCGGACCTCGTCCGGCGGATCCGCGACGAGGGCCACGAGGTGGGATCGCACGGATACTCGCATCGACACCTCTCGGAGATGACTCCGGTGGAACTGGAGTTCGAGATCGACCGTTCCGTGGAGACGCTCCGAGGGATCGGCATCGACGACGTCGACGGCTTCCGCGCACCGAAGTTTTCGCTCGACCGGTCGACCTCGTGGGCGATCGACGTGCTGGAGGAGCGCGGGTTTCGATACGACTCCAGCGTGTTTCCCGTGAAGACGCCGTTGTACGGGATCCCGAGCGCGCCGAGACGGCCGTACCGTATCGGATCCGAGGACCCGACCGTGCCGCTGAAGGACGGCCTATGGGAGGTCCCGCTCAGTACCTATCGCGTCCCCGGAGCCGGCGTGAACGTTCCCGTGGCGGGCGGGTTCTACCTCCGGGCCCTCCCGTACCGGTTCATCGCACACGCACTCCGTCGGCGGAGCGCGGCCGGACACCCGGCGGTCTGTTACGTTCACCCCTGGGAGCTGGACCCGTCGATCCCGCGGATCGACGAGTACGCGTGGTTCCATTATCACCGGCTCGGCTCGGCGCTCGGCAAGTTCCGACGGTTGCTGGGTGACTTCGAGTTCACGACGACCGAACGGTACCTCGATTCGCTGGACGCCCGCGACGGGTAGTCGTCACGACCGAACTCGACTGCGAGCGGGCGGATCCATCGCCGAGAACACGTTCGGGTCGTTCTCCTCGTCGTCGGTAAACCGGCCACTACGGCGTGCCGTTGGATGTGATTAACAAAGACACTCTCCCGAGATAGGGAGCGGTATGGCACCTCTCCCGACCGACGACCCCTCCCGGCACGCCGTCGACTCCACTCCGGACATCGATCCGCGCACCGACGGTCCGCGCTCGGGGCGATGACGGGCATCACCGAGATCCGGCACGGCCGGGTCGTCACGCCGACGGAGGTCATCGACGACGGACGGGTGGTCATCACGGGGAGCCGGGTCGCGGACGTGAGCGGAGCGGGACGCGGGGCGTTGTCCCGGTCGGAGACCATCGACGCGGGCGGACGGCTGATCATGCCTGGCCTCGTCGACCTCCACGGTGACGACGTCGAGCAGCAACTTCACCCCCGCTCGGGCGCGCAGGTCGACACCGCCATGGCCCTCTCGATGGCGGACCGGGTGAACGTCCTGACCGGCGTGACGACGAAGTTCCACGCCGTCGCGTTCGAGAACTCGCCGGACGACGACCGGACGATCTCCGAGGCCACCGAGCTCGCCCGCGAGGTCGCGAACGCGACGTACCTGCTCTCCGACAACCGCGTCCACGCCCGCTGTGAGCTGGTCGAGGAGAGCGTGAGATCGGTCGAGAGGCTCTCTGAGGACGTGGATATCGACCTCATCTCCGTGATGCACCACGTTCCCGGCGACGGCCAGTACGACCGCGACGCGTTCGAGCGACACTACGTCGAGGACCGCAACTGGCCCACCGAGCGGGTCGCGGAGGCGATCTCCGAACGGAAGTCGCTCTCGCCGGCGGATCGCCGTTCGCTGGCGGAGCGAGTGGCGGACGTGGCGGCCGCCGCCGACGTCCCGCTGGCGTCACACGACGACGAGACGACGACCGACATCGACCGGTTGCTCGATCACGGGGCGTCGATCTGCGAGTATCCGCTCACGCACGAAGCCGCACGGCACGCGAGCGACCGAGGGATGACCACGGTCATGGGGGCACCGAACCTCCTCAGGGGCGGGAGCCTCTGGGACAACCTCTCGGCGCGGGCGGCGATCGACGACGGGATCGTCGACGTCCTGTGTTCCGACTACCATCCGCCGTCGCTGCTCGCGGCCCCGTTCGTCGACACCGGCGAGCCGCTTTCGACCCGAACGAACCGAGTCACCAGAAACCCCGCCGACGCGGCCGGCATGTACGATCGGGGCCGGATCGAGGTCGGCGCACGTGCGGACCTCCTCGTCGTCGACCCCGATCCGGTCCCGACCGTCGAACGCGTCTTCGTCGACGGGGTCGAGGTCCTCAAGAGCGGCGGCGAGCCGCGCCGTCGCGGTCCCGAGCGACGGCCGCGACGAGGGAGTCCGACCGCTGGCCCGTCCTTTCTCCACTGAGAAGGGCCATCCGTTCTCCGCTGAGAAGGGCCGTCCGTTCTCCGCTGAGAAGGGGACCGGTACCACGACTGACACCGACCCTCCGGGGTCAGGGGTGGTCGATCTCACCCGCGGTACGGATGAACGGTAGGGACCCTGGGTATATATTTAAAGACCCTGGAACGGGGTGGTCCACGGGACGTCGGGCTCCGTTTTCGGTCGCGGACGGCGGACCGTTTCGAGGCGCACCACCGGATCGATCCGTGCGGACGGCATCGACGTCCCCGCGTTTCACGACGCGATCCGGACGGGTTAGTGCCGATCAAACGGTCCCCGTCTCGGCGTCGACGTTCCGGAGCCCGCGCGCGGAAGGGGTCGCTCACGGCCGGTCTCGATACGCTCCGGACTCGGCCGACCGAACATCGACGCCCTTTTTATATGCGTCTCCAAGTATTGACCGTTACTACCACATGAGTTCGTTTGCCTCGGACGATGTCTCCGGAACCGAACCGCTCGACGGAACGGTCGTTAACGAGACTCAAAGGGAGTCAGGGGTCTCCGTAACGGTGAGCGTCGTTCGGGCCGTCGCGGAGGCGGAAGACGTCGTTCCCGCCGAGCTCCCGGTGTTGAGCGAGATCCTCGATCCGGAGGCGCTGGACGGACTGGTCACCGACGTCGACGGCGAGGGCGGGACCGACGTTCGGGTCTCGTTCCGGTACTGTGGGTACATCGTCGTCGTCACGGCGGACTCCGTTACGTTGCTGACCGACTGACCCCTCGGCCGGTCGGCGGTACCGCGGCGGAGCCGTTCCCCAGGGAGGCGTAGGCGGTTCCTAACGAGACGTTCGATCGCACCCGGCGAACCGCCCGTACGTTCGTTTTCGGAAAGGTTCCCCATTACAATAGCCGTCACATGCCTGCCGATGGTTATGGAACGAGCAGGTCGCGGAACGCGTACCGATCGACAGGTCGACGACTGGGGTCGCGAGCCGGTCGAGTCACTCACGCAACCATGAGTTCGGTCGATCGGGCCGTCGTCCTCGCCGCCGGCGAGGGGAGGAGAGTCCGTCCGCTCACTCGATACCAACCGAAGCCGATGCTCCGTGTCGCCGGTCGCCCGATACTCGAGTACCCCCTCGACGCGCTCGCGTCGATCGGCGTCGAAGACGTCGTCCTCGTGGTCGGCCACCGGCGGAGACGGATCCAGAACCACCTCGAGAACGCGTACGACGGGATCGACTTCACGTACGTCACCCAGGAGACCCAACTCGGGAGCGGACACGCCCTCCAGACCGCCGAGGACTACGTGGACGGCGAGTTCCTCGTGGTGAACGGTGACAACGTCATCGACGGAACGATGGTCGGAGAGGTCGCTCGGCGATACGCGCGGTCGGACGCCGTCGCCTGCGTCGCGGTCGCCGCGTCGACGAGCGCCTCGGAGTACGGGACCGTCGGCGTCAGCGACGGTCTCGTCGACCGGATCGACGAGGGGGACGACGGCACCTCCTCGCGGATAAACGCCGGCGTGTACGCGTTCGATCGGACGGTCTTCGACGCCCTGGAACGTACGCCGTTCGAGGACGGCGAGCGACCCCTCACCGGGGCGATAGCGGAACTCGACGGGAAGGTCGTCGCCGAGACGCCGAACGGCGTCTGGTTCGACTCGTCGTATCCGTGGGATCTGCTCCAGACGAACGAGACCCTGCTCCACTCGTATCCGGGACTCGTCGGCGTCGCCGAGCGGGTCGCGGGATCCGCACGGGTCCACGACTCGGCCGTGATCGGGGAGAACGTTCGGATCGGCGCGGACTGTAGGGTCTCGGCCGGCGCGGTCGTCCGTGGCGGGACCTGCCTGCTTTCGAGCACCATCGTCGACGAGAACGCGGTACTGGAGGGTTCGATCGTCGGCCCGGACGCCAGGGTGGGCGCGAACACGCTCCTCCGTGACAGCATCGTCGGGGGCGGGGCGACGATCGGCGACGGGACCGTCTCCCCCGGTCGGTCGGCGACGGTCGTCCTCGAGGGAACGGAGTACGTCGATCGGCGGCTCGGGGGCGTCGTCGCGGATCGAGCGACGGTCGGCGCGAACGTCACGATCACGCCGGGATGTCGGATCGGACCCCGGAGCAGCGTCGGCGCCGGAGTCACGCTCGGCCGCGACGTCGACGAGGGTGCGGAGGTGATCGGCTGATGTGCGGGATCACCGCACGCGTCGGCAGCGGCGATGCGGTCGACGAACTCCTCTCGGGGCTCCGGAACCTCGAGTACCGCGGCTACGACTCCGCGGGCGTCGCGACGGTGAACGCCGACGGCCTCGACGTGATCAAGCGCGAGGGCGAGATCGACGTCCTCTGTGGGTCGGTGCGCGGATCGTCGGTCCGCGGCCGGACGGGGATCGGGCACACTCGATGGTCGACGCACGGCCCCCCGACGGACGCGAACGCACATCCCCATACCGACTGTCTCGACCGGGTCGCGGTGGTCCACAACGGGATCATCGACAACTACGCCGAACTCAAGGAGGAGCTCTCGACGCACGAGTTCACGAGCGACACGGACACCGAGGTCGTTCCCCACCTCATCGAGGAGTTCCTCTCCGCCGGCTACCCGCCCGAAAAGGCGTTCCGGATGGCGATAGACCGCCTCTCGGGGAGCTACGCGATCGCCGCGGTGTTCGCCGGGACCGACGCCGTGTTCGGAACGCGGAGCGGCTCACCGCTGGTCCTCGGGCGCTCCCCCGAGCGCTACTACCTCGCGAGCGACGTGCCGGCGTTCCTCGAGTACACCGACGAGGTCGTCTACCTCCGGAACGGGGACGTCGTGACGATCCGTCCCGAAGGGTACACGATCACGGACGCCGAGGGGACGACCGTGGAGCGCTCGGTCGAGACCGTCGACTGGGACCCCGACGACGCCGGAAAGGGCGGGTACGACCACTACATGTTGAAGGAGATCTACGAACAGCCCACGGCCCTCCGGCAGACCATCCGCGGCCGGACCGACGCGTTGAACCGACGCGTGGACCTGGACGAACTCCCCGAGGGCACGTTCTCGGGGATCGAGTCGGTTCACCTCGTCGCCATGGGCACCTCGTATCACGCGGCGATGTACGCACGGTCGCTGCTCGCCGACCGCGGTATCAACGCACAGGCGTTCCTCTCCGGCGAATACGGGTCGAACCCGCCGCCGGTCGATGGTCGGACCCTGGTCGTCGCCGTCTCTCAGAGCGGCGAGACCGCGGACACTCTCTCGGCGGTCCGAGCCATCCAGGGGACCGGGGCCCGCACGCTCGCGCTGACGAACGTCGTCGGATCGACCGTCACTCGGGAGTGTGAACACACGGTGTACATCCGGGCCGGTCCCGAGATCGGCGTCGCCGCGACGAAGTCGTTCTCCTCGCAGGTCGCGACCCTGCTTCTCCTGTGTGAACGGCTGAACCACGCGACGAACGGGGCGACGCCTCGATCGACGAGCGACCTGCTCGACTCGTTGACGGTCCTCCCGGACGACGTCCAGCAGGTCCTCGACGAGTCGGAAGCGCAGACGGTCGCCTCGGCGTATCACGACTGTGAGTCGTACTTCTTCCTGGGGCGGGGCGTCGGTCACGCCGTCGCGCTCGAGGGGGCGCTGAAATTCAAGGAGATCACCTACGATCACGCGGAGGGGTTCTCCGCGGCCGAACTCAAGCACGGTCCGCTGGCCCTCGTCACGGAGAACACGCCGGTGTTCGCCGTCTTCACGGGACGGGACGACACCAAGACCGTCCACAACGTCAAGGAGGTCCGCGCCCGTAACGCGCCCGTGATCGCGGTCACGGACGGGAGCCACACGGGCGCGACCGAATACGCCGACCACGTGCTTTCGATCCCGGAGACGCACCGAGACGTCGCCGGGATCCTCGCCAACGTCCAGCTCCAGCTGGTGTCGTACCTCGCCGCGGACATGCTGTCCCGGCCCATCGACAAACCGCGAAACCTCGCGAAAAGCGTCACCGTGGAGTGAGATCGGCGTCGCCTTCGGCCGTCTCGTGGTTCCCGATACGTCGGTCGAAGACGCCGTGGCTCGCTCCGGTGAGCGACCGAATACCGAACCCCCGCTCCGCGCCCGTCGGTGCGGTCGACCGCGACGGCTCACGCCCGGACGGTCGACCGCCCCGCCTTCGAGACGTATGGCGGTCGGAGGGCCCCAACGGACGCAGTCACGGCCCTTCGGGGAGTATATGCACGATAACGCCGTTCACACCCGTATAACTCGACGGAACATAGTTCAATAATCGAATATGTACTGGATTATATAACGTGTTCTCCGCCGCCGCGGCCGAGCGAGCGAGCGACGAGCGGACGTCACCGCGATCCTCGCCGGTCGTTGAGCGGTGCCGACCGGATCTCGCTCGGTATGCTCGTCCTTACCGTCATGATCCCGAGACCGTGGCGAGTTGACGGTCAGTTCCTGTGGGGTCGTGACCGATCGTTCGGATGTGGTTAACGGAGACGAAACGTGAGTACGTTCATCATATCTAAGAGGATATCCGTAGTGAACGAGACCATGAGTGCAGGAAAGGGGTCATTCGGCGGGAGCTCGTCGGGCGCCGATCCCGATTCTCCGTCGGACACAGAAGTATCGAATTTGGAACATATAGGGAAGAAACCGCGGTCGAACGGCTCGGTCCTAACGAAGGGGGAGATCTTCGATCTGCTGAAGAACAGCCGTCGCCGGAAGATCATCGAGTACCTCCGCGGGCACGACGGGTCCGCGAGGCTCGACGAGCTCGCGGAGCACATCGCCGCGGACGAGAACGACACCACCGTCCGGCAGCTCTCGTCCGACCAGCGGAAACGGGTGTACATCGGGCTCTACCAGTGTCACCTTCCGAAGATGGACACCCTCGGCGTCGTCGAGTACGACAAGAACCGTGGGACAGTCGAGCTACAGGACTCCGTCTCGTCGCTCGTTCCGTACATGGAGGAGACCGACGACCGGACCGGAAGCGAGGAGCGATCCTGGGTGATCCCGGTCGTCGCCACGGGGATCCTCGTTCCGGTGGGGCTCGGGACGCTGGGGGTCGGCGCGCTGTCGACGATCCCGCCGGCGGGATGGACGCTGCTCAGCGTCGTCGGGATCGTGCTCATCGTGCTCATCCAACAGTTCACGTGATCCCGGTCACACGGGATCGACGACGGCGGTCCCCCGGCGTAGGGCCTCACGGTCCGGACGCCACCGGCCCTCGTCCGGCGGATCTCCACGAAACCGTGAGCGAGCAGGGCGGGGAGCTCAGTCCGAAACGATCCGTTCCAGGAAGTCGTATTCGTGCTCCCGCACCTCCGTCTCGTAGTACTGGAACACCGCGAGGCTCAGCAGCACGACGACGAACGGAAGCGTCGTCACGGGCGGAGCGACCCCGCCCAACTGGCCGATCGAGAGTCCGAGCCCCGTGATCGCGAGCAGCGCGTAGTACAGCGACCACCGCCTGTGCGGTTCGATCTCCTCGTTCAGAACGCGGGCGACGTCCGCGACCCGATCGGTCAACACGACGGACTTATCGTCGCTGTCGTATCGTACCACTCCGACCTTCTCGAGTTTCGGCACGTGCGTCTGATACAGCGAGATGTAGAGTCGCTTGACCACGTCGTCGGTGACCGAATCGACGTTCTCCGCCCTCGCGGTGTCGCGCGCGAGGTCGCGGAGGTCGGCCTCTCCTCCCCGACGGTGTAGATGGTACAGTATCTGCCGGCGTCGTGAGCTGCTCAGTACCTCGAATACCTCGTCTTTGGTGAGTGTTTCCGTCTCGTTCATGGCTCCACTGTCGTCCGTCGATGACCGTTCAGCCTCGTCATCATACGAGCACGCTCGATCGGTCCAACGGTTATCCTTCATTCAATTTGTTATCACGTCCATATCGGTCGATATTGGCTCCCTTGCCGTCCCGGTTGGACGTGATAGCGGCGCGAACGAGGGTGTCTCGTCCGGCCCGCTCGCGGCGATCCGTCCCGCTCGACGGGACGGAAGCATCGGTCGTACGGACGATTTAGCTCTCTATAACAAAACTCCGATCGCCCCTTATCGAGGACGAATGACAGATCTGCTCTTCGAGCTGACCAGCTTCCAGCGTGACCTGCTGTACGTGATCGCCGGCAAAACGGACCCGTCGGGCCAGGAGATAAAACAGGAGCTCCAACGGGACATGGGCGAGATCACCCACGGCCGGCTGTACCCGAACCTGGACACGCTGGTGAAACTGGAGTACGTCGAGAAGGGACGGAGCGACCGTCGAACCAACTACTACAGCACCACCGAGAAAACGATGGAGAGCCTCAAAAGACGTCGAGAGTGGGAGGACGCCCACGTGAGCCTGTGAATCCCCGACGGTAGGTGGAGGGAAACGAGCGTGAGGCACCGTATAACAAAGCCCGTTTCGGTCGTGTTCCACGTTACACGCTCCCCGTTCGGTCGCGTTCGTTCCGACCGGCTGGGGTCACAACAAAGGTCGTAACATGAACGGGACACGAACTCGACGAGATCGGTGTCGGATCCGCTCCTCCCGGCGGGACGGACGGTGGCGAGCGCGTACCGATCGCCACGTCCGCGACGTCGATGATCGCGTGCGCCACGGGGCGTCCACGGCTCGGAGTCGAACGTCCGCCGTTCGGCGACGAACCGGAGGTTCCGGATAACGATGTACGACGGCCACACCGTCGGCGTCGTGGTTCCGGCGTACAACGAGGCGGGCCACGTCGGCGACGTGATCGAGACGATCCCGGCGTACGTCGACCGCGTGTACGTCGTCGACGACGCGTCGACCGACGACACGTGGGCGGAGATCCGCGAGCACGCCCGTCGGATCAACGGCTCGTCCGTCGGTTCGACGTCCGACGACGCCAGCCCGATCCGACCGGAGGCCGGCGGGTTCGTCGTCGAGGCGGAAGTCGGAACCGACGGCGGGGTCACGCCTCGAATACTGCCGATCCGACACGAAACCAACAGAGGCGCGGGAGCGGCGGTGAAAACCGGCTACGCCCACGCGCTCGCGGACGACATCGACGTGGTCGCGGTGATGGACGGCGACGGACAGATGGATCCGGACCACCTCGACCGGATCATCGACCCGGTGATCGCCGGCGACGCGACGTACGCGAAGGGGAACCGGCTGCGGTCCGGGCGGGACTACGAACAGATGTCCCGCTGGCGGCTGTTCGGGAACGGGATCCTCACGTTCTTGACGCGCATCTCGAGCGGATACTGGAGCCTCTCGGACCCACAGAACGGATTCACCGCGATATCCAAGGAGGGGTTACGGACGATCCGGTTCGACCGTCTGTACGACCAGTACGGGTTCCTCAATCACATGCTGCTCGCGCTCAACGTCGATCGGCAGCCGATCGCCGACGTCCCCCACCCGGCGAAGTACGCGGACGAGACGAGCGGTATCCAGTACTCGACGTTCGTGCCGACGCTGTCGATACTGCTCGCGCGGAACTTCCTCGAGCGACTCGTGCGCTCGTATTTCGTCCGACGGTTTCACCCGCTCATCGTCTGTTACGTTCTGGGCGTTCTCACTCTTCTCACGGGCGTGGTCGGCGGGGCGTACGCAGTGGCTACGCCCGCCGTCGACGTGTTCCTGGGAGGAATGACGTCGATCACGGTAGGGGTGCTCGGCGGGCTGCTGTTGACGCTCGGCGCGTGGTTCGACGTTTCCGACAACGAGGGGTTAGTGCGGGACGTCGAGCGGCCGGTCACCGACCCGTCGGACGCCGGCCAGCGAGGCCGGGATGCGCCCGGTTCGGTACCCGACCCGATCCGGGACGGCGGAACGATCGAACGACCGGACCTCGAACGCCGATGACCGACGTCGCCGTCGTTCTGGGCACTCGCTCCGAGGTGATCCGGCTCGCGCCGGTGATCAGGGCGTGTCGTCGACGCGGCCTGGAGCACGCCGTGATCCATACGGGCCAACGACACCCCGAGACACACGACGCCGCGTTCTTCGACCGGCTCGGGCTTCCGAAGCCGGGGTACACGCTCGGGGTCGGCTCGACGTCCCAGGGGCGGCAAACGGGCGAGATGCTGATCGGTCTCGAGGAGGTGTTCCGGGAGACGTCTCCCGAGGCCGTGTTGGTCCAGGGAGGCACGAACAGCGGGCTCGCGGGCGCGATCGCCGCCGGGAAACTGGACACGACGCTGGGGCACGTCGAGGCCGGATCTCGGAGCTTCGACCGGACGACGCCCGAGGAGATGAACCGGGTCGTCGCGGAGCACGTCTCGGATCTCCTCTTTCCGCCGACCGAACGGGACGAGAAGTACCTCCTACGGCAGGGCGTCTCACCGCTTCGGACCACGGTCACCGGGAACACGATCGTCGACGCCACTCGCCACCATCGCGACGTCGCACGCGACGAGAGTACGGTGCTCGAGGAGCTCGGGCTCGAACGTCGCGAGTTCTTCCTGCTGACCACACGCCGAGCGGAGACCGTCGACGACCGGGCCCGATTCGAGCGACTCGTCTCGGGCGCCGGGCGGGTCGGGGCCGAACACGGGCGCGACGTGATCTATCCCGTCCCTCCGCGGGCACGGGACCGACTCGAGACGTTCGGGATCGAACTGCCGGACCGGATCCGCCGGATCGCCCCGCGGGACTACGTGGACCTCCTTCGGCTGGAGACCGCCGCGGAGGTGATCCTCACGGACTCCGCCGACGTCCAGGAGCGGGCGTGCGTTCTCGGCGTCCCCTGTGTGACGGTCCGCGAGGACACCGACCGACCGGAGACGGTCGACGTCGGAGCGAACAGACTGGGTTCGTGCGACCCGGAGCGGATCGGCCGAAGCGTCGTGGAGATGATCGATCGGTCCGGCGACTGGCGGAACCCGTTCGGCGACGGCGACGCCGCCGACCGGATCCTCGCGGAGCTCCCCGTCGAATCGAGAACCGACGAAGTCGTCCCGTGAGCGCGGGACCGCGTCACTCCGGAACCGTCGCCCGAACGGTCTCGTCCCCGGTGATCGTTACGAAACACCCTGCCATCCGGAACGAGACGGAGAGGTCGAGATCGTCGGAACTCCACGCCCGATCGACGAGTCGCGACAGGGACTCGACGTCCACGATGTCCTGAAGCCGGTCGTCGATCGCTTTCGGATCGACGTCGCGTTCGTCGGCTATCTCGGTAACGATTCGCCAGCAGATGTCGTCGGCCATATCCGGTCCCATCGTGTCCGTTCTCTCCAAACGGTCGCAGGGATATCGGGGCTTCTTCAACGTGAATAGCATGTCGTTCGACCCGGTACTACACACGTAGCGTCACCCCGAGCGGCGAGCCGTCCCCGTGGACGCGATCTCGGCGGCGACGCCGGCTCAGAAGCCCGTTCGGAACCGATCCGACCGCCGTCTCCGGAACCGATCCGACCGTCGTCTCCGGAATCGGACTCCGTCCCCGGTCCGCGATCGGCGCACGCCGACCGACGGGGAGGATCGGTTCGGCGTCACTCCCCCGAGTCCGTCCCGCCGAACACGGCCGAGAAGACCTTGCGTTCGCTCGTTCGGAGGTGTCTGTTGAACGTCGGCTGTGTGATCCCCATCGCGGCGGCGACCTCCTCGCCCGTGCTCGTCCGGGGCCACTCGAAGTACCCCGACAAGTACGCGGTCCGGACCGCCTCGAACTGCCTGTCGGTGAGTCGGTCGACGACGGTCGCCGATCCGCCCGACTGCTCCTCGACCGTGTCCTTGTCTCGACGCGAGCGCAGTTCGACCGTGCCGTACCGATCGTCGAGCGCCTCCACGAACGACCTGACGCCGACCGACCGCGGGAGCGTTACCGTGACGTCGATGCCGCTCGACGCCGCGACGAGGGAGTCGACGTTCGCTCCGTGGGTCGCCAACCGATCGGCCACGGTTCGGCCGGCGACGGAGAGTTCCGTCCGGCTGGTCGCCCCGTCGTCGAGCCGGCGGGCCGATTCGACGGCAGGGACCGTCGAGGACGCCGACGCGAGGTCGACGTCGGAGCTGACGTACACCAACGAGCGATCGTCTCCCTGTGGCACCGTCCCGTCGATCCGGATCGGTTCCCCGAGCGCGTCGGCGAGACGGACGGAGAGCGCGTCCGGAGCGTCGACGTGTAACTCGAGTTCGACGAACGACTCGCTTCGAAGCGAACGCCTCGTTTCATTGCTGTTGACCGCGTCGGCGACCGTGTTTCCGAGCTCCGCGAGCAGCTCGCCGAACTCCCCGTCGAAGGTTCCAGTCCGGTCGGCGTACAGCGTGAGCACTCCGTAGTCGAGATCGTCGTACGACAGCGGGACGGCGAGAACCGACCGGTAGCCGCACACGAGGGCGCGCTCCCGCCACGTGGCCTCATGGAGCCCCCTCGAGACGTCGGTGACGACCACCGTCTCGCCGGCGTCGAGTGCGCGACGCGTCGGGTCGTTCCGGAACGCGGACGGACCGGTCGGGGGTTCGGCGCTCCCGAACTCGAACGCGTCGAGATATCTCTCGCCGTCGCCCGCGTCGGAGACGAGGTCGAGCCCCCCGCCGGTGAGATACGTCTCGCCGAGCCAGGCGAACCGGATCGGGTCCGCGTCGACCAACAGCGCACAGACCGCGTCGCCCACCTCCTGGAGGGTGTCAGCATCGACGAGGGCTCCGTTCACGCGACGGATCAGGTCGTTGAGTTCGTGGAGCCGTTCGAGGGTCCGGTTCCGTTCGGTCAGGGCCTCGCTCTGCCGTGACAGCTCCGTCTCGCGGACGACGCGTCCGAGCGCGGCGACCGCGTTGGCCGCCACCAGCTCCACCGACTCCTCGACGTTGTTCGCGTTCTCCTCCGGGATCTCGACGTAGAGGAGTCCGTGTTCGTCGAGCGTCGCGTACAACGTTCGAACCGCGGACTCGGCCGCGTCGTCGGATCGTTCGACGACGCGACCGCTCGGGTGCGCGTCGTCGCGGCCGTTCGGTCGCGCGGGCGAGGGGCCGTCGCCGGGGACCGTCACGCCGTCCTCCCCGGTCAGAAACTCCTCCCAGACGGTGCTTCCGGGCCCGCGGGGGCCAGGGAGCTCTCCGGACGCAACGACCGGGTCGAGAACGGACTCCACCTCGTCGAACGAGTACGCGACGACCGTCGCGTCCGGCCACACCGTCGTGGCGACGTCGAGGATCGTCTCGTAGACGACCCGTTCCGTGTCCGCTCGGAGGAACCGACGGGCCGAGCGGTTCAGCTCGCGGAGGATCCGTTCGCTTCGACGTCGTTCGGACAGGTCCCGGATCACGCCGACGCGCCGTTTCCGGCCGCTCGCGAACTCGACCGTCGAGAAGTGCGTCTCGACCGGGAGTACGTCGCCGTCCGCCGTACGGATCGTGGACTCGATCACGCCGACGTCCGAACCGTCACCGCGCAGTCGCTCGATGATCTCGTCCGCCATCTCGATCGTTTCGGAGCCGGCGAGCATGGACGCGTGTGACCCGACGAGTTCCTCGCGATCGTAGCCGGTGATCGTCGTGATCGCGTCGTTCACCGACGTGATGACGAACGCCTCATCGAGCGTGTACACCCCGTCGTCGAGCGTTTCGAGGATGCGGCCCGACCGGCGGAGTTCGCGTCGCATCTCGACGCGCTCGCCGACGTCTCGCACCGCCACCGCGACGACGTCCCCGATCGGGGCCACGCGGATCTCGACCGGTTCGTCCCGATCGAGAGCCGTCTCGAACGCCACGGCCTCGCCCGTCCGAAACGCCCTCTCGACGGCGGCACCGACGTCGGTTCCGGTCGATCCGGCGATCCGGCCCACCTCGCGTCCGCCCGGTTCCCCGTCGAGATCGAGCAGGTCGACGGCGGTCCGGTTCCAGGCGGTCACGGTCGAGGCGTCGTCCACGACGAGCAGTCCGGTTGACACCCGATCGAGGAGTCCGGCGATCCGGCGGAACGTATCGGTTCCCGTGGGTTCGAAACCGGTCGTCGAAGGTCCGTCCCCCTCGGCAGATCCGTCGTGATACACACCGGGTAAAACACAGTGACGGTGATAAATACCGCTATATTCTTGTAATATTATATGTCCGCATGACAAGACGAACGATGGCGGCCAAGACACATCAATTAAGATATTATTATACAGGATATCGAATGATTGAGCGCTGATACTCGGTTTTAACGGGTTTCTCATGTACTCGTAATATTACTAGAAATCGTGTGAAAGTCACGAGATCTCACGTTAATTAATCAATTAAAAATTAGAACAAAACAATTAAGTCAGTTATGGATGTGTTAACGGGTATGATACACGAGGGAAACGGGGACGTCACGGCACGCGTGTCTGACGGGACGTGGAGTCGAGACGGGTACAGGCGGACTATCGACGACGTCGACCTGCCACCGGCCGTACGGACGTTCGCGAGCCGATACGATCGGGTCCTCGGCGGCCGGGACGCGTTCCTCTGGAAATGGATCCATAACCTCTTCGACGAGTTCACGCTCTCGTCGGTCGCCGACGACGCGAGGAGCGACGTGTACGAACTGAAGACGCTGCTGACGATGTACGTCACGGTGCTCGACGACCTCGCGGAGGTGAGCGACGAACGGGCGACGTTCGACGTCGGACGGCGAATTCCGTTTCGAGCGAGGACGGGCGCGGACCGGGCGACGCGGTCCGACGACGACTCCGGAACGGCACGCTCGGACGTCGAACACGACGTGCTCGACTTCCTCGCCGATCTCTGGAGCGAGATCGAGACGTCGATCGAGGACGCCCCACGGTACGCCGAGTTCGTGGACGTGTTCGAGTACGACCTCCGCCAGACGTGTAACGCGATGGAGTACTCCCGGCTTCTGAACCACAACGTGTCGATGGCGAACCGAACAGAGGCCGAACGGTACGACGCCTACAACATGACGGTGTTCCCCTACGCGTGTCTCGATCTCATGTACTCCCCGTCGTTCGACCGTGCGGAGTTCGGCGTGCTCCGGAGCCTCCTCTGTGAGATCCAACAAATGGCTCGGATCGGCAACTGGATCACGACCTGGGAACGCGAGCTCGCGGAGGGAGACGTCAGCTCGGGCGTCGTCGTCTGCGCGCTTCGCCGCGGCGTGGTCTCGTCGGAGGAATTGGACGACCCCGACGATCGGACCGTCGAGTGTCTGATCGACCGGATCGAGTCGAACGGGATCGAGTCCGAGTTCATCCGAGAGTGGGAGATCCGGAATCGGACCGTTCGGAAACGGGCGGCCGAGATCCGTAGCGTCGACGGTGAGGCCGTCGTCGACGGCATCCGAACGGTCATGAACCATCACCTCGCGAGCGAGGGAAGCAAGTGAACCGCTCCTCCGGTCCCGCGCCCTCGCCGCGGAGGAGGCTTCCGGCGGGCGGGCTCGGTCGTTTCGATGACGTCGGCGGGCTGCGGCCGACGGCCAGGCGAGGCCGCTCGACGAACGCGCCCCGTAACGGCCGCTAGATCGGGTGGGTGACGACCACGCCGCCGTTCCCGGAGACCGTGATTCTACAGCCCTCGTACGCGAACGTGGTCTCGGTGTCGGCCGCGCCGCTCTCGATGAGTCGTTCGAGAGCGTCGGAGTCGACGGCGTCGTACAGCGGGTCGAGCCGCATCGGATCCGTGTCGGTCACCGTCGAGACGGCCTCGACGACCGCGACACAGACGGACGCGTCCTCCGACTGCTCGAATACCGTCGTGTGATCGCTCGAGATCGCCCGTTGACAGTCCGTGTGTATCGACGTGTGCTCCATACGGCTCCTACCCCGATATCGGGGCTCGGGATGTTAAACCTATAGATTCGCCGTTGAAACAATCAGGAGTTTGAACCGTTCATTCGGCGGAACGGTTCATCGGGCGGAACGGCGGGCGATCGGATCCGGACCCGTCGGGCGATCGGTCGTCACTCGATTAATCAAAAGAATACGCGTAGTCAAAAACAGAGGGATTCAGGGGCCGCGACCTCGTGTCATCGGACGTGAGCGAGTCTATCGTCTCTCCATCGTTCGATTCTCAGCTCGACGCGCTAGGCCACGTCGCTCGGCGGCGGCTGCTCCTCGCGCTTCTCGACGCGGGCTCCGAGGACGACCGGTCGGTCGCGTTCGATCGGCTCGCGGACGACTCCCCCGAGGAGGACGCGCTGCTATCGATGCGTCACCTACACCTCCCGAAGCTCGAAGAACGGGGGTTCGTCGCCGTCCATCCGGAACGTCGCTCCGTGAGGAGGGGCCCTCGGTTCGACGAGATCAGCCCCCTCCTCGAACTGCTCGAGGCCAACGGCGACCGGTTGCCCGACGACTGGGTGTGACCGGATCGCGAGCGAGGGCGATCCGCATCGGTACCGCGGGGAGGAGTCACTCCGGGCGCGGATCGTGTTGGGGGAGCAGGCCCTGCGCGAGCAATCGTCGCGAGATCGCGACGAGGCCGTTTCGGAACCCGCCGCCGAAGATCGCCTGCTCCTCGTGCGTGTCGGGAACGATCGTGCTGACGAGGATGGACGACCGGTCGACGAGCAGGAGCCGACCGATGGCCAGGTTTTCGGAGACGTTTCCTTCGTTGCGCAGCCACTCCAGCCCGGAAACGAACGTCGTCGCGTTCGGGACGGCCCGGTGAACGCGCGACTCGAGCGACTCGGTAGCGGCACCGATGAGCAGTTCCGTCTCGGGATCGACCTCGTTCAGGCTGTCGACCAGTTCGTCCGTCAGCAGTGAGTCGTCGCCCAGGACCAACACGACCTCCTCCGTCGCGTTGCTGATGAGCTGGTTCGCCCGGTTCGCGATGGCGTCCGTTCCGGACATCGACCAGACCTCCTGGACCCGGTCCTCCTCGTTCGACTCGACCGGTTCGGTGCGCGAGAGGGCCCGTTGGAGGCGCTCGACGCGGTCCTCGTACTGGTCGCGAAGCGTTTCGGTCGCCTCCTCGACCGGGACGGCCCGGAACTGCTGTGGGCTCGAGTGCTGGATCTCGACGAGCCCCTGTGCCTCCAGCACTCGGATCGCGTCGTAGATCCGCGTCCGGGGAACGTCCGTGATCTCGCTCAGCTGTTTCGCCGTCCCGGAGCTGACGCGCGACAGTCCGACGAAACACTTCGCCTCGTACTCCTTCAGACCGAGATGCTGGAGGACCTCGATCGCCTCTTTTGCTGTGTCATCAGTGCTCATGTGTCCCAACTCGCGACCCGGAGCGACCGGATCGGTTCGACGATCGTATCGCCGGGCAGATAGGCGTTGTCACTGACACCGATACCAGATCCCTGGAAACACCCGACGAGACGCGGTTTACCGTCGAAACGTCCCGTCCGGGATATTGTTGTCACTCTCATAGTCACAACGTTCGAATACGGCTTTTCGACGCTATTGACACCGATATTCTATATTAACCCGATTAATCACAAAACTATTATGACGATCAACGCCGTCTGTCCGATCCCGGTGCGTGCCTCGAAGCTCGTGTCCCAACCACGGCCCGACGCGTGCCGGGCCCGGTCACACTCCGTGACCGGGGTTCCGCAGCGCGGAGACCACAACGCATGAGCACGGACCCCGCCGACGACCCTCGATCGACAGCCGTCGAACAACTCGAACGGCTCGGCCTCAGTGCGTACGCCGCCCGGACGTTCGTCGCACTCACGAGTCTCGAGACGGGCACGGCCAAGGACGTGAGCGAGGTCTCGGAGGTCCCTCGGACCCGAGTCTACGACGCGATCGACGAACTCCACGACAGGGGCCTGGTCGACGTCCGGCACTCGTCGCCCAAGACGTTCTGGGCGATCTCGACGGAGACCGCCACTCGGAAGTTCGCACAGGAGATGGACCACCGGGTGTCGGTCCTGACGGCCGCGCTGAACGAGATCGAACCGACGCAGCGCACTCGGGAACAACGTGGCGTCTGGACGGTCGACGGTCGGGTGCCGATCACCGACCGCGTGATAGAGCTCGTCAGCGACGCGGAAGACGAGGTCGTCTACATGACGGTCGAGGACCTGCTCGACGAGGCGATCGTCGACGCGCTCCGTGCCGCCGCGGATCGGGGCGTGCGGATCCGGCTCGGCAGCGTCTCGTCCGCCGTTCGAGCGCAGATACAGGACGACGTACCCGGCGCGGAGACGTTCGACTCGCTGTGGCTCTGGTCGGATACGCCCGCGGGCCGACTGATGATGGTCGACGAGACGCGGACGCTCGTGAGCGTGCTCGTCGGTACCGACGACGCGGACCCGACCGATCGGCGGTCGGAGACGGCGATCTGGGGGTCGGGCGAGATGAACAGTCTCGTCGTCGTGCTGAAAACGATCTTCACGTGGCAGTTGGACCAGTGACCCGACCGCGCGAGGAGGAGGATGAGACCACCAACATGAATTCCACGCCCAACTTCGACGGGAGAGGAGATGACTGACGAACCGGAGCGGCTTGAGCGCGACGGGTCCGAGAGGACGGGCGTCGTTCACGCCCAGTACGACTGGTCGGTGACGACCCCGGCGGAAGCCGTCATCGAGACGGTCGCGGTCACCGTGGATCGCGAGCCGACGATGCTCGAACCGCTGTACGAGGTCGTCGATACCGACGCGTTAAACACGATATTTCGATCGATCGGCTCGAAACCGGCTGGAGGGGAGACGGCCGTGTCGTTCGTCTTCGTCGGCCAGCAGGTCACCGTTCATGCACGCGGCGACGTCTTCGTTCGTCCGAATTTCCCGGACGACTGACCGCGGAGCACGACGAACACGGCAGCGACCCTTTTACTGCCGCCCCGCGAACGGACCCACGTGAGCGACGAGAACGCGGACGGCGCGAGCGACCGATCGAACGTCGACGGCGACCGGACGGACGCGAGCGGAGGGGACGGAACGCGGGCCGACCGACTGGAGCGTCACCGGACCGGCGGGGTACGGAACTCGCTGTGGTCCTGGCCCGACGCGAAGTCGCCGCTCGTCGTCGTGCGCAACTACCTCGTGATCGTCCTCGCGCGGATCTGTCCGAGCCTCCGGCTCAAGAACCGGCTCCTCTCGTGGATCGGCGTGACGGTCGGGACGGGCGTCTCCTGGGGACTCGAGTCGACCCCGGACGTGTTCTGGCCCGAACGGATCACCGTCGGCGACGACGCGATCGTGGGCTACGACGCCACGTTGCTGTGTCACGAGTTCCTCCAGGACGAGTACCGCCTCGGCGACGTAGTGATCGGCGACCGCGCGATGATCGGCGCGGGCGCGGTCGTCCTCCCCGGCGTCACGATCGGGGAGGGCGCGCGCGTCGCCGCCAACTCGCTCGTGGCCGAGGACGTCCCGCCGCGGACGACGGTTGCGGGCGTGCCCGCGGAGGTCGTCTCCCGAGCCGACGACGGGCCGGCGTCCTCGGACGCCTGACGGTCGTTCGGTATCGACCGTCTCAGTTCTCGTCGGCGTCGCTGCCGGCGTCCCTCTCCGTTCCGTCGCTTCCGCCCTCGACGTCCTCGCCGTCGCTTCCGGCCTCCGCCTCGACGATGTGCGCCTCGGTGCTCACCGCGTCGAGGTCGACGCCGACCTCCGCCGCGACGGCGTCGAGGACCGCGCGCTGTTCGGCCATCTCGTTTTCGAGCGCCTGGACGCGCTCCGAGGTGTCGAGCACCGTCGTCTGCGTCTCCTCGACCTCCGTCCGGAGTTCGTTGATCTTCTGGTACGTGCGCTCCGCCCTGTCGGCGAGCGTCTGGATCTTCTTCGCGGTGTCGCCGAATCCCATACCGACGCGTCGTCCCGGCGCTACCTGTGTTTTTCCGTTCGTCGCGGAACGGATCGGGGTGGACCGGCTCGCGAATTCCCCGGCGCGACGATGGACTTTTCTTCGAACCCCACCAGCGTTCGATGTGAGCGTCGACCGGATCCTGTTGACGAACGACGACGGCATCGACGCCGTCGGCCTCCGAGCCCTCCGTGACGCCCTCGCGGACGAGTACGACGTCGTGACCGTGGCTCCGACCGGCGACCGCTCGTCGACCGGACGGACGCTGTCGGACGGCGTGACGGTCTCGGAACACGAACTCGGCTACGCGGTCGAGGGGACGCCCGTCGACTGCGTCGTCGCGGGGTTGGACGAACTCGTTCCCGACGCGGACTGCGTCGTCGCCGGCTGTAACGAGGGCGCGAACCTCGGGTCGTACGTCCTCGGCCGCTCGGGAACCGTCTCGGCCGCGGTGGAGGCCGCGTTCTTCGGCGTTCCCGCGGTGGCGACGTCGATGTACGTTCCGGGCGGCGAGGACTGGTGGAAGCGGGACTTGGAGGCGGGAGAGTTCGGCCACGCCGCCCGCGCCACGCGGTACCTCCTCGACAACGCGTTCGACGCCGGCGTCTTCGAGGCGGTCGACTACCTCAACGTGAACGCGCCGATCGCCGACGGCGATCCCGCGCCGATGCGGGTGACCCGCCCGTCGGACTGGTACGGCATGACCGCCGAACGCGACGGGAACGGCGGGGTCACCTTCGACGACCCGATCTGGGGACGGATGACCGAGGCGGACGTTCCCGACCCGGTCGGCACCGACCGGCGGGCCGTGGTCGACGGCGAGGTGTCGGTCTCGCCGCTGGCCGTCCCGCACGGCGTCGCGTCGAACGGCGCGCTCGACGGGCTCGCGGAGCGGTACGGTGGTCGGTGACCCGGCGACCGCTCTCCGGTCGCGGGATCACTCGTCGCCGTCGCTGACCGTCACCTGCGCCTCCGCGATGACGCGGTCGCCCATCTCGTAGCCGGGCTCGTACACCTCGTGGACGGTGCCGTCGGGCTGGTCGCTGTCGACGCGGAGCATGACCTGGTGGCGCGCCGGGTCGACCTCCTCGCCGGGCTCCGGCTCGATCGGTTCGACCCCCTCGTCTTCGAGCACCTCGTCGAACTTCTCGAGGGTCGACTCCACGCCCGGACGGATGTCGCTGCCGTCCTCCTGGTCGAGCGCCCGCTTGAGGTCGTTTCTGACCGGCGCGATCCGCTCGACGAGCGACTCGGAGGCGCGCTCGCGGATCTCCTCGCGCTTGCGTTTGGCCCGCTGTTTGTAGTTGCTGAAGTCGGCGCGGACGCGGGCGAGCTTGCTCGTCAGCTCGTCGACCTCCTCGCGGCGCTCCTCGAGTTCCGACTCGAGGTCGGCCACCTCCTCGGCGAGCGCCTCGTCGTGGTCGGCGACGCGGTCGGCGAGGGTTGGCTCGGCCGCGTCGCTCCCGTCTCCGGCGGCGGCCGTCGCGTCCGCGTCGGCTTCCTCGGCCGCGTCGCCGGCGTCCTCGGCGGTCGCGTCGGGTTCCCTCTGCGATCCGACCTCGACGGCGTCGTCGTCGCTCATGTCCGATCGGAGGCCGTGGGCGTGTATAAGCGTTGTAGAACGCGGTCGATGGGAGAGCCTCCGACCGCCGGACCGCCCGTTCGCTTCGACCGACCGCGACCTGCCGGGTTACTTATCCCGGCACGGCCTACGTCCGATGATGACCGCACCGAACCGGAACACGCTGTGGGCGCAGGCGATGATCGACGAACTCGTCGCCATGGGCGTGGATAGCGTCGTCGTCTCGCCCGGCAGCCGATCGACGCCGCTGACGGTCGCCGCCTCGCGCCACGAGGAGCTCCACCTGTTCTCACAGCTCGACGAGCGCTCGGCCGCCTACTTCGCCTTGGGGCGCGCGCGTCGAACCGGCCGCGTGACGCCGCTGATCTGTACCTCCGGCACCGCCGCCGCCAACTACCACCCGGCGGTGATGGAGGCCGACAACGCCCGCGTTCCGCTGCTCGCGCTCACGGCCGACCGGCCGCCGGAGCTCCGCGACTCCGGAGCCAACCAGACCGCGGACCAGGAGAAGCTGTACGGCGACGCGGTCCGCCTCTACAAGGACCTCCCCGAGCCGGCGGCGACGGATCGCGCGCTCCGTTCGCTCCGGACGGCGGTCGATCGCGCGGTGGCGACCGCGGAAGGCGCGGACGCCGGTCCGGTCCACCTCAACGTCCCGTTCGCGAAGCCGCTCGAGCCGACGCCGGTCGAGGGCGACGTTCCCGACGACCTCGATCCGGCCGCGGAGACGGGTCGAGACGGCCCGTACGTCGACGTGACGCCGGGGTCACCGGAGCCGGAGGAGACGGCGCTCCGGGGGCTCGCCGAGACGTGTTCCGCGGACCGCGGACTGATCGTCGCCGGCCCTGCCGACCCGCCGGGGCTCGACCCGGAGGCGGTCACGGCGCTGTCACACGCCACCGGCTACCCGATCCTCGCCGACCCGCTCTCCGGGCTCCGGTTCGGCGGACACACGCGGGTCGCACCGGTGATCGGCAACTACGACGCGTACCTCTCCGGGGCGGTCGCGGGCGGCGGTGACGGGGGCGGCGATGGGAGGGGCGGTGCGGAGGACCGGAGAGACGGCGGAGCCGAAGCCGGAGCCGGCGACGGCTGGACGGACCCCGAACTCGTGATCCGGCTCGGCGCGTCGCCGACCTCGAAGCGGCTCCGGAAGTACCTCGCCGGCACCGGCGCGGACCAGTACGCGGTCGATCCCACGGGACGATGGCGCGAGGCCGAGTTCGCCGCGACGGACCTCGTCGTCGCCGAGCCGAACCGCCTCTGCGCCCGCCTCTCGCGGCTCGTCGCCGGCGGCGGGGATCCGGCGTGGCGCGAGCGGTGGGAGGCGGCCGACCGGGTCGCCCGCGAGTTCCACCGCGGCGAGGTCGACGGTGATGGGATCGACGGGTTCCACGAGGGCGACGTGCTCCGCGCGGTCGCCGCGGAGGTCCCGGACCCCGCGACGCTCTTCGTCTCCAACTCGATGCCGGTCCGCGACCTCGACCGGTTCGTCCCGCCGTCGACGACGAATCTCACGGTACTGGGCAACCGCGGCGTCTCCGGGATCGACGGGATCGTCTCGAGCGCGCTCGGGGCGGGCTCCGCCACGACCGACGACCTCACGCTCGTCGTCGGCGACCTCGCGCTGTATCACGACGCGAACGGCCTGCTCGCGATCGATCGCTGCGACGTCGACGTCACGGTCGTACTCGTCAACAACGACGGCGGCGGGATCTTCCACGCGCTCCCGATCGAGTCGTTCGACCCGCCCTTCACGTCCGAGTTCAAGACGCCGCACGGGCTCGCGTTCGAGCCGGTCGCGGACCTCCACGGCCTCGAGTACGCCCGGATCGACGCGCGACCGGGAGCAGACGCGCGACCGGAATCGGAGACCCCGGATCCGACCGCCGCGCTCGCGGAGGCGTATCGCCGCGCCCGCGACGCGGACGGCTCCCACCTGATCGAGGTGCGGACCGACGCCGAGGCGAGCCACCGAACGCGCGAGCGGCTGGTGGCGGCCGTCGAGCGCGCGGTCCATGGAGACGGTAGGGAGTGAGGAACCGCGGTTCGCGCCGATCGGGCGAACGTTATTAGTCGCCGACTCGCCTATCTCGACCGTGCAGGTCGTCGGGTACGAGACGGGCGGCGTCGGCGAGGGTGGCGACGGATCCGGGAGCGGAGACGGGTCCGTGAGCAGTGCGGCCGGCGGGCTCTACGTCGCCGCCGCCGGCGACGTGGAGTTCGTCGAGGCGGCCCCCGGAACCGACCTCTCCTTCGGGCTCGGCGAGCGCCGGTGTGCCGGGACGGTCCACGACGGCGGCCACGTCCCCTGTAACGCCGACGCGGCCCCATACTGTGACGCCCACTCGAGCGTCTGGGTGTGCGCGCGGTGTACCGGGACGTGTCTCAAAGACGAGATGGACTGCCACGAGGAACACGCGATGTACCTCGCGGCGTTCGCGCCGGACACGTTCAAGGTGGGCGTCACCCGGCTGTGGCGGCTCAAGACGCGCCTCCGCGAGCAGGGGGCCGACCGGGCGGCGCACGTCCGGACGTTCCCCGACGGCCGGGTCGCCCGCGAGGTCGAGGCCGAACTCGCGAGCGGGCCGGACCTCGTCGACCGCGTCCGGGTACCGACGAAGCTCGACGGGTTCGGGCGGGCAGTCGACGGCGAGGCGTGGGCGGCGTTGGTCGACCGGTTCGACCCGATCGAGCGGTTCGACTTCGAGTACGGGCTCGCCCTCGACGAGCGGCCGGTCGCGGAGACGATGGCGGCGGGGACGGTCCGCGGCTGGAAGGGCCGAGTGCTGGTGCTCGAGCGCAACGGGTCGACGTACGCGGTGGACGCCCGCGAGCTGGTCGGGTACGAACTCACCGAGACGGTGCCAGACCGCGACCTCCAGTCGAGCCTGGGCGCGTTCGGCGGGTGACCTGAAGGCGGCGAGTTCGGGCGCCCTCGACCTCGGATCTAAACGACATATTTGGTCCGCAGAAAGATATATTTGTGAGAGCGTCGTTGGAACGAGTGTGATGGACGACCCCCGTCGCGACGGTCCGCCTCCGTTCGAGAGACCGTTCGAGGGCGAGGACACGAAACAGCGCGTGTACGGGGCGGTACTACACGCGAGAGAGCCGATGGCGGCCGCCGAGATCGCCGACCGAGCGGACTGTTCGGCGGAGTCGGCGCGGACACATCTCTCCTTTTATGCCGACCTCGGCATCGTCGTCCGCCACGAGGGTCGGCCGGTCCGGTACGAACGCAACGACGACTACTTCGAGTGGCGGCGGGTGAACACGCTGGCGCGGGAACGTACCGTCGACGAGCTACAGTCCGGCGTCTCGGAGTTGACGGGTCGGATCGAGGCGTTTCGCGACGAATACGGCGCCGACTCGCCCGCCGACGTCGACGTCCTCGAGTTCGACGCGGGGCGGATCGACGACGTGTACGCGGATCTCGGCGAGTGGACCACCGCACTCGAGGAGCGTCGCCTCCACGAACGCGCCCGGAGAAAGGTCGCCGGCTCGACGGCCCCCTCACACGGCTAACGATGGTGCCGGCAGACGACGGCGCGAGCCCCGCGCCGATAGACCGATCCGTGCTGTCACGGATCCGCTCTCGGTTTTCCGGAAGTCGACTGACCGAATCCGCGGAGATCCTCGAGGACGGAAACCGCCATCTCCGGATCGACCTCTCCGACGACTACTATCCGAGCGACGGCTCGGCTCGCCTCGAGGTCCGCTGGTATCGCAACGACGACTTCTCCATTCACTACCGGGAGGACCGACGAGGCGGGGTCTGGGCGTGTCGGTGGGACCGCCACCCGAACGTCCACAACGCGCGGAGCCACTTCCATCCGCCACCGGACACGACTCGCACCGACGCGCGGGACGCCCAGTGGCCGGTCGACCACCGGGACGTGTGTCGTCTCGTCGTGGATCGCCTCGAGGAACGTATCGAGACGCTGTGAGAACGGCGATAACGGACGCAGGCTCCGATGCGCTCGGCAGGGTGACCGAAGAGATCTTCTCGGAGTTCTGCCCCACACGACTCCGCCCAACACAACCCCCCCCCACTTGACGCAACCCCCCCCCCCACGCCCCCCCTGCCGGGTGGGCTCGGCGTTTACGAACGCCGAGCCGACTCCCTCGCGCCCGGTTCGCGCCCGGCGGGCGCGAACCGGGATCGCGCCACCGCGTTCAATGTACGGCTTCCGTCACTCCCCGATCCCGTTCGCGGTGATGAGTCGCCGGACGCCGAGATACGCCACGGCCGCGAGCGCGACGTAGACGACGACCGTGAGCGTCGTCGCCGGATCGGCGCTGTCGATCGCGAGCCGTGCGACCGCGTTCGTCGGGCCGCCCGCCACCGCGGTCGCGCCGCCGAAGAGGACGAGCACGGCGACCGAGTAGAGGAACTGCGCGGCCCGGCGGTCGGGCGCGGCCGCGGCGATCCCCGCGGCGACCCCGACGACGAGCGTCGTCAGCGCGGTCATGAGGAGGAGGATCGTCGGGACGTTGGCGACGGGGGTGCCGTTGAGTTCGAGGAGCAGCAGCCAGAGCAGGGCCTGTCCGGGCGCGATCGCGACCGCCGCGAGCGCCTTCCCGTCGACGATCTCGCCGATCGTCACGGGCGCGACCCGGAGCAGCTCGAGCGTCCCCCGATCCAGCTCCTCGGTGATCGAGTCGACGACGAGCGACCCCGAGATGAACACGGGGAGGAACACCAACACGGGGATCAGGACCGTGTACGTGAACGTGAAGTACGGGCTGGTTCCGGTCGAATCGGGCACGGGAAGCGGGGGCCGGCTCAGCGAGTCGGCGCGCTCGACGCGCTCGATCCGCTCGTAGGTGCGCAACAGGTCCCGGAGCTGGACGACGATCACCGTCGTCTCGACGGTGGCGTCGGGCGCGGTCACCGCGACCGACACGCCGCCCCCCTCGTCGCGCGTCGCTATCGCGGTCGCGTCGGCCGCGTTGCGGTCGAATGCGGCCCGCGCCGCGGCCGGGTCCTCGTAGCGCGTCACCGACGCGCCGGGCACTTCGGCGGCGGCATGTTCGAGGTCGGCGACCGCGTCGCCGGCGGCCGCCACCTCGACCTCCGCGCCGTCGAGCGCGCCGGGGTCGTACATCGAGACGAGCCCGACGACGAGAAACGAGGAGAAGGCGGCGATGAACAGCTGGATGCCGATCGCGAGGAGGATCGTCTTCTCCGCACGCAGCCCGGCGATCTCCCGTCTCGCGACCGTGAGTCGGCTACCCATGGAGGCTCACCACCCCGACGTTGTACGCGGCGTGGACCAGCGTCGCGGCCGCCAGCGCGAGGACGTATGTGGTTCGGTTCCGCCGCGCGCCGACCGCCGACAGCGACGCCGTGACGCCGTGGAGCGCGAGCGGCGCGAGGAAGAGCCCGACGAGCACGAGCGGCGAGAGCCCCGCGACGCCCGCAACGGAGCCGAAGGCGGCCCGGCCGACGTACAGCTCCGTGAGCCCGACCGCCTGGACGACCGCGGTCGCCTTCTCGGCGAGGAAGAAGCCGAGCCCGGAGGCGAGTCCGACCGCGAGCGCGACCCGGTCGGTCCGGGCGAAGACGCCGCGTTCGAACCCGGCGTAGAGGTGGACGCTCTTCGCGAGCTCCTCGACGAACGCGATGACGACGAGCAGGACGGGGATCGAGACGGTGACGGGCAGCGCGAACAACACCGCGACCGCGAGCAGCTCCGCGACGAAGACGAACGGGATCGTACACGCGGTGAGGAACGCGACCGCGACGAGCCCGCGGACCCGCCTCGGGATCCGTGCCGCGATCCCGGTCGCCGGCGACTCACGAACCCCCTCGCCGACGGGCGAGAGCCGGACCACGAGCGCGTCGAGGAACTTGCGCGCCACGGGCTTCTGGGTGAAGAGGTCCTCCTCGCGGTAGACGCCGAGCCCGAGCCCGAAGAGCAGGACGGCGGCGATCGCGGTCGGCCCCGTCGCGAAGAGGAACTCCCCGATCGAGATCGCCTCGCCCTGGAGGTCGAAGACGACGAGCGTGAGCGGCGAGATCAGCGCGACGGGCGTGACGTTCGTGAAGATCGCGGGGACGAACGCGTAGGAGGTGAGGAGGACGCTCACCGCGACCGTGACGAAAGTGAGCTCCTTGAACGACCGCGCGAACACCGCGCCGACGAAGGTGGCGGCGAGGAACGTCGCCGCAATCGGGAACACCGCGAGCACGGAGACCGCCCCGCCGCCGACGGCGATCGCGATCAGCGCCGTCGCGGCGACCGCGACCGCGACGTACGGCAGCGTCTTGCCCGCGACGATCTCCGTCGGCGACAGGGGCGTGACGAGCAGGGGCTCGCCCCGGCGGTTCGTCCGCTCCGCGAGGACCGACGAGCCGTACGCCTGCGCGAGGAAGTTCATGGGAACGAGGAACGCGAACGCCAACACGAGCGACGCGAACGGGAACGGCGGCGTGATCGATCCGGGCGACCCGGCCGAGTTCGCGCCGAACGCCCCGCCGCCGATCGAGGGGACGGCGAGGCCGCCGGATCCGTCACCGTTGCCGAAGGGCCACCAGCCGCCGCCTCCACCGTCGTCGTCGCCGCCTCCACCGTCGTCGATGTCGTCGCCGCCGTCCCCGTCTCCGGAATCGTCGTCACCGCCGTCCCCGTCTCCGGAATCGTCGCCGCCGGCTGTCCCGTCTCCAGAATCGTCGTCACCGCCGTCCCCGGTTCCGGAATCGTCGCCGCCGGCCGTTCCGCCCCCATCGGTTTCGCTTCCGTCGCGCCCGCTTCCGTCCCCGCTTTCGTCCCCGTCGGTGGCGGCGAGTCCGCCGTCCCGTGCGTCTCCGCCGTCGCCCTCGCCGACCGTCTCCCCGTCCGCGAGCGCCGAGCCGCGGGCCGCGTACCGGAGCGTGACCGTGACCGGGAACGCGGCGGTCTCGTTCGGCTCCGCGGCCATCAGCCGCTCGTTGTGGGCGTCGACCGCCTCCCGGAAGGACGCGGCCGCGGCCTCGCCCTTCGGCGTGTCGACCGCGCGAACGAACACGCCGGTCGGACCGCCGTCGGAGCGGCCGTCCCGAACGATCAGGTCGGCCGTCGATCCGAGCGTCGCCTCCTCGGCCGGCACGGCGGTCAGGGAGGGTTCGGCCTCGACCGCGTCAGCGTACGGAGACGCCGGGTCGATCCCCACGCGATAGACGTCGCGGTCCACGTCGAGTCCCACGGCGTCGGTGGCGACCCCCGCACCGACGACGCCCCCGGCGACGGCGAGGAACGCGAGCGCGGCCAGCAGGGTTCGGCGGTCGACCCCGCCCGTCGCCCGCGAGGCCTCCCACCTGGCGACGCGACCGACGCGTCGAGAGCAACGGGTGACTCGCCGGACCCGCCGGGCCGCCCGCCGGATCACTCGGCCCCCTCGCTCGTCGCCGCCTCCGCCCGCTCGGCGGGGGTTCGGTCGCCGTCGCGGGTTCGGTCGCCGTCGCGGGTTCGGTCGCCAGCGTGATCGCGGTCTCGACCTTCGGATGCGTCGGCGTCTCCGTCACCGGATCCGCCGGCTGTGCCGTTCTCGGCGGCTTCGACGCCGCCCCGTCGCCCCGGCATCGGTCGCCCAACGAGATCGAGGAAGACGTCCTCGAGGCTCGGCTCCCGAGTGCGGATGTCCACGACGGCTCCGCCGGCGGCCGAGACGGCCTCGCGCACCCGCTCGACGGCGTCCATCGACGGCACGACCGTGCGGTACCGGTCGCCGATCTCCTCCGTGTCCCCGAGCGTCCCGTCGTCTCCGAACTCCTCGGCGTCGCCGGCCTCCCCGACGGCCGCCTCCGGCGGTACGTCGGTGTACACGTGGTAGGTCGTCTCTCCGTGTCGCTCGCGGATCCCGTCGACGGTGCCGCGGGCGACGATCCGCCCCTCGTTCATGATGACGACGCGGTCACAGACGGACTCGACGTGATACAGGTTGTGCGCCGAGAACACGACGGTCTTGCCCGCCGCTCGCAGCTCGCGGGTGAACTCCAGCACCGAGTTCGTCGTCACCGGATCGAGTCCGGACGCGGGCTCGTCGTACACCAACACGTCGGGATCGTTGACCAGCGACCGCGCGATGGCGACCTTCCGTTTCATGCCCTTCGAGACGTCGCCGAGCCGCCGGTCGCGGTGGTCGAGGTCCAGCCGGTCGAGCGCGCGCTCGATCCGCTCGTCGGCGACGGACCGGGGAACCTCGTAGAGGTCGGCGAAGAAGCGGAGGTACGACGTCGCCGTCATCTCCTCGTACAGCGGCGACTCCTCGGGGAGGAAGCCGAGGTGGTGCCGCATCGCCGGCTCCGTGGAGTCGTAGCCTGCGACGCGCGCCTCGCCCGAGGTGGGCTCGATCAGCCCGGCGAGGACCTTCAGCGTCGTCGTCTTGCCGGCCCCGTTCGGGCCGACGATCCCGAACACCTCGCCCTCCGCGACCGAGAAAGTGCTGTCGACGACCGCCGCGAACCCGCCGTACGTCTTCTCGAGGGCGTCGACGGTTATCATGGGCTTGGCTCCGAGGAGGATCGGGTTAAACCCACGCCCGCGGGTATCAACCGCGAGAACGGAGTCCGAACCGCGAGAACGGAGTCCGAACCGCGAGAACGGAGTCCGGACGGCGACGACGCATGCCGCCGGAAGGCTGATAACGATCGACCGTTCACCCCCCGCCCGTGTTCGATCCAGCGCTCGAGACGTGTACCGACCGTGGAATCGGACGCCCTCGTCGGGGCGCGATCGCGTCCGGCCGACCACGTCCATAACCCGTGAGACACGTCGGACTCACGCTACGGATGGCCGTCGTCGGCGCGATCCTCGCGGGGTTCTACCTCGTCGCCGTCGCGGCCGCGATGGTGCTGTTCGGGGAGGGGATCCTGCCGCTCGCGGTCGCCGGCAGCGTCCTCCTCGTCGGCGTCCAGTACAAGGTCGGCAAGTGGGCGGCGCTCCGGAGCGTCGGCGCGGAGGACCTGCCCGAGAGTCAGTACCCCCGGATCCACCGGACGGTGGAGACGCACTCCCGAGAGATGGGGATCGAGAAGCCGACCCTGAAGATCGCCCGGATGGGAGTTCCGAACGCGTTCGCCGTCGGCCGGAAGGGCGCGGGCGTGGTCGTGGTCTCCGAGGAGCTGGTCCGGCTGCTCGCGGACGACGAACTGGAGGGCGTGCTCGCCCACGAGCTCGCCCACATCGCCAACCGCGACGTCGTGACGATGCAGCTCGGACAGGGGATCGCGTCGATCGTCGCCATCGCGGCGCAGTGGGCGGTCCTGTTCACCGGCGAGAACGATCTGGCCGACTTCTTCCTCGCGATCGTCGTCGGGAACGTCGTCCAGTTCATCGTGATGATCTTCGTGCTCGCCATCTCGCGGTACCGCGAGTACGTCGCCGACGCCGACGCGAGACGCGCGGTCGGCTCGGGCGAACCCCTCGCCCGCGCCCTCGAGAAGATCCACCAGGGGAACCGGCCGGGAGGGTCGACGGGACGGCGGACGCGCGGCTCGACGGGACGCGGCGGCCGCGGGCGCGGAGGCCGAGGCTCCGGCGACGCCGGGGTCGACCGGCAGGTGAGCGCGCTCTGTATCTCCAGTCCCGACCGCGGGCTGCTCCAGCGGATCGTCTCCACGCACCCGCCGATGGAGAAACGCGTCGAGCGACTCCGGTCGTAGATGACGGGAATCCGTGAACTCCTCGCGGTCGCCATCGGTACCCTGTTCGGACTCCTCCTGATCGCCGCGCCGCGGGCGGCCGTCCGGCTCTCCGTGTTCGTCGGCCCCGATCACCGTCGGGGAGGGGAGTACGGAACGGACGCGTCCGTCCCCGATCGGTGGCTCTGGATCGTCCGCGGGCTCGGCGTCGCGTGTCTCGCGGTCGCCGCGGTCGTCGGCTACCGGGCGTTTTCGGTCTAGCCGTCCGCCCAGGCGTCGCCGTGCGCGGTAGCCGTCGAACTCGCCGCGGTCGATCTGCCGTTCGATCTCGCGTCGGGTCTCCCGATCCAGCCGAAGAAGGTGACAGAGCGGGTGACCGGGGGCGGCGACCGGGTTCTCCAGGGCCCCGAGGATCAGCCCGTCGAAGGGCGCGCGGACGACGCGCTTCTCGCCAGGGTCGACCTCGGCGTCGTAGCGGAACGGCTCCGGCTCGGCACGCGGCTCGCTCATGCGAGCGAGTCACGAGGACGGGGGAAAACTGCTGTGCCGACGGCGGACGAGCGGCGGATGCGGGCGGGACGGTGACGGAGCGTCGTCGGGCCGGTGCCGGATCCGCATCGGACCGAGACCGGGTCGGCGGTAGCCTTACGACGTCGCTTCGATAACGAGGTCCGTATGAGCGAGGGATCGGCGGGAGAAGAGGGGCCCGAGTCGTCGGCGGGCTCCGTACCGGAGTCCGGTGTCGGGCCGGGTCCCGACCGCGGATCCGGCCCGGAGATCGATCCCGCGGTCGCCGCGACGGTCCGCGAGGAGTTGCGGACGGCGTTCACCTACCAGGTCGAACGTCTCAGGGAGATCGACACCAAGGCGATCGAGATCCTCAAGGCCAACCTCGTGCTCATCGGGATCGTCGTCACCGGCGGGTCGATCGTGGTCCAGACGGAAGTCGACCTCGGCGGGTTCCTCAATCCCTTCACGCTCGCCGGCGGGATCCTCCTGCTCGTCTCGACCGGGCTGGCCGCGGTCACGTACACGGCCTCCGACCTCCGCGGCGGGTTGAGCATCGCGGACGTGGACGCGGTGATCGCGGCCGAGCGCGGGCGAACGGGATCCGAGGAGTCGGGCGTCGACGGGACGGAGGACCGACCGCCCGGATTCGACGAGCGACTGCTCCGCAGCTACGCCGAGTGGATCGACTACAACGCCCGCGTCACCGCGGTCAACGACCTGCTCGCGACGGTGACGGTGCTTCTCGTCTTCCTCGCGTTCGTCTACGTCGTCGCCGGCGTCGCGGTCGGCGCGGCCGGGCTCTCGCCGGCGGCGTCGTGGGTCTCGTTCGCCGTCCTGACCCTTTTCGGCGGCGGCTTCACCTGGATCGCCGCGCACATGGACCACCTCGGTCCGGAGAGGAGACACGCGGCCGCCTCGTTCGACGGCGTCCAACTGTCGAAGGGAGCGGACCGCAGCGAGGCGTGGTCCTCGCTGCGGGCGATGCTCGGGAGGGAGCCGCCCGAAGCGTCGCTGGCGGAACCGTTCGAGCCGAGCGAGAAGACGGCAGACGGGGACGGAGACGGCCGCCGAGGTCGCGACGGCGAGTGATCACTCCTCCTCTTCTTCCTCTTCGACCGGAACTCGACCTCGCTCCCAGACGGCCCGCGCGGAGGTGTCGTTCGGGGCGGTGTGTGAGACGTCCTTCATCGTGTCGCGGTCGGCGTCGGTCATGGTAGCGGCTGTAGCGCGGATCCGAGTATTAACGCTTCGTGAAAAGAGATAACGAGTCCTTATATTATATAAGGCATTTCGCGTCTACCGGGAGTACCCCCGCTCGAACGGGTCGATCTCCTCGGAGCCGGGCTCGTCCTCGTCGCGGGTGAAGCCGGGGCCGCCGGTCGCTAGCTCGAAGACGAGTCCGTCGGGGTCGCTGAAGTAGATGCTCTTGAAGTAGGTGCGGTCTTTGACTTCGCTTACGTTGACCCCCCGCTCGCGGAGGTGTGACCGCCACTCGCGGAGCGTCTCCTCGTCGTCGACGCCGAACGCGAAGTGGTGGCTCGCGCCGGGACCGGGGTTTCCCCGCGAGTCGGGATACTCGAAGTACGTGACGTTCGTGCCCGGTTCGCCCTCGGGCGTCGACGAGAAGTAGTAGTGGGGCGTCCCCGGATCGTCGTAGTTCTGCGTCCGCTTGACCGTGTGCCAGCCGAGGACGTCCTCGTAGAACGCGACGGTCTCGTCCATGTCCGTACAGACGTTCGTTACGTGGTGTAAGCCGGTGGTCGGTGGCGCGTCACCCATAGCGGGACGTGAACGTCCACCGTGAAAGGCGTTGGCTGGAGAGATCGGTTCGCGAACGATCGACCGTTCGGGCGATCGAGCGATCGGAAGCGGGACGAGGTGCGACGAGGCGACCTAGAGGAGGCCGATGCCGATCGCGTACGGCCACGCGGAGCCGCCGACGGCGAGCAGCGCGAGCGCCGCCCCGGCACCGTACAGGTTCTTGAGGAAGCCCGTCAGCTCGTTCTGGCGCTCCTCGGGGTCGTCGACCGACCAGAAGTCGTGCATCGTCACCGCGGAGACGAGGAGGAAGACCGCGAGCGCGCCAGCCGAGAGGACGGGGAACGCACCGACGGCGACCCCGAGCCCGCCGAGGACGAGCAGCGCGCCCGAGGCGACGGTCGAGAAGCGCGGTGCGGGGAGCCCCTTGAACTCGGCGTAGCCGGCCATCCCGTCCACGTTCATGAAGTGATTCAGTCCCATGAACGCGAGCACGCCGCCGAACAGGAGGCGACCGAGCAGGAACAGTTCGCCGGCGAACGGCGCGTCGAGCTGGAGCGGTAGCGTCGTGAATTCAGCTAACATCGTGTAACTACATGTACGAACGCAACCTATATATCGATTCCCGGACAAAACGGTTAGTAGGTAACACCCATGTCATCACAGGATCTCGCGGAGTCGGACCCGACGGCCGACGCCACGGCGCCGACGGACGAGGAAGCGATCGACGAGGCGGCGGTCGATACCCCCTGTCCGATCGTCGACTCGATCGAACAGATCGGCTCGCAGTGGCGGCTCGTCGTCCTCTACGAGCTACAGAACGGCGAGCGACGGTTCAACGAGCTCAAACGCGAGACCGATGCGAACGCCCGCACGCTCTCTCGCGTGCTCGACGACCTCCAGGAGTCCGGGTTCGTCGACCGTCGAATGGAGGAGGACGCGCCCGTCGCGACCTACTACAGCCTCACCGAGAAGGGCGAATCGCTCGCGCCCGTCTTCGCAGAGATAGACGAGTGGGCCCAAGAGTGGCTCGCCGAGTGTAACGCGTAGCGCGCCGAGTGACTCGCATCGGGGCTCGTCGCCTCGCCGACCTTATATTCCTATTAGCTCCTCCCGCATCACCCGAGTAACTATACGAAGTCTTGAAGTAGGGTTTCCAATTATGTAGGTGTAAGATGGCGAAGTCAAACAAGTTCACCGTCGTTTCCGAACAGAACGATCACGATCACGCCGCAGTACGTGCGCATCCACGCAACGAGACGTACCACATCGTCGACTACGCCGACGGGACCGCTCGCGAGCGCGTCGCCGACCTCCCGGCCGGCTCCGTCGTCCAGATGGAGCTCTCCCGTGCCGGGCGTCGGAGCAACGTCTGGCGCGCCGAGTCGGTTCACGCCGCGGAGACCGACGGCGGTGTCGAGCTGGAAGGATAGAAGAACCGAATCCCCGCCACGGAACGGATCGACGGTCGGCCGCGCCGCGGACCTCCGTCGACCGCGCTCCGTTACTCGTCGGGCGTGAGCCGAGGGTTCGTCACCGCACCGATCGACGCCGAAGAGAAGTCGCGACCGTACTTCGCCAGCACGCCGCCCTCGTAGGGGGGCTCCGGGGCCTCCCAGCCCGCCGCGCGCTCCTCGAGTTCCTCCTCGGAGAGGTCGACCGTGAGATCGCGGTTCGGGATGTCCACCGTGACGTGATCGCCGTCCTCGAGGAAGCCGATCGGGCCGCCGACGGCCGCTTCCGGGGCGACGTGGCCGATCATCGGACCGCGCGTCCCGCCCGAGAAGCGCCCGTCGGTGAGCAGCGCCACGTCCTCCTCGTGGCCCGCGCCGACGACGGCGGCGGTCACGCCGAGCATCTCGCGCATGCCGGGACCGCCCGTCGGCCCCTCGTTCCGGATGACGATCACGTCGCCGGACTCGATCTCACCGGACTGGACGTACTCCATCGCGTCCTCCTCGTTCTCGAAGATCCGCGCGGGCCCCTCGTGGTAGAACGCGTCGTCGCCGGTCACCTTGAGGACCGCGCCGTCCGGCGCGAGGTTCCCGTCCAGGATCTTGATCGCGCCCTCCGCCTCCTTCGGGTCGTCGACGGAGTAGAGGAAGTCCGCGTCGATCGCGTCGTCGTCGGGGAGAGCGCCGTCCGCCTCGAGTTCGGCGATCTCCTCTTCGATCGTGTTGCCGGTGACGGTCAGCTGGTCGCCGTGGAACAGATCCGCCTCGAGCAGGCGGCGGATCACGACCGGGACGCCGCCGATCTCGTGGAGGTCGTTCATCACGCGCGAGCCGCCGGGCTGGAGGTCCGCGATCTTCGGCGTCCGCTTCGATATCTCGTCGAAGTCCTCGATCGAGAGGTCGACGTCGGCCTCCGCGGCGAGCGCGAGCAGGTGTAACACGCCGTTCGTCGAGCCGCCGATCGCGGTCTGTAAGGCGATCGCGTTCTCGAAGGACTCCCGCGTGAGGATGTCGGACGGACGGCGGTCGTTCTCGATACAGTCCATGACGAGCGCGCCCGCCTCCGCGGCCACCTCGTAGCGCTCCTCGTTCTCCGCGGGCGCGGAGGCGGAGCCGAGCGGCGCGAGACCGAGCGCCTCCGATATCGACGCCATCGTGTTGGCGGTGAACATCCCCCCGCAGGAGCCCGCGCCGGGGCAGGCGTGCCGCTCGAGTTCGTCGAGCTCCTCGCCGCTCATGTCGCCCTCGGCGTACGCGCCGACGCCCTCGAACACCTGGACGATCGTCACGTCGCGTCCCTCGTGTTCGCCGGGCATGATCGAGCCGCCGTAGAGGAAGACGCTCGGCAGGTCCGTCCGGATGGCCGCCATCATCATGCCGGGCAGGTTCTTGTCACAGCCCGCGACGGTGACCAGGGCGTCCATCCGTTCGCCGAAGGAGACGAGCTCGACCGAGTCGGCGATCACCTCCCTCGAGATCAGGCTCGCCTTCATCCCCTCGGTCCCCATCGAGATGGCGTCGGAGATGGTGACGGTGCCGAACTCGATGGGCATCCCGCCGGCGTCGTCGATCCCGTCGAGGGCGGCGTCGGCCACGTCGTCGAGGTGGACGTTACAGGGCGTGATGTCCGCCGCGGGGTTGGGCACGCCGACGATCGGCGAGGAGAGGTCCTCGTCGTCGAAGCCCATCGCGCGGAACATCGACCGATGTGGGGCCCGGTCGGCACCCTCGGTCACGTCCCGGCTCCGGAGGCTCTCCCCTTTCTCGCCCGCGAATCGATCCGCGTCGTCCGCACGCCGTCGGGAGCGTTCCTCCCCGTCGGGTCGCGGCTGCTGTTCGCTCATAGTCGTACCTGTCGCTCGGGGGTCTTAAACGAACCCACCCGAACAAGTCCGTCCGGAACCGGGGCGGCGATCGGTCGCTCGGTTCCGCAATTCTGAACGGTTCCGTCGAGTGAGTCACTCGTACCTTGCTTCGCGGCTCCTTCGTCGCCGCTCGGCTACGAGACCGACTCCTTCGCTCCGTTCAGTCGTCGCTCTCGCCCGTCTCCAGCCGGCCGCCCTCCCGTTCCCACTCGGTCAGGCTCCCCTCGTAGAACGCGATCTCGGGATAGTCGAGCGCGCGGAGGACGGTGTAGGTGTGGCTGATGCGGCGCGCGGTGTTACAGTAGAGGACGACCCGGTCGTCGGGGTCGATGCCGCGAGAGGCCAGAAGCTCCCGTAGCTCCGCCTCGGGCCGGACCGTCCGGGCGTCGGTGTCGACGAGTTCACGCCAGTCGAGCCGGACCGCGCCGGGGATGTGGCCCTCCTCGTACTCCCACGCCTCGCGAGTGTCGACTATCGTCGCGTGCGGGTCGTCGACGGCGGCCGCCATCGTCTCGCGGTCGATGAGCGGGCCGTCGGTTCGGAACGCGGCCGGATACGTCGATGAAGTCACGTCCGACTCGTCGGTCGTCGTCGGCTGCGAGCGGTTCCAGACGGAGTAGTCGCCGGAGAGCAGGTGGAGCCTCGCGGGGTCGTGACCGTACAGCTCGGCGGTGACGAGGAAGCGCGCCGCGAAGACGCCGTGGGTGTCGTCGTAGGCGACGACGTCGTCGTCGGGGTCGATCCCGGCGGCCTCGGCGATCGCGGCGAAGGCGTCCGCGCCGGGGAGCATGCCGGCCTCGGCCGCGCCGTGTTCCTCGGCGCGGAACGTGTCGAACGGGACGTTGACCGCGCCGTGAACGTGGCCGATCCCCTCGTACTCCCAGGCGTCGCGCACGTCGACCACGACGACGTTCGGGGCGTCGAGCCGCTCGGCGAGCCACTCCACGTCGACGATCCGGTCGTTCATGTCTCGTCGTTCGGAGCCGTCGGTTTAACCCCTCCCTTCCGGGCGATCCCTTCCTCGCTCGAATCCAACGGGAAGATGTTGCCGCGATCGCCGAGGAGCGGCCGAGCGTGCCGTGAGGGTGGGGGATATACGGGGGCGACCCGTACGTGTGGATGTAATGAGCGATTCCGATTACGCGAACGACGTGCTGGTCTCGGCCGACTGGGTCGAAGAGCGACTCGACGAGTTCGGGAGCGACGACCCCGACCTCCGGCTGGTGGAGGTCGACGTCGACACCGAGGCGTACGACGAGAGCCACGCCCCCGGAGCGATCGGCTTCAACTGGGAGACCGACCTCCAGGACCAGACCACGCGCGACGTCCTCGAGAAGGGCGACTTCGAGGCGCTGCTCGGCGACCACGGGATCTCCGAGGAGTCGACGGTGGTGCTGTACGGCGACAACGCGAACTGGTTCGCGGCGTACACCTACTGGCAGTTCAAGTACTACGGCCACGACGACGTGAAGCTCCTCGACGGCGGCCGGGAGTACTGGCTCGAGAACGACTACCCGACGACCGACGAGGTCCCCGAGTACGCCGCGGTCGAGTACGAGGCGTCCGGCCCGCGCGAGTCCATCCGCGCGTACCGCGAGGACGTCGAGAACGCGATCGACCGCGGGCTTCCGCTCGTCGACGTTCGGTCGCCCGAGGAGTTCAGCGGCGAGGTGCTCGCCCCGCCCGGACTCAACGAGACCGCCCAGCGCGGCGGTCACATCCCCGGCGCGCAGAACGTCTCCTGGTCGGTCGTCACGAACGAGGACGGGACGTTCAAGACCGCAGAGGAGCTGAAGGAGCTGTACGCGGAGTACGGCATCGACGGCGACGAGACGACGGTCGCGTACTGCCGGATCGGCGAGCGCTCGTCGGTCGCGTGGTTCGCGCTCCACGAGCTGCTCGGGTACGAGGACGCGGTCAACTACGACGGCTCCTGGACCGAGTGGGGCAATCTGGTCGGTGCGCCGATAGAGAAGGGCGAGGCCGAGTGACGAAGGATCGAGGCCTCGTAGCGGAGCGGGGCGAAGTCGACGACTGAGCGTAGCGAAGGAGTTGACTTCGGAATATCGAACGGGGAGTGAAACGACCCGTGAGAAGGGCGAGGCTGAGTGAGCAACGCGAGCGAAGCCTCGTAGCGGAGCGACCCGCGGAGCAGGGCGAAGTCGGCGACTGAGCGTAGCGAACTCGTTTTTCGACGCCGACCGTCGCATACAACTACTCGGAGACGGTACCGAAGCGCATGACCCCCGAGGCGTTCATCGAGGCCGTTCGCGACGACAACGAGACCGCCCTCTCGCGGCTCGGCTCGTCGAAGTCGCTGTTCGCGGACACGGCGGGCGAGATGGAGCCCGAAGCCGTCCTCGCCGCCGCGGCGACCGCCGAGCACCACGCGGCCGAGACGTACGAGGCGTGGGCGGAGAGCGAGGCCGGCGACGTCGCCGAGGCGTTCGCGGAGACGGCCCGCGAGGAGCGCGCCCACTACGACACGGTCGTCGGCGACCTCGACGACCACGAGCCGGGCGAGACGCCCGCGATCCAGTCGTACCTCCGCGGGCTCGACGACACGGTCGAGCGCCTCGGCGGGTTCGTCGGGCGGACGCTCGCGGCCGAGAAGTCGAAGACGCAGGTGACGGGCTTCTTCGTCGGCAACGCGGACCCGCAGACTGCGGGGCTGTTCCGGTCGATGGGTGACGACCTCGACGCGCAACTGGAGCGGGCGATCGACCTGCTCGCGGGCGAGTGCGGCGACGACGATGCGGCGTGGGAGCGCGCCCGCGAGGCGGCCGGCGGCGCGATCGAGGCGGCCTACGGGGAGTACACCGACAGCCTCGAATCGATGGGTGTCAACCCGAAACCGGTCTGTTGAAGCGGCGGTACGGTTCCCGGTGATCGGGACGATCGCGGATCAGCACGCCTTTTTCTGACGGCCACCGAGGGTGACCATGGAGACCAGCAGTCCGGGTGACGCGGAACGTGGCGGCTCGGAGCGAGCCGGCGTCGCGCTGTTCGTCGACGGGCCGAACGTGTTGCGCGAGGAGTTCGACGTCGACCTCGACGACGTCCGCGAGGCGGCGGCGGCCGAGGGACGGCTCGTGACGACCCGGCTCTACCTCGACGAGCACGCCACGCCCGGACTGATCCAGGCGGCGGAGGCGCGCGGGTTCGAGGTCGTCGTGACCAGCGGCGACGTGGACGTGAAGCTCGCGGTCGACGCCGCCCGGTTCGCCGCCGAAGAGCGGATGGCGACGCTCGCAATCGCCTCGCGCGACACCGACTTCAAGCCGGTCCTCGAGACGGCCAACGGGTACGGCATCCGGACGCTGGCGATCGCGCCCGGCGAGTTCGGTCGGTCGGACGCCCTCCGCAACGCCGCCAGCGACTCGGTGACCCTCGACGGCGACCTGTCCGAGACGGTCGAACGCGCCGACGGATCGAACGGTTCGGACGAAGAGGGAGGTCGGGAGGGAAACGGGAACGGCGGCGCTGGTGGCGGTGAGTGAGGCGACCGCCAAGGGGTCGGCGTCGATCGACCGGAACGAGCCGGCGTCGCTACCTGGGCGGACCCCGGCGACCGCCCCGACCGTTGCGGGTCCGCCGGGCGTCCTGGATCCGGCCGACGAGGAGCGCGCCGGTCCCGCTCACGAGCGAGACGGCGGTGAGGATCCCGACCCCGGCCGGAACGAGCCCGAACCGGGCGACCGCCGCGTCGACGCCCAGCTGGAGGAACCCGAGGTAGGGGACCGAGAACAGCGCCTTGGCGTGGACGAGTTCCTCGTGGACGACCGGCGCGATCCCGGCGCTCTGGTCGTACTCGCCGTTGGCGTCGCCGTAGGTCACGTACCCGTCGTAGGGGGCCGGACAGGCCGCGATGTCGGCGCAGTCGGCCCCGTCGAGCAGGTCGGGGTCGGCCCGGTCGGTCCAGTCCTCCCCGGCGGTCACCCGGAACGCGACCCGGTGGAGGATCGGTCGGCTCGGATCGACCGGGGAGGTGAAGACGACGACGTCGCCGGGACCGTCCAGTCGCGTCGGCGCGTCCGCCGCGTCGCTCCCGATGGGGTCGTCCCACGGGAACCGGTCGACCGCGGTCACGACGACGAGGTCGCCACGCTCGACGGCGGGCTCCATGCTCCCGCTCTCGACGGCGACGAGCGGGGGCCACGCGCCGCCGACCGCCACGACGAGGAGGGCGACGGCGAGGACTGCGGCGGCGGGACCGAAGCGTTCTCTCGGACGGCGGATCACGTGTCGTAGGGGGGCCGGATCGGACTTGAGGGTGTCGCCGATCACGGAACGGGCGATCGGGGGCGAGACCCCCTCGATGACAAGACATTAGGTCCGCGCCGGAGAGGTGCTGGCATGAGCGAACGGACTCCTCCGCTTCACGGCGTTCACGAGGCGCGCGGCGCGTCGTTCACAGACTTCGGCGGGTGGCAGATGCCCGTCGAGTTCGACTCGATCCGCGAGGAACACGCGGCCGTCCGCGAGGCGGTCGGCGCGTTCGACGTCTCCCACATGGGCGAGATAGAGGTGTCGGGCCCGGACGCGACGACGCTGATGAACCGGCTGACCACGAACGACGTGGCGGCGCTCGGTCCGGGCGACTCCCAGTACGCCGCGGTCACGGACGAGGACGGGATCATGCTCGACGACACCGTGGTGTATCGGCTTCCGGACGGCGTCGAGGCCGGGAGCGCGACCGCGTCACTGGCGGGACTCGACGGGGAGACCGACGGCGACCTGGACGCGACGAGCGGCGAGCCCGCGTACCTCTTCGTCCCCAACGCGGGCCACGACGGGGAGATGACGGAGCGCTGGATCGACTATCGCGACGACCACGACTTCGACGCGGCGGTCGCGAACACGACCGCGGAGTGGGCGATGTTCGCGATCCAGGGGCCAGAGGCGGTCGACGCGATGGAGGGGGCGCTCGGTGACGACGCGGCCGCGCCTCCCGACGCGGTCGCCGGCCTGTCGAAGTTCCAGGCAACGCTTGCGACCGTCGGCGGCGTCGCGAGCTGGGTCGCCCGTACCGGCTACACCGGCGAGGACGGCTTCGAGGTGATGTGCCCCGCGGTCGACGCCGAGACGGTCTGGTCGGCGTTCGACGTCCAGCCGTGCGGGCTCGGCGCGCGAGACACCCTCCGGACGGAGATGGGCTTTCTGCTGTCGGGTCAGGACTTCGATCCCGACGGGGAGCCGCGCACTCCCTACGAGGCGGGGATCGGGTTCGTCGTCGACCTCGATACGGAGTTCGTCGGCCGTGACGCGCTGGCCGCGGAGCGCGACGACGGCGGGCCGACGGAGACGTTCACCGGCGTCAAACTCCTCGAGCGCGGGGTGCCCCGAGGCGGCTACGCGGTCACCGACGGCGACCTGACCCGGATCGGCCACCTCACCTCGGGCACGATGAGCCCCACCCTCGGCGAGCCGATCGGACTCGGCTACCTCCGCGAGGAGCACGCCGAGCCCGGAACCGAGGTGAGCGTCGTCGTGCGCGGCGACGAGAAGCGCGCTGAGGTCGTCACGCCGCCGTTCCTCGACCAATAGACCGCCGAGAGGAGTCGACGACGCCGTCACGGCCCGACACCCTTAACTCCGAAACCCATCGAATGGCGGGTAATGAGTGCCGACGCGCCGAGCGATGCGGAGCCCGAGACGGGATCCGACGCCGAGTCGGAGGCAGTGCCGGACGCCGAATCCGAGGCGTTCGTCGACGCCTGCGAGCACCTCGTCGACCGGATCCTCGCCGGCGACGTGGACCGGGAGAACCTCGAGTCCGCGAAGCTCGACGCCTGCTCGGCGTTCGCCTCGCCGAAGGTTCCGAAGAACACCGAGATCCTCGATCACGCCCCCGCGGAGGCCCGCGACGACGTGATCGAGGTGGTCCGCCGTAAGCCGGTCCGGACCGCATCCGGGGTCTCGCCCGTGGCGATCATGACCTCGCCGAAGCTGTGCCCCCACGGGAAGTGCCTCTACTGTCCCGGCGGGCCGGCCTCGGAGTTCTCCTCGGCGCAGTCGTACACCGGCCACGAGCCCGCCGCCGCCCGCGGCGAGCAGAACGACTACGACCCGTACGGGCAGGTCACCCTGCGGCTCGAACAGCTCCGGAAGATCGGCCACCCGGTCGACAAGGTGGAGCTCATCCTGATGGGCGGGACGATGACGGCGCGCTCACACGACTACCAGGAGTGGTTCGTCAAGCGCGCGCTCCAGGCGATGAACGACTACGACCTGGAGACGGAGCCCGAGCCCGCGGAGGGCGAGTCGTTCGCGCCGGATCCCGAGGAGACCGAGTTCGCGTACCTCGAGGACGTGATCGCGGAGAACGAGACGAACGCGATCCGCAACATCGGGACGACCTTCGAGACGAAGCCCGACTGGTGTGACCCCGAGCAGATAGACCGGATGCTCGATCTCGGCGGCACCAAGGTCGAGGTCGGCGTCCAGACCACCTACGAGCGGATCAACCGCGAGATGCACCGCGGCCACGGCAACGAGGCCTCCCGCAACGCCAACCGCCGGCTGCGCGACGCCGCGTTCAAGGTCGGCTTCCACATGATGCCGGGCCAGCCGGGGATGACGCGGGAGATGTGTCTCGAGGACTTCCGACAGCTCTTCGAGCGTCCGGAGTGGCGGCCCGACTACCTCAAGATCTACCCGACGCTCGTCGTCGGCGGGACCCGCGTGTACGACCGCTGGCGACGCGACGAGTTCGAGCCGCTGTCGAACGAGGAGGCCGCGGACCTCGTCGCCGAGGTCATGGACGTCATCCCGAAGTACACGCGGCTCCAGCGCGTCCAGCGCGACATCCCGGCGGACTTCATCGAGGGCGGCGTCTGGAAGTCGAACCTCCGCCAGCTCGCCGATCGGCGGGCGGAGGAGAAGGGGATCGTCCAGCGGGACGTCCGTGCCCGCGAGGTGGGCCACAACGACGCCGACCCCGACCCGGACGACGTCGAACTCGACGTGCTCACCTACGAGGCGGGCGGCGGGACGGAGCATTTCGTCTCCTTCGAGGACCCCGTCCGCGACCTGCTCGTCGGGTTCTGTCGGCTGCGGTTCCCCTCCTTTGCGCCCGACCAGCCCGGCGCGCCCGGCACCGAGGGCGACGCGATCCGCCGCGAGCTCGAGGACGCGGCCCTGGTCCGCGAGCTTCACGTGTACGGCAGCGAGGTCGCGCTCGGCGGCGACGGCGACTGGCAACACCAGGGGTACGGCCGACGACTCATCGAGCGCGCGGAGGAGCTCGCCCGCGAGGCGGGGTACCGGAAGGCGGCGATCATCTCGGGGATCGGCGCGCGCGAGTACTACCGGAACAAGCTGGGGTACCATCAGGACGGGCCGTACGTGTCGAAGCGACTGTGAATCGGGCGTTTGAGCCACCGAAACGGCTAACTCGACGCTTGGCGATCGGTCCGGTATGTCCCTCCACGCGGTCGACGAGATCGAGCGAGCCTTCGGCGTCACCCGCGAGTTCCTGACCCCGATCGACGTTCGTCGCTGGCTGAAACTCGCGTTCGTCGTCTTCTTCGTCGGCGGCGGCGTGAGCTTCCCGTCGGCGCAGTTCAACGCCTCCGCCCCGTCCGAGGAGATCCCCGCGGGCGACGTTCCCGGGTCGCTCCCGAACGGCCTCGCGGACGCCCTCCCGGCCGATCCCCTGCTGATAGTCGTCGCACTCGTCGGTGCGGGCGTCCTCCTCGGGGCGGTGTTCGCGTTCGTCGCCGCGGTCATGGAGTTCGTCCTGATCGAGTCGCTCCGGACCGGCGAGGTGTCGATCCGACGCCACTGGCGTCGTCGCTGGCGACAGGGGCTCCGGCTGTTCGGCTTCCGGGTCGCGGTCGGGCTCCCGATGCTCGCGCTGGTCCTCGGCTGGCTCGCGCTGGTCTTCGTCCCGCTTCTCACCGGACGCGACCTCGGCGTTCCGTTCGTGGCGTTCCTCGCGGGCATCCCAGTGTTGTTGGTCGGCGGCGTCGTCTACGGGCTGGTTTCGGGGTTCACGACCACGCTCGTCGTTCCCCTCATGATCCGGTTCGATTCGGGCGTTCTCGCGGCGTGGCGGCGGCTCTGGGAATCGATCAGGGCGGCGTGGACACAGTACCTGGCGTACGCGGTCGTCGCGTTCCTGTTGACGGTCGCCGTCGGACTGGTCGCGTCGATCGCGGTGGGGATCGTCGCGGTCCTACTCGCCGTCCCGTTCGTCGTCGTCGCCCTGATCGCCCACGTCACCGTCTCGCTCTCGTCGACGGTCGGACTCGTCGTCCTCGTCGGCCTCGTACTCGTGTTCGGGGCGACGATGCTCGTGATCTCGGCGCTCGCGCAGGTTCCGGTCGTGACGTACCTCCGGTATTACGCGCTGCTCGTTCTCGGGGGCATCGACGAGTCGTTCGACCTCGTTTCGGAACGGCGGGAGGTCGTCGCCGGGGAGTGATCGAGGGTACGCGGGCGGCGACCGATCCCCTCGGGCGGTAACGGGCGTCCACCCGACAACGACACGCCTTTTCCCGGCCCACGTGTGGGGCCCGTATGGACCCGAAGCGGGAGCTATCGAGCATCGACCTCAGCGCGCTCGTCACCGAGCTCGGCCGGTACGAGGGCGCGAAGGTCGACAAGGCGTACCTCTACGACGACGACCTGCTCCGGCTGAAGCTGCGCGACTTCGACCGCGGCCGCGTCGAACTCATGATCGAGGTCGGCGACGTGAAGCGCGCCCACGTCGCGGACCCGGCCCACGTCGCGGACGCGCCGGGACGCCCGCCGAACTTCGCGAAGATGCTCCGGAACCGCCTGTCGGGCGCGGACTTCGCGGGCGTCAGCCAGTACGAGTTCGACCGGATCCTCACCTTCGAGTTCGAGCGCGAGGACGAGAACACGACGCTCGTCGCGGAGCTGTTCGGCCAGGGGAACGTGGCCGCGCTCGACGAGACGGGCGAGGTCGTCGGCTCGCTGTCGACCGTCCGGCTCAAGTCCCGCACGGTCGCGCCCGGCGCGCAGTACGAGTACCCGGCCTCCCGGCTCAACCCCCTCGACGTGAGCCTCGACGCGTTCGCCCGGCACATGGACGAGTCCGACACCGACGTGGTCCGGACGCTCGCCACCCAGCTCAACCTCGGCGGCCTCTACGCCGAGGAAGTGTGTTCCCGCGCGGGCGTCGAGAAGGAGACCCCGATCGACGAGGCGGACGAGGAGATCTACCGGGCGCTCCACGGAGCGCTCGATCGCATCGCCGAGCGGCTCCGCTCCGGCGACATCGACCCGCGCGTGTACGAGGAGCCGCTCGAGGACGCGGAGCTCGACGATCCCGACGCGGACCGGCCCGTCGTCGACGTCACGCCGTTCCCGCTGTCGGAGCACGAGGGGCTCCCGAGCGTCGGCTTCGACTCCTTCAACGCCGCCGTCGACGAGTACTTCCATCGGCTCGCACGCGACGACGCGGCGGAGGCCGACGCACCCGCGGACGCCTCGGCGTCCCGGCCGGACTTCGAGGAAGAGATCGCCAAACAGGAGCGGATCATCGAACAACAGCGGGGCGCGATCGAGGGGTTCGAGGAGCAAGCCGAAACGGAACGCAAGCGCGCGGAGCTCGTCTACGCTCACTACGACCTCGTCGACGAGGTGCTCTCGACGGTTCGGGAGGCCCGCGAGAACGACGTGTCCTGGGACGAGATCGAGGAGACGCTGGAGGCGGGCGCGGAACGCGGGATCGCGGCCGCGGAGGCGGTCGTCGACGTCGACGGGAGCGCGGGGACCGTGACGGTCGAACTGGGCGAGGACGACCTCGCGGTCGAGCTCGAGGCCGACGACGGGGTCGAGGTGAACGCCGACCGGCTCTACCGGGAGGCGAAGCGGATCGAGGGGAAGAAGGCGGGAGCCGAGGAGGCGATCGAGTCGACCCGGAGGGAGCTGGAGGCGGTAAAGGAGCGCAAAGCCGAGTGGGCAGCCGCGGACGAGGACGACGACGGTGGACCGGCGGGTGAGGACGGGGGAAGCGACGGGGACGGCGACGACGAGGAGTACGAGGTCGACTGGCTCTCCCGGTCGTCGATCCCGATCCGGAGTCCCGACGACTGGTACGAGCGGTTCCGGTGGTTCCACACCTCGACGGGCTACCTCGTCATCGGCGGGCGCAACGCCGACCAGAACGAGGAGCTGGTGAAAAAGTACATGGGAAAACACGACCGCTTCTTCCACACGCAGGCGCACGGCGGCCCGGTCACGCTGTTGAAGGCGGCGGGCCCCTCGGAGTCGGCGGACCCGGTGGACTTCTCGGAGGAGACGCTGCGGGAGGCCGCGCAGTTCGCGGTGTCGTACTCCTCGGACTGGAAGGACGGCCGCGGCGCGGGCGACGCGTACATGGTCGAGCCCGATCAGGTGTCGAAGACGCCCGAGAGCGGCGAGTACATCGAGAAGGGGAGCTTCGTCATCCGCGGCGACCGCACCTACTTCGAGGACGTGCCCTGCCGGGTCGCGGTCGGCGTCCAGTGCGAGCCGGTGACGCGCGCGATCGGCGGGCCGCCCTCGGCGATCGAGGGACGGGCGGCGACGAGCGTCACGCTGGAACCGGGGATGTACGCACAGAACGACGCCGCGATGATGGCGTACCGGACCCTCAAGGAACGGTTCGCCGACCAGTCGTTCGTGCGGAAGGTCGCGAGCGCGGACCGGCTCCAGGAGTTCCTGCCGCCGGGCGGCTCCGACATCGTCGACTGAGGCGCCAGGCTCTCTCCGCCGGAGCGAGCGCGACGTTTTAACTCTTCGACGGCCGGAGTCGACCCATGAGCTTCGAATCGCTGCCCGACGGCTGGCGAGTGTGGAACGAGGAGCCGAGCGGGCGGGCCATCCTCGTCTACCGGCCGGACGTCTTCGACGGCGACGACGTCCCCGCCGAGTGCCTGCCGACGATCTACCTGACTAACGGCGCGCGGAACGCCCGTCCGGGGTCGGGCCAGTACGCGACCGACGAGTGGCACGTCGTGCTCTTTTTAGAGCCCGAGATCGAGGCGGTCGCGGAGACGTACGGATCGCGTGAGGCGGGCGCGGACGCCGCCGTCGACGTCGCGGCGCGGTTCGCCGCCGGCGACGTGGACTACCGGGCGGCCTATCAGGTCCCTCGGGAGGCGTACTTCGAACGGCTCGACGAACTCGTCGGGGGGGCGTGATCCGACCGCGATCGGGGGTTCCCGCGGTCTCCCGTTTCACGCGTGACGATCCACATATATGGATAATACGGGCTGTATGTGAAGGCTCGAAAGCCACGAACACGAGGGTTTTTATCGATTCCCGTCCCACGGTCGCGTACATGAACGCCGGTGGGGACCACGCCGACGACGAGCCGCGAGAGAAGTGCGGCGTCGTCGGCGTCTCGCTCGCGGGGAGGGACGCCGCGCGGCCGTTGTACTACGCGCTGTACGCGCTCCAGCACCGCGGCCAGGAGTCCGCGGGGATCGTCACGCACGACGGCTTCCAGCAGCACAGCCACGTCGAACGCGGGCTCGTCGGCGACGCCTTCGAGGCGGGCGATTTGGAGTCGCTAGCCGGCTCGACCGGGATCGGCCACGTCCGCTATCCGACGGCCGGCAGCCTCGACAAGAGCTGTGCGCAGCCCTTCTCGGTGTCGTTCAAGTCGGGATCGCTGGGACTCTCGCACAACGGGAACCTCGTGAACGCCGACGAGGTGCGCGAGGAGCTGGCCGCGGCCGGCCACGCGTTCACTTCCGACGGCGACACCGAGGTGATCGCCCACGACCTCGCGCGCAACCTCCTGGAGGAGGACCTCGTCCGCGCGGTCAAACACACGATGAACCGGATCCACGGCTCCTACTCGCTCGCGATCACCCACGACGACACCGTCCTCGGCGTGCGCGACCCGATGGGGAACCGGCCGCTGTGTCTCGGCAAGCTCGAGGACGGGTACGTGCTCGCCAGCGAGTCCGCCGCCATCGACACCCTCGACGGGGAGCTGATCCGCGACGTCCGCCCCGGCGAGCTCGTCGTCCTCGAACCCGACGGCTCCGGCTACGACACCTACCAGCTCGTCGAGCGCGACTCGACCGCCCACTGTTTCTTCGAGCACGTCTACTTCGCGCGGCCCGACTCCGTGATCGACGGCGACCTCGTCTACGAGGTCCGCCGCGAGCTCGGCCGGAAGCTGTGGGAGGAGTCCGGCGTCGAGTCGGACGTGGTGATGCCCGTCCCCGACTCCGGACGGGCGTTCGCCTCCGGCTACGCCGACGCCGGCGCGGAGACGACGGCCGACGGCGATCCTCGACCCGAGGACGACGACGGCATCGAGTTCGCCGAGGGGCTGATGAAAAACCGGTACGTCGGCCGGACGTTCATCATGCCGACGCAGGACGAGCGCGAGCGCGCGGTGCGACTGAAGCTCAACCCGATCCGCTCGACGGTCGAGGGGAAGTCGGTCACCATCATCGACGACTCCATCGTCCGCGGGACGACCTCGACTCAGCTCGTCGAGCTGGTTCGCGAGGCGGGTGCCGAGGAGGTCCACCTCCGGATCGGCGCGCCGCCCATCGTCGCGCCGTGTTACTTCGGGATCGACATGGCGACCCGCGAGGAACTCATCGCCGCCGACAAGTCGACGGAGGAGATCCGCGAGCGGATCGAGGCCGACTCGCTGTCGTACCTCTCGATCGACGCGGTCGCGGAGGCGCTCGACGCGAGCCGGGCGGACCTCTGTCTCGGCTGCGTGACGGGCGAGTACCCCTTCGACGTCGAGGGCGAGGCGACCGACCGTCCGGTCGATACTCCCTCGACGGACGCGCCGGCGGCCGACGACTGAACCGGCGGCCGGTCCGAAGGCGTCGCGCTCTCAGCCTGCGGAGCGTATCGGGAGCTTAAATACGGCGACCGTTCGACATGCGCGTATGACAGGGAACGCCGGCGAGACGTCGATGAGTCGCCGCCGACTCATCCGAGCGAGCGGTGCGAGCGCCGTCGCGGCGGCGGGACTCGCCGTTGGGACCGGAACCGGATCCGCCCAGTACGACGGGTGGCTGGACGACGTCGAGAACTACGACGGCACCCACGACTACCGCGGCCGGGACGAGGTCACGGTCGAGGTCGGCGCTGGCGATACCGGGCTGCTCTTCGCCCCGGCCGCGATCCTGATCGACCCCGGTGCGACGGTGGTCTGGGAGTGGACCGGCGAGGGCGGGCTCCACAACGTGGTCGCCGAGGACGAGACGTTCGACAGCGGCGAGACGGTCGAAGAGGAGGGTACCACCTTCGAGTACACCTTCGAGGACGCGAGCGAGGGCGACGTCTTCAACTACCTCTGTGTCCCCCACGAGTCGGCCGGCATGAAAGGGTCGGTCGCGATCGGCGACGTCGACGACGACATCGTGAGCCCGGACGACGGGGACGGCGACGACGGCGGAAGCGACGACGACGGCGAGGGGGACGGCGACGGTAACGAGTCGACGGGCGGCGGGGGTGGTCGTGACCTCTCCGCGAGCGACATCGGCGCGCTCGCGCTCGGCCTCGGCGTCGCCGGGTCACTCCTCGTGCCGCTGTTCTACGCGGCCCACCGCAAGGCGGAGAAGAACCGGTAGCGCGGCGGATTCGAGGATATCGCGGATCTTCGACGGTCGCGCGATCGAACGCGCCTCCTTCCCTCGACTGTCGCGCCGTCAGAACGCGTGATACAGCATGACGTAGACGCCGATGCCCATCGCGAAGGAGACGAGCCAGAGGAGCGCGGCGACGAAGCCGACCTGCGCGTGGCGGGTGTGATACAGCTCGGCGTACGGGCGGGTGGCCGCCAGGAACAGCGCGTGGAAGACGAAGGGGATACAGACGATCGCGAACAGGATGTGAATCGCGAGAAACGGGAGGTAGAGGTAGGTATAGGCGGCCTCCGGGCCGGGGAACTCCGCGGTCCCGACGAGGATCAGCCGGTAGAGATAGCCGGCGAGGAACGTCGAGAAGAGCGCGAACGACGCCAGCATGAACGCCCGGTGTCGCCGGACGTTTCCGCGGGAGATCGCCCGCCAACCGAGGAGGATCGTGGCGATCGCGGTCGCGGAGATCGCGGCGTTCAGGTGCGGGATCGCGGCGAGGGTCGCGTCGCTCGCGCGCGGAAGGAGGCTGCTCGGGACCACGCCGCCGACGGCCCCGAAGACGAGCGCCAGCGAGGCGACTGAGGCGGCGGCGGTCAGTATCGGAACGTTCTCGCGTGCCCACTCTCGCATGGATCGGGTATCGATCCGAAGGGGCAAACCGGTGCCGGTCCCGGCGGGGAAACCCGCCGTCGACTCGGCCCGCGTCGGTCGGTGTCATCGGTCGGCACCCCGGTATCGAATGGAAGGGCTTTTAATCTGGGACGGGGTACGACGAGACGCGACAGAACGCAGCGAGCGTGGGTAGCCAAGCCAGGCCAACGGCGCAGCGTTGAGGGCGCTGTCCTGTAGAGGTCCGCCGGTTCAAATCCGGTCCCACGCATCGTACACAGATTGCATCTGTGTGCCAGCAAATCTTCGATTTGCGAGGCACGGCGGCACACCCGCCACACCGATGCACGGTGTTGTCTCTACGACAGCACCCACGCACAATTCCTACGGACGCCACGCGAGTAGTGTCGACGCCGTCAGTTTCTCCGGGTATATATAAAGAAACGAGCGGCGTCGCTGGCGACCGGCTTTTCGTTGCTAACGCGGAAGTCAGTCTTGACCTCCAAAGCCCCAGCAGCGAGGGCTCACGGCTTCACCGTTCGCCGGCCGAGGGCTCCCTTCGGTCGCCCTCACACGACTCGCGACTCCCCGTTGAGTCCCACCCGACCGCACCACCGGAAGACGGTCCTGCGCTCACTTCGTTCGCTGCGCGGGCTGCGACTTCCATGCTCCCGCTCGTTCCACTCGCGGGAACGCACCCGCACCTCACGCCTCCCCAGCCTCGTCGACCGGCCTCCGCGTCGCTCCGGCCGGTCGACTCCCTCGCGGACGGTTCGTGCCGCTTCGCGGCACTCACCGGCGCGCCACCGCCCCTGGGCTATATACCACGTCGCCGGCTGGGGTCCATGACCCTCGCATCCGCCGTCGCTCGCCGGCACCCGCGAACTGCCACCCTTTTAGTCCCGGCGTGCCGGAGTGAGCCGTAATGAGCGAGTACGACCACGAGGAGTTGGGCCTCGTCGCCGGGCTGGAGATCCACCAGCAGCTCGACACGGCGACGAAGTTGTTCTGTGACTCCCCGACCGTCGAGCGCGACCCCGCCGAGGCCGACCGGGAGATCACCCGCCGGCTCCACCCGACCAAGAGCGAACTTGGCGAGCTCGACCAGGCCGCCTTGGAGGAGAGCCGGGTCGACCGCGAGTTCACCTACCTCGCGTACGACACGACCTGTCTGGTCGAGGAGGACGACGAACCCCCCCGTTGGGTCGACGACGAGGCGCTGTCGGTGGCGCTCCAGATCGCCGACCTCCTCGACGTGAGCGTCGTCGACCAGGCGCACGTCATGCGGAAGCTCGTGATCGACGGGTCGAACACCTCCGGCTTCCAGCGGTCGATCCTGCTCGGACAGGACGGCGCGATCGAGACCAGCGAGGGGAGCGTCTCCATCGAGGACCTCATGCTGGAGGAGGAGTCGGCGAAGCGCGTCGAGGAGACGGACGACGGCGTCGTCTACTCGCTCGACCGCCTCGGCGTCCCGCTCGTCGAGATCGGGACCGGTCCGGACGTCCGGAGCCCCGAGCAGGCGAAGGAGGCGGCCGAGCGGATCGGCATGCTGCTCCGGTCGACCGGCGCGGTGAAACGCGGGCTCGGCACGATCCGTCAGGACGTGAACGTCTCCATCGCCGAGGGTGCGCGCGTCGAGGTGAAGGGCGTCCAGGACCTGGCGGGGATCGAGGACATCGTCCGCGGCGAGGTGGGGAGACAGGCCGAACTGCTCGCGATCCGCGACGAGCTCCGCGAGCGCGACGCGGGCGTCGGAACCGTTTCGGACGTCACCGACGTCCTCGCCGACACCGACTCCGGCGTGATCCGGGGCGCGCTCGACGCGGGCGGGAAGGTGACGGCCGTCCCGCTGTACGGCTTCGACGGGCTCGTCGGCCGGGAGATACAGCCGGACCGCCGGCTCGGCACGGAGCTTTCGGACCACGCGAAGCGCCACGGTGCGGGCGGGATCTTCCACACCGACGAGCTGCCCGCCTACGGCGTGACCGAGGCCGAGGTCGGGCGGCTTCGCGAGGCGGTTGACGCGGGCGAGAACGACGCCGTCGCCATCGTCGCGGCCGACCCGGAGACCGCGGATCTCGCGATCGAGGCCGCCGCGGAGCGCGCGGCCGCCGCGATCGAGGGCGTCCCCGAGGAGACCCGCGGCGCGAACGACGACGGCACCACGCGCTACCTCCGGCCGCTTCCCGGCGCGGCGCGGATGTACCCCGAGACCGACGTGCCGCCGGTCGAGCCGGACCCCTCGGACGTCGAGCGACCGGAGCTGCTCGACGAGAAGACCGACCGATACGCCGAGGAGTTCGGGCTCGACCGCGGGCTCGCCGAGCAGGTGGCGTTCGGCCGCCGGTTCCCGCTCTTCGAGACCGCCGTCGATCGCGGCGTCGACGCCACCTTCGCGGCCTCGACGCTGGAGTCGACGACGACGGCGATCCGCCGGGACGGCGCGCCGGTCGAGAACCTGACCGACGACCACTTCCTCGCGGTCTTCGAGTTGGTCGAGGACGGCGACCTCGCGAAGGAGGGCGTCCCCGAGGTGCTCGCGACGCTCGCCGAGGATCCCGACCTGACCGCGGCCGAGGCCGTCGAGGCGGCGGGACTCTCGGGCGTGAGCGACGAGGCGGTCCGCGAGGCGGTCCGCGAGGTCGTCGAGCGCAACGCCGACCAAGTGGAGGCCGAAGGAATGGGCGCGTTCTCCGGGCTGATGGGCGAGGCGATGGGCGCGCTCCGCGGGAAGGCCGACGGCGAGGTCGTCTCCGACGCGCTCCGCGAGGAGATCGCGAGGCGGTCGTAGGACTCCCGACTCGGTTCGGGCTTCCCCTCCGCTCACTGCTCCGTATACACCATTCGATCGAGACCCGTCCCGGCCCAGTTCGATCAATACAGAGAAGGAGTGAACGGCCGCCCGAGCGGTGGCGCGCCTCCGAGTGCCCGACAGGGCACGAGGAGCCCGCGAGGGACGCGGCGAGCGGAGCGAGCCGCGAGGCTGGGGAGGCGTGAGGTGCGGTTGCGGTACTGTGCGGGGTGGGATTCAAAGGGGCAGTCGCGAGGACGAAGCACGGCGCAGTAAGCAGCGTGGCGCTACGCGCCGCTGGCAGCCGGCGGCGGAGCCGCCGGCGACACCGCAGCGAAGGAGCAAAGCGACTGAGTGAGGCGCGTAGCAAGCCGCGCGAGTCGTGCGAGGGCGACCGAAGGGAGCCCTCGGCCGGCGAACGGTGAAGCCGTGAGCCCTCGCGGCTGGGGCTTTGGAAGAGTTCACCGCGCCAGCAACAGTCTCATTTTTATCAACTCGTTTCCGATCGAAACACCCGTCCAATACGCACTCGAAACGTAACGGCCGTTTCGGACGAAAAGACGTTCAAGACGTAGTCAACGAGGTCGCGTTCACTCGTCGAGGTACGCGTCGACGAGCGCGGCCTCCGCCTTCCGGAGGTGTGTCCCCGCCGTCGACGACGAGCAGTCGATCGCGTCGGCTACGTCGTCGACCGATCCGGTCCGCGGCACGTCGTAGTAGCCGACCCGTCGCGCCGCGCGGAGCGCCTCAGCCTGCCGGTCAGTCACGTCGACCCCCGCGATCCGGCGTCCGCCGTCGTACGATCCGATCCGGTCGACGTCGACGTCGATCGCGTCCGGGAGCGCCGAGAGCGCCCCCCGCAGCTGGTCCGGCGGGCCGACGACGCCGACGGAGAGCCGCCCGTCCGGGCGGTACACGACGGGCGGGACCGAGAGGAACTCTGTCTCGAGGAACGCGCCGAGGAACGCGTCGAGCGGGCCGTCGAGCGTCTCGTGTGCCTTGAGGTAGAACGTCTCGGGGTCGTCGCTTTCGTCGCCCCCGTCGCTTCCGTCACCCCCGTCGCCGGGAGGCGACTCGGTCGCCGGACTGACCTCGAATCGCTCGATCGAGTCGACGGCCCGCAGCCGTTCGAGGTACGGCTCCCGCGCGGCGGTGACCCGGAACAGCGTCGCGAGCGTCCCGTCATCGAGCCGACGCCAGGTCAGAAGCTCCGAGCGCCACTCCTCACCGCCGTCGAGGAAGTCGTGCATCGGGTGGCGGATCGACCGCGGGAACCGGAACCTCACGTGGACGTACCGCATGCGAGGATCGTCGGTCGCCGGCGACTTGAAGATGCGAGCCGGTTCGGATGGGATCCAGTTCGGCGCGGACGGGTACAAGAACGCACGGACGTGTCCGGCCGAATCCTCAGCACGCGGCCGCGTCTATCGGGAGACATGAGCGAAACGGTTCGACGGTCCGACGACGGCGAGAGCGAGCGATCCGCGGTCGAGACGACGGCTCACGACGCCGACGATAGTGAGACGCCCGTCTCCCCGCCCGATCCGGACGGGCTCCCGCTCCTCGGCAACGTCCACTCGATCGCCGCCGACGCGCTCGAGTTCTACGAGCGGCGGGCGGCCGAGCGCGGCGGCGTCGCCCGGTACGACGTGTTCGGCACGGAGAGCTACCTCCTCACCGACCCCGACGCGATCCGGCGGGTCCTCGTCGACGAGCACGACCGGTACGTGAAAGGCGAGATGCCCCGCGAGCAGCTCGGCACCCTCCTCGGCGACGGGCTCTTTCTCGCGGAGGGAGAGCGGTGGCGCGAGCAGCGAACCGCGATGCGGTCGGCGTTCTTCCGCGAGCGCGTGGACGCGTACGGCGACGCCATGGTCGAACACGCCAGGGGCGCGGCGGCCGACTGGGACGACGGCGAGGTCGTCGACGTCCACGAGACGGCCACGGAGTACGCGTTCTCGGTCCTCGCGGAGAGCCTCCTCGGCGACGACGTCGAGCGCGAACGCGAGACGGTGCGCGCGGCGGCGGAGAGCATCACCGAGCGGTTCGACATGCGGCGGTTGGCCTCCTTTCTACCCGAGTGGATCCCGACGCCGGCGAACCGACGGTATCGCCGGCGGCTCGACGCGCTACGCGAGGCGATCGAGGACCTCGTCGCCGAGCGACGCGCGGCGGGACCGGCCGCCGATCCGGGGGCCGCGGACGACCTGCTCGGGACGCTCGTCGCGGCCGCGGAGCTGGGCGCGCTCGACGACGACGAGCTCGTCGACAACGCCGTGACGTTCCTCTTCGCCGGCCACGAGACGAGCGCGCTCGGGCTGAGTTACACCCTCCACGCGCTCGCGACGCGCCCCGATTTCCAGGAACGGGTCCGCCGGGAGGTCACGGCGTTCGACGACGACCCTTCTCCGGCCGCGGTCCGCGACTGTCCGGCGCTGACCGCCGCGGTCAACGAGGCGCTCAGGCTGTATCCGCCGGTCCACTCCTTCTTCCGGGAGCCGACCGAACCGGTGACGCTCGGCGGCTACCGGCTCCCGGCCGGCGTCGCGGTGACGCTCTCGCCGTGGGTCGTCCACCGCGACGGGCGGTGGTGGGCGGACCCGGAGACGTACCGGCCGGAGCGCTGGCTTCACGGATCGTCGTCGGGCGAGGTCTCGCTCGGCGACGACACGCCCGGCCCGGCCGTCGGCGAGCGGCCGGAGTACGCCTACTTCCCGTTCGGCGGCGGGCCGCGCCACTGTATCGGGATGCGGTTCGCTCGCCAGGAGCTGCGGCTCGCGACCGCGACGCTGCTCCGGCGGGCCCGGCTGGAGGCAGTTGACGGGGAGCTGGCGCTCCGCGCCAGCGCGAACACGCGGCCGGCGGGGCCGGTCCGCGTTCGGGTCCACGAGCTTGTGGAGTGATCAAAACCGGGCACCTAGACGTACGCCAGCGGGACCATCACCGCCGCGCCGAGGAGGATCCCGCCGACGAGTTCGCGCTTGCCGCCGTAGGGGAGCCCCTCGCCGGCGTCGAGCGCCTCGGGGAGGAACTCCGTGAGCACGAGGTAGATCATCGCGCCGGCCGCGAACCCGAACCCGTACGGGAGAAATTCTCTGGCGATCCGGACGAACGCGAACGCGATCACCGCCCCGATCGGCTGCGGGAGGCTCGAGAACACCGCCCACCACACCATCTTCCACTCGGGGACGTCCATCGCCCGCAGCGGGATCGAGATGGCGGTCCCCTCGGGGACGTTGTGGACCGAGATCGCGAGGGTCATGAAGACCGCGAGCGCGGGCACCGTGAACCCCAGGACTGAAACCCCACCCCCCAGCCCGAGGTCGGCGAAGGAGACGCCGACGGCGACGCCCTCGGGGAAGCTGTGGACCGTGAGGACGCCGAGGATCAACACGAGCTTGCGGAAGTCCGCCTCCTCGTACTGGTGGGGATCCACGTCGGCGTCGAGGAGGACCTCGTGGGCCACGACGACGAGGACGACGCCGACGGCCATCCCGACCGCGACCTCTCCGACCGTCCCCTCGGCCAGTCCCTCGTCGATCAGCCCGAACAGCGACGCGGTCACCATGATCCCGGAGGAGAGTCCCCAGAGGACCACGTTCCCGCGGTCGCTGATGGACTCGAAAAAGAAGAACGGGAGCGCGCCGAGCCCGGTCGCGAGCGCCGTGAGGAGCCCGGCGACGAAGACGAACGCGAGGTTCTCGAAAAGGGCCATCCGTGTGGAACTCGTCTCCGCATCGACAAATCCGTGACGGATGGGGCCACCTGATCCGGATCGGTCCGGTCCGGTCCAGTTCGATCGAGCCGATCCGATCGATCCGATCCGGTCGGATCTACCGATCGATTCCGGGCGCGCGCTCGGCCAGCACCGGAATCTCGTCCAGTCGCTCCTCGTCGAGCGTGTCCCAGTCGACGCCCGCGGGACGCTCGGCGTCGCTTCCCCTTCGGATCGTGCGCTCGGGCGTCACGACCAGATCGAGGGGTACGTCGTGGCGGTCGGGCTCGGGAAGGCGGTCGGCGTTTTCGACCGGCGACGGAGCCTCGTCGACGACCTGGAGTTCGTGGACCGTCGTCGCCACCGCCGTGTCGTCGTCGACGGCGTCGAGTTCGCGGAGGACGGCCCACTCGAGGTCGCTGTACCCCTCGCCCTTCCCGATCCGGGTTCCGTTCGTCCGCACCGCGACAGACCCGGAGACGACGAGGTCGATCTCGGCGACGTCTTCGGGGGCGGTGGGGACGCCGTGTTCGGCGATCCCCGAGACCGTCGTGGCGGCGTCGACGTCGTCGATCGCGGCGGGGTCCAGCCGGAGGAACGGGTCCGGATCCCGGAGCCGCGGCTGGGCCACGTAGACGGTCTTGCCCGCGCGGAGCGCGGCCCGGCGGACGGGCAGCTGTGGGGCGTCGGGGTTGGCCTTCACCGTCTCCGCGGCCGTCCATTCGGGGGTTTCGACGAGTCGGTCGCGAGCCTCGTCCGCGCCCGCGAAGTTCGGGATCCGCTCGTGCGGCGGGAAGGGAAACCGGGCGATCCCGCGCTCCTCGAGGGCGTCCCACACCGCATGCCGGACCGCCTGTTTGTTCAGGTTCTCCATGTCGACCGTGAGTTCGGCGGCCGATTAAGGGATCCGGGCCGGCGCTGGGAGCCCGCGTCGCGGATCGCGACCGCCGACCTCACTCGACGACGATCGCGCCGCGATGGCCGAGGTCGCGGTGAGGTCGGCAGGCGTATCGGAACACGCCGGTCTCGTTGAAGGTGTGCTCGAAGTGAACGCCGGGGTCGACGGCGATCGATTCGGTCCGGATATCTGCGTCCTCGAAGACGACGTCGTGACCGCCGCCCTCGCCGGTCCACGCCCAGCGGACGGTCGTGCCGGTCGAGACCTTCGCCGCGTGGGGCTCGAAGGCCAAGTGTCCACCGTTACCGTCCGCCCCGGTCGCGATCTCGACGAGGTCCTCGTCCCTCCGGTCGGCGATGTCCCCGTCGTACCCGTTCGTGTCGACCAACCACTCGTCGACCGCCGGGTACTCGCTGGAGGGCGCGGACTCGACGACTACGACGCCCTTCATCCCCGCGTCGGCCTGCGGCTCGCTCACGTAGCGGTAGGTGCCGGTCTCCTCGAAGGCGTGCCCGAACGTCGTTTCCGCCCCGGACTCGGCGGAGCCGCTGTCGAACGCGCCGTCGACGGCGACGACGTTGTGCGCCTCGTCGCCGTCGGTCCACTCCCACGTCACCGTCGTTCCGGGCTCCACCTTGAGGGCGGGCGGCGAGAACGACGTCGAGTCGGAGACGTCGAGGAACACCGTCGGCGGGTCGTCGAACCGGAAGTCGCGGACCTTCGGCGTCCGCGGGTCGTTGGCCGTCGCGAGCCAGTCGTCGAGTGACTCGCCGTTCGTGTCGCCGTCGTCGTGGTCTTCCGTGCTGTCCGTCGCCGCGTTCGTGTTCCGGACGGCGTCGACGCCGACCAGGGCCCCGAGGCCCACGACCGTGCTCGCACCGAGGAACGTTCGTCGATTACTGGAGGGCATGTGCGTGGCAATATTTGACGGTGAGAATACAAAAGGCCACGTCGATTCCAGATTTTTTGGAATCGTCGTTTTCACGGGTTCTCGCGGGTAGTTGTTCTCGTTCGTGAGTCTCCCCGCTCACGTTACGGAGAATCGAGGAGAAAGCCTCGCGCTTCAGCGCGGGGATGAACCCGACACTTCCTTTCACACTCCACCGGTCGATGGCACAGCTGGATATTCCACTCTGCCTCCAATCCAAGCCTTCAAGTAATTTTATCTACATAGGTTACGTATGGCGTATCAAGTCGTTACTCGCACCTACACTGCTTCCATACGGAACCAGTCTCGGGTGCAAGACGACCTTGATTCGCTCGGGTTCGCCGCCTCGAAACTCTGGAACGTTGGACGGTGGACGTGTAGTCGGATTTGGGATGAAATCGATCACATCCCGAACCACAACGAACTCACCACGTACCTGAAGTCGCACGAACGCTACGATGACTTGCACTCTCAGTCAAGTCAGCGAGTCCTTCAAGAACTCGCTGAGGCGTTCAACAGCTGGTACGGCAAACGACAAACCGGGGATACGAAAGCGAACCCGCCCGGCTACCGCAAACACGGCGACGAACACCCGCGTTCCACAGTCACGTTCAAAACTGCCGGGTTCAAACTCGACACGCAGTACGACCGAGTTCGACTCTCAAAAGGATCGAACCTGAAAGAGTACTGGTCGGATTTCGTCCTGTGTAAGTACCAAACTCGCCCGGACGTTGACCTCTCCACCGTAGAGAACGTCCAACAAGTCAAGATTGTATGGACGGGCGACGAATGGGAACTACACTTCGTCTGTAAGGTCGAAATCGACGTGGCTGAAGCCCCCGGTGAGAAGACTGTGGGTGTTGATCTCGGGATCAACAACTTCGCCGCGCTCGCCTATGAAGACGGTCACAGCGAATTGTACCCGCTCAATTGCTTGAAACAGGACGACTACTACTTCAGCAAGCAAATCGCTCGGTGTGACGATTCGGACTCAGAGCAGGCCACCCGGCTGAACGAAAAGAAGTCGGCCCGCCGGACCCACTACTTCCACACCCTCTCGAAGCATATCGTCCAGCGGTGTGTTGACGAGGAAATTGGAACGATCGTGGTGGGCGATCTCTCTGGCATCCGTGAGGATGCGGAGAAGGATAAGTCAAAGAACTGGGGCAAGCATGGCAATCTTGACCTCCACTCGTGGGCGTTCGACCGGTTCACAGACCTTCTTGAATACAAGGCGGAGATGGAAGGTATCACGGTTGAAAAGGTGTCTGAGCGGGATACCTCGAAGGCGTGTTCGTGCTGTGGCCGGAAGCGTGACGCGAACCGTGTTGAACGCGGACTGTATGTCTGTGATGAGTGCGGTACAGTGGCGAATGCAGATGTGAACGGCGCTGAGAACATTCGGCAGAAAGTATCTCCGAGTTCACCGAATCTGTCGGTGAATAGGAGTAACGGCTGGTTGGCACAGCCATCGACGTTCCTGTTTGACAAGGGAACTGGCGCATTCGCGCCTCAAGAACGGGTTACGTCGTAACCCACAATATCCCAACCCAGCGGTACGGTGCCGTGGGAATCCTCGCGCTTCAGCGCGGGGAGGATGTCAACGGCCGATTTCGAGATCGCGATGAAGACTCCCGAAGCGCGATCGGCTCCGATTGTCGACCTACTTTTATATACTTCCTGTGAGATCTCCAGACCATGCTCGAAGACGGACTCTCGTACCCGGTTCGCGGCGATTGGATAGGGCGCGTTCTCATCGGCGGCGTGTTGGGGTTCCTCTCGGTGCTTCTGCTCCCGGCGTTCGTCATCCTCGGCTACCTCGTTCGTGTGCTCGAGACCACCGTGGAGGGCGCGGAGGACCCGCCGGAGTTCGAAGACTGGGGCGACCTCCTCGTGAAGGGAATCATCGGGACCGTCATCACCGTCGCGTACACGTTCGTCCCGGTGCTCGCCTACACGGTCCTGGTCTTCGTGGTCATCGGCACCGGGGGCGCGATCGGCGGCGACGCGGGGGCGCTCGTGGGAGTGCTCGGGGTCCTGCTCGCGCTCGCGTTCCTCCCGGTGTTGCTCTTGGTCTACTACGCGGTGCCCGCGGCGCTGACAGCCTACGCGGCTCGCGGCGAGATCGGCGCGGCCTTCGACGTCGACCTGTTGAAGCCCACGCTGTTGAGCACCGACTACCTCGTGGCGATCCTCATGCCGCTCGTCGTGACGTTCGTCCTCTGGATCGCGACCGGGATCCTCGCGGTCACGGTCGTCGGTCTGCTCCTCGTCCCCTTCCTCCAGTTCTACGGTCAGGTGGCGGTGTTCCGGATGTTCGGCTCCGCGTTCTCGAGTCAGAGCGACGAACTGGACGCCGGCTCCGCGGGGTCGGACGACGACGTCGGATCCGCGGACTCGGCCGAGCCGGCGGCGAACTGAACCCGGATCGCGGCCAGAGGGGTCGCCTCCGCGACGCGCCTTTTAACCCGCTCGGCGGTCGAGTGCGGGTATGTTCGAAGACCGGCCGGACCGCGACGCGGAGGTCGTCCTCGTCGGACGGTCGAACGTCGGGAAATCCACCATCATGCGCGAGCTGACGGGCCACGACGTCTCCGTCGGGGGGAAACCCGGCGTGACCCGACAGCCGAACCACTTCGACTGGGCGAGCGAGTCGTTCATGTTCACGGACCTCCCCGGCTTCGGCTTCATGTCCGGCGTCGAGGAGGACCGCCGCGAGCAGATCAAGACGGACGTGGTGCGCTACGTCGAGGAGAACGCCGATCGGATCCTCGCGGGCGTGGTCGTCCTCGACGGCAAGAGCGCCGTCGACATCATCGACCGCCACCGGGAGCGCGGGAACGTCCCGCACGACGTGGAGATGTTCGCGTTCCTCGAGGACGTCGGCGTCGACCCGATCGTGGCGGTGAACAAGACCGACAAGATCGACGACCTCGACGAGCGGCTCGACGAGATCTGCGACCGCCTCGGGCTGTACCCGCCGTGGCAGCAGTGGTCCGACACGGTCGCGCCGATCTGCGCGAAGCGCGGCGACATCGACGCGCTCGAGGCGTGTCTGCGCGAGCGCTTTCACGACCACAACCGCGACGACCTGTTGAAGTTCGTCTCGTAGATCGAAAACGGGCCGGCATCAACGGCCCAGCCTATCGACAATACGAAGCGGGAATCACGATCGCGGAGGACACCTCCAAAGCCCCAGCCGGCTCCGGTTGAGGGCCTCGCTGCGCTCCTTGGTCGGTCACTCACTTCGTTCGTTCCCTCCCTGCGGTGCTTACGTCGGCCGTCTTCCCGGAGACGGCTGCCCCGTTGAGTCCCACCCGACCGCACCCGCAGCCTCACCCCTCCCCAGCCTCGTCACCGGCGCGTAGCGCCGGTTGCAAGCGAGAGCGAAGCTCTCGCTCTGTCAGCCGCCCTCCGCGTCGCTCCGGGCGGCCAACTCCCTCGCGGGCTCCTCGCGAGCCGACGGCTCGCTCGGAGGCGCGCCGCCGCACCGGTAGCCTAGAACTCGAAGCCGACCGCGTCGCTGTCGGGTCTCAGCGGGCTCCTCGGGTACGGCGGCGAGGCGTCGGGATCGTTGAACGCGCCGGGCGCGACGTCGTTGGGGCCGTCCGGGTAGAAGAGCGCCGCGAGCGTCTGGATCGCGGTCCGCCCGCTCGCCAGTTCGAACTGCCCGCCGCCGTACATCTCGATCCCCTCCTCGCGGCAGTACGCGATCGTCTCGAACAGCGATTCGAGCGTTCCGAACCGCGAGGGTTTGACGTTACACCACCCCGGCTCGATGGGGAGCGACTCGATCGCCTCGACCCCGTCGATCGGGTAGTCGAAGGCGAGGCGGTCGGTCTGCGGTTCGAGAAGCGGCCGGGTCTCGGACGTGAACGCCGGGTCCTCGATCACGGCCGACGGGAAGGCGGCGAGGACGTCTCGGTACAGCTCTGGGTCGGCGGGGACGTCGACGTCGGTCCCCTCGTACCATCCCTTCAGGTCGGCGATGCGGACCGCGCCGGTCTCGCGCAGGCGCTCGAAGACCGAGTCGGGCCAGTCGGGGGTCGGGTCGAGCTTGAACTCCAGGTCGTCGTCGACCGCGAGCAGTTCCGTCACAGGGTCGGCGGAGGGCGGGTCGCCGAGCCGCGTCGAGACGACGAACTCGACCGGATCGGGCTCGATCCCGAGGAACTCCCCGAGACTCGCGTCGGCCTGCCGCAGGCCGAGGTCGAGCGCCGCGCTCTCGACGGCCCACCGGCGGTAGTTCCGGAAGGACTCCCGTTCCGGGGGTTTCGCGTCGAAGAGGTCGACGTCGTCGAGCGCGGCCGACAGCTCGTCGATCGTCCACTCCCCCTCGAGATCGATCGGGTCCGTCCCGGCGAGCGCGTCGTGGTCGGCGGTCTCGTAGGTCACGTCCTCGCCGCGGCCGACGAGGCCGTCGCCGGCGAGCCGGAACTCCGTGGTCGTCCGTTCGAACCCGCTCGTCGTGTCCGCGGTGTACCGTCGCCGATCGATCGACTCGATCGTGACGGTGAGGTCCGCGATCCGGTCGTACGTGCTCATGAGTCGTCCGACGCCGGCCGAGAACTTAAACGGGTGTCGTCGGCGAGGGGCTCGCGGCGTCGCAGAACTCACCCTCGCAGCGTCTCGACGCGGGTCGCGAGCGCGAGGAACAGCGGCACGACGGTGAGCACGACCGCGCCGGCGGCGGCGACCTGGAGGACTGTGGTCGTGAACCAGGGTTGGGGGTCCGGATACGGCAGCGACGTGTGGGTGACCCCGCCGATCACCGGAACGAAGTAGTCCATCAGCAGATCGAGGGTGTACCACGCGGTCGCGATCGCGACCGCCCGCACCGGGAAGTCGGTCATCCGGTGGAGCACGAACGCCTGAAGCACCATGCCGAGGTGGCTCACGAGGAGGAACGCGTACAGCGCGGGACCCGAGGTCGCGAGGAACTCGGGGTAGAAGACGACGAGCACGTACGGGGTCCACAGTCCGAGCTTTATATTGCCGAAGAACGCGAGCGCCGCGAGGGTGTCGCTTTCCCGCCCGACCGCCCACGACGCGAGCGCGAGGGCGATGAGGAGCGTCGCACCCGGACTGTCGGGGACGAACGCCCACATCTCGACGGGTACCCGCGCGAACTGGAAGCGGTAGTACCAGAAGCCGAAGGCGGTCCCGAGGAGGTTGATCGCGACGACGACCCAGACGAACCGGTAGGCGACGTCCTCCAGCGCCGCCGGCAGCGGCGCGACCCACCGGGGAAGTCGGCCGTCCTCCGCGGATCCGCGCTCGGGCGGGTCGCGGCCGAGCGCGCCGACGATGTCCATGACCGTGGCTCGGCCCGCCGGTTCAAAGCCGTGGCGGTCGCGGGTGGGAGACGACCGATCGCGTCGGGCGGGGACCCCCCGACCGCGACGAAAAGGGCTATGGGGACCGGGGCGGAACCCAGGGGCATGCGCCCGCGAACGCTGCTCGCGTTGCTCCTCGTCGTCCCCCTGGCCGACGCGTTGTTCCTCGTCTTCGTCGCGACGCGGCTCGGGTGGGTGATGACGGTCGGACTCGTCGTGTTGACGGCGATCCTCGGGATGCTGTTGTTGCGCGCGGAGGGACGCGCGACGCTCGCGCGGGTCCAACGGAAGCTCGCCCGCGGCGAGCCGCCGACGGACGAGCTGCTCGACGGCGGGCTCCTCATCGCCGCCGGCGCGTTCCTGCTCACGCCGGGGCTGGTCACCGACGCGCTCGGCTTCCTCCTCGCGTTGCCGATCACGCGGGTCCCGATCCGGATGGCGGTCAAGCGGTACGTCGTCGTGCCCTACATCGACAGCGAGACCGGCGGCTTCGCCACCGGGAACGTGTACATCGGCGGCTTCCCCGGCGAGGAGGGGTTCGGTGGCCAGGGCGACGCTGGGGGGTTTTCCGGCGACTTTCCCGGTCCGTCCGGAGACGGCGGGGACGACGACGGCCCCACCGGCGGCGTCGGCGGGGCCGATGGAGCCGGCGGGACCGGAGCCTCCGGATCGAGGGGACGCGGGGCCGACGACGACGCCGAGGACGTCGTCGACGTGGAGTACACGGTCGAGGACGACGACCCGGAACGCGAGGATCGCTCCGGGTGAGCGCGGACCCCGTTCGGTCTCGCGATCCCGTCACAAACCGCGTGACGGCGGCGCACTATTGAAAGGAAACCCTTAAAATCCTACCCACGAAATCATCTGATGCGCTCACCTGGGCCAATAGCTCAGTCAGGTTGAGCGCTCGGCTGATAACCGGGAGGTCCACGGTTCAAATCCGTGTTGGCCCACCTACGAAACGGACGGTCTTTGGCCGTCCGGGATTGGTGGGCTGGGACTCCCCAGCCACCCAATTTCCGTATCCTGCTCCCCTGGATATACCGCTATCGTATCTCGTCCGGGCTGAATCAAACCGATAGTCGCTCCCGTCCCCCGATCGACGTTAGCCAAGGTGGTCTCGGCGTGATGTTGCTCCGATCGCACGGTAGCCGGAGCGACTGCCTTCACTCGACGCGCACGTCCCGAGTGACTTCCGGCGAGTCCACGGCGACGACGAGGATCGTGGTCCGATCCCACACGTCCGCGACGCCGCTCGGCTTCGATGGAAGCGTGACGCCGAACGGGGGCGGTCCGCGTGAACGACCGGAGCGAGAAAACGGAGCGCGAGCGTGTGCCTCTGACGACACGGATCGGATGCTCCGGCAGTAAGGGGAACGAACTCTCGAGACAAAGCGTCGTCCCGGTTGGGTACGAAAATCGCACGGGGGAAGCGGCCGCGATCGTCACGTCCCACGGGGTTCTCGACGCGGTGATGACGTTCTCGCTGCTCGAACCGTCGAACCAGTCTGAAACGCTCCGACGGACGCGAGCGACAACTTGAAACGACGATCGAGGTCGTCGCGAGGGGTCCGGACGACGATCCGCCCGATGAGCGTCGTTATCGACGCGGCACTCGCGCATCTCAGCGAGGAGAACATTCGAGAGGGGTGTAACGAGTACGACCCGGTGACGGTTCAGCAGCTCTGTAACACGTCAATTCTCGGGCGTCAGTACCGGACGCGAACAAAAAGTCGGTGGAGGTGAATTTACGAGCTATCCCACTGGAAATCCGAGAATTCATCCACATCGGAGTCGAGAATAATCGAATCCGAAGGCGTGTGGATGACCCGGAACCGATCCACATTCGATGCACCACCAGATTCAGTAGTGTTGTAAGCGATCGAAGCAGAACTACCTACACTCAGATCCTGGTTAATAGTCGCCCTCTGATCAGTTGCCGAATCCCCGCTGTACGCGACAATTTCAAGATCGCCACTCGAAATCGGGTCACCACCGTCATGAGTGATTATGACTGCGCTATCGTTCACGTCAAGGTTCAACTGTGCCGTCGGCTGGTTGTCCCCGAGCGAGTCACCCAGACCGAGCACGAACGTCCCGATGACGGCGGCCAGAATGACGGTGATTGCGACCATCAGAATGACCCCGATAACGGGACTCACCGCACGGTCGTCCGCTTCGAACAGGTTGCGTGGTTTCATGATTGAACCCAGCTGGGGCCGAGAGCGCGGTTACGAGAACCCCCCGATCCGCGTTCGTCGGTTGCTGGCTATCTGAACGGAAGCGGATCCGGTATATGTACTTAATGGCGTACGTATCAGGACTGAAAATTGGGGCAGCCTCCTCAAATTCGGTTCGTGCGGAATCACGTGTCTGTCCCCCACGGCACAAGCTCTCGCCCGGACCTATAGCGATCGGGAGTACCCCGACCCGTGGGAGAAGGTGCTCGACTACCGACGCGTTCGGGAGTACGCCGCCGACCACCCCAACCACGGCCGAGCTGGCGTCGGAAACGCCCTCGACCTCCCGCCGAGCCGCGTCCGCGGCTGGCTCGACGGCGGGATGCCCGACCCGGACGGGGGCGTGGCGGCCGCGCTCGTCGAGCTGCTCGCGCACGTCCTCGCGGGCGGGAGCGTCACGAGCCGGACGTTCGTCCCCGCGGTGACGACCGGCCGGCGCGTCGGGCTCGAGGCAGTGCGGGACGCCTTCGAGCGCGTCGGCGTCGAGACCGTCGTTCGGCGTGCCGACGACGAGAACCGCGCGACCGAGGTGATCCCCACCGCCGACGGCTCGGTCCTCGGGCGATGTCCCGTCACGACGGGTGCCCCGGCGGGCGAGGAGGTCGATCTCGACGGTTTCCCCGCGGTCGTGTGGGAGGTCCCGAGGGCGGTCCGCGAGTCGTTCGCGCGGATCTACGTCGACCACCGCGGGACCGACTACGCCGGGAAGCGAACGATGGCGGTACACGAGGAACGCTCGGCCGATTACCTGAGGGGCTCGCGAGTTGCTGGCGGACGTGACCGGACGATCGGTGACCGTCAGCAACCGCAGGTCACGATCTCGGCCGCGGCGGTCCGCGAACTCCGTGCGACGTAGTCACTCGCGGTCGTCCGCGCACCCACGTTCAAGTAGCCCGACATCCATTCTCGCGTATGGCGGGGCCCGACCCCACGCAGCTACGCCACCTGATCGACCGCTTCCCCCGGCCACCGGACGACGACCGCGCCGACGACCTGCTCGACGGCGCCTACGGCCGAATGGCCGGCGAGTGGTACGACCGCCTCCGCAGCCTCGCGGACGCCTACGCCGACGGCGACGCGCTCCGCGAGGAACTGCTCGTCCACGCCGAGGGCGTCCCCGCGTTCCGCCTGAGCGACGGCGCCGCGCCGCTGCCCGAGCGCCGAAGACGGCTGACGGAAGCCGCCGACGAACTCCCGGAGATCGCCGAGGCGGCCGCGTGGTACGCCGACCTCCGAAGCCTGCTCGAGGACGACCCCGACGATCTCACGCTGGTCGAACGCGCGCTCCACGACTTCGGCTACGCCGTGGCACACGGGCTGTTCCTCGGCGCCAACGCGCCCGAAACCGTGGTTCGCCGGCTCAGACTCGCCTACCGACTCGTCGGCGTCCGGATCGACGACGCCGCGTCCGACGGCGTCGAGCGGACGACGTTCACCTGCCCGTACCGGAACCTCGGCGCCGGTCGGTGCGGAACGCGCTGGCTCTGCCACGAGAAGCTCGACCGCGTCGACGACGGCTACGTCACCTACCTCGCGGAGCGCGGGATCGACTACCGGCGGCCGCGAGGCTGTGTCGGATCCGAGCAGTGCTACTCCACGGTCGCGCGGGAGAGCCCCGAGCGCTGGTGGCCGAAGACGCCGCCCGCGGCGGTGCGCGAGTCGTGACGGGTCCCGAGCACGTCGACCGCGTGCGGGAGAGCTACGGCCGCTGGGCGCGGGTCTACGACTGGTTCGCGCGAGCGACCGCCGACCTCGGCGGCGTCCGGGACGCCTGCGTCGAGGCACTGGACGTGAACGAGGGTGACACGGTGGTCGAGTTCGGCTGCGGCCCCGGCCCGAACCTCCCCGCGCTCCGGGAAGCGGTCGGCCCGTCGGGGCACGTCGTCGGCGTCGACCTCACCGGGCGGATGCTCGACCGCGCGCGGGCGCTGATCGCCCGCCGCGGCTGGCGGAACGTCTCGCTCGTACAGGGAGATGCGGCCACCCCGCCCGTCGTCGACGCGGACGCGGTGCTGTCGACGTTCGTCACCTCGCTGTTCCCCGATCCGGCGGCGGTGGTGGGCGAGTGGTGCGAGTTGGCCGACGGCGTCGTCGTCGCCGGCTTCGCACCGCGCGGGAACCGCGCCGCGAACGCGGCGCTGTGGGCGTTCACGCGGCTGAGCACGTCGCTGTTCGACGCGACCGACGAGGACCCGCTGGGCCAACTGGATCGACGGACTGCGGCCGCCCGTCGCGGGTTGGAAGCGCGGATGGACAGGGTGGAGGGCGGGACGTTCGTGTTCGGGACGATCGTGGTGAGCGCCGGGTATCGAGAGGCGGCCGTTCGGTAACGAGTCGGCAGCCACTCCTGGCCGTCACAGAAGATCGTCGATCCACTCACACCACACCTCGAAGTCGTCGGCACCGCATTGGTCGGCGATCGAGCGGTACGTGTCCTGTGAGATCTGGTCGCCGTCGGTGAGCGGAACGCTCACCACTCGGACCTCGTCGGTCTCCGGGTGCTCGTACCGGAGCTTCACGTGACTCCCCTCGCGGCCGACCGGTCGGTACCGCATCGACCGGAGCGCCTTCAGGATCTCTCGACCGTCAAAGCTCGCGTAGGCCATTCGGGACCTACTCCCACGGCGGCTCGCCGGCGTCCTCGATCTCGTCGGAGTCGACGCCGATCTCCTGGAGGAACGCCTCCTCGTCGTCGATCGGCTCGCCGCCGCCGGCGTGAAGGGTCAACGCGTCCGCGAGCCGGGAGAGCGCGACCGGCTTCGACTCGCCGGACGCAGCGACGCCCGACTCGACGTCGCGCGCCGTCACGAGGTCGCCCTCGTAGGTGAACTCCACCCCGTCGGCGCGGTCGTTCTCCGAAGTGGTCGCCATCACCAGTAACGAGGCGTGGAACCGGTGAAAAGTGTTCTGGCGGAGTGTGTAAGAAGCCGTGAACTTTTGTCCCATAAATTAGATCTTCCAATATGTGAATCGGGTTCAGGTTCTCTCAAGTCCAGTGGCAGGAAATCTGTTACTAGTATTAGCTGCTCTTATTGGTGTTTTCGGTAGCTATTGGGTCTATACAGAACGGATAGAAGATAGAAGAGAAGCTATTCGAAAGGCATTCAAAAAGGAGGTTAGCACTACATCAATCCTAGATACTTGGATACGACAGGACGAATCTGAGGAGGGTGTTCCGGCACAAAAGGTCCACCCGACCACGGTGGACGAAGGTAACCCACAATATCCCAACCCAGCGGTACGGTGCCGTGGGAATCCTCGCGCTTCAGCGCGGGGAGGATGTCAAAGCCGTTCCTCCAACGTCTTCCGGTCGAGCTTTCCGGTGGCGTTCCGCGGGAGCGCGTCGACGAAGGTCACTTCCCGCGGATGTTTGAACGCCGCGAGCTCCGCGAGAACGTGGTCTTTCACCTCCTCGGCGGTGAGATCGGCTCGAGGGAGACGGTCGACGAACGCCACCGGCTTTCTTCCCTTCCACTCGTCGGGTTTCCCGACGACGGCGGCCTCGCGGACGTCGTCGAGTTCCTCGATGACGCCCTCGACCTCCTGGGGGTAGACGTTCTCGCCGCCGGTGATGATCGTGTAGTCGACCCTGTCGAGCACGTAGACGTAGCCGTCCTCGTCAACGCGGGCGTAGTCGCCGGTGTGGAACCACTCGTCGGTCCACTCCGCCTCGTGGTCGAGATAGCCCGTGAACAACGCGTCGCCGCGAACCAGCAGTTCGCCGGGTTCGTTCGTCGGGACCTCCGCGCCGGTCGATCTGTCGACGACCGTCGCCTCGATGAGCCGCCCGGAGGTCCGGCCGACGCTCGGGAGCCGTCGCGACCCGCGTCTGTCCTCCCAGAGGCCGGCGGCGAAGGTCTCGGTCATGCCCCAGCCGTTGAGGACCGGGGCGTCGAGGAACGCCTCCGAACGCCGTATCAGGTCGGCGGACACGCCAGCCCCGCCGATGACGCCAGTGCGCACCGAGTCGGTGTCGACCGAGCGGTCCGACGCCACGGCCAGCCAGTCTTTGAACATGGCCGGGACGCCGGAGAAGACGTTCACGCCGTGGGTCTCGACGTCGTCGAGCGCCGCCACCGGGTCCCACTCCTCGCGCAGGAGCAGCTCGCCGCCCGCCTTCAGCGTCGGCCCCAGGATCGTTCCGATACCCGTACAGTGATACAGCGGCATGACCGCGAGAAAGACGCTTCCCGGCCCCATCTCGTAGGAGATCACGGAGGCGTCGCTGACGGCGATCAGGTTGGCATGCGTGTGGACCACGCCCTTCGGACGACCGGTCGTTCCGCTCGTATGGAGGACGAACGCCTCACGCTCGCCCATCGTCTCGGGGACGGCGACGGCGGGGCGTGTCGTGCGAACCGCGGCGTCCCACCGTCCGACGTCGTCCGGGGCGTCGTCGATTCGAACGCCGAAGACGGTGACGTCGGTGGCGTCGCTCTCGTCGAGCGCGTCGTTGACCGCCGGTAGCGTTCCCCCGCTCGCGATCGCGGCACTCGGCTCGACCTGATCTATCAGCGACGCGACCTCCCGTCGCTGGAAACGGGTGTTCACGGGGACGACGACCGCCCGCCGGGCGAGCGACCCGAGCGTGGACGTGACGAAGTGGTAGGTGTTCGGGAGCATCACCACGACGGCATCCCCGGCGTCGACCCCGGCGTCGCCGAGAACGGTGGCCGCCGAGCGGGCGTCCTCGAGCAGTTCCGCGTAGGTCCACGTTACGTCACCCTCGCGGACGGCGACTCGGTCGGGAAACACGCGTTCGTTCGATGCAAGATAGTCGAGGTAGTTCATTGGCGACGTCGTCCACGGGATCCGATGACAGGCGGACCGGTGTCGCATCGATACAAAACGGTTACGGTGGTCGATCGAGGACTCGGCCGCGGACGGACGCGGATCGCCGCATCGGCGCCGCCGGTAGTTATATCCAGAAAACGTTGATACTAGTTCGCATGGAACTGACCGACGAGGAGCGCTTCATCAGACGACAGGTGCGCGAGTTCGGCCGCGAGGAGATCGAACCGGTCGCGGTCGAGCACGAGCGCGAGGGGCGCTACCCCTGGGACGTGATCGAGACCGCCGCCGGGGCGGACCTGCTCGCCCCCCGACTCGACGAATCGGTCGGCGGTGCGGGGCTCGACGTCGTGGCCTCGCTACTAGTCAACGAGGAACTCCACCGGGCTGACCCGGGTATCGCCGAGTCGGTTACGTCGACGACGTTCGGGTGTGAACCGCTCGTCGAATACGGTCGCGACGAACACGTCGAGGAGTGGGTCCGACCCGCCACCCGAGGCGAGGCGGTCACGGGGGTCGCGATGACCGAACCCGAAGCCGGTTCCGACTTCGCCACCATCCGGACGATGGCCGAGCGCGACGGCAACGAGTACCTGCTGAACGGCGACAAAGTGTTCATCAGCAACGGCAGCGTCGCCGACGCGCTCGTCGTGTACGCGCGCACGAGCGAGCCGGAGGAGCCCCATCGCGGTATCTCGGCCTTCGTCGTCCCGACGGACCGGGAGGGCGTCGACCGGACGTCGATGGACGGGTATCTCGGACCGGCCCCGACCGACGTCGCTCAAGTCTTCCTGAACGACGTCCGCGTGCCCGTCGAGGATCGCCTCGGTGCGGAAGGCGACGGCTTCTATCAGGCGATGGCCTTCCTCGACGAGGCCCGCCTGGAGGTGGCGGCGGCGTCGATCGGCGCCGCCCGCGGCGCGATGGACCTGCTCCGCGAGTACACCACGGAGCGGGAGGCGTTCGGAGACGCCGTCGCGGAGAAACAGGCCGTTCGCCACCGGGTGGCGGACCTGGAGACGCGACTGGACGCCGGTCGGGCGCTCGTCTACGAGGTCGGGCGTGACCTCGAGCGCGAAGGGGAGGTCGACTCCGACCGGTCGGCGAAGGCGAAGCTGCTGGCGACCACGCTTCTGGAGGACGTCGCGAGCGAGGCCGTCCAACTACACGGCGGGTACGGCGTCTTCGACGAGTACCGCGTCGAGACGTTCTTCCGCTTCTCGAAGATCCCACAGATATACGAGGGAACCAACGAGATACTGCGAGAGGTGATCGCGGAGGGGGCGCTATGACGATGAACGTGGGAATCAACGTCAGCGACATCGACCACGACCTGACGATCGACCTCGCCCGTCGCGCCGAACGGGCCGAACTCGAGAGCGTCCTGCTCGGCGAGACCTGGGGGTGGGAGGCGTTCACGTTGCTCGGGGAACTCGCACAGATAACCGAGACCGTCACGCTCGGAACGGGCATCGTCCCGGTCTACTCGCGATCGCCCGCGTTGCTGGGGCAGGCAGCCGCGACGGCCGCCCGCGCCACGGACGGTCGGTTCCTCCTCGGGATCGGCGCCAGCGGTCCCGCCGTCATCGAGAACTGGCACGGCGCCGAGTTCGACCGTCCCGTCGGCCGGACGGCGGAGACCGTTCAGATCGTAAAGCGGGTCCTCTGCGGCGAGGTCGTGGACCACGACGGAACGGACTTCGACCTCTCGGGCTTCCGGCTCAGGGTGGACCCGCCGGGCGACGTCCCCGTCTACGTCGGCGCGCTCGGGAAGACGAACGTTCGGATGGCGGGCGCCGAGGCCGACGGTTGGATGCCCGTGTTCATGCCCGAGGGACGATTCGAGGAGCTCTACGAGGAGTTCCGCGACAGCGCCGAGGGACGGGGACGCGATCCGGACGAGCTGGCCGTCGTCCCGAACACCGTCGCGGCGGTGGCGGAGGACGGGCGAGCCGCCCGCGACATGGTCCGACACCACATCGCGTTCTACGTCGGCACGATGGGGTCGTTCTACCACCGGATGCTCTCGGAAGCCGGGTACGGCGACGAGGCCGATGCGATCCGAGACGCCTGGCGAGACGAGGGCTCGGAGGCCGCGACCGAGCGAGTCCCCGACGCGATCGTCGACGCGGCGGCCGTCGCCGGTACGCCCGAACGGGCGGCCGAGCGTCTGGCGGCCTACGAGGACCTCGGCGTCGACGGACTCTCGCTGTACTTCCCGCGGCGTGCGGACGCGGACCTCATGCGCGAGACGGTCGACCACCTCGGATCGCTCACGGAGTGAGCCGGATCGGCCGACTCCGCGGGCTCACCCCTCAACAGGAGCAGTAGTACTCGCGGTCGAGGAACGCCGTCTCGAACAGCTTCGCGGCCGGGCCCGGATCGGTGGGGCGGTAGACCCCGGTGGTCAGGTCGCCCTCGCGCTCGAAGGAGCCGGCGACGAGCCGCCGCCAGTCGTCGCCCGACAGCTGGTCCCAGAAGGCGTCGTCGCCGGCGAGGAGCGAGAGGTAGTCGCGCAGGTACACCCAGCGGTTCGGCTCGCTCGATTCCGTGACCGCCGGCTCGTACGCCGCGTCGGTGACGGCGGCGTACGCCGCCATCGGGAGGTTCGCGCCCGCGGCGACCGGCAGCGAGATCCACTTCCACGGGCGGGTGTTGACGTCGAGCAGCAGGAACTCCTCGCGGTCGGCGTCGTAGACGAACTCCGCCTCGCTGATCCCGTGGTAGCCGGCGTCGTCGAGCACGGCGAGCGCGCGCTCCTCGATCACCGGCTCGTCGGCCGTCTCGACGAGACAGGAGGTGCCGAACTGGAGCGGGTACCGGACCGCGGCGTTGCCCACGACCGCGAGCGCGTCGTCGACGCCGGAGGGCGGGACGTACGACGCCAGCGAGTGGTCCCGCCCGGTCGCGACGTCGACGCGCTTCTGGGCCATCACCTCGACGCCCTCGGCGGCCGCGCTCGCGACGACCTCCTCGAACTCCTCGCGGTCCGCGACCGTGAGCACGTTCGTGCCGAACGCCTCCTCGAACTCGCGTTTTCGGGCGGGCTTCACCACGAGCGGGAAGCCGAGCGCGTCGGCCGCCTCCTCGAGTGCGTCCTCGTCGATCCCGCCCGTATCGCCGGCGTCTCCGTCGGAACCGCCCCCGAGCCGGTGGGTCTCCGGGTACGGGATCCCCAGTTCCTCGCAGGTAGCGTACAGCCGCGACTTGTTCAACACGTCGTCGATCGTGTCGATCCCCGAGTAGGGGAGCCGGACCCCGGCGGGGTCGGCCTCGGCGTACGCGAGCGCCCACTCGTCCATACAGCCGAACGCGACCGCCTCGGTGCCGGCGGCGTCGACGATCGCCTCCACGTCCTCGCGGAAGCCGTCGAGGTCATCGAGCGGGTAGGTGACCGCGCCGGCGAAGTCGACGGCCTCGGACGGGGGCGCGAGCCCGTCGTGGGTGACGGGTTCCGTTCCGTCGCCGGCCGCGCGGTCGAGCGCGATCACGGGCACGTCGTGGGCGTCGAGCGCGCGGGCGACCCCGAGGCCGGTGACGTGGGCGTTGCTGACGAGCGCGGGCGGCCGGTCGAACGACGCGTCCGCGAGCGCGTCGATCAAGCCCTGAGTCGAGCGGAATCGGTCTGCCATACGGCTCCTCGCGCGTCCGGATACAAAGGTACACCAGTAGCGGTTCGACGTGCCCCCATCGGTGACGACCGGCAGTCGTCGCCCCGGCGACGCTTCCCCCCGACGACGCGGCCTCGCCGCCGGTGGGTCCCACCGACGACGTGATCGCTCCGACGACGTGATCGCTCCGACGACGCGGTCCTTTTGAGGACGCGGGCCCTTCTCGAGGTATGAGCGAGAGCGAACGCGAGGACGACACCGCCGAGGTTCCGGGACGCGTCCGCCGGGCCTTCCGCGACCACGGCTCGTTCGAGCCCGCCGGAGAGGACGGCTGGACCGCGACGACGACCGCATTCGACGCAGCGGTCGCCGCCGAGCCGGCCCCCGAGGACGACGGCCGGATCCGCTTTTCCGTCACCGTCCGCGTCCCGACGCTGTCGGCGGTGACCGTCGACGACGTGGCCGACGTGGTCGAGACGGGCTGGTACGAGACGTTCGAGCGGCGCGTCGCCGACGTCGGCGGGCTCACCCGCGGAGACCACGAGTTCGACCCGCGGGTCGAGCGGGACGGGGAGACGGTCGTCGTGGCGTTCGCGCTCACCGACGTCAACGAGCGTCGCGGCGTCGACGACGCGGGCGCGCTGGTCGACTTCGTCGAGGGGACCTACGTCCAGGGCGTGATCCCCGGCTACGAGTACACGGGGCCCGTCGAGGGCCTCATCTCGTCGGCCAGGCGACAGGGCGGGGGATCCGAGGGGTTCTGAGCCGTGCGCGGACGATCGATCGGAGCGTCCCGCGACGCCGTCCCCCGACCGGACGGGGCGATAGGGGCAAAAGCGGGGGGCCCGTAGCGTGGGTATGATCGCGCTCTTCGGGTTCGCGAGCCTCGTCGGACTCGTCGCCCTCCACACGCTGATCGCCGGCGTGACGACCCGCTTTTTCAGGCTCCGGCTGGCCACGTCGTGGGGATGGGTGGTGTACACGGTCGTCCTGACGCCGATGCTGCTTTTCGTCTCGACGCTGTTTTTCACCGGCATCGGGGTCGGTGCGGGCGTCGACCTCGTCAGCCCGACGATCGTCGTCTCGGCGCTCGTCGGACTGCCGATCGTGCTCGGCGTCGCGATCGACTACCTCTACGTGCCGCCGCCGGAGGAGTACGAGCTACCCGACACGCGATGAGGGCGGGGAAATCACACGGAGAGGGCGAGATCGTCATACGGTGAGGGCGACGCCCCCGCGAGACCGACGGAGCGTCGGCTTCTCACTCGGGGTCCGCGAGGAGGTCGGCGACGACGTCCTCGACGCGAGCGATCACGTCCTCGGGGGCTCGCGTGGCGTCGACGCGGACGAACCGTTCTGGCTCGGCGTCGATCAGCCGTTCGTAGTTCTCCCTGACCGCGGCGAGGTAGCCGTCCCGCTCGAACTTGTCCGTTCGACCGGCGCGCTCGGCGGCGGTCGACGCGTCCAGATCCAGGTAGATCGTCGCGTCCGGCGGGCGCGAAAAGGCGGCGTGGATCCCGCGGACGTACTCCATCGGCCGGGCGATCTCGACGTCACTTTCGGCGAGCGTCGCGGCCTGATAGGCGAACCGGGAGTCGGAGTACCGGTCCGAGACGACGAGGGTCCCCTCGTCGAGCGCGGGCCGGATCGTCCCCGAGAGGTGGTCGGCGTGGTCGGCGGTGTACAAGAAGAGCTCCGCGAGCGGGTCGGCGCCGGCGTCGCTCATCGAGCGGTACACCGCGTCGCCGTACCAGCTGTCGGTCGGCTCGCGAGTGAAGACGGCCTCCGGGTGGACGTCCTTCAGCGCCTCCCACACGGTCGTCTTCCCGCTCCCGTCCAGCCCCTCCAGCGTGATCAGCATGGTCGCGCTCCGACCCGCCGGGAGAATAAACCGTCGGGATCCGGCCGTGGAAAACGGTTCGCGGGCGGTGGCGTGAGCCGGACGGAGAGCGCTCGCTGCCGGCGGGAATCCCCCCGGAACGCGGCCGATCGACCGCCGGGAACGCACCTTTTATTTCCCCGTCCTCGGTAGGGACACACACGCGAATCGCGGGGGCGTTCGGACCGAGGCGTCGGTCGACGTGCGCCGCGATCGATCCCACAATGAGCTTCGAAGTTCCCGACGAGTTACGATACCTGGAATCGCACGAGTGGACCACCGTCGACGACGAGACCGTCCGCGTCGGCATCTCCGACTTCGCGCAGGACGAGCTCGGCGACGTGGTCTTCGTCGAGCTTCCCGCCGTCGGCGACGAGGTCGTCGCCGGCGAGGCGTTCGGCGTGGTGGAGTCGATCAAGGCGGTCTCGGACGTGTACGCGCCGGTGTCCGGAGAGGTCCTCGCGGTCAACGAGGACCTCTTCGACCGCCCCGAGCTCCTCAACGAGGACCCGTACGGCGACGGCTGGCTGATCGAGATCGCCCCGAGCGACGGCGTCGGATACGACGACCTGCTCGACGCCGACGAGTACGACGCGCAGATCGCCTGAACGCGGAGCGTTCCGACACACCGAACACCACATGACGAGCCACCATACCGCAGAAACGAACCGACGAACCGGACCGGTCGGACGAACCGGACCGGCCGCCACGACTGCCACGGCCGCTCTCGGCGCGGGGAGCAGATGAGCGGGAGCCCGTACGCGCCCCACACCGACGCCGAGACTGCGGCGATGCTGGAGACGATCGGCGTCGACGACGAGGAGGCGCTCTTCGACATCCCGGACGAGGTCGCCTTCGACGGCGACTTCGGGATCGACGCCCGAACCGAACGCGGAATCCGCGAGGAGTGCGCCCGGATCTTCGGACGAAACGACGACGCGACCGAGTTCCTCGGCCGCGGCCACTACGCCCACTACGTGCCGAGCGTGGTCGGCCACCTCTCGGACCGCGCGGAGTTCCTCACGAGCTACACGCAGTACCAGCCGGAGATCTCACAGGGATTCCTCCAGGCGCTCTTCGAGTACCAGTCGATGCTCGTCGAACTCACCGGCCTCCCGATAGCGAACTGCTCGATGTACGACGCCGCCACCGCCCTGGCGGAGGCCGCGACGCTCGCGGACCGGACCCGATCGACGTCCGGCGACGTCGTCCTCGTCCCCGACCACCTCCGGGAGGGGAAGCGTGCGGTCCTCGAGAACTACTGTGCGGGCGCGGACCTGACCGTCGAGTCGTACCCGATGGACGACGGGACCGCCGACGTCGACGCCCTCGGCGACCGCGTCGGCGACGACGTCGTCATGGTGTACGCGGAGAACCCCACCCTCCGCGGCTGTATCGAGGAGAACCTCGACGCGATCGGCGCGATCGCCGCCGACGCCGACGCACTGTTCACGCTCGGGTCGGACGTCGTCGCGCTGTCGGTGCTCGAGGAGCCGGCGAGCGTCGGGGCGGACGTAGTCGTCGGCGAGGCCGGCGCGCTCGGACTCCCGACGTCCTACGGGATGGGACTGGGGATCTTCGCCTGCCGCGAGGAACACCTCCGGCAGGTCCCCGGCCGGCTCGTCGGCGCGAGCGAGGACGCCGCGGGCGACCGGGCGTTCACGCTCACGCTCCAGACGCGCGAACAGCACATCCGCAAGGAACGGGCGACCTCGAACATCTGTACGAACCAGGCGTGGGTCGCGCTGCGCGCGGCGATCCACGCCGCGTGGCTGGGTCCGGACGGGCTCGTCGACCTCGCGAACGACTGCGTGCGCGAGGCCGCCGACCTCGCCGACCGCCTCGACGCCGTCTCGGGTGCGACCGCACCGGTTCACGACCGCCACCACGTCCGGGAGTTCGCGATGCGGACCGACCAGCCGGCGGCCCCGATCGCCGACGACCTCGCCGATTCGGGATTCCTGGTCCACGTCGTCGGCGAACACCTGCTCCAGGTGTGCGTGACCGACCTCACCGCCGGGCGGACGGACGACCTCGTCGCGGCGTTCGAGGAGGTGATCTGAGTGATCCACGACCAGGCCGACTACACGCGCGAGGGTGAGGCGGTTCACGAACCGCTGCTCTCCGAGAAGGGCGAGGAGACGGTCGACGTACGGGAGGAGTCGCCGTTACCCGACGAGCTGACCCGCGAGGAGCTCACGCTTCCCGCCCCGTCGGAGCCGGAGATCGCCCGACACTACACCCGGCTCTCGCAGATGAACTGGGCGATCGACTCGGGACCGTACCCGCTCGGGAGCTGTACGATGAAGTACAACCCGAAGTTCACCGAGGACGTCGCCGCGGACCCGAACGCGGCGGTCCATCCCGACCGGCCGGACCGGTCGGTCCAGGGGAACCTGGAGTTACAGTACCGGCTCCAGGAGTTCCTCGCCGACATCGGCGGCATGGACGCGGTCACGCTCCAGCCGCCCGCGGGCGCGGCCGGCGAGTTCACGGGGATCCTGATCGCGAAGGCGTATCACGACCATCACGGCAACGACCGCTCGGAGGTGGTTATCCCGGCGTCCGCACATGGGACCAACTTCGCGACCGCCGCGACCGCCGGCTACGACGTGGTCGAACTCCCCTCCGGCGAGGACGGCCGCGTCGATCTGGAGGCGCTGGAGGCCGCCGTCGGCGACGAGACCGCCGCCTTGATGCTCACGAACCCGAACACGGTCGGACTCTTCGAGCGCGACATCGCGGCGATCGCCGACGTCGTCCACGACGCGGGCGGACTGCTCTACTACGACGGGGCGAACCTCAACGCGCTGCTCGGGCGCGGCCGCCCCGGCGACATGGGGTTCGACGTGATGCACTACAACGTCCACAAGACGTTCGCGACGCCCCACGGCGGCGGCGGACCGGGCGCGGGACCCGTCGGCGTCACCGAGGAGTTGGCCGAGTTCCTCCCGAGCCCGCGGGTCCGCGAGACGAACGGTGAGAAGGGGTACGAGCGCTTCGAGCCCGCCGAGTCGATCGGGAAGGTCCACGGCTTCGAGGGCAACTGGCTCGTGTTGGTCAAGGCGTACGCGTACATCGCGCGCCTCGGCGACGGCGGGCTCCGTGACGCCGCGGCGAAGGCCGTGCTCAACGCGAACTACCTCGCCGAGCGGATCGACCTCGCGGTCCCCCACGGGCCGTTCCACCACGAGTTCGCGGCGACCGCGGGCGACCGCGACGCCGCCGACGTGGCAAAGCGGATGCTCGATTTCGGCGTCCACCCGCCGACGACGAAGTGGCCCGAGATGGTGCCCGAGGCGATGTTGACGGAGCCGACGGAGATCGAGAACCGGTCCTCGCTCGACGACCTCGCGGAGGCGTTCGACCTCGCGTACGCCGACGCCGACGAGGCGCTGGAGACCGCGCCGAACCGCACCGCCGCCGCCCGGATCGACCAGGTCGGGGCCGCGCGGAACCCGCGGCTCTCCTGGCAGGCGCTCGACGAGGAGTAGTCGGCGCGAACCGTCGGCCGATCCGTCCCGCCGAGCGAACCACCGCTCTCGGGGAGTGAGAACGATCGGAGTCGCTTTGCCGCGCCGGGCCGGAGGAACGCGTATGATACGAGCGATCCTCGGACTCGTCGGAGCCCTCGCCGCGCTGTTCCCGGACCGAGCGGTCGACGCCTTCGAGACTGTCGTGCTCGAGGAGGCCGGATCGGAGGCGAAGCCGTGGGTCGGATCGGCGGTCCGCGCCGAGGGCGTCCTCGCGGTCGCCGCCGGCCTGCTCGGCGGTCGCGCCTACGCGTGGCTGGTGAACGTCACCGGCGTCTTCGGCCTCGTCGTGTTCGCGGTCCCGAGGGCGTACCGCGCGTTCGCCGCCCGGCTCCTGTACGAGGAGCCGGACGACGTCCGGTGGGCGGACCGCTCGACGCCGGTGTTCAGGGCCGTCGGAGCGACGTACGCCCTCGTGGCCCTCCGCGAGTTCCGGAGGCGTCGCCGGCGTCGGAGCGGGGACGACGGAAGCGGCGACGGCTCGGTAGAGACCGTCGACGCGTGATCGGTCGGGTCCGCGGCGTGATCGGCGGGGGCGCTCGCGACCCCCGCTCGCGCCACCCCGGTGGCTTTTCATCGCCGCGCGCGTACCGGCGAGCATGCTCGTCGGCATCGTCTCCGACACCCACGACGACCTCGCCGCCGTCGAGGCGGCGGTCGACCTGTTCGAATCGAAAGGCGTCGACGCGATCGTCCACTGTGGCGACTTCGTCGCCCCCTTCTCCGTGACCCCCTTCGACGCCGGGGTCGACTTCCACGCCGTCCGCGGCAACAACGACGGCGAGTGGGCGGTGGAGTCCACGGTGAACTCGTTCGGGACCTACCTCGGCGAGGCCGGGACGCTCCCGTTCGACGCCGTCGACGTCGCCGTCACCCATGGGACGAGCGAGGTCGTCGTCGACGCGCTCGTCGACTGCGGCGACTACGACTACGTCCTCCACGGTCACACCCACGCACACGGGGCCGAGGAACGGGACGGCACCGTGCGGGTGAACCCCGGCGGGCTCCCGATCCCGGTCGACGGCGCGGACGACGCCTTTCACGTGGCGACGCTCGACACGACGAAGTCGGGCGTCGCGGCCGTGACACACCATCGGCTGGACCGCTGAGGCTGGCGAACCGGGAGCCCGCGGGAGTCGAACTCGAACCTACGGCCGGGACCCGGCACCGCGTGACCCCTTCCCGAGGCGTTATGCCGCTCCGCCGGGAGCGTCGCGACATGTCCGAACCGACGGTCGAGTTCGCGGACGTCGAACGGCTGGTTTCCACGCGCGGACCTCCCGGCGACGAGTACCCCGTCGCCGCGGTCTTCGAGGAACTCGTCGAACCGCACGTCGACGCCGTCTCGCGTGACCCGATGGGTAACCTCGTCGCGACGAGCGAGGGCGATCCCGACGCCCCCGAACTGATGTTCGCGGCCCACACCGACGAGCTCGCGCTGCTCGTCGACTCGATCACCGAGGAGGGCTTTCTGGAGTTCGTGATGCTGGGCGGACACTACAAGGGAAACCTCCCCGGTCAGGGGGTTCGCGTCGGACCGGAGGCCGTTCCCGGCGTGATCGGTCCGAAGTCGCGCCACCGCATGACCGACGAGGAGCGGGAGTCGCTCGCGGAGGACCTCGTCGTCGACGTGGGGGCGACGAACCGGTCGGAGGTCGCGGCCCTCGACGTGGAGCCGGGTGACCACGCGACGTGGGATCGGACGGTGATGCGGCTGGCGAACGACCGGATCGCGGGGCGGGCGCTCGACGACCGCGTCGCGCTCGCGATGCTGCTCGCGATCGCCCGCGAGGAGGACGCCGACGCGACGGTTCACTACGTCGCCACGGTTCAAGAGGAGGTCGGGCTCCGCGGGGCGCGCGCTGCGGGTCACGGCGTGGACCCGGACGTGGCGGTCGCGCTCGAGGTCTTCCCCGCGAACGACTACCCCACGGGGGTCGACGGCCGACCGGAGGTCGCCGTCGGTGGCGGCCCGGTCGTCGAGTTCGGCGACGGCACCTCCGAGTACCTGTTCGGCGGGCTCCTCGTCGACCGGCGGACGCGCTCCTGGCTCACGGAAGCCGCGGACGCGGCCGGCGTGTCGGTCCAGGAGGCAGTGATGCTCCGCGGAACGACGGACGCGACGGAGTTTCAGAGCGTCCGCGGCGGCCGTCACGCCGGGGCGGTCGCGGTCCCCTGTCGGTACACGCACTCGCCGGTCGAGACGCTCTCGCTCGCGGACGCCAACGACGCGACGCGCGCGCTCGCCGAGGCGATCCGGACGCCGTTTCCCGGACGGGACGAGGTCCGACACGGATGAGGTCCGACCGACCGGCCGTCGAGACCGACGCCGACCTCGCTCGCGCGATCGACGCGATCGCCGACGGGTTCGACGGCCGGCTCGGCGTGTTCCTCGGCGTGCCGCGGGGGCCGGACGCGTTCGACGTGCTCCACCGGCGGAACGCGGACGAGACGTTCGTCGCCGCGAGCGTGATCAAGCTCCCGATACTCTACGCCCTCTACGAGGAGTACGACGGGCGGCTCGACGGCCTCTCGGCGCCCCGATCGATCGCGACGGAGAACCGCGTCGGCGGCAGCGGCATCCTCCACCTGCTCGAGGGCCCGACCCCGTCGCTCGAGGACCTCGCGCGGGCGATGATCGCGATCAGTGACAACGCCGCGACCAACCAGCTGATCGACGAGCTCGGCGCGGAGCGGATCGAGGCGGCCGCGGCTCGGCTCGACATGGCCGACACGCGGCTCCGCCGGAAGATGATGGCGACGCTCGAGGGACACGACTTCGAGCCGCTCGGCGAGATCCCGGAGAACGGACCGGCGAACGTCACCACGCCGGCCGACTGCGCCCGTTTCTTCGCCGACCTGGTTCACGAGGCGACGCTCTCGCCGGCGGCGTACGAGCGGCTCCGCGTACCGCTCGACGAGCAGAAGGACGCCTCGCTCTTCGCCCGCTACCTCCCGTACGGGACGCCGATCGCACACAAGACCGGCGGCCTCCCGACGGCGGCGCTGGACGCGGGCGTCGTTCGGGCCGACGACGCCGAGACGCCGCCGCTCGTGTTCGCGGCGTTCGCGACGCGCGCGGGGAACGGCGGCGACGCGGGCGACGCGGTCGCGGCGGTCGGCGACGCGGCGTTCGACCGGTTCACGGCGCGACGGGAGGGCTCGGGCGGTCGGTAACGGCAGCTAACGGGAGCCGTCGGCGTGGCGTTACCGCTCGACGGGTTCCGCCAGGACCGGCCAGTGCGTTCGGTGGTGGTCGATCGCCTCGTCGAGCCACTCGTCGACGAGTGCCGTCGGCTCGTCGAGCCACGCCATCGGGTCGTCGTGACCGTACCCCTCCAGGTCGACGAGCCGATCGAGGACGCCCTCGAGGACGCCGAGGGTGGCGAACGAGAGGTGCGACGGCTGGTAGCCGCCCTCCTGGATCAGCGCCAGGCGGCCGTCAGCGACGTCGTCGGCGAGCGCGCGGACCCGCGAGCCAAGCGTCCGGAACCCGCCGCGGGTGACGAGGTTTCGGCCGTTGGGGTCGACCGTGCCCGCGTCCTGCCCGGCGCTCACGAGGACGAGGTCGGGGTCGTACGACCGGACGATCGGCTCGACGACGTCCTCGAACAGGCGCTCGTACCCGCGGTCGCCCGTGCCGGGCGGGAGCGGAACGTTCACCGTGTACCCCCTTCCGTCGCCCTCGCCGTCCTCCGAAAGCGACCCCTCCTGCGGGTGGTACTCGGACCACGAGCCGTGGTCGTGGTGAGCGCTCACGAGGAGGACGTCGTCGCGGTCGTAGAAGACCTCCTGGGTCCCGTTGCCGTGGTGGACGTCCCAGTCGACGATCGCGACCCGGTCGACCCCGTCGGTCGCGAGCGCGTCGGCGGCGGCGACGGCCGCGTTGTTGAGGAAGCAGAACCCGTCCGCCTGGGTCGGCTGGGCGTGGTGACCGCTCGGGCGGCAGAGCGCGTACGGGACTCCCGGTCGGTCCGACAGCGCGTGGTCGGCGGCGGCGACCGCGGCCCCCGCGGCGACCCGCGCCGCGTCGTACGTCGCCTCGTTCGCCCCGGTGGTCGTCCGACCGATCCGGCCGCCGCCGTCGGCGCAGAACGCCTCGAGCCAGTCCACGTACTCGGCGTCGTGGACGCGCTCGATCGCCTCCCTGCTCGCCCGTTCGGGCTCGACGAAGCGACTCTCCTCGGGGAAGCCGTGTTCCACCGTCGCCACGATGTTCTCGACGCGCTCGCGACGGTCCGGGTGCGTCTCGTCGGCGGCAACGATCGGCGTCGACGGGTGTTTGAACGCCCCCGCCGGCTGCTCGTGGTCCAGCATGCGCTCGTGCCAGAAGACGGCCATCTCGGCGTCGCCTCCGCCGTTCGTCGTTCGTTCGACAGTCATCGTCCCGTCCCCTCACGCGAGCGGTCGGACGGGTTCGGTTCGGGCGCGCTCGCCCCCGTTCGGTTCGGCCTCGTTCCGGCGGTCGTCCCTTCGGACGACGCGTGTGTCGTGTGTCGCACGGGTTCGCTTTCGTGGGAGCTGTGAAAAGATCACGGCGTCCGAGCGGTGATCGGGAGTTCCCGCCATCGAGCGTCGGTTCCTCCCCGTTGGCACGAAGTGTACACAACAACCGTGTACTACGAATACGAAAAAAGACAACATTTATGTGAGGACGATTCGACAAGCGGACTGTGCTATCACGTATCACGACAGTCGGCCGGCGGGGGGGATCGGACGACGACCGTCGCGAGCGCCCGAGTTCGAGACGGCCCGATGGGGGTGATCCCGTGTGAGCGACGCGGAGGAGTCAGAGAGCCCGGTCACGGCGTTCCTCGAGGAGATCGACCCGGTCGTCTTCGCGTTCGGCGCGCTGATAACTCTGGGCGTGATCGTCGCGTTCTTCATCAGTCCGTCGACCGTCGAGAACGGCATCTCGTCGCTGAACGACCAGCTTCTCGGCGCGTTCAACTGGGCGCTGATGTTGATCGTGTTCCTGATCGTCTTGTTCCTCCTCTTCCTGATCGTGGGGCCGTGGGGCGGTATCAAGCTCGGCGACGAACCCCCGGAGTACAGTTTCCTCTCGTTTTTCGCGATGCTGTACTCGGCGGGCTTCGCGGCCGGTGTCGTGTTCTGGGGGCCGACCGAGGCGCTGTTCTACTACAGCAACCCCTCGCCGCTCTTCAGTAACGTCGAGGGCGGAACGGCCGAGGCGATGACGATCGCCGTCCAGCAGACGCTGTTCCACTGGGCGCTGCCGCAGCTCGCGGTGTTCACCATCATGGGCATCGCGATCGGTTACTTCGCGTACAACTACGAGAACGTCCCGCTGCGCGTCTCCTCCGCGCTCACGCCGATCCTCGGTGCCGACAACCTCGACGGCCCGCTCGCGAAGGTCGTCGACGTCCTCGCCGTCTTCGCGACGATCGGCGGCGTCGCCACGTCGCTCGGCTTCATCGGGAGCCAGTTCGTCACCGGCCTCGACTACCAGTGGGGGATCAACATGGGCGATCTCGGCATCCTGCTCGTCGTCACCACGATGACTCTGCTTTTCACGACCTCGATGGTGCTCGGGGTCGACAAGGGGATCCGCCGACTTTCGAATTTCAACATGATCCTCTTCGTCGTGCTCATGTTCGTGACGTTCGTCGTGGGCCCGACGCTGTTCCTCCTGCTTCTCGGCACCCAGGCGTTCGGCGGGATGATCTCCGATTTCGTCTCGATGAGCCTCTTCACCGGTGCGGGGCCACTGGGTGCGGGCGATACCGGTGCGACCGGATGGATCAACGCGTGGACGGTGTTCTACTGGGCGTGGGCGCTCTCGTGGTCGCCCTTCGCGGGGCTGTTCATCGCGCGGATCTCCAAGGGACGGACCGTCCGCGAGGTCGCGTTCACGGGGATCGTCGCGACCTCCGGTGCGACCATCCCGTGGTTCACGTTCGTCGGCGGCACCGCGGTCTGGGCACAGCACAACGGCATCGCCGACTTCGGCGCGGTGATAGCCGGCGAGGCCGGCCCCGAGGTGTCCGGATTCATCCTCTTCGAGGCGCTGAACTTCACGTTGAACCTCGGCGGGGCGTCGATGACGATCCCGATCGGATCCGTGCTGATCTACGCGTTCATGGTCCTCGTGACGACCTTCTTCGTCACGTCGGCGGACTCCTCGACGCTCGCCGTCTCGATGATGACGACCGGGGGAAAGGCGGAGCCGTCGAACATCAACCGGATCTTCTGGGGCGTCGTCCTTGGGATGACCGCGGCGATATTGATGATCCTCGGCGGCAGCGACAGCGCGGAGACGCTCCAGCAGGCGGCGATCATCACCGGCACGCCGTTCGCCTTCGTCTGCCTCCTCGCGATGCTGGCGCTGATCAAGGACTTCGGCGAGAACTACGACCAGGTGCTCTTCCAGAACGAGACCGTGCTGTACGGATCCGAGGGCGGCTCCGGGTCACAGGCCGAATCGCGGGCCGGATCCGCCGTCGAGTCCGACGACGACTGACGCGACTGACGACCGAATCGATCGACGCCGGCCCGGCCTGCCGGATCCGGTTCCGGCTCACGTTCTCCGCTCGGTCCGCTCGCGCCCCCGTTCCCGCCCGCTCGCGTGTCGGGAGAAGGTTTTAATGGACGTTGTACACACTTACTGTGTATGGACAGGGACACTGCGGAGCCGGACACCGGCGGGCTGCCGGGGCCGAACGCCGAGAAGTGGGTCGAACGCTACGGCGAAAACGCCGCGCCGAGCGAGTACTCTCACGAGTTCGTCTGGGACGTCACCCGCGAAGCGGACGGTCCCTTCGTCACCGACGTGGACGGCAACGTCCTCATGGATTTCACGTGTCACATCGGGGCTGCGCCGTTCGGCTACAACAACGAGAAGGTGCTCGGCACGCTCCGGGAGTTCGACCTCGTCGAGCCGATGAAGATCGCGGGCCAGGACATGTACTTCGGCTCCGGACCCGACCCGGACGCCGCGCCGTTCCCCGGATCGGCACGGCTGATGGAGGGGCTCACGGAGGTCTCCGCGACGTTCGGGCTCGACACCGTCTTCCTCTCGAACTCCGGGGCGGAGGCGATCGAGAACGCGATGAAGGTCGCCCACGACCACAAGCCGGCCGCGAAGTACGGCGTCGCGTTCGGCGGGAGCTTCCACGGCCGCACTCTCGGGACGCTCTCTCTCACCAACACCAAGGACGTCTACACCCGCCACTACCCGGAGGTCGCCGGGATCGAGACGGTGCCGTTCTGTGCGGACCGGGAGTGTTCCCCCGAGACGTGCGACTGCGGCTTCTTCGCCGGCGGCGGCTCCCAGCTGCGGAACGCGCTCGCGCCGGAGGGTGGCCACATCGACCCCGCGGAGGTCGCGTTCGTGGTCCTCGAACCGATCCAGGGCGTCGGCGGCTACCGCTTCCCGAGCGAGTCGTTCATGGCGGAGGTCGGCGCGGTGACCGACGAGTACGACATCCCCCTGATCGTCGACGAGATCCAGTCGGGCGTCGGCCGCACCGGGAGGTTCTGGGCGTCGGAGCACTACGACGTCGAGCCCGACGTGATCGGCGCGGCGAAGGCGCTCCGCGTCGGCGCGACGGTCGGCCGCTCCGAGCTGTTCCCCGACGAGAAGAACCGGCTCGGCTCCACGTTCGGCGGCGGCGACCTCCTCGGGTCGATGATGGGCGCGCTCACGATCGAGGCGATCGAGGAGCACGACCTGCTCGCGAACGCGCGGACGCGCGGCCGGCAGGCGAAGGAGCTGCTCGCGGACGACGCGGGCGACCACGTCGTCGACGTGCGCGGGAAGGGACTCATGCTCGCCGTCGAGTTCGACACGCCGGAGCGCCGCGACGACGTGGTCGCGGAGGCGTTGGAGCGCGGCCTGCTCACGCTCGGCTGCGGCAAGAAGACGATCCGGCTTCTCCCCCCGCTCGACTCGACGGAACGCGAGATCGACTTGGGTGTCTCGATCTTCCTCGAGGCGGTCGCGGCCGCGGGACCGACGCCGACGACTGCCTGAGTCGCCGGACACCGTTCGAACCCGTCGGGGAGGCGACTACCCGTCGAGCGACGCCGACCTCGCCGAGGCCGTCATCGATCGGCGCCGGAACCCGTCGAACCGCCGTCCGTCGCCGGGGCGTCGCCGCCGCCGGCCGAAACGTCGCCGTCGGTCGCCGTGACGTCACTGTCGGCCGCGACGTCGCCGTCGGTCGCCGTGACGTCACTGTCGGCCGCGACGTCGCCGTCGGTCGCCGTGACGTCACTGTCGGCCGCGACGTCGCCGTCGCCGACGCCGAGGATCGCCTCCGTCAGCACCCCGACGCCGATCGGCAGGCTCTCCTCGTCGACGTCGAACGTCGGGGAGTGGTGGCCGGTGGGGTGGTCGGTCCCGACGATCATGTACGTCGCGAGCCCGCCGTTCCCCTGGACGCGGTCCATCAGGTACGTCGCGTCCTCGCTCGCGCCGAAGTCCGCGATCGGCAGCACCTCGGTCACGCCCTCGACGCCCTCGGCGACGGACGCGACGTGGTCCGCGAGCTCCGGGTCGCTGTCCGCCCGCGGACACTCGGTCGTAACCTCGAACTCGAGCTCGCAGCCGTGCGACTCGGCGGCGCCGCGGAACGCCCGCTTCAGCCGCGACTTCCCGTACTCTTTGAGCGCCGTCGTCTCGCCGCGGGCCTCCGCCTCGACGCGCGCGCGGTCGGCGATCACGTTGCTCGCGCTCCCGGCCTCCGCGTACCCCACGTTCACGCGGGTCATCCCCTCGCTGTGTCTGGGGATCCCGTACGCGTTCGAGATGGCGGTGCCGAGCGCCTGCATCGCGTTGTCGCCCTCCTCGGGGGACTTGCCCGCGTGCGCCGAGGTCCCGTGGAAGACGGCCTCGACGTGTGCGATCGCGAGCGCCCGCTCGATGCCGGCGACGACCCGGCCGGTGGGGTGGCCGAGGCCGACGTGGACCGCGAACAGGTAGTCGATCCCCTCGATGAACCGGCTCTCCGCCATCGGGTGGCCGCCGCCGCCGAGCTCCTCGGCGGGCTGGAAGAAGACCACGAGCCGCCCGGAGAAGTCGCTCTCTTTCACCGCCTCGAGCGTCGCGAGCCCCATGGTCATGTGCGCGTCGTGGCCGCAAGCGTGCATCACGCCGTCCGTGTCCGACCGGAACCCCTCGCGGGCGGGGGCGTGCTCGTCGTCCGCCGACTCCTCGATGAACAGGCCGTCGATGTCGACTCGCAACCCGACGGTCGGCCCCTCGCCGCGCTCGAGGACGGCCACGCAGCCGGTGACGCCCCCCTCGGTCCGTTCGAGCACGTCCTCGCGCGCGCCGAGGTCGCGGGCGCGGTCGACCCACTCCTCGTAGGCGTCGTCCTCGAGGACGCCCATCCGGTCGGCGGGGTCGTACGCCTCCCGCCCGACCGCGAGCTCGTCGACGCCGATCCGCTCTATCTCCTCGACCAGTCGGCTCGTGGTGTAGAACTCGCGCCAGCCGGGCTCGGGGTGTTCGTGAAGTCCTCGGCGCGTCTCGACGAGCCGCTCCGCCACGGGTCGTGTCATGTGAGTCCGTGACGCTCGGATGTACTTAAACGTACACGATGATCGTGTATGAAGACTACAAAAAAGGTAAGTACCGGTCCGGCGAACTCCCGGACGTCACCGCCATCGCGCGGCGAATCCACCAATGAGCGACCAGCCAGACGTCGTCGTCCTCCGCGAGGGGACCGAGGGACTGTCGATGGGATCGTACGCCGAGACGCTCCGCGAGCGCCTGCCCGACCGCGAGGTCGCGCTGGCGCGGACGCCCGCGGAGGAGCGGGAACTCGTCCCGCGGGCGCGGGTCGTCACCGGGATCACGGTCGACGAGGCGCAGATCGCCGACGCGGACCGCCTGGAGCTGTTCGCGTGTACCTTCGCCGGCACCGACCACGTCCCCGTCGAGGCGCTCACGGAGCGCGGCGTGGCCGTCACCAACGCCGGCGGGATCCACGCGCCGGGGATCGCGGAGCAGTCGATCGCCAACATGCTCGTGTTCGCTCGTCGGCTCCACGAGGGGTGGCGACGCAAGTCGAACGCGGAGTGGCGACACTTCCAGTCGTTCGAGTTCACGGGCAGCACCGTCACCGTGATCGGGCTCGGCTCCATCGGCCGGCACGTCGTCGAGCGCCTCGAGGGGTTCGACGTGGAGACGATCGGGGTCCGCTACACCCCCTCGAAGGGCGGACCGACCGACGAGGTGGTCGGCTTCGAGGCGGACGCGATCCACGACGCGCTCGCACGCAGCGACTACGTCGTCGTCGCGTGCCCGCTCAACGACCTCACGCGCGGGCTGATCGGCGAGCCGGAGCTGGCGACGCTGCCGCCGCACGCGGTCGTCGTCAACGCCGCCCGCGGGGGGATCGTCGACACCGACGCCCTCGTCTCCGCGCTCCGCTCCAGCGGGCTCCGCGGGGCCGCCCTCGACGTGACCGACCCCGAGCCGCTGCCCGCGGACCACCCGCTGTGGGACCTCGAGAACTGCCTGATCACGCCCCACACTGGCGGCCATACCCCGAAACACTGGGACCGGCTCGCCGACATCGTCGCGGACAACGTCGCCGCGATCGACGCCGGCGGCGACCCCGCCGACCTCCGGAACCTCGTCGCCGCGCCCGACGACGGCAACTGAGCGGTTTCGGTCCCCGAGGGCGATCCGCCGACCGTCGTCCGTCTTTAATACCTCAGCGAGCGTGGGTGTACGTGGTGTATCATCAATGGTAACGGATCGGTCAACCGCCGGAGACGCCGTCGACGCCGTCGTCGAGGAGTCGACTGACGACGCGCTCACGAGAGAGAAATCGATGGACTCGGAGGCGACCGAGCCGGGGATGACGGAGGCGACCGAGTCGGGGACGACCGCGCCGACCGCCGACACGGCGACGGGTACCGGGCTCGAACCCAACGTCGCGGGCGCGCTCAGCTACCTGCTGGGGCCGATCACGGGCGTGCTGTTCTACGTCTTGGAGCCCGAGGACGCCTTCGTCCGGTTCCACGCCGTTCAGAGCACGCTGGTCTTCGGCGGCCTGTTCGTCGCCTCGATCGTGCTCTCGGTCGTCCTCACCGTGATATCGTTCGTACCCGGCGTCGGCTGGATCGCGGCCGCGGCGCTGGGACTCGGGAGTCTGCTCCTCACGCCGGTCGCGTTCCTCGCGTGGGCGTTCCTGCTGTACAAGGCGTACAGCGGCGAGGAGTACTCGGTGCCGCTCGTGGGCTCGTACGCTCGAACCTACGCGACCGTCAAGGAGTGAGCTGCGCGACGCGGTCGATCCCTGCCGGTCTCACGCCGTGAACAGCCGGCGAGGGAAGTCCGCGAGCGTCTCCGCGCCCGTCGCGGTGACCCGGAACGTCTCGCTGAGTTCGACGCCGAACTCGTCCTCCCACAGTCCGGGGATCATGTGGAAGGTCATCCCCTCCTCCATGACGGTCTCGTCGCCGGGGCGGATGCTGGCGGTGTGTTCGCCCCAGTCCGGCGGGTAGCCGAGCCCCATCGAGTAGCCGATCCGGTCCTCCTTTTCGACGCCGTACCGCGCTATCGTCTCGCGCCACTCGCGCTCGACGCGTTCGCAGGTGACGCCGGGCTCGACGACGTCGAGCGCGGCCTCGATCCCCTCGACGACGACGTCGGCGGTCTCCCGAATGGCGTCCGGCGGGTCGCCGACGAACGTCGTCCGCGCGAGCGGCGAGTGGTAGCGGTGGCGACACCCCGACAGCTCGATGAGGACGGGGTCGCCCTCCTCGAACTCTCGGTCGGTCCAGGTGAGGTGGGGCGTCCCCGTGTGGTCGCCCGAGGGCATGAGCGGGACGATCGCGGGGTAGTCGCCGCCGTACTCGTCGGTGCCGCGGACCAGCCGGTCGTAGATCGCGGCGGCGGCCTCGTACTCCGGGACGCCCGCCTCGATGGCGTCGAGCCCCGCGAGCATCGCCTCCTCGGAGATGCGGGCGGCCTCCTCCATGTACGCGATCTCGCGGTCGGACTTGCGTATCCGGAGCCAGTTGACGAGGAGGTCGGCGTCGACGAACTCCGCGTTCGGCAGCTGCGACTGGAGCCGAGTGTACGACTTCGCCGTGAAGTAGGAGGCGTCCATCTCCACGCCGATGCGGCCGGCGTCGACCCCCAGGTCCTCGAGCACGTCCGCGAGGTAGTCCATCGGGTGGAGGTCGTACGGGGAGTGGACGTGGTCGTCGCTGTACGCGCGCATGTTCTCCTCGGCGAGCCACGTCGTGGCGCGCGCGCCGTTCCGGTCCATGTCGCGGCCGACCCACACCGGCTCGGGATACTCGCGCGTGACGACGACGGCCTGGTGGACGTAGAAGGACCAGCCGTCGTAGCCCGCGAGGTAGTTCATGTTCGCCGGATCCGAGACGACGATGGCGTCGAGATCGCGCTCGCGGAGGCGCTCCTTGGTGCGGTCGACCCGCGATTCGTACTCCGATCGGGGAAAGACATCGTGTGGCATGGTCCGGGCTCTACCGGTCCCCTCTCTCGCGCGGAGGTAAAATATTTCGTGTACGAGAACTACGGAAACCGTTTACCGATCTGCGACGGACGCCCCCGTAGAGGGGAGAACGCTTATGCGAGTTCGCCGGACAGGAGGGGGCATGACGGTAACCGTCGTCTCTACCGGCGGCACGATCGCCTCGACGCCGGACTCCGGCGGGGACGCGAGCCCGGAGCTCACCGGCGAGGACCTCGTCTCCGCCGTTCCCGAACTGGCCGACGTCGCGGACGTCGACACGCGGGAGTTCTCCAACGTTCCGAGCGCGCACTTCACGGTCGAGCAGATGGGAGACCTCGCGCGGTTCCTCGCGGAACTCGACGGGGACGGAGACGTCGAGGGGATCGTCGTCACGCAGGGGACGGACGTGCTCGAGGAGTCGGCGTACTTCGTCGACCTCTGTTACGACGGCGAGACGCCGGTCGTCTTCACGGGGGCGATGCGAAACCCATCGCTACCGAGCCCGGACGGCCCCGCCAACCTCCTCGCGAGCGTGAGGACGGCGACGAGCGACCGCGCGTCCGGACGCGTGCTCGTCGCGTTCAACGACCGGATCCACGCGGCTCGAGAAGTGACGAAGACGAACTCGATGAACCTCGACACGTTTCGGTCGCCGGAGTTCGGCCCGCTCGGAGTCATCGACGAGTCGCGCGTCACGTGGCGGCGGACGCCCGCGTCGCCCGATCCGGACCTCGCCGTCGAGTACGACGATCTCACGAACGACGTACACGCCGCCTTCGTGACCGCGGACGTGCCGCCGGCACAGCTCGCCCCCGCCCGCGAGAGCGACGCGCTCTGTCTCGCGGCGACGGGTGCCGGGCACATCCCCCCGACGATCATCCCCGAGTTGGAGTCCGTCGCCGAAAACGGCGTCCCGATCGTCGCGACCACGCGGTGTCCTGAGGGTCGACTCGCGCGGGACACCTACGGCTTCCGCGGAAGCGAGCGGACGCTTCAGGATCTCGGGTGCTACTACAGCGACCTGAACCTCCAGAAGACGCGGATCCGGACGATCGTCGGGCTCGCGGCGGACCGTCTCGACGACGTCTTCGAACGACCGGGCGAGTGATCTCGGCGGGTCGGCCGTGTCGATTCCCGTCCCTTCTTACGCATAGCGTCGTCCGAAACGTCCGATCTATACAGTCTGCTTGTAGTACGGGTGTTTCAGTAGAGATCGGGGTGATGAGAACGGGATCGTTGCTGGCGCGGTGACGACGTCCAAAGCCCCAGCCGCGAGGACTCGCGCGGCTCGCTGCGCTCCTCGCTCAGTCGCTTTGCTCCTTCGCTGCGGTGTCGCCGGCGGCTCCGCCGCCGGCTGCCCGTGGCGCGTAGCGCCACGCTGCTTACGTCGCCGGGCTTCGTCCTCGTAGCTGCCCCTTTGAGTCCCACCCCGCCCCGCACAGCACCGCACCTCACGCCTCCCCAACCTCGCGGCTCACTTCGTTCGCCGCGTCCCTCGCGTTCCGGTCGCGGGCCTCCGGCCCGCTCCCGGGCGCGCCACCGCACGGCAGAATCGCTCATTCCTTCGCCTGTACTGTACGATCCCACAGTCTCTCGTGGGACCGGAACGGTGTATGAGTGTCACCAACTGTGGAGTTCACCAACGCCTGGTCACGTGTTGCCGCCTACCTCTCCGGTCTTCCCATCGGCCGCCGGGAACCACATGGAGACGAGCGTTCCGGTGGGATCGCGAGTCTCGATGGTCAACCGGCCACCCGACCCCGTGACGATCCAGTGGACGAGCCAGAGGCCGAGCCCGCTCGCGTGCTCGAGAGCCGTCTCGCGTCCCTCCGAGAACACCGTCCGCTCGATCGGCGGGATTCCCGGACCGTCGTCTCCGATCTCGACGCGGTACCCGTCGTCGTCCGGCTCGACGCGCACCTCGATGTTCGCCACGGGTTCGTCGTGGTGAACCACCGCGTTCTCCAACACGTTCCGCACCGCGGACCCGAGAAGTTCGTCGGCCGACACCACGGCCCGCTCGGGCGTCGACAGCGACACCGACGTCTCGGGAAACGCGGTCTCGAGCGAGTCGCACAACCGCGGAAGCAGCGACGCGAGGTCGATCTCCGTCCGGTCGAACTCGTCGTGGAGCGCCACGTCGATCTCGCGAGCCTGGTCGCTGAGGTGTGTCAGCGTCTCCACCTTTCGGTCGATCACGTCGAGGTGTTCTTCTCCCTCCGCGTCGACGTGGTCCCGGAGGAGGTCGGCGTACCCGCCGATCACGTTCGCGTCGTTCTTCAGATCGTGTCTGAGAACGCGGTTGAGGACCTGAAGCCGCTGTTCGTGTCTCCGCCCCTCGGTCACGTCCATCGCGGTTATCACCACCTCGTCCGCGGCGTTCTCGAAGAGCGGCTCGACGGTCGTCTCGAAGGTACGCCAGTCGCCGTTCGCGTGGGCGATCCGAAGTTCGAACACCTGCGATTCGCCCGTTTCGAGCGCGGATTCGAACCGGCGCTGGCTCTCGCGCCGGTCCTCCGGGTGGACGAGATCGAGGACCGGTCGCCCCTCGATCGTCGCCGCCTCGCGGCCGAGAAGACGGTCGACCGACGGGCTCACGTACCGGAACAGGCCGTCGGTTCCGCAGACGGCGATGACGTTCGGAGACTTCTCGATGAGCGCCCGATACCGGCGCTGGAGCGTCTCGTGTTCGGTGACGTCGCGGAACAGGAGGACGCTCCCCCCGCTTCCGACGCCGGGGTCGGTCGTGGAGAGCGCGTGTTCCGTGACGGTGAGAAACCGGGGACCGTTCCCGGTGTCGACGGTCACTCGGCCGTCCCCGCCGGTTTCGGCGCGGCCGACGGCGTCGACGACCGACTCCCCGTCCTCGAACGCCGTCTCGACCGGCCGACCGAACTCGAGGGACTCGAACAGCCCGCGGGCCCGACCGTTCGCGTCGACGACCCGGTCGTCACCGTCGAGGACCACCACGCCGTCATCGAGGTCCTCGAACACGGCTCGCCGGGCGACCGGCGAGAGATCGAGCAGCCGGTATCGGAACACCACCCAGGCGACGATCCCCGCGGTCACGGCGAAGGCGATGGGCGTGAGGTCCACGAACGCGGGCCCCAGCGACGACCACGCGTTGAGAACGCTGACGGCCATCGGGATCACGCCGGCCGCGAGCAACAGCGTCGCCTGCCGCCGGTAGACGCCGTCCCGGTCGGCCGCGGCGTACCCGAGCACGAGAAACGTGATCAGGTTCACGACGTAACTGTACGCGAGGAACGCCAGGAACGCGACCGTCGGGGCGAACCGGACCACGAGATATCCGCCGTCGACGGTCTCGAGCGAGGGGGACCGATAGAACAGGGGGTCGGCGCCGAGGGACCACACCGCGACGACGACGGTCGCCGGGACCAGACAGATCGCCGCCAGCCGCTCGGGGCGGAACCAAGCCGAACGCTCGGTGTACGCCAGCACGAACGTCGGCCACGCGACGCTCAGCGTACCGACGCCGAGCCAGACGAACCGGTTCCAAAACAGCGTCGCCTCGAGCGTGGTCGCAGACAGCTGTGCCGCGTACGCCGTGGACCACACGCCCCCACCGAGGGTGACGCCGAGGAAGGGCCACACGAGCCGCTTCGGTCCCTGGAACCGACGCGCGAAGACGTACGTCGCGATGGCGAACGACGCCAGCCCCGCCACGAGCAGAGGCACCGTGTACGGCGTCGTCTGCCAGGCCATCGATACCGGAGGGATGCGTGTTGACGGTAAAAATCGAACGGAGGGCGCGAACGGGCCGGATCCCGGATCCTCCCCGCCGGAGCGTGCCGCTACCGCCCGGTCCGCATCGCGTGGGCGAGGGGAACGACGGACCGTCTCACACGATCTTCATCATCCGCGTCTCGAACTTTCCGACGCGGACGCGAACCCACCCCGCGAGTTCGTCGTCGAGTTCCGGGTCGTCCGTGTCGACGCGAAGCGCCCGGACGTCGTCGAGTTTCGCGCGGGACGCGACGATCGTCACGTCGCACTCGCGGATCACCGCCGGCGAGAGCTGCGGATTCCCCCGGCCGAAGACGAACCCCTGCCCGCCGATCGGCGAGACGACGATGACGTTCTCCTCACCGAGCTCCGCGAGGATCTCCGACTCGGTCGCGTCGAGCGCGACCACCTCGCCGTCGCGCCAGACGTCGACGCCGATCGGGGAGGGAGAAAAGCCGAGTTCGGCCTTGATCGCGCCCACCGTCGATCCGGGCCCGAGGACGTAGGTGACTCCCTCTCCCTCCCGCGCCCGGACGTCCTCGGCGACCCCCTCCGCCAGCGACTCGACGGTGCCGCTCGCGGTCTGTTTCGACGACTGGAGGTCCTCGGCGACCGGGACGTGTGCGACCCCGCGAAGCTCGGGGTGGACCTCGCCCTCGCGGTAGGCGTCCTCGTCGATGTCCATCACCTCGCGGCGCTCGGTCCGCGAGAACGTCGCCGCGACCTCCGCGGCGTCCTCCGGCGAGACCGCGAACACCGACGAGTACACCTTCACCCCCGCGGGGACGCCGAGCATCGGCGTATCCGTGCCCTCCAGTGCCGCCGACACGTCCGTCGCGGTTCCGTCGCCGCCGACGAACAACACGAGGTCGACGCCCTCCGCCAGAAAGGCCCCCACCGCACGGCGGGTGTGGTCGGCGGTGGTTTCCCTCTCGGCCCCGTTCCGCCCCTGGTCGTCCTCGAACGGGTCGACGACCCGAACCGGGTCGAACCCCGCCTCGCGGACGATCCGCTCGCCCATCGGGTCGGCGACCGTCGAGACGGTCGTCTCCGGCGCGACCACGGCGAGCCGCTCCATCGCCCGCCGCGCTCGGTCCGGCGCGCGCGGCTCCGCGCCCCTCGCGCGGGCCTCCTCGACCTTCCCGTCGGTCCCCTTCAGTCCCACGCGACCGCCCATCCCGGCGATCGGGTTCATCACGACGCCGACGTGCATACCCGACGTTGCGGGGGCGACCACTTAACGGATCTCCGGTGAGATCACCCGATCGCGGACCGCTCCGGCGGGCGATCAGGTTGAACGCGCCGGCCGGTGTCCGACGGCCGAAGATCAACCTTTAAGCCGGAACCCGGACAACCTCCGGACATGATCCTGTCCGCCGTCCAGCCCGAGCCGCTCCCGATCGAGGCGACCGCGCTCGCCGTGCTCGCCGTCAGCCTGATCGTCACCGCCGTGTGGGTCGCCTATCTCGCGCGCTGAACCCGACGACCGACGCCGGCGCTCCCGGCTCGTCCCCTTCCTCACTCCACCAGTTCCGCCCGGTCCCGCAGCCACGCGGCGGCCCGTTCGGCCTCCGCCGCGTCGTCCGCGGTTATCTTCACCCTGACGCTCTCGCCGGGATACGACCCCACGCGCACGTCGAACCGCTCTCTGAGTTCGGAGAATCGGTCGATGAGCGTGCTCTCCGGCTCGTCGACGGCGACGACGACCGCGTGGGTCGGGACGCCGTCGAACGCCGACTCGACGCGCTCGAACATCGCCTTCATCTCGGTCGGGACGCCCGGAAGCACGTAGGCCGACTCGACGACCGCGCCCGGCGCGACCCCCGCCTCGTTGGGGAGCGGCCGGCAGCCGGCGGGCAGGTGCGTCGTCTCCGCGACGAGGTCGTCGGCGCTGTATCCCCGCTTTTCGAGCCACGCGGCCGCCTCCTCGTTCTCGACGACCTCCCGGCCGAAGGCGGCGGCGACCGCCTCCATCGTCACGTCGTCGTGAGTCGGCCCGAGTCCGCCGGTGACGATCACGGCGTCGTACTCCGCGTGGTACTCGTTGACGACGCGGGCTATCTCCCCGACCTCGTCCGGGACGACGGTCACCCGCCGGACCGCGACGCCCCGGTCGTCGAGTCGGCCGCAGAGCCACGTCGCGTTCGTGTTCTCGGTGTCTCCGACGAGGAGCTCGTCCCCGACGGTGACGATCGCGGCGTTCATGCGCGAACCCACGCGCGGCGAGTAAAAAAGGCCGCCGGCGGTCGGATCGCATCGGTGGCGGGACGGGGCGGGGCGGCGTCGACGTCGCCCGCCTAGAGGAACCCGTCGTCCTCGTCGTCGTACACGTCGAGGCCCATCTCGCGGCGGCGCTCGCGGAGCTCCTCGAGCTGGCGTTTGAACCGGAGCGTTCCCACGATCGCGACGAGGACCGCGACGGCGAGGATCCCGCCGAAGATCACGAGGTCCGTCTCGCGGTACGCCTGGACGACGATCGACCCCGTCACCTCCTCCCAGACGATCCGGTCGCGGTCGCCGACCGTCTCCACCTCGTAGCTTCGCGGCGAGACGTGCCCGACGAGCGGGAAGTCCGTGCTGAACCCGGCCGGGAGCGTCACGGCGTACGAGCCCTCGACGTACGCTAGCGACGTGAACCGCCGGGGCGACCCGGCGCCCGAGAAGGCGACCTTTCCGCCCTCCATGTCGTCGCCGAGGCGGATCCACGTCTCGTCGGGGGTCCGCTCGACCTCGCCCCCGCGGGCGCGGAACTCGCTTCCCGCCACCACCTCGCCGTCGGGGTAGCGGTACCGGAACGCCTCGAACTCCAGCGGCTGGTCGCCGGCGTACGGGGTCTGTCGGTACAGTCGGATCTCGTCGCGGCCGGAGAGGTCGTAGACGACCGTGTAGCGCGCGTCCGTCGAGAGCTCGAAGGCGGCGTCTCGGTCGGTGTCGAAGTCGTACCCGCGCGGCGGTTCCGCGTCGAGGGTTTCGTTGGTGACCTCGCCGCCGCCGGTCGCGTAGTCGAGGCAGCCGGCACTGGCGGCGAGCAGCGCGACGAGCGCCACCGCGAGCGCGAAGCGTCGATTCACGTGTTCAACTCACCTCAGACGACACAGCGCATCTCCGCCGGGAGATACGAGCCGATCGCGGCCAGCAGTCCCGGCGGGTCCGTGTTCTCGGTACAGACGATGCTCTGCTCGAGGAGGCCGAGCCGCTCGACGGTGACGATGTCACGCGCGTGGCCCGCGCGGTTCACGGTCGCGCGCACCTCCCCGCGCGTCGCGGAGTTGACGTTCAGCCGTCCCGGACCTCGCTGCCAGTCGTAGAGGCGGTCGCGCTCGGCGTCGGCGAGCCGGTGTGCGCCCGCGTCGTCGGCGTCCGTCCCCGCGTCCGGACCGCCGCTCTCCCCGCCGTGGACGAACTTCATGGGAAGGTGCTGGACGAGCCCGAACCGCTCGACGACCTGTTCGGGCGAACCGACGCCCAGCCCCAGCTCGTCGGCCGGAAGGTGAACCTCCTCGCCCGCGTCGAGGACGAAGCCGTCCGCGTCCCACGACTCGAGGGTGCCGACGTACGTCTCGCCGGGGACGAACCCCTCGTCGTGGGCGACGACCTCGCCCCACGTCTCCGCGAGGACGTTTCGGGCGACCGTGGCGTCCTCGCCGGTCACGTCGACCTGGACGAACCCGTCCTCGCGGACGCCGACCGTCCACTCGACGGCGAGCTCGCCGACGTCGTTGTCGACGAGCGAGTACATCCCGTCGAGCGCGCGGTCGCGGGCGTCGCCCTCGACGTAGCACTTGGTCGCGAGAACGACCATCAGCCGGTCACGTCCGCGTTGAGCTCGTCTCGAAGCTCGTCGAGGCGCGCCGACAGCGCCTCCTGGAGCCGATCGTTCTCCATCGCGTCGAGCGGCGAGCCGCACTCGGGACACTCGAAACCGAAGTCCATCGCCTCGCCGAACTCGAACCGGAGCGAACACACCTCACAGAGGTAGAACTCGTGGGTGCGCTCGTACTCCTCGCGGTCCTCCAGGGCGTCGAGCAGCCGGTACATCTCCTCCTGGAGGTTCTCCGGGATGTTGTCGTAGTGGAACGTCCAGAGGTACGTGAGCCAGCCGGAGTCCTCGTCGCGGACCCGCCGGTAGGTGGCGAGGTCGTTCTCGTAGAGGATGAAGAGCGCGCGGCGGACGTCGTTGAGCTCCAAGCCGAGCTCCTCGGCCAACTCCTCGTCGGTCACCTCGCCGTCCGGGGGTGCGGCCGCGACCGGCATCCCCGTCGGCCCCACGAGTTCGTGGAGGTACTTCTGGATGACGGGGTCGTTCAACAGGTCCTCAAAAGCCATTACCGTGATCTGGCGGCGGAGCGAGGTTAAAAGCTCCGGAAGGCGGATCCGACGCCTCCGGCCGGTCGCCCTCCGACGGGATCGACGGCCTCCGGCAGAGCTATACGCCGCCCGCGCCACGCCTCCCTCGTATGAACTCCGGTGCGATCGATCGGGCGTCCACGGCAGTCGGCGCGCTCGCGCTCGCGACCGTTCCGGTCGTCCTCGCGACGATCCCGGTCGTCCCCCTCGCGTGGCTCCTCGGCGTCGCCGTCGGCCTCGATGTCGGCGGCGGGGTCGTCGGGCTCGCGACCGCCCTCGTCGGGCTCGCGACCTCGGCCGCGCTCGGTCCGGTCCTCGTCGACCGGCGGATCGCCCGGCTCCCCGCGGCCGACCTCGACGACCGTCCCGCCGCGTTCATCGAGTCGCGCGTCGACGCGGTCGCGGAGTCGGTCGGCGTCGACCCGCCGCCGGTGACGGCCGTCCGGGCCGAGGCGGCCAACGTCGCCGTCGCCGACGGCTACCGGGGGTCGCGGCTCGTCGTCTCCACGCGGCTCCTCTCGTTGCCGGCGGCGGACCGCGACGCCGCGTTGCGCCACGCGGTGGTCAGACTTCGCACCCGCGAGGCGGCCTTTACGACCGCGCTGTTACCCGGACTCGTCGTCGTGGAGTGGGTGACGCTGCTCGCGACGCTTCTCGTCGGTCGCCGGTCCGACCGCAGCCCGGCGGACCGCCGCGTCAACCGGATCCACGGGTACGAGCCCGACCGCGAGCGGATCCCGGCACCGGCGTACGCCGCCGCCGGCCTCCTCGTCTGGATCGTCGCGCTCCCGGCGTGGATCCCGGCGGTCGTCGGCGACCGGCTGTTCGTCGCCGACCGCCGGCGCGCCGCCGACGCCGCGGTGGCCCGCGCCGGCGAGACGGAACGCGACGGCCTCGCGAACGCGGTCGCGTTCGCGGGCGAGGCCGCCGGCGCGGCCGACTGGCCGCCGCTCTTCGACCGACTCTCGTTCGTCTCGATGGCGGACGACGAGACCGGTCGGGTGCGCGGGACGAGCCGACAGGAGGCGCGAGTTCGGCTCGCTCGGCTCCGGTCGAAGCGGGCGCTGTAGGCGCTCGTCGCCCCCGCTACCGGCTCCGGGTGGCCCTCACGACTCGGTCGGGTCCGTCGGGACGGACAGTCGAAGGGTCGTGCCCGCCCCCCCGCCGGTGCTCACGGAGAAGTCTCCGCCCGCCTTGCTCACGACCCAGTACATCAGCCAGAGGCCCAGCCGGTCGGCGTGTTTCAGCGACGTCTCGCCGAGTCTGAGCACGTGCGTCTCGTGGTCCGGGATCCCCGGACCGTCGTCCTCGATCTCGACCGCGATCCACCCCGGCTCCGGGCGGTCGACCCGGATCTCGACGGACGGGTTCGGGGCACCGTTGTGTTTCACCGCGTTCTCGACGCCCTCCTCGATCGCGGTCAGCAACCCGAGAACGGTGACCTCGAGCGGGTCGTCCTCGGGGACGGACAGCTCGAAGGTCGCGTTCGGGTACCGCCCCTCGAACGTGTTCACGAGCTCCGAGAGCCGGTCGCGCAACGCGGTCGCGGGCGCCGCGGCGTCGGACGACGACAGCGTGTGTTCGATCTTCCGGACCGCCTCCGCGATCCGCATGAGGTCGTCCGTCGTCTCCGCTATCACCTCGATCGATCGCTCGTGCTCGTCGTCGACCTCCTCGCGGAGGAGCTCCGCGTAGCCGTCGATGGGGTTCATCTTGTTCCGGAGGTTGTGGTCGAGCACGCGGTTCATCACCTCCAGCCTGCGCTCGCGGATCTTCCGGTCGGTGATGTCCGTCTGGAACCCGACGTAGTCCGTGACGGTCCCCTCCGCGTCGCGTATCGGCGCGACCGTGAGCCGGTTCCAGAACGTCCGACCGTTCGCCCGGTAGTTCAGGACGTCCACGGAGACCGGCTCCTCGGCGTCTATCGCCTCCCGGACCCGCGCCGTCGTCTCCTCGTCGGTCTCCTCGCCCTGGAGGAACCGACAGTCCTCGCCGAGCATCTCGGAGCCGTACCCGGTCAGCCGCTCGAACTCCGCGTTCGCGTAGGTCAGCGGGTTGTCCTCCGTCCCCGGCTCCGCGAGGGTGATACCGACCGGAGCCTCGTCCATCGCCCGCTCTTTCAGCCGCAGCTCCTCGACCGTCTCCGCGAGCCGCAAGGAGGTCTCCCGGCGCTCGACTAGGTTCGCGACTCGGGCGGCCAGCTCGGCGCGTTTCACCGGGAGGTCGACGACGTCGTCGACGCGCTCCCACGCGCGCTCCGCGGCCGGGCCGCTCGCGTCCTCGGGAACCAGAAGGACGAACGGGAGGAACGCGGGGGCCGCCCGCTCCCGCCGCGGCTCGATGGCTCCGGCCGCCCGCTCGAACCCGGCCGCGTCGAGGAGACAGCAGTCGAAGGTCGACTCGAGCGCGGCCGCGTCCGTCGCCGTCTCGACCCGATACCGCCCGCTCAGTGCCTCGACGAGCAGGTCGCGGTCGCGTCCCGGTCGCATGAAAAGCAGCAGGCCGGGTCTCTCCCCGCGGTCGCCGGAGTCGCGGACGGCGTCCCCGTCGACCTCCTCGGAACCCGAGCCCATATCCCATAATAAAACCGGACACGTCCACTAATGGTTGTCCCTCTACATTGCCGCTCGCCGCGGCGTCGTCCTTTATAACTCTACTCGCCGAACGCCGACGGGATGTCACCATCACTCCCCGAGCGGGCCTCGACCGGCGTCGCCGGGCTCGACGAGATCCTGTCCGGCGGGCTGATCCGGGAGCGGAGCTACATGATCGACGGGCGGGAAGCGGGAAGACGATCCTCGGCCTCCGCTTCCTCGACGAGGGCGTCGAACGAGGCGAGGCGGCGCTCTTCATCAACCTCGAGGAGGACCTCGGCGACCTGAAGGCGAACGCCGCGGCCCTGGGGTTCGACACCGAGGCGATCGACTTTCTCGATCTGAGCCCGAACGCGGACGTCTTCACCGAGGACCAGTCGTACGAAGTGTTCGCCCCCTCGGAGGTCGAACGGGAGGCGCTCACCGAACGGATCGTCGAGGGGATCTCCGAGGTCGATCCGGACCGGGTCGTCGTCGATTCCCTGACACAGCTGCGGTTCCTGACCGACGACGACTACCAGTTCCGCAAGCAGGTCGTCCGATTCATGCGCTTTCTCAAGGGGCGGAACGCGACCGTGCTGTTCACCGTCCAGGACACGCCGTCGCTGCCGAGCGACGACCTCGAGTTCATCACGGACGGGACGATCGTGTTGGGTACCGAGGCGCACGGGAAGTCGATCCGCGTGCCGAAGTTCCGCGGCTCCTCGACGCAGGGCAGCGACCACGCCTACCGGATCACCGACCGGGGGATCGCGGCCTATCCGGCGCTCCAGCCGGGCGAGCACGTCGGTGAGTACGAACTCGAGACCATTTCCTCGGGCATCCCCGAGGTGGACGAGCTGCTCGCCGGCGGGCTCGAGCGCGGGACCGTGAGCATCGTCAGCGGTCCGACCGGCGTCGGCAAGACGACGCTCGCCACGCAGTTCATGAAGGAGGCCGCCGGCCGCGGGGAGCGGTCGGCCATCTACCTCTTCGAGGAGACGAAGGAGACGTTCCTCACCGGTCGCGGGCGGTCAACATCCCCGTCGACCGGATGATCGAGAAGGGGACCCTCGACGTGACCGAAGTGGAGGCGCTGGAACGGTCGCCCCAGGAGTTCGCGCGAATGGTTCGCGAGGAGGTCGAGGAGCGCGACGCCGACATCGTGATGATCGACGGGATCTCGGGGTACCGGCTCACCCTCCGTGGCGAGGAGACAACGATGCTCCAGCATATGCACGCGCTCGGCCGCTACCTCAAGAACATGGGCGTGACCGCCGTCTTCGTCGACGAGACGCGCAACGTCACGGGGGAGTTCCGGGCGACGATGGAGAACATCAGCTACCTCGCCGACAACATCGTCTTCTTACGGCACCTGGAGATACACGGGGAGATGCGCAAGGCGATCGGCGTGTTGAAGAAGCGGACCAGTGACTTCGAGCGGACGATCCGCGAGTTCGAGATCACGGAACACGGGATCAAGGTCGGCGAGCCGATGTCGAACATGCGCGGCATCCTGCGGGGAACGCCCGAGCTGATCGACCGGGAACGCACCGAGTACGGCTGTGAGGGCCGGTAGATCCGCGCCCGAAGGGCCGGGCGGTCGAGATCCGACGGCCCGCCCGAACTACCCGTCGTCGTCCGCGTCGACCACCGTCTTACCGGTCGCCTCGGGCACCACGCGGCGGTCGGCGTCGACCCACTCGCGGTCGAGTTCCTCGCCCTCGAAGAGCCTGTCGAGGAAGACGGCGAGGCCGGCGACCTCCGAGTGCGGCTGGTTCGTCACGCCTACGTTGAAGTCGGCCCGCTCGTAGAGCGCCCACGGCACCTTCTCGCCGCCGACGACGACGAGGAGGTCCCGGCCTCCCTCGTCGCGGCCGTCGCCGCCGTCGCCGTCGACGACCTCGTCGCCGCCGCGGACCGCCCGGCGGATCGCCGCCTCGACGTCCTGGATCCGCTCGCCGTACATCGTGAGGTGGACGACGACGCCCTCCCAGTTCCGGACGATCGCCTTCTGGTCGTCGCGCAACTCGACCGCGAACGGGCCGCCGAACCGGTCCGTGACCCCCCGCACCGTCTCCGCGGACTGGCCGGCGTTGTCCGGGAGGATCACCCGGTCCGCGCCGAGCGCCCGCGCGGTCAGGCCCACGTGCGTCGTCATACGGTCGTCCCGCCCAGGTCGGTGGCCGTACCGGAGGACGACGACCGCGCCCGTCTCGCGCGTCTCGTTCATACGCCCACCTGCGACGGGGAGGCGTGAGGGCCTTTCGATGCCGACGGCCGGCCCGACGGCGGCTCATCCGTCGAGGCGATCCACGAATGCGGATCGATAGGCTCGGCGGGCCGTCGAGGTGACCACGTAACTGAAAGCTTCATTTGGGAGGCGGTCGCGGATCCGGTATGACGAGCGTCAAGGAGTTCCGCGTCGTCGAGCCCGCGACCGCCGACGGCCTCGGCCGCGGCCGGTTCGCGTTCACCGACGCCTATTCCGTGTTCGACTGGGGACGGATGCCCGACGCGATCCCGCGCAAGGGCGCGAGCCTCTGCGCGATGGGCGCGTTCAACTTCGAGCGGCTGGCCGACGCCGGCGTCCCGACTCACTACCGCGGCGTCGTCGACCCCGTCGCGGTCGAGTCGGGAACCGACCCCGAGGACGCGGTCGTCCCGCTCGCCGAGGCCGACGCGCCGCCGACGGAGATGGCGATCGCGTTGACGCAGGTGCCGGACCTCCCGTACGCGGGTCCCGACGCGGGATACGACTACGACGCGTTCCACGCCGCGGGCGGGGAGAACTACCTCGTCCCCCTGGAGGTCGTCTTCCGGAACACGGTCCCCGTGGGGTCGAGCCTCCGGAGCCGACGCGATCCCGCCGACTTCGACCTCCCCTTCGAGGAGTGGCCGGACGGGTCCGTGGACCTCCCCGAGCCGGTGGTGGAGTTCTCGACGAAGTACGAGGAGCAGGACCGCTACCTCTCGCGCGAGGAGGCCGACCGGATCGCCGGCCGGGCCGACGTCGACCGGCTCGCCGACCTCGCGCGCGACGTGAACCGCGTCGTCACCGACCGCGCCGAGGCGGCCGGGTTCGTCCACGAGGACGGCAAGATCGAGTGTCTCTACGTCGACGGGGAGCTCCGCGTCGCCGACGTGGTCGGCACCTTCGACGAGAACCGGTTCTCCTACGACGGCCAGCAGGTCTCGAAGGAGGTCGTCCGCCAGTGGTACAAACGCGTCGACCCCGAGTGGGTCACGGCGGTCGGCGAGGCGAAGGCCGCGGTCGCCGACCGCGACCTCGCCGACTGGCGCGAACTCTGCGAGGAGCGACCGATCGACCTACCGGACGACGTTCTCGAGACGGTCTCGGCGATGTACGCCGCCGGCGCGAACGCCTACACCGGGACCGACTGGTTCGACGCACCCCCCGTCGACGAGGCGGTCTCGGCCGTCCGGTCGCTGGACGGGTAGGGACTCGTTCGTCGGAGCGAGTCGGTTCCCCCCCGATGAGTCTCTCTCCCGATCGTTCAGTACAGACAAAACACCGACTGATCGCGGTGGCGCGCCTCCGAGTGCCCGACAGGGCACGAGGAGCCCGCGAGGGACGCTGCGAACGCAGTGAGCAGCGAGGTTGGGGAGGCGTGAGGTGCGGTGCGGTGCGGGGTGGGTGGGACTCAAAGGGGCAGTCGCGAGGACGAAGCCCGGCGAAGCAAGGACCGCAGGAACGAGCGGAGCGAGTGACGAGGACCACAGCGAGCCGCGCGAGTCCTCGCGACTGGGGCTTTGGGGATCGTCACCGCGACAGCAAGGGTCCCGTTCTACTCACCCCGATCACTACTGAAACACCCGTACCACAAGCAGGTTCCGGCGACCGGTCGTTTCGGACTGAGAGACGCCCCAAGAACGGGAGTTCGACGGAGCCCGCGGGAGGCGAACCGCGACGAGTGAGCGGAGAGGCGAGCGTCGCCCGCCGACCGTTCCGCTCCCGCAACCTCTTTGCGGCCCCTCGACGAACCCGAACCCATGAGTCACGGACCCCTCGACGACGACGCGGTCGAGAGCTACCGGGAGGCCGGCGCGGTGCTGGTCGAGGCGATGAACGAGGCCAGGTCGATGGTCGAGCCGGGCCGAACGCAGCTCGAGGTCGCCGAGTGGGTGGAGGACTTCGTTCGCGAGGAGGGGGCGGGGCTGGCGTTCCCCGTCAACCTCAGCGTCGGTCCCGAGGCCTCGCACGCGACCCCGTCCCGCGACGACGAGACGGAGTTCGGCGAGGAGATGGTGTGTCTCGACGTCGGCGTCCACGTCGACGGCTACATCGCCGACGCCGCAGTCACCGTCGACCACACCGGCACCGTCGAGCTCGTTGAGGCCGCGGAGATGGCCCTGGAGGCCGCGATCGACGAGGCGGGCCCCGGCGTCGAGGTGGGCGTCGTCGGGAGGGCGATCGAGGACGTGATCCGGGGGTACGGCTACACCCCGGTGTTGAACCTCTCCGGACACGGCGTCGAGCGGTACGACGCCCACACGGGGCCGAACGTCCCCAACCGCGGCGTCGACCGCTCCGTCGAGCTGGAGCCCGGCCAGGCGGTCGCCATCGAGCCGTTCGCGACCGACGGCCGCGGCAAGGTCGGCGAGGGAACCGACGAGGAGATCTTCGAACTCGAACGCGAGCGGAGCGTCCGCGACCGCAGGGCGCGACAGGTACTCGAGGAGATCCGGGAGTTCGACGGGCTCCCCTTCGCCGCCCGCTGGCTCTCCGACGACCGCGCCGGGATGGCGCTACGCCGGCTCAAACAGGCGAACGTGGTCAAGGGCTACCCCGTCCTCAAGGAGGCCGACGACGCGCTCGTGAGCCAGGCGGAACACACCATCCTCGTCACCGAGGACGGGGTCGAGGTGACGACGGCGGGTATCCACGGATTCGATGACGGGTAGATCCACGTTCGACGAGTAGCAGGTTCCCGAGCCCGCTCCGCTCACGGGACCGCCCCGCAGCTCACGCCTCCCCGGCCTCGTTGCTCGCGCTCGCGGCTTCGCCGCTCGCGTATCGAGGGACTCACTCCGTTCGTCCCTCGTGCCGCTCGTAACTGCCTCGCGTTCCGTCTCGCGCCCTGACGGGTGCTCGCGGGATCGCGCCCCCAACAGGGAAGTCCCCACCGGGGGAGGCCGATCCCGGCGACCGCCGCCGAGATCGGAACCCGCTTTGATACGGGTCCGGTAGGGCGGCCGTGAACTGGCGGTACGCACACACGGCGCTCGGGCTCTGTACCCTCGCGTTCACCGCGACGATGGTCGCTCGGCTGGCCATCAGCCCGCTCGTCCCGGAGATCACCGCCGCCTTCGAGGTCACGAACGCGACCGTCGGGCTCGCGCTCTCGGGAATGTGGCTCGCGTACGCGCTCTCGCAGTTCCCCTCGGGAATCCTCGGCGACCGCTACGGCGAGCGAACGGTGATCCTCGTCGCCGTCGGCTCGACCGCGGTCGCCTCGCTGCTCATCGCCGCCTCGCCGTCCATCCTCGCGTTCGTGCTGTTCACCGTCGTCCTCGGTGCGGGTGCCGGCCTCCACTACTCGGTCGCGACCACCTTCCTGACCCGACAGTTCGACGACATCGGGCGTGCGATCGGCGTCCACGTCGCCGGCGGCCCGATCGCCGGGCTCGCCGCCCCGCCCGCGGCCGCGCTCGTCGGGGCGCGTCACGGCTGGCGCGCGGGCGTCCTGCTCGGCGTCGCCGTCGCGGTCCCCGTGTTCGCGCTGTTCGCGTGGCGGATCCGGCCGACGGAACCGCGCCGGCCCGACCAGCCCATGCGCGAGCGGTTCGCGGTCGGCCCGCTCGTCGAACTGCTCTCGCGGCCGTCGATCCTCTACACGACCGGGCTGGCGACGCTCGGCGCGTTCACCTGGCAGGCCACCGCCTCCTTCCTGCCGACGTTCCTCGAGGTCGGCGGCGGACTCTCCGGTGCGCTGTCGGCGCTTCTGTTCTCGCTGTACTTCCTCGTCCACGGCGGCAGCCAGCCGCTGACCGGGTCGCTCTCCGACCGGATCGGCCGGGACGAGACCGTGATTCTCACGATGGCGTCCGGCGTGGTCGGGTACGCGCTCCTCGTCGTCGCGGCCCGCGAGGGGTCCGGGCTCGCACCCATCGTTCCCGGCGTCCTCCTCGTCGGGCTGGCGATGTCGTGGGGAGCCCCGCTCCAGTCGCGGTTCATGGACCTGCTCTCGGACGCCGAGCGCGGGGCCGGGTTCGGGCTCGTGCGCACCGTCTACATGGTGTTCGGCGCGTCGGGCAGCGTCGTCGTCGGGGCGGTCTCCGACGTCGCGGGGTGGGCCGTCGCGTTCGGCCTGCTCGCGGCGGTGATGACGCTCGCGCTCGTCACGCTGCTGGCGAACCGGCTGCTCGAGCTGGGGTACTGAGAGAAGGGAGCGGGCTCCAGGGATCCGGCCTACAGCCGGTCGTCCTCGAGGCTGCCCGGATCCTCCGCGGTGTCGAACATGTTGTTCTCCGCGCCGTCGAGCATCTCGTCGCGGGGGTCGTCGTCGACGACGCTGACGTTGTACGCCTCGATACCGGAGGCGATCAGCTCCTCTGCGGCCTGTTCTTCGGTAACGAACTCGGAGTCGGCGAGCTGCTGGAAATCGGCGTACACGTCGTCCGAGAGGTTCAGTTCGAAGGTCGGCATGGCTCACCCTTTCGGGCGGATACTTTTAAACTCGATGGCCGGGGCGGACTCGGTCTCGGCGACCGAGATCGACTCCGTGGTCGGATCGACGGCGCGGGAGTCTTAAGCCGGCGAGCGTCGATCCCCGATCATGACGGACTCCGACGAACCCGACGATGATCCGGACGCGATCGACGGCGACCCGGACGCGACCGACGGCGAGGTCACGAAGGTCGCCGTCGAGGGGCTGCCGGACGCGCCAAACCCCACCAGCCACAAGAAGGAGGTCGACGAGGCCCTCGGCGTGACCGAGTTCGGGTTCAACTACTACGTCGCCGACCCCGGCCAACGGCTCCCGTGGGGCACTCACCGACACCCGAACCACGAGGAGCTGTTCTACGTCCTCGAGGGGGAACTCGCGGTCGAACTGGCAGACGGCGTCGTCTCGGTGACGGCCGGCGAGGCGGTCTTCGTTCCGCCGGAGACGACGAACCTGGCGCGCGCGGTCGGGGAGACGCCCGCCCACGTCATCGCCGTCGGTGCGCCGAAAGACGACGACGGCGCGGTCATCGAGGAGCCGTGTCCCGCCTGCGGCGCGAAGGTCGACCGAACCTACGAGGTCGACGGCGACGACTACGTGCTCTCGTGTACGGCCTGCGGGGCGACGGTCGACCGGCTCACGCCCGGCCCGGAGTGAGTCGAGCGCGCGTCGGCGAAGCTGCCGGTCACCGCGAGAAAGCCCACCGCGTACGCGTCGATCCCGGCGGAGAACCCCGCGATGACGGCGATGTCGGCGTAGCGGTCGAGCACGTGATCCAGCAGATCGCCCCCGTCCGAGGCGACATCCTGTGCGCGATCGAGCGGGCGAGCACGGCGCACGTCAGGCGCGCGCAGGCTCACGGCGGAACGGTCCGTGCTCGGGAACGCGTACTCGACTGGGAGCCCGTCGGCGACGGCGTGCGCGTGCGGACCGACCGGGGAACGTACGCAGGCGACCACCTCGTGGTCTCCTCGGAGACGTGGGCCAGGAAGCTCTTGGAGTTCCTCTCCGGGAAGCTCCGCCCGGACGCTTTTAAAGTTCCTTCGCGGGTGACCGTGCTCGACCGTTCGCTACGATCCGTCACCGTCCGCGAGTGGAACATCGACAGTCCACGCTAACTGTTCTTCGAGAGCGTCGGACGGTCGAAGTCGATACCTGTAGTTGTAGTTCACGAGCGTTCTTCGATGAGTTCGTCAAGTTGTCCGCGAACGAACGACGAGAGGTTGAGGTGGTTTTCCTCGACCCACTCGGCTTGGTCTTCGCGGATGGTGATGTTCTTCCGCCTCACTACATACGCATTATGCGTATCTGTGCGCATAGTTGTTTCGATTGCGTGGGCCTGTAGGCCGAGCGTCGAACGTGTTTGAGAACCGTGCGGCGTTGACGAGACGCGCAGCGTCTCGTCCGCGCACAAGAGCTCTGCTCTTGTGAACGCTGTATCCCCTCCCTACTCACTCGCTTCGCTCGTTCGTTGAGGAAGGGGCCTTAGCGCCTCAATTCAGGTAAATATTTGATTATCGGATGCGTGTGCGCCCTTTTCGCACGGTTGAACGACGTTGATTCGCCTCCGTGCTGTCCGTTGAGCGATCCACTAAGGACAAACTAACAAAATATAGTATAGAAGACATATAGAATTGTGTTTGAATCCTTCAGGGACGACGCGTCGAGGCGAGACGTACTAAAAGCGAGCGCGGCGGGCGTCGGCGCGTCGATGGGACTGGTCGGGACGGCGAGCGCCGCCGACGGTGCGGTCGAGTTCGGCGAGCCGATCACCGTCACGCCGGATGATTCGGGGACGACGTTCGTCCAGACCGCCGACTTCGACGGACGAGTCCGGATCAGACCCGGCGTCGAAGACGTGACGATCGACGGGAACGGCTACACCACCACGGGCGGCGGCGTCGGAGGAGGGAGCTACGACGGACCGAGTATCGTGAATCTCACGCTGCAGAATCTGCACCTTCCGGACGGGAGTATTGGCATTGACGACTTGGCCGGTTCAGTTGTCAGGAACAACGTCATACAGGGTTTCAATAGCGAGTCCGTCGGCGGCCTGCGCGCGGTGGACAACACCATAGCGGGAGGTCTGCAGATATTCGAGAACCAAGCCGACAACGTGTTCGCCCGGAACGTTGCGGCGACGATGCAGTTCTATGACGATCTGATGGGCTCTCACAGAATATCGAACAACTTCGTCACGGGTCCCGCGAGGGGGGCGGGGATTTCGGTGGGAGTGACGAACGTGTTCGACGGCCGGGTGCGGTTCGTGGACAACTACGTCGCGAACGCCGACGGCGCGGGAATCGACTTGGAGGACGCGCCGACGCCGACACTCAGCGGCAACGTAATCGTCGGGAACGGAAGTCACGGGCTCTCTTCTAGCGGAGACGTCGCGAGCGTGAGCGGAAACACGTTCGTCGGAAACGGAGGTGACGGCGTCAACGCGTCGGTCGGAACGTTCACGAAGAACGCAGCGGTGTCGAACGACGGCGTCGGATTCGACGTCGGAGTCGATCGCGACTGCCTCCGCAACGTCGCCGTCTCGAACGGCGGCGGCGGGTTCCGCGTCGCATCCACAGGCGCCAAGGTCAAGTTCAATCGCGCGACGGGCAACGACGGCGACGGCGTCGTCCTCGCCGGAAGCAGCTTTCCGTTCCGGAAGAACAACATCAATGGCAACGGGGGCGACGGTCTCGTTATCAACGCCGACGACAGCGGGCTCTCGAGAAACCGCATCTGCGGGAACGACGGCGAGCAGCTGGTCGACGACGGCGACGAAAATCTGTTCGCGAATAACCTCGTCTGCTAAGCACGCCCCGCGTACGCCGGTCTCCTCTTTATAAATCGCTCCACGCGCCGAGAAAGCGCTGGAGTGCGGTCAGGTGGCCGACGGCGGCGAAGAGGGCGAGCAACAGGCCGACCGCGTTCAACCCGGCGACGATCGGGGCGGAGTAGACGGCGGCGACGACGCCCACGATCCCCATCAGCGCCAGGCGGTCGGCGCGTCCGAGCAGTCCGCCGTACTCGCGACCGATCCCGACCGCCTGGATCTGAGTCCCCATGTACGACGTCATCAACACGCCGGTCACCGCGAGAAAGCCCACCGCGTACGCGTCGATCCCGGCGGTGAACCCCGCGATGACGGCGATGTCGGCGTAGCGGTCGAGCACGTGATCCAACAGGTCGCCGCCGTCCGAGGCGACCGCCTGCTCGCGGGCGAGCGCGCCGTCGACGAGGTCCAACCAGCCGTTGAGCAACACGAGAAGCGATCCGAGAACGTAGAACGCGGGGTCCGCGACCGCGAACGCGCCGGCCGCGAGGAGGGCCGCGCCGAACGCGAGCACGCTCACCTGATCGGGCGAGAGCCCAAGCCGGTCGGCGGCTCGTACCCACGGACCGAGCAGACGGTCCGCGACCGACCGAAACCGATCCAGCGTCACGCTCGGATCTCCCCCGTCGACGAACACATGGTTCGACCGTCCGCAACGCCCGGCCGGCTCATAAGTAGTCGGTGAAGTCGACGGCTCCGGCGCTCGGTTCGATCCGGCCCTCGATCGCGGCGCGGACCGCGTCGGCGACCGCCTCGGGTTTCCGGTCGGTCGTGTCCACCTCGTAGACGTTCTCCGCGCCGTGTGCCGCGACGGCCTCCGAGAGGATCACGTCGAGCGCCTCCGACTCGGCGTTCTCCGCCGCGGTCGCCGCCGGTTCGCCGCGGCCGCGGAGCCGTTCCTCGACGGTTTCGGGACGACAGCGCAGGACGACGACCCGGTCGACTTCGAAGTGATGGGCCAGATGCGAGTCGAGCACGCCGGTCCAGTCGCCGAGGTGCTCGGCAACCGCGTCGAGGTCGGCGACGAGGGTGTCGCGCTCGGCGTCGCGCTCGGTCCAGAGGTCGTCGTTCCCCTTGATCCGCTCGTTGAGGTGGATCACGTCGTACTCGTCGGCGAGGAGGTCCGTCGCGGTCGACTTCCCGGTCCCCGGCGTGCCGGTGACGGCGACGCGGTCGGGGCGGTCGTCGTCGCGATCAGGGTCGCCGGTGCGGTCGGCATCCGGCGTGTCTCCCGCGTTTCTAGTCACGCTTCCGCCTCGGGTTCGAGGTCCGCGAGCACGTCGTTGAGGCGCTCGACCGCCTCCCGCGTGTCCTCGCGGGTGCCGGTGGAGATCCGCACGCAGTCGGGGAGGCCGAAGGAGGTACAGTCCCTGACGATGACGCCGCGCTCCCTGGCGGCCTCGGCGACGGCGCTCCCGTCGCCGACCCGCGCGAGCACGAAGTTCCCGGCCGATTCGAACGTCTCGGCATCGAGCTCGTTCGAGACGTGCTCGCGGGCCCACCGCGCGGTCTCGACGGACTCCGCGACGTGATCCGGATCGTCGAGCGCGGCCAGCGCGGCCCGACACGCCAGCTCGCTCGCCGCGAACGGGGTGTTGACGCGGGCGTACGCCTCCCCCCACGCTTCTGGCACCACGCTGTAGCCGATCCGGAGGCCGGCGAGCCCGTACGCCTTCGAGAACGTCCGGAGGACGGCGACGTCGTCCCGGTCGTTCACGAGCGGGATCGCGCTGTCGACGTCCGCGAACTCGCCGTACGCCTCGTCGACGACGACGAGGGTCTCCTCGGCGGTCGCGTCCGCGATCGTCTCGATCGCCGCCAGGGGGATCACGGATCCCGACGGGTTGTGCGGCGAGGTGAGGTAGACGATCCGCTCGCCGCCGTAGGCGCTCAGGACGCGCTCTGCGGTCTGCGTGAACCCGTCGTCGATCGAGAGCGGGTACGTCTCGACGCCCGCGTGGTGGTACCGGGCGGACATCGCGTAGTAGGCGAAGCCGGGATCGGGCACCAACACCCGGTCGTCGGGCTCCAGGGCCGCCCGCGAGAGGTAGTCGATCGAGCCGTCCGCGCCCGGCGAGACCCACACCTGCTCCGCGGCCACGTCCCACTCCTCGGCGATCCGGTCGGTGAGGTCCGCGTGCGAGGACTTCGGGTAGGTGTTCACCCGGTCGGCGTGCTCGCGGATCGCCTCGACGGCCGCCGGACTCGGGCCGTGGGGGTTCTCGTTCGAGGAGAGCGTGATCAGCTCCGACCGGTCGATCCCGAGCTCGCGGGCGACCTCCTCGACGCCCCTGCCGGGGACGTACGGGGAGTGATCCGAGAGATCCCGTGGTTGCATGCCCGTTGGTCGGCGACGGCCGACCTTAAGCGTGATCGAACGTGGCGGGCCGAGGACCGTCGTGGTGTCCGATCGACCGTCCCCACCAATTCACCGGAAACGTGGTGTGCGACCGGTCCGTATCGTGGCGTGCGACGAGGTACGGTCGGCGAGAACCGCGATGACGGAAGCAGTTCGACTCCGATCTCAGGGGATCCGAACGTCGTGTTCGAGCGTGCCGACGCCCTCGACGGTCACCTCGACCGTGTCGCCGTCGGAGAGCGGGCCGACGCCGTCGGGAGTACCCGTGGCGATCACGTCGCCCTCCTCCAGGGTCAGGTACGTCGTGATCTCCTCGATCAGCGTCGGCACGTCGAAGATCAGCTGGCCGAGGTGGCCGTCCTGTTTCTGCTCGCCGTTCACGTGGAGCTCGACGCTCGCCTCGTCGGGCACCTCGTCGGGCGTCGCGACGACGGGGCCGAGCGGGGCCGAGTTGTCGAACGCCTTCCCGCGCACCCAGTTCTGCTCGCGGTTCTGGTCGTCCCGGTTCGAGACGTCGTTCATACAGGTGAACCCCTCGACGACGTCCATCGCGTCCTCGGCCGCGACGTCCTTACACGACTCGCCGATCACGACGACGAACTCCGCCTCCCAGTCGATCCGGTCTTTCCCCTCGGGGGCGGTGACGGTGTCGCCGTGGCCCGCGAGCGCGTTCGGTCCCTTCAAGAAGAGCAGCGGTCGGTCGGGCACCTCGTTGCCGAGTTCGGCGGCGTGTTCCGCGTAGTTGCGGCCGATACAGACGATCTTCGAGGGGTCGACGGGCGGCAGTACGTCGATGTCGGGGTCGTCGAAGTCGTACACGTCGTCGCCGAACGCGACCGTCTCGGTCTCGGGATCGTAGCGGCCCTTTCGAATCGATCCGGCCGGGTCGCGGAACCGTGCGTAGTGCATACCACCGAATCGACCGTGACGGTTATAGTCTTCCGGGATGGGTCCGTTGTTGCCGGCGGGGCCGACCGCGTCCGCGGATCCGACCGCCGTCACCGCTCCCGCGCCGGATCCGTATCCGCCTCCGGCGATGCCTCCGCCGCTTCCGAGGCCTCCGCTTCCGCCGCTTCCGAGGCCTCCGCTTCCGCCGCTTCCGACGACCTCGGCCCTGCCTCCGATCCCGACCTCGACCGCGCCGGTCCTGGCCCCGCTCGCTTCGATCCCGCGGTCTCCCGGTCGGCGTCCGTCGCGTCGTCGACCGCGTCCTCGTCGAGCCCGAACAGCTCCTCGCGAGCGCATCGGACGCAGTAGTGGTTGCATCGCTCGTCGTGAGTCACGAGGGGAACGCCCGCCACCACCGTCTCGTCGCGCCGCCGGCGAACGAGCCCGCGGTCGAACGCCTCCCCGCAGACGACGCAGGGCTCCTCGACTCGCTCCGTCGACCGGAGCACCCGGTGGTCGACGGTGCGGAGCCGGCCGAACTCCGTGAGGCCGTGCCGGCGGCCCAGCCGCCGACGGACCGGCGGGGCCGTCCCGGCACCGAGCAGGGCGAATCCGACCCCTATCAGCGCGAATCCCTGCGATCCGCCGACGGCCGCGACCGCCGCGATCCAGCCGCCGATCAGCAACAGCAGCCCGCTGAGCAGATACGTGGAGACGGTCTCGACCGTACCCCCGCCGGCGTTCGACGGGGGGCGAGGCGGCGTCGAGTCTCCCCGGACGATCCGGAGCCGCTCGGCCAGTTCGGAGTAGTGCCACCAGCCGTACAGGAGATTTCCGACGCCGCCGGTGGTCAGAAACAGGAGGACGTGGACGCCGGTGGAGCCGATCCCCCTGTCGACGAGGACGGCGCGGTCGCCGTCGTCCCGTTCGATCTCCCAGCCGGCGTCGAGGTGCTCTTGAACCCGCCGACGGAAGGCGCGCTGGCTCTCGTCCGAGGGCGAGCCCGGAGACGTGGATCGACCCGAACGGGAGGCGGACGGGTCCGAGCCGGCCCCTCGGCGGGGCGCCGACGCGGTCGAGTTCGCCGCCCGCCGTCCCGACCGCGCCGCGCCGCAGTTCGAACAGAACCGGTCGTCGGCCGCGAATCGCTCGTCGCAGTCGGGACAGCGGGCGGGGAGGGAAGCGTCGTCGAGGTCGGCGCCGCAGCCGGACAGAAGCTCGCCCCGGCGGGCACCGACTCGCCGCACGCCGGACACGCGGACGGCGCGCCGCAGGTGCTGGGCTCGGAGGGCATCCGGTCGACGTTCGCGCTCCCGTCCGTTAGCGCTTTCGTCGGATCGAACGCGGGTCGTCGGATCCGTCGGACTCGTGACCCGCCCGACCCGCGGATCCGTCTTCCGGGGCGTCGAGGTTTATTAGTCTCCGCCGAGACGTACCGACCGGACCATGGAGCTCACTTGGCACGGCCACTCGACGTGGCACGTCGTCGTCGACGAGACCGAACTACTGATCGACCCCTTCTTCGACAACCCGCAGACTGACGTCGACCCCGAAGAGCTCGACCCGGACTACCTCCTCTTGACGCACGGACACGCCGACCACATCGGCGACGTCGACCGGTACGAGGACGCGACGGTGGTCGCCACCCCCGAGCTGACGGGGTACGTCCAGGACACCTTCGGCCACGAGGACGCCGTCGGCGGCATGGGGATGAACATCGGCGGCACCGTCGAGTGCGGCGACGCGTGGGTGACGATGGTGCGCGCGGACCACTCGAACGGGATCGACACGGGATACGGTACCTCCGCGGGGATGCCCGCCGGCTTCGTGATCGGCGACAAGAAGCCGACCCAGGAGGCGGACCCCGACTGTACGACGTTCTACCACGCCGGCGACACGGGACTCATGTCCGAGATGGTCGACGTGATCGCGCCGTACCTCGAGCCGGACGCCGCGGCGCTGCCCGTCGGCGACCACTTCACGATGGGCCCGGCCGGGGCCGGCATCGCGGCCGACTGGGTGGGCGCGGACGTGGTGTTCCCGATGCACTACGACACGTTCCCGCCGATCGAGATCGACACCCGGGAGTTCGTCAACGAGGTGAAGGCGGCCGGCGCGGCCGCGGAACCCGTGATCCTGGAGGGAGACGAGACCTACGTGCTCGAATCCTGAACGGGGTATCGGACGCTATCGGAATCGATAGGAAGTTTTAGGCGCGCGCGAGCCCATCTCGCAGACGACATGTCCGACATCGAGACCACGACCGTCTGTGAGGAGGGGTACGCGTGTACGAGCCAGGTCGGCGACTTCGACCTTCAGATCGACGCGACCGACGAGACCGGCCCGAACCCGAACGCCGCGCTCGTCGCGACGTACGCCTCCTGTTTCATCCCCGCGTTCCGCGTCGGCGGCGGCCAGCGCGGCGAGGACGACCTCGGCAAGGTTCAGATCGACGCGAGTGCCGAGCTCGACGACGACGACGACCTCGAATCGATCGCCTTCGACCTCCACGTCGAGGCCGACCTCGACGACGAGGCCGCCGCGGAGATCGTCGAGCGCGCGGAGGACATCTGTCACGTCCACTCGGCGGTTCGCGAGGAGCTTCAGGCCGACGTCGCCGTCCACTCGGGCGCGTTCTGAGACGGCCCGACGACCACCCTTCGAGGCCCGATCGCCGACGGCCGATCGTCGACACCCGATCACACCCCGTTTTTCGACCCCGACCCGATCAGCCGTCTCCCTCGCCGACCGCGTAGTCGACGACGGCGCTCGAGGCGACGTAGCCGATGGCGGCGATCACGGCGGCGGCGGCGACTGCCACGCCGGGGTCGCGGGCGACGACGTACGCCGCGAGGAACGCGACCATCCCGGCCAGGTTCGCACACAGGAGCCGCAGAACCCGATAGCTCGGCTGCGGTTTCGACATACCGGGACGACGGCCAGCGACGGGATAAAACGCGAGGCCGAGACTCGTGCTCGCTTCGGCCGACGCCGGCTCGCCGGCGTCGTGAGGGGCGTTCGTTGGATACAGGCGAAGGTGCGAGCGATCGCCTGAGCAGTGGCGCGCCTCCGAGTGCCCCGGAGGGGCACGAGGAGCCCGCGAGGGACGTCGCGAACGGTGCGAGGTGCGAACGAAGTGAGCACCTCGGCAGCGAGCGGTGAAACCGCGAGCAGTGAGCGACGAGGCTGGGGAGGTGTGAGGTGCGGGCGGGACTCAGAGGGGCAGTCGCGAGGGCGAAGTCCGACGAAGCACGCACTGAGGGAGCGAGCACCGCGAGCGACCGAAGCGCACAGCGAGTCGCACGAGTCCTCGCGACTGGGGCTTTGGTGGTCATCACCGCCCCAGCAACGATCCCCTTCTATCCATCCAACGCTCCCCCGAAACACCCGTACCACTAGCACGCAGATTATACCGGAAATGTTATCGATTTGACCGTAAGATCAACCCCTCAATGAGAATATAACCACCTTCGAGGTTCTCATGCCGGACAGATCGCCCGGAGTCTCCGAACGCCGCCGCCCGCTTCACAGCTCCTCTTTCAGGTACACGCCGAGGAGACCGCCGAGCGCGCTCAGCGCCACGGTGTAGGCGATCCCGCCGACCACGACGATCACCCCGAAGACGACGACGCCTCCGGCGGCGATGCCGACCTCGAGCGGGAACCCGAAGACTCCCAGAAACGGGAGCACGAGGAGCACGAGAAGCAGGAACCCGACGACCGGGATCGACGCTATCGCGCCGGAGATCGCGCCGATCCGGAGCCCGTCGCCGGAGTCGCCGCCGTCGAGGTAGCCGGCGAGCGCGCCGCCGAGGACGGGCGAGATCCCGGTAAACGAGAGGGCGATCGTCGCGACCGCGCCGATGACCGCGTTGAGGAGGGTGTCGTCAGCGTTCACGCCCGGATCCTCTCGCGGGAGGCGTCATACGTCTTGTGGGTTCCGAGGAGGCGTCCCGTCGGTTCCGAGGTCGTGGCCGACCGATGGAGCCGCTCAGACCACGAACTCGATCGGGTACTCGGTGAGGTTCTCGTGGCCGTCCTCGGTGACGACGACGAGGTCCTCGAGCCGGACGCCGCCCACCGCGGGGTCGTAGAGGCCGGGCTCGACCGTGACGACGTGGCCCGGCTCCAGCTCGCCGGCACCGCTCGCGAGCCGGGGCGACTCGTGGACGTCGAGGCCGATCCCGTGGCCCGTCGAGTGGATGAAGCCCGTCTCGGTCTCGGGATCGGTCCGGAAGGTCGGCTCGCCCGCGGCCTCGTACACCTCGCAGGCGGCGGCGTGGACCGCCTCGCCGGTCGCGCCCGGCTCCACGGCGTCGAGGGCGGCCTCAAGCGCCCGCTCGGTGAGGTCGTACCACTCGCGGGCCGCGGGGTCGGGCTCGCCGACGCAGAACGTCCGCGTCATGTCGGCGTGGTACCTCGTCGCCTTCGACCGCGGGAAGACGTCGACGATGATCGGCTCGTTCGCCCGGAGGGGTCCCGACCCGCGGTCGTGGGGGTCCGCGGCCTGCGCGCCGCCGGCGACGATGGTCTCGTCGAGCGCGCAGCCGTGCCGCAACAGCGTGACCTCGATCTCCTCCGCGACCCGCTCGCTGGTGAGCGGCTCCCCGTCGCGGAGGAGCGTTCCCGGCTCGACGGCGTTCTCGGCGTCGCCGCCCGCCTCCCCGCCGGGTACCCCTCCGTTCCCGTCGCCGGCGACGTCGGCCTCGGCGAGCAGCGATTCCGCGGCGCGCATCGCCGCCTCGTTCGCGCGCTGGGCCTCCCGTATCGCGTCGACCTCCTCGGCGGTCTTGACCGCCCGGACCACGCCGAGCGCGTCGTCGCCGTCCACGACGACGTCGATCCCGCGCTCCCTGAGCGCGTCGGCCGTCCCGACCGGACCGCGCGGCGGCACGGAGACCGACCTCACGCCCTTGTCCGTCACGAACCGGGCGTACATGTCGTAGCGCTCCTCGCGCCCGCCGTACTCGTAGTCGTAGTCGGCGTGGCGTTCGACCGTGTCGGCGGCCGCCTCCGTCCGCGCGCGGCCGTACTCGAGCCCGGAGACGAGCAGGTGGACCGCGCCGTCGGCGTAGAGGGTGAGGAAGGGGTCGGGGCCCGAAAAGCCCGAGAGGTACAGCTGGTTCGCGTCGTTCTGTGAGGCGTCGAGCAGGTAGCCGTCGGTGTCGAGGTCGCCGAGGAGGCGGTCGAGTCGCGTCCGGTTCATGGCGGTTCTGGCGGGGCGAACGGTAAATCGATTGGCTTCACGGAAACGGCGAGAACGGGGGAGGAGACACGAGCGGAGGAGGATCGAGGACGGAACGCGGACGAAACCGATATATATCGGATCCGGACGTCAGATCACGTCGGTCGGTCACGAAGAATCGTGACGGAAGTCCGATCGTGAAATCGGATTTTGAGCGCCTCAGGAACGAGTTCTCGACGTCTTTTCACCTTCGATATCGAAGCGAAGATTTAAATAAGTCGCGTCCTTACCGAGAGGTGAGGAAAACCGAACGTAGACCCATCTTTCGGTTCCGCGGTCCCTCCGATCCAAACACAATGAGCGACAACGTTCGAACCTACACGGCGGAACACGCCGACGAGGAACAGGAAACCGAGTCATCCGCGGACGAGGAGCTGCGCTGCCCCGAGTGCGGCGGCCAGCTCGCGACGGACACCGAACACGGCGAGACGGTGTGTGCGGACTGCGGGCTCGTCGTCGAGGAGGACGAGATAGACCGCGGGCCGGAGTGGCGCGCGTTCGACTCCCGCGAGAAGGACGAGAAGTCCCGCGTGGGCGCGCCCACGACGAACATGATGCACGACAAGGGGCTCTCGACCAACATCGGCTGGCAGGACAAGGACGCCTACGGGAAGTCGCTCTCGAGCCGCCAGCGCGAGAAGATGCAGCGGCTCCGCACCTGGAACGAGCGGTTCCGGACGCGCGACTCGAAGGAGCGCAACCTGAAGCAGGCGCTCGGCGAGATCGACCGGATGGCCTCCGCGCTCGGGCTGCCGGACAACGTCCGTGAGACCGCCTCGGTCATCTACCGCCGCGCGCTCGACGAGGACCTCCTCCCCGGCCGCTCCATCGAGGGCGTCTCCACGGCGTCGCTGTACGCCGCCGCCAGACAGGCCGGGACGCCCCGGAGCCTCGACGAGATCGCCGGCGTCTCCCGCGTCGAGAAGGACGAGATCGCCCGGACGTACCGCTACGTCGTCCGCGAGCTCAAACTGGAGATCCAGCCCGCGGACCCCGAGAGCTACGTGCCGCGGTTCGCCTCCGACCTCGGGCTCTCGGACGAGTCGGAGCGTCGCGCACGGCAGCTCCTCGACACCGCGAAGGCACAGGGGATCCACTCCGGGAAGTCGCCGGTCGGCCTCGCGGCCGCCGCCGTCTACGCCGCCGCCCTCCTCACCAACGAGAAGGTGACCCAGAGCGAGGTGAGCGAGGTGGCGAACATCTCCGAGGTCACGATCCGGAACCGCTACCACGAGCTGCTCGAGGCCGAGGACGGCATCACGATGGACTGAAACCCGACCGCCGCCTCACCGCACGTCGCCGATCGCCGTCCAGAGCGCGTCCAGCCGCGCTTCGTCACACGCCGCGACGTACAGCGACCCCTCGCGGCGGACCGCCGCGCCGGACTCCGACGCGAACAGCTCGGTGACGGCGCGCTCCTCCTCGTCGGGATGGAACTGGACGAGGCCCTGGATCCGCCCGCGGGCGAAGAGCCCGGAGTGGACCGTCGGAGCCCAGCTGTCGATGGCCCGCTTCACCGCGTCGGACAGCGCCGCCCGGATCGCGTCGGCCCGCCGGGAGAGGTCGGGGTCACGCGGGACGTCGCGTCCGACGATCGTCGCGACCGTGCTCGCCTCGAGGGCGACGTCGCTGTCGGCCGTCGCCCGCTCGCCCTCGTAGGTGACGCCGGCGTCCCGGCGCGCGAGGTACGTCTCCTCGGTCGCCGGGATCCTGACGGCCGCGATCGCCGGTTCCTCGTCCTCGAGGACCGCGACCGACGCGGCGAAGGTCGGCAGCCCCGCCGCGAAGTCGTTGGTGCCGTCGAGCGGGTCGATCACCCAGCGATAGGGGCCGGTTCCGTCGAGGCGGCCGGCCTCCTCGGCGAACACCGGGTGATCGGGGAACGCCCGGCGGACCACCGGGAGCATCCGCGCCTCCGCCGCCGCGTCGGCCGCCGCCTTCACGTCGGTCGCGCCGTACTCGCCGGCGGCGTCACCGTTCCGATACCGATCGCGGAGCTCCGCGCCGCCGGCCAGGACCGCCGCGTGAGCGACCGCTTCGACGACGTCCAGATCCGTCATGGTCCGCCGATCGGCCACGGCGGTGAAAGAACCCGGTGTAACGCGTCCACGAAGCGACGAGACGTATCCCTGAGCTGACGAGACGCGTCGACGGGGCGGTGACGTGTCGACCGGGTCCCGAACGCACAAGCCGCGGCGAGTCGAGGGGTCCGTATGGAGACGACACGCCACTTCACGGCGACCACCTACGTCGTCAACGACGGCGCGACGGCCCTTCACGAACACGAGCGGCTGGGGATCCGCCTCCCTCCGGGCGGGCACATCGAGCGCGACGAGCTGCCACACGAGACGGCGATCCGTGAGGTGCGTGAGGAGACCGGACTCGAGGCGGAACTCGTCGCCGACCGCGCGGACGTCGAGACGCCGAACGGGCGGCCGCTTCCGGAGCCGGCCCACCAGATGCTTCACGACATCGACGTCCATCCCGATGGATCGGTGAGCCACCAGCACATCGATCACCTCTATTACGCGCGGGTTCCGACCCGTCAGATCGATCCCCGCGGCGACGACGAGGCGGACGCCGAGGCGTGGTCGTGGTACACTCCCGCGGAGCTGCGGGCGGGCGAGTTCGACGCCGACGTGGTAGCCCTCGGCTGTGAGGCGATAGCGACCGTGGCCGACGCGGAGCGATCGACCCCCGACGAGTGATCGATCATCGACGCGGAGCGACCGGCGGACGAGGCGAAGCGATCCGCGGACGATCCGCCACGACCGACGGGAGCGGATCCGGTCGATCCGCTGTCTGACGGCCGTCTCACGGTCCGGAAAGTATTTGGGTCGGTGCCGGGGAATACCGGTAAGATGGACGCACAGCGAAGGGAGGACATCACCGGGTGGGACGCGCGAGGGTTCGACGACGGATTCGACGACCTCCGCCGGTTCGCCGACCGCGGCTTCTCGGGGGCGGCGACCGACGGTACCGGGTGGCTGTTCATGCTCGACGGTCGCGTCGTCGGGACCGTCGACGCGGATCTCGACGCGTTCGCCGACGCCTCCGGAACGGTCTACGAGGCGCCCCACCAGGCGCTTCCGGTGCTTTTCGCGATGCAAGAGGAGGGCGGCGAACAGCGAGCGCAGTACTACACGAAGGACACGCCGCTCTCGGAGGCGGACCGGAAGCTCTCCCAGGGGGGCTTTACCGGCTACGTCGAACTCTCCGAGAACGTGCTCTCCGGCGACTACTACGTCGCCTACACCGCCGGCGAGTCGATGGCGGCCGCCTTCGTCGGGAACGCGCGCCGGCTCGAGACCGGCGAGGACGCGTTCGATCTCGCGAACGACGAGATCGGGATATACACCGTCTACGAGGCCGACCTCGACGTCCGAGAGATCCCGGAGGCCGCTCGGGGTGCCGGGGTCGATGTGGCCGCGGACGACGGCGGAGACGCGGACGCCGAGCAAGGCGGAGACGCGGACGCCGAGCAAGGCAGAGACGCGGACGCCGAGCAAGGCGGAGACGCGGACGCTAAGCAAGGCGGAGACGCGGACGACCGGGGCGAACCCGCGACCCGAGCGAACGTCTCCGGCGGGACCGACGACGCCGACCACGCGTCCGACGAGGACGACCGCCGGCGAGTCGAACGGTCCGACGGCAACAGTGTCGACTCCGACAGTCAGCAAGGGGAATCGAGGGACGTCTCGACCGCGATGGAGACGGACGGCTCCGCGTCGACGGAGACGAAGCGGAACCGCGACGGGAACGACGCGGAGGACGGCGACGAGGGCCTCGCTACGTCGTCGTCGACCGCGACCGGGTCCGACGATCGCGTCGGTCGATCCCGTTCGACCACGGGATCCGAGACCGCCTCGAGGAAAGACCGAGACGACGCCACGGCGGACCGGAACGCTGCGGCGACGGACCGGAACGCGACGGGAGGGCAACCCGGACGGCGGGCCGAGGCGTCGGCCAGGCCGACGGATCCCTCGGACGACGTCTTCTCCGAGGAGGCACAGTGGCGCGAAACGAAATCGATCCCCGCGCTCGACCCGTCCGAAACCAGCGAGTGCGGCGAGGACCCGTCGGCCGGGTCGCCGTCACGAGGGGATCGGCGGAGTGGAAGTCCCTCGGGCCGATCCGGCGGATCGGCGGGACCCCCGGAGCAGTCCCGGACGGACGGAACCGCCTCGGGGGGATCGACGGCCGGAGACGGTTCCGCCGAGCGGTCGTCGCCGAGCCCGCGGTCGACGGAGCGGTCCGGATCGGGGCGGACCGCCGTCTCGGGGCGCGTTCCGAGCGAGGTCCGCGAACGGATCGAGGAGCTCGAATCCGCGCTTTCGACCGCCGAATCCGCCCGCGAGCGGATGGAAGCCGAGCGCGACGAGCTCGAGGCGGAGCGTGACGATGTCCGCGAGGCACTGGAGGAGGTGACGGCGGAGCGGGACGAACTCGAGGCGGAGCGTGACCGGCTCGAGAGCGAGATCGAACGGCTCCGCACGGAGGCGGAGCGCCTCCGCGACCAGCTCGATCGGGCCGAGTCGCGGCTCCCCGAGGGCGAACGAAGTCTGTCGACCGCCGAGGCGCGCGAGGGAACCAACCTGTTCATCAGGTACGAGTCGAAGGGCGGCGCGACGCTCGAGGACGCTCACGACGGGACCGTGAGCCGCGACGAGCTTCGACAGAACCTCCGGATCGAACACCACACGAGCTTCGAGACCGAAGGGCTGCTCGTCGACGGCGATCCGTTCGAGTCGTTCCTACGGGGCACGATGGAGTACGGCTTCACCCGGTGGCTCGTCGAGGAGCTCCCCTTCGAGGTCGGCGAGACGGGCAACGGGAGCGCGCTGCGTGACCTCTACGACGCGCTCCCCGAGATCGACCGCGCCGAGATCGGGGGATCCGTCTCCGTCGTCATCCAGGAGAACGGCGAGGAGGTTCGCGAGCAGCGATCGTTCGACCTGGTGTTGCGCGACCGCATGGGCAACCCGCTCTTCGTCGCCGAGCTCAACGACTCGCGCGCGCCGACGGCGGGCGCGACCCTGGAGTCGCTCGTCGCGAACGGCGGAGTCATCGCGGAGTCGAACGAGGCGTTCGCCGGGGCGTTCGCGGTGACGGCGAGCTTCTTCGAACCGGACGCGCTGGAGGCCGCGAGCGACGCGGTCGGCGGCGGACTGTTCAACCGGTCGAAACGGAAGAGTTTCGTGAAGCTCTCGCGGAAACGCGGCTACCACCTGTGTCTGGTGGAGTCGCGCGAGGGCGGGTTCCACCTGACAGTCCCGGACCTGTAGAGCGGAACCGTACGGAGTCGCGACTCCCGTCGTCGGGAAAACTCGGCCGGCGTGTCGTTCGGACGGCGTGTCGAAACGGGTCAGTCGATCAGTTCTCGACTTCGGCGGCGTCGTCGATCCGCATCGAGCCGAGCTTCTCGACCGTGTCGTCGAGCTTCTCGTCGAGTTCGTCGACGAACTCGTGAGTGCGCTCGGTCGTGATCGCGCCCTGACTGGAGGGTTCGATGAGGTTCTCCTCCTCGAGGACCCGAAGCGAGTAACGGACCTTGTGGTGGGGATAGCCCGTCTCGTTGGACATCTTGACGATCCCGATCGGTTCGTTCTCGATGACCATCCGCAGCACCTGGAGGTGCCGCTCCAGCATATCTACCTCTTTCTCGAGTCGATCTATCATGCCATATGTTAACTCGTCATGCCCCTTTTTAAAAGTTGCTGTCGAGGGACGGCGAACGAATTCCGGCTCACGGTTTGACATGCGAGTAGTTAACGGTTCGGATCACGGATCCGGCCGGCCGCCGTACTCACGTACGTGGTATACCGGGCGTTCGAGATCAGATCGTCGCCAGCAGAGGGGATCGCCGACGGCGGCTCAGTTCCGTGACGCCCTCACCGCGTACAGGGATCCGTCTTCGCTCCCGACGTAGACCGTCCCGTCTACCACCGTCGGTGAGGACGAGATCTCGCCGTCGGTGTGGACAGTCCACCGTTCGGTACCAGTGGCCGCATCCACCGCATACAGGTTCTCGTCGGCACTTCCGACGTAAACGGTATCGCTGACCACCGCAGGCGACGAATGGATCCAACTCCCGGTTTTGAAGGTCCAGTGTACGGTACCGTCGTCGGTAGCCACCGCAGACAGGTGACCGCCATCGTCCCCGACGTATACGATGCCCGTTCCTACGGCTGGCGATGAACCGACCGCATCCCCGGTTTCGAAGCGCCACTGCTCGGTCCCGATGGTTGCGTACACCGCATATAGATACGACACCCCGGTAGGAGAGTTGGTCCCGACGTAGACAGTCCCGTCGGCCACCGTCGGCGAAGTAACGTAGCCATCAGTTTCGAAGGCCCACTGCTCGTCACCAGTAGTAGCGTGTACCGCGTACAAGTTTTCGTCCCAGCTCCCGACGTAGACAGTCCCGTCGGCGACCACCGGCGAAGCTGAGATCTCTCCCCCGGTCTCGAACGTCCACGTCTCGATCCCGGTAGCCGCATCCACTGCGTACAAACGTTCGTCCCAGCTTCCGATATAGACCGTCCCATCGACCACCGCCGGCGAGGAGTCGATTCGGTACTCAGCCTCGAAGTGCCACCGCTCGGTGCCAGTGCTTGCGTCTACAGCATACAGTCTCGCGTCGACGCTCCCGACGTAGACCGTCCCGTCTCGCACGGTTGGCGAACTCACCACTGGAGCGTCAGTTTCGAAACGCCACAGTGGGGCGCCGGTGTTCGTGTCTATCGCGTACAGGAATCCGTCGTCACTTCCAACGTAGACGGTCTCGTCGACCACCGTCGGCGAGGAAGCGATCGGGCTTCCGATTTCGAAGGTCCACAGCAGTTCCCCAGCATCCCCCTCAGCTTGCTCTCGTTTCATGTTCCGATCACCTGAATCCAGCGGCGAGGTGAGTTGGTTTCCGACCACGTCCGCCGATGCTGGATCGGCGAGACCCGGGCGTGGCAGACGTCACGAGTCATCGTCGTAGCCCAGCGTCTCTACGGACGGAGGAGTCAACGAGAACGGGACGGTTCGTACGTTCGTGGAGATCTCCGGGGTGCGAGCGTCCACGATCAACCCGAGGTCGTCTAACGTATCGATCACGTTCGAGACTGCCGACCTCGCGTGTGCTTCCTCCGTCGCATCGATGGAAAGGACGGTCCCATCTCCGGAGACGACAACCGTCGTCGGAAGATTGTCCGGCTGATACACGACACCGGGAAACGTCGCCTCATCGTACAGACAGTCAGACTCACCCAACGCGATCGCGACGGATTCGAGCGAGAACGCCTGATCGAACCTGGCATACGCAGTGGCGTCACCCTCGTAGAGATCGACGGGGAGATCGGCCGCCTGAGCGCGGATCTCTTCCAGCGGGATCGTGTTCGTCGACATAACCCGTGGGTGCTACCGGTCCATGTTAAACGTTATGATAACCGACACGATACTAGTTCGAAACGCGGAATGTATCAGATGAATTGGATTTCGGGGACAACGGATATTCAGGGAACACGGGAGACTGAGAAACGAGATCGATACGGACGGGTACGGCACGTTTCGAGTAGCTTCCGCGCTTCGATACCCGTTTTGTTGATCGGACGGAAGACCGCTCCACCAGTGGGATGGCACGAACGACGATATCTTCCGACAGTGTGTGCGGGATTCATACACGTTCGTGCCATGATCGCGACGACGGACCGTAATCTGTTTTACCCCCCGGTCGGAAGGGGGTAGCGGTATGACAGTCACCATCGTCGGCTCCCAACTGGGAGACGAGGGCAAGGGCGCGCTCGTCGACCGGTGGGGAGGGGACGCGGACGTCGTAGTCCGTTATCAGGGCGGCGACAACGCCGGCCACACCGTCGTCGAAGGCGGCGAGGAGTACAAGTTATCGCTGGTGCCGAGCGGGGCCGTTCGGGGCACGATCGGCGTGTTGGGCAACGGCTGCGTGGTCAACCCGCGGACGCTCTTCTCGGAGATCGACGGGCTCCGCGAGCGCGGGCTCGACCCCGACGTACGGGTCGCGCGCCGGGCGCACGTCATCCTCCCGTACCACCGGGTCCTCGACGGCATCGAGGAGGCGGTCAAAGCCGACGACGACGCCGGAGACGAGGTGGGCACCACGGGTCGCGGGATCGGCCCCACCTACGAGGACAAGGCGGGTCGACGCGGGATCCGGATCGGCGACCTGCTCGATCCGGACGTGCTCCGCGAGCGGCTCGAGTACGCCGTCTCGCACAACCGCGCCGTCGCCGAGGGCGTGTACGGCCTCGACGTGGACGCCTCCGAACACGCGGACGCCTTCGACGTGGACGCGCTCTTCGAGGAGTTCGTCGAGTTCGGCGACCGACTCGCCGACGACGGGATGACCGTCAACTGCAGCGACTTCCTCCACCGTCGCCGAGAGGCGGGCGACCGGATCCTCTTCGAGGGCGCACAGGGGACCTCCATCGACGTCGACCACGGCAACTACCCCTTCGTCACCTCCTCGAACCCGACCGCCGGCGGCGCGACCGTCGGCTCCGGGCTCGGCGTCACGACCGTCGGGTCGGGCGAGGTCGTCGGCATCGTGAAGGCGTACCTCTCGCGGGTCGGCTCGGGACCGATGCCCACGGAGCTCGACGGCGACGACCGCGAGGAGTCCCTCGCCGAGGACATCCGCGAGAAGGGCGGAGAGTTCGGGACGGTCACCGGCCGACCGCGACGGATCGGCTGGCTCGACCTCCCGATGTTGCGCCACGCCTCGCGCGTCTCGGGGTTCACGGGCGTCGCGATCAACCACGTCGACGTGCTCGCCGACCTCGAGGAGCTTCACGTCTGCGTCGGCTACGACCTCGACGGCGAACGGCTCGACACCGTTCCCACGACGACGCTACAGTGGGAGCGGTGTGAGCCGGTGTACCGCGAGTTCGACACCTGGTCGGAAGTCGACTGGACCGCGGTCGCGGCGGAGGGGTACGGGGCGCTCCCCGAGGCGACGCGGACCTACACGGAGTTCGTCGCCGACGAGATGGACGCCGCGGTGTACGCGATCGGCGTCGGGCCGGACCGCGAGGAGACGATCGAGCTTTCGAACCCGTTCTCGGCGTCCGACGCGTAAGCGGATTCGCTCGAACGGATAAACGAACCCAACGTTTTTCGTTGTTCCACGAACGTTTTATCACGGTGGGTCGGACTGCGGGCATGGACCTACTCGACGAGAGCGTCGTGCCGGAACGCGCACGGGAGATCAAACACGAGGCCCGCGAGTTCGCCGACGAGCACGTCGCGCCGAACGCGGAGGCGTACTACGAGTCGGGCGAGTATCCCTGGGACGTCCTCGAGGCGGGGATGGACGCGGGGCTCGTCGCGCAGGACATCGGCGAGGCGTACGGCGGGAGGGGGCTCGACCTCGCGCAGGTGCTCGCGATCGCGGAGGAGTTCTACCGCGCCGACGCCGGCATCGCGCTCACCCTCCAGCTCGCCAGCTTCGGCTGTGAGATGCTCGAGCGGTACGGCACCGACGAACAAAAGGAGGAGTACCTCCGTCCGGTCGCCGAGAACGACCAGATCTCGGGGCTCGCGGTCTCGGAACCGGAGACCGGCTCCGATCTCGCGGGGATGACCACCGAGGCGGAGAAGGTCGAAGGGGGCTACGAGATCACCGGCGAGAAGTACTGGGTCGGTAACGCGGTGGAGGCCGACTGGCTCACCGTCTACGCGAAGACCGGCGACGGCGAGGACCGCTACTCCAACTACACGCTCTTCGTCGTCGAGACCGATTCGGAGGGGTACGAGGCCGAGCACATCCCCGAGAAGATGGGGATGCGCGCGTCGAAGCAGGGCCACATCGTCCTCGACGACTGTTTCGTCCCCGAGCGGAACGTCATCGGCAGCGAGGGCGGCGGCTTCTACGTCCTCGCCGACTTCTTCAACCACGGCCGGGTGATCGTCGGTGGCCACGGGCTCGGGCTCGCCGCCGCCGCCATCGAGGAGGCGGAGGCGTTCGTCCACGACCGTAACGCGTTCGGCCGAACCGTCAACGAGTTCCAGGCGGTCCAACACACCCTCGCCGACATGCGCATCGGCTTCGAGGCCGCCCGCGCGCTCAACTGGCGCGCCTGCGAGAAGGTCGCGAACGGCGAGGACGCCGGCTACTGGGCGGCGCTGACGAAGACGAAGTCCACGGAGGTCGCGGTCGACTGCGCCGAGAAGGGGATGAAGCTCCACGGCGGGCGCTCGGTCCTCGCGGACCGACGGATCGCCCGCGTCCACCGCGACGCCCGGATACCGGTGATATACGAGGGCGCGAACGACATCCAGCGCAACCTCATCTACCGGCAGTCGCGGTGAAGCGGACGGCGAAAACGACCCTCTGCCGGCGTCCCTCTCCCGGTCGCTCCTCCCCTCAGTCCGCCGACTCCGCGCCCGTCGGAGACGGCTCGGCTCCGTCCTCGACCTCGCGACTCGCGTCGGTTCCGACGTACGCGAGCGCGTCCGCGCCCCCGACGGCCACGAGCGCGAACCCGACCTTCGAGACGAAATCGAGGTAGACGAACACGAGCATCTCCGTCGCGGGCGTGAGCAGGTCGAAGCCGGTCGGCGCGAGCAGCCAGACGACGGGGTACAGCGTCCAGAGGACGACCGTGATGTTCCGGAGCGTGTAGAAGACGGCGCGCACGCGGTCCGCCCGCGCCGCGGCCGACCGCGGGAGCTTCACGAGCAGCCCGTAGACGAGCCCGAGATACGCGACGGAGGCGAGGGCGAACGCCGCCCACGAGACCGAACCGGTCGTCGCCGTCGCGACGACGCCGCCCGCGATGACGACCACGTCGACGGCGATCAGCGTCGCGATCGTCCGCCGGTCGGCCCGGACGAGCAGCGCGAGGTAGGCGATCAGAAGCGGCGTCGTGAGCAGCCAGTCGGCGTACCGCGCGGCCGGCAACGTCCCGCCGAGCGTTGTGACGGTCCCGACGCCGAGTCCCATCGCGGCGTACGCGACCGCCGCGATCCCCGTGACGCCGGCGAGCGTCGCGTAGTACCTCGCCTCCGAGGGCCGCCGGTACCACAGCCACAGCGAGGGAACCGTCCCGGCGAGCATCCCCACCGCGCCGATCCACGCCCAGACGGTCACGTTCGCGAGCATCTCAGTTCACCTCCCCCGGACCGTCGCCGGCGAAGTCGAAGCCGGAGCGTCCCCCGTCGCCCCCGGAGTCGTCGCCGAGAGCGAGGTCCCGGCCGCCGTCGGAGGTCGCCACCCCCTCGGAGGGCGTCCCCTCCAGGTCGACGTCGACGCCGCCGGCTTCGTCCGCCTCGTCGGCGTCGTACTCGAAGCGCTCGACGGTGCGCCGGAGGCGGCCGGCGCGGCTCGAGAGGGCCTCTGCCGCGTTCTCGACGGCGGCGAGAGTCCGCTCCTGTTCGTCGACCGCGCCGGTGACGTCGCCGGCGGCGCTCGCGGTCTGCGCGCTGATTGCCGCGACGTCCTCGACGTGGCCGACGACGGTGTCGACCGTGTCCGCCTGCGACTCCGTCGCACGGGTGATCTCGGTCATGCTCTCGTCGGTCCGCTCGGAGGCGTCCGCGAGCCGCTCGAGCGCGTCGATCGAGGTCTCGACCGTCTCGACGCCGGTCTCGATCCGATCTTCGGTCTCCGCGATCGACTCCACGCTCGCCTCGGCGCGCGCCTGGACCGCGCCGATCCGGTCTTCGATCTCGGCGGCGGACTCCTGGGTCCGCTCCGCGAGGCTCTTGACCTCCTCGGCGACGACCGCGAATCCCGCGCCGTCGGCGTCCGAGCGCGCCGCCTCGATCGAGGCGTTGAGCGCGAGCATGTTGGTCTGTTCCGCGATCTCGGCGATCGTGTCGACGACCTCGCCGATCTCCTCGATCTCCTCGGCGAGCGCCTCGACGTCCTCGGTCGTCTCGGAGGTGACCGCCTCGACGGCGTCCATCTGGTCGAGCGCCGCCTCGGCCGCCTCCTGGCCCTCCTCGCCGACCGCCGCGGCGTGTTCGGCCGTCTCGGCGACCTCGCTCACCGTCGCCGCGACCTCCTCCGCAGAGGAGGCGAGCGACTCGGCCTCGTCGGTCGTCGCTCGCAGGTCGTCGCGCTGGGTTCGCGCCCCGTCCGCGATCTCGGAGACGGCTCCGGAGACCGTCCCCGTCGTCGACCGCAGGTTCTCGGTCCGGTCGTCGACCGTCCCGGCGACGGTCGCGGTGTCCTCGGCGACCGACGCGACGGACGCGACCGTCCCCTCGAGCTCCGCCGCCATCTCGTTGAACGCGGTTCCGACCCGACGGATCGGGTCGCTCTCGCAGTCGGGGTCGACCCGTCGGGTGAGGTCGCCGTCGGCGAGCGCCCGCATCGCCTCCTCGTAGGCGGTCGCCTTGCGCTCTATCGTCGCGGCCCGTTCGTCCGCCTCACGTCGCGCCGCTTCGGCGTCCGCCCTCGCCTCCTCGGCCTCGCGGATCTCGCGTTTGAGCGAGCCGCGCATCCCGTCGAAGGCAGCGAAGAGTCGACCGATCTCGTCCGTCCGTCCGGTCTCGAGGGCGACGTCGAGGTCGCCGTCGGCCATCCGCTCGGCCTTCCGGGTGAGCTGTCGCAGCGAGACGACCGTGTTCGACCCCACGGTCACCCCGATCAGCGCGAGCCCTATCACGGTGAGCAACGTCATGCCGACCAACCCGGAGCGGATCTCCTCCCCCGCGGGACCGATATCCCCCGTACGGCCGTAAACGACGACCCCGTACGCGACCGAGACGCCCATCACCCCGACCAGCGACGACGCGAGCTTCACGCCGTAACTGGCTCGGAGTCGAGACAGCGGTTCGAATCCCATCGATAGCGGATACGAAGGGCCGTTCCACGGATAAAATCGAGCGTCGGAGTATCACGCGTGATAGCTCGAGTCGGGCGGAGCGACGCGTGCCGAGGCGACGAGGAGCGCACCGGACCGATGGGGGTCGCGGCTCGGTCGAGGAGGCGCGACCCGACGCGACCGGACGAAAACACCAAGCGGCCGCGCCGAGACGTCCACCCATGCGACTCGAGGACTACTGGGGGATCGGCCCGAAGACGAGCGAGCTTCTGACCGCCGAACTCGGCGTCGAGCGGGCCGTCGAGGCGATCGAGTCGGCCGACGTTCGCGCGCTCGTCGACGCCGGGCTCCACCGCGGGCGCGCCACGCGGATCCTCCGTCGGGCGAACGGGGAGGCCGGGATGGGCGTCCTCGCGACCGGCGACACGCGCGAGGTGTACGACGACCTCCTGGCGCTCGCGGCGGGGTACGCCCTCACCGAGCACGCCGCCGACCGGATCCGCGTCCTCACGCCCTCGCTGGACCGCGACGCGATCGAGACGAGGCTCGCGGAGGTGGTCGCCGCCCGCGACGCCTGGCGCGCCCTCGACGACGGGGAACGTGCCCGCGTGATCGACGCGTTCGCGGCCTACGACGAGGCGGACGGCACCGACCGCGCGGCCGTCGAGACCGCGCTCGCCCTCCGTGAGGTCGGGCTGACGGGCGAGGCCTTCGACGCGCTCGCCGACCTCGACGACGACGCGCTCCGGGAGGCCGCGGAGGCGCTCGGCGACGTGCGCGGCTCGCTCGACGACGACGACGTCGCGGTGGCCCCCGGCGCGGACGACGAACTCGACCGGCTCCGCGAGCGGCGCACGGCGGCCGAGGACCTCGCGGACTCGGCGTTCGACGTGCTCGAGGTGGTTCGGGACGGGTCGCTCCGCGACTTCGAGGCGTTGGAGTCGGCGACCGTCGACCACGTCGCGACGGAGACGGGCGTCGACCCCGCGACGGTCCGGGCGGCCGCCCCCGACGACGCGCTCGACGCCGCCGACTTCGTCTCGGCCACGCTCCGCGGACTCGTCGAGGAGCTGTCCGACGCGGCCGACGAGCGCGAGGCGACCGTCGCGGCCGACCTCCGCGATCGGATCGGCGACGCCGGCGGCGACGTCGCTCGGGCCGTGGAGGTCGTCTCCGACGTCGCCGTCGACCTCTCGCTCGGCCGGTTCGCGGCCGAGTACGACCTGGTCCGGCCGCGCCTCGTCGAGGACGGCCTCGCGGTCCGAAACGCTCGGAGTCCCTTCGTCGACGGCGACGTCCAGCCGGTTTCGTACGCGGTGGGGGACCACTCGCTCGCCGGCGGCGCGGGCGTCTCGGTCGCCGACTCCCCGCCGACGGGCGACCGGGTGAGCGTCCTCACGGGCGCGAACTCCGGCGGGAAGACGACGCTCCTGGAGACGCTGTGTGCGGTGGCGCTGCTCGCGTCGATGGGGCTCCCGGTGCCCGCCGAGGAGGCGGAGGTCGGGACGTTCGACCGGATCGTCTTCCACCGCCGGCACGCCTCCTTCAACGCCGGCGTGCTGGAGTCGACGTTGCGGTCCGTCGTCCCGCCGCTCGTGGAGGAGGGACGGACCCTGATGCTCGTCGACGAGTTCGAGGCGATCACGGAGCCGGGGCGGGCCGCCGACCTCCTCAACGGCCTCGTCGATCTCACGGTCGACCGCGGCGCGCTCGGCGTGTACGTCACCCACCTCGCCGACGATCTCAGCCCGCTGCCCGAGCCCGCGCGGATCGACGGGATATTCGCCGAGGGGCTCACGAACGACCTCGAGCTGCGCGTCGACTACCAGCCGCGGTTCGGTACGGTCGGTAAGTCGACCCCGGAGTTCATCGTCTCGCGGCTCGTCGCGAACGCGACCGACCGGGCGGTCCGCGGGGGGTTCGAACACCTCGCGAGCGCGGTCGGCGAGGAGGCCGTCCAACGAACCCTCTCGGACGCGCGCTGGACGCCGGAGGGCGGCCGATCGGCGGATGAGTGATCCCGAACGCTCCGGCGAAGGGGCGGACCCGACCCGGATGCGGTCGATCGCGGTTCACCGCGAGGACGTGGCGAACGCCCTCGAGGCCGACCTCCGGACCGACCGCCGGGTCGTCCTCCGGGTGACGCCGCCGTACTCCGGGCGGATGCGCGCGCGGCTCCACCGCGTGGAGGGGGTTCCCGAGGCCGACGTCGACGGTCCGGGCGGACCGGTCCACGTCGACCCGGCCGACCTCGTCGCGGACCCGCCGCCGTACCCCGAGGTCGACGAGACGGCCGCGGAGTACCCCGACGCGGACGTGGAAACCCACCGCGAACGGCACGCCGAGGCCGTGGCCGACTGGCGAGAGGCGGTCAGAGAGGCGGTCGGCGGGACCGTCGAGATCCCGGTCGACGCGGGGACGGCGGCGGAGGAAGGGCCGGAAGGGGCGGCGGGGGCGGAGCGGACGGACGGGAGCCGAACGCACGAGGTCGACGTGGTCGCGCTCGGGTGACCGCGGCCGGCGATCGACGGCCCGACGACCGCCGTTCACGCGCTACGACGCCACCGGAGGCGCGTCAGCGCTCGGCCTCGATGTGGCGGCCGATCCGGTCGAGCCCGTCCTCGAGTTCCTCGGTGTGGAGACCGAAGCCGATCCGGAAGCGGTCGGGATGCCCGAAGACCTCGCCGGGCGCGAGAACGACGCTCTCGGCGTCGAACACCGACCGACAGAACTCCTTGCCGTTCTCGAACCCGTCTGGGACGGTCGGGAACCCGTTCACGCCGGTCGGCTCGAACCACTCGAGACCGTGGCGATCGAGGAACGCGGCGACGCGTTCCCGGTTCGCCCTCGCGTGCGCGCGGTTCGCCTCGAGGATGTCGGCCTCCTGCTCGCCGAGCGCCTGTCTCGCGACGTGGCTCCCGACGAGCGGCGGCGAGATCGTCGTGTAGTCCTTCCACTTCCGTACCGCGTCCGCGATCTCCGCGTCAGCGACGACCCACCCCACGCGTGCTCCCGCCAGCCCGTACGACTTCGAGACGCCGGCGGCCGAGATCGCCCGCGGCCCGAGCGCTGCGGCCGGCGCGTGCGGGTCGTCGGCCAGCATCCGGTACACCTCGTCGACGAGGAGGTACGCGTCCTCGTCCGCGACGAGGTCGTACAGCGCCCGCATCGTCTCCGGGTCGAGGTACTTCCCCGTCGGGTTGCTCGGGTTCGTGAGGACGACGAGTCGGGTGTCGGGTCGCATCGCTTCCGCGACGGCGTCGACGGAGAGGTCCCACTCGGGCGGCTCCGTCCGGACCTCCGTCACCTCGCCGATCGAGTCGGGCACGCTCGCGAGCGACTGGTAGGTCGGCGAGACGACGACGCTGTGGTCCCCCTCGTCCAAGAGCGACATGAACGTGAGGTAGTCCGCCTCCTGTGTCCCGCAGGTGAGGACGACCTCCTCCGCGTCGCGGCCGTAGCGATCGGCGATCTCCGCGCGGAACGCGGGCTCCCCGTCGGTGGGAATGACGTAGCCGAGCTCGCCCACGTCGAGGTCGAACCGGTCGACCGGGAGGCTCCGAACGCCGCTCTCGGCGAGCATCAGGTCGGCGTCCGGTTCGTACTCGTCGAGCCAGCGTTCGAGTTCGAAGGGGGGGATCTCCATGGGTGGCCGGTATAGACGGGAGCCGATGATAACCGTTGGGTGTGAGCGAACGCGGCCGGAGCCGACGGCGACCGGGGCGTCCGCGGCCGGACACGCTCCGGGCCGAACGGCCTACAGCCAGATCCGCTCGACCGGGGCGTCCGCGGCCGGACACGCTCCGGGCCGAACGGCCTACAGCCAGATCCGCTCGACCGCGGTGCCCGCGGCCTCGAACTCCTCGTCCGTGGCGGCAGCGACCACGACGGTCCGGGTGTCCTCCGCGAGCCGAACCTCGAACGCGCCGTCCGTCGTCGTCGCGAGCGCCGACTCGTCGGCGGTGACGACCGCGACCCGCTCGCCGGTCGTCTCGCCCGCGACGACGACCGCGTCGTCTTCGAGTTCGGCGTCGGCGGTCAGCTCCGGACCCGCGGGCCGGTCGCGCTCGACGAAGCGGTCGCGGACGACCGTCGGCGTCTCGACGGGCTCGCCGGCGTCGACGCCGTGGGCGAGCCGGATGAACCCCGCCATCGACCAGGCGAGCGGTGTCGCCCCCCCGGTCCCCTCGCCGAACTCCCAGCCGTAGTCGGTCGGATGGTCGCGGTCCCACACCTGCTCGGGGAGCATCCGGCCGTCGTTGCCGAAGCCGGCCATCGTCTCGAGCAGCGCGGCCGGCTCGAGCGCCGCCTCGTCGGTGCCGCCGAAGTCGTCGGGGCCGTCGGCGCGGGCGCGAAGCTCGTACTCGCCGCGCTCGCCGGTGAAGATGGGCCAGAGCCGCCCCCGCCCGTCGCCGGTGCCGGCCCACGGACCGCCGGGGTCGCCGTAGCCGAGCTCGCCGTAGGCGTCGCCGACGTAACGGTACCAGGCGGGGCCGTGCGGGGTGTCGACCCGGATCGAGTCGTCGACGACGGCGACGGAGTTGCGAACGACCGGGTCGTCGGCGGGCTTCACGCCGAGTCGGACGAGCTCGAGGAAGCCACCGTCGACGATCTCGCGCTCGTCGTAGGTCGGGCCGTCGTTGGCGATCGTCCGCGGGCGGCCGGCGTTCGGGTCGCCGTCGGCGGTGATCCGGAGGTAGTAGGGCGTCTCGTCGTGGCGGTCCGTTCCGGTGTCGGTCGCACACCACTCCTCGACGCGGTCGGCCCAGTCGTCGGCGAGCGCGAGCCACGCGAGCGCGTCCGCGCGGAGGGATTCGGGGGTGTTCGCGTCGTCCGCGCCGGACGCGGCGTCACTCTCGCCGGCGCCGTCGCCGGCCGACTCGATCCGGTCGGCCTCGGCGAGCGCGAGCGCGGCCGCACACGTCAGCCCCGCGATCTCGGCCGCGATGCTCGACGGCGAGTAGCCCGCCTCCTCCTCCCAGCGCTCCTGGGCGGTCTGCGGGCCGTTTCGAGCCACGTACGCGACCGAGCGGCGGACCTGCTCGTAGTCGTAGTCGGCGTCGGAAAGCGTCACCCCGCGTTCGTACAGCTGCCACGCCATCACGGAGGGGAACGCGATGTTGTCCATCTGCTCGCCGCCCCAGCGGGTGCGCCCGTCGATGTAGGTGTTCTGTGGGAGGAACCCGGACTCGTCCTGTTGGGTGTTGTACAGGTACGCGAGCGCGTCCGCGCCGCGCTCGATCTCGCCCACCTCGATCAGCGCGGTGAACACCTGATAGAGGTCGCGCGACCAGACGAAGTTGTAGCCGTACCCGCGGTTCTCCTCGGCGTACTCCGTCTCGCCCCACGGGACCGAGGGACTGGCGATCCCGGCCCCGTCGTGACGCTTGTCCTCGACGCCCGCGAGCGTCATGAGCGCGAACCGGTACTGCGCCTCGAGGTCGGGGTCGGCCGTCACGGCGTCCGGGTACTCTCGCCCGGCGAGCCACTCCCGCCAGGTGTCGACGTACGCCGACTCGACGGCCTCGAAGCCGCGCGAGAGCGCTCCCTCCGCCTCGCCGAGCGCCGCCGCGGTGTCGCCCCGCTCGGCGAACCCGATCGCGACCGTCTCGGAGACGGTCGTCCCGCCGCCGACGAGGCCGGCGAGCACGACGTTACCGTTCGCGGCCTCGCCGGCCTCGTCGGCCGACGCCCGCTCGCCGTCGCCGAACAGCGACTCGAGCCCGTCGTCGCCCGCGGCGAATGCGCCCGCCCAGTCGAAGCCGTCGGTACTCGTGAGCGCGGCGGCGACCTCGAACGGCTCGCCCTCGTCGTCGACCAGCTTCCCCGGCGGGCGGTTCCCGTTCTCGTCGTGGGCGAGCAGGTGGTACGGACCGTCGCCGACGCGGGCCCCCCGGTCGTCCGTGCCGACGTTCGCGAGCGCGGTGTCGGCGACCGCGTACACGTCGTACGCGCGGACCCCCTCGAACTCGACGTCCGCGAGGATCGCGTCGCCCGCGGTGTCGACCGCGTACTCCACGGTGAGCGTCCAGCTGTGGCCGTGACCGTCTCCGGACTCGCGGATCGTCTGTCTGTACGCGAGCGCGTCCTCGGCGCTCGGCTCCGTGGTCCGGGTGATCGTCTCGGTCGTCGTCACGTGCCCCGTCTCGTCGAACGTCCGGACCGTGTGTCCCGTCTCGGGGTCGGCGATCAGGAAGTCGAACGTCCGGAGGTTCATCACGTCGATCCGGGGGAACCGCGCCTCCGTCAACGCCCCCTCGGTCAGCGTGAACCAGACCGGGACCGGGTCGTCCGCGGCGTGATCGGCGGGCGTCCCGACGCCGAACTTCCGGCCGGTGGTCCACCGCGGGACCTCCGGGCCGCTCGGACGGTCGTGCGGCACCGGCAGCGACCCGTGTCGCGCGAGCGTCGCCGTCGCGTCGAGCCGGAGGGCGTGCGCCCAGGCGATGGGCGTCGCGCTGTCGAGGTCGCCGTCGTCGAAGACCTGCTCCGCGAGCAGCCCGGACTCGTTCGCGAAGGGGCCGTCGGGCTCACACAGCGCGTACAGCCGGCGGGCCGCGGAGAAGAGCGGCTCCGCCCGCTCGTCGCGCGACAGGAGGATCCCGCCGACGGTGCCGGCGGCGACCGCGCCCCACAGCGTCGCGATCGACCACACCTTCGCGCCGCCCTGCTCCGCAGTCCGCCAGTCGTCGCCGACGAACCGGACCAGCCCCTCGACGTGCTCCGTCTCGCGACCGAGCGCGTCGATCGACGTTCGGACGTGCGTCGACACCTGCGAGACGAGCGCGTCGAGGTCGACCGCGTCCGGGACGGGACCGAGCGGGGAGTCGGCGGCGGCTCCGTCGCCGCCGGCGACGGTCGGCCGCTCCGCAGCGAGCGCGTCGTACTCGGCGAGCGCGTCCGCGAGCGCGAAGGTGCTGGCGTCGGCGCGCTCGTCGCCGTCCCCGTTGCTGGCGCGCTGCGGGAACCGCTCGAGTTCGGGGATCCAGCGGTCCTGGAGTCCGGCGGCCGCGTCGTCGGCGGCGGTCGCGGCCGCGGCCCGCAGGTCCGCCCCGAGCGGCGCGCGCGCCACCGACGCGAAGGCGCGGAGGTAGACCGCGCCCGTGTGCGTGAACCGCCCGATGGCGTTCTCCCAGCAGTTCTGACAGCGGCGGGGGAGCCCGTCGACGAGCGTCGTCTCCCGGAGGAACGCGACCGCGTCGGCGATCGCCTCGTCGATCCGGCCGCGGAGGGGCTCCGGGACCTCCGTCGTCCGCCGGAGCTCCGCGAGGAACGCGACGGCCGACGCCGGCTGGTCGAGCTGGTCGTTGGGCGTCGCCCCGTCGCTCGACTCGATCCGGGCGTTCGCCCACCCCGGCGCGACCTTGCCGGAGTCGGCCCAGACGCGGTGGGGCCAGCTCCCGTCGGCGTCCTGAGTGCGACAGAGGAACGCCGCCGACGCGAGGAGCCCCTCTCGCGCGTCCAGTCCGAGCTCCTCGCTCGCGGCGAGCAGGGCGCTCGAGGCCTCCGCCTCGTCGCGGAACCAGGTGTAGCCGTACCCGCCGGAGGTCGCGTAGAAGTGGTCGAACTCCGGCCCGGCGATCCGGCCGCCGGAGGGCGACTCGAGGAGGTCGAGCGCGCGGAGGTCGCTCGCGACCGTCGGACCCCGCGGCACCGAGTCGGGAACCGTCGGCGCGCGCGCCTCGGCCGCCTCGCGGACGCTGTCGGTGTCGGCGTGGGCGGTCGCGACCCGCGAGACCGCCTCGAGCCGGTCGGCGCGGTCGACGTCCTCGGCGAGCCGCGTTCCGTCCCGAGGCGCGTCCGGGGACGTCCCGTTCCCGTCGAGGACGGGGCGGCTGACGAGGGTGACGCGCTCGATCCGGCCGTCGCGCTCGAAGGGGGCACGGACGACGACGTCGGGCGTGAGACTCGTGTCCTCGCGCTCGTCGATCTCCCCGCGATGTGGCGTCCGGCCGTCGTCCTCGCCGAGCAGTTGCGGGATCGTCTCCTGGCGCTGGCCGTGCGCCGCCGTGAGGCCGGTGGAGGCGGTGAGGAAGTCGTGTTCGCGACGGTGGAACACCTCGATCACGTCTCCGCCCTCGGGTCCGGCCCCCTCGTGGACGAGGTTGCCGACGCGGCCCTCGACCATGTCGGGCGCGAACGCGCAGCTCGCGACGAGGTCGGCGTTCGCCGGCGGCGACCCGCGGAGGACGACGTGCGTGAGGTGGGCGTCGCCGACGACGAGGTCGAACTGGTGGACCGTGTACCGGCCGGCGTCGTACTCCGTCTCGACGAGCGGGGTGTCGCCGTCGTAGTGCTGGCGGGTGGTCTCGAGGTCGGCGAGCCACCGGACCCCGCCGCTGCCGGCGATCCCGATCCGGATCCGGTCGGTCCCGCCCACGCCCGAGAGCGCGTACGAGCAGTCGTGAGCGTCGCCGTCCGGTCCGACGTGGACCAGCCGACCGCCGTCGCCGGTGAACGCCCCGACGGTGGTGGGCCGCTCCGTCGAGTAGCGTTCGCCGCGGCGACGTTTGTGTTCCGAGATCGCGGTTCGCAGTCGCATGCGAGTCCTGCCGGCCGCGGGAGCAAAAGCCTTGACGGACCGGGCGAAGCTGCTCGCCGGTCCGCGGCTGACGTCGCGGCGGCTGCCTCGGAGCGTCTCGACGCCGAACGCGGGAATTCCCGACGCCGATCGAGGGGCGCTCGCGCGAGGGCCACGGGCCGCCGGGGGCGACGCGCCAGTTTGGCGTCGAGAGCAACACCGAAGACCCTCGGCGTCGATGGGCCGGCATGCACCATCCCGGACCTCCACGGTTCGTCTCGACCGGCGAGACGGTACAGCTCGCGCCGCGGGACCCGGACCCGACCGGACGCTACGCCTGGCGGGTCGCGGACGCGCCGCCGACGAGCGACTCGACCGTCGGGTCCGATCCCGTGACCGAGTTCACCCCGGACGTGCCGGGTCGATACCAGCTCGGACTCGAGGCCCCGGACGGCGACCACCTGTTGACCGTGCTGGCGTTCTCCGCGGCCTACGAGGGGATCGACGTCGCCGGCGGCAGCGGCGAGGCGATCCGCGACCGCGAGGCCGACCGCGACGGGATCGACTACGCGGCCGGCCGGCTCGCCGACGACGGCGGCCCGCCGCGGATCCGGCTCGACGCCGAGGTCGAAGACGCGGAGGTCGTCGTGCGCGCGACCGCGACGCCGAACCCGGCCTCGTCGCTCGCGGTCGACGAGCTCGCCGTACAGTTCGTGATCGACGACCGCGACGTCGCCGCGGCGATCGCGGCCGGGCGGACGAACCCGCGCGACGCGGTGACCGAGACCGAAACGGAGGGGGGAGCGACCCTCCGGCTGCCGACCGGATCGGTCCCCGACCGGCTCCGAGTCCACGCGGTCGCGGTCGCCCGCGAACCCGACGAGGACGCCCGCGTCAGCGTCGCCGACGCCGTCTCGGTCGACCGCGTCGACGCCGGCGGATCCGACCCGTTCGCCGGGGGCGACGCTCTCGGCGACCCGACGGCGGGGGAGTCCTTCGCGGTGACGCCGCAGAACCGGCCGCCCGCGTGGACCGCGGACGCGAGCGTCTACGAGGTGTACGTCCGGACCTTCGCCGACGCCGAGCACGGGGAGACGCTCGCCGCGATCGAAGCGCGGGTCCCCGAGATCGCCGAGTTGGGCGTCGACACGCTGTGGCTCACGCCGGTGCTCGAGAACGACGGGAAGCCGCACGGCTACAACATCACGGACTTCTTCTCCATCGCCGACGACCTCGGCGACCGCGAGGACTACGAACGGCTCGTCGAGACGGCCCACGACAGCGGGATGCGCGTGCTCTTCGACCTCGTGTTGAACCACACCGCCCGCGATCACGAGTGGTTCCGGGACGCATACGGAAACCCCGACTCGCCGTACCGCGACCGCTACGAGTGGCAGGAGTCGGGCGAGCCGGGCACCTACTTCGACTGGGAGCTGATCGCGAACCTGAACCACGCGAACCTGACGGTCAGGCGGTACCTCCTCGACGTGGTCGACGAGTGGGCCCCGCTCGTCGACGGCTTCCGCTGTGACATGGCGTGGGCGGTTCCCGACTCGCTCTGGCGGGAGATCCGCGACCGCGTGAAGGCGGCCGACCCGGAGTTCCTGTTGATGGACGAGACGATCCCGTACGTCCCCCGGTTCCACGAGGGGATGTTCGACGTCCACTTCGACGCGACGCTGTATTTCACCCTCCGCCAGGTCGGTCGGGGTCACGAACCGGCCGACGCCGTGATCGACGCGGTCGAGAAGCGCGCCGCCGTGGGGTTCCCGGACCGCGCCGGCTTCCTTCAGTACGTCGAGAACCACGACGAGACCCGCTACCGCGTGGAGTGCGGCGACGACGCGGCGGCCGCGGCGGCCGCGGCGACGTTCACCCTGCCGGGCGTGCCGATGGTGTACGCCGGCCAGGAGATCGGCCAGCGCGGCCGGCGCGACGCGATCGCGTGGGAGCACGCTCGCCCGGAGGTCCGCGAGCGCTACGCGCGGCTGTCGGCCGCTCACGACGCGCATCCGGCGCTCGGCCCGGCCGGGGATTTCGAGCGGGTCGACTACCGCGTCGCCGGCGGCGGGTCGGGGGAGCGGCAGATCGCCGGCGACGACGCGGCGGTCCACCCCGACGACGTGGTGGCGTTCCGCCGCGAGCACGGGTCGGAGGCGCTCGTGGTCGTCCTCAACTTCGCGCCGGGCGAGGCGCTCGTCGCCGTCGACGCCGACCACGGGCGGTTGGACGTCGTCACGGGCGACCCCTGCGTGGAGGCCGACGCCGGGGGAGAAGAACGGATCCGCGTCGACGACGTGGCGGTCGTGTCGGTGGGGACGTAGCGTCGCGCCACGGGGACGTAGCGTGGGGAGGCAACGATCGTCGCGCCGGCGGGGGAGATCGGTTCGAGCCGGGGACCCGACACGCGCGGACGCAACGCTTGAGTCGGTGGCCGTCGCAGGCGTAGCCATGCGATTCGATCGCTCCGACGGAGTGTTCTGTCACGTCACGTCGCTGCCGGGGCCTCACGGGATCGGCGACCTCGGCGACGGCGCGGCGGCGTTCCTCTCGTTTCTCGACGAGGCCGGCGTCGACTACTGGCAGGTGTGCCCGCTCGGACCGACCATCGGGGCCGCCGGGGAGTCGCCGTACCAGTCGCCCTCGGCGTTCGCCGGAAACCCGCTGTTGATCGACCTGGAGAGCCTCGTCGACGACGGCTGGCTCAAGACGGACGACCTGGATCCGGTTCCGGCGTTCCCGACCGACCGGGTCGACTACGAGGCGGTCCGCGAGTACAAGCTCCCGCTGTTGCGGGCCGCGTTCGACCGGTTCGAGTCGGCGGCGGATCCGACGTCGACGGAGGCGTTCGACGCCTTCCGCGAGCGGGAGCCGTGGGTTAGCGAGTACGCGCTGTTCCGCGCGCTCTCGGCGGCCAGACCGGAGGACACCTGGGTCGAGTGGCCGGAGCCGCTCCGCACGCGCGACCCGGACGCGCTCGCGGCGGCGCGGGAGGAACACGCGGAGGAGATCCGGTACCACGAGTTCTGCCAGTGGACGTTCGACCGGCAGTGGGCGGCCCTGCGCGAGCACGCGGCCGAGGCGGGCGTCGAGGTCGTCGGCGACGTGCCGATCTACGTCGCACTCGACTCCGCGGACGTGTGGGCGAACCCCGAGGCCTTCCGGCTCGACGAGGGGAACCGCCCGGCCGCGGTGGCGGGAGTGCCGCCGAACGCCGGCGACGACGGGCAGCGCTGGGGGAACCCCGTCTACGACTGGGAGCGGCTCGCCGAGGACGACTACGGCTGGTGGATGGACCGGTTCCGCAGGCTGTTCGAGCTGGCGGACGTCGCCCGGCTCGACCACTTCCTCGGGTTCGTGCGCTACTGGGCGATCCCCGCCGACGCCGACGACCCGGCCGCGGGCGAGTGGCACGACGGGCCGGGACGGGCGCTCTTCGAGGCGGTCGAACGGGAGTTCGGCGAGGCCCCCTTCATCGCGGAGGACCTCGGGTTCGAGGACGCGCGGATGGACGACCTGATGGCCGAGTTCGGCTTCCCCGGCATGCGGGTGCCCCAGTACGCGAACTGGACCGAGTCGGGCAACCCGTACCAGCCGATGCACTTCCCGGAGTCCGTCGTCGGCTACACCTCCACGCACGACACCGACACCTGGGTCGGCTACTACGAGGACTTGGGTCCCGAACAGCGCGACGCGCTCCACTACAACCTCGGCTACGGCGGCGACCGGCCGATCGAGTGGGCGATACTCGAGGAGGTGTGGGGGTCGGAGGCGATCATCGCGATGACGACCGTCCAGGACCTGCTCGGGCTCGGCAGCGACGCGCGGTTCAACGAGCCCGGAACCGTCGACGGCAACTGGGAGTGGCGCGTCGAGCGCGACGCGCTGAGCGACGACCTCGCCGGGCGGCTCCGCGAACTCGGCGAGTTCCACGTGCGGTGACGGTGACCCGCGACCGGATCACTCCACCGTCGGCGCGCGCGACTCGCTACGTCTCGTTTCGCGCGCGAGAGACGCGGTGAGCGCTCGGAGCGCGTCGTCCGCGATCCTCAGTAGCCGCCGTCGCGACCGATGATGAAGTACAACACGATCCCGAGCAGCGGCGCGAGGAAGACCACGATCGCCCACAGGACCGGCGGGTGACCGCTCCGCTTTTGCGCGTCGTTGTACGTCCAGACGATCATCGCGATGTGCACCGCGAACAACAGGAGGGTGAAAAGCAGGGAGAACGCCGCGACGGCTCCACCCTGCAGCGGGACGGCTAGTACCATACGAGCGCGGTCGACTCGCGACGGCAAGTGCTTTTCCCTCGAGCGCCGCGACGACCCGCCGGTGGCGACGCCACGACCCGGCGACTCGACGACGACGAACCGTTTTTATCCCGTGGGTGAACCCTAGGCGTATGGAACTCCCAGTCGACGAGGACCGGCTCAGAGCGGACATCGAGGGGAACGCGGCGTTCGGCCGGCTCGACCTCGAGGACCCCGAGTCACACGGCCGGACGAACCGCACCGGTAGCGAGGCGAACCGCCGGGCGCGCGACCGGCTCGTCGAGCGGCTCGAGGACGCCGGGATGGACGTGACCGTCGACGCGATCGGCAACGTCGCCGGCGAGTGGGTGCCGGACTCCGCGGACCCCGACGCCGCGCCCGTCGCGTGCGGGAGCCACCTCGACAGCGTCCCCGAGGGCGGGATCTTCGACGGCCCGCTCGGGGTGTACGCCGCACTCGAATCAGTACGCGCGATGCGCGACGCCGGAGTCGAACCCGAGCGACCGGTCGTCGTCGTCAGCTTCACCGAGGAGGAGGGCGCGACCTACGGGAACGGGCTGCTGGGATCGAGCGTCGCGACCGGCGTGACCGACCTCGAGGAGGCGCTCGGCTACGAGAACGACGACGGCGAGACGCTCGGCGAGGCGCTCGAGGGGATCGGCTACCGCGGAGAGGGGACGGAAACGCTCGATCCGGCGGGGTGGGACGCGTTCTACGAGCTCCACATCGAGCAGGACACCACCCTCGAGGAGGCGGCCGTCGACGCCGGGATCGTCACGACGATCACGGGTATCAGCCACTGCGAGGCGACGATCCTCGGCGAGGCGAACCACGCGGGCGCGACCGCGATGGACGAGCGGACCGACGCGCTCGCGGCCGCGAGCGAGTTCGTGCTGGACGTCGAGGCCGCCGCCAACGACGTGGTCGCGGACTCCTCCGAGACCGCCGTCGGCACGGTTGGATCGCTGTCGGTCTCGCCGAACGCGACGAACGTGGTTCCGGGCCGCGTCGAGGCCGGCGTGGACGTCCGCGACGTGGAGGCGGAGTCGATGGACGCGATCGCCGAGGCGGCCCGCGAGTCGCTCGATCGCTTAGAACGCGAGCGGGGCGTGGAGACGGACTTCGAGCGCCCGTTCGACGTCCCGCCCGAGCCGATGAGTGACCGGCTTCGGCAGGCCGCCCACGAGTCGGCCGACGCGGCGGGCCGGTCCGCGATCGATCTCCACTCGGGTGCCGCCCACGACGCGATGCGGATCGCGCGGGTCACCGACGCGTCGCTGCTGTTCGCGCCCTCTCGCGACGGGATCTCGCACAACCCGCGCGAGTGGACCGATTGGGCGGAGTGTGCGGCCGCGACGGAGGTCCTCGCGGGGGCGGTCGCGCTGACCACTGGCGCGGGCGAGTAGGGCCGACCGCCGTTCCCGCGAGCGCGGCGGCGACCGGGTTCGTATCGGCGACGCCAAGGGCGACGTGATCGAGGTGGAGTTCCTCGTGACGACGCTGTGGGAGATCAACGGCGAGCTCGTCAGCACGAACCAGCCGTCGGGGCGGGTCGTGACCGTCCCGAACAGCGTCGTGCTCTCCTCGGACGTGGTCAACTTCGGCGGCGGGTCGCCGTACGTGTGGAACGAGGTCGCGGTACAGGTCGCTTACGAGACCGACCTCGAGTTCGCACGCGAGATCACGCGCGAGGAGGCCACGGACCTGGTCGGCGAGGAGATGGTCGCCGGGGTCGCCGCTTACCGGGACGCGCTCTCGGAGACGCCCGTCGAGCTGGAGGTCCACGACGGGCCGACCGTCAACGTGACACAGGGTGAGTCGTGGGTGGAGCTCCGTCTGCGGTACCTCACGCACCCGCGACGCGGCCAGCGGGTGAAGAACGCGCTGTACGAACGGATACTCGGCCGGTTCAACGACAACCCCGATCGGGTCGCGTTCCCGGTGAGCCGGAACCGGTAGCCCGAACCCCGAACCGGAGTCGACGGTGACGCCAACGGGGAACGACCCGGAAATCCGGACCCATTTGGGAAAGCGATTATACACCCACACCGATACCTGGCGTACGATGAGTCTCTGGTTCGACGTGGCACGGTTCTCCGCGGGGCTGAACGTGGTCCTGCTCCTCGCACTCATGTGGGTGTGGGGACGGAACTACCTCCAGTTCCGCTCGAAGCACACCCTCGGCCTGGTGATGTTCGGGGGATTTCTGCTCGGAGAGAACGCGCTGGCGCTCTACATCTACCTCGTCGATCCGATGTTGTCGGCGTGGTTCGCCTCGGAGGCAGTCCCCTCGGTGGCGTGGCGTGCGATGATGGCGCTTCACCTGCTCCAGACCGTCGGATTGGTGTTTCTCGTCTGGATCACCTGGGATTAACCCGCGCGAATATCGCTCGGCGAAGAACCGAGTGATCGATCGACCCCGCGAGGAAGTCGATCCGGAACGCATTCACCGAGATCTACGACGTAATGATTTATATATCCCTGTCTGTGAGTTACCGAGTGACATGCTGTTTCGACGATCGACGATCAAAGACTTTAAGCGCCGATATCGAGCGTTTTCGGCGTCTTCTGAGATAGCAACCCGGACTCGTTAGCGAAAGGTTTATATATCTATATCGATTACTGATAGTTAACGAATCGGGCACCCCCGGCCCCCGCATTTTCGTCGGGAGTTCGATCGGAGAACACCCATGACAGAGACACGCATTCGACGGTACGAGCGGGACGAGGCGGTCGACGGAACCGCCCCTTCGGAGCGAGCGAACGAGGAGAGCACAGAGGCCGAGAAATCAGAAACCAGCCGAGTGACGAGCTGTCCGGAGTGTACGGGCCGCCTCGTGACGGACACCGAACACGGCGAGACGGTGTGTGAAGACTGCGGGCTCGTCGTCGAGGAGGACTCGGTCGACCGCGGGCCGGAGTGGCGCGCGTTCGACTCGGCCGAGCGGGACAGCAAGTCTCGCGTGGGCGCGCCCACGACGAACATGATGCACGACAAGGGGCTCTCGACCAACATCGGCTGGCAGGACCGGGACGGGTACGGGAAGTCGCTCTCGAGCCGCCAGCGGCGACAGATGCAGCGGCTCCGCACCTGGAACGAGCGATTCCGCACCCGAAACTCGAAGGAGCGCAACCTGAAGCAGGCGCTCGGCGAGATCGACCGGATGGCCTCCGCGCTCGGGCTGCCGGACAACGTCCGTGAGACCGCCTCGGTCATCTACCGCCGCGCGCTGAGCGAGAACCTCCTTCCCGGCCGCTCCATCGAGGGGGTCGCGACCGCCGCGCTGTACGCCGCCGCCCGGCAGGTCGGAAACCCGCGGAGCCTCGACGAGTTCACCGCGGTCTCGCGCGTCGACAAGATGGAGCTCACGCGGACGTACCGCTACGTCGTCCGGGAGCTCGGCCTGGAGGTACAGCCGGCCGATCCCGAGAGCTACGTGCCCCGGTTCGTCTCGCGGCTCGACCTTCCCGAGGAGGTCGAACGCCTCGCACGGGAGCTCCTGAGAAGCGCGAAGGACGCGGGGATCACGAGCGGGAAGTCGCCGGTCGGACTCGCAGCCTCGGCCGTCTACGCCGCCGCCCTCCTGTCGAACCGGAAGGTGACCCAGAGCGAGGTGAGCGAGGTCGCCGACATCTCCGAGGTCACGATCCGCAACCGGTACAAGGAGCTGCTCGAGGCCAGCGATCACCTGGCCGCGTAAGCCCGGCGGAGGGGACTTGCCGTCGGCGAACGAGTCGTGTGAAACGTGATCTCGTCACATATATTTTTAATCCGACGGGCTGTACGTGCCCCCATGGTCGAAGCGTTCGTCAGGCTCGTGTGTCCGGAGTGCGCCAAGGAGTGGCAGGAAAATCCGGCCGGGCTGCCCGGATTGCGCACGAACTTCAGCTGTTCCAGTTGTCACGCGACCCGACGGCTCACGGAGTTCATGTTGACCGAACGGGACCTCGAGACGGTCCGACAGTTCCAGTGATAACCGAGGATTCCAGCGGCGTTCGGAGGTCCGAGAACTATATAGACGGGTGGTGTGGTAACTAGACTCAGGATAGTAATATAAGCCTCCGGTAGCAAAGGACCGTTACTCATGAAGAAACAGGAGCTCATCCACCTTCACGGCCTCCTGGCCGAGGTACGAAAACAGTGCGAGTTCTGGAATGACGACCTCGACCTCGACGCGTACGAAGAACTCGGCGTCAAGCCGACATCGATACACAAATCGAAGACGGATCACAAGGCGGCCGTTTTCAAACTGACCGAAGGGATCACGGAGCCGATGGAGGAGGCGGAATCGGAGCCGCTGGCCCCCACCGCGGACTGAGACTCGTCGAGTAGCTACCGTCGTTCGTTACGTCCCGAGTGACGACCACGTCGGCGAGCGGAGGGTCACTCGTCCTCGTCGGCCGACGAGCGTTCCGTCGCTTCCCCCCCGTCGATCGCCTCGACGGAGAGGACCTTGAGCGGGATGTTTCGGAGCCGTTGGCCGATCTCCTTTCTGGCGATCCGCCTGGCGTGTTCGTCGCGGTCGACGTTGAACACGTCCATCCGGAGTTCGAGCGCGACGAGCGCCTCGTCGGCGGCGATGAACGCGGGAGGGAGCTCCTCTCCTGACGGGGAGGTGCGACTCCCCATGTCGATCTCGACGTAGTTGAGGTCGGGATTCAACATCTCTCCCGTCTTCGAGACCGCTATCCGGACTGCCTCGTCGGCAGTCTCCACGTCGTAAACGGGGACGGCAGCCTCCACGACGACTCGACAGTCCATCACGTGAAGGGGTACCGTGCGAACGAGTATGAAGCTTCGGCCGGCGCGTCACTCCCCGCCGGCGCGGAGGTGATAGAACACGTACGTCTGGGCGTATCCGGCGTACTCGTCGCCGAATCGCTCGCGAATGGCACGGGACGTCTCCGCGTAGGATCCGCGGTCGCAGTCGGGGTAGTACTCCTCGATGGTCGTGGTGATCCACGTGTCGAGGGGCACCGCCTCGAGAAATCCCAGAGAGAAGAGCGCGACACAGTCGGCCACCTTGTCGCCGACGCCGACGAACCGGGTCAGCGACTCCCGCGCCTCCTCGTACGGGAGACCGACCGCCTCTCGCGGATCCGCCTCCCCGGACGCGACCATCTCCGCGGTCCGCCGAACGTAGGGCGCTCGGTATCCGAGCGAGAGGTCACGAAGCTCGGATTCGCTCCGTGCCGCGAGCCGTGCCGGCCTCGGGAACGCGCGATACGTCTCCCCGTCGAGGTCGACGGCTTCTCCGTACGTCTCCCGGAGCCTGCGTTGCATCCCGTGGATCCGGGCGACGCGCATCTGTGCCGAGCAGATGAACGAGACGAGACAGGGGAACGCCGGGTCCCGGACCAACCGCATTCCCTCGTACCTGTCGTAGGCCCGCTCAAGCAGCGGGAGGTCGGGCGTCGCGTCACGTATCGCGTCGAGGTCGTCGTCGAGTCGGAGCAGATGGGTGAGAAGCGGCACCGCGTCCGTCGACGCCTCCCACTCGAGCGTTCCGTCGCGGACGCCGCCGACCTGTCGGACCCGCAGGGGAACTCGCTCGTCCGTGAGGTCCGGGATCGGGGAGACGACGGTCTCGTACCACTCGTCGCCGCCGTGGGCGTGAAGGTCCTCGTAGGTTCGGCCGTCAGCGCGGTTCCACAGGTAGCTCTGTCCGCTCTCGACGGTCGCCTGGAGGTCGAAGGGTCCCGAGAGGTCGGCGACGTCGATCGCTCCTCGTTCCATCGGATCCGGGGAGGTGACGCGAACGTATCGGGGTTTCGGTACCCCGGATCGTCGACGAGCGCCGAACCGGAAGTCGACGTCCGGACGGAACAGCGACGTCCGGTCGTGGGCGGCGACATCCGGACGCGTTGGAGGGGGGCTTTTCCCCGTCGACGCCGTAGATCCGGTATGCCGACGTACCGCCGGAGAACCCGGATCGCCACCCCCATCGACGAGGTGTGGGCGTTCCACTCGACGGTCGATGGACTTCTCGAGTTGACGCCCGACTGGATGAACATGCGGATCGAGGCCGTCGAGGGACCGGACGGCGAACGCGACCCCGACGTGTTGAGGGCGGGTTCGCAGATCCGGATGTCGATCCGGCCGTTCGGCGTCGTCCCCCGCCAGCGGTGGATCTCGCGGATCGTCGAACGCGAACCCGACGGCGACGCGCCGGTCGAGGGAAGCGCGTACTTCGTCGACGACATGGTCGACGGCCCGTTCCGGACCTGGGAGCACACCCACGCCTTCTACGCCGACGGAGACGAGACGGTGCTCGTGGACGCCGTCGAGTACCGGCTCCCCCTCGGCGCGCTCGGCGACGCCGCGGGGCCGTTCGCGAAGGTCGGGTTCGAGGGAATGTTTCGGGACCGACACCGACGAACGAAGGCGCGGTTCGGCGGGGCCTGACCGGGGATCATCTGCCAGTGCCGGCGGATCCGTCGGTCACCCGCCAGTCATCCGTCGGTTCCCGTGGTCGTGAGATAGATCCCCGCGAGAACGATCACGCCGCCGACGACCGTGAAGCGAGTCGGAGCCTCGCCGAGGAGCAGTAACGCGAGGATCGTCGCGCCCACGGGCTCCCCGAGCAGCGACACCGAGACGACGCTCGACTCGAGATACCCGAGCGCCCAGTTGACCACGGTGTGTCCGAACAGCCCCGGCCCGATCGCCAGACCGAGGAAGACCGCCCACTCGCGGGGCGGATAGCCGGAGAGCGGGTGTCCCTGTGCGAGCACGAGCACCAAAAGCGAGACCGTACAGACGCCGTAGACGACGACCACGTACGGAACCAACGCGAGCCGCTGTCGTAGCGACCGGCCGGCGAGGACGTAGCCTGCGGCCGTCACCGCTCCGATCAGTGCCAACGCGTTGCCGTAAAGCGGCGCCGGGCCGACGAGGACGCCGCCGAGGAAGTCGCCGAGCGACATGGCCACGATCCCGCCCACGGCGATCCCGATCCCGACGGCGATCCGGCGAGTGACCCGCTCACGAAGCAGCAGCCACGCACCGAGCGCGACGAACACCGGCTGTGCCTGAACGAGGGTGACGCTCGCGGCGACGCTCGTCCACTCGAGGCTCTCGAACCACGAGGCGAAGTGGACCGCCAACGCGACCCCCGACAACGTCGCGAAGCCGAGATCGCGTCGATCGATCCGGGCGAACCCCTCGCGATACCGCCACGCGGCGACCGGAAGGAGCGGAAGGGTGGTGAAAAGTACCCGATAGAAGGCGGCGACCGAGCTCGGCGCATCGCTCCACCTGACGAGGATCGCCCCCGTGCTGACCGCGAGAACCGCGGTCACGAGTCCCAGCTCCGGGGACACGCGCGGAGCGGTTCTGCTTGAGGTCACACGGTCGCTTTCCGGCGGACCCGGTTACCGCTTTCGGGAGGTCGACGGAGGTTTGAATCGCGGAGTCGAAAGAGAGGACATGTGCCCGGACACCTTCGGAGTCGGCGTGCGCCTCACCGAGGAGGAGCTTCGGTTCCTCGTCCACGTCCCGACGGACATCGACTCGGGATGGACCGACCCGGAGACGTTCCAGTCGCTCGTCGCGGAGGTCGTCTGGGAGCGACTCGACAGACGATCCGTCCTCGAGACGATCGCGACCGAATACGACACCGGAGACACGGTGACGCTGGGGACGGTCACCCTTGATCCCGACGGATCGGTCGTCGATTGCGATCTGACGATTCCCCGTCGCTCCGGCGACGACGAACGATGACCGTCACGTGCGTCACTCTTCGAGGACCCGGTCCGGATCGTCGTCGGAGACGGCCGCGAACGCGACGCCGATCGCCGCCATTCGGACGGGGTCGTACGCCGTGAGGTCGTATCGCGTCGACCCGACGGTCTCCGCCCACGTGTCGAGCACGCCGAGCGAGACGAGCCCGGACAGCGTCGCTCCGAGCGTTCGCGGCGTCGTCTCGGGGTCCGAGAGCGCGGCGTGTATCTGCTTCGACTGCGGGTAGTTCCGCGAGCAGGACTCGATACCCCGCTGAGCCTCGGCCCAATGCCGCCGCACGTATCCGAAGGTGGTCGGGTCCTCCCGCTGGAGTCGGTCGATCGCCGCCATCGCTTCCGAATCGATCCCCTCGATCTCGTCAACGTGTTCGAGAATCGGCGACAGCGCGGACGCCGAGTCCGCCGTGAGCGACCACCCGATCGTGACCGAGTCGACGGCGGGCTCCGTCGCGACCGTCTCGATCACACCGACGGCCTCCGCGGAACCGCGCGCGGCAGCGAACGGCGCGAGATCGTCGAGTAGCACTCGTGGTTCGGAACCCTCGAACTCCGCGAGCGCGTCGCCGATCGGGTCCTCGAGACGATCGGCGTCGGCGTCAGGTCCGAGTATCGTGTACGCGAGACGCCGCTCCGGAAGGACCTGCGTGGTCGCCGTCGCGGCCGCGCCACGAGCGATATCGCTCGCCACGACGACGGCCTCCCGCCGCGGTGACTCCCCCGCTCGATCGTTCCACGCCCGTCGCCACGCCTCGAGACCCGTCTCGAACAACACCGAGACGACGGACCCCCCCGATACCCCGTCCCGAACGGACGGCGATCCGATAGAATCGACCCGGATCGTGACGTCGACCTCGCGTGTCGTCGGGACGGTCATGAACGTGTTGTCTTCAAACAGAAATACCATAAACTTATTGGTGAAACAATCAATACTGAGATCTCTACCGTCCGATACCCTCCAGGAACCGGTGCGCCGCCGCCGATCCGTGCGGTCGGAACTCGAAGGAAACGCCGTGCGTGTGTCGATCACCACCGAATTCCCTCAAATCCTGACGTCACGGGACCTCGGACTCGCCGATCGACGGCCGTTCGGCTCGTCGACACGTATGAAAAAAGCCCACGGCCGCGACGACCGTGGGCCCGAATACGACTACAGTATGAATGGCGAGGCGGCGAACCGCGGTTCCCAGAGGATCGCTCACTCCAGTACTTCCCGGCACGCGGGTGGGCT
>NZ_JANHDM010000008.1 GCF_024494685.1 Halorubrum rubrum | reverse complement strand
CTTCAAGAACTCGCTGAGGCGTTCAACGGTTGGTACGGCAAGCGACGCAACGGAGACACGCGAGCGAACCCGCCCGGATACCGCAAACACGGTGACGACCACCCGCGTTCCACGGTCACATTCAAGCAGAAAGGCTTCAAACTCGACACCCAGTACAACCGCGTTCGGCTCTCAAACGGATCGAACCTGAAGGAGTACTGGTCGGACTTTGTCCTGTGTAAGTACCAGACTCGCCCGAATGTTGACCTCTCCACCGTGGAGAGCGTCCAACAAGTCAAAATTGCCTGGACGGGTGAGGAATGGGAACTCCACTTCGTCTGTAAGGTCAAGATCGACGTGAACGAAGCCCCCGGTGAGAAGACGGTCGGTGTTGATCTCGGGATCAACAACTTCGCTGCACTCGCGTATGAAGACGGTCACAGCGAGCTATACCCGCTGAACTGCTTGAAACAGGACGACTACTACTTCAGCAAGCGAATCGCTCGGTGTGACGACTCGGACTCCGAGCAGGCCACGCGACTGAACCAGAAGAAGTCGGCCCGCCGTACTCACTACTTTCACACCCTCTCCAAGCACATCATCCAGCAGTGTGTTGACGAGAAAATTGGAACGATCGTGGTGGGTGATCTCTCCGGCATCCGTGAGGATGAAGAGAACGCCGAGGCGAAGAACTGGGGCAAGCATGGCAATCTTGACCTCCACTCGTGGGCGTTCGACCGGTTCACCGACCTCCTCGAATACAAAGCCGAGATGGAAGGCATCACGGTTGAAAAGGTGTCTGAGCGGGATACCTCGAAGTCGTGCTCGTGCTGTGGTCGAAAGCGTGACGCGAACCGTGTTGAACGCGGACTGTATGTCTGCGATGAGTGCGGTACAGTGGCGAACGCGGACATAAACGGTGCAGAAAACATTCGGCAGAAAGTATCTCCGAATTCACCGAATCTCTCGGTGAATAGGAGTAACGGCTGGTTGGCACAGCCATCGGCGTTCCTGTTTGACACGGAAACTGGCGCATTCGCGCCTCAAGAACAGGTCACGTCGTAACCCACAATATCCCAACTCAGCGGCGCAGTGCCGTGGGAATCCTCGCGCTTCAGCGCGGGGAGGATGTCAAGCCTGAAAGAGGGTCTCCCAACGGAGCCGGCTACTCATAACGACAACGGTACTCCCACTGATCGGATGACGAACAGCGGTGAGAGTTCAAGATCGAATCGCGCCCACCACGAGGGGGGTCGTTCAGAATCGAAGGAGGTCCTCCGCTACCCCTCCCACTCCTCGAAGTCGCGGTAGACGCCCTTCGAGAGGTAGCGCTCGGCGGAGTCGGGGAAGACGGTCACGACGCTCGCGTGGGGGGCGTCGACCTCCTCGTCGCGGATCCCGCGGGCGACCCGTTTGGCGGCGAGCGCGTTCGCGGCCGACGAGGAGGCGACGAGGTGGCCCTCCTCGCTCGCGAGCCGGGCCATCTCCTCGTGGACCTCGCGGTCAGGGATCGCGCGGATCTCGTCGACGAGGTCGGGATCGAACAGCTCGTTGGTCCCGATGTCGTGGGTGCCGATCCCCTCGGTCTTGTACTCCTCGTGGTCGACGTCCTCGCCGAAGAACTCGCGGTACGCGGAGCCGGCGGGCTCGACGGCGACGACGCGGGTGTCGGGCTCGCGCTCGCGGAAGTAGCGAGCCATGCCCATCAGGGTGCCGGCGGTGCCGCAGCCGGCGACGACGGCCCCCACCTCGCCGTCGAGCGCCTCGTCGATCTCCGGGGCCGTCGTCTCGTAGTGGGCCTCGGCGTTGAGCGGGTTCGAGAACTGCTGGGGGACCACCGCGCCGTCCAGCTCCTCGGCGATCTCGTGGGCGCGCTCGATCGCGAACCCCATCCCGTCGTCGGTGGGCGTGTTGATCACGTCCGCGCCGAGCGCCCGCATCAGCTGCTGTTTCTCGACGGAGAAGCGCTCGGGGACGACGAAGACGGCGTTCACCCCGAGCTGTTCGGCGGCGACCGCGATCCCGATCCCCGTGTTGCCGGCGGTCGGCTCGATCACCGTTCCGCCCGGTTCGAGGTCGCCCCGCTCCAGCATCTCCTCGAGCATGTACGTCCCGATGCGGTCCTTGACGCTCGCGCCGGGATTGAACGACTCCAGTTTCGCGTACACCGGCACCGCGTCCGGCGAATCGTGGACCCGGACGAGCGGCGTCTCGCCGACCGTCTCCAACACCGACTGGAGGGGCTCGCGGTGCGTGGTCATGTAGAGGCAAGGGTTGCCGCCCGGTTTGTGTGTTTCCATCGGTGCGGTGGCCGATCGCCGACGCTCGTCGTCGACCTCCGGCGTCGACCCGCCCCGTCGACTCTCGCGATCCCGTTCGGGCGGATCGAACAACACTTATGCCGTTCGTCCGGCTTTCCGAGGGTATGAGCGAGACGGACGCGCGCGCCGACGTGACGGTCGTCCTCCCGGACGGGTCAGAGCTCTCCGTGCCGGCCGGATCGACGGTCGAGGACGTCGCTTACGAGATCGGTCCCGGACTCGGACGCGACACGGTCGCCGGCAAGATCGACGGCGAGCTCGTCGAGAGGCACGCCGAGGTGGCCGACGGCGACCGGATCGAGATCGTCACCGACCAGTCGGACGAGTACCTGACGGTCCTGCGCCACACGGCCGCGCACGTCTTCGCACAGGCGCTCCAGCGACTCTACCCCGAGGCGACGCTCACGATCGGCCCGCCGACCGACGAGGGGTTCTACTACGACGTGACCGACGTCGACCTCGACGAGGACGACCTCGACGTCATCGAGGCCGAGATGGAGGAGATCATCGCGGCCGACTACGACGTCGAGCGCGTCGTCCGCTCGCGCGAGGACGCGATGGAGATCTACGCCGACAACGAGTACAAACGCCAGATACTGGAGGAGGAAGCCGACGACGACGAGGTGACCTTCTACGTCCAGGACGGCTGGCAGGACCTCTGTCGGGGCCCGCACGTGGAGTCGACCGGCGAGATCGGGGCGGCGGCGCTGCTCGAGGTGTCGGCGGCCTACTGGCGCGGCGACGAGGACAACGACACCCTGACGCGCGTGTACGGGACGGCGTTCGCCTCCGAGTCCGACCTCGAGGAGCACCTCGAACTGCGCGAGCGGGCCGAGGAGCGCGACCACCGCAAGATCGGCCAGGAGATGAACCTCTTCTCGATCCCGACGGTGACGGGGCCGGGCCTCCCGCTGTATCACCCGCCGGGCAAGACCGTCCTGAACGAGCTCTCCGGGTTCGCGAACGGACTCAATCGCGAGAACGGCTACGAGGAGGTCGAGACGCCGCACGTGTTCCGGACGGAGCTGTGGAAGAAGTCCGGCCACTACGAGAACTACAAGGAGGACATGTTCCTCCTCGACGTCAACGACGAGGAGTACGGGCTCAAACCCATGAACTGTCCGGGCCACGCCACGATCTTCGACCAGCAGTCGTGGTCCTACCGCGACCTCCCGAAACGCTACTTCGAGAACGGGAAGGTGTACCGCAAGGAGCAGCGCGGCGAGCTGTCGGGACTCTCGCGGGTGTGGTCGTTCACCATCGACGACGGCCATCTCTTCGTCCGCCCCGACCAGATCCGGAAAGAGATCGAGTCCGTCATCGGGATGATCTTCGAGGTCGTCGAGACCCTCGACCTCGAGGTCGAGGTCGCGTTAGCGACCCGGCCCGAGAAGTCCGTCGGCGGCGACGAGATCTGGGAGTCCGCCGAGGAGCAGCTGCGCGACGTGCTCGAGTCCGGCGGCTACGACTACGACGTCGAGCCCGGCGACGGGGCCTTCTACGGCCCGAAGATCGACTTCGGCTTCGAGGACGCCCTGGGCCGCGTCTGGGACGGGCCGACGGTCCAGCTGGATTTCAACATGCCCGAGCGCTTCGGGTTGACCTACACCGGCGAGGACAACGAGGAGCACCGCCCGGTGATGATCCACCGGGCGCTGTACGGGAGCTACGAGCGCTTCTTCATGGTTCTCATCGAGCACTTCGACGGCGACTTCCCGCTGTGGCTCGCGCCCGAACAGGTTCGGATCCTCCCCGTCTCCGACGAGACGCTCGGCTACGCCCACCGCGTGAAGAACGCGCTCGCCGACGCGGGGATCCGCGTCGAGGTCGAGGACCGCGACTGGACGGTCGGCCGCAAGATCCGCCAGGGCCACGACGACCGGCTCCCGTACATGGTCGTCGTCGGCGACGACGAGGCCGAGGCCGGCACCGTCTCGGTGCGCGACCGCTTCGAGAACCAGCGCGGCGACGTCGACCTCGACGTCTTCGTCGACCACCTGGTCGCGGAGTACGAGGAGAAGCGCGTCGAGCCGGACTTCGTGACGAGCGCGGAGTAGCCCTCGAACCCGCCACTCTCCCGGAGATCGATCGCACGGGAGCGGACGATCGACGTGGACCGTCGCGATCGCGGACGTCGTCGCCGTTGCCGTCCCGTTGCCGTTTCGGTCGCGGACGTCGTCGCCGTCGCCGTTTCGGGTTCCGTCGCGTTTTTCACGTCCGCCGCGAGAACGGCTAGTATGCACGATCGATCACCGGAGATCGCCGGGGACGCCGAAGCGCCGCAGGTCGGAGAGCTCTCGCCGCCGGACCGGACGCTGATGGGGCCGGGGCCGAGCGAGGTCCACCCGCGGGTGCTTCGCGGAATGAGCACGCCGCTGGTCGGCCACCTCGACCCCGCGTTCGTCGAGATAATGGACGAGGTTCAAGAGCTGTTGCGGTACACGTTCCGGACCGACAACCGGTGGACGATCCCGGTCTCGGGGACCGGCTCGGCGTCGATGGAGGCGGCGATCGGCAACCTCGTCGAGCCCGGCGACATGATGCTCGTTCCGACGAACGGCTACTTCGGCGAGCGGATGGCTTCGATGGCCGAGCGCGCCGGCGGCGACGTCGTCGAGGTCGACGCGCCGTGGGGCGAGCCGCTCGACCCCGCCGACGTCGAGGCGGCGTTCGACGCCCACCAGCCGGACGTGTTCGGGTTCGTCCACGCGGAGACCTCGACCGGCGTCCTCCAGCCGCACGTCTCCGAGCTGACCGACATCGCGCACGCCCACGACGCGTACGTCATCGCCGACTGCGTCACGTCGCTCGGCGGCGTCGAGATGCGCGTCGACGAGTGGGACGTCGACGTGGCGTACTCCGGGCCACAGAAGTGCCTCTCGTGTCCGCCGGGCGCGAGCCCGCTCACGCTCAACGACCGGGCGATGGACAAGGTGCTCGACCGCGACGAGCAGCCCCGGTCGTGGTACCTCGACCTCTCGCTTCTGGAGGGGTACTGGGGCGACGAGCGCGCCTACCACCACACCGCGCCGATCACCAACGTGTACGCGATCCGCGAGGCACTCCGGCTCGTCGCCGAGGAGGGCATCGAGAGCCGCTGGGAGCGGCATCGCGCGGTCGCGGGCGACCTGAAGGCCGGCCTCCAGGACCTCGGACTGGAGATGAACGCGCCAGACGAGTACTGGCTGCCCAGCCTCAACGCGGTCAGGGTGCCCGACGGGATCGACGACGGCGCGGTCATCGACTACCTCCTCGAGGAGTACGACATCGAGATCGCCTCCGGGCTCGGCGATCTCGCGGGCGACGTCTGGCGGATCGGCTGTATGGGCTACTCCGCGCGCCCGCAGAACGTCGAGTTCCTGCTCGCGGCCCTCGAGGACGCGCTCGCCGACCAGGGGTTCGACGGTAACTGACGCTCCCGATCGGGTTCGACCGTTCACCCCGTCGTCGTTGCCGTCTCGTCCGCCGTTCCGTGCTCGTCCGTTACGACTCGGACGACGCGGACGACCCGGCCGAGCGGATCGGAGCGACGACCAGGCCGTCCGGGTCGACCCGTCTTCGGTTTTCGTCGTCGCTCCGGTTTTCGTCGTCGCTCCGGTGTTCCTCACTGCTCTCGTCGTCGCTCCCGCTTTCGTCATCGAACGCGATCCGGACCCGCCAGCCGTCGTCCGTCGGTTCCACCCGCGTTCCCGTGGGCCGCCGTTTCGAGGCTCGACCGAGGAGGTCGACGACGATCGGCAACACGGGCAGCGATCCGCATCGTGGAGAGAGCGCGTATCCGGTAAGCCGGATGTCCGTCGTTCGGCGACCGTCACCGTCGAAATCGGGCGGTTCGCGTCGATCGAAGTCGTCGACGATCCCGCATCCCCGAAGCTCGTCGAGCGTCGCCGTGACCGGTTCGGCGGCCGCCGGCGTCGGAGCGTCCAGTCGACCGGCCGCATCGGCGAGGATGGACGCCTGTTCGTCGGGTGAGAGGCGGTCGGCGAGTTCCGCGGCCATCCCCTCGAGCAGCCGGAGACAGAGGTCGTCGGGATCGCCGACCCGTTCGGCGAGCGCGAAGTAGCGGTCCATCACCGCCTCCTCGACCCGTCGCTTTCCGCTCGCCGAGAGCGACTCGAAGACGACGGCGGCGATCCGATGACAGAACTCAACCAACCGCCGTCGGCGTTCGTTACGCTTGGCCGAGCCGTTGACGACCGGCTCCGTGAGCGCCCACTCGCGGTCGTCCCCGCCGTCCCGCTCGTCACCGTCGCCCCGTTCACTCTCATCGTCCAACTCGCTCTCCCTCTCGTCGTCGGAGACGAACACGGACGCCGGATCGGAACGCTTCGGTTCCTCGACCGTGGTTCGGGCGGACTCATCGTACAGCTGGCAGACGATGACGTCGTAGCGGGGGAGCTCCGGATCGTACCGGCGGAGTGCGGCCCGGTACTGCTCGGTCGCTCGCGCGGCCACCCGCGCGGTGGATCGGTCCGGGAACCGGAGTCCAGCCGCGGGAACGGGGCGGTCGCCGTAGCGCGCACAGACGAGACGGTACTCGCCGTCACCGCTCGCGAGCCGCCCGATGTGGTCGCGAATGTCCTCGAGCGTGGTGCCGATCATTTGTCTTCCTCGGCCGAGCGCAGCGTTCCGCTCACTCGATCAGTCCTCTCGAAGGCTCGGATGCGTCTCCTGGTCGTCCGGGTGCGGCTCTCCGAAGCGCTCGCGCATTGTCTCGAGCGACCGGGTCTCGCGTCGTCGTCGCTCGGCCTCGGCTATCTCCTCGCATCCCGGCGGGATCGGCCGCCCGCGGTCGGAGAAGTATCCCTCGGGAGCGACCCAGTCGTGGTAGAACGGCCCGTCGTCGTCCTCGAGGAGGGTGACTGCGACCTCCGCGCCGTGGCCGGCACACACCGCGGCCTGGTGCGGTTTCTCGGCGAGCCGCCCCGCGGCGTACAGGCCGTCAACACCGGTCCGACCGCGCTCGTCGGTGTCGACGAACGTCTTCCCGCGGTCGAGGAGGCCGACGCCGTCGATCCCCTCCAGGTAGCCGGTCTCGTTCTTCGTGGCGGCGACGACGTACCGCGTCCGGATCCGGGAACCGTCGTCGGCCGTGACCGCGAACCGACCGTCGTCCGCCGGGGACGACTCCCCTGCGTCGGGAGTGTCGGCGTCGACGACCTCGACGCGAACGACCCGAGCGTTCGTCAGGCTCGCGCCGGCGTTCTCGGCCTGCTCGGTGAGGAGGTCGAGCAGACGGCGCGCGTTGACGCCGACGGGGAAGCCGGGGAAGTTCTCCAGATGTGCGTTCCGGCGCAGGATCGAGCCGTTCGGATCGACGACGAGCGTGTCGAGGTCGTGACGGGCCGTGAAGACGGCCGCCGAGAGTCCGGCGACTCCGCCTCCGACGACCACCACGTCGCGGTCGACCGGGGCGTCCGGAGCCGCGGCGTCGGGCCCGCCCGTCATCGTCGCACCTCGACCGGGTGCTCGGCGGCGATGAACGGGGGATCGCCGGCGGCGGACGCGAACGCGAGGCCGCCGTCGAAGCCACGCTCGACCCGCCACGTCGGGAGCGTCGGCACGTCGTACTCCGTCGGGTCGCCGGACGCGGCCGCGACAGCCCACTCGCGGGCGCGCATCTACAGATCACCCGCGACGGCGTCTCTGACTCGCCGGCGGTCGGACAGGCGTTCCTCCTCGGGGAATTCCGGGTACGGACCCTCCTCGTGACGGGGCCACTCGCCGAACGCCTTCGGATAGAGCTGTTTCGCGGTCATCTCCAGTTGGAAGCGGTTGAGAACCGGACCCCGATATCGGGCCCCCTGCTCATGAATTCGCTCGTTCCGGACCGCCGTGACCCCGAGCCGACGGCACAGCCCGCGAGGACTCCCGCACCCACGACCGCGCCGCCGTGTCTGGTCACGCCACGACGGGTCGTCCCCGCCGGTGTCTCTCGTCATATGTTTTAGGCTCGCCTAAAGGATTAAATCGCTTTCGAATAGTAGGTAGACTAACTGACGGAAGCGAAGGAAGCGGTCTACGCCGACAGCCCCTCGACGACCTCGCTCACCCGGTCGACCGCGTCGTCGACGTCGTCCGCGTCGATGCCGAGGTGCGTCGTAAACCGGGTGGTGTACGTGTCGAACTCGCCGCAGCCGACGCCGGCGTCGGTACAGGCCTCGACGAGGTCGCCCGCCTCGATCCCGGCCGCCTCGGTGTCGGCGACGACGATGTTCGTGTCGGGCTCGGGGACCGAGACGCCCGGTATCGAGTCCAGGCCCGCGGCGAGGGCGGCGGCGTTCGCGTGGTCCTCCGCCAGGCGCTCGACGTTCTCCAGCGCGAGCAGGCCGGGTGCGGCGATCATCCCGGCCTGCCGCATCCCGCCGCCGAACAGCTTGCGGACCCGCCGGGCCTCGTCGACGAACGCCTCGTCCCCGGCGAGGATCGACCCGACCGGCGCGCCGAGCCCCTTCGAGAGACAGAACGTGACGCTGTCTATTTCCTCGAGCAGCGACGGTGCGGGCTCCTCGAGCGCGACGCTCGCGTTGAACACGCGCGCGCCGTCGAGGTGGACGGGAACGCCGGCGTCGCCCGCGGCGGTCGCGGCCGCGTCGAGCCGGGCCTTCGGTACGGCGACTCCGCCCCGGTAGTTGTGGGTGTTCTCGAGGCTCAGGAGGCCGGTCCCCGGCCGGTGGAGGTCCTCCTCGACGATCTCGCGTTCGACCGCCTCCGCGGTCGGAACGCACCGTTCGCCCGCGTCGATCGTCCGGGTCTGGAGTCCCGAGAGCGCGGACGCGCCCGCGAGCTCCCAGCGGTAGACGTGCGACTCCCGCTCCAAGAGCAGCTCCTGACCGGGATCGGTGTGGACGTTGATCGCGATCTGGTTGGCCATCGTCCCGCTCGGGGTGTAGAGCGCGGCCTCCATGCCGACGGCCTCGGCCGCGCGGCGCTCCAGTTCGTTGACCGTCGGGTCGTCGCGGTACACGTCGTCGCCGACCTCGGCGTCCCGTGCCGCGTCCCGCATCGCCTCCGAGGGTTGCGTGACGGTGTCGGACCGCATGTCGATGAAGTCGTCCGTGGACATCCTTGTGCGGCGGTTTCTCGGCCGGCGCCAAATAGCTCTCGCTCCCGGAGTCGCTGGTGTCGGACCGTCGCCCGAGTCGTCGACGTCAGCGTCTCACCGCGACCGGCGCGACGCGAGGAGGGGGACACCGGGGAAGTGGCTCCCGCCGATCTCGACGATCCGGAGTCGGTGGGCGAGCAGGTAGACGCCGAGCGCACCGGCCACCGTCGACGGCGTTCCGCCGACGTGCCAGAACGCCGCGGCGACCGTCTCCCAGCCGGCCGCCGCGAGCGCGTCGCGGAGCCCCCGGATCGCGGCGAGAACGACGGGATGCGTGACGTAGATCCCCACGGCGTACACGCCCCAGGAGGGGAGCGGCGTGCCGGCCCCGAGCGTCGGCCGCGACAGCAGGAACAGGAACAGCGAGAGGGTGAGAAACGCCGTGGTGACTCCGAAGCTCGGCGCGAAGACGTACGAACCGAACGATTCGCCGCGAAGCGGGTAGCCGAGCAGGGAGAACTCGACGATCTGGAGGACGACGAAACAGGCGACGAGAGCCAGCAGGATCCCGCTCCGGTCCCGCGACGGATTCCATCCGTGGCGGGCGATCGCGTACCCCAGGCTCACGTAGAAGAAGCCGAAGAAGAGTCCGTCGCGGACCTCGAATGGCACGTCGACGAACATCGTGTAGCTCGTCCCAAGCAGGCCGACGACGTGGAGACACAGCGCGACCGCCAGACCGACGCGCGGCCGCCCGATCGCCGCGAACGCCGCGACGAACGCGAGCGAGAACAGGAGCGCCGGGAGGAACCAGAGGACCTCCGAGACGGAGGTGCCGTAGTACAGAAGCTCGATCGGGTCCAGGAACGCGGCGATCCGCGCCGCGCCGGCGCGGACCACCGGGCGGCCGGTCGCCACGTCGGTCGCCAGCCGACCGCCGAAGAACGCCGGCGCGGCGAGTGCGAGCCCGAACGCGTACAGCGATCCGAGCGCGACGGTCCGCCGGAGGAGGTACGTCCGCGGGTCTCGGTCGACCGTCTTCCTCGCGAAGAAGTACCCCGAGACGAGGAAGAAGAACGGCACGGCGAACCGCGCCGTCGTCTTTATCGCGAAGTTGACTGCGTTTCCGGCGGTCCCGAGCCCCTGAAAGGGATCCGTGTGGATCGCCACGACGAGCACCACCGCAACGATGCGCATGGCGTCGATGCTGTGGACGCGATCGGTCATCGCCGGCCCTCAGTATCGAGCGGTAATGACCGTTTCCACTCCGCGGTCCGAGCCGCCGGAGCGGCGCGGAACCGTGGTGGGCGTGCGGTTCCGCGAGCGGGTCCTTCTTAACGTACCCGACCGTTCCACGCGGTATGGCAACGGAAGCCGCATCCGACGACGGGTCCGACGCCCCGGACGCGTACGACGCCCTCCTCGAGCGCGCGAAACGCTGGAACGCCGTCGGCAGCGCGGCCGGCGTGCTCGGCTGGGACCAGCAGGTGATGATGCCCGAGGGCGGTACCCCCGCCCGATCGAAGCAGCTCTCCGCGCTCTCGTCGGTCCGCCACGACATGCTGACCGACGACGAGACCGCCGCCCTCCTCGCGGAGCTCGCGGACGCCGACCTGACGGACGAGGAGTCCGCGGTCGTCCGCGAGATCCGCCGGGAACACGAGCGCGCCGACGCCGTCCCCGTCGAACTCGTCGAGCGGATCTCCGAGGCGAGCTCGGAGGCGCTCGCGGCCTGGGAGGAGGCACGAGCCGAGGACGACTTCGAGGCGTTCGCCCCGCACCTGGAGCGACAGGTCGAGCTCAAACGCGAGTACGCCGACCACGTCGACCCCGACCGGGACCCCTACGAGGTGCTCTTCGAGGAGTACGAGCCGTGCCTCTCCATCGAGCGCGCGGAGGGGATCCTCGAGGAGTTGCGGGAGGCGCTCGTCCCGATGATCGACGCGATCCGCGCGTCCGACCGAGACCTCGCCGTCGACACCTTCCGGGGGACCTTCCCGACGGACGACCAGGAGGCGCTCGCGCGCGACGCCCTGGAGCTCGTCGGCTACGACTTCGAGCGCGGCCGGCTCGACGTCTCCTCGCACCCGTTCACGTCCGGCAACCAGTTCGACTGCCGGGTGACGACGCGGTTCGACGCGTCCGACCCGCTCGCCGCGGTGGGGTCGACGATCCACGAGTTCGGCCACGCCCAGTACAACCTCGGACTTCCCCAGGAGCACTGGGGGACGCCGCTCGGCGAGTCGCGCGACCTCTCGGTCCACGAGTCACAGTCGCGGCTCTGGGAGAACCACGTCGGCCGGAGCCGGGCGTTCTGGGAGCTCTTCTTGCCGACGTTCGAGGAACGCTTCCCGGAGACCGCGGACGCGACCGTCGAGGACGCCTACGAGGCCGTAAACCAGGTGTACGAGGACAACCTCATCCGCGTCGAGGCCGACGAACTCACCTACCACCTTCACATCGTCGTCCGATTTGAGATCGAACGCGACCTGGTCCGCGGCGACCTCGCGGTCGAGGACGTGCCCGAAACGTGGAACGACAAGTACGAGCAGTACCTCGGGATCCGCCCCGAGACGGACGCGGAGGGGTGTCTCCAGGACATCCACTGGAGCCACGGCAACTTCGGCTACTTCCCGACGTACTCGCTCGGCTCCGTCATGGCGGCACAGCTGTACGCCGCGGCCGAGAGCGAGATCGACGATCTGGAGGGATCGATCGCCGACGGCGACTTCGACCGGCTCCACGGGTGGCTCGGCGAGAACGTCCACCGCCACGGCTCCCGCTACGAGACGAACGAGCTGGTGAGGCGCGCGACCGGCGAGGACTTCTCCGCGGACGCGTTCCTCGCGTACGTCGAGGGAAAGTACGGCGAGCTGTACGACCTCTAGCGGGCCACGGCCCGGTTCCCGTTCGTCGCCCGGATTCAGACCTCGCGAGCGACCCGCTCGCCGACGTCGAGCCCGTTCGCGAGCGCGGCGTGGAGCCGGCCCTCGCCGGCGACCCAGTCGCCGAGGACGTACAGCCCCTCGCGCGCCGCGGCGTCGACCGGGTCCTCCCCGTCCGCCGGATCGCGGTCGATCTCCCCCTCCGGGATCGCGTAGCGCCACCCCTGGTGGTCCGTCCAGTCGGGATCGAGGAGACGGTCGTCGCCGACGATCTCGGCGGCGTGGCCGGCGAGTTCCGCGACGTTGTCGGCGGGGTCGACGTCGTAGCGCTCCGCGGACCACTCGCCGCCCGCCTGGACGACGAGCAGCGACTCGCCGTCGGGGACGTGACCGGCCTTACACTCCTCGCGGGAGATCCAGCCGACCTCGTGTTCCTTGTCCGTGTTCACGAGCCCGTAGTAGGGCCGGTCGAGCGCGAATGGATAGTGGAGGACCGCGGTCCAGACGGCGCGGTAGGGGACGTCGGCGGCGGCCGCCCGGAGCGACTCGCGGACCGGTGAGTCCCACTCGGCGTCGGAGAGGAGCTCGGCGCTCTGGGGGGCCGGCGGGTTCACGAGGAGGACGTCGAAGGGCCCCCACGAGTCGCCGTCGGTGTCGACGAGGGTCCAAGCAGAGTCGCGGTCGTCCCTCTCCTCCCGCCGGATCGTCTCGACGCGGGTTCGTCGATGGATCGTCGCGTCGGTCCCGCCGAAGAGACGCTTCGCGATCTGGGTGAGTCCCATGCGGTAGCTCCACTTGTGTTCGTCGGCGTCGCGGCCGGACGACACCTCGCCCGACTCCTCGAACGTGTGGACCGGCTCCGTCACCTCGACCATCCCCTCGTCGTCGAGGACCTCGGTCACGAGATCGACGACGCGCGCGTCGTCGGATTTGAGGTAGTTCGCGCCGTAATCGTACACGAGGTCCCGCTCGTCGTTTCGCCGGGTCGCGGCTCGACCACAGAGTCCGCCCGACTTCTCGAGGACGGTCACCTGCGCGTCCGGGACGGCCGAGTCGAGGACGTGCGTCGCCGCGGCCGCGGCCGCGCCCGCCCCGATGATGCCGATGGTGGTCATGGACGTGTGAGAGTACGGCCGTGGAGGGATAACCGTTGTCGAGGTCAGAAGGCGATACCGAAGCGTGCCCCGCCGCCGTCGCTCTCGCCAGCCGTGACCCCCTCTCCGTGCGCGTCGGCGATCCGCGCCGCGATCGAGGGCCCGTAATTACCGGTTGTTCCGTCGGCTCACTTCTCGATGATGCTCTCCTCGACGGCCTCGCCGAAGTGGCGCGCGACGTCCTCGTAGTAGACGAGCGCCTCGTCGCCGGCCTCGAGGTCGGTGACCGCCTTGCGTCCCTCGCTCGTGGCGACCTTCACCGTCTCGGCGTTCTGGATCAGCGTCTCGATCCGGTCGACGCCGTCGTCGGTCTCGAGCTCCGCCTGGACTCGGAACATCGGGCGCTTCTCGATCTTCACGCGGCCGACGATCGCCTCGCGGGTGTGCCCCTCCGTGTCGACGACCTGGACCTCGTCGCCGCTCGACAGCTCCGCGAGGTAGTTCGTCCCGCCGTCGGGGTTGCGCACGTACGCGTGGACGGCGCCCGCGTTCACGCGGAACGGGCGCGACTCGACGTACGGCGACTCCGCGGTCTCCGCGTGGACGAAGAAGAGCCCGCGCGACATCGACCCGACCAGCATCCCCTCCGCGTCGTCCATCAGCGACCCGGTGTCGATACAGACGCGGTCGGCCATGCCGGTGGCCTCGACCGCGGTCACCTCGGCGTACCGCAACTCGAGCGTCTCGCGGTCGGCCGCGTCGCGGGCCTCGACCGCGCCGCGGATCTCGTCGGGCGAGTCCGAGTCGATGAGGACGCCGTCCGCACCGATCTCGAGCGTCTCGAAGGCGGTTCGCGCCTCGGCGGCGGTCGTCGCGCCAGCGATCAGGTGGGTCTCCTCGCCGACCCGCGCGATCAGGTTCTCGAGGGGAATGATCGACCAGTCCTCGCCGACGATAACGGTGAAGTCGGCCGCCTCCGCGGCCTCCTCGGCGAACGCCTCGTACTCGGTGCCGAGCACGCGGACGTACGCGCCCTGCGCGCGGTCGTCGCGCCGGCGCAGCGTCGTGAGGTCGGCCGAGCCGGAGAAGTCCTCCGGGAGGTCGATGGTGCCGTCGCCCTCGCCGCCCTTCCCGACGAAGTAGGCGTCCGCCTCCGCCTGCTCGTCGTCGCCGTCGACGACGTCGGCGTCCGCGAGGAACGCCGCCACGTTCACGTCGCCGAGCTCCCTGACGCGCGCGACGTCCGCCTCGTCGACGAGCACCCAGTCGACCCCCGCCTCGATGGCGGCCGTGATCCGTCGCTTCCGCGCCTCCCAGTCGCCGACCGCGCCGTCGGCTTTGACCCAGACCGTGCGTGTCATTACTGGAACCTCACGGGGACGGTGCTTGAAAACTGCGGAAGGGACATGCGCGGACGCGGGACTCGGCTCGGCTCCGGCACCTACGGGCGACCGGGGCACGGGTGGGGGGATCTCGGGCGACCGTATTAGTGCGCGGCCGCCGTTCGGGCGTCCATGGCCGACTCACCACGTGTCGTCGCGATCCCCGGAAGTCTTCGGGAGACGAGCCACACTCGAACGGGCCTCCGTCGCGCGCTCGACGGCGTTCGCGAGGCGGGCGGGAGCGGCGAACTGCTCGACCTCCGGGAGTACGACCTCCCGCCGTTCGACGCCGACCGCGACGAGGCGGGCGACGCCGAGGCGTTCACCCGACGGGTACGGGAGGCGGACTCCGTCCTCCTCGGCACGCCGATGTACCACGGTTCGTACTCCTCGCCGCTCAAGACGGCGATCGACTACTGCGGGTTCGACGAGTTCGAGGACGAGACCGTCGGCCTGCTGGCGGTCGCCGGCGGCGGGTTCCCCGTCACCGCGCTCGACCACCTCCGGTCGGTCTGTCGGGCGCTCAACGCGTGGGTGATCCCCCATCAGGTCGCGATCCCCCACGCGAGCGAGCAGTTCGAGGACGGCGAGTTCGCCGACGAGGGGCTCGACCGACGGACGCTCACGCTCGGCCGCCGGGCGGTCCAGTACGCGGACATCGAGCCCGATCCGGGCTCCTTCGAGGGCGGACAGAACGTCGGCGCCGAGTGAGCCGGGCTCCCGACTACGCCTCGAGGAACCCGCCGGCCTCGAGCGCCGCCTCCACGTCGGCGTCGTCGTGGACGACCGCCGACACCGCGCTCGCGATCCCCTCGGGGTCGTCGTGCTGGAAGATCGACCGCCCCATCGAGACGCCGGCCGCGCCGCCGTCCATCGCGCCGCGCACCATCTCGACGGTTTCACGATCCGTCCCCTTCGAGCCGCCGGCGATGACGACGGGGAGCCGGGTGGACTCGGTGACGCGCCCGAAGGAGTCGCCGTCGCCTGAGTAGCCGGTCTTCACCACGTCCGCGCCGAGCTCCTCGGCGAGCCGGACGGCGTGCCCGAGCGACTCGGGGTCGGCGCTGTCGACGCCCGGTCCGCGCGCGTACGCCATCGCGAGCACCGGGAGCCCGAGCCGCGAGGCGTCCTCCGTGAGCTCCGCGAGCTCCTCGATCTGCTCGGGCTCGTGGTCGGAGCCGACGTTGATGTGGAACGAGACCGCGTCCGCGCCGGCGCGGACCGCCGCCTCCGCGCTCGCGGTGACACGTTTGTCCTGTTCGTCCGGGCCGATCGTCGTCGAGGCGTTGACGTGGACGATGTAGCCCGCGCCGTTCTTGTTGTCGTGGACGCGCGGGGCGATCCCCCGCTGGGTGAGCACCGCGTCCGCGCCGCCCTTCGTGACGCCGTCTATCGTCGACTCGATGTCGACGAGTCCCTTCACCGCGCCCATCGTGATCCCGTGGTCCATCGGGACGATGAGGTAGCGATCGTTCGTCGAGATCCGGTCGAGTCGTGCCGAGAGTCCTGCTGTCATTGTGGATCGGTCTTATGTGACCCTGTGTCAAAGGGAGGTAAGTCGGTTTCGTTCCGGGACGTATCCGCTTGATCCGCCGCCCCGTTCGGTTCGATTCCGTCGTCCCGCTCAGCGCGACTCCGCCGCCTTCGTCCGCGCCGCGTAGCCGCGCTCGGCGCCCGCCTTCAGCTCCCGCGAGAGCGACTCGAGCCGATCGGCGACCGCCTCGGTCGCGAGGTCGTTCTCGACGCCGTCGGCGACGATGTCGACGAGCGCGGAGCCGACGATGATCCCGTCCGCGCCGCCCGCGACGATCCGCTCGGCGTGCTCGCCCGTCGAGATGCCGAAGCCGACCGCCTTCGGCACGTCGTACCCGCGGAGCCGGTCGAGGCTCTCGGTCGTGCTGTCTGCCACGTCGCTTTTCGCGCCCGTCGTCCCGAGCCGCGCCTGGACGTAGACGTACCCAGAGACCCGGCTCATGATGCGCTCGAGCCGCTCGCCCTTCGTGGTCGGGGCGACGATGAAGACGAGGTCCAGCCCGAACTCGTCGCAGGCCTCCCGCAGCGGGTCGGCCTCCTCGGCGGGGAGGTCGGGGACGACGAACCCCTCCAAGCCGACCTCGGCCGCCTTCTCGACGAAGGCGCGGGGGCCGTCGCTCGCGGCGTCGCCGCTCGATTCCGAGGCGCTTCGCGCCTCGCTGCCGTACTGGTAGATCAGGTTGTAGTAGGTCATACAGACGAGCGGCGCGTCGACGTCGAGCTCCTCGACGAACTCGAAGAAGCGGTCGGGCGTCATCCCGGCCGAAAGCGAGCGCACGACGGCGCCCTGGATCGTCGGTCCCTCGGCGATCGGCTCGGAGAAGGGGAGCCCGAGTTCGATCACGTCGGCCCCGCCGCGGTCGAGCGCCTCGACGTAGGCGAGCGACGACTCGTAGTCGGGGTCGCCGACGGCGAGGTACGGGACGTAAGCCGGGCCGTCCGCGAACGCGGCGGCGATGGCCTCGCTGTTGCCGGTTGTGGGCATTCAGATCCCCCCCGTGAACATCGACATGTCGGGCGCGCCTTCGATGTCGCGCTTGTCCGTCTCCTCGATGGCGGCGTCGAGGTCCTTGTCGCCGCGGCCGGAGACGGTCACGACCACGCGCTCGCCGAGGTCGTCGGCGTGCTCCTCGAGGTAGCCGAACGCGTGGGCGGTCTCTAACGCCGGGATGATCCCCTCGGTGTTCGAGAGCCGGTGGAACCCCTCGAGCGCGGCGTCGTCGTCGACCGCGACCGGCGTGACCCGCCCCTCGTCGACGAGGTACGCGAGCTCGGGCCCGACCCCGGCGTAATCCAGTCCGGAGGAGACGGAGTGGCTCTCCATGATCTGGCCGTGGGAGTCCTGGAGCAGCTTCGTGCGCGCGCCGTGGAGCACGCCCTCCTCGCCGGCGTAAAGCGACGCGGAGTTGGGCGCGACGCCCGTCTCCTCGTCGACCTCCAGCGTGGAGCCGCCGGCCTCGATCGCGTGGAGCGCGACCGCCTCGTCGTCGACGAATCCCGCGAACGACCCCATCGTGTTGGAGCCGCCGCCCGCGCAGGCGACCACGTCGGTCGGGAGCTCGCCCGCCCTCTCGATCGACTGCGCGCGCGCCTCCTCGGAGATGACCGCCTGGAAGTCCCGGACCATCACCGGGAACGGGTGGGGGCCGACGACGCTGCCGATCACGTAGTGGGTGTTCTCGACGGTGGTCGCCCAGTCGCGCATCGTCTCCGAGATGGCCTCCTTCAGCGTGCCGCGGCCGGCGGTGACGGGGTTCACCTCCGCACCGTTGAGCTTCATCCGGAAGACGTTGGGGCGCTGGCGGTTGATGTCGCGCTCGCCCATGTAGATCTCACAGGGCACGTCGAGGTGGGCGGCCGCCATCGCGGTCGCGGTGCCGTGCTGGCCCGCGCCCGTCTCCGCGACGATCCGTTCCTTCCCCATGTACTTCGCGAGAAGCACCTGACCGAGGGCGTTGTTCAGCTTGTGTGCGCCGCCGTGGAGCAGGTCCTCGCGTTTGAGGTACACGTCCCGGTCGTAGCGCTCGGAGAGCCGGTCGGCGCGCTGAAGCGGCGTCGGCCGGCCGCCGAAGTCCGCGAGCCGCTCGCGGAACTCGTCCATGAACCCGTCCTCGTTGTTCAGGACGTACCGCTCGTAGGCGTCGGTCAGCTCCTCGATCGCGGGCATCAGCGCCTCCGGGACGTACTGACCGCCGTAGCGGCCGAACTTCCCGTCGTCGCGGCCGCGCTCGCGGCCCGGTCGCCGCGAGGGCTCCGGTGCGTCGTTCGTCGTGGACTCGGTCTCGCTCATATACGTGTCTCCGGGGCGTCGTCGGTGGAGTGAGTGTCGGTTTCCGCTCGGGTCAGCTCTCGGGTGTTCGCCTCGACGTCGCCGTCCATGATCGCGCTGCCGACGAGGAGCGCGTCCGCGCCGGCCGCCCGCATCCGGCGGACGTCCGCGGGGGAGGCGATCCCGCTCTCGGCGATCAGCGTCGCGTCGTCGGGGACCGCCGGCGCGACCGACTCGACGGTGGAGAGATCGACCTCGAGTCTCGCGAGGTCGCGGTTGTTCACGCCGATGATCGTCGCGCCGGCGTCGACCGCGGCGGCGAGCTCCTCACGGTCGTGGACCTCCACGAGGACCTGGAAGCCCCGGTCGCGGGCGGCCGCGAGCAGGTCGGCGAGGTCGTCGCCGACGAACCGGGCGATGAGCAGGACGACGTCGCTCTCGACGGCGTCCAGCTGCGACTCCGCCACGACGAAGTCCTTGCGGAGGACCGGCACGTCGACCGCCGCGCGCACGCGCTCGAGCGTCTCCGTGCTCCCGCCGAAGTGCTCCGGCTCCGTGAGCACGCTCAGCGCGGTCGCGCCGCCGGCGACCATCGACTCGGCCAGCTCGACCGGGTCGTCCTCGCGGGTCCCCTCCGTGGTCGGACTCGTCGGCTTGACCTCCGCGATCACGGGGACGCGGCCGTCGGCCTCCGCGCGCTCGAAGGCGTCGCGCAGGTCGCGGGGGTCGACGGCGACGCGGTCCGAATCGACCGGCTCGCCGTCCTCCGTCCGTTCCCCGCCGCTCTCTCCCCCGTCTCGCCCGCCCGCCCCAGCCCGCTCGCGGGCCGCGGCGAGGATCGACCGTACCGCCGGATCCAACTCCGCTGTATCGTCCATTACTGTACACTAATGAACGTATCTGTACATAAGGCTTGCGGGGGCGGGGTCATTGACGGCGAGGACGCCCTCCGCCCGACCGGTCCCTCGGTCGGTTTATCAATCGCGGGGACACACCGGGGCGTATGGCCACGAGCGGTACTTCCGGCGTCTTCGCGCGCGAGTACGATGCGATCGGGCGGGCGGTCGAGGTCGGCTTCGCCGGCGGGCGAGTGATCGCGGTGTCGTTCCCGGAGAAGGTCCCGGACGACGCGGACGGCGACCACGACGTCCTCGACCGGGTGGGAGCGTACCTCCGGGGCGACCGGGAGACGCTCGGCGACGTCGAGGTGGGGCTCACCGTCCCCACCGACCGGCGGCGCGTCCTCGACGCCCTCCGCGAGGTGCCGTACGGGGAGTCGGCGTCGGTGAGCCGGCTCACGCGGCTGGCCGGACTCGACGACGACGACGCCGAGGACCTCGATCTGGTGACGGGGGCCCTGCGCGAGAACCCGATCCCCCTCTTTCTCCCGGACCACCGCGTGGAGGGCGGCCCGTACGCGACACCCGCGGACGTCCGCGAGTCGCTTCGGCGCGTCGAGGGACTGTAGTTCCAACGCGCCGAGGGATCCGAATCCGCCGCGAAGGCGTCTCCTCAACACCCGACGGCCGGATCCGCCTCCTCCCCCTCGGCGACCCGATCCGTCTCCTCCCCGTTGAGGACTGAGTCACCGCGCTCGCCGCCGGCCGGCTCCGCCTCCTCCGCGCACCAGGCGTTCCCCCGGCGGCCGACCCGGCGTAGAGCGAGCCGGACCACGTCACCGGGCTCCACCGCGTCGAGGAGCGTCTCCAGCTCCTCGCCGTCGCACTCGACCACGTGGTACGTACCGTTCCGGTCGGCGTCCCGGACGGTCATCGCGTCGTGGTCGTTCTGTGCCCTAACGACGACGTATCTATCGCTCCGTGCCATCACGTGTTAACATGCTCAACTTCCGGCAATAAATGTTGGGGACGAAAGCAAACGGGATACACGAGCGGGTCGAGGGGCGCCCGGCGAGCGGTCGGACAAAGTATACGGTCCTCCGGTCTGGAGTACACCCATGGACGACGCCGGGGCCGACGGCCGGCACGCGGGGGGCGCGTCCGGCGACGAGGAGGCCATCGATCCGCCGGAGGCGTTCCGCGAGTCGGCCGCCGTCGCCGATCCGGACGTGTACGACTCGTTCGCGGCCGACTGGCCCGACGCGTGGCGGGCGGCCGCCGACCTCCTCGAGTGGGACCGCTACCCCGAGACGGTGCTCGACGACGACGATCCGCCCTTCTACGAGTGGTTCCCCGACGGCCGGCTCAACGCCGCGGCCAACTGCCTCGACCGGCACCTCGCGGACCGGCGCAACCAGCTCGCGATCCGGTGGTTCGGCAAGCGCGGCGAACGACGGTCGTACACCTACGCGGACCTCCACCGCGAGGTGAACGCCGCCGCGGCGGGCCTGCGGGAGCTGGGCGTCGGCGAGGGCGACGTGGTCACGATCTACCTCCCGATGATCCCGGAGCTGCCGGTCGCGATGCTGGCGTGCGCCCGTATCGGCGCGCCGCACAACGTCGTCTTCGCCGGGCTCTCCGCGGAGGCGCTCGCGACGCGGATCGACGCCGCCGACTCGGCGTACCTGATCACCTGCGACGGCTACTACCGCCGGGAGGACGCCTTCAACCAGAAGTCGCGCGCCGACAACGCCCGGATCCGGGCCGACGCCGACCTCGAGGCGACGGTCGTCGTCGACCGTCTCGGCGACGCCCTCGAGACGCCGCTCGCCGCGGACGAGCACGACTACGGGTCGCTGGTCGACGCCCACGAGGGCGAGACGGTCGAGCCGGTCGCCCGCGACGCGACCGACCTGCTGTTCGTGATGTACACCTCGGGGACCACCGGCCGGCCGAAGGGCGTCGAGCACGCCACCGGCGGCTACCTCGCGCACGTCGCGTGGACGACCCGGAACGTCCTCGACGTGCGCCCCGACGACACCTACTGGTGTGCCGCCGACATCGGCTGGATCACGGGCCACTCCTACGGGGTGTACGGGCCGCTCGCGACGGGGACGACGACGGTCCTCTACGAGGGGTCGCCCGACTACCCCGATCGCGACCGCGTGTGGGACCTGATCGAGCGCAACGCGGTCAGCGTCTTCTACACCTCCCCCACCGCGATCCGCTCGTTCATGAAGTGGGGCGCGGAGTACCCCGCCGCCCACGACCTCTCGTCGATCCGCCTTCTCGGGACCGTCGGCGAGTCGATCACGCCGAAGGCGTGGCGGTGGTACCGCGAGCACGTCGGCGGGGGCGACGCGCCCGTCGTCGACACCTGGTGGCAGACGGAGACGGGCGCGATCGCGCTCGCGACGCTGCCGGGCGTCACGCCGATGAAGCCCGGCAAGGTCGGCCCGCCGCTGCCGGGAATCGACGCCCGCGTCGTCGACCGCGACGGCGACCCCGTCGAGCCGGGCGAGACGGGCTACCTCGCGATCGCGTCGCCGTGGCCCGGCATGCTCCGCGGGCTGCGCGAGGGCGAGGAGCGCTATCGACGGGAGTACTGGGTCGAGGGCGAGGACGGCTGGCGCTACCGTACCGGCGACGGCGCGAGCGTCGACGAGGACGGCTACGTGACGATCCTGGGTCGCGTCGACGACGTGATCAACGTCCGGGCCCACCGGTTCAACACCGCCGAGCTGGAGTCCGTGATCGTCGCCGTCGACGGCGTCACCGAGGCGGCGGTCGTCGGCGACGACGACGGCGGGGTCGTGGCGTACGTGACCACCCGTGGCGACGTCGATCCCGACCCCGATCTGCGGGAGGCGATCGCGGCGGAGGTCGCCGGCGTCGTCGCCGAGGTGGCCCGCCCCGACCGGATCGTCTTCACTCCCGAACTCCCGAAGACCCGCTCGGGGAAGATCATGCGCCGGCTGCTGGAGGACATCGCCCGCGGCGAGGAGTTCGGCGACGTGAGCGCGCTGCGAAACCCCGAGGTCGTCGGGGAGATCGAATCGACCGTCCGCCGCGAATGAGTTTCGCGTTCGATCCGAAATCCGAAACGTCTTACGAGCCAAACGGCCGAGAATGAGGGGACGGTCGACCGGGTCGGGCCGATTCCGCGGGCAAGGTGAGTCCGTTCCGCCGAAGCCGGCGGTTCATCACAAGAATTACGTTTCGGGTTTTTGAACGAATACGAAACGATGGGCGAGGCTCTCCCCGCCGGCTCGTACGACGCGCTCGTGACGGCAGCGGAGACGTACCGCGCCGCGATCGTCGTCCGGCTGGCGGGGGAAGCTGGCCTCCGGACCGCCGAGATCCCGCGCGTTCGGCCGTGTGACCTCGGCGAGTCGCCGGCTGCTCGGGAGACGTTCCTCCTCGCGGTGCCGGCGGCGGAGGGGTCCGCGGAGCCGGGGACCGCGGAAACGGGAGCCGCGACGCCGGCCGACGACGTCCCGATCGATCGCGAGACGGTCGTGCCGGCGTCGCTCGCGGCTGACCTCCGCCGATACGCGGAGAGCGAGGGCCTCGAGCCCGACGACCCGTTCGTCGGCGTCTCGCCCCGTCGCGTCCAGATGTTGGTGGCCGAGACCGCGGAGCGGGCGCGGAAGCGTCGCGACGACCCGACGCTGTCGTCGGTCACGCCGCGGACCCTCCGAGGGACCTTCGCCCGGCGGCTCCTCGTCGATCGCGGCGTCGGCCCGCACGTCGTCCGCGAAGCCGGCGGCTGGGAGACGATGGACGCGCTCGACGCGCATCTCGATCCGCTCGACGGCGACGCCATCGCCGCGGCCGTCGCCGACGAGGGACGCGGTCCCTCGGAGTCCGCCGTCGGCGAGGACGACGACCGCGAGGAGACCGATCGCGACGGCGACTCCGCCGACTCGACGCTCTCGCTCGTGAGCGCGTTCGAGGCGGTGGCCGAGGCTCCGGGGCGGGAGGCCGCCTTCGGGACGGTCGTCGATCGGATCGTCGAGACCGATCGGTGGCGGGAGGCGCGGATCCGGCGGTCGTCGGCCGCCGGGGGGCTGGAGGAACCGGAGGGGGCCGTCGAGGACGACCGCTGGCTCTCGGTCGCGATCGGTCATCGGGAGACGACACACGGAACGCTGTGGCTCCTCCCGGACGGCGCGCCGGCGCGCCCGGCGGAGCGCCGCGAGGCCGAGGCGCTCGGCCGCTGTCTCGGCCTGACGGTCACGGCCGGGCGCTGGCGGGACCTGCTCCACTCCGACGCGGTCATCGAGGTCGAGTTCCACACCGCGGCGGCGGCCGCGTTCCTCGCGTCCACGAGCGCCGCGCTCGACTGTCGGATCGAGCTCGAGTCGACGGTCGCGGTGTCGGAGTCGACCTCGCGGTGGTACCTCTCCGTGACCGGAGCGGGTCCGCAGGCGGTCGCGGACGCGGTCGACGCCGCGGACGGCGTCTCCGAGCTTCGCGTGATCGAGACGCGCGAGGACGGCTGTGCGGTGTCGGCCCGAGCGACCGGCGGGTCGATCGTCCGCGCGCTCACGGGGCACGGCGCGACCGTCCGGGAGGCGATCGCCGAGGAGGGTCGCGTGCGGGTCGTCGCCGACCTCCCGGACGGGACCGACGTGCGGCCGATCGCCGACGACCTCCGGGAGGCGTTCCCCGACGCGCGGCTCGTGAGCAAGGAGTCGGTCGCGCGCTCGCCCCGGACCGAGTCGGCGGTACACGAGGAGGTGGTCGACCGGCTCACCGACCGCCAGTGGGCGACGCTGTCCGCGGCGTACCACAGCGGCTACTTCGACTGGCCGCGCGGCAGCACGGCCGAGGAGGTCGCGGACGCGATGGACGTCTCCTCGCCGACGTTCCACAATCACCTCCGGAAGGCGGAGCGGGCCCTGCTCGAGACGCTCTTCGAGGAGCGTGACGCACGGGATCGCCCGTGAACGATCGCGATATCGACGCGCCGATCCCGACCGTATCCTTCACGATTTTTCCTATTTAGCGTGGTTGTTTATGTAGGGGTGTTCGGTGTATACGATCGTATCCATGACAGAGGACGACGGACAACTGGAAGCACGGCTACAGGAACAGGAGGTGTTCGAGCCGTCCGACTCCTTCGTATCGGGGGCCAACGTGAGCGATCCCGATATCTACGAGGAGTTCGAGGAGAACTGGCCGGAGTGTTGGGAGGGCGCGGCCGGCCTCCTCGATTGGGAGACGGAGTACGACCGCGTGCTCGACGACGACGACCCACCGTTCTACGAGTGGTTCACGGACGGGGAGCTGAACGCCTCGGCGAACTGCCTCGACCGACACCTCGACGAGCGCGGCGACGAGGCCGCCATCGAGTGGGTCGGCGAGCCGGTCGACGAGGAGGACCGCACGTACACCTACGAGGAGCTCCACCGCGAGGTCAACGAGTTCGCGGCCGCGCTGCGGGAGCTGGGCGTCGAGGAGGACGACGTCGTCACGATGTACATGCCGATGATCCCGGAGCTGCCGGTCGCGATGCTGGCGTGCGCACGCATCGGCGCACCCCACAGCGTCGTCTTCGCGGGGTTCTCCGCGGAGGCGCTCGCGACGCGGATGAACTCGGCGGACTCGGAGTACCTCGTCACGTGTGATGGCTACTACCGTCGTGGCGACCCGCTCGACCACCTCGAGAAGGCCAACGAGGGACTCGCGGACGTCGATCACGGGACGACGACCGTCGTCGTCGATCGGCTCGGCTCCAACGACGACGACTTCGGCCACGACCTCGGGGACGATCAGGTCGATTACGGCGCGCTCGTCGAAGCGCACGCCGGCGCCGAGGTCGAGCCCGTGACGCGGGACGCCGAGGACATGCTCTTTTTGATGTACACCTCCGGGACGACCGGCAAGCCGAAGGGGGTGAAACACACGACGGGCGGCTACCTCTCGTGGGTCTCGTGGACCTCGCAGGCGGTCCTCGACATCAAGCCCGAGGACACCTACTTCTGTTCGGCCGACATCGGCTGGATCACGGGTCACTCTTATATCGTGTACGGGCCGCTCGCGCTCGGCACGACGACGATGATGTACGAGGGGACGCCGGATCACCCCGATCGCGACCGCCTCTGGGAGATAATCGAGGAGTACGAGGCGACTCAGCTGTACACCGCGCCGACGGCGATCCGCGCGTTCATGAAGTGGGGCACGGAGTACCCCGACCGCCACGACCTCTCGAGCCTTCGGCTGCTCGGGACCGTCGGCGAGCCGATCAACCCCCGCGCGTGGAAGTGGTACTACAAGCACATCGGCGACGAGGAGTGTCCGGTCGTCGACACTTGGTGGCAGACCGAGACCGGCGGGATGATGATCACTACGCTCCCTGGCGTCAAGGACATGAAACCCGGCTCCGCCGGGCCGCCGCTCCCCGGCCTCGACGTGAAGATCCTCGACACGGCGGGCGAGGAGATCGAGCCCGGCCAGGCCGGCTACCTCACCGTCCAGAAGCCGTGGCCGGGGATGCTCCGGACGCTGTACAACAACGACGAGCGGTTCATCCAGGAGTACTGGGCGGAGTACTCCGACACGGACTCGAATGACTCCGAGGACTGGGTGTACTTCCCCGAGGACGGCGCGAAGATCGACGAGGACGGCTACATCACGGTTCTCGGCCGCGTCGACGACGTGATCAACGTCTCCGGCCACCGGCTCGGGACGATGGAGATCGAGTCGGCGATCGTCGGCGTCGAGGGCGTCGCCGAGGCCGCCGTCGTCGGCGGCAACCACGAGATCAAGGGCGAGGCCGTCTACGCGTACGTGATCACGGAGGACGGCTACGAGGGGAACGACGACCTCCGCGAGCGGATCGTCGCGGGCGTCGAGGACGCGATCGGCCCGATCGCCCGTCCCGAGCGGATCGTGTTCAGCCCCGACCTCCCGAAGACCCGGTCCGGGAAGATCATGCGACGCCTGCTCGAAAACATCGCCGACGGCGAGGCGATCGGCAACACCAGCACGCTTCGTAACCCCGAGATCGTCGAGGAGATCCAAGCGAAGGCGAGCGACGACTGAGCGCCCTCCCCGGTCCGGGTCGGACGTACCGGACCGGTTCGCGATCGAGACTCACCGACGACCGATCACCGATTCACGACGACCATCCGCGGAGACCGAACGGACCACGTCATGACAGACAACGACACGCACGATCGAGCGAACGCGGCCGAGACGGACGGCGGCGTCGCGACCGGAGCCGCACAGGCACATCAGGAAACCGACTACCTCGGCTCGGAGGTGAACATCCTCGACCCGAGCACGCCGTACATGCGCGATCACCTCCGCATCGTCTGGACGGGATTCGCCGTGTGGGTCCTCGCGATCTGGGGGCCCGTGACGCTGACGCGGATCGCTCCCGGCCCGATGACGAGCCAGATTCCGATCTTGGGGTTCCCGCTCCACTACTTCCTCGTCGCGTTCGGCGCCCCGACCAGCGCGCTGATCCTCTCGTTCTGGTACTCGCGCAAGCGGGACGCGCTCGACGAGAAGTACGGCATCGATCACGGCACCCCCACGGAGACTGAGCGCGGTGCAGAGGTCGCGGCGGCAGACGGAGGGTCCGACGAATGACGGGCGGATCGGTTCTCCTACAGGAGTCCCTCCTCCCGGAGGCGCTCGACATCTCGTTCAAGCTGGGGCCGGCGATCCTCGTGATCGGGATGCTGGGACTGTTCCTCACGATCGGCTTCGTCTTCCGCGTCGCCGACACCGACGACATGTGGGTCGCCGGCCGGTCCATCGGGAACGTCGAGAACGGGATGGCGATCGGGGCGAACTGGATGTCGGCCGCCTCCTACCTCGGCATGGCGGCGTCGATCGCGCTCGCGGGGTTCTACGGGCTCGTGTTCGTCGTCGGCTGGACGACGGGGTACTTCATCCTGCTCATCTTCCTCGCCGCGCAGTTGCGCCGGTTCGGGAAGTACACGGCTCCGGACTTCGTCGGCGATCGATTCAACTCCGACACCGCGCGCGCCATCGCGGCGGTGACGACGTTCCTCATCGGCTTCGTCTACGCCATCGGCCAGGCGAAGGGGATGGCGCTCGTCGGCCTGTACATCTTCGGCGATTACGGGGGGCTCATCCCCGGTCTGGACGGGTACCAGGTGATGGTCGTCGCGATGATGGTCGTCACCGTCGGCTACCTGACGCTGTCCGGCATGCTGGGCGCGACGAAGAACCAGGCGGTCCAGTACGTCATCCTCATCCTGGCGTTCGTCGTCGGCCTGTTCGTCGTCGGCTACACGAACGGCTACTCGACGGTGCTGCCCCAGCTCGAGTACGGAATGCTGATCAGCGAGCTCGGCAGCGAGTTCTCCGAGCCGTTCGCCTCGTCGAGCTACTACCTCTGGGTCGCGACGACGTTCTCGCTCATCGTCGGCACCTGCGGGCTCCCGCACGTGCTCGTCCGGTTCTACACGGTCGAAAGCGAGCGGACGGCCCGCTGGTCGACCGTCTGGGGGCTCTTTTTCATCTGTATCCTCTACTGGAGCGCCCCGGCGTTCGCGGCGTTCGGTACCGACCTCTACAGCCAGAACGTCGGGGCGACGTACGGTGACCCCGGAATGTCGAGCGCGGCCAGCGAGGTCATCGTCGTGCTGGCGGCGCAGCTGTCGGGGCTGCCGGACTGGTTCGTCGGCATCGTCGCCGCGGGCGGTATCGCGGCGGCCATCGCGACGGTCGCCGGGCTGTTCATCGCCGGCTCGTCGGCGATCAGCCACGACATCTACACGAACATCATCAACGAGGACGCGACGCAGCGCCAGCAGATCCTCGTCGGCCGCCTCTCGATCGTCGCGCTGGGCGCGTTGACCACGCTGGCCGCGCTCGATCCCGCGTCGTCGATCGCGGCGCTCGTGGGATACGCGTTCTCGCTCGCCGGCTCCGTCCTGTTCCCGATGTTCTTCCTCGGCATGTGGTGGGAGAACGCCAACCGGCAGGGAGCGCTCGCCGGCATGACGACCGGGCTGACCCTCTGGTCGATCCCGATGTTCAACCAGATCGTGCCGACCTACATCGGCTCGCTCGAGGCGCCGCTGTCGGCGGGGCTGGCGACGTGGATGCCCGCGATCGGCTCGGCGCTGATCACGCTTCCGGTCGTGTTCGCGGTCACCATCGTCGTCTCGATGGCGACCGACGAGCCGTCGATCGAAACGAAGCGGATCGTCCGGCAGTGTCACAGCCCCGAGCCGATGGGCCAACAGGAGACCGCCGAGGACGTCGTCGCCGACGGCGGCGAGGAGGTGGCGACCGACGGTGGCCGAACAGTGGACGACGCGACCGCCGACGCGGACCGCGCTGACGACGCGGCCACGGAGGAGTGATCCATGTACGAACGCATCCTCATTCCCACGGACGGAAGCGACGTCGCGGAGGCCGCCGTCGACCACGCGCTCGACCTCGCGGAGAAGTACGACGCCGAGGTCCACGCGCTGTACGTGGTCGACATCGACTCCGTGAACTACAGCCTCGGAACCGAGCAGGTCGACCGGCTCAAACAGGGCCGGTTCGACGAGATGGAGGAGCTGAAAGAGCGGGCGGACGAGGCGACCGGCGTGGTCGCCGGACGTGGAGCCGACCGCGGCGTTACCGTCGTCGAACACGTCTCCGGCGGCCGCCCGCACAAGGTGATCGCAGACTACGCCGAGGACAACGGGATGGACCTCGTCGTTATGGGGAGCCACGGCCGCGCCGGGGTCCGGCGCGCGCTCCTCGGCAGCGTCACCGAACGCACCCTGCGCTCGACGCACGTCCCCGTCCTCGTCGTCGACTACCTCGAGGAGGACTGAAACCGCGACCGGGGCGGATCTCGCCCCGCGTCCGGGCGTCGATCCGTTTCTCGTCGCCGACGAGTTTCCCGCCGCCGACGCGTTTCCCGCCGCCGACGCGTTTCGCTTCCGGAACACCGACGTACCCCGACCGACACGCTCACCCATGACAGGAACCGACCCGATCGACGACCCGGACGAGGAGAGCCTCGTCGACCGCCTCAGATCGCACGCCAGCGAGAACCGGACCGGCATGTTCCAGGACCTCGTGTTCGCGGTCGCGTGGGTGACGGCCGTCTCGCTGCTGTTCGATCACGTCTTCGTCGGGGCACCGCAGTGGGCGTTCTACCTGGCGATGATCGGCGGCATACCGGCGTACTTCGGCTTCCTCGCGTCGCTCGCGATCGCGAAACGGGGCCAGTGAGTCCTCGATCCCCCGATCAGTCGTCGCCGGGCTCGACGACCGGCTCGTCGGGCGAGCCGTCTATCACGCCCTCCGTCCACGTTCCCCGCCGGAACCACGCCGCGCCGAGGAGGAACGAGACGACAGCGGCCGTCGTGTACGCCCACCAGAGCCCCTCGACGCCCCAGCCGAGTCCCGTGTAGCCGAGGTCGATCGCGGGGACGGCGAGGGGGCCGACCGCGAACCCGCCGAGGGTGACGCTTACGGTCCCGAACGCCAACAGCGCGGCGACCGGGATCCGGAGGATCCACCGCGAGAGCAGCGACAGCGCCATCGCGGCCTTGGTGTGGCCCGCACCGCGGAACCCGCCCTGGATCACCATCAGCCCGCCGAAGAAGGTCCACGAGAGCGCGACGATGCGCAGGAAGCCGATACCCTCCGTGATCGTCGCCGGGTCGTCGACGAAGACGCCCATCGCGACGCCGGGGAAGGTCCAGACGAGGCCGCCGGCGACCGCGAGCAGTCCCATCGTTCCCGCGGTGGCCGCGCGTGCGACGGCGGCCGCGCGTTCGGGGGTTCGCGCGCCGAGGTTCTGTCCCACGCCGGTCGCGGTCGCCTGCCCGACCGCGCCGGCGACGCCCCACGAGATCGACATCAGCCGGACGCCGATGCCGTACGCCGCGGTGGCCGCCGGGCCGAACCGCGCGACGAGCGCCGCCATCGCGACCGCCGCGAACGACCGGGCCCACCCGTCGAGCGTCCCCGGATACCCCACGTCGATCAGCTTCCGGAGGACTTCCGGGTTCGGGAGGAGGTCCCGGACGTACAGCTTCACGCCCCAGTCGCCGCGGATCAGGATCCAGATCCCGATGGCGGTCGCGAACAGGCGGGCGATGAACGTCGCGATCGCGGCCCCGCGGGTGCCCAGGGCGGGGACCGGCCCCCAGCCGAGGATGAAGACGGGGTCGATGACGATGTTGAGCGCGGCGGAGATGGCGACGAGCCACATCGCGGTTCGGGTGTCGCCCGCGCCCTGAAGTGACGCCCGGAACGCGAAGAAGAGGAACGTGAGCGGCAGCGTGAGGAAGATCACCTCGATGTACGCGAGCGACTCCGTGAACACCGCGTCGCGCGCGCCGATCCAGTAGAGCAGCCGGTGGCGCGCCGCGAAGCCGACGAGCGCTAAGACGACGGAGACGGCGACCGCCAGCAACACGGTCTGGCCGACGATCTCGTCGGCCCGGCGGTCCTCGCCCGCGCCGACGTGTTGGGAGACCAACGCGATCGTCGCGGCGGTGAGGCCCATCGCGGTGGAGACGAACAGCCACGACAGGGGGAACATGAGCGAGACGGCGGCGACGGCGTCGGTGCTCACGCGCCCCACCCAGAACATGTCCGCGAGGTTGTACAGCGTCTGGAGGAGGTTGCCGAGCACCAGCGGCCACGCGAGGTCGAACAGCTTCGGGGAGATGGCGCCCGTCGTCATGTCGACCCTGGCGTCGTCGTTTCCCACGGGGATCCCGTCCGGAGCCAGGGCCCCTCCGGACCTAATCTTTCGGGAGGCGGCGGTAAGCGAGGCCGAGGGAGCGTAGCGACCGAGGCCTCGCTTACCTCCCGGAGACGGGTGCCGCGACCACAAGGACGAGGGCCCGCCCTCCCGTCGGGGCCGATATGGACGAGAACCGTGCGGACGGCGGGGAATCGAGCGCGGACGACGCGCTCGCGGCGGCGGTGGACGAACGGGTCGAGACGTATCGCGAACGCCTCTTCGAACTGCTCTCACAGCCCAGCGTCTCGACGACTGGCGAGGGGATGGACGTCGCCGCCGATCTCGTGGTCGACGTCCTCGAGAGCTCCGGGCTCGACGCTGGGCGGATCGAGACGGATCGGTATCCGGTCGTCTACGCGGAGCGGGGCCCCGGCGACGAGGGACGTGACGGCGACGGAGAGGAGGCGATCGACGGTGACGACGCGCCGACGGTCCTGTTTTACGGCCACTACGACGTTCAGCCGCCGGGCGACGTGGACGCGTGGGAGTCGCCCGCGTTCGAGCCGACGATCCGCGACGGCTCCATCTACGCCCGCGGCGCGGGCGACAACAAGGGCCAGTTCGCGGCCCACGCCTTCGCGGTCGACGCCCTCCTCGCCGCCGACGCGTTCCCGGATGCCACGGTGAAGCTGCTCGTCGAGGGCGGCGAGGAGAGCGGGAGCGCCGGCCTCCGCGAGTACCTCGAGGGGCAGCCGGCCGAACTCGCCGACGTCGATCTCGTGTACGTCGCCGACGGGCCGCGCCACGCGGTCGCGGGCGACGACGGGGTTCGGAGGGGCGTGCCGACGCTGATGTACGGCAACCGCGGCGTGCTCTCGATACAGGTCGACCTGCGGACCGCGAACACGGACCTCCACTCCGGGAACTTCGGCGGTCCGGTGCCGAGCGCGACGAACCGGCTCGTCGAGGTCCTCGCGTCGATGCGCGCGGACGACGGCGACGGGATCGCCGTCGACGGGTTCCACGACGGAACCGCGATCACCGACGCGGACCGCGAGCTCGTGGCACGGATTCCGGACGACAGCGAGGCGATCCGCGAGGAGCTGGACGTCGACCGGTTCGTCACCGACGATCCCTACTACGAGCGGCTGTTGACCCGCCCGAGCATGACGGTGAACGGGCTCTCGGGCGGATACCAGGGCGAGGGGATGAAGACCGTCCTGCCGGCGACGGCGTCGGCGAAGCTCGACTTCCGGCTCGTCCCGAACCAGGACCCCGACGCGGTCTTCGAGGCGGTCAGCGCCCACCTCCGAGAGCGCGAGCCGCGGATCGAGGTGGCGAAACACGGCACCTTCCCGCCGATGAAGACGCCGGTGGACACGCCGATGGCTGAGCCGGTCCGGGAGGCCTTGGGGGCGGTGTGGGGCGAGGACGTGATCGAACTGCCCGTGTTGGGCGGAAGCCTGCCGGCCGCCTACTTCCGCGAGGTGGAGGCGCTGGCGGACGTGCCCGTGCTCGTCGTCCCGTACGCCAACCACGACCAGGGGAACCACTCGCCGAACGAGCATCTCGACGTCGACTGCTTCGAGAACGGGATCCGGACGAGCGCGCGGGTGATCAGGTCGCTCGGTCGAGACGCGTAGAGCGGATCGCCGCCCCCGGATCGGACGATACGGCCGTCGAGTCCGGTATGAACCGCGAATACCGTTTGAGACACCAAACACTTATTGTCCGGTTCCGCCTCTATACGGTCGCGATGGCGACAGGCAAGGTCGACTTCTTCAACGACACCGGCGGTTACGGATTCATCGAGACTGACGACGCTGACGAGGACGTGTTCTTCCACATGGAAGACGTCGGCGGCCCGGACCTCGAGGAAGGCCAGGAGGTAGAGTTCGACATCGAGGAGGCGGAGAAGGGTCCGCGCGCGAAGAACCTCACTCGACTGTAAGCGGCGGTACGACGACCGCTCGGACAGCCCGCGAAACGCGTCCTGCGTATATCACGCTCGCCAGCGGTTGCGCCGCCCGGTCGTCTGCGGTGCCGGCGGATTCGGGCGACGATCCCGGAACGGACTCAGACGTCGGCGGCGTCGTCCACGGCCTCGTTTTTCTCCCCGAACGGGAACGTCACGTCCGTCGCCTCGACGGAGTACTCCCAGAGCCGGCGGGCGTCCGCGCGGTCGTAGGAGGCGTCGTTCGACCGCCCGACCGTCGGGTGACCACGCATGTTCATGAATCCGCTCGGCTCGACGTACGCGCCCCCGTCGACGTCGGCGGTCGCGGCGTACAGCATCGGCTCCGCCCCGACCGCGGCGTCCTGGCCGAGCACGGCGTTCGCGAGCCGCATCCCGACCGTCAAGAGCGGGTTTCCGCTCTCGCGGGCGGTGCGCATCTGGAGGTCGGTGTCGGCGTATCCGGGGTGGCAGGCGACGCTTCGGACGCCGAGGATCCCGGCCGCGTCGATCCGGCGCTGGAGCTCGTAGGCGAAAAGCAGGTTCGCGAGCTTGCTCCGGCCGTACGCCCGCCACTTCCCGTACGACTCCTCCCAGTTGAGGTCGGCGAAGTCCATCTCGCCCTGCTCGTGGGCCCCCGACGACTGCGTCACGACGCGGGCGGCGTCGTCGACCCCGTCGGCCGCGAGAAGGAGGTCGAACAGCCGGCCGGTCAGCGCGAAGTGCCCCAGGTGGTTGACGCCGAACTGCGTCTCGAAGCCGTCCTCGGTCTCGCTCCGCGGGATCGCCATCACGCCGGCGTTGTTACAGAGCACGTCGACTCCGTCGTAGTCGGCGGCGAGCCCCTCGGCGAACGACCGGATCGAGTCGAGCGACGCCAGGTCGCACTCGCGGACGTCGAGGTCGGGATCGGGGTCGGTCGACGCCGCCGACTCCCGGACCGCCGCCGCCGCCCGTTCGCCGCGGTCGACGCTCCGACACGCCATCACGACGGTCGCGCCCTTCCGGGCGAACGCGCGCGTTCCCTCGAGACCGAGGCCGCTGTTGGCCCCGGTCACGACCACCGTCGTTCCCTCGAGGTCGGGCATGTCCGCGGGGGTCCAGTCGGTCATGGACGATCGAGGGGGGCCACGGAAAGAAACTTGTCGGCGAGATACCGGGAGGAAGTCAGACCGCCTCGAACTCCCGGATCGTCACGACCACCGCGTCCCTCGCGGGCACGTCGCGGACGGCGTAGCCGGTCGGATGGTGGGTCGGTTCGTCGTACGGGTACTCCTCCGGCTGCGGAACGGTGTCGTTCTCGGTTCCCGAGTGGTCGCGCAGGAATTCCCGCGTGATCATCGGTTCGATGAACGCCAGCCGGGGGACGTCCCCGAGATCGTCACCACCCTCGTCGACGCCCACGAACCCCTGGATGAGCGTGTTCGTGAACGCGTCGGGGTCGGCGTCGTCGTCCGGCCCGTCGGGAAGTTCCGGGGCGTCGCCCGGCGCGAGGTGCTCGCCCATGTCGGTGATGTAGCGCTCGTCGGCCAGCGGCGGCGGCGACCGGTTGTACCCCTCGGGGATCCTCTCGTCCGGAATCTCGTCGTACGGAGGCAGTTTCGGACCTTCGATCGGGTCTATCACGTCCGTCTCGAGCGTGTGGAAGTGGACGTCGAAGTGCGGCTTCGACCACGCCCCCTTCCCGCCGGGGTGTCCTTCGGGGTTCCAGTTGAGACCGAGGAAGGTGAACGGCGTCTCCTCGGCGTCCGGGAACGGGACGAAGAACTCGAGGGAGCTCCTGCGGTGGACCACGAGCGCCTCGCCGGCCTCGCCGTACTTGTCGTCGTACCCGTCGGTCTCGCCGTCGATGGCCGCGCCCAGATCGTCGGCGCTCGGCAGCCCGTCCAGCGCCGACCGATCGAACTCGACGCCGTGGTACTTCGGGTTCCCCGACGGCGTCTCCGTCGTGAAGGTGCGAACCTCGCCGTCGCCGAGACCGACGCTGTCGCCGTACTCGGTGGTTCCGTTCGGGGGAAATCCCTTCCCGCCGCCGGTGCCGTTTCCGTTTCCGCCGCCCTTTTCACCTGGGACGTTCCCCGAACGTCCCGGTTTCCCCGCGACCACGCCCGACCCCCCCACGAGGGCGGTTCCGGCGACCGTGGCGCGAACGAAGCTCCGCCGTCCGGTGGTTCGCTGTCGATCAGACGCGTCGTTCGTGCGGTCCTCGTTCATGGTCCCCCGTTGTCGGCCCGGTTGTGGACGCGTACCTAGTTACCGTACAACATACATCGATCTCCCGAAACCATATGAACGTATCGGATGAGAACATAGTTCATCGGTACGAAACGACCGGCGTCGGCGGCTTTCGTCGGTTTCGACCGCCCGGCGTCCCGTCTCGGCGTTCATACCCCGTTCGTCGGTGGCGGCGGCACGGCCGACATGCAGGATCGTTCGTTAAAGATTTATGATGGTACCCGACGTATCGTCGACGCACGATGACGAAGGATATCCTGATGATCGTCGGCGACTTCGGGGAGGACTACGAGATCATGGTTCCGTTCCAGACGCTCCAGGCGGTGGGCCACCGCGTCGACGCGGTGTGTCCGGACAAGGCGGCGGGCGACCGGATCAAGACGGCGATCCACGACTTCCGCGGGGATCAGACGTATCTCGAAGAGCGCGGCCACGACTTCGAGGTGACCGCCGCGATGGAGGAAATCGACCCCGCGGAGTACGACGCGCTCGTCGTTCCCGGCGGGCGCGCGCCGGAGTACCTCCGGACCCACGAGGAGGTGCTCGACGCGGTGAGACACTTCTTCGAGGCGGACAAGCCCGTTGCGGCGCTGTGTCACGGTCCGCAGATCCTCGCGGCCGCGGGCGTCCTCGGCGGCTACGAGATGACCGCCTACCCCGCGGTCCGTCCCGAGGTCGAGGCTGCGGGCTGCTCGTGGGTCGACGGCGTCGTCCGCGACGGCAACCTCGTCACGGGCCAGGCGTGGCCGGACCACCCCGAGTGGCTCGCGGAGTTCATGGACCTCCTCGGCGACGAGATAACGCACGGCGACCCCGCGGTGGCCGCGGACGACTGACGATTTAAGCCCCCGCGGCTCCGATACCCGACATCCATGAGCTCCACCCGCGCCGACTGCCCGAACCTGTTCGTCGTCCGAAACGAGCCGAACCCCGACCGGGAGTACCACTGCGACGCGCTGGCGTCGTGGTTCCCCGACGCCACGGAGGTGGACTTCGTCGCGGGCGAGCGCGTCCCGATAGAGGAGGCCGAGGGCGTCGTCCTCACCGGGAGCACCGCGGGCGTCTACGAGGCCGAGGACCGGCCGTGGATCGCCGAGGAGGAGAAATTCGTCCGCGAGCTCGTCGAGCGAAGGATCCCCACCCTCGGCGTCTGTTTCGGGCATCAGGTCGTGAACTCGGCGCTCGGCGGGACCGTCGAACGGGTCGACACGACCCACGCGCTCGTCGAGTCCGACCTGGGCCACGACCCGCTCTTCGACGGGGTCGCCCCGGTCGTCGTCGCCCTCCACGGCGACGCAGTCACCGAACTCGGCGACGGACTGGAAGTCATCGCGTCGGCCGATCATGCCCGGATATTCGGCACCCGCCACCGGACCGCGCCGCTGTGGACCGTCCAGTTTCATCCGGAGATCGACGCCGAACACCGCGAGGCGATCCGGGAGGCGGGCGACTGGGACGAGCGGGAGTTCTCCTTCGCGGACGTCACGCCGGGGCGCGTCTTCGAGAACTTCAAGCGGCTCGTGGCCGAGACGGATGAGGGCGGCGAGGTCGCCGAGACGGCCGGTGCGGTCGAGACCGCGGAGTGAGCGGCTACGGTACGCGGCGAGTTCGAGATTTTGCCCGCGGGAGGTTCGATCGAGGTGTTCTTTACGGAGAGTTGAGGAGAAAGCCTCGCGCTTCAGCGCGGGGAGGACGTCACGAGAGGAACCGGTCGCTCACGTCCTCGTCGGGGATCATACACTGATCCTTCCGCCCGAACCAGTCGTACCGGTTGTCCGCGACGAACTCGTACAGTCTGTCGCGGATCGGTCGCGGGATCGCCCGCCCGACCCCCGCGATCCGGTAGGGCCACCCGAGGATCTCCGCGATCCGGATCGCGGCCCCGGACTTGGTGTAGGTCGTCTCACCCTCCACGAGAACGAACGAGTCGAACTCCTCGGTGGGGAAGTCGTGACGCTCCAACAGCGCCTGCCCCGGCTCCGACTGGAGCGCGGCGTACTTCAGCCGCCCCTCGGGGTCCCGCGGGATCAGGAACTGGATGACCCCGTTACAGAGGTTACAGACGCCGTCGAACAGGACGACCGGCGTCTCGGGCGGGTCGGGGACGCTGTCGGGTTCCGCGGCCATTTCAGTTCACCTCCGCCGATCGCTCGCTCCGCGAGGCGGTGACGTCGACTCCGGGACTGTAGTAGCGCACGGGCTCCGCCTCGGGCCGCCGGAACCCGTTAGCACGGAGCAGCGTGTCCGTCCCGACGCTCGCCTCCGCGGGGTACAGCGTCCACGGATCGTGGCGCACGTCGGTGTGCCGGACCGACCCGTCGGGCGCCTCGGTGTAGAAGCGGTAGCGCTCGACGAGGAACTCGGCGAGCGGGTCGTCGTCGGCCGCGAACGGCTCGCCGGCCGGCCAGTAGCTCGCCTCGTACCGGGCGGGGCGGTCGCCGGGGTGTCGCCGGCGGCTCTCGAAGGCGACCCGGCCGTCGGTCCACGCGAGCGAGATCCGGGCGTAGTAGTAGGGGAGGTGGTGGAACAGCCGCGCGCCGGCGACGCTCGCGAGCCCCTGCGCGTCGAGGCTGAAGAAGTAGACGCTCGGCACGCCGTCGCGGGTGACGTACGTCCGGACGTTCACCTCCGGGAGCCGCACGCCGAGCGGGCGCGGGAGCCCCTTCGGGCGCACGTCGACGTTGGTGAAGGGGATCACGGAGAGCCACGCCGAGCCGTCGCGAACGTCGGGCTCGAATCCCTCGGGAAGGTGGTCGTCCAGCCGGTCCGCGTCGACCGGCCAGCTCTCGAACAGCAGGTGTCGCCACCCCATCTCCAACGGGAGAACCATGGTCGAACTCCGAGACGCGGGGAAAAATACCTTCGGCTCCGCCCCCGGCGGTCGGCGGTCGCTTTCACCTCCGCGATCGGCGCTCGACCCCGTCTCAGCGGGCGAACTTCCGCTCGAGGAACGTGACGAGGAGGTACGCGGCGAGCCGCTCCGTCCCCTCGGTCGCGTCGTACCGCGGCGCGACCTCCATCAGGTCGACGGCCCCGACCGCGTCGTGCGCGCCGAGTACCTCCATCGTCTCCAGCGCCTGTCCCGAGGTCAACCCGCCCGGACACGGGGTTCCCGTTCCGGGCGCGAACCCCGGATCGACGGCGTCGATATCGAAGGTGACGTACACCGCGTCGGTCTCTTGGGCGGCGGCCTCGACCGCGTCGGCGACGACGGGACCGATCCCGCGCTCCTCGACGTCGCGCATCGTGAACAGGTTCAGGCCGGTCTCCTCGGCGAACTCGAAGAAGTCGGGCGACTCGTAGCCGCGGATCCCGACCTGGCTGACCGAGTCGTAGTCGACGCCGGGGAGCTCAGCGATCCGGGCGGTGCTCGACCCGTGGAAGTCGGTGCCGAAGACGGGGCTCTCCGAGACCGTGTCGGTGTGGGCGTCGATCTGGACGAACCCCACGCGCTCGTGGTCGGCCCCCTCCAGGAAGCCGCGAAAGGCCGGGAACGTACAGTAGTGGTCGCCGCCGAGCATCACGGGGAACGCCCGCGCGGCGAGCGTCGCGGCGTGCGCGGTGACGCTCTCGGCGGTCGCCTCGTGGTCCATCGGGAAGACGGGGGCGTCGCCGACGTCCGCGACCGTGAACGCGTCGAAGTCGACCTGCTCGCCGGTCCGCATGTTCGTCAGCGCGCCCTTGTACTCGGAGAGGTACGCCCACCACGCGCTCGCCTCGCGGATCGTGCCGGGTCCGTACCGCGCGCCCGGCCGGTTGGAGACCGCGCCGTCGTAGGGGACGCCGAAGACCGCGACGTCGACGTCGTCGAGGTCGTCCGGGTCACGCGGCTCGCCCTTGAGGAACGTATCGAGCCCGGCGTACGCCATCTCGACGTCCGCACCGGGCGTCGACTCCCGGAACGCCGCGGTCCTGTTCGTCGGATCGGTCACGCGCCGCCCACCTCGCCCGTGGAGGGTTCGACGGCGCTCGCGTCGCCGTCGGCGTCGTTCGCGTCGACTTCTTCGATCGGATGGAATGTGTGTGTGGTCATTCGATGACTCGGAGACGATCGGCTCCGTTCGGTAGTGGCATCCTCCGGGAAGTAAAAGTACTCTCCCGACGTCGATGGCGACGGGAGCCCTCGACTCCGTTCGACCCTGCCCCGGCACGATCGTGTATCCCGCGGCGGTGACGGCCGATCCGTGCGAACAGCGAGCCGAGAGACGGTCCCTCGATCGACGTCAAGCCGGTCCCTCGATCGACGTCAAGCCGGTCGGTTCGGGGAGGTGGCGTCGACGCCGACGAGGCGAAGACCGCGAACCGCAGCCTCTCGATCCGAGTCGGTCGGCCGTTCTTCCCTTCGACGAGTCGCTCCGCGTCGGAGCCAGCCACGTCCCGCGAGGGCGCCTACGCGTTCCGCTCGTGGACCTCCCGAAGTAGCCTCTCCATCTCGTCGCCGAGTCGCTCGTAGATCTCCTCTCCCTTCTCCGGGGTGGCGAGCTCCGGCGCGCCGATCGCGCCGGTGTGTGAGTACTCCTCGAACTCGCGGTAGACGGCGAGCGGCCCGCCCTCGACGAGGTCCCGGATCCCGAGTTCGTACGGCTCGTCGAGCATCGAACCCTCGATCCGGTCCTCCTTGACGAGGTCGGGCCGCAGGTGTTGCATCAGCGACGTCTCGAACTCGCCGCCGTGTGCCATGCCGCCGAGTTCGCTCTCGCGGATCTCCGCGACGAAGCGGGCGGCGAGCGAGAAGTACGTCAGTCCGAGGACCTCCACGTCGTCGTGTTCCTCGCCGATCGTGCTGGTCGCGGCGGAGATCAGCGACCGGTTCCCGCCGTGGCCGTTCAACAACAGGAGCGCGTCGAAGCCGTTCTTGAGCGCGCTCGCCGCGACGTTCTCTATCGCCTCGAGCATCGCGTCGAAATCGAGCGTGATCGTTCCGCCGAAGGACATGTGGTGCGGCGAGAAGCCGGACCAGAACGGCGGCGTGACGAGGAGCGGCACGTCCGCCTCGACGCGTTCGGCGGCGAGGTGGGCCACGGCGTCGACGAGGATCGTGTCGGTCGCGACCGGCAGGTGGTGGCCGTGCTGTTCGACGCTCCCGATCGGAACGATCAGGATCGACCCGTCCGCGTCGGCGACGCTCTCGACCTCCTCGTACGTCTTGCTGGCCCAGTCGGACCGGGCGGTTCCGATGTGTTGAGACGCCATGCGCGACCCTTGCGCAACGGGCACTTATAGCATGCGGGAGCTCGTCTCGAGCCGCATCTCGCCGTCACTCGCCCGGTCGCCCGCTCCGAACGGCGACGACCTCCCGTTCGAACCCCTCGTCCGTTCCGCGCCACCGCCACGATCCGACGAACGGGTGGCCGTCCAGTGCGCAGACGGCGTAGGAGTACCCGACCCACGTCGCCCGCGCGACGTCCGTCTCGCTCGGCCGCGCCGGTCCCGCGGGGTGCGAGTGGTAGAAGCCGACCACCTCGCGCCCGTCGCTCTCGAGCGACTCGACGATCGCGACCGCCTCCTCGGGATCGATCCGGTACCGGGTCTCCGGCGTCTCCGCGACGTTCTCGGCGGGGCGGACCTCGGTGACGAGGCTCCGCTCGTGGTCGGCGTCGCGCTCGCGGTCGGTCTCGCGTTCGCCGACCCGTTTCCCCGCCAGCACGCCGCAGACCTCCGCGTCGTCGCCGCGGACCGCGTGGTCGACGACCGCGTCGTAGGCCCCGCGGGTGAACTCGATCACGGTCGGTATCACGACGGACCGGACGATAAACCTCTCCCCGCCGCGTTCGACCCGAGCGGTCCCGGATCGACCGGATCTCCACTTTCACCTCGCTGCCGGTTCGTTTTTATCCCCATCGGCGAAAGGTAGGGGCACCGAATGACGTCCTTCCAGTCGAGCCTCGGCGAGGACGAGGGGATCGCGGAGGAGCTGGCCGAGAGCCAGCGCGAGATCTCCATCGCCGAGTTCTTCGAGAAGAACAAACACATGCTCGGGTTCGACTCGGGCGCTCGCGGGCTCGTCACCGCCGTCAAGGAGGCGGTCGACAACGCCCTCGACGCGACCGAGGAGGCCGGGATCCTCCCCGACGTCTACGTCGAGATCACGGAGGTCGGCGACTACTACCGACTCGTGATCGAGGACAACGGACCGGGCATCACCAAAGAACAGCTCCCGAAGGTCTTCGGGAAACTCCTGTACGGCTCGCGGTTTCACAAGCGGGAGCAGAACCGCGGACAACAGGGGATCGGCATCTCGGCGGCGGTGCTCTACTCCCAGCTCACGTCCGGCCAGCCCGCGCGGATCACGTCGCGCCCGAAGGGGCAGTCGGAGGCGCAGTACTTCGAGCTGATCATCGACACCGACACGAACGAGCCCGAGATCAGCGTCGACGAGACCACCTCCTGGGACCGCCCGCACGGCACGCGGATCGAACTGGAGATGGAGGCGAACATGCGGGCGCGCTCGCAGCTCCACGACTACGTGAAACACACCGCGGTCGTCAACCCGCACGCCCGGATCGAGCTGCGGGAGCCGGGGCTCGAGGAGCCCTGGAAGTTCGAGCGCGCGACCGACGAGCTGCCGGCGGAGACCGAGGAGATCCGTCCGCACCCGCACGGCGTCGAGCTTGGCGCGCTCATCAAGATGCTGGAGGCGACGGAGTCGTACTCGGTCTCCGGGTTCCTCCAGGAGGAGTTCACGCGGGTCGGCAAGAAGACCGCCGACTCGGTCATCGACGCGTTCCGCGACCGGCACTTCGGCCGGGAGCTGTCCTGGTCGCCGCCGTCGGCCCGGTCGACGGTGGCGGGCGCGACGAACGACGACGTCGCGGACGCGGTCGAGGCGGCCGTCGCCAACAAGGGCGCGGCCGCGACGAGCGCCTTCGCGGAGGGGGTCGCGGAGACGGTGGCCGACAACGACCGCCTCTCCCGCTCGGAGCTCGAGACGATCGTCGGGAACGTCGCGGACGGCGTCGAGGACGACACCGGCCGCACGTTCGGCTCGACGGTCCGTGAGAACGCGACGGCGGCCGCGTGGCGGGTGATCGCCGGCGTCGGCGACGACGGCGCGGCCTCGAACGCCGCGGATCCGGACGATGCGGACGCCGCCGCCGACTCGCCGATCGTGGCCGACCTCTACGCGCTCGTCGACGGGGCCACCTCGACGCGGAAGGACGACGGGGCGGTCAGGGCGATGGCGGAGGCGCTCGCGTTCCGGATCGCGGATCTCGACGGCGACGCGTTCCGGATCGCCCGCGACGACCTCGACCGGCTCGTCGCGGACGCGGCGGGTTTCGTCGCCGACCAGCACGACGCGACGTTCGGCGAGACCGCCCGCGAGAACGTCGCCGAGGCGGTCTGGTCGCACGCGCGGACCGTCCCCGACGACCCGCCGAAGGTGCGGGCGGTGGCGGGGAACCGCGACGCTGCGGCCGACCTCCTCGAGGCGATGCGCGGCACGGACATCCTCGCGCCGCCGACGGACTGTCTCGCGCCGATCACGGCGGAACTCGTCGAGGCCGGGCTCCGCAAGGAGTACGACGCCGACTTCTACGCGGCGGCGACCCGCGACGCCGAGGTCCACGGCGGCGACCCGTTCATCGTCGAGGCCGGGATCGCCTACGGCGGGGAGATCCCCGCGGAGGGCTCCGTCGAGCTCCTGCGGTTCGCGAACCGGGTCCCGCTCGTCTACCAGCGCGGCGCGTGTGCGACCACCGACGTGATCCGCACCATCGGGTGGCGCAACTACGGGCTCGACCAGCCCGGCGGCTCGGGGATGCCCAACGGGCCGGCGGTGATATCGATCCACGTCGCGTCCACGAACGTCCCGTTCACGAGCGAGTCGAAGGACGCGATCGCGAACGTCCCCGCGATCGAAGACGAGATCGAGCTCGCGGTCCGGGAGGCGGCCCGCGAGCTGAAGTCGTACCTCAACAGACGGCGCTCGATGCAACAGCGCCGGGAGAAACGGGACGTTCTCGGCCGGATCCTCCCGGAGATGGCCGACAAGGTCTCGGAGGTGACCGGCCGGCCGCGGCCCGACATCGACGGCGCGCTGGCCCGTATCATGAACAACGTCAGCGTCGAGCGCGAACGCGAGGACGGCACGGTCCGGCTCGTCGTCGAGAACCACTCGGACGTGAACGAGGAGTTGGAGATCACGGACATCGTCTCGGCCGAGCCGACCGACCTCTCCGCGGGGACGGTCGTGGACATGGACGGCGAGTGGTTCGTCCAGTGGAAGCCCGAGGTGGCCTCGGGCGACGAGCGGGAACTGACATACAGCGTCGACGGCGACGCCGACTTCGAGATCAGTGTCGGCGGCGTCGAGACGGAGAAACTCACGGTGAACGAATGACGACGAACACGGACGCACGAGACCAGCTCATCGACCTGGCCGCCGACTTCTACGACCAGTTCGCGGCCGGGCGGATCCCGGAGATGGAGCTGCCGACCCGGACGAAAAGCAACATCGAGTACGACGAGGAGAGCGGGGTGTGGACGTACGGCGACCGCACGTCGGTCCGGAGCGCGAACTCCGTCAACGGCGCGCGCAAGCTGTTGAAGGCCGCCTTCACCATCGAGTTCCTCGCGGACCAGCTCGACGAGGACCGCTCCTCGACGCTGCGTGAGCTGTACTACCTCTCCGAGTCGTGGGACAACGACGAGGCGCAGTTCAACAGCCAGGACGAGTCGAACGACCTCGTCGAGGACCTCGAGATCGTCACGGGCGCGACCCGCGAGGACTTCCACATGCGTCCGGAGGAGTCGGGCGCGAAGGTGATGGGCCCGCTGCGGCTCCGCGAGCAGACCAACCGCGGCGACCGCGACATCCACTGCCAGCTCGACGTCGGGCAGGGCGGCTACCAGATCCCCAACAACCCGGACACCATCGAGTTCCTCGAGAACGACGCCGAGTTCGTCCTCTGCGTCGAGACCGGCGGGATGCGCGACCGGCTCGTCGAGAACGGCTTCGACGAGGCGTACGACGCGCTGATCGTCCACCTGGGCGGACAGCCGGCCCGCGCCACGCGCCGGCTGACGAAGCGCTTCCGCGACGAGCTCGATTTACCCGTGGTCGTCTTCACCGACGGCGACCCCTGGTCGTACCGGATCTTCGGCTCCGTCGCGTACGGGTCGATCAAGTCGGCGCACCTCTCGAAGTACCTCGCGACGCCGGAGGCGCGGTTCGTCGGGATCCAGCCGGCCGACATCGTGGAGTACGACCTCCCGTCGGACCCGCTCTCGGACTCCGACGTCAACGCCCTCGAGTCGGAGCTCGAGGACCCGCGGTTCCAGACGGACTACTGGGAGGAGCAGATCGAGCTCCAGCTCGACGTCGGCAAGAAGTCCGAACAGCAGTCGCTCGCGAGCCGCGGCCTCGACTTCGTCACCGAGACGTACCTCCCCGAGCGGCTCGAGGAGATGGGCGTGGCGTGACGCCGCCGAACGCAACCTTATAAGCCGCCGGGGCGGGAACGCCCGGTAATGTTAGCGGGGGTCAACGTCGGGCTGGGCGTCTCGGGCAGCATCGCGGCGGTGAAGGTGGTCGAGCTCGCCCACGAGCTTCGCCGCCACGGCGCGAGCGTCCGTGCGGTGATGACGCCGGCCGCGACGAACATCGTCCACCCGTGGGCGGTCGACTTCGCCACCGACGAGCCCGTCGTCACCGAGATCACCGGCGACGTCGAGCACGTCGAGCTCTGCGGGCGCGACGGCTGGGCGGACGTCCTCCTCCTGGCCCCGGCGACCGCCAACACCGCCGGAAAGGTCGCGGCCGCCGTCGACGACACGCCGGTGACCACCTGCGCGACCACGGCGCTCGGCGCGGGCGTGCCCGTCGTGATGGCCCCGGCGATGCACGAGCCGATGTACGACCATCCGGGCGTGCTGGAGGCGCTCGACCGGCTCGCGGCGTGGGGCGTGACGTTCGCCGACCCGCGGGTGGAGGAGGGGAAAGCCAAGATCGCCGCGGAGTCGACGGTCCTCACGGAGGTCGCTCGCGCGACGACGCCGGACGTCCTCTCGGGGGCGCACGTCGTCGTCACCGCGGGCGCGACCAAGGAGCGGATCGACCCGATCCGAATCATAACCAACCGGGCGTCCGGCAAGACGGGGCGGGCGGTCGCCCGCGCGTGTTACGTCCGCGGGGCGGACGTGACGCTCGTCCAGGACGGCCCCGAGGTCCCCTACGCCGACGTCGTCGCGGTCGAGACCGCCGACGAGATGATCGCCGCCTGCCGGCAGGCGGCCGCGACCGCGGACGCGCTGGTGTCGGCGGCGGCCATCTCCGATTTCACCGCCGACGCCGTCGACGAGAAGATCCGGTCGGGGTCCCCCCTCTCCGTCGACCTGCGACCGACGCCGAAGCTGCTCGACTCGGTCCGGGAGGCGCACCCGGACCTCCCGCTCGTGGGGTTCAAAGCCGAGACGTCCGGCGACGACGCGGCGATGGTCGCGGAGGCCGAACGCATCCGCGACCGCGTCGGGCTCGCGTTCGTCGTCGCCAACGACGCGAGCGTGATGGGCGACGACCGGACGCGCGTCCTGCTCGTCGGCGCGGAGGGCGCGGATCCGGAGCCGGTGTCCGGGACGAAAGACGTCGTCGCCGGCCGGATCGCGGAGCGGCTGGCGGCGGTCCTCGAACGCGACGGCGAGAGCCGATCGGATCGGCCGACCTGACCCGGAGCGATCCGACCGGGATACAAACTGTTTTGGGGCGGTAGGGCCACGCCTCGGGTAGACATATCCATGTGTAGCCAGACGGCCATCCCCGACGCCACGGGAGGTGAATCCGGTGGCTGACGGCGGAGGCCTCGGTCCGAAGGGCGGTTCCGTCGTCGTCCCCATCGAGTCGACGCCGACGCTGCGCGCGACGGTCACGCACCTCGTCGAGTCCGCGGCCGACGGCGAGTTCTCCGCGATCCACTTCGTCGTCTTCGCCACCTGGCGCGAGGGCGATCCGGAGGCGTTCGACCGCGAGGCGAGCGTCGATCGACTCCTCGAACGCGTGTCGACGTGGGCGGAGGCCGACCTCGCGGACGTCGACGACGTCGACGTCGGCGACGTGGCGGTCGCCACCACGGTCGTCGGCGGCGACGAGTACCTCTTCGGCGCGGACGACTACGTCCGCGAGCTCGTCGCGTACGCCGACGATCACGGGATCGAACATGTCGTGTTGGACCCGGAGTACACCCCCGTGGGGAACACGACGCTGCTCCAGTCGCTCGAGTTCGCGCTCTCGCGGACCGACCTCGTCGTCCGCGAGGCGCCGGTCGCCCGGCCGACCCGCCGAGAACGACTCCGCAAGGAGGCGACCGGGATCCGGTTCGCGGCGATCTTCGGGCTGTCGCTCGCCTTCTACCTCGCGCTCGGCGATCCCTTCTACCCGTTCGACGTCGTGACCGGCGTCGCGAGCGCGACGATCGTCGCGGTCACGCTCTCGCGAGTCAGCCTCGACGCGGACCCGTCGCTGGCGCGGACGCCGATGCGGCTGCTCCGCGGCGCGGTGTACGTCCCCGCCCTCCTCTTCGAGATACTCAAGTCCAACGTGGTCGTCGCGCGGGTGATCCTCGACCCGCGGATGCCGATCGAGCCGACGCTCAACCGGGTCCGCGTGATCGTCGGCAGCGGGCTCCCGGTGACCACGCTCGCGAACTCGATCACGCTGACGCCCGGCACTCTCACCGTCCGGGCGCGCGACGGGAACCTCTACGTCCACTCGCTCATCCCGTGGGCCCGCGACGGGCTCTTCGACGGGTCGCTGGAGCGGTGGACCCGGTTCGTCTTCTACGGCCGGGAGGCCGCGCGGCTGCCGACGCCCCGCGAGCGCGACGACGTCGGGATCTTCCAGGGACCGGACGCGACCGAGGAGTACCCCGGCGCGCGCGCCGACGGCGGCTCGGAGCGGGAGGACCCCTCCGCGGCCTCGTCGGCCGCGAACGACCGTGACGACGATTCCGACACGGCCGACGGAGAGGTGACGGCGGAATGAGCGTCGTCGACGCGCCCCTCGCGGCCGGCTACGCCGTGGAGGACTTCCTGCTCGTCGTAGCCGCCGGCTTCGTCGTCCTCGCGATCGGGATGCTCTACCGGGCGGTGAAGGGGCCGACGATGCAGGACCGCGTGCTCGCGGTCAACGTGCTCGGGACCAACACCGTGGTGATCCTCGCGATCCTCGGGGCGGCGCTCGGGGAGCCGACGTTCCTCGACATCGCGTTGGTGTACGCGCTGTTGAACTTCCTGATGGCCATCGCCATCTCGAAGTTCACCGTCGAGCGGGGTGGGGTCCTGTGATCGACGCGATCGCCCCCGTCAGGCTCGCGCTGATCGTCGTCTTCGGCCTCTGCGGGCTCTTTTTCACCTTCGTGTCGATGACCGGCGTGCTCCGGCTGCCCGACGTCTACTCGCGGGCGCACACCGCCTCGCAGGCGGACACGCTCGGCGCGGGGTTCACGCTCGCGGCGGTCGCGCTCGCGGCCGGCTGGGACGGCGCGGGCTTCAAGACCGTGCTCCTGTTGTTCTTCATCTTCGTGACGAACCCGACGGCGGCACACGCCATCGCGCGCGCCGCCTTCGAGGAGGGGATCGTGCCGTGGACGGAGGGGGACGAGCGCCGATGACGGGCGCGACCCCCGTCGTCGCCGGGATCTCCGCGATCGAGGCGAGCCTCTTCGTCTTCGTCGTCCTCACGGCGCTGGCGACCGCGTTCGCCCGCGACGTGCTCGCCGCGGTCATCATCTTCGGAGCGTACAGCCTCGGGATGGCCGCGCTGTACACCTTCTACCGCGCGCCCGACGTGGCGCTGACGGAGGCGGCGGTCTCGGCGGGCGTGACGACGGTGCTGTTGCTTCTCACGCTCGCGAAGACCACCCGGATCGACCACGAGGCCGCCTTCGAGTCGGTGAACTACCCGGCGGCGGGCGCGGTCGGCCTGCTGTTCGCCGGGCTCGCGGTCACGATGGTCGACGTCCCCGCGGTCGGGTCGCCCGACGCGCCGGTGTGGGGGAACCCCGACGTCAGCCAGTGGTACCTCGCCGAGACGTACGCTCAGACCGGCGTCGAGAACACCGTGATGGCGGTGTTGGCGGCGTTCCGCGGGTTCGACACCTTCGGCGAGGCGGTCGTCGTCTTCGCGGCCGGGATCGCCGCGCTCATCGTCCTCCGACGGGAGGTGTTCGCATGAGCGACGCCTCCGGCGGCGAGGCGAGCGACCCCGCCGACGAGCCCGCTCGCGCGAGCGCTGGTCGCCTCGACGCGGAGACGCGGCAGGGGCCGCCGTACACGGAGAGCCAGGTGATCATGTCCACCGTGAAGGTCGTCGCCCCGTTCGCGTTCACCTACGGGCTGTTCGTCACCTTCCACGGCGGCGGCTCGCCCGGCGGCGGCTTCCAGGGCGGCGCGATCGCGGCGGCGGTCGTGTTCATGATCGCCTTCGCGTTCGGCATCGAGTCCACCCGGCAGTGGCTCGCCAACACGGTCGTCGTCGCGCTCGCGGTCGGCGGGACGCTCGTGTTCGCCGGACTCGGACTGGTGCCGGTCGCCCGCGGCGGCGCGTTCCTCCAGTACGACCTCCTCCCGATCCCGTTCCTCGACCCCGTGAAGTACGGGATGGAGGCCGTGGAGATCGTCGGCATCGCACCCATCGTGAGCGGCGTGCTCGTCGGGCTGTTCTTCGTGCTCGCGCGCGGGTTCAACGGCGAGGGCTCCGGATCGCCCATCGGGGAGCGCGGTTACCTCGATTCGGAAGGGGACGAGGAGTCGACCGACGGCGAAGCCGGCGAAACGGGCGGAGCCGGCGGGGCCGACGAGACCGGCGAAGTCGACCGTGACGGCGGCTCGGCCGGTCGCTCAGCGACGGACGGGGGGTCGCGATGACGGCGGCGTCGACCGCGCTCGCCGCCGGGGCCGTCCGGTCGGCCGCGAGCGCGACCGCCGCGGTCGTCCCGCCGACCGCGCTCCCCGCGCAGTCGGCGCTTGACGTCCTCGGGACGCGGCACGCGTACCTGGTGTTCGCGCTGCTTCTCTGTATCGGGCTCTACATGATGATCGCCAACCCCAACCTCGTGAAGAAAGTGATCGGACTCAACCTGTTCCAGACGGCCATCTTCCTGCTGTTCATCGCCTCGGCGTACGTCGACGGCGGGGCGATCCCCATCGTCCCGTCGGGGGGCGGGGGCGGGCCGTACGTCAGCCCCCTCCCGCACGTGCTCGTGCTCACGGCCATCGTCGTCGGCGTGAGCCTCACCGCGGTGGCGCTCGCACTGTGTATCCGGATCTACGACGAGTACGGGACGCTCCGGGTCGACACGCTCCGCGAGCTGCTGCGCGAGGAGGGGTCGCTGCCCGCGAGTCCGGGCCTTCCCGGCGAGGAGTCGAGCGGCAATGGAGGGGAACGCGATGACTGACGTGCTGTTGCCGCTGTCGATCGCCGTCCCCATCGTGGCGGCGACGCTGCCGATCGCGCTCGGACTGCGATACGACGACGTCGGCTGGCCGGTCGCGGCGGTCGCGACGCTCGGACTGGTCGGCTCCGCGGTCGCGGTCGCGGTCGAGGTGTACACCGGCGGGCCGTTCGACCACGAGCTGGGCGGCTTCGCGCCGCCGATCGGGATCGAGCTCGTCGCCGACGAGCTGTCGGCGGCGGTGTTCCTCCTCGTCTCGCTCGTCTCGGCGGCCACGCTCGTCCTCTCTCGGGCGATCGGTCCGCGCGGGAACGCCTTCCACAGCGCCTATCTCCTGCTCGCCGGCGGGCTGGCGGGCGTCTCGCTCACGGGCGACCTGTTCAACCTGTTCGTCTTCCTCGAGATCGTCGGGTTGACGACGTACGCGCTCATCGCCGCCGATCGGTCGGGCGCGAGCGCGTACGCCTCGCTGAAGTACCTCGTCGTGGGGACCGTCGGCGCGTCGCTGTACCTCGTCGGCGTCGGCTACGTCTTCCTCGCGACGGGGACGCTGAACATGGCCGACGTGAGCGTCCAGATCGTCGAGCGGGCGAGCTACACCGACCCGCTCGTCCAGGCGGGATTCGCCTTCATCGCGGTCGGCTTCGCGCTGAAGATCGCGCTGTTCCCGGTCCACACCTGGCAGCCGGACGCCTACCAGCGCGCGCCGGACGCCGTGACGACGCTCGTCGCCGCGCTGGTGTCGACCGCCAGCGCCTACGCGCTGATCCGGGTGAGCTACTCCGTGTTCACCGTCGACTTCCTCGCCGCCAACGACGCCATCGTGACGGGGATCCTCCTCGTCGCCGGCGTCTCGATCCTCGCGGGGTCGGCGCTCGCGGTCATGCAGTCGGACCTCAAACGGATGTTCGCGTACTCCTCGGTCGCGCAGTTCGGGATGATCGTCGCCGCCGTCGGGATCGCCGACGAGACGGCGCTGCTGGGGGGGATCGTCCACCTCGTCGGCCACGGCCTGTTGAAGTTCGGGCTCTTCTGCGGGCTCGCGCTGCTGGCCGCGGGCTACGGCGCGCGCCGCGTCGAGGACCTCGCGAGCCTCGCTCGCGACGCCCCGTTCGCGTCGGGCGCGCTCGCCGTGCTCGGCCTCGCGCTCGTCGGCATACCCCCGTCGATCGGCTTTCTCGGCAAGTGGTACATCGCGCTCGGCGCGGTCCGCTCCGCCGGCGCGACGGGCGGTGTCGTCGGGGTCGGCATCGCCGCCGTGATCCTCGCCAGCACGCTGTTCACGCTGGCGTACGTCGCCCGCGTGATTGAGCGGCTCTACTTCGCCGGCGTCGACCGCGAGGACGCGGAACACGGTGGTGCCGCCGGTCACGCCGGCTACGCCGACGGGTCGGACCGTGACGCCGGCACCGCGGTCGCCGACGGCGGCAGCGGTGACGCCACGGTTCCCGGAACCGTCCCGACCGCGCCGCTCGTCGTCCTCGTCGTCGCCGCGCTCGTCGCGGTCGGACTCGGCTTCGCGGGGGCCGGGTTCGAGACGCTCCTCGACCCGTACCTCTCGGAGGTGTTCGCATGACCGAAGCCATCGTACAGGACCCACGTCCGCTGTTCGCCGTCCTCGTCTCGCTCGTCGCGGCCGTGCTCGTCGTCGCGTCGTACCGCTCGCCGAACGTCCGCGAGGGGTGGACGATCCTCGCGGCGGTCGCGAAGTTCGGGATCGTCGCCTCGATGCTGCCGCGCGTGCTCGAGGGAGCCGCCTTCGAGTGGACGATCGTCGAGCTCCTCCCGGACATCGCGCTCGTGTTGCGCGCGGACGCGCTCGGGATGCTGTTCGCCTTTCTCGCGTCCGGCCTCTGGATAATCACCTCGTTTTATAGCATCGGCTACATGCGCGGGCTCGACGAGGCCAACCAGACGCGCTACTTCGCCGCGTTCGCCGTGTCGCTGTCGGCGACGATGGGGATCGCGTTCGCGGGCAACCTCGTGACGATCTTCGTCTTCTACGAGCTGTTGTCGATCGCGACGTACCCGCTCGTCGCGCACGACGAGACGCCGGAGGCGCGCTCGGCCGGCCGGAAGTACCTCGCGTACACGATGTTCGGCGGCGGCGTGCTCGTCCTCGCCGGCACGGTCATGGTGTACTGGCTGACCGGGACCGTCGCGTTCACCGCCGGCGGCATCGAGGAGCTTGCGAGCGCCGACCCCGGCCTGGCGATGCTCGCCTTCTTCCTCCTCGCGATCGGGTTCGGCGTGAAGGCGGGGATCATGCCGCTTCACCAGTGGCTCCCCGAGGCGATGGTCGCGCCGACGCCCGTCTCCGGACTGCTCCACGCGGTCGCGGTCGTCAAGTCCGGCGCGTTCGGCGTCTCGCGGGTCGTCCTCGACGTGTTCGGCCCGGAGCTCGTCTTCGACCTCTCGTTACCGTTCGGCTTCACGGCCGGGCTCGTGCTCTCGACGATCGGCGCGGTCACGCTGACCGCCGCCTCGCTCATCGCCTTACGGAAGGACCACCTGAAACAGCGGCTCGCCTACTCGACGGTGAGTCAGTTGAGCTACATCGTCCTCGGGCTCGGGCTGTTCGGCTGGTACGGGCTCGTGGGGGCGCTGTTACACATCCCGGCGCACGCGTTCATGAAGCTCACCCTGTTCTTCTGTGCGGGGAACCTCCACGTCTCGACGCACACCGACTACATCTCGGAGATGGCGGGGATCGGGAAGCGGATGCCGCTGACGATGGGGGCGTTCACCGTCGCCTCGCTCGGCATGGCCGGGATCCCGCTTCTCGCCGGGTTCGTGAGCAAGTACTACATGCTGATCGGCGGGGTCCGGATGGGTGCGACGTTCACGCCGGTCGCCTACTATCTCGCCGGAGCGCTGCTGCTCTCCGGCGTTCTCAACGTCGCGTACTTCTGGCCGGTCATCTACACCGCCTTCTTCGAGGCCGAGGAGGCCCACGACGCGAAGCCGCTCGTCGACTTCGCGATGGGCGGCGAGTCGCGGTCGACGCTGGCGGCGACCGACGGGGGACGCGAAGGTGACGACGCGTCCGAGGAGGACGCGGTCGACGAGGTCGTCGAGAGCGCCGAGGGCGACGAGAGCGAGGGATCGGCGGCCGACGACGCCGGCGTTCCGGACGACTCCGACATCCCCGACGCCGAACTCGACGACCTGCCGACCGACGAGGAGGGCGTCGTCCGGCCCGATTTCAACACGAGCGAGCGCGACTTCTCGGAGCCGGCAGAGCGGGTCGACACCGGCGACTACGCGGTCGACCAGCGTCCCTCCGACGCCGACGTGCCGTTCGGAGTCGGGCGCGGGGCGGCGGATCCGACGGAGACGACGGACGCATCCGCCGACGCGGCCGACGGCGACGATCCCGCGGCCGTCGACCGTGACTCCGACCACGACGGCCACGGGGCCGATCGCGACGACCACCACGGCGGCCCGCCGCCGGGCGGCTGGGAGCACCTGCGCGGGATCGACGCGCTCCGGGGGAGCGAGTCCACGTGGTTCACGCTCGCGCCGATCCTGACCGCGATGGCGCTCGCGGTACTGCTCGGCGTGATCCCCTACGAGATGGGCTTCCTGGAGCTGATCGAGCTCATCGTCGACACGCGGCTCCCCGAGGAGGTGGCCCGGCCATGACGGGCGCGACCGCGGCGCTGACCGCGATCCCGCCGTACCTCGTCGTCGCCGTCGCGTCGCTGCTCGTGCTCGCGCTTCCGCGCGCGCCCGGACACGCGCTGGGTGCGGTAGCGACCGCGTTCGTCTTCGCGCAGGCGGTCCTGCTCGGCGACGGCGGGACGGGCGCGCACCTCGCGACGACGTTCCTCGGGTTCGACGTGGTCTTCTTCAACGTCGATCCGTTCTCGCTTCTGATGGGCGTCGTCGTCGGCTTCCTCGCGACGGCGGCGGTGCTGTACGCGTACGGCAGCGACGCGCCGCGGTGGGTCACGTCGCTCGCGCTGATCTACGTCGCCACCACGGTGGGGACGATCTACGCCGGCGACTGGCTCACCCTGGTCTTCTTCTGGGAGCTGATGGCCGTCACCTCGACGCTTCTCGTCTGGCAGCACGGCGGCGCGGCGGTGCGGGCCGGCTACCGGTACGCGCTGTTTCACGCCACCGGCGGGACGATCCTGCTCGCGGCCGTCGTCGTCCACTTCGCGAACGCCGGGACGGTCCTCTTCTCGGCGACCGCCGGGATCCATCCGGCCGCGACCGTGCTGGCCGCGATCGGGATCGGGATCAACTGCGGGTTCATCTTCCTCCACTCCTGGCTGCCGGACACCTACCCGCGCCCGCACGTCGCGGCGTCGGTGTTCCTCTCGGTGTTCACGACGAAGACCGCGGCGTACGTGATGTACCGCGCGTTCCCCGAGGGCGGCATGTGGCTCGCGTACCTCGGCGGGTTCATGGCGGTGTACGGGGCCTTCTTCGCGCTGCTCCAGTACGACCCGAGACGCCTGCTGTCGTACCACATCCAGGCGCAGCTCGGCTACATGCTCGCCGGGTTCGGGCTCGCGACCGCCGTCGGCGAGTTCGCGGTGGTCGGCGGCTTCGCGCACCTCTTCAACAACGTCCTCTACAAGAGCCTGCTGTTCATGGCGGTCGGCGTCGTGGTCTACCGGACCGGCGTGGAGGACATCCGCGAGATGGGGGGTCTCTGGCGGGTGATGCCGGTCACCTTCCTCGTCTACGTCGTCGGCGCGGCCTCCATTACGGCCGTGCCCGGCTTCAACGGGTTCATCTCGAAGGGGATGGTGCTCGACTCCGCCCACGAGATCCACGACTACACGCTGCTTCTGGACGCCGGACTGCTCTGGTGGCTACTCGTCCTCGGCGGCGTGGGGACGTTCATGTCGTTCATCAAGCTCGGCTACTACGTCTTCTTCCACGGGTCGGCGACGCTGTCGCCGGACGACGCCACCGCGTTCCAGACCGCGGGGATGGCGCTGGCCGCGGGGGCGTGCGTCTTCTTCGGCGTCTTCTACGCCCAGCTGATCGAGCTGATGCCCTTCACTGACCTCATCCTCAGCGAGGAGGTCTACTTCAAACCGTACAGCCGGAGCCACCTAACCGAGAGCGCCGCGCTGCTGGTCGCCGGCTTCGTCGGCTTCTTCGCGCTGAAGCGGCCGCTCGGCTGGCTCGCACACCACATGCGCGACGTCGACGCGATCCTGTTCCCGGCCGCCTTCTACGCCGGGCGCTGGTCGGTGTGGGGCGTCACCGAGGCGTGGGCCGCGGTCGATCGGGCGACGATGCGGGTCGTCGGGGGCGCGAAGTGGGTCGCGATGAACCCGCGGCAGCTGCTCGCGAACGCCGGCGTCGACGCCGAGATCCGGGCCGGGATCGGTCGGAGCGTGCTGTTGTTGACGCTCACGGCGGCCGTCGCTCTGTTCGCGCTGCTCCTGGGGTGAACGGATCGATGCCAGTCGCGCTGGACGCGCTCGTGTTGCCGGCGTTCGAGGAGCTCGACCCGCTTCCCGCCGCGGGCGAGACCGAACCGTGGCACGACGCCTATGACCTCTCGGAGCGGGTCGACGTGCCGGGGACGCTCGCGCCGCTGTATCACGACGCGGACGGGCTCGGCGTCGTTCCCACGGGGATCGGCAAGGCCGCGGCGGCGACGACGACCGCCGCGCTCCGTGCCGGCGACGCGGTCGATCTCTCCGACGCGCTCGTCCTCTCGGTCGGGATCGCCGGAGCGCCGCCCGACCTCCCGATCGGGTCGGTGGTGATCGCCGACGAGATCGTCGACTGGGACGACAAGTGTCGGTTCGACCCCGACGACGGGGACTGCGAGGACGACGGGAGCGACGGCGGAGACGTACCGATCGCGCCCGACCCCTACACGGAGGGCCAGGGCGTCTTCGATCTCGATCCCGGCCTCGTCTCGGACGCGGCCGACCTGGCCGCCGGCGTCGCCCTCGAGAGCATCGGGGAAGAGTCGGAACCGACCGTGACCGTCGGGACCAACGTCTGTGCCGACGAGCTGTGGCACGGTCGGACCGTCGCCGAGCACGTGTCCGGATTCCTCGAGGCGCTCGACCGGGGGCCGTACCGCGCGACCGAGATGGAGGACGCCGGGACGGTCGCGGCGCTCCGCCGGTTCGGGCTCGCGGATCGCTACCTCAGCGTCCGCGGGATCTCGAACCACGACAGGCCGGCGCCGGGCGAGTCATCGCGCGAGTCGTTCGAGGCGTCGCTCACCGAAGCGGGACTCGAGACGGGGCTCGCGAACGCGGTGCGGGTCGCGCGGGCGGTCGTCGACGACCGGCGAGTGTGAGGGCTGCGGGAGCGGCGTGAAACGGCGGAAGCGACGAGAACGGGAGAGAACCGGGGGCGGCTCAGTACTCCTCGTAGGCGAGGTTCATCAGCCACTGCGAGAACGCGTCGGACTGCGGATCGATCTCCTCCTCGCCGATGAACGGCGAGAGCATGTCGCCGGCCATCAGGAGCGAGAAGTCGAGGTCCCGCGGAGCCGGCTCGAGGTAGTAGGTGTTGTGGCCGTCGTACACCGTGTTCTCGCGCTGGATCAGCCCGGACTCCTGGAGGGCCTCCGCGATGCGGCTCCCCTTCCGCGAGGAGACGTCGAGCTGCTTCCAGAAGTCGCTCTGATGGATCCCGCCGGTCTCGCGGATGAGCTCGAGACCGGCGCGCTCGTCCGCCGACAGATCGGACTCGAGTTCGGACACGCTCATACCCACACAGGCGCCGGCGAGTCGCTTAAAACTGGCTTTCCGTCCGGAAGTCCGCCGGAACCGCGATCGACTCCGTCGCCGTCTCGCAGGGCGGACCGTCGGCGAACGCCATCGCCGGGTCGGATCCGGTCCGGATCCGAGTGAACGAACGCGTCCCGTAGCCGTCGCCGTGGAGACACGCGCCGTACGCGTGGTCGGCGAGGACGTCGCTCGCGCGGTCGAGCCACCCGTCGCCGGACTCGCCGGGCTCCGGGACGAGCGCGCTCGCGATCCGACGGACGCTCGCCGCGCGCTCCGCGCCGAAGTCCGCGCGCCGGTCCGGTATCGCGAACCGCGCCTCGCCGTTGACCACGCCGCCGACGTTGCCGACGACGTGGACTCCCGGATCGAGGCGGGTGACGGCCAGTCCGCCGTCGTACGAGAGGAGGAAAGCCGCCGCGTCGGCGGCCACGGCGAGGTTGAACCCGTCGTACTCGCGGTCGGTGACCTCCCGTTCGACCGCGCGGGCGGCCGCCTCCGCGGACGGTTCGCGCAGACAGTCCTCGACGAGCAGGCCGCGCGAGCGGTCCCCCTCGCGGCCGTCCTCGAGCCACCGGTTCGTGACGGCGACGACGACGCCGGCGTCGTTCATCCCGATCCAGGTGCCGCCGGCCTCGGCGTCGCGCGGCGCGAGGAACCGCCGTTCGTCCCCGCGGAGGGACGGCGGCTCCGAGACGCGGGAGAGCGACTCGTCGCGGTTGGCGGCCAGCGCGACCGGGACTTCCGGGAAGACGCGCCAGGCGAGCGTGAGCGTACACACGGTCCGCAGTGGGGGCGGACGAACCAAAAAGTCGCCGCCGCGAGGGCGACCGGCCGGAACGATCGACGGTGATCAGGTTTACTCGGGACAAAAGAAATCTTTTGGTGACGGGGATCCTCGGTTCGCGTATGAAGGCGATCGCCGTGTACGAGGACGGGACCGAACCGGTCGTGATCGAGAAGCCGCGCCCGGAGCCGGCGGCGGGCGAGGCGCTCGTCCGCACGCTCCGCGTGGGCGTCGACGGGACCGACCACGAGGTCGTCGCCGGGGGCTACGGCGGACGGCCCGACGGCGAGGACCACATCGTCCTCGGACACGAGGCGGTCGGCGTCGTCGAGGACCCGAACGACACGCCTTTCGAGGCCGGCGACGTGGTCGTCCCGACGGTCCGTCGCCCCCCGAACGGCGCGAACGAGTACTTCGCGCGCGGCGAGCCGGACATGGCCCCGGACGGCGAGTATCACGAGCGGGGGATCGTGGGCGCACACGGCTTCATGGCCGAGTACTTCACGAGCCCCGCGGAGTTCCTCGTTGAGGTCCCCCCCGAACTCGCCGAGTGGGGCTTCCTCGTCGAGCCCGTCTCGATCACGGAGAAGGCGGTCGAACACGCGTTCGCGAGCCGGTCGACGTTCCACTGGGAGCCCGACTCGGCGCTCGTGTTGGGGAACGGGTCGCTCGGGCTGCTCACCGTCGCGATGCTGGACGCGGAGTTCGACCGGATCTACTGTCTCGGCCGCCGCGAGCGCCCCGACCCGACGATCGACGTCATCGAATCGCTCGGGGCGACGTACGTGAACTCGAACGAGACGGACGTCTCGGACGTTCCGGACGCACACGAGCCGATGGACTTCGTCTACGAGGCGACCGGCCACGCGCCTCACGCCTTCGAGGCGGTGGAGGCGCTCGCCCCCAACGGGGTCGCGGCGCTGCTCGGCGTGCCCGGCGACTGGACGTTCGAGATCGACGGCGGGCGGATCCACCGCGAGCTCGTCTTACACAACAAGGCGCTCGTGGGCAGCGTCAACTCCGGGTACGAACACTTCGAGGCGGCCGTCGAGTCGCTGTCGGGACTCTCCGAGGCGTTCCTCTCGGATCTCGTTACCGGCGTCCATCCGCTCGAGTCGTTCGAGGCCGCCTTCGTGGATGACGACACGACTATTAAAACGGCGGTCGAATTCGCCGCGTATGAAGAACGTTGACGACCTGATCGACAGCGCGGCCGAGCTCGCCGACCACGGGCTCTCGAAGGGCGAGATCGCAGACGAGCTGAACGTCTCGCGAGAGACGGCGAGCTGGCTCGTCGAGCGCGCCGGCGGCAACGACGAGAGCGCGGCGCAGACCGACACCGACACGACCGCCGACATCCACGTGGACTGGTCCGCGCTCGGCCGCGACTCGACGCGGCTCACCTACGCCGCGAAGGCGATGGCGGATCTGTTGGTGAAGGAGGGAGAGGCGGTCGATCTCACGGTCGGCATCGAGAAGGCGGGCGCGCCGCTCGCGACCGCGGTCGCCCGTGAGCTCGACACGGACCTCGGGACGTACGCCCCCGCGAAACACCAGTGGGAGGAGGGCGACATCGCCGACCACGGCGGCGGGTTCTCCCGGAACTTCGCCGCGATCCGCGACCGCGACTGCTACGTCGTCGACGACATCGTCACCTCTGGGACCACGATGCGCGAGTCGATCGACGCGATCCGCGAACACGGCGGCGAGCCGGTCGCGTGCGTCGTGCTCGTCGACAAGGTCGGATACGACGAGATCGACGACGTCCCGGTCTACTCGCTCGTCGACGTCGTCAGCGTCGACCGCGAGTGAGACGCTCGACGTCGGTTCCGCGCCGAACGGGAGCGAGCCGGCCGCAACCCCTTTGACTCGTCGTCGCCTATCGGAGGCCATGACGTTCCAGCCCGAAAGCGACGTGGACCCGGACGCGGTGCGCGAGCGAGTCGACGAGGCGATAGCCGACAACGACGTGGTGCTCTTCATGAAGGGGAACCGCCTGATGCCGCAGTGCGGCTACTCACAGCGGGCGATCGAGCTGATCTCCGGCCACGTCGAGGAGTTCGAGACGGTCGACGTCCTGCCCGCGCTTCCGGCCTACCGCGAGGCGCTCGCCGACCACAGCGGCTGGGAGACGATCCCACAGACGTTCGTCGACGGCGAGTTCGTCGGCGGCAGCGACGTGCTCGCGGAGCTCGAGGAGCGCGGCGAGCTGGCCGCGGAGCTCGGCGTCGAGTAGTCGCGCCGTCGGCCGGAATCGGTCTCCTTCTCCCTGTCTCCTGAAGAGTAGGCCATATAAGCCTACGTCACCTAGACGGGGTAGGTGCAGTCGTTTACCGTCCGCGTCGCGACGACCCGGTCCGACCCACACCCACCCCAGTAAACAATGACAGGCCGCGTGTTCCGACTTCATTCGACGCTCGAACTGCCACTCGAAGACGTAGAGGCGTACTTCGACGAAGACCCCGACCTCCCCGCGGAGATCGACGACATCGACATCACGCGTCGAAACAACACACTCATCATCAAGGCCCTGTCCGACGACGAGTCGATCAGCAAGTACACGCCGACCGCCCAGCTGAAGGCGTCGGTGACGGAGACGCGCGTCTACGAGGAGGAGCCCCCGCGCGCGGGCGGCCCGCAGTGGATGGACGACGAGGAGGAGGAGATCCCCTCCGAGCTCGTCGAGTTCGCGTGTTTCAAGGGCGACCGCGAGACCGTCCTCCAGAACACCGCGCTCCAGTACCCGATGTTCTTAGTGCTCCGCGAGCTCGCCACGCGCGCCGAGAAGGGGACGCTCACGGCCATCACGGAGGCCGACGGCGACCTCGAGGCGACCCGGATCGTCGAGGGCGAGTCCCGCCCCGCGAGCATCGAGGTCGTCGAGAGCCCGCAGGGTGCCGGCGACGGCGACGGCGGCGTGAACTGGCGCGACAACGAGTTCATCTCGGACTGAGTCGGGCGGCGCGGTGGCGGTTCTCGAGGCAACGACCGGAGCCGTAGTGGCGACGCCGACCGCACGACTCGGTCGACTGCGGACCGCTGACGCTTTACCCGCGGACGTTCGACTCGGGATATGACCGACTGGGTGAGCCTCTTTTCCGGCGGGAAGGACTCCTCGTGGGCGCTGTACCGCGCGCTCGAGGAGGGGCTGGACGTCTCGCGGCTCCTCACCGTCCACCCCGCCGGCGACTCCTACATGTACCACACGCCGGCGACGCACCTCGCGGAACTCGCCGCCGAGAGCGTCGGCATCGACCTCGTCGAGGTCGAGCCCGCCGACTTCGGGGCCGACGACGTCGACGACGCGGCCGCCCAGGGCGACGCCGAACTGGAGCCGATGGAGGGCGCGCTCCGCGCGTTGGCCGCGACGGACGGGATGGATATCACGGGCGTCACCGCCGGAGCCGTCGAGAGCGAGTTCCAGACCAGCCGGATCCGGGGGATGTGCGACCGCCTCGGGATCGACCTCTTCGCACCGCTGTGGGGCGAGGATCCGGTCGAACTCGCCGAGGCGATGTTCGAAGCCGGCTTCGAGATCCGGATCGTTCAGGTGGCCGCCTACGGCCTCGACGAGTCGTGGCTCGGTCGGCGCTACGACGCGGACGCACTCGCGGAGCTGCGCGAACTCCGGGCGGAGTACGGCGTCCACCCGCTCGGCGAGGGCGGGGAGTTCGAGACGTACGTGATCGACGGTCCCCACATGGACCGCCGGATCGACCTCTCGTATGACACCGTCTGGGAGGGCGACCGCGGCCACATCGAGGTGACGGACGCGACGCTCGCGTAGCTCCGGTTCGGAAACCAGTCGGACCCCCGAGGGCCGGCGACGATCCGCCGCCCGAGTGTGCTATTTTTTATTACGTGGCTCCGTCATCGACGACATGAACGTCGACCGGTACCGCGAGGCGGTCGCTGCGAACCGACGGAAACACGGATTCGACGTCGTCGACCGGGAGGCCGACGGCTTCGACCGGCTCTGGAGGGTACGCGAGGAGGACCCCACGGTGGGGCACGTCTCCGTTTTCGCCACGGTCGTGGACGCGACCGACGACGACGCCGAGGACGTCGTCGCCGCCGCCGACCGGTTCCGGGAGCTGATCGCCGAACTGAGCGACGGGACGGACTCCGCGACGCCGATAGGGTACGTCGCGTTCGCGGTCGCTTCCCCCGGCGACGACCTCGTCTCGACCGCCACTTCCTACACCGTCGCCCAGCGCCGGACGAACGTGTTCCCGTTGCTGTACGACCTCGAAAGCGAGACGCTTCACACCCACCCGGTCCCGCGGCTCAAGGGACGCGGGATCTATCGGAGACAGAGCGAGGACGCCGACCGACTCTTCGACGTGTGACCGCGGGTCGGCTCGAACCGCGTCGCGATCCCTTCAGGGCCAGTTCCCGCCCTGCTCGTAAGCGTTCACCACCCGGCGGATCGCGACGACGTACGCTGCGGTCCGGAGGTTCGGGAGGTCCTCCCCCTCGTACGTCTCGACGATCCCGTCGAAGGCCCCGGTGATCGTGCGTTCGAGCTCCTCGTTGACGCGTTCCTCGGTCCAGTGGAACCGCTGGCGGTTCTGGACCCACTCGAAGTACGAGACGGTGACGCCGCCCGCGTTCGCGAACACGTCGGGGACGACCCACGTCCCGCGCTCGGTGAGCACGTCGTCCGCACCCGGCGTCAGCGGTCCGTTCGCCGCCTCGACGATCACGTCCGCCTCGACGTCCGCCGCGAGGTCGGCGTCGACGGCGTTCTCGAGGGCGGCGGGCACGAGGAGATCGACGTCGAGGGTCAACAGCTCCTCGTTCGTGATCGCCGCCGCGTCGCCGTATCCCGAAACCGACCCCGTCTCGGCCTTGTGGTCTTTGACGCCGCGGGCGTCGAGCCCGTCCGGGTCGTAGATCCCGCCGCTCGAGTCGGAGGCGGCGACGACGTCCGCCCCGAGGTCCTCGAGGAGGGCGGCCGCGATCGACCCGGCGTTGCCGTAGCCCTGGACCGCGACGGTCGCGTTCTCGACGTCGCGGTCGAGCCAATCGAACGTCTCTCGGGCCGCGAGCATCGTCGATCGACCGGTTGCCTCGACGCGCCCCTCGCTGCCGCCCGAATCGAGCGCCTTGCCCGTGATCACGCCGGGCGCGGTCGTGTTCTCCAGCGTCTCGTAGGTGTCCTTGATCCAGTTCATCTCCCGCTGGCCGGTGTTCACGTCGGGCGCGGGGACGTCCCGGTCCTCGCCGATGAGGGGGCGAAGTTCGGTCGCGAAGCTCCGGGTCAGCCGCTCCAGCTCGTCGGCCGAGTAGTCTGCCGGATCGATCGCGATTCCCCCCTTCCCGCCGCCGTAAGGAACGTCGACGACGGCGCACTTGTACGCCATCCAGCCGGAGAGCGCCTTCACCTCGTCGCGGGTGACGCCGGGGTGATACCGTATCCCGCCCTTGTAGGGGCCGCGGTCTCCGTTGAACTGCGAGCGATAGGCGCGCACGGTCTCCAGCGAGCCGTCGTCGCGCTCGAACGTCAGGTTCGTCTCCAACACTCGCTCGGGATTCTTCAGGCGAGTGAGAACCCCGTCGTCGGCGTCGAGATACGCCGCCGCGTCGTCGATCTGTTCTTTCAGGCTCTCGTAGGGGTTCGCCTCGTCGCTCATACCCGAACGTCCCTATCGCGTGAGTTAACGGTGGCGACCGCGGTCGAAATCGCGATTGCGGGCGGAATCAGCGGTCAGCCATCGGATCGGAGTCCCGCCGCCTCGGCGCGCTCGAGCACGCGCTCCGCCTGCGCGACGAGCGGCGCGTCGATCATCTCGCCGTCGACCTCGAAGACGCCACGGTCCGCCCGGTCCGCGGCCTCGCGAGCGTCGAGAACCGCCTTCGCCCACTCGATCTCGTCGGCCCCCGGTGTGAACGCCTCGTTGATCGGGCCGACCTGGTCGGGATGGATCGCCAGCTTGCCGTCGTAGCCGAGCGTGGCCGCGAACTCGGTCTCCTCGCGGAGGCCCGCCTCGTCGGTGAAGTCGGTGTGGACGGTGTCGAGCGCGTCGACGCCGGCTGCGCTGGCCGTGAGGACGGCGTGCTCGCGGGCGTAGAGCACCTCCGTCCCCTCGGCGGTCCGCGTCGCACCGATGTCGGCGGCGAGGTCCTCCGCCCCGAAGACCAGCGCCGTCGTCGCCGCCGCCCCCGCGATCTCTCGAGCCGCGAGAACGCCCTCGGCGGTCTCGACGAGCGCGAACACGACCGGGTCGAGCCCGCGGGCCGCACACAGGTCGGCGACCCGGCCGATCTCGGCGGCTCCCTCGACCTTGGGGAGCATGACCGCGTCGAGGCGGAACGTATCTCTCTCGTTTGACCCGCCGCCTCCGCCGACGATCGCGTCGAGATCGGCCTGGGTGTCGTCGACGGTCAGTCGCACGCACACCTCCGCGTCGGGCTCGAAGGCGGGGTCCGAGAGGACCGATCGCACCGCCTCGCGGGCCCCGTCCTTTCGGGCCGGCGCGACCGCGTCCTCCAGGTCGAAACACAGGACGTCGGCGTCCGTTTCGGCCGCCTTCCGCATCAGCTCCGGTCGGTCGCCCGGCGAGAACAGGAGGCTTCGTCGGGGCATGTCGACCGCTCCTCGCCGGGACGCATTAAATCGGTCGCGGTCGACAGCGATATGTGAACGCCCGTGGAGGGGTTCGACATGACGGGACGCTACTACGAGGAGTTCGAGGTCGGCGAGACCATCGACCACCGGCGACGGCGGACGGTGAGCGAGGCCGATAACCAACGCTTCTGTGACATGACGATGAACCAACAGCCGCTCCACCTCGATTCGGCGTTCGCTGCCGACACCCGGTTCGGCGAACGGCTCGTCAACGGGCTCTACACCATGTCGCTGGCGGTCGGCCTCTCGATCCCCGAGACGACCGACGGGACGATCGTCGCCAACCTCTCGTACGACGACGTGGACCACCCGAATCCCGTCTTTCACGGCGACACGATCCGGGCGCGGTCGACGGTGGTCGACAAACGCGAGACGAGCGACGGCGAACGCGGGGTCGTCACCATGCGCGTCGAGGCGTTCAAGGTGGGAGGCGGGGGTGATGCCACCGGCGACGACGCGAACGACGACGACGTCGACGACACCGGCGACGGCGGTACTGACGACGCGAACGACGACGTTCTCGTCTGCTCGTTCGAGCGGACCGCGCTCTCGTTGAAACGGCCCGAGGGGAGCGACGGCGACGCGGAGGGCGTCGAGTCCTAGTCGGCCGCGAGCAGCAATCCGAGGTACGACGTACGAACCTGGTCGTCCGCGTCGAGTCCCAGTTTCGCGAGCGTCTCGATCGCGGCCTCTCGGGTCGAATCGATCGCCCCTTCGGCGTCGATCTCCCGTTCGATCTCCACGAAGGCTCCGACCCGGTCGACGGCGTCGAGCGCGACGGTGAACCCCTCGAACCGCCAGTACTCCCGACGCTTCTCGACGGTCGCGGCGGGCTCGAATCCGAGTCCGTCGAGGATCCCCGCGAGCTCCTCGCCGTCGTCCGCGCCCGTCTCGTACTCCGTGCGGGTCTTCGACCCGTCGTCCAGAAGGGGCCCCTTGTAGGTGAGCCGGATCGACTCCCCGCCGGTCGCCGTTCCGCCGCCCGAGCCCGATCCCCCGATCACCGCCTCCCGGCGGATCCGAAGCGCCTCGTCGGTCTCGGCGAACTCACGGTGGGGCGCGTCGTAGTAGACGTCCCGCTGTCGGCGGGTCTCGCCGGGGTCGGCGTCGAGTTCGCGGAGCCGATCCCGGACCGTCTCGAGGTCCGCCGGGACCTTGATCTCGACCTCGTACATACGTCCGCGTCGGCGGCGGCCGTCAAAAGGTCGACGGGACGTTCCGACCCGAACCGTGCGCCTTAAGAGTGTAACGGGTGATGTTCCGCTATGAGCGATCAGGAGCAGGCGGACGCGGCCGAGAGCGCCGAAGAGGCCGACGCCGGAACGGACGCCGAACCGGAGACCGAGGACGCCGGACTCGCCGACGGCGACTTCGTTCGACTCGCCTACACCATCCGGACGGCCGACGACGGCGACGTCATCGACACGACCGACGAGGACGTCGCCGAGGAGGCCGAGATCGACACCGAGGAGTACGAGTTCGAGCCCCGGATCGTCGCCCTCGGCGCCGGCCACGTCTTCCCGTCCGTCGAGGAGGAGCTGATCGGCAAGTCCGTCGGCGACGAGGGAACCGTCGACGTCCCCGCAGACGACGCCTTCGGCGAGTACGACCCCGACGAGGTCGAGACGGTCAAGGCCGACAAGATCCCCGAGGACAGTCGCTACCCCGGCGCGCAGGTCCAGATCGACAACCGGCAGGGCCACCTCGAGACGATCATCGGCGGCCGCGCCCGCGTCGACTTCAACCACCCGCTGGCCGGCGAGGACCTCGAGTACGAGTACGAGGTGCTCGAGGTCATCGAGGACCGCGAGGAGAAGGCCGCCGGCATGCTCGGGATGTACCTCCAGGACGCCCCCGAGGTCCGGATCGAGACCGTCGTCGAGGAGGAGGAGAGCGTCACCGAGGACGACGACGGCGAGGAGGTCGTCGAGACCGAGGAGGTCGAAAAGGACGTCCTCTACGTCACGGCGACTCAGGCGATGCAGATGAACCAGCAGTGGATGTTCCAGAAACAGCAGATCGCCCAGGACCTCATGGGCCGTCTCGACCTCGACCGCGTCGTCGTCGAGGAGGTCATCGAGGGCGGCGGCATGGGCGGGCTCGGCGGCATGATGGGCGGCATGGGCGGCGCGGGTGCCGGCGACATCGAGGAGGCGTTGGAGGACATCGACGTGGACGCCGACGAGATCGCCGACGAACTGGACGACGAGCTCGACGAGGAGTAACGACCCGTCGGCGTCGTCGGCCCCGATAGACCCGACGGCCTGTCTTCGGACTGACCCGCGGAACGAACCGATCCTTTTGGGTACTCCCGCGTCCACGCTCGCGTATGGAGATCGAACGGGCACGCGAGGACGTCGTCGTCGCGGCCAGCGCGGGCCTCTCGACCGTCGCCGTCGCCCTCCTCTCGAGCTTCGTCTCGGGGGTCACGGTCGGAACGCTGCCGTCGCTCGCGCCGCTCGCCGTCTATCTCGCGTACCTCTTCACGCGCAAGGGAGGACCGTACGGATCGGTCGACACGCCGCCGAACTGGGCGGCCCTCGCGGTGGCCGTCGGTGTCGCCGTGCTCGCGGTCGGGGCGGTCTGATCGGTTCGGCCGTCCAGACTCCGCGATCGGCGGCTCCCCCCACACGAACCCGCCGTCGGCGACGCCCGTCACGCGATGTCGCGGCTCGTATCGACGGAGACGGTGTCGGTGAGCTTGAGCTTGACCGGCTCCTCGAGGGCCGCCCCGCCACGGAACTTCGGTACCGCGAGGCGGTTCTCGATGGCGGTCCCCGTGACCACGGTCCGGAGGTCGAAGACGACGTCCGCGACCTGCTCCGTGACGACGCGGTTTCGGGACCGCTCGCCGCCGGTCTCGAGCGCGTGGATCACGGCCGTCGCGTCCGTCTCCTCGATCCGATCGCCGAGGTCCGAAAGCAGCGATCGATAGCTGAGTGGGGACGCGGCCTCCAGCGGCTCCGCGGAGTCGACGATCACCGTTCCCTCGTCCGGAACGGAGGGAAGGAATCCGCGCGCGTCCGCGATCGGATCCTCGCCGTCGACGGCCTCGACGACGGGGTCGCCGATCTCGACGGACGACGCGGAGAGGCCGCTCTCGACCGCCTCGGCCGACCGAACGGTCGTGAGATACAGCGTCTCCCGGACGCTCGCGAAGGTGTTCAAGAACAGTTCTGACTGGCTGGCCGGGTCGGCCGTCAACGCCACCACGCTCCCGGCGGGGAGCCCGCCGTCGAGCTCCCTGTCCAACACCGGGATCCCGGTCGGCAGCCGCTCCATGCGCGCAACTGACTCGCGTGGACGTTTGGCTCTGTCGGTGGCGGCGGCGCGACGACGACCCGACGCCCCGCGTCGTCGTCGATTCACGCGATCCGCCACCGCTCGCCGCCGCCGTACGTCTCCACGAGCGCCGCCGCGGCCGCGTCGTACGCCGTCTCGACCGACGCGTCCGCGAGCGGCACGGGGGACTTCGGCGGGACTCGGCCGAGCACCGGACAGCCGAACAGGTCGGAGACGGCGTCGGGAACCGACTCCGCGCGGGTGACGACGATCCCGAGGAGCGGACAGTCGAGCCGTCGAGCGACCGCCGCGGTCTTCGCCGCGTCGCGGAGCGCCGGACGGTGAAGCGGCGTCACCAAGACACATCGGTCGGCCGCGCGAAGCGGGGCCGCCACGTCCGGTGACGCTCCCGCGGGGCAGTCGAGGAGAAGCGGGGTGTCCTCGGGGACCACGTCGTCGAGATCGGCGAGGACGGTCGCCGCGTCGTGTTCGCTCGGCCGATCCGGCGCGTCGAGTACGACCGGGACGCGGCGATCGACCGGGACCGGACGTTCCCCCCGTGCGACCCGCGTGACCGTCGGACGGTCATCCGAGACGGGCGCTCCTCGAGCCGGGCTCGCATCCGGCGTCGCGACCGGCTCGCCGGTCTCGTCCGCCAGCTCCACCAGGTTCGGGAGGTCCCAGTCCGCGTCCGCGACGACGACCGGCGCGCCGCGCCGCGAGAGCGCTCGCGCGAGACCGACGGTCGTCGTCGTCTTTCCGCTTCCGCCCTTTCCGCCGGCGACGGCTATCACGCGACGGAGTGCGTCGCTATTCGGGATAAAAAGCCGGTCGGAGAGGGAACTTGCCGGTCGGACTCAGTCCTGACAGCAGCCGCCGGCCTCCCCGCCGAAGTCGACCGCGAGCGGCTCGGAGATCGCCTCGTTTACCGCCTCGAGGCGCTCGGAGAGCTCGTCTTGGGCATCGAGGAACTCGGTCATGGTGGGCATGGAGTGGAGTTCCTCCTGGGCGTTCTGGACGCGGTGGAGGTCCGACTGCGTCGCGTCGCCGGTCTGGCGCGCCTGCATGAACTCGGCGCGAATCTGCTCGAACTCGTCGATGCGTTCCTGGACGTCCTCGTCGCGTTGAACCGCCTCGCGTGCCTCCTCGAAGCGCTCGTATTCGGGGGTGGCGGCGATCCGCTCGCCGAGTTCGCGACCGAGCTCCTCGATGGGGGCCTGTTCGACGCTCATGGTTTCCGTTACGGGGCGATCGGTTTCAACCTGCCGAAGGGGGCGGATCGCACGCCCGTCGGACCGATCCGGGACCAGCTCCCGGTCCGGCACGGACACGAGACTTTTGACCGATCGCGTCCAACGTCCGGTTATGCCCGACGAGCCGGCGGAGAACATCAGCGGCGGTCCGGACGGCGGCGGCGAGCCCGACGAGTTCGCGCCCGGCGACGGCGACTCCCGCGCCGAGGCGGTCGTCGACGAGCTCGGCGAGCTGTACTGGCGGAAGGCGTACGGCGGCCGCGACGGCTTCGAGTGCCTCGTGCGGACGATCCTCTCACAGAACACCTCCGACCAGGCGAGCCAGCCCGCACACGACTCGCTGATGGAGCGGTACGGGCCCGCCGCTCGACTGGCCGAGACGCTCGCGGACGCCGACCGCGACGAGCTCGCCGAGACGATCGCCTCCGCGGGGCTGTACAACCGGAAGTCGGAGGTCATCGGCGAGGCGGCCGCGTGGGCGCTCCGGGAGTTCGGCTCTACTGAGGCGTTCGACCGGTTCGTCGCCGAGGGCGACCCGAGCGAGGTCCGCGAGACGCTGCTCTCCGTCGACGGGGTCGGGCCGAAGACGGCGGACTGCGTCCTGCTCTTCGCTGGCGGTCGCGGCGGGGTCTTCCCGGTCGACACCCACGTCCATCGGATCGCCCGGCGGATGGGGTTGGCGCCGCCCGACGCCGATCACGAGGACGTCCGCGAGGCGATCGAAGCCCAGGTCCCACCCGAGAAGTGCGGCTTCGGCCACACCGCGATGATCCAGTTCGGACGGGAGTACTGTACCGCGCGCGAGCCGGCGTGTCTGGACGACCCCGAGGCGTGCCCGCTGTACGACCTGTGTGACCGGGTCGGCGTCGACGAGTTCGACGGCACCGTCGTCGACCCCGCAGAGGCGGTCGTCGCCGGCGACGACTGAGCCCCCGGCCGGGACCTGAGGGCGATCGACCGAGAGAGCGGCGGGTTGGAGCGGTCCTCGCCCACCAAGCACTTACGGCGCCGCGACGACCGGTGGGTATGTCGACCACTGGCCGTTCGGACGCGACGCGTGACCTCGCCGTCGGCGCGACCGGCGGCGTTGCGGCGTACCTCCTCGGCTACCTGGTCGTGTTCGTGACCCAGCGCGGACGGGTCGGCGAGTCGCTTCGCGGGATCAACTTCGTCGCCGACCTGATCGGCGGCGATCCGATCCCGGCGTGGAAGGCGGTGGGATGGGTGTTCTACAACGCGCACTTCGTCTCCACGGAGGTGCCGACCCCGCTCGGCGGGACGCAAGTGGTGAACTTCATCGCCGAGTCGGACGCCGGCTCGCTCGCGGCGATGTACCTCGTTCCGCCCCTCCTCCTGCTCGTCGCCGGCCTCCTCGCCGGGCGGATCGCGGGCGTCACCGAGCCGATCGAGGGGGCCCGCGCCGGCGGGTTCGTCGTCGCCGGCTACCTCCCGATCGCGCTCGCGGGGGTTCTGGTCTTCGGCTACTCGATCGGCGACGGGGCCATCGCGCCGATCCTTCCGACGGCCGGCCTGCTCGCGGGGATCGTCTATCCCGCGGTCTTCGGCGCGGTCGGCGGCGCGGTCGCGTCGCTCCTCGCGGACGGATAGCGGGAACCGAAGAGCAAAGCTGCGGCCTCGGTCGGGAATCAGTACGCCCCGTTCTCGGGGTCGAACCGGTCGCCGTACTCCCGAACGGGGTCGACGGGCCGGCCCTCGTCGGTCTCGGGCGCGACGTAGTCGATGAACGACTCGACGTCGGGTTCGCGGACGCGCACCTCGACGTCGACGTCGCCGAGCTCGTCGGGGTCGCCGACGGCGAAGTTGACCGTCCCCTCGAAGGCCGCCTGCTTCTTCAACGCGAACGAGAAGCCCTCGTCCGTCGAGTTGCGCAGGAACACCCGGCGGGCGGTGTCGAGGATCTCCTGTTCGTGGAGCACGTCGGAGAAGGCGTCGAGAGTGTGCGTCTCCGCGACGAGGCGGCCGTCCTCGTGGGTCGGCTCGGCGTCGGGAAACACGTTCCGTACCGCGTCGGCGACGCGGTCGGTCACCTCGGTGTCGTTGACCAGCGCGACGATCCGGACGTCGACGCTGTAGATCACGGGCGACCACCGCCCGCGGGCTCGGCGTCCGGATCGGTCGGTTCGCCGGCCGCCTCCTCGTCACCGTCGCCGTCGACCCCGATCACCTCGCGGACGCGCTCGCGGAACGCCTCGAGCGTTCCGGTGTTGTCGATCTCGACGTCGGCGCGCTCCAGCGTCTCGTCGAGTCCGAGGTCGATCTCGCGCTCGTCGCGCTCGCGGAGCGCCTCCAGATCGGAGTCGGAGTCGTCGCGGCCGCGGTCGCCCAGGCGCTCGGCGCGGAGTTCGAAGGGCGCGTGGATCGCCACGAGCGTGAAGCCGTCGCCGAACGCCTCGCGGAAGCGCTCGAGTTCGACGGTCGAGCGGAGGCCGTCGACGAGGACGGCGTCGGCGTCGCTCTCTGTGGCCGCCTCGCGGATCCTGGGGATCGTCCGGGCGGCGATCGCGTCGTCGCCCTCCTCCTCGCGGAGGACGCCGGCGATCCGCCCGTGGTGTTCGGCCGGGTCGAGCCCCCGCTCGCGACACTCCTCGCGGATGACGTCGCCCATGACGACGACCGGGACGCCGACCGCCTCGGCGACGGTCGCCGCCTCGCCCTTGCCGCTGCCGGGGAGGCCGACGGTTCCGATGACGTTCATTACCGGGAGCTACCGGCGTCGCGGACTTAGGCTTGCTGTTGCGGGGTCGGTGCCCGCGTGGCGGCGCGAACCACGACGGTTTTTACCCGCCCGCCCGGATAGTCGGGGCGAGGGCACGTAGCTCAGCCAGGATAGAGCGTCGGACTTCTAATCCGACGGTCGTGGGTTCGAATCCCACCGTGCCCGCTATCTGCGAGAAGCGAAGCGGCGAGCGAACCGGCACGCAGGGAATTCGAACCCTATCAGTCGCGCACAGCGAGCGGTGCGAGGTGCGAACGCAGCGAGCACCTCGACAAGTGAGCGGCGAAGCCGCGAGCGGTGAGCGAGCACGTCTGATTTCGGTTCGAATCCCACGGTGAGGAATTGTTTGAACAGAACTGAAGAGTTGATTTTTTGATCTGCTTGTAGATAATTGGAACTCAAATAGTCTGATTTTCTGATGTATGAACTGAACTGATCAATTCTAAACAGTAAAAAAACCAATATGAACGGGTTTCTCCCTCAAATCAACTATCTGATCCAGATGAAATCCCAGTCGACCAACTTGATAAAAGTTGGTTAATAAGGGTGTCAACCTTAGCGTGAAGAGTGCGGCCGAGCAAGGGTGAGTTGGTGACTCGAAGATGCTCGACCGCGTGGTTGCGAAAGCACGCGATCAAGAAGTATTTTCGCGTGAGGATACGCCGACCGAACAGCGTGTCGAAGCAGCGTTTTTGTATCACGCCGGTCTCTCATACCGGCGCGTTGAGCGGGTAGCCGGGCGCTCATACGAGGCCGTGCGCCAGTGGTATCACCGGTTGGCGCACCTCTTCGATCCAGATCCCGACTACCATTCGACCGTCGCTATCGATGAGACCAAGCTGAAAGTCGAAGAGACCGAGGTCTACGTCTGGGCAGCAGTCGATGTGGAGACGTTCGAAGTCATCCACATCGAGGTTTCTCCCGGCCGATCTGACCTCGACGCCTTGCTGTTCGTCAAACAAGCTCTCAAGCGGTGTCGTGGTGAATCAGTTGTTCTCGTAGATCGTGGACCATGGTACAACTGGGCACTCGATGACCTCGATCTCTGTGACCCACGCCGTGAAACGTGGGGGGAACGGTCTCTGGTCGAAGCCTGGTTCGACCTTCTCAAGTACCGAACCAGGCTCTTCTATAGCCGGTTCCCCCACCATAGCTCCTGGAAATCAGTAGACTGCTGGGTCAAAGCCTTCGCAGCTCTCCACAATGCCATCATCTAACCTTGACACCCTTCGAGTAATTAAGAAGAGAGAATCCGTGTACGATATATGTTGGAATGGTATTTGGTACAGGCAAATGGAGCAGAACATTTGGGCCCACCGAAGCACCAAAGTTCTAGTAGAGCCTGTGTCCGGACATAAGTCATAGCTGATTAAGTTAGCACCAATAATTACTATCTTCATCTACTGGAAATCAAAATAACTTTGAGACATCCTGTGTAATATATGTTTATTACATTTCATTCCAAAAGAACACAACCGGTGTATATTAACCTATTGGCCCGAATACTGACAGACACTATACGAGAAATCCGCCCACAGAATTAAAATACGGCCTTGGATTCAGTAATGGAAATCCCAATTCAAATTAGCGATAAGGAGAGCACTTCGGTTGAGCTACTGAAGCGGTCCTTAGAGACAGCACTCCACAAAGAGGGTGTCGAGCTCACCATCCCGTCTGAGTATACGGGAGTCCGAGGGTTCTACCCAGACAATATCAAAATTAAAAAGATTGCATACTCTGCTATCAAAGCGTTCGATCTACCGATTGTCAGGACGTGGTACAAATACGGGCAATTTGAGCCATACGACCGTCTTCGGCCAAAATCACTCAACGTACAAGCTAGCAGCAAAAAAGCATATGTCCCGAGTCCTGAAAAGGTAGCTGTAACTGAGGAGGATCTGATAGACCATCTTCTCGGTCTTGATCTCCGAGAAACATTTAATAAAGATATTTTTACCTTCTTAACAGACAATTACGAAGAGTGGAATCCCGAGCCATATACTGGCATATATCTGGCTAGCACCAACATTATTGAGGTACTTGAGCAAATAGAACATCTCTCTCAAGAGGAATTTATCAATAATATCGGCAGTAACTACGATCAATTCAAAGACTCCTCAATAGATCTTCAGTATCAGATCAGACAGAACGACCAAATTGAAGACGATATCGGGAGTCATGTTCGTGAATATCTGACTCTATTAGATGAATCCCTGATGAAAATTGAAGAGCGGTCTGAATTAACCGAAGATGAGGTGGATACGATACGTCAATCTCGTGTCGTCTATCATGAATATGTGTTGCCGTGGATTGGCATGACGATATCTCTTGATCGTGCGGAGGGGCCAGGAGATAGTCTTGAATCGTTTAATCGCTCCGGACAGAATATCTTGAATGCGGACAAGCCATCCTGGAAAACTCAACTCAAAGGCTGGAACACGAGTCTTAAGGAACACAACTTAAGGGCAGACTATGAAACAGTTAGGTCGACAAGTCCTGAGGCTACTAATTCAATCAAAAGCCTTCAAGATGCTGCCTTCAGAAGTTCGTAATGTCTGAAGTCGATAGTTCAATACTTATCGACCAATACGTTGGTTTAGATTTTTGTAGAACACATATTTCTGAGTGTGATCTAACGAGAAGAGTATTACGCGAGCTCAATGAGTTCGGTGTAAATATTGTAATTCGTAAGTCGTGCTGGGAAAGGGTGACAAACGGATTAGCAAATATTCAGATGCTGTTAGAGCACCTATGTAATAGAGCGTCCGAACTTCTTCAGGATCTTTCTGATGAAGACGCGTTAAATGAATTTGTCTCAGATACATTAACCCATTCAGAGTTGGTGGATGATTTAAATATTGATCCAGAGTATCTGCCAGATGTTGGAAACTTGAAATCGGACGTACGGGACCTCGGAATACGAGAATTCAGGCGGTATTTAAGTAATAATTTAACACAATCTATTAAAGCACAACGCGAATTGGATCTGCTGGTTTCGTCTAGATATACTTCGTCAGCACATGATCCACTTATATTTGAAACGTCGATAAGCCAGATTATAGAAGATGAGGAAGTTATAGAGATACTATTGGACGCCTATGCTTGGTCAGGTGGCGATAAAAAATACTTACTCACTCCGCAGAATGGAGTAATATATCGTGAAAAATCGGATATTGAGGATAAAATGAATAATTCTTCTTATGAGATTTTATCACCGGAGGATATTATGAATACTGTATCATGAATGTATTCAATTTAGCTAATGATTAAAATTATCCAAAGTATCTTGGACTTTTTGGAGCAGCTCTGATCGATATTCAAACATGGAGTCATAATAATCATCAGAACCCCTCCGTTCATTAGCAAGGGTAATCTCTGTTAAATCTGACTCAATATTATCGAATTTGTCTGGAATCACTCCCTTCTGATCCTCGATCTCGCTGACCAAGTTATCAATTATTTCAATATCATTTTCTGGGGAGTCAGATGGATCAAAGTTGAGAACCACTCTCTCTAATTCGCGCAAAGTTTTGATTGTTTCTCGCTTCCATCTTCTTTTAACGATATTCTTTTGATTCTTTTCATTTATTTGGTACTGAGCTAATAATGACATACCGTTAATCACCGCGCTTATAATCCCTGCCACTACTGCACCAACAATCGAAGCTACTACTGCTGTAGAAAGGTCAGCACCAGAAATCAGGATGGTGGCCTGGATCAATTCAAAACTACTATCAAACATTGTCTATATTATGATTAAATCTGATCACCTTGGCACACTTCCGGATCTCCAGATACAACGAATTGACCCTCCGAGTGATTTTATATTTTCCACGAGAAATCTTTTCCACAAACTCAGCGGCTTGTAGCGTACTGAGTCGCTTAGAGACGGTTTGACGGGGAACATCAATGTTCTCCGCAATTGTCGACAGAGTGTGGATTAATCTAGGATACGGAATAAATAGAATACGTTTGTCCGCGTTGGTCATCTGATTAAGTGGCTCTCCGCTAATAACATAATCGACCTCGTCAGAGAGGTCAGGTAACTTCTTAAACATTTCTTTTGCTTAACTATCTTCGTAAGTGTCATCTATATCCTGTGATGCTAGGTCCAAATTAATAATAGTGGCTTTTATCAAGGTTTCCTGATAGTTAAAAAGAGAGTTGCCGGAGTTGACGTGCCGACCGTGGAACTTGCTCCAGGGAATGTGCTGGGAGGTCTCGTTCTCAACCTGACCGGAGAAAAAAGAGAATACGGTCTGATACCGCCAGAAGATCACGTGATTCGACTACTCGCTGACCGCCCAGCACGCGACGTTCATCCTTCACGTACACAGAATTTCCCCGTTCATCTCGCTTGCGAGCACTGGACTCGTCAATTGCGAACGCGTCCCAAGAACGAACCAAGGCCGGAAACCTATTTGTCAGTCCGAACTATCGCCAGCTGACATGAACGCCCTTGTACGATTCTTGCCCCGACAGCGGGCTGTCGCCGCCCTCATTACCGGTGTGCTGTTGGCCCTCGGCGTCGCCCTCTACGCGGCCCTACCGGACCAGATGGCGATCCACTGGAACGCCGCCGGCGAGCCGGACAACGTCGTCGCGAAACCGATCGCGGTCTTGGCGATGCCGGCAGTCGTCGTGTTCATGAGCGTGCTGTTCGAGGCCTCGAGCATCGACATCGGCGAGCGGATCGTCGGATCGCTGGCGATGCTCATGCTTCTCGTCGTTCAGGTGATAGTGTTCGGGGCGAACCTCGGGTACGACGTTTCCATCGTCCCGATCACGCTGGGGCTGGCTGGCGGGATGGTGGCCGTGTCGGTCTGGGTCCAGAGGAGATAGCGGTCGCTGCGTCGCGACGATCGGCGTCCGACCGGAAACAGACAAAACACCGTAGCGACGTCCTCCCGATAGATGACTCTCGAATCTACGCTGGGAGCCACCGAACCGACGAATTCCGCTGTGTCCGTTCCTTTCCGAAGCCACGGTGTCCCGCTCTACGCCGCGGACGAGGACGTGAACCGCAGTCGATACTCGTAGTACTCGTCGCCGTACAGCACCGTCCCCGAGCCGTGTTCGGCGTCGTCGAAGGCGTCCTTCTCGACGTTTCCGTCGAGGTAGGCACGCTCGTGAAGCGCCGTCAACACACCCCGGTACGCGTCGGAGTACGGATGCGTCTCGTCGTATCCCTCTCCGCGGGCCGACCGGATGACCCCCGTTTCCTCCGTGGAGAGCGCGTCGCGGTCGATCCGCGCGTCGACGAATTTGGCCCGGAGGATCGCCTCCATTCGTTCGGGACTCGTCGCGACGGACTCGACGGTCGCGCGATGGACCGACTCGTAGAACCGCTCTTCGGCGACGTCGACCGCGTACGCCGTCTCGCGGTAGACGACGCGGTCGGGACCGTCATCGGACAGGACCCGGCTCGTTTCGACGGCCTCCTCGGAGCGGTACACGTAGCCGCCGCGCTGTACCAGCCCCCACGGGACGCCGCCCTCGTCGCCGCGGGCGCGGGCGGCCATGTGTGCGATCCGGACGGCCCGCCGGTCGCCTTCGGGAAGATCCTCGGCCGCGACCGCGTCGGTCTCGGTGGTGTCGGCGTCGGTAGCGTCGTCGTCGATGCGGGTTCCGTCCCGAAGTCTGAGGACGGGACGGGTCTCGACGGCCTCGTCGATCACGACCGACCCGAGCCAGTAGTAGGTTCCCTCCTCCCTGACGTACGTGGGGTCGTCGGGAGTGGAGAAGAACGGGGTCCGGTACTGCGTCGTGTACGTCGACCCCTCGAGCGTCGTCCGGAAGGCCTCCTCGGCGTCCGGTGGGCGGGCGTCGGCGAGGTCGGCGACGTCGATCACGTATCGCTCCCGGAGCGTATCGTCCCGGGGAGACAGCGAGAGACGGAGCGAGCGATCGCCGGATCCGTCGGTTTCGCCGGCCCCGTCCCCGACGGAATCGAACGAACCGAGACAGCCCGCGGCCGCGACTGCCGCGCTCACGCAACCGACACCTAACAATCGTCGTCTGGTCGTCGACTGCCGTGCCATACGTGGGGAGCGTCCGGGCCGAGTAAAGACGTTGGTATGGCTCAAACGGCGACTTGTCTCTGCATCCGTCCGCGAGCGCGAGTTCCGTACTCGTCGAGTTCCGTACTCGTCGGGCGGACCGACCCCGAACGCGCCGGTGGTCTTATGCCCGTACCTGCGACATCGCTCGTATGGAAGACACCCCGGTCGCGATCGTGACGGCGGCGGGAAGCGGCATCGGCGAGGCCTGCGCGCGGCGGCTGAGCGACGACGGGTACCTCCCGGTGTTGCTCTCTCCCTCCGGAAGCGCGGTCGACGTCGCGAACGACCTCGGCGGCGACGGCTTCGAGGGCTCGGTCACCGAACCTGACGACCTGACGGCGCTCGTGGGGACGACCCACGAGCGCTACGGCCGGGTCGACGCCGTAGTGAACAACACGGGTCATCCGCCCTCCGGCGACCTCCTCGACATCTCCGACGAGGAGTGGTACGAGGGGATGGACCTGGTGTTGCTGAACACGATCCGGATGGCCCGGCTGGTCACGCCCATCATGGAGGACCAGGGCGAGGGGGCGATCGTGAACGTCTCGACGTTCTCGGCGTTCGAGCCCTCGCCGGACTTTCCCGTCTCCTCCGTGTTGCGGGCCGGCCTCGGAAGCTACACGAAGCTGTACGCCGACCGGTACGCGTCGGCGGGGATCCGCATGAACAGCGTCCTGCCAGGCTTCGCGGACAGCTACGACGTCGACGAGGAGACGAAGGCGGAGATCCCGATGGGGCGGGCCGCGCGAACCGAGGAGATCGCGGACGCGGTCGCGTACCTGCTCTCGGAGGAGTCGAGCTACGTCACCGGCCAGAACCTCCGCGTCGACGGCGGGATCACGTCGTCGGTGTAGGCGATCGAGTGCGGATCGCGGGGGATCGGTCTCGTTAACGACCCAGTCGAGAGCGTGTCGTCGCTGGCGCAGTAGGCGTTTTCAAATCCCCGGCCGCTCGAGATGTAAGGCAGGAAACGTGACTTCGACGAACACCTCCAAAGCCCCAGTTGCGACGACTCGCGCGGCTTGTTGCGGTCCTCGTCGCTCACTTCGTTCGCTCCTCCGGTCCTTGCTGCGCCGTGCTTCGTCCTCGCAACTGCCCCTTTGAGTCCCACCCGCCGCACCGCGACCGCACCTCACGCCTCCCCAGCCTCGTTGCTCGCGCTCTCGCGCTCGCAACTCCCTCGCGGGCGGTTCGCGGGTGCTGACGCACCCGCTCACCGGCGCGCCACCGCACCGTATCGTAGCGGAAACGATCCGTGCCGGCAGGAAAGCCTCAGTCAGCGACGCTCGGCGTCCCGAGGTACTCCTCGTTGATCTCGTACTCGCCGTCGTCGTTCTCGATCAGGTACTCGCCGTAGTAGGGAACGCGGTTGGCGACGACCGCCTCGAACGTCTCGGCGATCTCCGCGCGGCTCATCTCGCCCATCGACCGGAGGTCGTCGTTGCGGTTGAGACACCCCTTCAGGTACCCCTCGTGGGTGACGCGGACGCGGCCGCAGTTGGCACAGAACTCCTCGTTCTCGACGGGGTCGACGATCTCGACCATCCCGCCGCCCTCGCCGGGCGCGTCCTCGCCGACGAAGTACCGCTTCCGGTCGTGCATCTCGCGGCGCTCGACCCGGTCCGCCTTCCCGGCGAGCCAGTCGTGGACGCGTCCGATGTCGACGTTCCACTCCGGTTTGCCCGTGAGCTCCGGCATGTACTCGATGAGTTGGAGCTGGAGTCCTTCGTTTTCGGCGACGTGGTCGACCATCTCCTCGACGTAGCCCGCGGTGTGGGTGAACACCACCATGTTGAGCTTCACCGGGTCGAGCCCGGCGTCGACGGCGGCCTTGACGCCCTCGAGCACTCGCTCGTACGCGCCCGACTTCGTCACCGCCGCGAAGTCGTCGGGATCGAGCGCGTCCTGCGAGACGTTGACGCGGTCGAGTCCCGCCGCTTTCAGGTCCTCGGCGCGCCCCGGCAGGAACGTCCCGTTCGTCGTCATCGACACCTCCATCGAGTCGGGGGTGCGCTCGATGATCTCCTCGAGGTCCTGCCGCAGCATGGGCTCGCCGCCGGTGAACTTCACCGAGTCGACGCCGTATCCCTCCACGACCTCCAGGAAGCGAACCACGTCGTCGGCGCTCATCTCGTCCTCGCTGGGCTCCATCGGGCCGCGCGTGTCGCCGAGTCCCTCGTTGTGACAGTAGATACAGTCGAAGTTACACCGGTCGGTGAGCGAGACCCGAACGCCCGTCACCTCCCGTCCGAAGTCGTCCGCGAGCGGCTCGGCCATACCACCAGATACCCGCACGAACGTTTAAACATCCGGGTCGATCCGGGCGATACGTAACTCCCAGACGTTACGCGTCGTCGCGATCGAGATCGTGATCGACGGCGCGGCCGTCGTCGTCGCCGCCGCGACCGTCGGCGCGACCGGTCGACTCGCGAGCCGACCACGTCTCGCCGGCGTACGCCATCTCCCAGAACGCCGACTCGAGGCGGGCGCTCGTGAGGAACGCCTCGCGCATCGCGTCGCGGCGGCCGGGATACGACTCGGCGTACCCGTCGAGGAGGTCGCGCATCGAGGCGGTCTCGGCGCGGAACCCATCGCTCGTGTACGTCTCGATGAACGGGGTGTATCGGTGGTCGCCCTCGGCGAGGTCCGCCATGTGGTCGGCCACGTCGAGGTACCCCTTCATACACGGGAACAGCGCGGCGACGGCGACGGGAACCGGCCGGTCGTGTGCCGTCCGGACGAGGAAGTTCGTGTACGCCTCGCAGGTCGGGGCCTTCGCCGTCTCCCGGAGGTCGTCCTCCGTGACGCCGTACTCGGCCGCGAAGGATCGATGGAGGTCGAGCTCCTCGTTCAACACCGCGTCCGCTCCGCCGAGCAGCGTCGCCATCGCGGCCTCCTCGCGCGCTTTCGCGCCGGCGACCGCGTACGCCCTGGCGTAATCGAAGAGGTACCGGTAGTCCTGTTCGAGCCACCGGCGGAACGCGGCGTCCGCGAGGTCGCCGGTCGCGAGTTCGCACACGAACGGGTGCTCGAACTGTGCCGTCCAGATCTCCGACCCCGCGTCCAGGAGGTCGTCGGTGAAGGCCATGGGATCGCCTCCCGACGCGGTGGTATTAACCCTGTGGTATTACTAGATAATCACTCACGGGATCCGGACTCGGAGCCCGTCGGCGGCGACCCGCACGTCGCCGTCGAAGCCCGCCTCCCGGACGCTCGCTTCCATCTCCGCCTCGCGCCCGCCGGTGTGCGGATAGAGGTGTGAGAGCAGCAGCGTCCCGACGTCGACGTCCGCGAGCGACTCCCCGAGCGACGCCGGCGTCGGGTGGTTCGAGACGTCGGTCCCGTCGGGGAACGAGCAGTCGTGGACGAGCACGTCGCTGCCGTCCGCGAAGTGCGCGAGCCCCGCGAACGCCTCGGAGTCACCCGAGAGGGTGAGCGGCCCCTCGGCGGGGTCGTCGTCCCGGCTCGGCGGCGAGAACCGGTACGCGAGACACGACATCGAGTGGCGCGTCTCCCGGCCGACGACGTCGAACCCGCCCGCCGTGAACGCGCGGCCGGCCGGCACCTCCCGGAGCACGAGGTCGATCCGCCCGTCGAGGTAGTCGTGGACGTCGAGCAGGCCGTCGACGAGCGCCTTGGTCCCGGTCGGGCCGACGACCTCCAGGTGCCCCTCGCCCGCGAGCCACCGCGCCTTCACGAGCGGGAGGAGCGCGGCGACGTGGTCGAGGTGGTGGTGGGTCAAGAGGACGGTCGAGACCCCCTCGTAGCCGGGGTCGGTGTCGGCGAGCCGGTGGAGCACGCCGCTGCCGCAGTCGACGAGCAGGCTTCGATCCGCGCCGTCGCCCCCCGAGTCCTTCAGAAGGTACCCGGACTGGACCCGCTCGGGAACCGGCATCGCGCTCCCGCTGCCGAGGACGGTGAGTTCCATGCCGGATCCTACGTTGCCGACCGCAAGTAAGTTACCGACCGCCCGGCCGGCGGGAGTCGATCCGGTCGGTCCGCCGGCGTTCGGTTTCGGGAACGAGTCGATGGATCGGGCCGTATATCGCGTGTGTGTATTGAGCGCCGAGGGCTCTACCAGCTCAAAGAGGTGTTCCGATGATCGTGCGAGATACAACGCGCATATGTAGAACTCCCCTTCGGGGACGGCCATGACTATCCCTCGAACGGCGACAGTCCCGTCCGAGTAGACGAGTTCGAACCCATCGACATTGACCGCGGTCGGGGATCCAGCGTCGGTAGGCGTTTCCTCTCTACCGGACCTCTCGTTTCGGGACAGTTCAGCCGCTCCCTCTGATTCCGGTGATGACCTTCGAAGTTTGGATGTTGCTACAGAAATCGACGTTAGAGTTCGTACTCGACCGCCCAGTGGTGAAGATGGGCGAACACGGGGAACAGCGATTCCGCCTTCTCAGTCGGTGTGTATTCCACGCGAGGCGGGACCTCGTCGTAGGCCTCACGGTCGAGTAGCCCTGCTTCCGTCAAATCCCGTAACCGCGTCGAGAGGGTGTTCGGCGCGACGTTGAGTTCGGTTTCGAGGTCGCTGAATCGAAGCGGTCCCTCGGTGAATGCGAATGCGCTCAGAACCGCCATCGTGTGGGCCTTCCCGAGGAGATCGAGCAGTTCTGCGACGGTGTGACCGATGCGTTCCCGTTCCTCAGGATCGAACGATTCGCGAAGCGCGATCGCTTCCTCACGGGACAATCCCGCGCTCAACTCGGGAACGTCCGGTGGATCGCCCGGTCCAGCCATGGGTGTCTGAATATCGCTACTTGTGGATTTGTATCTTTGGCTGTGAGGCGGTTCGAGGCCTAATACTTCGAAACTTCGAAGTTACAAGTATATCCTTTCCAGGATGCTACTCCGCGTATGCGAATCGCAGTATTCGGTGCGACCGGACGAACCGGCCGACCACTCGTCGAACAGGCAGTCGAACGCGGACACGAAGTGGTCGCCTTCGTTCGGGATATGACCGGCCTCTCACCCGCAGTTCGGAACGATGACCGAGTCATCGTAGTCGAAGGTGACGCATACAGTGGTGAGGGCGTCGAACGCGCTATCGTTGGCGACGGCGACCCCGTCGATGCCGTCGTCAGCGTTCTCGCGCAGAGTTCAGAGGGGCCGGACCACCTACTGACGGAAGCCGGCCGACACATGCTGGCGGCGATGAACCGACACGGTGTCGAGAGGGCGGTCGGCGACGCCGACCGCCACAGTCCGGGACGGCTCCGCCGCCGCGCGCGCTTCGTGACGCTGGTCGGTGCGGGCATCCGCGAGGAGGGCGAATCGGTGAATCTCGGCGGACGGATGATGGGTGTACTGTTGAAACTGCTAGCGCGGTCAGTCCTCGAAGACGCTCGTGATCAGGTCGAACTCATCAAAGACAGCGACACTCGGTGGACTGTCGTACGTGCCCCACGTCTCACCGAAAACGCCCATACGGGCGAGTTCCACCACGGGACGGACCTCTCGCTCGGCATGCGTGACACCGCTGCGCGGGCGAACGTGGCCGAGTTCATCCTCGACTGTCTCGAAGGCAACCTGTACGTCCACGAAATGCCGAAGGTCGCAGACGTATGACGGGCGCCGAACACACTGCGACCCGGTCACCTTCCGTACCGGTGCGGGGAGGGCTTGCTGCCGTGCTCGCTGTACTCGCTAACGCGGTACTCGTGCTTGGCGTGGACGCGCTCGGCATCGCCCCAGCGTTCCGCCCGTTGACTATCCCGCCCGTTGCGTTTCTGTCGGCACTCGGCGCAGGCGGAGCGACGGTGGTCTACTGGCTTCTCGATCGGTACGTCAGTAGTGCTGACCGGACGTTCGTACGGCTAGCCGCTGGCGTGTTACTCCTCTCGTTCGTCCCCGACGTTGCGTTGCTCGCGATCGATCCAGCTGCGACCCCGCTTGCCGTCGTCGTCCTCATGGCAATGCACGTCGTCGTCGCAGCGGTGTCGGTCTGGGTGCTCGTCTCTTGGAGGGCCGAACAGTGACGGAGTTGATACTCGTTACCGGGGCAACTGGAACCGTCGGTCAGCATGTCGTCACCGCCCTTTCAGACCGCGACGTCACGATCAAGATCGGGGTTCGTGACCCCGAGACTGTCTCGAACGAGATCGCGGACGCAGGAGAACTGATCGAGTTCGACTTCACGAAGCCGGAAACCTGGGGTCGTGCGCTGACGGATGTCGATGGCGTCTTCCTCGTTCGACCACCGGTCGTGGACAAATCGGAGATCGGAGCGTTCGTCGAGGCTGCGGATCGGGTGGGTGTCGCCCGTATTGCCTACCTTTCGACGCTCGGTGCAGAAAAGAACGTCCTCGTCCCTCACCACTGGATCGAGAAGCGAATCACGGCGACAGATATGGAGTATACGCTGCTCCGGGCGTCGTTTTTCATGCAGAACCTCCTCGAAGTCCATCGTGGAGATATCGTTGAATATGGCGAGATCTTCGTGCCAGCCGGGAACGGGGAGACCAGTTTCGTCGACGCGCGGGATATCGGTGAGACAGCAGCGATCGTGTTGACTGAGTCCGGACACACGAATCAAGCCTACGATCTCACGGGACCCGAAGCGCTGGACTATGAAGAGGTCGCCGCCGTCTTCAGCGACGTTCTAAATCGACCCATCAGATATCCAGATCCGTCCCTGCTAGCGTTCGGACGGCGGATGCACCGTCGAGGGAAGCCACTCGGATTCATCGCACTTATGTGTGGTATCTACACCACTGTACGCCTCGGATTAGCTACGCGCGTGACCGACGACAGCCAGCACCTCCTCGGTCGACGCCCTCGGGGAATGCGAGCGTTCGTCGAGGACCACGCGGACGACTTCCACGGCGACTCCCAGCCCCATCGGGGATCATCGGGGAACAGCGCCGGGAGTGGATACGTCGAAACTCGGAGACCCCCGCTCCCCGACGTCGCCTACGAGCTCGTCAATCCGGTGATGTCGCGTCTGTTGCGGTCGCCGCTACACTCACTTGTGAGTGATTCGATACCGTTGTTGACGTTCATCGGGTCGAGAACTGGCAACGAATACACTACACCGGTTGGATACTGGGTGAAGGACGGTCACCTCGTCGTTACACCCACGCTCTGTATCTCGCACGGGGCTTCTGACACAACGTAGGTTGATCCGTTCTGTGTGTCGGTATGTGGATCACCTGTAGTGAGCGAATTCCGTTCGAGGCCGATCTACTTCACCAGGAACACGGGGACGGTCGCGTCGTCGGTGACGCGGTCGGAGACGCTTCCGAGCGACTGGATCCGCTCGCGAGGCGACTTTCCCTCCGGGCTCATCACGATCACGTCGATCCCGGCGTCCTCCGCGTACCCGACGATCTCGGTGTCGGGCGTCCCGTGACGCACGTGGGTCTCGACGGCGAGCCCGGCCTCTTCGGCTCGCTCCGCGACCGCCGCGACGGCGGCCTCACCCTGCGACTCGAGATCCGCGACCACCTCGTCGTGGAGGTCGCTCGAGCTCGCGTTCGCCACCCGGCGGTCCACGACGTACAGCGCGTGGACGGTCGCGTCGTGATCTGCCGCCAGCGGGATCGCGTGATCGAGCGCGCGGTCGACCGCCTCGCTGCCGTCGGTCGGAACCAGGACGTCGTCGTACATACGCGACCGTTCGCGGGGGAGGGGAATAAGAATGGGGTCGAGTCCCCACCGGCTGGGGTTCCGCACGCCCCGCGAGGCGTTCCCGCTCCGCCCGCCCGCTCGTTCGTCTACTCCGCGCGCCAGGGGCCGCCGATCTCCTCGTGCGTCGACGACTCCGCCTCCCCGTCTCTGAACACGCTCACGCGACCGGTCTCCTCGCTCAGGGTGACCGTGGCGACCACCTCGGGTCGGACCGATGTCTCCATCGCGCTCATGTGCCGTGACCCCATCCACGGCTCGTAGGCGATGTCGTCGACGAGGTCCGTCTCGCCGCTTCTGGTTCCGAGGTCCCGGAACCGGACCATCTGCGACTCGAACTCGCCGTCGACGGCGACGACGATCCCGCCGTCACACTCGAGGCTCACCGACTCCGCGGCCTCGACGAACGCGTCCTCCTCGAAGACGGACCGACAGCGGTCCCGCGGCCACCGGTTGTCGCCCATCGGGTCCGCGTACGCCCCGTACTCGCGGTCGGCGACGACCGCGAAGTACAGTCCCGGCCCCTTCACGTGGGGGTCCTCCCAGCCGCCGAAGCCGACGCTCACGTGTTCCACACAGAACGTCAGCCGGTCTATCACCTCCCGCACGCGCTCGTGGGTGCCGTACTCGATCGCGAGGCTACTCATCGGTCCCTCGTTCGAAACCCGTCTCGTCGACGACGCCCGTCTCCATATCTCCCGGAGGGGCGGCCCGCATATAAGGGGTTTCGAGTCGGCGCCGCGGTCGGCCCCCTCGGTCCGACCGAAGCGGTCGGGTCAGCCGGTCTCGCCGCCCCGACCGCTCCCGCCTCACGGCGTCAACAGGCCGGCGTCGAACCGGTCCGTCGCGAGGAGTCCCAGACCGAACGCGAGCGCGACGAGCGCGGGGAGGAGGTTCCCGAACCAGACGTTGATCCCGCCCCAGAGGATCACGAAACTCACCATGTCGTCGAGCATGAACTCGCAGCCCGCCAATCGCTCCCGGACGGCGTCCGTCTCGAACGCGCGATCCAGCGTGAACACCGCGACGACCGCCGACAGCACCCAGCCCGCGTAGTTCGAGAGGGGGACGCCGTAGAACGCGCCGCCCTCGCCGAACCGCCAGAAGCCGACGGCGACCGCGCCGGGGTCCAACACCACGTCCATCGCGACCACGGTCGCGCTCACGGCGAGCAGTCGGACCGCGGCGTTCGAGGCCCGGCCGCCGAGGAGCAGCAGACAGAGCAGGTAGGCGTTGACCACGAGCGGGATGAAGAACACCGGGAGCGCGAGCGGGACCCCGCCGAGCATCGGGCCGAGGTCGATCGCGTACTCGAAGCTGCCGTACGGCCACCCGGTCGCGACCCCGACGCCCTCGATGGCGTACGTGTACGCGACGAGGACGCCGAGCCAGCCGGCCGCCCGCCGGTCGAAGAGCGGGAGGATCCCGACCACGAGCGGCGAGCGCATCACGCAGACCCCGAACAGCACGAACCAGGGGTGGAAGGCGAACGGCTCGGGGACCCACCCCTCCGCGCTCCCCACGAGCGTGACCGCGCCGACCGCCGGGAACAACACGGCGATCGTGAAGCGGTTCTCGCGGACGAGTCCGTCGAGAAGGGCCTCGACGCCCCCGCGGGTGTCCGGGAGTCGATCGCGGAACGTGTCCCCCCCCGAGTCGGCGGTCACCATCGACGAGCCGTCGTCGCTCATCCGAGGACCTCCCAGACGGGGTAGACCCGCCAGAGCCCGCCCATCGCGAGCAGCGTCCCGACGGCGGTGTTGAGTGCGGGGAACCACCAGTAGGCGCGGTCGACGGAGACGGCGGATACCGCGACCCACGCCACGAAGATGGGGTATACCCCGAGGAGCGCGCCGAACCGGAGGTCGACCGCGGCGAACGCGGCCGCGGCGGCGACCCAGCAGGCGAGACAGTACGCGTACGTCCGCGATTCGCCGAGCAGCGTCGCCGTCGTCCGGATCCCGGCCTCCCGGTCGGGCTCGACGTCGGGGATCGCGGAGAACGTGTGCATCCCCATCGTCCACAGCCACGCGCCCGCGAGCGCCGCGGTCGGCGGGACCGTCCCCGCGACCGTCGCGTACGCGGCCGCCCCCGGAAGGATATAGAGCCCGTTCGAGACCGAATCCGCGAAGGGTGTCGTCTTGAACCGCAACGGCGGCGCGCTGTACCCCGCGGCGAGGACGAAGAAGCCGGCCAAAAAGGGCCACGCGACCCGCGGCGTGAGCGCGAACGTCCCGGTCCCGAGGAGCGCGGCGGCGATCACCGCGGCGAGCGCGAGCCGGTTCCCCTGCCAGCGGGCCTCCCGGTCGTCCTTCTTCGGGTTGTGCTCGTCGACGTCGGCGTCGAAGAGGTCGTTGACGCCGTAGAGGAACACGTTGGCCGGGACGAGAAAGTAGCCGGCGAGCGCGACCGTCGTCGGCGTGAACAGCCCGTCCACCCCGTCGATGCCGTAGGTGACGCCGACCGCGACGGGGCCGGCGAGGTAGAGCCAGAAGCGCGGTCGCGAGAGCACGAACAGGTAGCGGAGGTGGTCGGGGAGGTCGGCGGTCGCCTCGTCGCGGTCGGTCCCGCCACCGACCTCGTCGCCCGCGGCGTCGGATCCGGTCACGGCTCTCAGATCGTGTCCGCGATCCGTTCCGCGGTCAGTCCCCCGCTTATCAGACACATCGGGACGCCGATGCCGGGCGTCGTGGTCGCGCCGGTGAAGTAGAGCCCGTCGAGCGCCGTCGATCGGTGCGGCGGCCGGAACAGCGACGTCTGTCGGAGAGTGTGTGCGAGCCCGAGCGCGCTCCCGTCGTAGCTGTTGTAGCGGTCGGCGAAGTCCGCGACGCAGAACGTCTCCTCGAAGACGATCCGGTCGCGGAGTTCCGTTCCCGTGTTCTCCGCGACGTCGTCGAGCACGAGATCGCGGTACTCCGCACGGAGCTCCGGGGTGTCCTCCAGGCCGGGCGCGATGGGAACGAGCGCGAACAGGTTGCTGTGCCCGTCGGGGGCGACCGTCTCGTCGGTCTTCGAGGGAACACAGAGGTAGTAGGCGGGGTCGTCGGGCCACGCCGGATCGTCGAAGATCTGCGCGAAGTGTTCCTCCCACCGCGTCGGCAACACCAGGGTGTGGTGGGCCAGCTCCGGCACGTCGCCCTCGACGCCGAGGTACAGGAGGAACGCCGAGGGGGCGTACGTCCGCGACTCCCAGTACTCCTCCGTGTACTGCCGTTTCCGCTCCGGCAACAGCTCCCGTTCGGTGTGCGCGTAGTCCGCGTTCGAGACGACGATATCGGCGAGATACCGGTCGCCGCCGGCGGTGTCGACCGCGAACGCGCCGTACCGTCCCTCGATCCCCGTGACCTCCGCGTCGACCACGAACTCGACGCCGAGCTCCTCGGCGAGCTCGACGATCCCGTCGACGACCGCGCCGAGCCCGCCGTCGGGGTAGTAGACGCCCATGTTGAAATCGACGTGACTCATCAGGTTGTACAGCGCGGGCGTGTTCGTCGGCGACCCGCCCAGAAACACCAGCGTGTACTGCATCAGCTGCTGGAGCTTCGGGTGATCGAAGTACCCCTCGACGTGTCCCTGCATCTTCCCTAAAAGCGAGAGCCCCCACGAGTAGCGCAGCACGTCGCGGTCGACGTAGTCGCGGAGGCGGGGGCGGTCCTCGTAGACGAAGTGCTCCATCCCGATCTCGTAGGTGCGCTCGGCCTCCTCGAGGTAGGCGTCGAGCGCGTCGCCCGCGCCGGGCTCGTACGCCTCGAACAGCTCCCGGTTGTGCTCCATGTCCGGGAGCACGTCGACCCGGTCGCCGTCCTTCCAGAACACCCGGTAGTGGGGGTCGAGGTGCGTGAGCGTGTAGTACTCCTCGGGCGAGCGGTCGAAGTGGCCGAAGAAGCGCTCGAAGACGTCGGGCATCAGGTACCACGACGGACCCATGTCGAAGCGGAACCCCTCGGCCTCGAGGCGGCTCGCGCGCCCGCCGAGCTGTTCGTTCTTCTCGAGGAGGGTGACGTCCGCGCCGGCGTCGGCGAGGTAACAGGCCGTCGAGAGGCCGCCGAAGCCGCCGCCGATCACGACGACGGACTCGTCGGCCACGGCGTCGATGTCGGGGGCCGCGTCCATACCCGATCCTCGGACGGGATCGGTATAAATACCACCACGACGGCCGCGGTGAATACCACTAAGTCGCCGCCGCCCGTACCGACTCTCGATGGAACCGACTGTCGCGATCACCGGGGCAACGAGCGGGATCGGGCGGGCGGTCGCCGGGGCGTTCGTCGACGCGGGCGCGTTCGTCGCCGTCTCCGGCCGCGACGGTGCGGCCGTCGACCGGACGGTCGCCGAGTTGAACGGAGAGGCGAGCGAGGACGGAGCGGCCGCCGGCGACGCCGCCGAGGTCGGTGACGAGGACGCGAGCGGGGCGGACGACGCCGACTCCGACGGCACCGCCTGGGGCGCTCGCGTCGACGTCCGCGACGAGTTCGACCTCGAGCGCTTCTTCGAGCGCGTGGCCCGCGAGGCCGGCCCCGTCGACGTCGTCCTCGCCAACGCGGCCGTCTTCCACGGCGTGCCGGGCGAGTCGCCGATCGACGGGACCGCCTACCGCGCGTTCGACGACGCCATGCGGACGAACGCCCGCGGGGTGTTCGCCACGGTCCGCGAGGCGATCCCCCACCTCGCCGACGGCGCGCGCGTCCTCGTCCCCTCCGGGTCGGTCGCCCACGAATCCAAAGCCGGGATGGGCGCGTACGCGGTGTCGAAGGCCGCGGCGGAGGCGGTCGCCCGCGGCTTCGCCGCCGACCTCGACGCGACGGTCGGCGTCGTCGATCCGGGGCTCGTCGCCACCGATCTCACGGGGATGGAGCGCGCCCGCGACCCCGACAGCGTCGCACCGCTCTTCGTCTGGGCCGCCACGGACGCGCCCGCCGAGGACGTCGACGGCGAGCGGATCGGGCTCCGCGAGTGGAAGAAGGCGACGCGGTAGGTTCTGGCGTCACCTCGTATCGGATGCCGGCACACCCCGTCGCGTGACACGCTCGACCGCCGCGCGGGGGAACGCGGGTGTGCGGTGTGGTCCCGCGCGGTTTCGGAGCGGAGGGACGCGGTTCCACGACCGACGCGCCCTTCGACCGACACGCACCGCCTGTTCGCCACTTTCACCTTCAGTCTCTCGGTTCCCGACCGCGGAAGGCCCGTCGATCCGGACCCACCGTTCGATGTCCCTCACTCGGGTTCGACCGCTTCCCGGAGTTCCTCGGTCGCCGTCCGCGGGTCCTCGGCGGCCGTGATCGCCGAGACGGCCGCCACGCCCGTCGCGCCCGCCTCGACGACCGCGCTCGCGTTGTCCGCGTCGATCCCGCCGATCCCGATGGCAGGGACGTCGACCGCGTCGGCGACCGCCCGGACGCCCTCGGGGCCGATCCCGTCGCGCTCGTCGGGTACCTTCTTCGAGTCCGTCCCGTACACCGCTCCGACGCCGAGGTAGTCCGCGCCGGCGTCGACCGCCTCTCTCGCCTCCGCCGGCGTCGAGGCCGACACGCCCACGACCGCGTCGGGACCAAACTGCTCGCGGGCGACCTCGGGCGGCAGGTCCGACTGCCCGAGGTGGACGCCGTCGGCGTCGATCGCCGCCGCGAGGTCGACCCGGTCGTTGACGACGAGCGGGACGCCCGCATCCGCAGTCAGCTCGCGGAGCCGCAGCCCGAGGTGATACCGGCTCCGCGCGTCGGTTCCCTTCTCGCGGAGCTGGACGACGTCGACCCCCCCGGCCAGCGCGTCGGCGACGATCTCCGGCGTCGTCCGTCCCGCGGAGCGGTCCGCTCCCGTCACGAGGTACGTCCGCCACGACGAGGGATTCACAAGTGGTACGTACGAGTGGTCACAGAAAAGCGGTCGGGTTCCGGCGGACCGAACGGACGCCAGATCTCCGACGGGGGGAGAGATCGCGGCGTTACTCGTCCGCGACGGACTCGATGACCTCGACGCTGCCGGTGAGCTGCCGGTGGACGTACGGCATGTCGATGCCGGCCTCGTCGAAGGCCTCCTTCACCGCGGTGACGTACTCCGAGCGCACCCGGACGAAGTCGCCGCGGTCGGGCTCGTCGATCCACCAGCGCGACTGGAGTCCCACGGCGGAGTCGCCGAGCTCGACCACGCGAACCGACGGTGCGGGGTCGTCGAGGATCTCCGCGTGTTCCTCCGCCTTCTCGACGACGATGTCGGTCGCCTGCGCGATGTCGTCGTCGTAGCCGATGCCGAAGACGAACTTCTGGCGGAGCGTCTCGTAGGCGACCGGATTGGTGACGGCGTTGTTCGCGAGGTCGCCGTTCGGCACCGTGATCCGCTCGTTGTCGAACGTTCGGACCCGCGAGACGCGCAGGTCGATGTCCTCAACGCGGCCCGCGTTGCCGTTCCACTCGATCCAGTCGCCGACCTCGAACGGCTTGTCCTTCAGGATGAAGATCCCGGCGACGAAGTTCCCCAGGAGGTCCTGTGCGGCGAAGCCGACCGCGAGCGCGATCGCGCCGCCGAAGACGGCGAACGCCGAGAGGAACGCGCCGTACCCCGCGAGCGTGAACCCGATCGCGACCGCCGCGACCCAGACGACCGCGTTCGCGACGCTCGATCCCAGGCTCTTCACCGCCTCGTCCAGTCCGCGGGACGCGATCGCCCGCTCCACGCCGGGAACGAAGACGAGCTTCCCGAGCACCAACACGGCGACGAAACCGGCGACGAACTTGAACGCGGCGAACAGGAACACCGCGATCGTCGCCGCGATCCCCGACAGCCCGAACTGTAGTGGTACCATCGTCCACCCATTCGGGGAGGTATTTAAAGAAGGTACTGGCAGCGCAGTTGTTTATCCCCGCCGGATCGGTGTCCGCCACCGCGCTCGCCGCGAGCGAGCGGCCTCAGTCGCCGCGCGCCGGACGGGGGTCGAGCGGCCCCTCGCCGCGGGCGACCGCCGCCAGTCGTCGCCCGTGGACGTCGTCGTCGCGGATCCGGTCGCGGACCGCGGGCGGGATCCACGCGTCGCGGTTCGTCGGGGGTGGTGCCGGCTCGACGCCGGTCGGCCGAACGTCCTCGGGGAGGTACCTGGCGTAGGTGGGGAGCCGTTCTCTGAGGGGAATCCCGCCGGCGTCCGCGACCGCCCGGAGCCCGTCGAGGTCGGGCCAGGCGTACTCGGGATTGATGTAGTCGTCCGTGACGGGCGAGACGCCGCCGAGGTCGTCGATCCCGCAGTCGACGAGGTCGGCCGCGGGCGAGAGGTTCGGCGGCACCTGGACCGACACTTCCGGCGGCAGCGCGGCCCGCGCCATCGCCACGACCCGCCGCATCGTCTCCAGGTCCGGCTTCGCGAAGTCCGACCGCTCGTTCGGGACGACGTTCTGGACGATGACCTCCTGGACGTGGCCGTGTCGCTCGTGGAGCTCGCGGATCGCGAGCAGGCTCTCCGCGCGGTCCCGCCACCCCTCGCCGATGCCCACGAGGATCCCGGTCGTGAACGGGACGCCCCGCCGACCCGCCGCTCGGATCGTGTTCAGCCGCTGGCCGGGGGTCTTCCGCCGGCCCCCGCTGTGGGCGTCGACGTCGGCGGTCGTCTCCAGCATCACGCCCATCGAGGCGTTCACCTCGCGCAGCCTCGCGAACCCTTCCTCCGTGAGGTCGCCGGGGTTCGAGTGCGGAAGCAGCCCCTCCTCCAAGGCGATCTCGCAGGCCCGGTAGAGGTAGTCGTGGATCGACTCGAACCCCCACTCGTCGAGCCGCTCGTGTATCGCCGTGTAGCGCTCGTCCGGCTCGTCGCCGAAGGTGAACAGCGCCTCCGTACAGCCCGCGTCCGCGCCGACCCGACACCGCTCCCGCACTCCCTCGGGCGAGAGCAGCGACGCCTCCCCCGGCACGTCGTAGTAGGTACAGTACGTACAGGTGTACCGGCAGGCGGTCGTCAGCGGCACGAAGACGTTCCGGGCGAAGCTGAGTCCTTCGGCCGCGTCGACGTCGGCGGGAGAGACCGAGAGCAGCCGCTCGACCGCCCGATCGTCGACCGCGACGTCGATCCCGTACTCGTCGGCACCGGCGAACACGGCCGTCACTCGCGGTCGGCGTTCAAAAAGGATCGCGGTTGCGGATCCCTTGGCGACACCGAATCCGGTTACGGAGAGTTGAGGAGAAAGCCTCGCGCTTCAGCGCGGGGGGGATGTCAGTTCTCGTACTGGAGCCCGACCTCGAACCGGTCGTTCCGCAGCCACACGCTGGCGGCTCCGATAGGGACCACGTACGCCAACAGGACGATCCTGTCCCCGTACGGGACGGCCGATACCGACTCCACGTCGAGCAGGAGGATCAAGGTGAATCCGAGCGCGGCGGTGATCGGTGCGATCACGTACAGCGCGATAACGACCAGTCGGCCGATCGGACGGAGGGCGACCTCGATCGCGTCCCCCGGCGACCGGTCCCGGTACGACCCGTCCGTGAGGAACTGACGCCAGACGCGCACCAGCTGAGAGCCGCAGACGGCGAGTATCGTGACGCCGACCGACATCGAGAGCACCGACGAGAGCGTCCACTCGAAGAGCGAGAGCGCCATCGCGGCGAAGAAACAGAAGAAGAACCCTCCCCTGAACAGTTCGCTCGCGACCAGCCCGACGTTTCGCTTGTACAGCGGCGGGAGGAACGGAGCTACCTCGAGCGGGGTCGGCTCCTCTCGCCACTTTTCGGCTTCGCCGCCGTCGACCGGCTGTGCCGCGAACAGCGCCACGGTTCCGAACAGGACGACGGTGACGGCGACGTCGATCAGGTAGACCAGTACGACCTCGCCGAGGTCCCAGCGAAAGAACGCGATTCCGACGGCGAGAAAGAGGTGCGTGACGAGTACGGAGAGGTCGTCCGGAGCGACGCCGAGCCTGTTCGACAGCGTCTCCTCGACCTCCGTCGGCATACGTCTAGCGTACGACAGGGACCTCGCTCACTTGTCAGTATCGGCGGTGAACGGTGGAGGCGCGCAGTGGCCCGCCCTCCGCGTTCGGAGTCGGTCTCGGCGGAGCCGGTTCGCTCACTTCCGGACGGCCGCGACTCGGCCGCCGGACGCGTCGAGCGCGAAGCCGGTCTCGCGCAGCCACGTCGCCGCCCGGCCCTCGCCGTGGATCAGCACCTCCGCCAGGTCGCCTGGCTCGTCCACGTCGGTCGCGAGCCGGTGGGAGTCGATGGTCTCGACGCTCAGCCCCGCATCCGTCGCTATCTCGCGGTGGTCGAGGTACGACGCGCCGTGGTAGTCGACCCGGAACTCGGGGCGGGAGACGACGAGCGCGTTCGTGCCGCCGCCGCGACCGGGGGCGATCGCGACCCCCGTCTCGCGGCCGACCGCGAACAGTTCCCGAAACGACTCCGGGGTCGCGATCGCGAGGTCGGCCATCACGATCGCGACCGGGTCGGTCCCGTCTCCCGGTCGGCGCTCCGCGAGGAGGGCGTTGACCGCGTCGGTGAGGGGTCGGTCGTCGACGGCGACCGGCGGATCGAGGGGGACCGTCGGCTCGTCGGTCGGGTCGAACGCCTCGGTCGCGAGAAGCAGCGGATCGCCGCCGGCGTCGTCTATCGCCGCCAGCACGTCGGCGAGCATCGTCCGCACGAACGCGGCCCGCTCGGAGGGAGAGAGGGCGTCCGCGAGCCGCGATTTCGGTCGGTCGGCGGAGAAGGGGACGAGGACCTCCATTCGGCAGTCGCCTAGAACAGCGACTCGAGCTCGTCGCTGTCGTCGCTGACGAGGTTGTCGAGGTTCTCGTCGCTCTCCTCGCGGATCTCGTCGAGGTTGTCCTGCGCCTCGATGGCGACCTCCTGGAGCTCCTTGATCCGCGGGACGTTCGTGACGCCCGCGAGCAGGATCACGGTGGCGACGAAGCCCGCGCCGCGGTACGGGTAGTCGCCGCCGCGGACCTCCATCGAGCCCGTCTGCTCTTCGAGCCACTTGCGGCCGCGCTCGATGCCCTTCCGGTTGAGGTACTCGGGCGGTCCCGCGAGCACGAGCAGCGCGCGCTCCGCACCCTCGATCTCACACGGGAGCGTGAGCCGGCCGAGCGCCGCCTTGCGAACGAGGCTCGTGATCCGATTGGTGGTGTGCGCGCTGTCGAGCTCGTCGCCGCCGTCGTCGTTGCGGAGCCGCGAGAGGAGCCCGCCGGAGCTGCGCTCTTCGACCTCCTCTTCGGCGTAGCCGACCGTGGAGACGCCGCCGCCCGAGAGCGTGTTGATGATCTCCGAGGAGTCGACGACGCTCTCCGCGACCTCCTGGCCCTGCTGGATCTCGCCCGCGCCGAAGAGGATCCCGAAGCGTCGGACGATCTCCTCGTTGATCTCCTCGTAGCCGCCCTGAACGGACTCGCCCGTCTTCCGCCAGGCGTCGTTGTCGAACACCATCAGGTTGTCGACCTCGCGGACGAACGTCTGGAACGACCGGGCCGCGTTCAGGGTGTAGATGCCGCCCTCGTCGCTGCCGGGAAGCACGCCGAGCCCGTAGACGGGCTCCGTGTAGATCCGCTTCAAGTGTTTCGCGAGCACCGGCGCACCTCCCGATCCGGTGCCGCCGCCGAGTCCCGCCACGACGAGGAACGCGTCCACCTCGTGGACCGGGATCGAGTCGATCGCCCCCTGTACTTCGTCGATGTCCTCCTCGGCGATCTCCGCGCCGAGCTCGTTGTCCGCGCCGACGCCGTGTCCCTTCACGCGGGACTGTCCGATGAGCACGCGCTGGCTCTCGGGGACGTGTTCGAGCCCCATGAGGTCGGCCTTGGCCGTGTTCACCGCCGCGGCGGCGCGCACGATCTCCGAACCCGTCCGTTTGTCGTACTCCAGGAACTTGTCGACGACTTTCCCACCCGCCTGTCCGAATCCGATCATTGCCAGTTTCATATTGAACTCCCTCCGTCTTTGAAACGACCAGAGTGGGATCTGGACCATAAGGCTTCTGATGGCGTTACCAGTCCTGAGATCCACACGGGTCGCCGGTCCCCGAACGCCTCCGCCGGGTCGGGCGATCGTCGCGGGATCGCCCCGGCGGCGGTCCCGACGCTCGGGGGGACGATCGCGGTCATTCGACGCCGAGATACGCCGCGAGCGTGGTCATCTCCGACTCGTCGACGCCGAACGCGTCCACGTCGTTGTCGGCGGTCGTGTTGTCGAACTTCAGCGACCGGTACTGGTCTCCCCCCATCGGGAACCCCGGTACGGCACCCAACACCGTGAGCCCGAGTCGCGCCAGCGGCATCGGCAGCGGGACGATCGTGACCCCCTTGCGCTCGGCCTCGTAGACGAGGTTCGTCACCTCCCGAAGCGTCAGCGTCTCGGGGCCACCCACCTCGTACACCTCCCCGACGTGTTCGTCGGACTCGAGGGCGGCCGCGAGCATCGGGACGAGGTCCTCGACGTGGATCGGCTGGAAGCGCGTCCTCCCCCCGCCGGGGAGAGGGTACAGGGGCACGCCCGGCGCGAACATCCCCTTGAGCCGCTTCGTGAACGAGACGAACTCGCCGCCCTCGCCGAAGACGACCGAGGGACGAAACACCGTCCACTCGAGGTCGCTCTCGCGGACGATCGCCTCGGCTTGCCCCTTCGCGCGGATGTAGGCGGTGTCGCCGTCGGGATCGGCCCCGAGCGCGCTCATCTGAATGAAACGATCGACGTCGGCCCCCTCGGCCGCCCGGACGAGGTTCTCGGTCCCGGCACGGTGGACCCGGTCGTGCATCACGTTGCCCCCTTTCGGCTCGAAGAGCGGCGAGAGCGCGACGAGGTTCACCACCGCGTCGTGGCCCTCGATCGCGGGCGCGATGGAGTCGTACGCCGTGACGTCGCCGACGGCGGAGTCGACCCCCTCGGGGGTCTCCGCTGGCGACCGCGACATCGCGGTCACCTCGTGGTCGCCCTCGGCGAGCGCGCGACAGAGGTACGACCCGATGAAACCGGTTCCGCCGGCTACCAGGACCTTCATATCCCCCCGATTGGCGAGGAACGAACGTAAACCTACCGCGGCGTCAGACGCCCGGACGACACGTGTCCACGAGGATCACGATCGTCGGTGCGACGAGAAGGGATCACGATCGTCGGTGTGGCGGGACACGCTCGGCGGGCGTGACGTGGGGAGACGACGCCCGCTCACGTCCAACGATCCAGTCCCGTCTGGACCTGGGACTCCCGGATACGCTCGAAGCCGCGGGCGACCTCGTCGGCGTCGACGCCCCACTCGTCGACCACGTACGATCGGGCGGCCTCGACGTCCGGTTCGATCGTCGAATCGAAATCGACGTCCGAAACGGGCGGATCGAGGAAGAACTCGCGGACGGCCTCGGCGTTGGGGATCGAGGCGTCGCGCGCCGCGAGGACGCCCCACAGATCGCCGTGTTCTTTCACCGCCGACACCGCCGTCTTCGGCCCGACGCCGCGAACGCCCTCGTTGAAGTCGGTGCCACACAGCATGGCGACGTCGACGAGCCCCTCGCGGTCGAGTTCGAGCGCCTCGAGCGTCGCCTCCAGGTCCATCAGCTCCGGGTCGCCCTTGCTCGTCAGCTGGCGGAGCGTCGTCGGCGCGCCGAAGAGTAGGGTGTCGTAGTCCTCGCTGCCGGCGTGGTCGACGCTCCCCGTCGCGGCCATGTGGGCGCACTGCGCCTCCCCCTCGGCGGGGGCCTCGACGACCGGCACGTCGAGGAGCGCGAACAGCTCGCGAGTGGTCTCCTGGATCGTGTCGGTGAGCCGCTGGGTCCGCGCGGAGAGGCGGGCGGCCTCGACGGCGTCGCCGCGCTCCGCGGCGGCCGCCTGCCGCTCCTCGGCGCGCTCGCGTTTCTCCCGGCGGTCGGCCACCTCGTCCGCCTTCAGGTCCGTCACGTCGCCGTCGAACACCATCACCGGCGTCAGATCGTGTTCGAAGAACTTCGGGAGCCCCTGGACGATCCCGAGCAGGTTGGCGACCTCGACTCCGTCGGCGGTCGTGTAGGCGGCGTCGCTCGTCCACTTCACCGTCGTCGTGAGGTAGCGGTACAGCCAGTTGTGCGCGTCGACGGCGACGACGCTCCCCTCGAGTTCCTCGAAGGCGACCGCCCGTATCGACGCGAGGTCGCGCAGGTCCGCGTTTCCCATTACCCGTCCGATCGGTTTCCGGCGTATTAAACGGTCGAGACCGGCGGCGAGGGCCGCCACCCGTTCACGGCTTCCGACCGGTCACGTGGGTGTAGATGGCGAACCCGCCCGAGCCGTCGTCGTAGACCGCGTTCTGTAGGAGGAACTCCCGTTCCCCCTCCGTCGTGCGGCGCACGACCTCCACCGATTCGAGGCCCCCGCCGTCCTGAACGCGCCGGTTGATCCGCGAGGCCCCCTCCTCGTTTCCCGGCGGAACGATGTAGGCGTCGAGGGAGTCGCCGACGATCTCGGTCGCCTCGTAGCCGAACACCTCCTCGAAGGCGGGGTTGACGCGTCTGACGATCGGCTCGTCGTCCTCGTACTCGACCTCGACGGTCGGCTGGGTGAGCCGTTCGAACAGGAGCTGAAACCGCCGGCGCTCCTCCCGGAGTCGGCGCTCGGCGCGGGCCTGGTCGACGGCGTTACTCACGCGGTTGGCCAGGACGGCGTACTGGTGGGTGCCGGACTGCTTTCGGAGATAGTCGGTCACGCCGGCCGAGATGGCGTCGCTCGCCACCTCCTCGCTGCCCTTTCCGGTGTAGAGGATGAACGGCAGATCCGAACGGTCCTCGCGGACGGCCCGCAGGAACTCGATCCCGTTCATGCCGGGCATCTCGTAGTCCGAGACGACGCAGTCGGGCGGCCGCTCCTCGATCAGGTCCAGTCCCCGTTCGGGACTCGTCGCCGTCTCGACGACGAACCGGTCGTTCCGGCACTCGAGATAGGTCGCCGTCAGCCCCGCGAAGTCCGGGTCGTCGTCGACGCACAGGACCCGGATCTGGCTCGGCATGGCGTAGCATGGAATAACGAGCAATTAGTTGTTGTGGTACTCTCCTCCGAGGTGACGAACGACGATCGAAGAGGTCGCGTGCTCGCCGCTCCGGACGACCGCTGATGCCGGATGAGTTCCGAGCGATCGGAGGGAACGAGATCGACTACGTCGAACTGGTCGGGGCCAGCTCCGCCGCCTTCGAACGCGCGCGAGAGACGATCGACGGCTTGGCCTCGAAGGCGAGCGTGACGTGCTCGTCGGCGTACGTCTCCTCGTCGACGTACGCGTGGTCGTGGATCCACGAGACGAGGCTCATCGCGTCGTCGGAGACGGGCAACATCAGCCGCTCGCGCTCCCACTCCGGGAGCTCGGCCTCCACGCGGTCGCGAAGCTCCGCGACGCCCGCCCCCGTCCGCGCCGAGACGGCGACCGGGTCCGGCGCGAGCCCCGAGAGCGCGGCGCGCTTGTCCGCCAGCTCGCCGGGCTCGAGCCGGTCGATCTTGTTGAAGACGGTGACGATGGGGGCCTCGTTGCGCTCGTACAGCGTGTCGTGGCTCGTGACGAGCTTCTCGCGCATCTCCGGCACCGGCTCGCTCGCGTCCACCACGAGCAAGACGAGGTCCGCGCGGTACACCGAGTCGAGCGTCGACTCGAACGACTCCACGAGCCAGTGGGGAAGGTCCGCGATGAACCCGACCGTGTCCGTTAACAGTACGTCCCGTTTCTCCATCTCCGCCCGGCGGGTCGTCGTGCCGAGCGTGGTGAAGAGCATGTCCTCCGACTCGGCGGTCCGGGCGAGGTCCGGGTGGCGGTCCTCGTTCTCGTCGACGTCGAGTTCGGCCGCCAGCTGCCGCATCAGCGTCGACTTCCCCGCGTTGGTGTAGCCCGCGAGCGCGACCAGGTCGAACCCGGAGTCGCGGCGCTGCTCGCGGCGGGCCTGCTCCTTCTCCGCGATCGACTCCAGCTCGTCGCGGATCTCGGAGATCTGCCGTTTGATGTCGCGCTCGACGCTCTCGTCGTACTCGCCGAGCCCCATGAAGCCGGGGCGCTCGTCGCGTTTCGCCAGGCTGGCCTTCGCCTCCGCGCGCGGGAGCTCGTACCGCAGCTCCGCGAGCTCGACCTGGAGCTGGGCCTTCCGCGTCTCCGCGCGCTGGCCGAAGATCTCGAGGATGAGCGTGAACCGGTCTATCACCTCGACGCCCTCTGGCAGTTTTCCGCCGATATTGAACGTCTGGTAGGGCCCCACGTCGTTGTCGATCACGACGCAGTCGGCGTCGCGCTCGCGGACGAGGTCGCGAAGCTCCGCGACCTTCCCCTCGCCGAACATGAACGCGGCGTCCTCGGTGCGGGTCTGGGTGAGCCCGCCGACGACCTCGTAGCCCGCGGCCTCCGCGAGCCGGGAGATCTCTGTCAGGTCGGCGTCGCCGGCGTCGACGCGCTTCGCGACGATCGCCCGGCGGTCGCCGGTCCCTCCGCCGTCGGCTCCTCGGTCCGCTCGATCCGTCGGGCCAGGCCGGTCGGGACTCCCCGTCACAGGAGCAGCCCCCGAGCGGCGTACGCGGCGTGATGTGCGGCCTGCACTGTTTCGCGTTCGCCTATGCTCTCGACGTATTTAAACTCGGGCTGGAAGCTCAGTCCGATCCGCTCCGCGGGCTCCTCGTAGAACTCCCCGTGCTCGGAGACGATCGGACACGCCGGCGGCTCGGGGAGGTTCCCCACCGCCTCGGCGACGAGGTCGACCGTCGCCTCGAGGGTCGGCCCCTCCCGCACGCTGGCGAACCCGATCCCCTCGACCGAGCGGATCCGGCTGGAGTCGACGATGGCGTGGACCGCGGCCGCGACCATCAGGTACTCGCCCTCCTCCTCGTGGCGGCCGCTGATGTCGACGCCGACGACCTCAGGGGCGGGCGCCGTCCACCCCGGTTGTGCGCGTTCCGCCCGCGCGCCCTGGAACCATACGTGGCGTAGGTTCCCCCTCGGCTTGAAGTTCCCGCCCGAGCGGTCCGGATCCCCGATCGTCACCCCTCCCCGCTCGTCGCCCCGTCCGTCCCGCCCGAGTTATGTGTCCTCGACCGCGTGATGGTTCGTATGTCGAAGTCGTGGCTGTACGCGTGGGGGCTCGCCGGGGTCGCCTTCGGCGGGGCGTCGCTCGTCGTCCCGCTGTACGTCGTCGAGCTCGGCGGATCGGCGGCCACCCTCGGCACGCTCGCCGCGGTCGCCGCCGCCGTCGGCGTCCCCGGCGCGCTCGTCTTCGGTCGGCTCGCCGACCGAACGGGGCGGCGACGGGGGCTCGTGCTGGGCACGCTCGCGCTGCTCGTCGTCTCGCTTGCGGTCCTGCCCGTCCTCGAGTCGATCCCCGCCGTGATCGCCGTCAACGGCGTCGTCTGGTTCGCGTTCGCGGCCGCCACGCCGGTCGTCACGCTGCTCGCGGTCGCCGGCGCGCCCGAAGCGGAGTGGAGCGCGCGGATCGGCGAGTTGAACGAGTACCAGGGGACCGGCTGGGCGCTCGGGCTCCTGCTCGGCGTGGCGTGGACGGGAGCGGCGACCCGCCTCGGAGACGCGAGCGGGATCGGGGGTCTGCTCCTCGCGCTCGCCGCCCTCGCGGGCGGCGGACTGCTCGCCTCGATCCGGTGGCTCCCGGCCGACGCCGAGTCGGCCGAGGTGTCGCCCCGACGGCTCCGGCGGGCCCTCAGGCGGGCGAACCGCTTCAGCGTCCGGGCGGCGACGTTCCCGCTCGCGGTCGGACGCGCGGACTTCCGGCGGCTCCACCCGGAGCGGCTCGCCGAGCGGTTCACCCCGACGCTCGCGCTCTACTTCGGCGCGATCACGCTGTGTTTCACCGGCTTCGCCGCCTTCTTCGCGCCGCTTCCGGCGTATCTCACCGACATCGGCGTCGGCTCGGACGGCGCGTTCGCCCTCTACCTGGTCAGCAGCGTCGCCTCGGCGGCGGTCTTCGAGCGGGTCGGGGAGGCTTCCGGCCGGCGCGACCCGATGTCGCTCCAGGTGCTGGGGCTCTCGGCGCGGGGGATCGCGTTCCCGCTGGTCTTCGTCGTCGGGGGCGCACTCGGCGTGTCGGCGCTCGGCTACCTCGGTATGACCGTCGTGTTCGGGGTCGTCGGGCTCACGTGGGCGGTGATCGCGGTCACGGCCGGGACGCTCGTGACCCGGCTCGCGCCCCTCTCCGTCCGCGGCGAGGCGCTCGGCGTGTACGCCGCGTTGAGCGCGCTCGCCGGGACCGTCGGGAGCGTGATCGGGGGGCGACTCGCCGCGACGAGCTACGCGTGGGGATTCGCCGCCGCCGGCGCGCTGGTGCTCGTCGGCGCGGCCCTCGTCCACCTGCTCGGGCGATGGACGCGTCGGAACGCCGACTCCGCGACGACCGCGACCGACCCGGCCGAGGGGCCGCCGTCCGACCCGCCACGGTCGACCGAGACGCCGACGGACGACGGGTGAGTTCGGGCGATCTCCGCCCGGACGGGTCTCCGGATCCCCTACCGCGCCAGCGGCATGTTGTAGCTCGTCTCCTCCGCCATGACGACCTCCCAGGTGTCCTCGCATGCACAGGAGACCTGCTCGAAGACGCTCGGGTCCTGCCGGCGGTCGAAGTCCTTGATCGCGGTCTGGACCCGGTCGTCGCACTCGCCGCAGTTGTGCGCGCCCCGGTCGGAGCCGTGGCCGACCGGGTCGGAGACGACGATGGCGTCGACGTCGGCGGTCTCCTCGAGCACGTGCGCGACCGTCCAGAGCCACGGCGGCCGGTAGCCCCCCTCGAAGAACAGCTCGTCGACCATCGTGTACCGCTGGACGTTCGTCGGGTTCATCGAGACGGTGTGACACCCGTCGACGGCGGCGCAGCGCCGGATCGAGTCCACCATGTCCGCGGCGGCCTCCGGCTCCGCGAGGAACGGCGGCTTCAGGAGGAGGTACGCCTTGACGCCCACGTCGGCGTCGAACGCGGCGTCGGCGGCGGCCGCCTCGGCGCAGGCGTCCTCGAAGTCGGCGAAGTCGAAGTACTTGTTCACGCAGTCGCGGCGGACGCGGTCGGTCGCGGTCTCGAGCCCGACGGCCACGTCGGTCGCGATCCCGTGGTCGGCGAAGTCCCCGACCTTCTCGCGGTCGACGAAGTCCGGCAGCGACTCGACGACGATCCGCTCGCGGTCGGCGAACGTCTCGGCTATCGCCCGTCTCGTCTCCGCGGGGACCTCGCGCTCGTCGAGGAAGGAACCGGAGGTGTAGATCTTGATCAGCTCGGCGGGCTCCTCGGCGTTCTCGCGCTCGTGTTCCAAGCAGGCCTCGATCTGGGTCGTGAGGTCCTCGTGGCTCACGCTGCCGCCCTCGACGGACTCGGCGACGTAGCCGCACATGGTACAGCCGCCGGCGCGGGCCCACCGGCAGCCGCCGGTGTTCAGGATGATCGTGAGCGAGTTCACCACCCCGTCGGGGGTGTTGTCCTCGTCGATCCAGACCCTGGTCGGCTCCGTCGGATCGTACGTCTCCGAGCGCTCGGCGCGGATGTCGCGCATGACCGCGTTGTGCGCGTCCATGCCGCGCCCCTGCTCGTAGGCTTCGGGGCTCGGTTGGCTCATTGTCGGGGAAAGCGGCCGAGCGCGTAAAGCCGTGTCGTCACGGCGGAGCGTCGCGTGACCGTCGAGCGGTCACGTCGGCAGGTTCGCGATCACGTCGGCAGGTTCGCGAACATGATCCCGAGCGCGAAGGCGACGAACGTGGCCGACGCGACGACGGCGTACCAGCCCACGCCGACCGCGAGCGCGACGCGGCCGCCGAGACCGGAGGGCGACTCGGGCGACCAGACGCCGCGCTCGGGGAGGAGCCGCAGACACGCGAGCGCGGCCAGCCCCGGAACGAGGACGTTCGCGGCGACCACGCCGGCGACGATCCCGGCCGCCTCGCCCCCCGTGACGGAGCCGGTGCCGGCGACGAGGAGGACGGCGCCGAAGTACGACAGGACCTGAATCACGACCACGCCCGCCCCGACGACGAGGTAGTTCGCGAGGAGAGTTCGCGTCGGCCAGACGAACAGCGCGCGGAGCCGATCCACGGCCAGAAGCGGCGACCAGGCGAACAACACGACGGCGGCGAACGCGGAGAGGACGGTCAGTTCGGTGGGGACCATGCGTCGGCGTCTCGTCGGGACGGCCCAAATATCCATCCCACGACGACGCCCGCCGTCGCGCCGATCGCGTTGACGAGGGAGTCCCGCCACGCGAACGTCCGCCAGGGGATCGCCGTCTGGACCAGTTCCACGCCGAATCCGAAGGCAACCGCGACCGTCGCGGCGGCGAGCGACCCACGGATGCCGCGACCCGTCGCGCGCGCCGACAGCGCGGCGAGGACCGCGTAGCCGACGAGATGGAACGGGTCCGTCGGGGAGATCACGTCGGCGGCAAGCCGGCCGATCCCCTCCCCTCCGGTTCCGCCCCCCGGCACGGGGAGGACGGACGCGACGAGCACGACGACGGCGAACGCGGCGGCGGGTCGCCAGCGCGCTCGCGGCGGGTCTCCCTCCCGAGTGCCCTCGAGCCCGATCGATCCGTCGGCGGCCGCTCCGCCATCGGCCGCTCCGTCGGCGGTCGAACCGTCGCGATCGGGGTCACTCACGGGAACTCGTTCGACCGCGGGTCGGTTAGCTCTTCGGAGCCGATCGCCGCGAGATCGGCGTTCCGTGGCGTCCGACGAACCGATCCCGCGGCGAAACCGGCCGTGGGAACGTCACGTCTCGCCGACCGTTCGCTCCGATCGGTCTCCCGAGGTCGAGGGAGCGGCCCGAGTCTCGCACTCGTCCCCCGAGCGCGGGGAGGCCCGCCGATCGATCTCGGTGTAATCGATATCGGTTTCGAAATAACGTGAACATCTAACACGCTGCGGGCCGTCTATAATGATAGAGCATTACATGACTGAAATGGGTGGCTACAGGGACCGAGTTGCACAGGTCGATCTCACAGACGGGGCCGTCGAGTACCGCGGGATCGACGACGAGGACGCCGAGAAGTACATCGGCGCGCGCGGGCTGGGCGTCAAGTACGTCTTCGACGCCGGCCCCGACGTCGACCCGATGGGCCCGGACAACCGGCTGGCGTTCATGACCGGTCCGCTGACGGGCACGCAGACCGTGATGAGCGGGCGGATCGCGCTGGTGACGAAGTCCCCGCTGACGGGGACGGTCACCGACTCGCACCACGGCGGCTGGTCGGGCGCGCGGCTCAAGTGGGGCGGGCTCGACGGCATCCTGCTCGACGGCGCGAGCGACGACCCCGTCTACCTCGTCGTCGAGGACGGCGACGTGGAGGTCCGCGACGCCTCCCACGTCTGGGGGAAGGGCGTCCACGACACCATCGACGAGCTCGGCGAGGAGGTCGAGGGATCGGTCGGCAAGAACCTCTCGGTGATGGCGATCGGACAGGGCGGCGAGAACGGCGTCCGCTACGCCTGCGTGATGAACGAGGACGACCGCGCCTCGGGCCGCGGCGGCACCGGCGCGGTGATGGGCTCGAAGGGAGTGAAGGCGGTCGTCGTGAAGAGCGGCACCGACATGCCGAAGCCGGCGGACCCCGAGACGTTCAAGGAGGGGTACCAGCAGGCGATGGAGGTCATCCGGGAGTCCGACGTCACCGCGCCCAACGAGGGCGGGCTCTCGATGTACGGCACCAACGTCCTGATGAACGCGACCGAGGAGATGGACGGCCTGCCGACGAAGAACGCGAAGTACACCTCCACGGAGGCGTACAACGGCACCGAGGGGATAGACGTCGACGCCGAGCGCGTCTCCGGCGAGAACGTCCGCGAGAACATCCTCGTCGACGAGCCGACGTGTCACTCCTGTCCCGTGGCGTGTAAGAAGGAGGTCGAGGTCCAACTCCACCACAAGGGCCAGGACATGAACGTCCGCACGGAGTCGTACGAGTACGAGTCCGCGTGGGCGCTCGGCCCGAACTCCGGACACACCGACCGCGACGAGATCGCCCTGATGCTCGAGCGCTGTAACGACGTGGGCGTCGACACCATCGAGGTCGGCAACACGATGGCGATGGCGATGGAGATGACCGAGGAGGGGAAACTCGACGCCGGCATCGACTGGGGCGACTCCGAGCGCATGATCGACCTCATCGACGAGATCGGCAACCGCTCCACCGAGCTCGGCGACCTCCTCGCGGAGGGTCCCGACCGCGTCGGCGAGCGCAAGGACGCCCACGACAACAAGCTCTCGGTCAAGGGCCAGAGCATCGCGGCGTACGACCCGCGCTGTATGAAGGGGATGGCGATCGCGTTCGCCACCTCGAACCGCGGCGCGTGTCACCTCCGGGGCTACACGCCCGCGGCGGAGATCCTCGGGATCCCGGAGAAGGTCGATCCCTACGAGTGGGAGGGGAAAGGCGAGCTCACCGCCACCTTCCAGGACCTCCACGCGATCTCCGACTCCTTCGACATCTGTAAGTTCAACGCGTTCGCGGAGGGGATAGAGGAGTACGTGCTCCAGTACAGCGGGATGACCGGCCGCGACGTGACGGAGGACGAGCTGTTCGAGGCGGGCGAGCGGATCTACAACCTCGAACGCTACTTCAACAACCTCGCGGGCTTCGACGGCGAGGACGACAGCCTCCCCGGCCGGTTCGTGGAGGGTCATCCCGACGCGATCCCCGGCCAGGGCGCGAGCGAGGGCGAGCTCGCCGAACTGGACCTGATGAAGGAAGAGTACTACGAACACCGCGGCTGGGTCGACGGCGTCGTCCCCGACGAGAAGCTCGACGAGCTCGGGATCGACGTCGGTCCCGGCACGGGCGTCTCCGCCGGCGACTCGGCGGCACCCGCCGACGACTGAACGCCCCGGCCGGACGACCGGACCGTCCGCCTTCATCTTTTAAGTAGCCGGCCGCGGTAGCCGCCGGCATGGTCCACGACCCGCTCTCTCCCTCCGAGGCGCTGCGCACCCGCGTCGGGACGGTTCTCGCCGCCGTGAGCCTCTTCGCGCTCGTGTACGGCGTCCTGATCGTCGCGGAACTGCTTCTCTCCGTGCTGATCGCCGGATCCCTGACGATCGGCGCGTACCTCTGGTACCGAACGTTCGCCGTCCTCGACTCGATCGCCGACGCAGCCCAGCGGTTCGCCGAGGCGACGGAACGCGAGGCCGGCACGGAATCCGGTGGTCGGGGCGCCCGCGGCGCTCGCAGTGCTCGCGACGACGACGCTCGCAACGCGTCGGCCGGAGTGGGCTCGACCCGTCCCACGGAGCGCGAGCGATAGCCGGCCCCGGCGGGTCGGTTTATATCCGATCACGTCGAATCCGGCGGTATGACCGGACGCCCCGTCGCGACGCTGGGAATCGCGCTGACGACGTTCCTCGTCGTCACCGTGCTTCTCACGGAGCTGCTCTCCGCGAGGATCGCCTTCTCCGCGATCGTCGCGCTCCCGATCGGCGTCGTCGCCGGCGCGGTCGCGGGGGTCGCGACCTGGGTTCGCCTCTGGAGGCGGGCCGGCCTTCGTCCCGTCCTCCTCGGCGGCTCGGCGGTCGGCTACGCGCTGCTCGCCGCGGCCGCGGTGTCGTACGCCGTCCCGCCGGCGCGTCCGTTCGTGAGCGCTTCGAGCGCGGTCGGATTCGCGGTCGGCTGCGGCGTCGCCGCCCTCCTGCTCGCCCGGCGATATCCGGAGCGGATCGCCGGGTAAAACCGAGGAGGGTTACGCGAGGACGACGAACCGGAGCAGCCACAGCGCACCCATGCCGACCGCGATGGTCGCGAACACGTTCTCCGTTCGCCACGCGACCGCACCGGCGACGACCCCGGCGAGCAACCGTTCGTCGACGACCGTCCCGGCGAGCGAGGGACCCACCGTCACCAGATCGGGGAGAACGAGCGCCGCCAACACCGCGGGCGGGACGTACCGAAGCGGTCGCCTGACGCGCGCCGGAACCTCGTCGATCCGGCCGAACAGGTGGATGAACGAGAGCCGGATCCCGTAGGTGAGCGCTCCGATCACGAGGATGGCCGCCCAGACCCGCGGGTCGCTGACGACGGTGCCGATCCCGCCCGTCACGACGCCGTCACCTCCGTCGCCATCCCGGCGGCGATCCCGCACACCGCGCCGACCAGCAGTCCGAGGTTGAGCGGGAGTCCGGCGGCGACGACCGCGACCGCACCGCCGACGATCCCCGCGGCCGTCGTCGGTCGGTCCTTCATCGCGGGGACCAACAGCGCGAGGAACACGAGCGGCACGGCGAAGGTAAGCCCCCACGCGTCGGGGACGCCCGCGCCGACGACGACGCCGACGACCGTCCCGATCTGCCAGACGATCCACAGCGACGCCGCCGCGCCGAGGTAGTAGCGCCACCGACTGCGGCCGTCGTTCCGCTCGTACTCGGCGATCGAGAGCGCGTACGCCTGGTCGGTGAGCAGGTACGCGAGGCCCGCCCGCGTCCGGCGGGCGTAGTCGGCGAAGTACGGCGCGATCGACGCCGAGTACATCATCATCCGGAGGTTAATCACGGCAGCGGTGCCGATCACGACCGCGAGCGGCGCGTTCGACCCGAGGAGATCGATCGCGGCGAGCTGTGACGCGCCGGCGAACACGATCACCGACAGGCCGACCGCCTCCGCGAGCGTGAGCCCGGCGTCGACGGCGGCGATCCCGGCGACGAGCGCGAACGGGACGATCCCCAACATGAGCGGCGTCACGTCGCGCACGCCGGCCGCCAGGTCCTCGTGGAGCACGTCCCCGTCCATGCGAGTCATTCGCTGGGGTAGGTCGGCTCGTCGTGTTTGGCGGCGAGGTAGTCGGCGTGTTCCAGTTTCGTCGTCGCCTTCCGCACGGTTCCGAGGAGCGAGTGGACCTCCCGCTCGGTCGGGTGCGCGCGGCCGAGCAGCCGGCGCATCAACAGCGCGTTCTTCTCGCGGCGGTGCTCGCGCTGGCCCGTCGCCGAGAGGAAGTCGCCGAAGAGGTCGTGGAGCCGCTCCACGTCGGCCTCGGGGGCGCGGGTGACCGCGGTGTCGGGGAGCTGCGTCTCCTCCACGGTGAGGTCGCGGAGCTCGTAGAGGAGCACCGTCGCCGCCTGTCCCAGGTTGAGCACGGGGTAGTCGTCGGCCGCGGGGATCGAACACACCTCGTCGAGCCGCGAGAGCTCCTCGTTGTTGAGCCCCCGACCCTCCCTGCCGAAGACGATCGCGGTCGGGGCGTTGACGGTCGCGAGCGACTCCCGCAGCTCGACGGGCGTCTTGAACGGCCACCGCTCGTGGCTGCGGTCGTCCTCGCCGGTGATCGCGGTGGTGCCGACCGTGTGGTAGCGCTCGACGACCTCCTCGAAGGTCACCTCGTCTGCGTTCGGGAGCACGTCCTCGCGGGCGTGGCCGGCGAAGCCGTACGCCTCGCCGTCCTCGTCCAGTTCGGGGGGATCGACCAGCTTGAGGTCGCGGAGGCCGAAGTTCTTCATCGCCCGCGCGATGGTGCCGACGTTGCCCGGCGTCTCGGGCTCGACGACGACCACGACCGGCTTCCGGCGGGTCGACGGCTCCGGTTTCGGTTCCGCGGAGTCGGAATCGGCGTCGCTCGCGTTCCCCCCGTCGCCCGCGTCGCCCGCGTCTCTCCCGCTCATCGGTCCGATGGGTACTCCGTCGAGAGGTCGACGTCGGAGTCGGCCAGCTCCTCCTCGCTGAGGCGGTCGTCCTCGGCGTCCCCGTCGCCCCGGTCGGACGACTTCTCGCCGGCGAGCGCGCGGATGTCGATCCGGTCGCCCTCGAAGTTCTCCTCGAGTCGCTTCTGGACCTCGTGTTGGTCCGGGAGTTCGGGGAGCCCCTCGGGGTCCTCCTCGACGTGCTCGACGGACGCGTAGCCGTCGGGGGCCTCGTTGCCGGCGGCGACCCACTCGTGGAACCGGTCGCCGAACTCCTGGCTCCCCTTGTGCTCGCTGCCGCCGGCCTCGCGGAACCAGTAGATGAAGTCGGGCTCGTGTTCGGCACAGAGCAGGACCTCCCCGCCCGGCTCGCCGTACACGATCTCCGCCTCCCTGCTGCGGTGAACCTCCTCCTCGCCGTACTCGAGATAACAGACGTCACACGGCTCCTCGACGAGTCCCACGAGCCGTACGAGCCGCTCTCTCGGCTCCTCGGGGATCTCCTCGAGGGGTTTCAACTCCCCGTCCTCGGAGATGATCTCCTCCTCGTCGAACCGCCAGCCGCGGAGGCCGATGCTCACTTTCGCCATGTCCACGGCTTGTCGCGGCGCGGATAAAAGCGCGTCCTTCCGGGGCCGCGGTTCCGATACCCGGCGGATCCGCGGTCGATCGAGAATTCGCATCGAGCGGTTCCGGAGTCCTCAGGATCGGTCGCGGTCGAGCGCGTGCTCTCGGTCGCGTTCCTGCTTCCGTTCCCGCCACTCCGCAGCGTCCTCGGGTGTTTCGGTCTCCAGCAGTTTGTCCAGCTTGCGCTCGAACTGCTCGTCGGTCAGGTCGCCCTCGGCGTATCGGGTTCTGAGGCGGTCGATCGCGTCGGCGTTGCCCTCGCCGGCGTCCTCGGTGTGATCCGTCTTCCGCGCCTGCGTGTTCTCACGCGCGGTTCGTCCCTCGGGTCCACTCTCCGCCGATTCGTCCGTTTCCTCTTCTTCCTCCTCGTCGAAGAGTACCGAGACCACCGGAACGACCACGACGTAGCCGAACAGCATGAGCGGGAGCCACCACTCGAACTCGAGGAGGAGCGCGGCCAGCCAGACGCCCGTGACCACGGTGGAGGCGATCTCGGTCGCGTTCTCCCTCGCGCGCTCGAGCGGGGACGAGTCGGTCATACTATCGCGTTTCACCGGAGTCGTACAAAACGCTGCCGTCGGATCCGTAGGTGGGCGTCGTTGTTGACGCGATGAACACGTCCGAAACCGCAGTCTTTCGGCTGTACGCTGCTGAAAACGTGACTGCGGAGAACGTCTCCAAAGCCCCAGTCGCGAGGACTCGGGGGCCTCGCTGCGCGCTTCAGTCGTTCGCTCCGCTCACTCCTTCCAGTGCTTACTTCGGCCGCCGTCGTCCTCGCGACTGCCCCTTTGAGTCCCACCCCACAGCACCGCAGCCGCACCTCACGCCTCCCCAGCCTCGTCGGCCGCCCTCCGCGTTGCTCCGGCCGGCCGACTCCCTCGCGGGCTGCTCGCGCCCTTCCGGGCGCTCGCAGGCGCGCCGACCGGAACGATCGTTCCGGCGGGTCCTCCGTCCCCTCGCCCGCCGGTTTCGGGCGGGATTTAAGAGTCGCGCCCCTCGATCCGGTATGCGAAACGTGGACGCCGCGGGGCTCGGGATCGGCGACGACCACCCGCCCCGGATCATGGGCGTGTTGAACGTCTCGGCGGAGTCGCCGTACGACCCGAGCGTGTACGACGATCCGGGAGAGGCGGCGGAGTACGTCGACGAGGATCTGATCGACGAAGGGGCCGACATCGTCGACGTGGGGCTCGAATCAGCGAACAAGGACCTCGACGTGCTCTCCGCGGAGGAGGAACTGGAGCGGCTCGACGTCGCGGTCGAGACGCTCGAGTCGACCTCCCGCGACGCGGTCTGGTCGATCGAGACGCGGTACCACGAGGTCGCCGACGAGGCGCTCGCGCGCGGCTTCGACATGGTCAACGACGTCTGCGGGTTCGCCGACCCGGAGATGCCGCGGGTGTGTCGCGACCACGACGCCGCCGTCTCGAAGATGGCCTCGCCGCCGGATCTCGAGCGGCCGGGCGCGATCGAGGACGTCGACGAGATATACGACGCGCTCTCGATGAACGGCTTCACCGACAAGACGATCCTCGACCCCGCCTTCGGCGGCTGGTCGGCGGCCAAGACCCACGCCGACGACCGCGAGACGTTCCGCCGGCTCCGGGAGTTCCGCGGCTACGGCCGCCCGCTTCTTGTCTCGATCAACCGCAAGAGTTTCTTGAAGACCATCGCGGGACGAAGCACCGAGGAAGCGCTCCCGGTGTCGCTCGCGGCCACCTCGATGGCCGTCGAGCGCGGCGCGCACGTGATCCGCACCCACGACGTGGCCGAGACGCGGGACGCGGCGCTGATCGGCGAGGCGTTCGCCCGGAACCGTCACAGTCACGACGGCCGGGTGTCGGTCGAGGAGCTCGACGTGACCACGGTCCGCGAGGCCGAGCGTCACCTCGACCGGCTCGGTACTCCCCGCGACGTCGCCGACGAAACCGTCGTCCACACCTACCAGCTGTCGGGACTGCCGGGGGAGGCCGTCGGCGCGCTCCGGGCGGCCACGACGGAGTGTGACGCCGCCTTCGCGGTCGGTCGGGGAAGTGACGACGGCGGGGTCGGCGACGACGGCAAACACGACGAGAGCGACGTCGATCCGCTCGGAGAGGGGACCCACGGCGTCCTCGTCGGCACGGCCGACGGGATCTCGTCCGTCGTATCGGCCGCTTCCGGCGTTTCGGAGGCGCTCGATGCCGCCCTCGCGGCGATCGGCGACACCTAGAAGTAAGAGAAAGTTTATGCCGCCGTGTGGACAACGCATCAACCGGACGCCGAAGGGGCACGCGGGTAGGGGTACTCTGTGCCACTTCGGCCCATACCATATTCACCACCGCGAGCGGCAGCGCCGTCCCGACGGACCGGAGCCTCGACCGCTCGACGCGACGCCGAGGGTGACTCCGTGAACTTCGAGACCTTCGAACCCGTCTACGAGGCGATACTGGCGGACTTCGGGTTCGCCCGTGCCGCGGACGAGGAGGCCCGCGACGTCGCAGCGACGCTGTCGACGCCGTTCGACCTCTCCCGGTTCGACGACTGGGCGGGGCGGACCGTCGCCGTCGCGGGGGGCGCGCCGCGTCTCCGCGAGGACGCGGAGATCCGCCTCGCTCGCGAGGCCGAGGTCGTCGTCGCCGCGTCGACGGCGGCGGACATCCTCCTCGAGGCGGGCGTGGCCGTCGACTGTCTGGTCACCGACCTCGACAAGAACCCGGAGACCGCCGTCGAGTTGACCGAGCGCGGCGTGCCGGTCGCGGCGCACGCCCACGGCGACAACGTTCTCGCGGTCCGCGAGTGGCTCCCGCGGTTCGACGCCGATCACACCCTGACGACGACCCAGGCGGCCCCCGCCGGTCCGGTCCGAAACGTCGGCGGATTCACCGACGGCGACCGCGCCGCGTTCCTCGCGGACCACGCGGGTGCCGGTCGGCTGACCTTTCCGGGATGGGACTTCGACGACCCGGACGTGGGCCCGATGAAGGCGCGAAAACTGGAGTGGGCAGCCCGGCTGCTGGGCTGGCTGGAGCGGCTCCGCGGCGAGCGGTTCGCCGTTCTCGCCGACCGGCGCGGGCGGGTCCGTCGCGAGCTCGACGCGTTCCTCGAGGAGTGAGCCCTCTCGAGCAGTGAGTCGTTCGGGCCGAAAGTCGTCTCAGAACTCGAACAGGAGTCCGTAGCCGAAGACCGCCAGGAGCCCGGCGAAAAGCGCCAGGAGCACGCGACGCTTCGTGATCCACGGTCGCGTCCCGAGCGACGACAGTCGCCTGGGTCGGTGGCCGTTCCGCCGTCGAAAGGCGGTTCGACGACCCTTCGGAACGCAGCACTTCTCACGTCGATCGCCCATCGTCACCTCCGGTTTCGTCGCCGGTGTCGTCGTCGGTGTCGTCGCCGCTTTCGTCCTCGTCGCTGCTTTCGTCCTCGTCGGTGTCGTCGCCGTTGCTGGTGCCGTCGTCGGTTTCGTCTTCGCCCGAGTCGTCAGTGTCGTCGTTGCCGTCGTCACCATCGTCGGTTCCACCGTCGCCGCCGTCGTTCCCGTCTTCGGACTTCGCCGTTTCGTCCTCACCGCTCTCGTCCTCACCGCTCTCGTCACCGTCGTCGGTGGTGTCGGTCTCTCCGGCTCCATCGTCTTCGGTACCCGTCGTCTCCTCGTCACCGTTCGCGTCGTCCCCGCCGTCGGTCTCGTCGGAGTCGTCTTCGGTTTCGGGGTTCTGCGCGTCGTCGGTGCCGTCCGTCTCGTCGCCAGCGTCCTCTCCGTCGCTCTCGTCGTTTTCGCCGCTCTCGTCGGCATCGTCAGCGTCGTCGGAGTCATTGTCGTCGGCGTCGTCAGCGTCTTCGGGTCCGTCTTCGCCGTCGTCATCGGCGGCTCCGTCGTCGCTTCCGGCCGTCTTTTCGTCGTTCTCGACGTCGCCGTTCTCGACGTCGCCGTTCTCGTCGCTTTCCGTGCCGTTATCCGGCTTCGTCGGTTGGTCGGATTTCGGCTCGGCGTCCGTCTCGTTCGCCGGTTCGTCGTCGGCGTCGTCGCCGTCGACGCTCTTACCGCCGTCTCCGCCGTCCTCACCGCCGGTCTCGGGCGTCTCACCGTCTTCATCGACGGAGGTTCGGGTGATCCCGACGCCGTCGCCCTGGCCGACGCCGTTCTTTTCACCCCGATCGGACCCGTTTCCGTTGCCCCGGCTGGTGTCGTTCTCGTCGTCGCTCTCGTTCGCCTGGGTCTCGAACGACGAGCCGTTCGTCGTCGATCCGTTCTCCGTGGAGCCCGCCTCCTCGGATTCGAGTTGCTCGAACTCGTCGACGCTCGCGAAGTTCCCCTGGACGGTGACCTCGTCGGAGAACACCGCGAGCGTCCCGGCTCCGCCGCCGAATCCCGCGAGTAACACGAGGGCGGCGACCATCACGACCGACGCGGGTCGGGTCATCGGCCCTCCTCGTCGGCGACCTCGGCGGCCTCCTCGATCGCCTCCGATCCCCCGTCCGTGGCGGACGCGATCACGGGCCGCTCGAAGATCCCCATCGGATTTCCGTCGTCGATTCCGCTCGGTCCGTCGACGTGACCGTCCTCGTGGCCGTCGAAGTCCTCGCGGTCGTCGTCGACGGCCGCTCCGCCGTCGTCTCCCTCGGTAGGGGCGTCGCGATCGGCGTCGAGACCTCCGTCGTCCCTGCCGTCTCCGTCGTCTCCACCGTCGCCATCTCCGCCGTCGTCGTCCGCCGAACGGGACGCGTCGTCGGCCGACCTCTCACCGCCGCCGGCCGTGACGAGGAGCACGCCGGCCATCAGGAGCGTCATGCCCGTTCCGACCGCGACCGCGATGGTCAGGGCGGTCTGGAGCGTGTACGCCGTGTACGCCGCGTACGGAACGAACAACAGGAGGACGCCGACGGCCCCCTCCACCGTCCGATTCGTCACGACGAACCCCGGATCGTCGGCGGCGGACTCGGGTTCGGCGGATTCGGTCGCGGCCGCGGCGGTCGTGGCCGTCGTCTCCGTGTCCATCGCTTCCCCGTCCGTCGCCTCCGCGTCGGCGTCGACCGTGTCCGGATCGGCCGCCGTCGAGTCCTCGCCGCTCCGGGTCCGGGAGCGGTAGAGGCTCCAGAGCTCCGAGACCGCGAGCAGGGCGAACGGCACGACGACGAGCAGGACGAAGCCCGTCGAGGAGTCGGCGAACTGGATCACGTACCCGATGTACGGGATCGAGAACGCGACCGCGCCGAGGACGTTGGAGGCGGGCACCGGCGCCGAGTCCGGGTCCTCGTTGGCGTCGCCCTTCGTCTCGAAGGCCACCTCGCCGCCCGTCTCCGTCACCCCGATCACGCGGTGGGTCACCGGCACCTCGCTCTCGCCGCGGACGAACGTGATCACGTCGCCCTCGCCGATCGCCGCCGGGTCGCGTTCGTCGACGACGACCACGTCGCCGGGGGCGATCGCGGGCGTCATGCTCGCCGTCAGGACGACGAAGCTGTACTCCGCCCCGACGACCGCCGGCACCGCGTACACCACGAAGGGCGCGACGACCGCGATCAGCAGGGCGATCCCGAGCAGGTTGGCAAATCGTTTGAACGTGATAGGTGAGTTCATTGTAGGTCCTCCGAGTCGCAGAGCGCGTTTTCGTCGGTAAACGTCCCGTCGACGAGTTCATAGAGCGTTCCCCCGGATCCGTCGGAGCCGAACGTGTCTCCGATCGTAAGGACCTCGGAGCAGCTGGTGTGGATCTCCACGCTCTCCGAGGCACCTTCATCGCCGCCGTCGACGATCTCGATCGTCGTGTTCTGTCCGAGGCTCGTTCCGACGTTCCCCCACGTTTGGGGGACGTCGCTGCCGTCGGCGGTGAACGTCCCACCGGACGCGATCGTCGCGTCCCCGAACACGACCCCGTTTCCGCCACCCGTCTGCTGCGTGATGACCCGTATCGTGGCGTCGGACTCGCCGTCGTACCGGAACGTCAGGTCGCGGTAGCGGACGTTTCCGCCGCACTCGCAGTCGCCCGAATCGTCGTCGTCATCGCCGTTCTCGCCGTCCTCGTCCACACAGACGTCGATCTGGATGTTGCTGATTCCGGCGAGATTCCCGCCGTTATTTTCGGGCGAGTACAGTATCTCACCCGTGTCGTTGCTCGGGGGTTTGATCGGGTACGTCTTCGTGTCGTTTCCGCCCTTGATCCGGACCTCACAGAGCCGTTCGGCCGGGTCGCCGTTCGCGTCCACGAGCTCGAATCTGACGCCGACGGCCTCGTTGCCGTCCTTGTCGACCTCGGTGACGAAGAGGTACGCGTCGCCGGCGAGCGGACCCTCGTCGATCGTCAACCACGTCGAGATATCGTTCGGGTCGCTGAGGTCGACGTTTCCGTTGATCCCGTCCGCCTTGCCGCCGTCGTCGCAGTCCACACACTCCGGTTCGGGTTCGTCACACGGTCCGAACTCCGCGTAGGGATTCGATCCGGTGTCAGCATCGTCCTCTGAGACGTGCCGGCACTGCTCGGTGTAGAGTTGGAACTCGAACGCCGTCGTCTTCCCGGCCGCGGCGGCCGGCGCGTCCTCGGGAAGCTCCCAGGCGAGTTCGATCTCGAGAGCGTCTCCCTCCGGATCGAGACACGCGTCGCCGTCGAGGTCGTCAGCCCGGAGTCCGTTCACGAACTCGCGGCGGAGCTCCGAGAGCGACCCGGACGGAAACACCGAGTCGTCGCCGACCTTGAGCGATACCTTCAGTGCGTCGCCGAGCGGGTCCTGCGTCGGGGGACAGGTCGTCGCGAACCAGAGCCTCGCCGGGTTGCTCCGGACGGAGACGTCGAACGTCACGTCCCCCCGGTCGCCGCGGTCGATCGGCTCCGCGGGCGCGTAGCTCACGGTCCCGTTCGAGACGGTACACCCCGAGTTGCCGTTCGAGTCGGAACACGACACGTCGAGTGCGACCTCGCCGGCACCGATCTCGTTGCGCGGCAGCGTCTCCCCGTCGGAGAGGTACGCGAACGTTCCCGCGCCGCTCGCGGCGCCGATCGCACCCAGTCCGCCGAGCCCCGCGAGGAGCCGACGACGACTGAAGTCGGCCGGTCCGGGGCCCTTTCGTCCGCTCCCGTCGGCGGTCATTCCGCCACCTCCGAGTCCGCCGATTCATCCCGGTCCGGCACCGATTCCTCGAACGGGTTGCCGTCCCACGCGCAGTCGACCGCGTAGAATCGGACGTCGAAGTCGACGGAGCCGCCCTTCCCGGCGTTGCCGCCCTCGCCGATCGGGAACGCCCAGTTGAACGCGAGACAGCGGCTCTCGTCGGGAGTCAGACAGCCGTTGTCGAGTATTCCGGGATCGACCTCGATCCCCTCCGTCAGGTCGTCGCCGTCGAGCTCCGCGAGCGTCCCGGCGAATATGCCGTCGCCGAAGGTCGGGAGGTCCTCGACGCTCTCCGCGCCGGCACAGCCGCCGACGCCGAGGAATCCGGTGTCGTAGCGAACGGAGACGTCGATCCGTTCCGCGAGCGCCTGGCTCGCGGGGTCGGAGCCGATCTCCGGGTCGATCTTCATCCACACCCGGACGCCGTCCGGGACGTTCTCGCCCGGATCGTCGATCCGGAGGCCGACGCTCGTGGAGCCCGTATCCATCGGGAGGACGTTCTCCTGGTCGATGAGGCGGACCGGCGAACCGATCTCGTCGACCTCGGTGACCTCGTCGGTCGGGCTCTCTCGGACGAGCTGGTCGTTGTATCTGCTCCGCCAGCCGACGAGCAGGTTGGTCGGAACGTCCGACTGCGCGTAGGTGTAGCTCGTGTACTGGTCCCAGCTGCCCGTGGACCGTCCTCCGGCCATCCCGAGGGTGGCGAAGCCGACGGCTCCGATGCCCGCGAGTGCCTGCCGCCGAGTCAGATGTATGTCTCGTTTCGTCATTCGTGTCTCGTTTTCGGCTCCGGACGGCCGGTTCGTCGATCGTCTCCACGCGTCCTCGGTACGTATGTATGCGTCTCCTACCCAAACGGTTCGGACACCGAACCGCGTTGATTGGGCCATTGAACGACCGGCAGGGTGTGCCTGTCAGGCAGGCCGTTCCCCCGATCTCGCCGTCGATCCGTCTCCGAGTCCCGTCGTCGGCCGCGTCCGTTGCGATCCGGTACGGGAATCCCACCGACGGAGTCGAACCGCCGTCTCGACCGCCCGTACGGGCTTCGAGTGGGAGGCGGGCAGCACGGTCGTGCTGTCCGCGGTCGGTTGCGTCGCTATACGGGTTCTGCGTTCTCGCCGGCGAACGGGTTCGTCTCGCCGTCGTTGTGGCGGCACTGTTCGGCGTGGAAGTCGATATCGAACTCCACGAGATCCGTCTGAACCTCGTTTCCGACGTCGGCCGGGAGCCACCACTCGAAGCCGACACACCGCGTCAGACCGGCGGGATAACACGCCGTACCGTCGCCGAATCGATTGGCGTCCAGCGCATATCCCTCCGCGAGCGTCTCAAGCACCTCTCTGAGGGTGCCGTCGGCGATTACCGTCTCTCCGAAGAGGATCTGTGCGATCTGTGCGAAGATCTGTACCAGTTCGATCTCCTCGGGTGCCTCGAAGAACAGCGTCGGCTGTGTTCCACTGGTATCCTCCGAAGCGATGTTGACGAGGGTCTGCCGTGCGGGAGCCGTGTTCGGGACGCCCTCCAGCCCGAAGCCGATCGCGTAGATAACGACGTCGGTCTCGTCTTTGATCTCGTCGGCGACGTCCTCCACGTCGTCCTGTGCGTTCGAGACGCTGACGTCGTCCGCCGCAGCCTCCTTGTCGGAGTCGCTCCACGACTGCCAGGTGGAGTACGACGGGAAGTCGGAACCGTCCCGGTAGGTCCACGTGGGCGCACCGTCGCCGATGACGATCATGACCTTCCGACGACCGGAGTTGCTCGCTTCGAGCACCTGCCGACCGCCGTAGAGCCCCGCACCGATGTTCGTCCCGGCTCGGGGAGCGTCGCCGTACTGGTAGGCCTCGATCTGGTCGATGGCACCGTCGATGGTTGACGTGCTACTCGCATCCGTGAGCGCGAGGAGTTCCTCGTCTATCCCGCCGAACTGGACGATTCCGAGCCTGTCGTCGTCGCCGGATCCGTTCACGTTCGTTCGAAGGTTGTCAGTGAGGGATTCGATCGCGGATACCGCTTGGTATATCCGCGAGTTCGGACCCTGTCCGTCGCCCACGACGTTGTCCGGGCCCGGATCGCCGATCTCGTAGGTCATCGAACCCGAGACGTCAACGACGACCGCGATGTCGACGGGGCCGGATTCTTGCCCCTCCTCGTAGACGTTGTTACAGTTGTCGTCGTACCAGACGCGAGCGCGGATCGCGTCCGCGAGCTGGCCGCCCCAGTCGCCCTCGACGTTGTAATAGCGTTCGTCGTCCGCGACCGCATCCGCGAAGAACTCGGAGTCGTCGCTTTCGGTTTCCGTGTACCCCGCGTCCTCGAGAGCGGTCCGTTCGGGATCGTTGATCCCGTTCTGCGCGTTACGGTTCAGACTCCCGCCCATCCACATGTACGCGGGATTGTCGAACAGGTGGAAGCTGATCGTCGCCTCGCCGTAATCTCCGGGCTTCACGTCCTCGAGTTTGAACAGCGGGAAGCCGGAGTCGGTGAGTTCCTCGCGTTCGAAGCCGCCGAGCTCTCCGTTGGACTCCACCCCGACGTTCGCGGCCTCGATCCAGCCGTCCGGCTCCGGGTAGTCGCTACGCTCCGGAACTTGGTCGAGCACGTAGGTCCCGGACCCCTCGGGGTACTCGGTCACGTTGACGTTCTCGTTGTAGTTCGGGTCGTCGTCGTAGACCGCCCGAAGCTCCTCGAGGCGTCCCGGCCCGCCCTCGTACGTGATCCGGTAGTCCATCTTGAGGTCGAGTTCGCCCGCTTCGAGGGAGTTCCCGGTGAACCCCTCCTCGTCGCTGAAGTACGCCGTCGTTCCGAGGCCCGCACCCGCGGAGGCGACACCGATCGCTCCGAGGCCGCCGAGTAGCGTCCGGCGTGAGAGGCCGTTTTCCGTTCTTTTTCGTGTCATGAGTGTGCTACCGCGCTTCGTGTGAGCGCGGGGGAATCCCGCCGGCGGAGTCGAACCGCCGTACTCCGAACGGGATCCACGCGGATTCGCGTGGGGGGAGTTCACAAACTAGGACGGATCAGGCTGCGAACGGGTTGCCAGGCTCGTCGTTGTGGCGGCACTGTTCGGCGTGGAAGTCGAAGTCGAACTCGACGGAGTCCGTCTGGATCACGTTGCCGACTTCGGTGTCGATGGACCACTCGAACGCGACGCAGTGGGTTCCCGGACGGAAACAGGCCGCATTGGCGTCGGTGGAGCCGATCAGGGGTGCCGGATCGAGTCGCATCCCGTCGCTCATCTCGTCGCCGAACTCCTCCAAGGTGCCCTCGAAGATGATCTCCTCACCGACGATGATCGCCTGGAGGATGTCGTCGTAGATGAGCGGCAGAACCGTGGAGAGGTCGTCCGCCGAGGAGTTGTAGTAGTCGGTTCCGTCGCCGTCACCGGTCGGAGTCGGGCTGCTGCCGGCCATGTCCCTGAGCAGCTGGGGCTCGCCATCTCCGGGCTCGTTGATGTCGATCGTCACGATTCGGGTTCCCGCGTCCTTCGCGACGTTCGCCTCGTCCAGTTCGTCGACGTTGCTCTCGAACTGCTCGCCGTCAGTCAGGACGATCATGACCTTCTGCGCGTCCGATCGACCGTTCGAAGCGAGGAACGACTGGGCCTCCTGGACCGCGAGCCCCAGCGCGGTGCCGGTGACGTCGTCGGGAGCGGCCTGAATGTCGTCGATCGCGTCCTTCACGTCGCTCTCGACGCCGGACGGGGCGAACTGGACGCCGTCGGCGTAGTCGCTCCCGATGTAGTCCTCGTTCCCGAAGGTCAACACGCCGAGGTACGTGTCGGCGGTCTCGTCGAAGACGACCTCACAGAAGCTCTCTGCGGCCTCTCTGGCTTCCGCGAGCTTCGTGGTCTGACCACCCTCTCCGTCGGAGATGATGCCGCCGTACTGATCGTACTCCATCGAGCCGGAGATGTCCTGCACGAGGAGGATGTCCGTTTTGCCGGCCTCCTCGTCGTAGGTGTTCGAGCAGTCGGAGTCGTACCACATGCGGACGTCGATGTTCTCGGCGAGTTCACCCTCGCCCTCCCCGCCGGTGTCGTCCACGAGCGATTCGGGCTCGTTCAGCCCGTTGTCGTCGTCGTTGTAGACGCTCCCACGCATCCAGACGTACGCGGGGTTGTCACAGATGTGGAAGGACATCGTGACCTCGCCGTAGTCGCCGGGCTTCACGTCGTCGAGCTCGAAGATCGGGATCTCGTCGCCGTTGATCAGGCCTTCGGTATCACACGAGAAGCCGAGGTCGGCCCGCTGCTCCCAGGTCAGCGGCCCCTCGGACGTGTCCTCCCCGTACTGCTCGATGAGTTGTTCGGCCGAGGGACGCTGTCCGATGAGTTCCGGCCCGTTCGGACCGTCGTACGTCGCCTTGTAGTCCAGCATGAGATCCAGCCGGCCGGCGGTCAGGGTGTTGTCGGTGAACCCCTCCTCGTCGCTGAAGTACGCCGTCGTCCCGAGGCCGGCCCCCGCGGAGGCGACGCCCATGGCCCCGAGGCCGGCGAGCATCTTCCGCCGCGAGAGTCCGATCGTGTCGATGGTATCGTTGTCTGTCATGAGTGTAATTCCCCGAGGGGAAGTCCCACCGACGGAGTCGAACCGTCGTACGCCGCGTGGGTAGATATCCGATCGTCGCTTGCTGCGACCGTGATGGGGTGCCTGGGACCCCAGGACGAGCACTGGGTGTCTTGTCCGGAGCCTACTCGACGCTGATGTCGAAGGCGACGCCCTCCTCGGAGCCGGAGTAGTCGCCCTGTACGTCGACGGTCACGTCGCCGCTGATGGTGAACGCGTTCGCGACGTCCGCGGCGTCCGTGTTGAACACGAGGTAGGTGACCTCGCGGCCGGAGCCGTCGTTGGTCGCGGAGACCGCGTCGGGGCCGCTGAGAGTGACCGGGGTGCCGTCCAGGTCCAGCGCCAGGTTCGCGACGGAGACGGAGGCCTCGTCGGCCTTCGTCGTGATCGCGAGTTTCCCGCTGGGGGCGGGGATCCCCTCGTCGACGTTCACGCCGTCGAGGGTGAACGAGGCGTTCCCGCCGCCGTCGTAGGTGTAGCTGAACGGGACGGGATTGCCGAGTACGGGCGTCCATTCGTAGTTGGCCGTGTCGGCGCTCCCGACGTCGGGGCCGACGGCGACCTCCCAGGAGCCGGACGGGCCGTCGTTGCCGAAGCGCCCGCGGGCGAAGGAGGTCTCCTGTTCGGTGGCGAACTCCTGTTGCTTGGCGAAGCCCTCGCCGGTCTCGGTCGTGACGGTGGGTTCACACGGGTTGGCCGTGCCGTCGTTGTGGCGCGACTGGATCGCGTGGAACTCGAAGTCCATCGTCAGCGAGTCCGTCTGGATCTCGTTGCCGACGTTCGTCGGGACCTCCCAGAAGAGGCAGACGCACGGACCGGTGATGTACGAAGGACCGTCTTCAGGCTCGACGACTTCGGAGTACTCCGCCTGGTCGCCGGGCGCCACGCCTGCGACGCCCTCGCCGTCGAGGGGCGCGCCGCCGGTGATAGCTGCGACGACGTCGACGAGCGAGCCGGAGGCGATCTCTCCGTCCGCGAGCGGTTCGCCGTCCTCGTCACAGTAGGCGAGACTCGCCACGATCGACTCGCCGAGCTCGCCGAGGTCGGGGGTGTCGTCGACGGCCGACTCGGGCTCGGTCATCCCGTTCTCCTGCTGCGAGAGGTCACCGCACGCCCACACGTAGGAGGGGTTGTCGACGATCTCGAAGCAGAACTCCACGTGGCCGGAGTCGCCCGGTTTCACGTCGTCGAGCTCGTAGAACATGCCGGCGGGATCGCCGTCCTGCGTGCCCATCGCGCTGTCGGCCGTGTTCTCGACCGCGCCGTCGCTGTCGTAGGAGGCCTCGTAAACGACCCGGAGGTCGAGCGAGCCCGCGGTGAGCGTGTTGTCCGTGAAGCTCTCCTCGTCGCTGAAGTACGCCGTCGTTCCGAGTCCCGCACCCGCGGAGGCCACGCCGATCATTCCGAGGCCGCCGAGCATCTGCCGCCGCGAGAGTCCGAAGTTGTTGTTATCGTCCATTGGTTATCCCTGGCGTCTTCGGCCAGTACCCCTCCCTTAGCGGAAGGGGGGATAGTTACGACTCGACACGTCGGATCCGAACGCCGCCATCGACGGATCGAACCGCGCCATCGACGGAACTAACCCCTCGTTCGACCGAATTCGAGGGTTTCGGGCGGGTTCGAAGGAACGCCCGGAAGGGCCGGGTGGCGGGCCATACCGGCCACGTGGCGATGCCTACCGCCCCGCACGCGACCCCCTACCGGATCTCGTGGGACCGCCTACCGTGGATCCGGGTCGAGATCCGATCTCGGCGTGGTAGCATGGAACACGAACGTATGGGGCGCATACATATGTCCTCATCCGTCGTTCACGTTCTCAGACGAGGTGTTTCCCATTTCCCTACAGATCCGACCCGACTCGCTCCCGGAGACCGTCATTCACGACGTGCTCTCGAACAGCCGCCGGAAGAACGCCCTCCGCGAGCTGCGGACGCACGGCGGGCCCGTTTCGGTCCGGGAGCTCTCGGAGGCGATCGCCGCCGACGAGACGGGCGAGTCGCCCGCGCCGCGCTGCGTGCGCGAGAGCGTGTACGCCTCCCTCCACCAGACGCACCTGCCGCGGCTCCAAGAACTCGGCGTCGTCGAGTACGACCGCACGCGCAAGGAGGTGCGCGCGTGCCGGGGCGCACGCGACGTGGAACGCTACATGACCGTCGTGGCCGGCTACGGGTTCACCTGGACGGAGCTGTACCAGCTGCTCGGCGTCGTGACCCTGTGTGTCGTGCTCGCCGCCCAACTCGGCGCGCCGGTCGTCGGCGCGGTCGACCCCCTGTTGTGGACGAGCGGCGCGCTCGCGGCGTTCGCGGTCGTGACCGTCGCACAGCTGTGGGCGGCCTATCGACTCTCGGTGCCGCTCTCGCGGTGACGTCCGGAGTTCACCGACCGTCCGAGCGAGCGTCTCGTGTTCGAGGCGCCACCGAAACGCACCGCGTTCCGGCTGTCCGCCGAACTCCGTCCTACGACGCGGATGAAGCCGGCCATCGGTATTCGACCGACGATGGTAGAACACGGACGGGTGTCGATTCACCTGGTTCCGTCGCGGCCCGACCTTTCGGGTAGGTCCTCATCCGAAACAGCCGCGTAGCGCCGAGGGAGTAGGGTGGGGTAGTTCACACCGTCTCGCCTGGTGAGGAACACAACGGAGCCCTTCGCTCAGCTCGCGATCCACATCAGCCGGACGTTCGAGCCGGTGAGGTAGAGCCCGACGGCGGTCAGAAGGACCGGGGGGAAATAATAGAGGAGTCCGTCACCCTCGCGGGCGCCGAGGACGCTGATCCACAGCATGACGAGGTACACCGCGATCTTGAGCCCGACGAGCCCGGCGAGCCCGAAGGAGTCGAGCGCGAGGGCGACGACCGGGTTGGCCTCCTCGACGGCGGGGACGTAGGTGAGGAAGGCGATCGTCGAGACGATGTCGCCGACGCCGTACGTCGACGTGGCGGCGATCCAGAGGCTGTAGAACTCCTCGGGCCGCCGGAGGTACGCCGGGTGGCGTCGGGTCCGGTCGCGGGAGCGTGACACGTCGGCCCGTCGCCGGGAGGGACCCTGAAGCTGTCGCTCCGCCGCCGGACCGGACCGACTCACCGGGAGGAACCGAGCGGTTCCGGATCGCTTTATGTCGCTCGGCGACTGCGACGCGTATGGGAACGCCGCTCGAAACGCGCGAGGCGCAGGTCGAGGAAGTTCTCGAGAGGCTCTACGAGGAGTACCCCGACTCCACGATCTCGCTCAACTACTCGAACCGGCTGGAGCTGTTGGTCGCCGTGATCCTCTCGGCGCAGTGTACCGACGAGCGCGTCAACGCGGTGTGTGCGGACCTGTTCGAGACGTACGAGACGCCGGAGGAGTACGCGAACGCGCCCCAGGAGGAACTGGCCGAGGCGATAAACTCGATCACCTACTACAACAACAAGGCGAAGTACATCCGCTCGGCGTGTGCGGACATCGTCGAGGAACACGACGGCGAGGTCCCGGACACCATGTCCGAGCTCACCGACCTCGCCGGAGTGGGGCGAAAGACCGCGAACGTCGTCCTCCAGCACGGCCACGACGTCGTCGAGGGGATCGTCGTCGACACGCACGTCCAGCGGCTCACGAGGCGGCTCGGGATCACCGACGAGGAGCGGCCCGAGGCGATCGAGTCGGACCTCCTCGGGATCGTCCCGGAGGAGGACTGGCAGCAGTTCACGCACCTCATGATCGACCACGGGCGCGCGACGTGTACCGCGATCAACCCGGACTGTGGGGAGTGCGTGCTGGCCGACGTCTGTCCCTCCGCGAAACCCGACGCCGCCGTCGACCTCGCGAGCGGCGAGGAGTGGTAGACCGGCCGGAGTCGGAGCCGGCTCGCGACCGCGAGAGCTTATAAAGACCCCGCTCACCGGGGGAGTCGGAGACCTCCTTCTCTCCGTCGGGGAACTCCCTTCTCCCCTTATGTGGTCGTCCGGCGTATCCGTAACCGGAGAGAGACACTATGTCCACCAAAACCACCAACGAGTTCGGCGGGGAGTTCGGCGGGATAACGCTGCTGGGGAAGGCACACTCGCTGTCGGCGCTGTTCATCGTCCTGCTCCGGGCGCTCATCGGCGGGATGATCCTGTTCGCGGGCATCGGGAAGGTGCTCGAGTGGCCGTTCAACGCGAGCGGCTACCTCGCGAACGTCGACCCCGCGAGCCCGGTCAGCGGCCTCTACGCCTGGATGGCGTCGATGCCGGCGCTCATGGAGATCGTCAACGTCGTCGTTCCGGTGACGCAGGTGCTCATCGGCGTGGCCCTGATCGCCGGGGCGTTCGTCCGGCTGGCCGCCCTCGGCGGGGCCATCCAGATGACCATGTTCTACCTCGGCGGCTGGGCGGGCGAGTTCCTCGCGCTGCTCGACTCGACGCTCATATACGCGGTCGTGTTCCTCACGGTCGCCGCCTTCGGCGCGGGCCGGATCCTCGGCCTCGACGCCTACATCGAGCGGATCGAGGTCGGCGGGACGCCCCTGATCGAGCGGTTCCCGGTCGCCCGATACCTCCTCGGCTGAGCCGGGGACGCGGACGCACCGAACCCCCGGCCGACTCGTTTTCTCGCGGTTCGACGCGTTCTCGCGGTTCGGTTCCGTTTTCGGCCGATCATCGTGCCGAAACGTCGACCGAACCGGCGAGGTCGATCGCCCCGTCGTGCGGCGTTCTCAGAACGCCACGATCCCGCAACGAAGCGATTTCCCCCATCCAATCCTTATAAGAACGGCCGGGCTAATTGGCTCGTAATGGAGCTCGGTTCGCGGGACGCGTTCACCCGGACGGGGACGCTCGGCATCGAGGAGGAGTTCTTCATCGTGGACGCCGACGGTCGCCCGACCTCCGGGACCGACGACCTCGTGTACGGTCGCGATCCACCCGCGGCCGTCCCCCACGGGTTCGACCACGAACTGTTCAAGTGTACGATCGAGGCGCAGACGCCGCTCATCGAGGACCCGAACCGCGCCGGCGACGCGCTCCGGTCGGTCCGGGAGGCGCTCGTCGACCACGCCGCCGTCGACGGTTACCGCGTCGCGGCCGCGGGACTCCACCCGGCCGCGCGGTGGCGCGAGCTGGCTCACGCGGAGAAGCCGCGGTACCGCTCGCAGCTCGACCGGATACGGTACCCCCAACACCGAAACACGACGGCGGGCCTCCACGTCCACGTCGGCGTCGACGACGCGGACAAGGCTGTGTGGATCGCCAACCGCCTCCGGTGGTACTGTCCGGTGTTGCTCGCGCTGTCGGCGAACTCCCCGTTCTGGAACGGCTACGACACCGGGCTGGCGTCGGCGCGCGCGAAGATATTCGAGAACCTCCCGAACACGGGGATCCCCTCGGCGTTCGCGGACTTCGAGTCGTTCGACCGGTTCGAGCGCCGCATGGTCGAGCAGGGCTCGATCGAGGACCGGGGGGAACTCTGGTTCGACGTGCGTCCCCACACCGGCCACGGCACCGTCGAGGTGCGCGCGCCGGACGCCCAGCGCGACCCGGATCGGACGCTCGCGTTCGTCGAGTACGTTCACGCGCTCGTCGTCGACCTCGCGGAGCGGTACGACGACGGGGAGGCCGGCTCCGGATCCGAGCCCGCCTCCGGCTCCGGACCCGACCCCGCCCTCCGCCGCGAGCTGTTGGACGAGAACAAGTGGCGCGCGATCCGTCACGGCCGCGACGCGTCGTTCGTCACGCGCGACGGCGAGGGGACGGTTCCGCTCGGCGAACTCGTCGACGAGGAATGCGACCGGCTCGGGATCGACGGGATCCGGGACGTGTACGACGCCGAGAGCGGGACCGAGCGCCAGCGCCGGATCCGCGAGGAACGCGGGCTCGACGCGCTGTGTGCGGACCTCGTGTTGGACGGGAGCTGAGTCCGGACGGGAGTCGGGTCGGGACGCCGTCCGATCCGTGTTCCGTCGGAACGAAAGCGACGAGAAACCCTTTTCAGCGCGCGGAGCGAGGTTTCGAGCATGACAACGGACGACGACGCCGAACGCGGAGACGACATCGTCGGCGAGGCTGCCGACGAGTCGCCGACGGAACGGACCAAAGAGGAGCTTCGACGGACGCGCGAGCGGCTCGGCGAGGGGGCCGACAAGGCCGTCAAGGGGTTCGACGACAACGTCGTTGACCTGCTTTCGTGGCTGCTCGACACCGAGACGCGGGCGCGGATCTACGTCTACCTCCGCGAGAACCCCCACAGCACCAGCGACGAGGTCGCCGACGGGACCGGGCTCTACCCGAGCACTGTCCGAGAGGCGCTCGCGGAGCTCCACGAGGAGGGTACCGTCTCGCGGGGGAAACGCGAGGCCGACGGCGCGGGGAACAACCCCTACGAGTACGAGGCGATCGCGCCGAGCGAGCTGGTCCGCGGCGTCGTCGGCGACGTCCAGGCCGAGCTCAACGCCGTCTTCAATCTCGACCGACGGCTGGGCGGGGAGTCCGCCGAGGGCGACGACGAACCGGTCCAGATCTCGGTCGCCGGGGCGGACGAGGACGCGGACGGAGAGGGCGACGCCGAGGAGGGCGACGCCGAGGAGGGCGACGCCGAGGACCGGTCCGGCGGCGGCGCGGACGAGCGGTAACCGGATCGACCGGCAGTCGAGTCGACTGCCGACGGAACCGGACGACGCGGACCGGGACGGAACCGACCGACGCCGCGGTCGGTTCGGGATGATTTAAGTTCCGGCCGCGCAACCCACGGACATGAACGTCGCGCTCGGCGGCACGTTCGACCCCGTCCACGACGGCCACCGGAAGCTGTTCGAACGGGCGTTCGAGCTGGGTGACGTGACCGTCGGCTTGACCTCCGACGAGCTCGCCCCGAAGACCCGACACGTCGAGCGGTACGTCCGCCCCTACGAGGGACGGAAGCGCGACCTGGAGGCCGAACTCGAACCCCTCGCGGCCGCGTACGGGCGCGAGTTCACGGTCAGGAAGCTGAAGGAGCCGACGGGGATCGCCGTCGAACCGCAGTTCGACGCGCTGATCGTCTCGCCCGAGACGAGGGAGGGTGGGAGACGGATCAACGAGATCCGCGAGTCGCACGGCCACGACCCCCTCGAGATCGTCGTCGTCGACCACGTCCCCGCCGCCGACGGCGATCGGATCTCCTCGACGCGCATCGTCGCCGGCGAGATAGACGAGCACGGGAACCTCACCCCCGACCGGGAGGGGCGGGGCGCGACGCGACCGGAATGACGCGATTCGCGCGGGCTCTCCTCGGCGACGCGGGGTTCGAGCGGGCCGCCGTCTGGAGCGCGACCGGGTTCGCGCTCGCGCTCGGCGCCGTCCGAGCCGCGGGAGCGGTGGGAGCGGACCGGATCGCGGTCGCGGCCGCCTGTACGGCCGTGCTCGCCATCGGCGTCGCGGGCTTCACGCGGGGGGGTGGCGGGCTGCTCCCGAGCGTTCTCCTCGCGTACGGGCCGGCCGCGGCGGTGCTCCTCGAACTGGTCGGTCCCCGGATCCACCTCGTCGCCGGGGGCGGGATCGCGGTCGGTGCGGGGAACGGCGGGCCGGACGGTGCGGCCGGCGGTCCGCTCTCGACCGGTCTCGCGCTCGCGGAACCCCTCGCGCTCGCGGTCGCCGGCGCGGCCGTGCTCGGAACCGTCGGATTCCTCGTCGGCCGCGGGATCGCGGCCGTCACCGGGGCTCGGTCCGGGTCCGGTCCGACGACCGCCGACGCCGACGACTGAGGCCGGACCGACGGCCGCCGACGCCGACGATCGCGTTCTCGTCTCTCACCCCTCGAGCGATCCGGTCAACACCTTCGCCGCGACCAGTATCGGGTCCCACACCGGGCTGAACGGCGGCGCGTACGCCAGGTCGAGCCGTTCGAGCTCGGGAACGGTGAGGTCCGCCTCCAGCGCGGTCGCGAGAGTGTTCACCCGCACGGCCGCCCGATCGGGCCCGACGATGCTCCCGCCGATCAGCCGCTTCGTATCGCGGTCGGCGACGAGCGTCACGTCGGTCTCGGCCGCACCAGGGTAATAGCCCGAGCGCGACCCCGCGGTGACCGTCTCGCTCACGGGGTCGAACCCGGCCTCGACGGCCGCGTCCTCCTCGACGAGCCCGACGCGGCCGCACTCCTGGTCGAACGCCTTGACGACGGCCGTCCCGGCGATGTCGCCGACGAGCGTCGGGTCGCCGGCGACCGTCGAGCCGATCGCGCGGCCGGACCGGTTCGCCGTGAGACCGAGGGGCATCCAGGCCTCCTCGCCGGTGACCGCGTGGATCGCCGTCGCGCAGTCGCCGGCGGCGTACACGTCCGGGAGGTTCGTCCGGCCGTACTCGTCGGTCCGGATCGCGCCGCCCTCGCCGAGTTCGGCGCCCGTTCCCGACAGCAGCTCCGTGTTCGGCTCGATCCCGACGCCGACGACCGCGAGGTCGACGGCGAGCGACTCGCCATCGAACGCGACCGCCTCGATCCGGTCGTCGCCGACGAGTTCCTCGACCGGACTCCCGGTGTGGACGGTCACGCCCCGCTCCGCGAGCTCGGTCTCGACGCGCTCGCCGACCGCCTCGCCGAACGGCGGGAGGAGGTGCTCCGAACGCTGGAAGAGGTGGACGTCGAGCCCGCGGCCGGTGAGCGCCTCGGCCATCTCGACGCCGACGTACCCGCCGCCGACGATCGCGGCGGTCTCGGGCGCGGGCATGGCCGCGTTGCGGTCGACGCGCTCGCGGTCGACCGCCGACACGTCGGCTCGAGCGGGGTCGTAGGCGTCCGGCTCGGCGACGTACGCGTCTATCGCCGCCGCGGCGTCCATGTCGTGGAGGGTGAACGCGCCGTCTACACCCCGCACGTCGAGGGGGCCGGTGACGGCGCGGCCGCCGGTCGCGACGAGCAGGTCGCCGTACGGCTGCTCGAACCGGTCGCCCTCCGCGGTCTCGACCGCGACCGTCCCTGCCTCGGGGTCGACGCCGACGACTTCGTGGCCGCGCCGTAGGTCGATCCCGCGGTCGTCGACCTCGCTCGGCGACAGCGAGAGCAGGTTCGACATGTGCTCGATCCGTCCCTCGATGAAGTACGGCATCCCGCAGTACGCGAAGGAGATCCAGCGGCCCTTCTCGAAGACGACGACGTCGCGGTCGGGAGCCTCCCGGCGGAACTTGCTGGCAGCGCTCAGTCCGGCCGCGTCGGCACCGACGACGACGAACGGGTCGGTCATACGAGATGAGTCGCCGACCGCGGATAAAAAGCCGTCCCCGGCGTGTGCCGACGGCGCATCGTCTCGCCTCCGAGTTCGCTCCGACCCGGATCGCGTCCCGGTTACGCCCCGTTTCCGCCTTCGGCCGCGCCCTCGACGCCGAGCGCGTCGAACAGCTTCCGTCGGACCGCCTCCTCGGTGAGATGGAGGAGCGTGTCGCGGTTCCCCCCGCTCGCCTCGATGCCAGTGAAGATGCCGAGCGGGATCTCGATGGAGCCCTGCGTCGAGTGGCCGGCGGCGTCGCCCATCTCCGCGAACGCCTCCTGGAGGACGTTGCCGATGTTGAGCCGAATGTCCTTCGAACGGGCCGCGAGGTAGATGTTGTCGTCCGCGATCCCGAGGACGGCCGTCGTCGTGATCCCCTCGAGGTTGAGGAGGTGTTGGGCCGCCTGCGCGAGCGCCTCGCGGTCGCGGATGAACCCGGCCGTCGAGAAGAGGTGGCTCCCCTGAACCTGCCGGTTCTGGATCGCTTCGGCCAGGACGTCGAGCGTCTCGGGGCTCATCGAGGGCGACTCCACCTGCTCGAGCGTGTCGTGGTTGGCGAACGGGTGGAGGTACGCGGCCGCGGTGAGATCCGCGGGAGTCGTGTCGCGTTTGAAATCCAGCGTCTCCGCGCGGATCCCGTACAGGAGCGCGGTCGCGACCGCCTCCGTCGGCGACTGGTCGAACTCCTGGAGGTACTTCGTGAGGATGGTCGACGTCGAGGAGACGTTGGTTCGGACGTCGACGAACCGCGCGTCCGGCGGCGCGTCCGACTCGAGGTGGTCAATGTAGACGTCGATCCCCGTCTCGGGGTTCACGTCGTTCTCGGCCGACTTCGCGAGGTCGACCGCGGCGACCGTGTCGTACTCCGAGAGCGGCGGCGCGTCCGCCCGCGAGCGCAGGTCGATGCCGAGCAGGTTCACGAACGCGCGGTTCTCCTGGTGGCCCACGTCGCCGGAGTAGAGGATGTCCGCCTCGACGCCGAAGGCGCCCGCGATCGCCTGAAGCGCGGTCGCCGACGCGATCGAGTCCGGCTCGGGGTTGTCGTGGGTGAGGATCGCCATCCGGTCGCCCCCGCCCTCGATGATCTCCGCGAGCTGACGGGCCATGTACTCCAGCTCGCCCGTCTCGAGCGACTGGAGGGCGCTGTCGGCGATCACGGTCGAGGGGTTGATCACCACGTCCGCGCCGCGCTCGCGGAGTTCGTCCTCGCTGACCGGGTCGGACGCGCGCACGACGACGTACTGGTCGCCGTCGACCTCGCGGATCGCGGAGACGGCCGCCTTGTTGGCCTCGACGTCCGAGGCGAGGATCAACACGATGTCCCGGTCGTCGAGCGCGTCGACGACGTCTGGATCCGAGATGTCCTGGACGCGGGCGTTGAGGTCTTGGTCCCGCAGCGCCTCGACGCGGCTCTCGTCGCGATCGAGGATGAGCACGTCCTTGCCGCGATCGGAGAGCGACTCCGCGACCGCGTGGCCGACGCTCCCGCAACCGAGGATCGCGTATCGCGTGCGTGCCGAGCCGGATGCGCCACTCATTGAAGCGAGTTTCCGCGGGACGACACTTAACGAGTGCGCTCTCGCCGCGGCGGTGAAGTCGGTGAAAGCACCGCATTCGCGATGTTCGTACCGTTCTTCGGTGGATCCCTGGATCGCCCGTCCGAGGGCGGTCGGATCCTCATCGCCGCGCCGCCCCGCGAATGAAAAGGCCTTTTACCGTGACTCGGGTACGGACGTTCGAGGGCCGGTAGCTCAGTTAGGGAGAGCGACGGACTCTTAATCCGTCGGTCGCGTGTTCAAATCGCGCCCGGCCCGCTCCACTAATAACGGATAGAGACCGGACTAATGAACCGGATATGAGGCTCTGTTGAAATTCTCAGCAAGAGATATATTCTGCCCCGGTAGCGGTCAATACAGCGTGTCCACGGACCACTTGGTGCGGACTGCGGTGGCTCCAGTGTCACCAAAGCTAACGTAGCGGTTGTCTCATAGAATACTTTGAATATTACAGCCCAATAGTTCGACGTGATGCTGGCCCCTGTAACGCTTGGCGGAGCAGTGATGGCGGTAATCGTCTCCGTCGTGATGGCGGCGTTCGCACTCGTTCGTGGCCTCGTTGACGACCTCCTGTTGTTCCCTGCAACGATACTGTCAATAGCGCTCATTGCGACGACTGCGGTCCTCTCAGCTCGCCAGTCGCCTGTCCTTGTGATCATCGATCTCGGAGCCGTCTTGATTATCGCAGGAATGACGCTAGTCTACCTTGACCGGCTGGTCGAAGTGTCGTCAGTAGACGCCACGGACGAGGTACACGAGCAGTGATTTCTTTCGGAGAACTCGGCGGTAGCGTCAAGTCCTCGACTCGGCGGTTTGGGACAGTTACTCAATACGCAACTCTCATCGACTGGCTGTTTCAGGTGGAAATATATCTGAAGAATAGGATTTCAACAGAGCCACGATCACAAAACGACGGACCTGTGTGGTCGTCAGCAGGAGTGGTCGATACGTATGCAGACCTGCTGAGCAGACGTTTCAACTCATGCTGATCGAAAATAATACCTTGTGAAGAGTTGTATAAAACCCTCTAGAATATCATATCCACAGGTATCATCGGCGGGCTCGGTACAATGAGGATAGCTAAATTAACCAACAACCTGCCGGGATATACCGAAATGTTGGTTAATCTGGTGATTAAAGGTGACGGCCACCTCGGAAAGAGTCTTGGAAACAGTTTACCACTCCTCAAGATCCGGTGACAGAAGTCGAACCGGTGTCTGGTACATTCTTTTCTGGAAGTCCGGAAGCGCCGCGCCGCCGCTTATTGGGAGAGTGACTAGTTATCGAGTATGGGAGACCACCCACCATCGAACCGAATGCCGGCCGACACGGGGCGCAGACCGCAATCTGGGCTTGGCAGATCAAGCTGACCCAGCCACAGAAGAGATGCTCCTACCGTCACTCGGCGACGGCATCACGCTGCTCGACGTCAAGGGAGGCCGTGGCGTCCCGATCCTCCAGTCGCTCGTGCTTGACCATCTCCTGGTACACGATGGGCCCGCCTTCTGGGTTGATGCGAACGGCCACGCGACGACGACGACGCTGGCTCAGATCACACCGAACCAGCGGTTGCTCGACCGGATCCACGTCGCACGGGGATTTACTGCGTACCAGCACTACGGCGCTGTCGACGATCTCCCGACGGCAGAAATCGACCGCCGTCACCAGCACACCCGGTCGACAGTCATCGACTCATAGCGAAGACTCGTCTCCACACACCCCGTCGCTCATCGTCGCGCCGGCCGTCGACGCCCAGTACCGCAGCGACGACACACTCAGCGAGCAGCACGCAGAAATACTCCAAGCGAGAACCCTCGCTCGACTAGCGACGTACGCCGACAGCTACGACGTCCCGGTACTCGTGACTCGGAGTACGATCAATGAATTCACAGAACCGGTCACGACGGCCGCCAATAACCATCTTGAGTGTGAGCAAACCCGGATGGGGCCGCGATTCGTCGGTAACGAGTTCGAGACACTTGTCTATCCCGTTGATGACGGTGCGTACTATCAGACCACGTTCGCCTACTGGCGACAGCTGCTCGCTACGCGGGCGACACAGGTCGGGATCGAACCCGCGACACCTCCGTCGTCGACGTTGAGTCCGGCAGGTGTCGGGACAGGGGTGACCGCTGACGGCAAGGCGATGTCGCTCACCGCAAGTTCCCTTCTCGATGCGTGGACAGCATCTGGGGGGCGCTAACAATGGGACGCACGAACCCGACATATTGGGATGCACTGCGGGCTATCGAAGACCGCTGGACGGAGTTCCGACGGGCGCTCCGTCGTCGCGACCAGCCGCGCTTCGACCGGCTGTTCGAGTACGCTCGCGAACACGCCGATGCGAGCGGGTTGTTGAACCATCAGAATCCACTGGTGCGGGCGCTGTTCAGTATCGATCTCGAACAGGAGGCCATATTAGAAGACCATGAGGAACGCCTCGAAGTGCTCGAACGCCGGCTCAACGAACAGAGCATCGATGCGCAAGTACCCGATGAAGAAGCCAGTGAGGAATCCCAATGAGTACACTCGCGACGATCGCATTCGACATCGAGACGACGGGATTTTCGACGACTGACCAGTTGACCGTCGTCGGCTTCGACGCCGAGATCGGCTCGCGAGAGAGACGGATCCAAGTGAAACGACTGCGGAGACGCCGACAGTCATCGTCCAACGGGTTGCTGAGAACGGCACTGTGATCGAGACCATGACTGTGTACGGCGACGAATCGGTCGAGATCCGGACACCAACGAACAGTTCCGCTGGCACAGAGAACACGACCGGCAGAGCGCTAGGAAGCTAGACACAGCAACACGGTTTGTGACAGAGCAGTCTAGTCACAGTACGATGCGTTCAACTGGATTGAAAAAAGGATAGGTGGCTCTGTTGACTCGATGGAAACGCTGCTATCCCTAGAGAACGTGAACCAAGATATGGGGCGCAAGAGACCGATAAGGATTCCGTGCCATAGAGCACGTTCTGTTGACTGGTCCATGCGCGAAAGAAGTCGAGTCATGGGCGCTACAGCCCGGATGCCGCGGCGCGCGGCATCCGGGAAAGCCCGAATACGTGAATCTCTGCTTCACGTGCTGGCGTCCCGAGTCACAAGATCGCCTCTCCGAATGATGATGACCACTGGCCGGGCAGACAGACGAGGGAGCTGAGGGCCGCCAAATCGGCGGCCCTCAGCGGTCGGTCGGGGCCCTTCTTTAGCATCCGCTATCGCTAGACAGCGACCGCACCGCACACACGTTTCGACCGCCTACCGGCTGTGGAAGAAGCAGATTCCCAGACGGCGTAATCATTTTGTTGTTAGCCGTGGTTTGGTTAGCTAGCAGCGTTTCCATACGTGAAATCCTCAGCAAGTGACATATTCTGGCCCAGTCGCGATCAGTACAGGGCAAGCAGACATGTTCCGATTACCTGAATTGAGGCGCTAAGGCCCCTTCCTCAACGAACGAGCGAAGCGAGTGAGTAGGGAAGAGATACAGCGTCCCCAGAAACCGGAGATTTCTGGTGTGCGAACGAGACGCTGCGCGTCTCGTCAACGCCGCACGGTTCTCAAACACGTTCGACGCTCGGTCCACAGGCCCACGCAATCGAAACAACTATGCGCACAGATGCGCATAATGCGTATGTCGTGAGGCGGAAGAACATCACCATCCGCGAAGACCAAGCCGAGTGGGTCGAGGAGAACCACCTCAACCTCTCGTCGTTCGTTCGCGGACAACTTGACGAACTCATCGAAGAACGCTCGTGAACTACAACTACAGGTATCGACTCCGACCGTCCGACGCTCTCGAAGAACAGTTAGCGTGGACTGTCGATACCTGTAGACAGGTCTACAACCATTTTCTCCACCGACTCAACCGCACCGACGACACCTCGGCATACTCCGAGCAGAAGCTCCTGCCGAGTCTCAAGAAGTGGTGGAGCGACCTGAAAGGCGTTCACTCGAAGGTACTACAGAAGGTCGTGCAACGGCTGTACGACAACCTCTCGACACTACGAGAGCGCAAAGAGAACGGCTACCGCGTCGGGACCCTCAAGTGGAAGCCACCGGGCGAGTACCGCAGTTTCACCTACAGTCAATCCGGCTTCAAGCTCAAGAACACGGGCGGTCGGACGCGACTGTGGCTCTCAAAACTCGGAGAAATCCCGCTCACCTTCCACCGCGACCTCCCCGACGACGCCGACATTAAGACCGTCACGGTCAAGCAAGAACCTACCGGGAAGTGGTACGCCATTCTCGGCATCGAGACGCCCGACGACCCGCTGGAGAAGCCGGAGAATCCCGAGAACTGCGTCGGTATCGACGTGGGGATTCTCAAGTACGCCCACGACACCGACGGAACCGCCGTCGAATCCCTCGACCTGTCCGACGAACGCGAACGGTTGGAACGCGCACAGCGCGACCTCTCGCGGAAACAGCACGGGTCGGACAATTGGGAGAAACAGCGTCGGGTCGTGGCAGAACGCCACGCCGAGTTGAAGAACAAGCGCCGCGACTTCCTTCACAAGCTCTCGAACTACTACGCTCGGGAGTACGACTTCGTGGCCGTCGAGGACTTGGACGCGAAGGGGTTGGTCGAACTACCGGGCAACTCGCGGAACCGGGCAGGTGCGGCGTGGGGGACGTTCCTGCGGATGCTCAAATACAAGTGCGAACGCGAAGGAACGCACTTCGTTGCTGTGAATCCGCGCGGAACGACGAAAGAGTGTGCGTCCTGCGGCGTTTCGACCGAGAAACCGTTGTGGATGCGCAAACACTCCTGCCCGACGTGTGGGTTCGAGGCGGACAGAGACGCGAACGCGGCGTGGAACATTCTTTCTCGCGGTATCAGGAAGCGGTTAGGATCGGGACGCTCCGAATCAACGCCTGTGGAGACTGCGCTCCCTGTGTCCTCGGTTGTGGATGCAAAGCGCGTCGTGGAAACAGGAAGCCCCACCCTCAAGCGCGAGGGCGTCAGCCCGAGCGGTAGGGTGGGGTAGTTCACTGTTGCTTAACGACGACTGTATCTGCAACGAGGTCGCCGACCCGCTGATTGTCGTCAGTAAGCAATATTGACACCATTGCGATGAGGTTGAAAGTCGGGAGTGCGTCAACGATCCATAACAGGTTCCGTAGTATTGACGCGCCGATTGTACAGTTGGAACCGTCGGGCTTGATAACGACTAGTCCGAGTAGGTATTTCCCCGGCGTGTAGCCGTACAGCCCCTCAAGCAGAAAACCGTACACGACTGTTGCGACCAGCCCCGCTACCGTGAACACGAGGAAACCGATCTCGCCGAGGGCCGCCCCAGCGAGCATAACGGGAACCCAGATTAGCCCCATAAGAATTGAATCGATGAAGAATGCGCCCACTCGGTGCCAGATCACATTTCCATTCGTCCCTAGTTGTGGTTTCGGATGCTTTTCCATAACTCACGTCTGATACTCAATGCTCATTAATCTTTGAGGGTTATCTCAGAGGTAGAGTTATGAATAGTTCGCAGGACTCATCGACCGGCTGTTTCAGATGAGAATCTGTCTGAAGAAGAGGAGTTCAACAGAGCTGGATAGGTGCTTTCCGGACTCCGATATTGTCGTTCCGAGAGTCCGCCGTCAAAGATATCTCGATCAAACAATATATTCAAGAGTCGCTTCAAGTGACCAATACGCCGTATCTGAGTATGTACGTAGTGCCTTCCATTCAATCATCCCGGTCGCTTCCAAGTCCCATCCTCATCGGTGCAAATCTCGTCCCGCTCGTCGGTGTCGTAGCTTGGGGATGGGATCTCTGGTCACTGCTCATTATTTATTGGATAGAAGCGTTCAGCACAGTCCTGCTAGGAGTAGCAAAAGCACTGTTTGCTGAGCGTGGCTCACCCGAGGTTGTTGGCCAGATCGAGCCGTTACACGAACTCCGGGAGAAGCGAGGCGGGTGGCGCCCTCGACTAGGATGGCCGCCAATATATCCACGAAACATCCCGTTCGGGGTTTCGATGCTTGGAACATGGACACTCACAGTTATCCCACCAAGCGCGTTATACTGGCTTTCGGTTGATCATACAACAGTACCCTCGATCAATCTCCTGCTTGGAATCGGTGCATTAGTGATCGCTCATGGTTCCGAGTTCATCGTAGAGTATCTTGGACGGCAGGAGTATACCGACGTCTCTGCGAGAGAGATACTGCGAACGCCTGCTCAGTTGACATTCGCCGTCATGTTTCTTGCGATGCTCGGGGCGGCAGGCGGCCAAGAGATGGGGTTCACACTGCTTGTCGGTATCGTTGGAGCGAAAACAATACTCGCCATCTCGAACGTTTCCACGGGCCGTTTCGGTGGCACAGTCCGTCGGTTTGTCGAACGACTGGGTGACGATGATCTCAGCCGGCCACAGCCGGAACTTGATCTCCCGACCGAGTCAGTACAAGCCCGCGTGACGGTAAATCCCAAATCGGTCCTGCTGGGAAGTTTCTCAGCGATCGGGCTTGGATTCGCTAACCGTGTCGGCATTCTTGTTGTCTTTGGCTTCATTGCTGCCGTCGGAACCGGACACATGGTTTGGATTACCCTCGGGCTGGGGGTGATACTCACCATCGCTGGTGTAAGGGTCCTGAGCTACTATCTTCGGTACGGTACCATCGAGTATCAGCGGCGTGGAGAAGCGCTCGTCGCCTACGACACGCTACTTGAGGCACCACAGTGGGTTGTCTCGATCCGATCCGGGGCCCAATTCTCGATACAGAATGCGATCCCGGATCGAATCTTCGGAACAGGAACCCTCACTATCTCTGGAGTCGACACGGTACCGAGTGATGAAGCACAGTTCGGCCCAGTAACAGATCTTGATCAGGCGATTGAGACGCTTGATCTGCCAGTGCGACGCGAAGAACGCCCATCACGAGATACCGCCGTCATTGCTGCGTCAATCGGACTAATCCTATGCTTCGGCGCTGTTCCTGTCGGGTTACTGTTCACATCACAGGTCAGCCAGACCGAAGCATTCGGAATTCTGGCTGCATTTGGACCATTCTTTCTCATCCCAATCGGCGCGCTGTTGTGGGCTGCGCTCTCACGAATTTGAGACCCTAGAACCGATCGTTTACCACCGAAACACTCGCCTTCAACCTGGGAAAGAACAACATCGATTTGAGTTATCAGTATAGGAAAGTGCGCCAGCCGAGGATATATCGGTACGTGTGATGGTGAATGAGCTTCGTCCTCGATCGTCCGCACTCAGTATCTCGATTGTCGCTGGAAAACAAAATCGAAGACGGTTGGAACATTTCGGTGAAAGACAGGATATAGCAAAATTTCGGAATGCTTGGCGATCATCATATCGAGATACGATGTCATATCATACATGAATCGAAGGACATTCTTGTCGACAGTGGTTGTCGGCGCGAGTACACTATCAGGGTGTCTGTCGAGGCTTCCATTGGTGGATCCGGAGACACCTCTGCCGGAAACACCCACGGGAGCGTGGACACAGCACGGAGCCAACGGGGCGAATACATCCGCACCGAACGTCGCTGTCCCCTCCCAAGGGAATCTGGCATGGACATCAGAGGCGTTCACACGCTGGCAGCCCGCAGTTTCCGACGGAACAGTATATACGACAAACTTCGATCCCAGCCATGAGGGGAGTGCGATCGCGTTCGACGCACAGGATGGGACCGAACAGTGGCGAACAACCCTCGACGCCAGTGGGGAGAACGCGACTGTCGTCGTCGACGACCGGTGTATCATGGCGTACGATGCGGAACTCGTTGCGCTTGATCCGCAAACAGGCGAGCAGCTCTGGACGCAACCCACAAACGGGTTCAAACACCTCGTCGCAGACGAAACCGCCGGGACCGTGCTGGTTGCTTCTGACATCGGTATCGAGGCGTTCAGGGCAGTCGATGGGGCGAAACGCTGGGAAACCTACACGGTCATCCGACTCCCGTGTGTGCCTGCCGTGGACGACGGGCGCGTGTTCGCCGTTGGAGACGTGGATGGATCGCCATCTCTCGTTTCCTTCGCACTGGAGGATGGGTCGGAACGCTGGCGGAGCAAACTCACGGCCACACCAGAGTCCGCCGCACCCGTTGTCACCCAGGAAGGTGTGTTCGTCTCTGATGACCGAACACTCGTCGTTCACGACAGGGAAACCGGCGATCGGATCCGCGAACTTTCTTCATTCGGTGAGGACGGCGATGTCATCCCTCGGACGGTTGCCGTCGACGACGGTACCGTATTCGTTACGAACTCGGAAGGTGCCGTCGCAATCGACGCCGAAACCGGAACAGAGCGATGGCACCGCGAGACTCCGGTGTACAAACCGGGGCTCTGTATCGGAATAGACACGGTCGTGTTCCCGGTCGGAAGCCCCGAGTTCGCCCCTGGGAAGAAGACAATCAGCGTGTTCGATCGGGAATCAGGAGAGATGCGCTGGCACTACGCGTTCGATCCAGGCTTTCATCATCAAGTGACATCACCACCAGTACTGGTCGACGGAGCTGTATTCTTTACGGCCACGCACATCGACGGTCTCGGGGCCCTTGGTGACGTGCCCGCGCGGAATAGGTGAACCACAATATTCCACCGTAGAAATCATCGCGCTTCAGTGCGGGGAGGATGTCAAGCGCTTCGGATGGAGCCATGACGCACAGCGAGAGCGGGAGACCGGTAGTGACCGGGCGTTTTGTCCCCTCCCGGAGGAGTGCGGATCGTAGCGTCTTGGAAGGCCAGCGGGGGAACTGCCGGCAGGGAGGGGGATGCCGGTGGGGGAGAGGTGCGGACCATAACCCGTCGTTCGTCACGACGGGCATCTTCTGTTTTGTGTGCAGGAGGAAAATAAGGAGATGGAGTGTTTCGCAGTCTGAAACAGGTCTTCATCGTGTTTCTGAGCCTGCAACACACATTAGGAGGTTATTGGGGGCCACACCAATATCCAGTATGGCGGTTTCCATCAGCCGGTCGGTCGATCATGGACCGAAATATTGGCTGTTACGCTTTGGTATGGCCGTGTTTCTGTCGATGTTCCGCTCACCGTCAACTGCTCTCGTCGATGACGTCGTCCCTAGTACGAGTACACCCGACGGTGCCGGCGGTGGCAGTATCACAATCGGGGGAACTATTGACAACACGTTCCGACAACTTCGGAGGCGAGACCGACAGTGAGCTTCCATCGACGCCGCGATGATCGATCACCGGCCTCAATACGGCGCCGGAAGAGGCGAACAGTATCGACGACACGATGAACATCTTCTCCCTCTCAGCCTCACTGGCCATCGACGGAGTTGCCGTCGGGCTGTTGGCGTGGGTAACGTGGCGGGCCGCCAGGGATCGATCACCACCGAACGCGACCGCCTTCGCTGCCATGGCCGCCGGATTGTCGTTGTGGGCGCTTCTGTCGCTTCTTTCAGAGTTCCCGCACGAGTGGTCGGTGGGTGCGGGGATGGCCGCTGTCGCACAGATTCTACCGATCGTATTCATCCCCGCGATATGGCTGGTCTACGTACTCGGCTACACCGGTCGCGGTACCGGACTGACCCGCCCGCGGATCGCGTTGTTCGTCCTCCTCGCGCTTCCGCTTGTCGGCGCGGCGGCCACGTTCGAGGGCGACCCATCAACGGAGGCGGTCCAACGCTCGCTAGCGTCTCTCGTGGGGACCGAACTGATGCTCCTGTTCATCGTGTACGTCTACGCGGCCGTCGTCTTCCTCAGCTACGGATGGAGCCATGGACGAATCTCGAAGGCGCAGCTTGCGGCGCAGCTCGGTGCGGTCTCAGCACCGTACGTAGTCGGCACGTGGCTCGACGGCAGTCGGATCGTCGACGGAGTGACAGCCGGACTGCTCCTCTCCGGGTTGCTGTTAGCGATCTCGATCCGGCGCTATCCCGTGCTGACGGGATTCCCAAAAGCAGACTATGTCGCCCGTTCACGCGTCGTGGAAGCGCTACAGGAGGCCGTGATAGTCGTCGACTGGGACGGCCACATCCTCGACGCCAACGCAACGGCCGAGGGCCTGTTTGACCGATCGACTCGGGAGATGATCGGCACACCGATGACATCGATCGTCGACGGGATCGACGATGTGGACCTGTCGCCTGGGACGACCGGCAACGTCACGCTCAGAACGACCCAGGGCCGCCGCCAGTTCCAGTTCACCGTCTCCGCCGTCGAAGGTGACGATACTGACAACGGAGGAACACCGGTTGCCAGAGCGGTGTTACTCCGAGATGTGACCGACCAACGCACCCGAGAGCAGCGACTCTCCGTGCTCAACCGCGTTCTGAGACACAACGTGCGGAACAAGCTCGACGTGATCCTCGCCCACGCCGATCACGTCGATGATGAGGTCCATCGGACGGCGATCCAGGACAGTGCCGCCGATCTGTCGTCAATTAGCCGAAAAGCCCGGGACGCCGAGGCGGTGATGACTGACAGCAGCGGCCCCCCATCGCCGGTCGATCTCGCCGCCGTGGCCCAGGAGGTCGCTACGACAGCCCGAGAGGACCATCCAGAGAGCAGCGTCTCTGTCGACACACCCGAAAGCCTACAAATATCCTCCCATCGGACGATAGTTCGCCGTCTTGTGGCCGAACTCGTCGAGAACGCGATCGTTCACGTGACTGATCCCATATGCGTCGATGTTGAGGTCGACACGACAGTCGACGGGACTCCACGACTCCGCGTCGCCGATAACGGTCCCGGCATCCCCGAGCGCGAACGCGAACTGCTCACCGGGGCGGGAGAAACCCAGCTCGAACACGGGCTCGGTGTGGGCCTATGGTTTGTCAACTGGGCGGTCAACCAACTCGGTGCCGAACTCGAATTCGAGCAGGCTAGCGACGAAGGGACCGTCGTCGTCCGATTCCACGATTCCAATAGGCCTACTGACGAGAGAGACGACCCGTCCAGCGACGCTACAGACCGAAACTGACGGCCGCCTCGATGTCGCCATCGTCGAGCGAGACCGAGAGATGTCGGGCCGACGCAGTGAACTGTTCGCGATGGTGACCGTCAGAAGAGATATGATGCTCGCTCGTGACGAGCCCGGCGTCCCTGAGCTCGTTAAGACGTCGGTACGCCGTCGCCCGCGAGACCCCGGCCGCTTCCGCGACGGCACGCCCGCCACGGGGGCACTCCGAGACTGCCTCGAACACGCGACGGGTGTATTCGTCGCCGAGGAGATCGAGCAGTTCTGCGGTCGTCGGTGGGGAAGTCGGTTCCTCCGCGTGTTCGTGACGTGATTGAGGGCGTACAGCCATACGACTACGGTGTGGTGGAACCCCCTTGGTCGAACATGCTCAGTATCCAGACGAGCGGATACGCACGTATCTCACTATACAGATTTCGGGGGAACCACAGCACCCCACGTCGAACGAAATCAGTTATGTGGATCCGATGGAAGGTCCTAAACACGCTCCATCATGGCGGATACCGACACCGACCAAGGCCCCAGGGTTCTCGTCGTCGATGACGAGCGGGAAGTCGCCGACGCCTACGCACTCCGACTTCGCGGCGAATGTGCGGTGGAGACGGCTTACGGGGGTCAAGAGGCGCTGTCGACGGTCGAGGATCAACTGGTGGACATCGTCCTCCTCGACCGTCACATGCCCGATATCTCTGGCGATGAGGTACTCGAAACACTGGATGAACAGGAGTTCGAGGGCCGTGTCGTGATGGTGACCGCGATCGATCCGGGGTTTGACGTGTTGGACCTCCCCTTCGACGACTATCTCTGTAAACCGGTCGACCGTGCGGATATCCGTTCGGTCGTCGACCACCAGCGCCGGGTCCTCGCCTACGAGACGCTCGGAGAGTACTTCAGTGCGAAGTCCACAGAGACGGTTCTGGCGTCCCAGACTAGCCGGGAACAGCGCGAGAATCACGAGGAGTTTGCGGTAGTACGCGAACGCGCGAACCGGCTCGAACGACGTACACGGCGGCTACTGGACGACGAAACGGTGCTCGCAGAGTTCGCAGACATCGACCGCGACGGGCGATGAACGCCTACGATCTGTCATCGTTGTGCTCGTCGTAGAACGCTTCAAGTAACTTCCGCTGGCTCGCGCGTAGGTGATGTAGCAGCGTCGATCCCGTAATCTCGAGTGACTCGGCAACTTCCTCGGCCGTACTTCCCCGCGGCGACTCGAAGTAGTCCGCGAGGTAGGCCGTCCGAAGCACGGTTTCCTGTCGGTCGGTAAGCCGCTCATTCAGTTCGTCCCGAAACTCTCGCGCCGTCGTCGGCGACCGCGTCCGATCTTGGCGGGCGAGGACAGGTGCGGGCCTATCGTCACCGATTTCGTCCGCCAATCGGCGAACAGTAGCGTCGGTGGACAGTTCGACGACTAATCGACCGGTGCCACCCTCGAACGTCGCCGTCCGAATGGTCGCCCCGTGGGTGACGGCTGCCACGAGCGGTGTCTCACTCCCGAGCGTGAGTTCGATTCGTCCGTGGCCTTCGTCCGACTGTCGGACGACCCGCCCCCCATCGACGTTCTGCGTCGGTTCAGTCGCGTCGACGACCGCTTCAGGGGCAGCCCCCGAGACGGTGAGGAAACAGGTGAGGCCGTCGTCGCCAGCCGGAACCGTGCCGTCAAGCGTGAGTTCCGCGTCACAGGACTCACTGAGCCGGGCGAGCGCGGAGTGCGCCCCGAGCTCGAACGTAACCTCGGTGATCGTGTCCGCGAGTAGGAGCTGACGGTTTCGGGTCGCGTTGATTGCCAGCCCCGCAAGTTCACCGAGCGCCTCGAAGCTCGATCGCTCGTGGTCGCTGAACGCCTTCTTCGTTCCCGCGTAGACGCCGACAACCCCGTAGACGCTAGACCCGTATACCAGTGGCACGGCCAGCACCGACTGGACACCGTCGGCGAACCCGGCGACGCGGACGGGTTCCGGGACCGTCTCGTCGCCGCTCAGCGACTGGATTAGCTGCGGACGTTGTCGCTCGACCGCCCGCTGTTCGGGAGTGGTGTCGCCGCGCTCAACCGCCGCGCGGACCGCCGGGAAGGTCTCGCCTCGGTCGCCCGCGGCGCCCTCCACCTCCAGGCCCTCGCCGTCAGCAACGCGGACACCGGTCCACGCGAACTGATACTGGTCGGAGTTCCCCAGTCGCTCCCGAATCGTCTTCGTTATCTCCTCTCGTGAGGCGGCACCGACCAGTCCCCGGAGAACGTCGGCGATCAGTCGGTCGACTACGGCGGCCCGCTCGTGTTCGGCACGGAGCCGTTCACGCGCCTGTTGGTGGGTCTTTCGCTCGGTCACGTCGTCAACGTAGACAGTCGAGGTTCCGTCATCTGAAACGACTGACACAGATAACCACCGGTCGATCGTCGGGTAGTACTCCTCGAACGTCGTGTCAGTCAGCGACTCCTCGTCGAACGCCCGCAAGAGTGAGTCCGCAACTGATCTGGGAAACACGTCAGCGATCTTCTCGCCGCTGGGATCGTCGGCCGTGAGGAGCTCCGACGCGATCTCGTTGCTCGCCATCACGGTCCGATCGCGCACCGTGATCACACCGATCGGTGCGTTCTGGAGACGGTCCTCCATCGTCACGGCTCCGCGTTGAACCGGATCCCGGTTCGTGTCCCAGCACGTTCGCTTTCGGCGATCGAAACCGTCCAGCTGTGGGCCTCTGCGATCCGGTCGACGATCGCAAGGCCGAGCCCAGTGCCGCCGCCATCGACCGTGTATCCCGGTCGGAAGACGGCATCACGTTCGGCGGCAGGGATACCGGGGCCATCGTCGGAAACAAACACCCCGGCCGTTCCATCTGTCAGTGTTCCCACGCGAACAGTTCCGGCCTCGGACCCGTGTTCGATACTGTTCCGAAAGAGGTTCTCGAACAGTCGTTGGAAGCGATTGGGGTCTGCTCTCACCGTCGGGAGCGACCCGTCGAACCGGATCGTCCATGCCTCGGTCTCGACGGTCTGCCACGCCCGCTCCGCCATCTCGCGGACTGAGACACCATGTTCAGGATTCAGCGCTGCCTCACCACGAGCAAGCGTCAGCACGTCCTGAATGATTCGCTCCATTCGATCGTGAGCGGCGTCGATAGCGTCGAAGTGCTCGTCCGCCCCCGTCTCGCGTGCGGCTTCGAGGTGTGCGCCGGCCACATCGAGCGGGTTTCGCAGATCGTGACTGATCACGCTCGCGACTTGTCCGACGTCGACGTCATCGGTGAACGGGACGGCGACGTCGTGGTCGACGAAAACTATCGTTCCGCCGTCTGTATCGGGTGCGAGTACGTGAGCTACGTACTGGCTGGCATCGGTAGTCTTCAAGAAGAGCTCGACCGCTTCACCAGCACGGAGTTGTTCTTTGAGAGTCTCCTCGTTAGACGATTTTACCGTGTCGAACCGCTCGAAAAGAGCCGAAATTGGCTCCCCAGGATCGACACCGATCGTCGCGTCGAACGCGTCGTTCGTCGCCATCACTGTCGGGACGTCGTCCCGCATTTCGTACGTGAGTACGGGGGCGGGATGAGAGGCGAGCGAGACCCGTAGCACGCTGGGATCGCTCATCGTCACCTCGGTCTGTTCAGATGCGTGGTCGATCGGATAACCATCCTGCTACCGACTCTAGACACCGTCCGGTTTAATGTCTGCCTCCCGCTGCGCAAGCTGAAACACGTGTCGACGGATCCGCACGTCGAAAGTTCGAACAGATCGACACCGACCACCGTGTTGCCGCATCAGAAACGCGAAGAAATGGCTTTGTTGCTGACACTGGCACTCCCGAACGCCCAATGGACTTGGACGAATTTGCCGATGCGAACGCGCCCGAGAGGAGTAGTGACGGCTTCCGGAAAGTCAACAAGCGACTGCTGGAGATCCCTTTTGAGGGGACGGTGATAATAAAAGCCGGATCAATGATCGCCTACACCGGCGACGCGACGTTCACCGGGAAATCCTCCGCCGAAGGCGGGATCGCTGGCTTCGTGAAAGACGCCGTTAGCGGCGAAGGGACACCCATCATGGAGGCCGAAGGCTCCGGAACACTCTACGTGGCTGAACAGGGCAAGAAGGTACAGATCCTCTCACTCGACGCCGACGAGTCGATCTCGGTCAACGGGACTGATGTCCTCGCGTTCGAGAAAACGATCGACTACGAGATCAGCACCGTTGGCGGGCTCTCGCAAGCCGCTGCGGGCGGGCTCACGAACGTGTTCCTCACCGGTCCCGGAGAGGTTGCGGTCACGACTCACGGCGATCCCGTCGTGATGACGCCGCCGGTCACGACCGATCCCGACGCCACCGTCGCGTGGAGCGCCAACCTCTCGCCGTCGATCGGGACGAACAAGACGATCGAGATCGGGCAGACGTCCGGTGAACACCTACAGATGCAGTTCACTGGCTCCGAGGGATTCGTCGTCGTTCAACCCTACGAGGAAGGCGGCCAGATGTAGACGCAAATCGCGAGTACCAACTGATCGATGTCAAAATAATCCATCGTATACCCACATGTTTGCCCTCCCACACTTCTCTTCACGCATTGTGGTCGGTATCGGGTCTAGTTGTATCGCAGTCGTTGGATGGTCTTTCGCCCGTTCGATGCGGGGGTTTCCAACTGATCCGCATCTGTGGCTCCCACGACTTGTCGTCCGATCAGTCGCCGACATTCGACGACTGGATCAACTCGCCATCGTTTGGATAGGACTTATCGCCTGGTCGGTGACGGTGACCACTCTACATTTTGCCGGGCTAACCCTCGAGATCTACTCCGCTATCTCGTGGTGGGACCTGCTCACTCACTCCATGAGTGGCTTCGGTATCGCCGCATTGGCGGTGCTAACCCACCGAGACCGCGTTGCGAGGTACGGCTCGGTCTGGTGGGTGGTCCCGACGATCGTCGCGATCGGCGCCGGATTCGAGGTGTACGAATTCGCCTTCAAAGCCTTCTGGCACGAGTGGACGCTTCAGAAGTATGTTGTCGACACAGTCGTCGATCTCGGCATGAATACGCTTGGGGGGACAGTCGTTTCATCGGCAGTAAGCGGCTATCTTACGGCGATTGATCCGCCACAGCCGGATTTATCGTCTCCAAATCATACCGAGTGAACTACCGCACCCTACCGCTCACCTGATGGCTCGCGCTTAAGGGTGGGGCTTCCTGCTTCGACGACGCGCTTTGCAGATACAGGCGTATCCACAGGGAGCGCAGTCTCCACAGGCGTTGATTCGGAGTATCCCACTCCTACGTCTTCGAGGCCGCGAGAACGGATGTTCCACGCCGCGTTCGCATCCTTGTCCGCCTCAAACCCGCAGGCAGGACAGGAGTGTTCGCGGACCCACAGCGGCTTCTCCGTCGAGACGCCGCAGGACGCGCACTCCTTGGTCGTCCCTCTCGGGTCCACCGCGACGAAGTGCGTCCCCTCGCGCTCGCACTTGTATTCGAGCAACGAGAGGAACGTTCGCCATGCCGCAGACGCCGTGTTGCGGCCGTTCGACGGCGACTCCATCATCCCCTTCACGTTCAGGTCTTCGACCGCTACGAGGTCGTACTCTCGAGCGTAGTAGTTCGAGAGCTTGTGCAAGAAGTCGCGGCGCTTCCGGCGGAGTTCGGCGTGACACTCCGCAACGCGCCGCCGTTGCTTCTCGTAGTTGTTCGACCCGTGCTGTTTGCGCGAGAGCTTCCGTTGCTCGCGCTCCACGCGGTCGCGTTCGTCCGAGAGGTCGAGCGACCCGACCGCCGCGCCGTCGGTGTCGTGGACATACTTGAGAATTCCCGTGTCGATACCGACGCACCGCTCGGGATTCTCAGGCGGTTCAGGGGGTTCACGGTCCATTTCGACGCCGAACGTGGCGAACCACTCCCCAGTCGGTTCCTTCTTGACCGTGACCTGCTTGAGCGTCGCGTCGTCGGGGATGGTGTGGTGGAGTCGTATCGGTATGTCCGCGAGTTTCGAGAGTGACAACACAGTCTGACCGCCCTTCTTGTCGAGCTTGAAGCCAGACTGACTGTACGTGAAACTGCGAAACTCCCGCGGCGGCTTCCATTTGAGCTGACCGACGCCGTAGCCGTTCTCCTTGAGTTTGGAGAGGCCTTTGAGGTTGTCGAACAGCCGTTCTACGACGGTTTGGAGAACCTTCGAGTACACGTCGGAGAGGCCGTCCCACCATTTCTTGAGGTCGGGGAGTTCCGACCGAAGCGTGGTCATGGACGGCAGTTCGCCGTGTTCGTCTCGGTACTCGTTGAGACGATAGAGCGTGTGGTTGTACAGTTGCCGACAAATGTCTCGGTGGCGGTCCAACTCCTCGCGGTGGGCGTCGGACGGCTTGAGACGGTACTTGTAGGCGTAGTACATGGCGCTACTCGCGTTGGTCCTCTATGTACTGTGTCAGCACATCTAGCGACACCTGCCCCGTCGAGATGAGGCAGTACGAGTCGTTCCAGAACGAGTCGCCCCACAGTTCGGTCTTCAGCATACTTCGAGGTGGAGCCTCCGGCCTCAAGGAGCGACCGGAGGGAGCGAGTAGGCCGGCGAGGAAACCGACATGGTACTGACCAACCGTTAAGTTGCACCCTCCCGTACTACCAGTTAGTGCGGTGCTGGCACAAGTCCCGTTCAGTACGGGCCGCAGTAGCCCGGCCCCAAATGGTGGGTTCGTCGACCTCGAAGGGCGTTCGGTAGGCGGGACGCACAAAACGCCCCGTCGCGTCAACTGACGGCGAGGACCACATCAAAGCCCCACCCTCAACGAGCGAGCCCTTCAGGGCGAGCGAAGTAGGGTGGGGTCGGTTACTTCGTCTGCGTACTCGTTTCGGATACGGCGAGCAGTCGCGCCCTTGACCGTATTGATGAACTTCACGAGGTCTGTGGTTGGCTTCGCTCGGAACAGGATGTGAACGTGGTCGTCTTCGCCATCGAGGTTGGTCAGTTCGACACCGTAGTTATCCGTGAATCCCCTGATGACCTCGTGAATGAATTGGGTTCGCTCCTCGGTTAGCACTCCGCGCCGATACTTCGTGGTGAGTATCAGGTGGTAGTGTAGGGAAAATGTTGAGTGCGCTCCCGAATCGAGGTCATACTCCATTGGGTTCAGCTTAGAATATAGTAACTCAATGTAAAAACATAGCGACTACGTGGGCCTGTGTGCCTACAACCGTATCGCTGTATGAACAGATGATGACGGCCCTGTATCTCCTCCCTACTGCGTTCCTTGTCCGCTGGCGTGGACTGCGGTACTCGTTGAGGGAGGGGGCCTAGCGCCTATATCAAGCTAAAGACGCGCCATCACGATCGGACTGTTGCTTGTCACGGAGATATTTTAGATCGATAATCTTCGCCGCGTCATGAACAAGCACTGGCTCCCTGGGTAGTTTAAACACAATTGGAGTACGCACAGTAATGTGATGCCCCCCATCCGATCTCCCCTAGTCAGTCTTCTCGTTGGTCTCGTCCACGCGGGAACACTCATTGCTGTGGCACTGACGCTCAGCTATTCGATCGGTCCATCCGAATACACGAGTCTCGGAATGGGATGGCGCTATGGCGGTCTCGTCATCGTGGCTGCCGTTCCAGTATTGCTTGGGCTTCGGTATCGAATAATCGCTCCACTAATCGCCCTCGTATTGACTACTGGCTACGTGCTCGGGATGGAACTCGTACCACCGGGACCGACCTTTCGTGATGTTGCAGAGTTAGAACGCCTTGCTGAGCCGACCGGTATCACCGTCGTCGAGAACGGACTGTATATCGTCCGGTATATGCTGAACGCCTCCGTCTGGACGGTTGGATTTTTATTTCTCGGCCTGATCGAATACACCGTTCGAACAGGGTGGAAGCGGCTTCCGGCAGTACCTTCACCGATCGCGCTGATTTCGATCCCCGCTTCACGGAAGCAGGCGGTACGTATTGCCACGGTTGGTGGCGTACTCCACGCGGTCGTGATGCTGTGGTTTACACTCCGACTTGGTCTCACCGTTTCGGGCGAGCTCGGCTGGCTCATATACATTAGTAGTACCCTTGGGATGTGGATACTCGCTGCCGTTCCACTGTATCTCTTAGTTCGTCATCTCGTGGTTGGGCCAGCGACAGCCCTCACCGTGTTCATCCTGCTCAACGTACAAGCGGAGTTCACAGCCAGCCCCGATGACCCACACGCACTGTACTTCGGCGCGTGGTTTCTCTACCTCGGTCTTCTCCTCATTGTGGCAGGAGTCGAGTTCGGGCTTCGGCAGCTACAGATAGCACAACGATTGCGTATGATGACGTAGTCACGCCTCAGAAATATCCGTTAACTCCTCTGTGGTAGCTTCAAGAGATCTCAAAATCTGCTTCTTGAGACTACACTCCCGCTGCTACTGGGTTGACTCAGGGAGCGTCGGCCACGTTGTCGCTACTGTTTCCTCGATGAGTTGTGTTTGAGCACGGCGCAACCGCTCAGTTACCGACGAGGCAGTGATACCCAACTCCGACGCGATCTCCTCCAGTGAGACCTGTCTCGGAATCTCAAAATACCCCCGCTCGTACGCGATCCGGAGTGCCTCGTATTGCCGATTAGTGAGCCCTTCCCCCGGCGGCTCTGGCGTCTCGTCCTGATTAAGACGGTCTAGTTGGAACTCAGCGTTGTGCTGCCAGAAAGACGAGAATTTGCTGAACTCCTCTCGGTCGGCGAACCAGCCCGTTTGTCGCCAGCCATCCGGTTCGACCTTAATCCGGTCGATAAACGCATCTGCTGTGGCTAGCTCTTCAAGTCCAGCTAGATCGTCGATATCATCCCCGAGTTGCTCTTCGAAACTGAGCGCCGGTTGAATTTGATACCGGCGGGTATCACTGGCCTGTCCGATTTGCGTCCAGTCCCCGACGTCGTATGTGTCAGTGAGTGCTGTCTCGAGTGTTTGTTCAGACCCGCCCGTCACCGTGATGAGGAACAATGGTCGCTTCCCGTGATTGTACTGGAGGTTGAGAATCATCCTCGCTTCGGGCACTGCTGCGACTGCGCCGACGAGTGGGAGCGCGTCGCAATAGATTTTGAATTCAGCGACAAGTCCCATACCAACCTGTTTATATCATCGATAATGGGGGTGGCGGTTGAGACATTCATCGATATCCGCTGCGAGGGCTGCCTTATAAAGAACACCATCAATTCGAGAAGGCGCTACCCAGTCCCAACTGAAACGATACAATGCGATGACGAGCCGACAAACACACCCTCAACAGAATAGCGCTGATCTGTCTCAGGAAACAGACCTCGCAATTGACGCGCAGAACGTCACTGTCACTTACGAAGACGGAACAGAAGCAGTTCGTGGCGTCTCGTTAAGCATCGAGAAAGGCGAGTTCTTTGGCTTCCTCGGACCGAATGGGGCCGGAAAGACGACTACTATCAAATCGCTCGTCACACTCCTACATCCAACGGAGGGGTCAGTACGAATCAATGGCTATGACACCGCAACTGAGCCAGAGAAGGTCCGGCGATCTATCGGGTATATGGCCCAGGAAACGAGTATCGACAGAGAGTTGACTCCGCGAGAAAATCTTCAGTTAGCCTGTAGACTGTACGGTGTCCCGGTAGACCAGCGCGAGGATCGGATCGAGGCACTACTCGATCTGGTGGATCTACAGGATGTCGCTGACACGCGGTCGGAGAAGTTCTCCGGCGGGATGAAAAAGCGATTAGATGCCGCGAGTGTCCTAGTACATCGCCCGCCAGTAGTTTTTCTCGACGAGCCCACGACCGGTCTCGATCCAGAAGCACGATTGCGCCTCTGGAACTACTTCGAACAGATCAATGAGAAAGGGACGACAGTGTTCCTCACGACGCAGTACCTAGAAGAAGCCGACCAACTGTGTGATCGCCTCTCCCTGCTCCAGGATGGACAGATTATCGCAACCGGGTCTCCGGAGACACTCAAATCCGAATTTGGGATGGATATTTTCCAGATAACGATCGAAAATACCGTCGAAGAACGTATCGAGCGCGCCGTACAGGCCGTTCGTCGCATCGACACGTTCAATGAGCCGACGATACGAACGACCGAGGACGGATTCATTGTCAGGTCAGCGCGAGCCCGCGAAGCTACAAGCGATCTTTTCGCTGCTCTCGACGACGCAGGTGTTTCAGTCAGCGACTTCGACATTCGCTCGCCCACGCTTGACGATGTCTTCCTCGCGCTGACGGACGGTTCGTCCGACACCACTAGCAGGGCAGACACAGGTATGGCGTCGCTCTCCGCTCAGGAGGTGTCGACATGAGCAGTCACTCGACCGACGAAGGCCCCGTCGTAAGCGACACCGCACAGGAAGCTTCAGGCAACAGCACCACAGCTGACATTCGCATCAGTTTCAAGCGGTGGCTGGTCAAGAATTTGCGCAACCCCTATGTCATCTTTACATCGCTGGTGCAACCGATCATCTTCTTTGTCTTGTTCGTCGAGGTGTTCGGGGCAATCGCCGGTAGTGCGCTCTCGGAGGCACTTGGCCCCAATATCAGCTACGTCACGTACCTGTCTCCAGCTATCATTATTATGTCTACACTCTCGTCGGCAGCCACCTCTGGCATCGGACTCGTTGACGATATGGAGGAGGGAATGTTCGAGAAGATGCTTGTCTCGCCGATGAACCGGTCGGCCATGTTCTTCGGCAAAGTCCTGTCCGAGGTGGCTCGAATCGTTGTCCAGACAGTGATAATCCTCTTCCTTGGGTATCTACTGTTGATTCTCAAAAACGGCGCAGCATTCGATCAGTATCTCCGTACGGGTGCCGTTGGTATCGTTGGCGTCGTTCTCGTTACAGTGATCTTCGGCGGCGCATTCATAGCGTACTCGAACATCGTTGCCCTGATTTCCCGCGATCAGGAGGCGACAATTATGTTCGCGAACCTGCTCACATTCCCGCTAGTATTCATTTCGAGCGCTTTTCTCCCCCTCAGCGTACTCCCGGGATGGATCAGGACTGTCGCTATACTCAACCCCATCACTTACGGCGTCGATGGCGTCCGTGCTATCATGCTGGGACAGGACGTGATGACGGTTTTCGAGGTGACGGCATTCGGTGGAATCTGGAACACGGTCGTGTCCGCAGTGGTCATTCTCGTGGGATTCAATCTTCTATTGGGTTCGGTTGCAATCCGTCTCTTACGCCGCGCTGCCAGAATCAAAGTACAGTAGTTCAAGATACCATCCAGTTATGGGGCATTGAATCGCCGACATAAGCCCCAGTTCACGACACGATACCTTGGACGTAGATGTGCGCGTAGGCGCTTGCCCACACGATTGTGAGTAGTTCACTGACACTCGATGAGAGTACGCTCAAAACGGGGTTTAACCGGGCCAGACTCGTCCCCATCTCGGGGAGATATATTGGGAGAAAGAGACTAACTGCACTTCCAATAGCGATCACCCCGATAAGCACGAATTTTCCTCGGTAGTTCGTCGTGATGCGCCAACTCACGCGGAATGATTTGAGCGGGCCGTACTGGCCGATGACACACGCCTCAAGTGCGAACCAGAACTTGTACAGGAGAAACAGAAACGGCACGGCAAAGGTGATTCCACCGATCGCTGCAGCGACGGGGAAACTGATCATATCTACCGGCGTGACCGGGAGCACACCGAAAATAAGGAAGAGTGGTAGAGCCAGGAAGAACGGTATTGTCATCACCAAAACCACGGTGAGAATGACGACCCCGAGTAGTGATGGCGTCCGAGCGAGGCTTCGATGTAATCCCTCACGTCTCGTGACGGGCTCCCCGGTCAGTTCGCCGGCGACTATCGTTCCCACGTAGGCACGGATCAAGATGATGAACGCAAACGCCGTCAGGACCTCAACCACGCCGATTACAGGCATCGGAAGCACGTTGACACTATCCGTTTCGAGCAGCCGTCTGGCCACAATGATCACGCCCGCGAAAACGACGATTGACGGATAGGATCGAAACAGGCGAACGGACCAGACTAACGCATCGAGAACGCTTCGACGAGTTGCGGGTATTTCGATGTTGCGGCATTCGAGACATCCACAGCCATCGACATCGTCTCGGGCCTTGATCGTCGGTGCCACGTCACCCGTGGTTGTGTCGGCAGTAGAAGCGCTTCGGGCCGGTGTGTCGGTATGTTCGCTCATTCGGCAGTAACGAACTGAGAGATAGATTCGCCGGCGGCAAGCAGGATCGACGGTGGACCAAGCAGTGAGGCGAAGGATTTGAACGCGCGTTTGAGACTCGGCCGATCGTCCTCGGTGCCGAGAAAGAGCAGTGTTGGGTCTTCAGAAACGACGTAGACGCTCATCTCCCGGCCTTTCTCCGAATAGCAGGTGTCCGTAACTTCGATCACGCCAACTGATTCGAGATTCTCCAAGTGGTAATGGACGTTCTGTACGCTCTGATTGAGCTGATCAGCGATCCGTGACGGCGTCGCCGGCGTTTCGTTGAGCAGTCGAAAGATCTCGTAGGCGGTCTCGGAAGATAATGCTTCGATCACGTCTCGCGTCCCGTCGTCGTCGAGACTCAGGACGGCCGGAGTATCGCTTCGTTCGACGGTTGCGTCAGTTTGTGTCGGGAGGATCCGTGACATAGGGTTTGGCTAGTTTCTGTGGGCGGCGATCGCGGGGACCTGATCTGTTCGGTGGTTGTTCGAAACTATCGTACGTAATTGTTGGTGGATGGTCATACTGAGTCCAGAGTATCAGTTGAGGCAGCGATTAATCGCATATAGTAGGCCGTGTACACCGTGTAGAAGTACGCGAAGCCGACCGCGGAAAGAACGATCCCGATCGGGAGCAGGACACCGATCGGAATCCCGAGCTCGATCGGTAATACGTCAGCTGGGCCAGCATCTGTCATTGTCAGCTGGACCAGGTATTCGGGAATGAAGAAGACGTTCAGCAGGACGAGCCACGCCACGGAGAATCCAGTGACGCTCCTCAGATTCGAGCGAACGAGCCCAATACTTCTCCGGAACGCATCAGTGACACTCGCGTTTTCGATGACGATCGCCGTGTCGTAAAACTGTACGAACATAATGACAACGAGGATCGACACCAGCCAGATAAGCACAGAGATGACGCCTGCTGCGAACGCAGCCATCTCGTGAATCGCGGCGAGTGCTATCGTTCCGATACCGAGGATGAACCCGAGGAGCCCAAATCCGATCGCGGTTCCAAACACGAGTAGCACGAACACCACAGTTGCAAGGAGAAGCCGAAGGTAATGAGTCCGGGCTACAGTAAAAAAGTGGGTGAGCGATGCGTCTGTGCCGTCGATCGCGGCTCGGGCAGTGCCGATGAACCCGCCGATAACGAACGGGAAGACGATCAGCCAGGCGAGCGACACGCCTGCCGAGAGATATGGCGACTCGATGAGGTGATCGACGTATTGCAGCTGGCTGCCGGCCCCGACAAGAAGGCCGGCGACGAACAGGATCGGATTCGCGCGGAGGGCGGTGAATCCATCTTTGAATGCGGAGACGATGACCATCGTATCTACGGGTTACCCCTGTCATATATTAGGTCGAACGTAGTATCAAAACCAGATTTAATTATTTGAGTCCTTCTACCGCCTGTTTCGCGGGCACGACGCAAAGCACAGTTTCGATTTGAGCTATCGGGGTCTTGAAGCATCCCGCCCAGCGACAACTGGCTACTCGTGATACTACGTCAGTATCGTATATTCTTCGACCAGTTCTGTGAGAGAGAACCGTTTCGAACCCTATCGATGATCGGTAGACGTGACAAATGAGTGATCACTATACTCGACGGACACTGTTGACGACACTCGGGGCGGCGGGCGTCACGAGTGCCGCTGGCTGTCTCTCGGCAGGTGATAGTCGCTTTCGATTGAGTGCGTATCCGACAGAGGATCCGTACGAAGCGTTCCTACTGATAGATCCAGCGGGACACCGGGCCCAGTTCGCTATCGATTACCCTGACGAGTACAAGCGTGCCGTCTGCGATGAACTGCTTACGAGTGGTTCGGTTACTGTCCTGAACTACCAGTTGGCCTACGAGTACGAGTTCGGCTCTGAGCAACGGGAACGCACCCAGTTCGCTACGGACAGCGATAGTTACTACGGGATCCACGTCGATACCGTTCGTACTGTCGAACGAGACTGGTAGGAATTCTATCTCGACTTGCAGGATGCGGAACAGCCAGACAGTACTGATCCGGTAACAGTACCGGTCACGTCACTGTCCGACCGAGACCAACAGATACTCCAGCAGGCGATGGAAGCCGCAGCGGCGGATCGAGACCCGGCGATCGATGTCGGTGATCAGAAGCCTAGTTCACGCGGCGTCACGTATCACCACCACCTCGATACCGAAGCAAGCGATCTCGTCCCATCGCCGCCGTTCGAGTATCTGCAACACAACGACCATCTGTTCCAAGCACGAGCCGAGCAGAATGCCATCCCCGTGACCGAACGGACGTTCACGGCCGAGCAGATCGGAAGATCACGATCTGAATACGAGCGACACGTCCGCGACACCGTTCTCGAAGTCGACTTTTCTACAGTCTCGCTCTCAAGCGAGGCGGCGGACGTACTCGACACGGCAACGGACGGACGACCAGTCTCGGGGTTCTATGAAGAGTCGCCACCAATATCGGACGGACTCGACACAGTCCTCACGCAGCTCAACGCCGCCGACCACGTCCAGGAACACAGCGAGTATACCGAATATACAACGTTTCCGAATATGCACGCGGTCTACGACGGAAGTTGGTACGAATTCGAGTTAGCTGTCTATCCCTGAACGAAATCACCAGCTGATAGCTTTTGGTCTGGTTGCGGTCTGTATAACTAGGTGATTGATTAAGTGCCTCGATCAAAATTATGAATTATGCCAAACACAAGTCCTTCTATACTTTTTGAAAAGAAAGGTGAGGGACACCCACCAGTAGATGTTCTCGGTCTCGTAGCCGTATTAGCGGTGTTCTCAGCCCTTTCGTTCCTGTTTGCGGCACTATCTCAGTTATCGGGGCCAGTTGTTGAAACGGGGGTCAGTCCCCAAACTGTCGCTGTTTTCCAATGGAGTGTGGTAGGAATTGTACTTGGTATACTGACGGGCTTTGTCTATCAACAAAGGCCTATTGGCTGGTACGGAACACTCATAGCGGCGATAGTTAGTGCGATTCAGGCTGTGAGAATAGATATTCCATTTGGGGTATTGATCATCTACCTATCGGTCCCAACGGTCGTGATCACTCTCCTGTTGGTACGCCGAGACACATTCTTTGGTCGGTAGGTTCGCACTCTTCAGCGACCAGCTGTTTCGGATGAAATATGCCTGAAGGATAAGATTTCAACAGCAATCGGATTTAGCTTCGATCGCCAAGTGCCGCTGTCAACGCCCGGATTTGCCCCCATCCGTTGGATCGAAGCGCTGCAGGCAAGCGGCGACGCGCTCCATTAAGTGCTGTCCGCAGGGCAGCCGAGGTACTCTCAAAGATTCCCTGGCCGTGTCCGACGAGGATTCGTTGTGGAGATAGCCCTTCGAACACGGCTCGGGGTGGTGCGAACCGGCATAGAAGGTATATTCCGAGCTGCTCCTCACCCACGGTGAACAGCGGTGAAGTCCCGAGTACGTCGGGGACGTAGAGTGTATCGTCGAACCCGCGATAGGCAATCGCTTCAGACCAGCCCGGGAACGGACGGCAGCGATGGAGTTCGAATCCGGACGTACCGACGGTACTCGTTTCCGGTTCGATCGGAGCATCGAGTTGAGATGTCGCCCGAGAGAGCCACGAGGGACAGTACACTGGTACGTCGTGACGCGCCGCGAACACGTCCGCGTCACGGACGTGGTAGTTCGAACAGACGATCACGCCGTGTACATCCCCAAGCGTCGAAAGCCCTTCATCAATTCGTGGCGCGTCGATCGGATCGATGAGCCACACGCCGCCGTTCTCTCCAACGACGGCATGACTCGTCCGGCGACCGGTTTCGTTCGGATGTGCGAGCCACCCGATCCCATCGTCCCATCGATCGATGACCTCGTACTCCGAAGCCGGACACCGGTCGTAGATCGGCATCGTCAGCTCTCGGGAAAGACCGTGTCCGGATCCCGAGCCTCGAACGGGCCGACCCCTTCACCCGTCGTCGCATACCGATACAGCGCCGTCCGGACGATTGCAGATGCCGTCTGCGAGCCCACGATGGCAGTGACGATGATCACGCCACCACCGACGAGCGCCCCCGCAGCGAGCACGCCATTGAGCACGAAATATCCAACCGCACCCAGTGCGACGCCGGGCAACGCAACGAGTAGGAAGACGAAACTCACGCCGAGCGTAGCGGAGACGCTTTCTCCCCACGTGTCTCGAAAAAGCGATCCACTTCGCCGGAGCTGGCGGCGCAGACTCCGTCGCTCGTCAAGGACGATGACTGGCACGATGAAGAACGTCAGGAGCGCCCACGCGAGATTGAAGACTGCTCGCGTCAGGCTTCCGACCACGCCGAACTTCTCATCGAGGATGTACAGAACCGTGCCAAGCGTCGCAGCGACGACGGCCCACACAGCGATCTGACGGCGGGCACGCCACGCTGCGGCGAGTCCATCTCGAACGGATGTTGAGTTACCATCGAACAACTGGGCCGCACAGTGCACCACGGCAGCGTTGAAAAACGTCGCCACGCTCGACGAAATCGCAATCACACAGAACAACGCCCCGTACTGGTAGAGATCGTTGGTGACAAGCGACTCGACGAGTCCCTGCTGGAAGACGATCGTTGCGAGCACAGTGAAGGCGCTCCCGACGGCGAGAAGGCTCAACACCGGCAGGAGTATCAGACTCGGTTCGCGAGTGAACACACGCAGGCTGTCACGGGTAATGTCGAACCCGCGTCGGTATTTAGAGGCCATACTGACTCACCAATTTAGGGCGGCGTTGCAACGACAAAGCCGATTTCGTCCATGGAGACTCCGATTGACAACGCGTTCTCTGGATCGGTTTCTTCCCATCGATACGTGTTCTCCAACCCGTTTTCCGTGTGAATCGTCACGTCAAGTGGTTCATTGGACGCGAGACCCGTGTATCCGTGATCGCCGTTCGCCGAAATGGCTGCCGTGTCGTCGACGAGAACCTCGCTATCTTCAACAGTGCGGATGACCGTCGTGATGTCCAGTTCGCGCTCCGTTTGATTGTTCACGATCAGATGCGGTGCGTTCTTCTGTGTCGTATGTGCCACGGCACCGCCGATTGCGCTGAGGGCAACACACCCTGTGAGCAGGCCAATCGCCTTTCGTCGCGTGATGGAGGGCATCTGTAGCAGGATTCAACAATAGCACGTATAAAAACTTGGAAGAGTCAAAATGGGCTTGGAACGAACAGAGGAGTTTCGCAGCGCTTTGTAGGTAATCCAGATGGTACCGGTCACGCCTGTGCGAAGTCACTCAACGACTCGCCAACGATAAAGCCGATCGCGTCATCGACCCCTTCCATACCGAACGCGATGGCGAGCATCTCCTCGGACGTGTCATCAATCGAGATTGACTCTGATGTAGTGGATTCTCCCTGAACTTCGGAATCACCATCCAATTCGACACTGGCTTCATAGGTGCCGGGCTCAGTCCACACGTCTTCGTAGGCCGTCACGCCGTCTTCGTCGTTGTTCTCGTCAGTATCGTCATCGTCGGATTCTGGTGGTAACTCGAACGATTCTGAGAGAACAGTCTCATCTCCCGGACCGGTGATGGTCACAGTACCGGTAAGGACATTCTCAGTTTCGTTGAAGAGATTGACATCGCCTAACGCGAGATCGGCAAGGCTGTTCACGATCGTCGTACAGCCAGCTGTGCTGCCGAAGAATCCAACGCCACACGCGGCGAGGAATCGGCGTCTGTTGGTACTGTTCGAACACTGACTACGTGTCTGGTGGAGGACCATATACAGCATCAGAGAGCAGGCGATGTCACTATCTCGAACGTTCAAAATCTGTTTTGAGAAACGGCTATCGTTTCCCATCAATCGCAGTGATTTTAGTGCGTGTTTCAGGAAGACACCAGTATGGCTGCCCTCCAAGCCACGCCACCCTCGATTAGTGCCGCGATCGCCGCATTTGTTGGACTTGCGCTCGTCGGCGGCCTCATCGGGCTCGTCGGTACCGTCGTGGTTCGCCGACTTCGAAACCCCGTCGGAAAGTACCGGTTGCTGTATGGAGCCGTGCTTTTCCCGTACGCATTACTCTCCTACGGCGTGTTCGCTCTCACTGGATCCGGGGCCGCGTTCCTGACGGCGCTCCCAGCTATTCCGGAACTGCTGGACGGAGTGCTCTCGCAGTTCATCACGTTCCTCGCGGCCGGCTGTATCTGGCTCGTTTCGTATCTCCCGACGGTACGAGGTGTCCGCGAAGTACGTGATCTCGAACTTGCCACTAGCACCGCGATCAGCAAGATGGTACGGTACATCGTTGGACTTAGCGTCCTTCTCACGGTCATACTCATACCGTTACAAGTGTTCTCGCTTGAATCCTCACTACTTGCCCCAGCTCTCACACTCATCGTTCTCATACTTGGTTTGCTGTACGCGTCCCCATGGGTAATCCCGCTACTTCGTTCGACGACGACACCAACTGGAGAACGTGCCGACAGACTGGAACAACTCCGTTCACGGGCCGGTCTCAGCGTTCGAGACGCCCGAATCCTCGATACTGAAAACGAAGAAACGGCGAGTACAATCGTTCGCGGGCCACCGACCTACCGACGCCTCTTCGTCACAAGTACATTTCTCGATGTATTCGACGATGAGACAGCCACTGCGCTGCTTGCAATCGAGGCAGGGAAACTCCGGACCCATGTTTTCGAGATCAGGCTTGGTACTGTCCTCGTTGCGAGTATCGCACTCATCGCGTCCGTCATCGGTATCGGACCACAGTGGCCGTTACTCGGACTCTCACTTGGAGTGGTTCTTATCGGGTTTTGGCTTGCCCGTCGACGAATTCGCACAGCTGACGAGTACGCTGCCGAACAGGCCGGGCGGACAACCGTCGCTGATGCGCTCATTGAATACGCCAACGTACACACCTTAGAACCAACACGAATGCGAGTCCCGAATCCGCTCTCAATCAAGGTGGCGCTCGGGGATCGAATCGATCGGCTTCGCACAGCCAGCGATCGATAAGTCTTGGAACCTATTTTTGAGATCTTACCCACTGATCTCGGAATTAGTTTTCTTAGCGACCCATCCGCCGAAGAAACCGCCGAATACGCCGATTAGTGTCCCCAACATCCCCGTGGCAAGAATAAGAAAACACAGAAGCACGACTGCGAATACTTGCCCACCCTCGGAAGCCGACGTGATAAACCAGCCTCGTAGAAAGTCAGACGACCACGCAAAGGCGGGAACCGTTCCGAGGATACCGGCACCCATCCCCGCTCTTTTGAAATGCCCTGAGCCGTCCGCAGCGAGAAAACCGGCGAAACCACTGCCGACAATCACTCCTGAGAGGTGATAATACGATTCTGCCCCGATAAACAGATTATGTACTGTCACCACCAGAATACCGACCACGCCGCCGAAAAGCGCATACACATACGTTGGCAGGTCCTGGTCGAACAACCAATCCATATCCATACTGCCTAATTCAAAAAGAAGCATATATTCGCTCCGTTGACTCAAACTGATCTCGAAGCTAGTTATTAGAATCTGGGATCAGATAATAGCTTCAATTCTTGTGTAACAGAAAACCAGTTGACACTTGTCCGATAGTGGCTGCGTACACGACACCTGTGGCCACACTCTGCACTGGTGTGGTCGCCAGCCAGCGCCCCCCCCCTGGCGTCGTGCGGCCCGGTTCACGAACCCCAGACAATCACTCGTCCTTGACGATCACTGTGCCGACCATCTCGTCCTCGTGCGGGACACAGAAATAGTCGTACTCGCTGGCAACCTCGAAGGTGTGTTCGTATGCTTCACCGACTTCGAGGTCACCGTCCGGCCAGGCATCTCGCGCCGCCTGTTCCGTGTCGTACTCTCCGGTCGAGAAAAATACGGCTTCGTCAGGGATACCGTCCTCGTAGGCCGTGACAGTATGACCCCACTCAGAGTCGTTTATCCAGCCGAGGCGTTCGCCGACGCTGATGGTCACTGTCGCCGGCGCGAACGCGTTGTCGGGAGTCACCATTCCGACGACCGCGTCGTTTCGCTCCTGTAGGTCCGTCCGTCGAGCGTCAAGCTGGCGTTCGTTCGGTCCGAAGGTCCCCGAGTTACAGCCTGCCAGCCCCAGTATGGTCCCGCTTGCGACTGCTGTCAGGAAACGCCGTCGCCGCGTCATATGAGCCGTATAGCGAGGGTATCATAGAATTCTTCCCATACCGTGAGCTCGTGCTTCCCAGATTGGCTCCGGGTTCGTAGTTTGTGATAGCGACGATGACGTGAAGTACAGAGCGAGAATTGGAAGATAGCGTCGATCAACGAGGTTAATCTGGCGGCCACTATGAGAACGGCGAGGTAATAACGACACCACTACTTCTAACTCGATGTCCCGATAGTAGTCCGATATGCCCTCCACTCACATCGAGCGAGCAGATTCTGGTCTCAGTTGGGAGACGGACCTACACGGCATTCGTCGGCTCCCACACCGGATGGCGGCATTCATCGTCACGATGCATCCTGTGATCTGGGTCGGCTTTTTCATCATACTCCCGTTTGCGGTTCTCGGTTCGATGACTGTCTTCGGCTCTCGGGCAGCCGTCGCATATGTGATCCTCTGTGCGTGTCTGTGGTTGATGGTATGGTTTTCGAGCGCAGGACTCAAAACGAATCACTACCGGCTCGATCCCGAGAAGCGCACGTTGACGATCAAACCTGAATTCGGCGATCCCGAGACAGAACAGTTCGCAGCGGCCACCGGCACCGATGAACGGACGATCGGCCTCGACACGGTAGATACGCTTCAATTGATTCCACTCGGCCCGATCGTTGCCGTTCGACTCCGCTATCAATCTCCTACTGTCACGAAACCGGAAGGGATCTTCATACCGCGCGAACAGGTACGCGAAATTGCGGGCCACTTTCGGTCATGTGGTGTGCCAGTCCCGGAATTGACGCCTGGCGATCGCCCGACGCCAGAGCGCCGGCCGCTCCGTCCTGTGGCCCGGATCGCAACAACGCCGATTTTGATCGGCGTACTCCCGGTCTATATCGTACAGGTTCGACTCGGAATCGACGTGTGGCCGTTTCTGTTCGGGTTCGTGCTTGTCACGTGGGTCGTGATCGTTCGACACCTAACGGTCCGGTTCGGTATTCACCCCGAGAGAGCGCGGGTGCGAGACTGGTTGCTTCGCTGGACGATTGATTTAGTCGTCGCGGCGCTTGGCTTGGCAGGTGCGTTTGGGCTTCTCACCCTCGTGGGATCGAGCTGACAACCGATTCTGAAAATAAAGATTCATATAACATGGAAAGTAAGCTTTACTGTAAAGTGTGTTTGACACCACGACTCCCGTGATGATGGTGCGAAGGTGGTCACCTCGCGCGACTACCGGGTTAGGTAGAGATATGGCTGTCTCAAACCACAACATCCGGCTGGCCACCTTCACCGGAGCAACGCAGGTACACGCTCAATCAGACGACTTGTCCCGCCTTTCACGGCGTGAATCGTCTTTCACACATTCCCACCGATGCCCTCCACACTCTCACGACGCGGATTCCTGTCGCGATCCGCGGCCGTCGGCGCTGGCACCGCCGTCGCGGCCAGCGGTCTCGCCAGTGGTTCGACCGAACCGACTCAGACGACCAGCGTGGATGCGCTCATCGACGACGCGGCCACCCGCGCGTTAGCTGACCACGATGCGGGCGGGCTGACGGTCGCCGTCGTCGACGGCGACGAGGTCCACACGAGCGGCTACGGCCACGCCTTTCGAAGCGAGGACGTCCCGGTTCGAGCAGATGAGACGCTCTTTCGCGTCGGCTCCGTCTCGAAGGTCGCTACCTGGACGGCTGCGATGCAGGTCGTCGATCGCGGGCAGATCACACTAGACGCACCGGTGGACGACCACCTCGAAACTGTCGATCTTCCCGAAACGTACGACGAACCGATCACGCTCGAACATCTCGCCACCCACACACCGGGATTCGAAGTCCGCGGACGAGGCGACTCGGCACGCGAGCCTGAGTACATCCGGCCGCTCGCTGAGGCAGTATCGACAGACGTACCGGCACGTGTCCGGCCACCCGGCGAACTCCACCAGTACACCAACTACGCCGCTGCGCTCACCGGCCAACTGATCGCGGACATTTCAGGACAACGGTTCGGGTCGTTCGTCACGGAAAACGTGTTGGCGCCGTTAGGCATGTCGAACAGCACGTTCCAACCGGCCCCGCCCGATCTCGTGCCCGCCGAGGAAACAGCCGTCGAAGACGTTGTGAGTTTCTACTCCGACGTGTCGCCCGCATCTGGGCTTCATACGACCGGGACAGACATGGCGCGGTTACTCCAGGCGCATCTACACGGTGGCGTCGCCGACGGCGAACGGGTCCTCTCGGAGCGTGCGATCGATTCGATGCACCAGCAGTGGTTCACCCCGCACGAGCGGGTCGACGGGATGGCGTTCGGACTCTTCGAGCGATCGCGTGGTGATACTCGACTAGTGCGTCACGGCGGCAGTGTCCCGCAGTTCGCCGCTGAGTTCGCACTGATCCCAGAGGAAGATGTCGGCCTCTTCGTCGTCGCCCACGGCAACGAGGCGTCCGGCGCGAAGCAGGAAGTCGTAGACGCACTCTTCGACCGATTCGCACCCGTCGATTCGAGCGGAGATCGACGAACGCCCGACGGGATGCCCGAGCGTGCCGACGAACTCGAGGGTCGATACCGGTCGGTGAACACGACCGACACCGTCAGTGCCGAAAAACTCGTCTACGGACTGCTCACGGGCCAGCCGGTCGACGTCCGAATCGCTGACGACGGGCGGCTCGTAACCAAACAGGGAGACAGGACAGACGAATGGGTCGAAGTTGAACCGCTCGTATTCGAACACGTTGAGGATGATTCGACGCTGCTGTTCCGTGAGACGGATGGTGAAGTGACCCACCTGTTGAGCGGGCTGAGCGCGTACGAGCAGATCGGCTACCACGAGCAGCTATCGGTACAGGGATGGCTAACGGTGGCGGCGTCTGTCATCGCGCTGACCGGGTTGGTGGGATGGCCGGCAGCCCGCGGGTGGCGTCGGTATCGCGGTGGCGAGTCACCACCACAATCTGTTACTCGCGCTCGATGGGTGGCTGGCGCAGGCCTCGCCGGACTCTTGCTGTTCGTGTTGTCCTTTGTCGGTGTCATCGTCGCCGTGGCGTCGATGGACAGGCCGACGCTGTTCAATCGTCCGCCCGCGTGGTTCGAGGTCGTGTTCGTCGTGCCGACGCTGGGAGTCATCGCCACCGCTGGCGCAGTCGCCTACGCGGCTCGTGCGTGGCTCCGAGACGACTGGTCGCTCGTCACTCGTGTCCACTACTCGGCGGTTGTTGGCGCGATGAGCGTCTTGTACTGGCTCCTACAGTACTGGAATTTGCTGTGGGTCCGGCTGGGTTGAACACGATCATTTCGCAGACAAAGATTTATTTTGGCTGTAAAACATACTTTACTGTAAAGCATGTTTGACAACATAGTGTCTGAGACGGGTGACCCAGGACGAGCTCGCCGTCTGTACTATCGGAGCGTGTACGCTATAGTGACCGTGTCGATCGTCGGATTACTCGCCGGGATGGCCACAGGACGAGAACTCATCGGAACGAGCATCTACTGTGTTGGCGTGTGGCTCGGCGGCGGAATCTCATTTCTCGCTCCCAAACTCACCGACGTACCGCTCCAAGACGAACGAGATACGGATCTCTACAACCGTGCTAGCGGCTTGACGCTGGGTGTCTTATTCGTGGGTGGACTATCCGTCATCCCGGTGATCTACGTGCTTGAGGCTGCGAGACGCATCGAGACGCCGCCAGAAGTGAACGGTGCGATATTCCTGGCTTCGGGGCTCTTTTTGATGTGGGGCGTCTCCTACGGGATCGTCAAGCGACGATAACCATAATGGAGAATAACCTTCCACGACGACGCGAGGCGGCAGGACTCAGCCAAGGTGAATTGGCTGAGGCAGTCGGGGTCACTCGACAGACGATCAACGCCATCGAGCGTGAGCGCTACGATCCATCGCTGGAGTTGGCCTTCAAGCTTGCCGCCCATTTCGAGTGCCACATCGAGGACATCTTCCAGCCGGAAGAGAACAACGACTAGACGTAAGTTTCAGCAAACTATGGAAATAGACCACACGTAACACTCTGGTACGCTACAGTCTTCATCATCTCATTAGCGTTCTTCGCGTTTATCCTTGCGCTCCCAACCGGATGAGAGACAAGAGGATTTCAATAAAAATAAGATTGTGCTCCGAATCAAACCCTACAGATGCCCTCCATCTTTGACAGTCCAACCATCCGCTATGGTATAAGCTTCGTTAATGCCGCGGTCATCGCCCTCATTGCATTCGCCTTTCTTGAAGGCACAATCCGTTGGGTCGCACTCGGAATTGCTGCCATTGAGGTGATCGTCACCCCACAAATACTGAAACACGCGGAGTAGCACCCTCTCGGTATTAGACTTCGATACAATCGACCAAACTACATCCACAAAGTGTGACGGTGTTTACATAAATGGAGTTCGCCGTTCGAGGCACACCGGTTCGAGTCACAAAGGGCACTATTATTATCGTGCTCGTCTGTCTATCAGGGATCACCTTCGGCGGGTACGACTATGTTCAACAGTCCGAAGCGGTCGACGATGCCGTGACAGTCGAAGCGACGATCGAGGAGGCATCCGTCTACCAGTCGGAGAGCCGCGGGAGCTCGGATTACTACGTTCAAATCGAGTTTGCCTATCAGTTCCAGGGAACCCAATATACCGGTGACCAACTGTTCCCCGGTAGTATTAGCCCATCGTATGATACGCGAGCAGACGCCCAGTCAGCGATTGAGCCATATGAAGCAGGTGAGACGGTGACGGCATACGTCGACCCTGCCGACCCGAGTGATGGGTTCCTTGAGCGGCAGACGATAACAAGTTCATTCGAATTCATGGCTATCGGTGGGCTCGGTCTGCTCCTTACCGCGCTCAACGCAATCGGTGCGCGAAAACCAGGGGCTGAGACAGGGCTCCGTTCCGAACACGAATACACCTCGACACGGTATCAAACACTGTTCGGTGTCGACCGAGGGACAGTCCACAGCCTCAGTATACGGCTACTCAAGATAGCATTATTCGTGCTACCGGCCTCGGTAGTGAGTGTTGCGGCGGTTCTTCTCTTCGTGGGATCCGGGAGTGACGAACCAGTCCACCTACAAGTCGAACTGACGGATCCGAGCGGTGTGCTACTCGGGATCGTATTTCTGGCGGCGATCACGCTGGTCATCTCAGTATCGCTCTACAGCGTCTGGTCGTTCACCGAATACAGGCGACTCCGTGACCGGATCCCGGACCCACGTCCGCCAAGCCCGTTCACACATCCAACGCGGCTCGTCACCATCTGTATCGGCAACTATGAGCTTGACGCCTATGGAAAGCGAATCCAAAAGACCGGGGTCGCGTTCTTGGTAGTGCTCTTTTTCGTCGGCACACTCGCACAGATACTGATATTCTGAACAGCATTGACCTCCTCCCGCGCCTGAACAGTAGGTGCCGAAGTAGCTGAGTTGTTGTTTTCGTTGTTGGTGACTAATCTGTGGCATGATTCACGCAACGGAGGCGAAACAGCTGTCTCGTGCTGCTTCTAGGCTGTTATTCACACATCTCGATTTTGCGACTAAGCCGAACGGACAGTATCCGAGCGAGGACTTCCAGAAAGTCCTCGCTCGGAGTTCCTTCGACGGCGAATTCGTCCATACAACCGCCAAAGAGCTTCAGCTTGCTCGAAATGAAGAGATTGCTCTCCAGCAACGAAGTCCACTTGCCAAATCACTGCTCTACCATCTTCGTGGACTGAGCCCGGACACCATCGACGCTCAGTTCGATGGCGTCCGGGCAGCCACGTTCGCTCACGCCCGCCGTCGGCGGGCATTCACTCGTCCTGTCGATGTTGCGCTCGATATTCACGAATGGCTCTACTACGGATCTGACGACACACCGCACGTCTGTGCGGTCAATCCAGACCGCGGAACAAACCTCGCGTACGCATTTGTGACACTCTGTATCGTCGATCCTGCCGTTCGATTCACGCCCGCATCCGAATCTGTCGAGGCGGATGACTCCCGCACGCTCTGAGATTCCGTTCGAGGTCAACACGCTCGGTGATATCGACGCCTTCGACAACGATCGAGACGAGATCGTCGCGCTCGTTTTCGACGGGGCGCACGGAGAGGTCGATAACGCGCGGATCATCGACGTCTGGCGGCTGTGGGACGACCGCGTTGCCGAACGTCCCGTCGAGTGCTTTCTCCACGAGCTGGTGGACATCCGTGTTCGTTGTATCGGCCTGTGACCACCACGGAAGCGTCCAGAACGGTTCGCCGACGAGCGTGTCGATAGCTTCATCGACCACCTCTCGTGCTGTCTCATTCACACCGACAAGTGTACCATCCGGGTCGAGCACCCACGTCGCAGTTCGCGAATCGTTGAAGACCGCGTCGAACTGTCTGGCCCGATCCCGTTGCGTGGCCGACCGCCGTGCGGTCCGGATTACTCATCAAAGTTCGTCTCGTTTCCTCGTTCACGTACGGTTCAGAGAGTCGACTTCGTTGAGTGCTTCTGTCGCCACATCACCGAGTTTGCCAGCCTCGGTGTGAGAGTACCGCTCCCGAACCATCTCTTCGGAGTTATCGAGATACCTGGCCGCCACCGTGTACCCGAACGCCCGGACAAGCACCTCACCCATCCTGCGTCGACCGCCATGCGGAGCGAGGTAATCGTGTTTTGGATGATCGATATCGATCTCTGCGGCCTCCGAGAGTCGTTGAAGAATCGACCGTGCGCCGTCCGTCGTGATCGACAGCGGTCGAATTCCCTCATCGAGCGCCAGCAGGAGGTCGCGGGCGTATTCGTTACGACACTCAGTACTCGCTTCTGGGCGTTCCCCTCGTTCGGCTAGCTCTTCCTCGACGAGTTCTGCGAGCGTCCGTTGGTCGAACGTCGGGAACACCGGCCAGCGCTTCGTGGCTGGATCCATCAGCTGGCGGTAGCTCCGGAGCAGCGAGATCACCGGGTCAGGTAGACTGGCGGCGTCCCACTGCTGTTTCTTCCGGTAGACGTCCATACTTCCGTCGTCGAGGGAGAGATCCTCCCAGCGGACGCCGCGCCGACGCGGGTCGTTTGGATCTCGGAGGAGTTCCCCAACGCGGACAGCTGTGTACGCGAGCACGAACACCAGCGCCCGGTCACGAGCCGCCTTCAGCGCCGCGTAGCGTGCTCGCTGCTTATTCATGGGGGAAGTTCCTCCGGGAGTGTCGTGTACGTCTCGACAGTGTCGCGGGCCTGTTCGTCGACGTAGCGGGTAAGGGCGTGGCGCTGTTCCGACGTCCAGGCCTGCTGGTCACCGGGCTTGCGGCCGTCGTCCTCCGGCAGCGGCGCCATCGCACTCGCCCGGCTGCGCGTAGTGCGCCTCGAGATACCCGTCGTTGACACACCACCACAATCTCGGAGGATGTGTTTGATGCGTGTCTTCTATTCAAGTCAGTCTGGCAGAATTGAAAGGAGAGCTGGTATATTAGCATCCGTTGTAATCCTCAGATGCTGACAGTAACCAGCTGCTGAATACAGAGGATACAACTGTCACCGACCGGTTGCGCTCAGTTATATTCCCACGCAGCGTTCAAGGCCGTATGGTCACGTGGCAGCAACGCTCGGTGACGTGGTGGCGGGATATGGGTGCCGGGGTCATCACGGCGGCGGCGGCACTCGCCGCCTCCATCCTTTATTTGCTCGTGGCGATGGTTGTCCCGTTACGGCTGTCGCCAGACGCGCAGTACTGGGTCGGACACGCGCTACAGTTCGCGTTTGTCGCGGGATTTGTGCTGGGCACCATCGTCTGGCGACGGGTCATGTCTCGGGTATCTACTCCGGAACAGGGGGCCTTCGTGGGTAGCGCGATGGCCCTCGGAATCGTGGCACTCGTCCCGATACTGGCAGGAGTGTACGTACTACTGTTTCCACTCCTCCTCAGTATCGTTACCGGCCAGGGGTTACACTACGCAATACAGCTCTATCCGGAACCGCTGTGGACTGCTGTCGATGTTACTCGAACCGTCGCTACTGCGTGGAGTCCGCTAGTCGGTGCCCTGCTCGTTCCCCTCGGAGCGGTCGCAGGGTGGGCCTCCCAGCGTCGCCGTCGGCTCAGTGGGCACTGACTGTGTCGACTCGTGAGCGGGCCGGTGTCCGCGGGCACGTTTGCCACCCACCTAACCGACTCGCGCGATATATTCAGCATGCCGCCGAAAACATATTATCGTTTGAGGATTTCAACAGAGCCGCTTGCGATTCTCAAGTGTGACTCACAGGTGCGGTCGCCTCGGTTGTTTTCGTGAACCCTCCCGTTTCGCCTCTGGACATGTCGCTGCCGACAGCGCTCGGATCGATATCGAATGGAGCGAATTGGAGACCTATTCGTGCTAACTGAGGGAGGGTAACTCCCACCGAGACGTACGCGCCGTCGCGAACAGCGAACTCAATCGGTCATCATCGAATCCGGGAACTGCTTAGGTGGCAGGAGTAAACAGACGGCGTTTCCCCCGGAATTCCGCGATTCGAACAATACCTCTCCGCCGAGCGATTCGACGCACCACTTCATCACGAACAGGCCGATCCCGGAGCCGTGGGACGTGCTCGTGGTGACGGTCGGCGAAAACAGCGCGGCGATCTCCTCGGGCGGGATCGGCGGATTTGTATCTTCGATGCGGATCTCTGCGCGACCGGTGTTGGGCGACGGGCCGACCGTTATCTCGACTGCCGGCGCCTCGTCGTTGCCGTGGACAATCGCATTCTCAATGGCGTGTGCGAGCGCGTAATTGAATGCGTCGTTTATGTCGATCCACATTTGTTTTCGTTCGTTTACCCGGATGTCCGCGCCGGGATGTTCGGCACCGATCCGGCTCACGACGTTCCGTACGGCGCTCACGGCGGAAACTCGGTTGAGGTTTCCTTTTGAGTCGGTCACCGCGTGTTCGATTTGTTTCACGGACGTCGCGATGTTCCCGAGCTTCTCGCCTCTAGAAAGAATGGTTGAGACCACTTCTTCGGACGGTCCGCTCTCGGGGCCGTTCATCGCCTGCTCCGCACATCCGATGATAATCGCGGCCTCGTTCCGGAGGTTGTGCCGGAGGACGCGCCAGAACAGTTCCGCCCGATGATGGGTGTCGTAGTGACGCGTAATGTCCCGTACCTCGACGTGGACACAGCGGTCCACCGTCGGGCGCTGTCGAGAAGTAAATACCTGAATCCAAATGAGTTCGCCGTCCGCTCGTTTGGCTCGCCACACGAACTGTTGCGGGCTTCCGTTGGCGGCCCTGGAGAGTCGATTGTGGAACTCAGACTCGGTGTGTGGGTACGTGTTCGCCGTGTATTCGGCCACGGAGAGCTCACGCAGTCGGTCCGAACTGTAACCGAGGATTTCCTCCAGTCGCGCGTTCGCATCGATAACAGCCCCAGAGGCGGCGTCATAGATCGCCACACCGGTGTGGAGCGTATCGAGTACCGGCGACAGTGTCCCGCATTCGGGCGAGGCCATACACCTGGGGATTTCACCGAGGCACGGTTTTCGTTGCTATGAGTGATATATATTGCTCCGTACGAAATCAGCGACCGAAGGGGCGTTCTCTGATCAAGAGAGAATCGAATTTGTATCAAACCGAGTATGACATGATCGCCCATCTCCGGAGTCCCGTCCGGGCCTACGCCATAGTCTGATTATCTCAATCTGAAAAACTGCGATCTAAATGTCGGAGAGGACTCGCCTTCGTCGAGCGAGAACGGGCACGACGGACTGGTCACGAGAGTATATATCCCACCGGTCGGCTTCTAACGCGTCCGTTCACCTATTATAAGGGTTCAAGCGCAGGCTGCCGAACAACCCGAACGAGTAACAGATGACAACGGATACCAACCGGGGGTCGAGGAACGACGAGACGACCGGGCGGAAATCGGTGAGTCCCGCGTTCACTGGTCTGGTACATCAAGTCGACAGGCGGTCGTCGGGTCCCGATCGGGTCACGGTGTTCCCAGCAGAGGCGACCGATGACGAGCGGCTGTCGACGTGGGTGACGGTGGATGTCGACCCCGTCGTCAAGCCCGAATGCTTCCGATAACCGCCCGGATGTACCGCGACCGCGTCGGGCGAGACGGTCGAGAAGCCCGACGGTGCCGGCCCATGTCGAATCCGATGCCCTGGTCAACGTGGACTCGGATGTTTCGCCTGCCGCCGATTCGGACGCCTCTACCGGTGACGGACGAATCCGAGGTGATCCGTCGGTGGGGATGAAACGACGGAAACTCCTCAACAAAGCGCTGGACCGAGTAGCGCTCGGGGTCGTCGCTTCCTCAGTCGTCGAACTGTCCGATCTGTGGTCTGCGGCGCTGTCCCTTTCTGCGAGCGAGCCGACGCGGCCGACACCCATCGACGCGAGAGATTCGGTCGCTCGGGAACGGACCGCGGACGGCTACGCCATGACGTACGAGTGGACGGACCGGTCCGGGCGTGAGTGGCGTCTGGAGTTTCCGATCGAACGGTCCGCGTACAGAGAAGCGGCCGACGAGATGCACGGATATCTGAGTGGCTTCGAAGCGGCGAAGGCGAGTGCTCATGCCGAGCGGCTCACGGAGGCGCTCGTCAACGCGAGCGCGACGGGCAAGTATACTCGGCGGTCGCTTCCTGAGTCGGTCCTTATCGACGGGGCGATCGGACTCGTACACTCGCTCGAATACGCGACGGATGCGGAATCGACGGGAGCGCCGGACTACATCCGAACCGTCGAGGAGACGCTCGTCGATGGCTGCGGTGACTGCGAGGACCTCACGTATCTGCTAGTCGCGATGCTTTCGCAGCCGGCGTTCGGCTACCGGACCGCGATGGTGATCCTTCCCGGTCACATGCTCGCGGGCGTTCACAGGGACGACCTCCCGGCGGCGTACGCCGACGCGCCCACCCTCCCGGGAGGAACGTACGTTGGAATAGAGTGCGCCACGTCTCGCCCGATCGGCGACTTCAAAAATGAGCCCGTGCTAGCGGTGTACGGCGACGGCGTCGAATACATCGATCAGTCGGCGATCACCGACATGGGCGAGGAGTTCCTCCAAGACCCGACGCAGTTTCAGACGATTGCCGACGCGTCGGCGAAGCGCCCCCACTGACCGGAGCAACCGTGGTCAACAACCCCACCTTACCTCGCTCAGTCTACCGACTTCGCTCGGTGGGAGAGGTTCTTATCCGTGAGCTTAGCCTCGAAACCGGCCAAGTAACGGTGAATTTGCCACTCGGCGTCACCGTCCCAGACTTCAGGGCGAGTTGAATACGGACGGTTTCAGCGGCGTCAACTATATCGGGACGTTGGGACTGAGTGTAGCAAATATATTTGGCTCTCAACTATTATATATTGATATAGACGACTATTAATCGGGCTTCTTGTAGTTAGCGTAGCATCTGTAAGTCATGGAATCGGCTATGGTCCTTAGCTGTCCAGTTTGTAACGCCATTCGCGCACTCGAAGGGCGACGAAGCGAGTACTCGAAACAGGATCTGTACGCTCGCGTGAAGCCACATCTAGGTAGGCACGATCTCAACGAGCCCAAAATGGCGATTCGAAAGTACGGGATCGTTTCTGACGCTACTGAGATTGTCATTCCCTCGGGGACTCACCAGCGACTTCCGATCGAGGAGTGGACGGAACGCGACGACACATGGCTTCCCGATGGTGCCCTGTCCGGTGGCGAAGGGTCTCTGTCAGCACCCGAACCGTCAGTCGAGATCTCGTCCCGCTAACTCGATGTCGAAAGGTACCCGATCACAGTCAGGTGAACCCAGAACATGAGTGCTACTCTCTCATTTGTAAGATGTCGTTTCCGCTGACCCAAAAATGATAGGAATCTTTCAGTTTGACAGATACAGGAGCCGCTTCACGGTATCAACGCTCTTTACGCGGGTGATTCTGTGACCGACAGAGACCTCACGAACCCAGAGTACTACCTCAACAGAGAACTCTCCGAACTGGCGTTTCAGGAGCGAGTTCTTCGAGAGGGAATGGACGATCGGAATCTGCCGCTCGAACGGCTCCGATTTCTCGCGTTCTTCACGAAAAACACCGACGAGTTCTTCATGAAGCGCGTTGGCGGACTCAAACAGCAGATCGACGCCGGTGTGACGAAGACGACGCCCGATGGACGGACACCGAAAGAGCAGTGGGTCGAAGTACTCGACACCGCACGCCCGCTCTTTGCGCAGCAGTCGGAATACTGGCAGTCTGTTCTCAAACCGACGCTCGCCGACGAAGGGATCGAGATCTGTACCCCTGACGAGTTACCCGAAGGAGATCAAGAACAGCTACGGACGCACTTCGAGGAGTCTGCTCTGTTGAATCCGCAGAAGGCAGCAGGATAGCGTCGCTCTGAAGGCGGAAGCGAAGCGGAAGAGCCGAATGTGTCCAAACTCCTCTTCCGCTTCGTTAAGCAAGCCGCGTCGCTGGCTCAAAAG
>NZ_JANHDM010000007.1 GCF_024494685.1 Halorubrum rubrum | reverse complement strand
GACTACACGTCCACCGACCGACGTTCCAGAGCTTACTGGCTGCGAACCCGAGCGAATCAAGGTCGCCTTGCACCCGAGACTGATTCCTGATGGAAGCAGTGTAGGTGCGAGTAACGACCTGTTTCGCTATATGTAACCTATGTAGACAAAATTACTTGAAAGTGTGTATTGGCGCAGCGTGGAATATCCAGCCGTGCCATCGACCGGTGGACTGCGAAGGGTAGTGTCGGATTCATCCCCGCGCTAAAGCGCGAGGCTTTCTCCTCGATTCTCCGTAACGAACCAATAAAAAAAAGCTCGACAGAACCCCTTCCGCCTCGCTCCACGCTCAAACCAGCAACAGCGGCGCGCCGACCGCCAGTCCGACGGCGATGAGCACGAGGTTCCATAGCAGCACCGGGCGGACGAGGTCGCGGCCGACGCTCGCGGCGAAGGCGGTCTTCACGAGGATGCTCGAGACCGTGCCGGCGACGATCCCCGCGACCGCGGTGTCGACCGTGATCTGCTCGGTGCCCAGAAGCGAGACGGCGGTCGTCGTCGCCGTCCCCGAGGAGACGAGTCCCGCGAGGAACGCCGTGGCGACGAAGCCGGTCGCGCCGAACGCCCGCTCGGCCCCGGCGGAGACGAGGAGCACGAGGAGGAACAGCCCGCCGAAGGTGAGGGCGTTCCGCAGGCTGAAGGGGGAGGTGAGCTCGGCCTCCACGCCGGTCCGCCAGTCGCTCCGCCAGAGCGCGAGCGCGACCCCCGCGACCGTGATCGCGCCGAGGGGCGCGCCGACGGCGAGGGCGGCCTCGGGGACGAACGCGACGACCAGCGCCGCGTTCCGCAGCGCCATCGCCGCGTTCGCGAGCAGGATCGAGCCGACCGCGATGTCGAAGAGGTCGTCCCGGCCGCTCGCGCGCTTGGCCATCTCGGCGACGACCGCGGTGGAGTTCACCAGTCCGCCGAAGAAGCCGGTGACGGCGTAGCCGCGGCCCTGGTACTTTCGCACCAAGACGTAGTTGACGAACCCGATCGCGCTTATCGCGACGACGAGCGACCAGACCAGCCGCGGCTGGACCGCCCCCCACGGGTCGATCGTCTCGGCGGGGAGGATCGGGAAGACGACGAACGCCAGGATGGTGAACTCGACCGCGCTGCGCACCTCCTCGCGGGAGAGCCCCCACGCGAACTGGTGGAGCTCGCGTTTCAACACGAGCAGGAACGAGGAGAGCACCGCCACCGTCACCGCCTCTAAAAAGAGGCTCGCCGCGACGAGCACGCCGACCCCGTAGGCGACGAGCATCGAGACGGAGGTGGTGAGCGAGAGCCCGTCGACGTCCGGCTCGACGAAGCTCCGGACGGCGAGAAGCACCGCGCTGGCGACGATCAGAGCCCCGCCGACGACCAGCAGTCCCGGCTCGTCGGCGAGCGAGAACACCGCCGCGGCGAGGCTGACGAGCGCGAACGTCCGGATCCCCGCCGACTTCTGTGACCACTCGCGTTCGAGCCCGAGGAACATCCCCAGAAGCGTCGCCAACACCAGCTTGGCGACGTTCGTCTCGAGGTAGATCAGGGGGTCGGCGCCGCTCACCACGGCGGGTCGCGCCTCCGCGTTCCGCGCCGGACGGGCGATCGGACGCCTCGGGTCGGGTTCACGGGTCGCGCCTCCGAGGTCACCGGTTGGTCGGCTCTCGCGGGAGGTCGAGCGCCTCCGTGAGGTCGTGTTCCTCGCCGGTGAGCACGTAGAGGACGTCCTCCAGGATGACCACGAGCTCGGGGAGCTGTCTGGCGACGAGGTACGTGATCCCGATCAGCGCGACGACCGCGAGCAGCTGGCTGATGATCCGGTCGGAGACCAGAAACGAGACGCGGTAGGGGTTCGTCGCGCCGAACATCGCCAACACCAGCTCCGGCTGCCACTGCATGTACTGGTTGCCGGCGACGACCGTGATGAACGTCGTTCGGAGGATGTTGAGCACGTAGATGAGCGGGATCGAGACCGCGAGCGCCCGGAGCTTCCGGTCGAGTGGCCCGTCCACGGCGGCGACGAGCCCGCCGAAGATCGCCATGCTGCCGAGGCCCGTACACGCCAACACGACGTTGATCCGCATGCGGTGGCCGTCCTCGAGCGTCCACCCGAAGGCGGCGTCGTACCCCTCGTAGCTCGTCACGCGCTCGGGGGCGTACCCGAGCAGGTCGATCATCGCGCCGGTGTGGTTCGCGACGATCTCGATGAGGATCCGACGGGGCTCCGGGACCGCCACGCCGGCGAGCGTGAACGCCGGGATCGTCTCGAACGGGAGGTAGATGAACAGCATGATCGAGACCGCCCGCGTGAGCGTGAAGAGCGACGCCCGCCCGTCGTACAGCAGGTAGCCGACGTAGAGACAGGCGGGGACACCGACGAGCGCGAGGATCGACTCGACGTAGCTCTGGTGTTCGAACGCGAAGTACGGCACCGTCGTCAGCCAGAACAGCCCGAACAGCCCCCACGTGCCGGCGGCGAGCGACCGTCCCGCCGCGTACCCGCGGGAGTCGAGCAGCCAGGCGGCCGCGAAGAGGACCGCCACGATCCACGCGAACGTGAACGTGTCGGGTATCACGCTCAGTATCGCGGGGACGCCGGGACCGAACATGTAGACGGGATCGGTGGCCGTCGAATAAAGCCCTTGTCGTTGGCGGAGATCCGAGGAGGGAACCGGAGTGGGGAGACTACCGCTCCTCGCCGTCGACTCACGGCGCGTCGCGCCGTTCGTCCGGTTCGAGGGCTACCGCTCCTCGCTGTCGAGCACGCGGATCTGGTCGCCGCGAACCGTGACCGGGATGGGGACCGTCGCCTCGTACAGCTCGACTGTCACCTGGTCTTTGCCCTCGTCGATGCGCTGGACGCGGGCCTTCTCGCCTTTGAACGGGCCGGCGATGAGCTCGACGATGTCGCCCTCGGCGATCCCCTCCACGTCCGGGGTCGGCGAGAGGAAGTGTTCGACCTCCGAGAAGGGGCTCTCGGCGGGGCCGTCCGCGCCCTGGATGACGCCGCGGGCGTGGGGGATCTCGTCGAGGATCCGGGCGAAGACGCTGCCGTCCGAGGCCTCGACCATCACGTAGCTCGTGAGCTGGTCTGGGGCGATGACCGCCTGGATCTCGGGCATCTCCTTTTCGGCGAGCATGTCCGCGACGGTCCGTTCCTGGCGGGCGGTCGTCTTGACCGAGAAGATCGGCATTACGCGCCGACCCCCGGCAGGAGGCTCATGATCGCGAACATCAGGAAGCCGAGGAAGCCGATGAGCAGGATCCCGGCGCCGGCGATCTTCGACACCTGGAGGAACTCGTCGGTGCTCGGCGTGCTCGCCAGCTTCAACACGCGGATATAGCTGTTGAGGTCGTACGGGACGTCCATGTTACGAGCGAGTTCGTGACGGGACGGTTTTTACCTTTTGATGCGGGTTCGGGCGACGCCGTCGGCGCGGAGCGGTCTCACTCGACGTAGTCGATGTCCTCCATCTCGGCGGCAGCCTGTTCGGCGTCGCCGCCGTTCTGGCCGTAGATCTGCGGCGACTCGACGCCCGTGACGACGATCATCGTCCGCATCTCGCCCTCGAGCGCCTCGTCGACGGAGGTTCCCCAGATGATCCGCGCGTCGGGGTCGATCCGGTCGTAGATCTCCTCGACGACGCCCTCGGCCTCCTCGATGGACATGTCCTGTCCCCCGGTGACGTTCACGAGCGCGGAGTTCGCCCCGGAGATGTCGACGTCGAGGAGCGGCGAACGGAGCGCCGACTTCACCGAGTCCTGCGCCTTCGACTCGGAGTCGGACTCGCCGAGGCCGATCATCGCGACGCCGCCCTTCTCCATCACGGTGCGGACGTCGGCGAAGTCGAGGTTGACGAGGCCGGGTTTGGTGATCAGCTCCGTGATCCCCTTCACCGAGCGCATCAGCACCTCGTCGGACACCTTGAACGCCTGCCTGACCGGGAGCTTCCCGACCGCGTCGAGCAGGCGGTCGTTGGGGACGACGATCACGGTGTCGCTCACGTCGCGGAGGCGTTCGAGTCCCGCCTCCGCGTTCGTCCGCCGCACCTCGCCCTCGGCGGTGAACGGGGTCGTGACGATGGCGATGGTGAGCGCGCCGGAGTCGCGGGCGGCCTTCGCGACGACCGGGGCCGACCCCGTCCCCGTCCCGCCGCCGAGCCCGGCGGTGACGAACACCATGTCGGAGCCGTCGATGGCGTCGGAGATCTCCTCTTGGGACTCGATCGCGGCCTCCTCGCCCACCTGCGGGAGCGAGCCCGCGCCGCGACCCTGAGTCTTCTGTTGACCCATCAGGATCTTGGTGTCGGCCTCGATGTTGACGAGGTGTTGGACGTCGGTGTTGGCCGCGACGAGCTTCGCGCCGTGGATCCCCTCCTCGGTCATCCGGTTGACAGTGTTGCCGCCGGCACCGCCGCAGCCGACGACGGTGATGTTGGTCTGGAGGTCCTGGAGAACGTCCTCCAGCTCGTCGTCGGTCATCGTGCCGGTCCGGGGGGAAGCGCCGGCGTGTCCGTCCTGTGCGGGGTCGCCGGGACCCCCGGAGCCGTCCGCCGGGGATTCCTCGGCTTCGTCGATGGCGTCCTCAACGATGGAGTCCATTATATGGTGCCGTTGCGACCCCGACGTATTTATTCTTGCCCGATCGTCCGACTCGCGTCAGACGCCGAGAGGGCCCGTCAGTCGGTCCGAGGGGACCGCTCACCCGAGAAACCGCTCACTCGATCGGGAACCGCTCTTCGGAGCGCGTCGAGACCGCCTCCGGACCGATCGTCTCGCCGTCGACCTCGACCGGCTCGCCGGACGCGAGCCGGCCGAACGCCGGCCCCTCCGGCACTCCCAGATCGGCCGCGAGCGCCGGGTCGAAGGCGGTCTCGCGGGCGATCACGGCGTCGCCGTCGACGACGACCTCGTCGTAGCCGGCCTCGAGGACGGCCGCGAGGTCGGCGACGAGGTCCGCGTGGCCGGGGCTCTCCTCGTCGGCCGCGAACGCGACGGTTCCGGCCGCGCGCGTTCCCGCCTGCTCGGTCCCGAACGCGACCGCGTTCGCCTCGACGGCGTCGCGCGCGGCCGCGGCGTCGACGCCCTGTGCCCGCGCCAGCAACTCGGCCGGAAGCTCCCGGACGACCACCGCGTCCGCCGGGTCGTCGACGGAAGCGCCCGCGGGAACGACCGATCCGAACCGGAGCCCCTCGTCGACGGGGGCGATCGCCGCCTCCAGGTGCGCGACGAGTTCGAGCGGCCGATCGCCGACCTCGCGGACCCACGTCTCGCTCACGACCCGGCGGCCGAGGTCCTCGATCGTCGCCGCGAGCGCGGGGCGGTCGCCCTCGATCACGGCGTGGTCGGCGCGGCTCCGCGCGAACGCCGCCTCGATCACGTCGCGGTTCGCGTCCGGCGCGCCCATCTCGTCGAGCGCCCAGTCGGCCCCGACGTGCCCGACCGCCCACTCCGTCTCGCGGACGATCCGGGTGAACCGCGGGGCGTAGTGGCCGCCGCCGAAGCCGACGACGTGGCGGTTCCGGCCGTCGGGTCCGGTCCGGTTCGGGCCGGTCCCCCGGAGCGCGAGGACGGCCCTCGCGACCGCGCGGGCGCCCTCGGGGTCCGTCCACTCTGACTCCCCGGAGCCGAGCTCGGCGAACAGCGAGGGGACCGCAGCGTCGGTCGGCCCGTGGTGGGTACACTCGATCCCCACGTCGTACCCCTCGGGCGCGTGCGTCGCCATCGCGTCGACGACGCGATCGACCGCGCCCGGCGCGGCCCGCGCGAGCGTCCGCGGCTCTCCGCCGTACTCTGCCGGTCCGAAGTTGCCGGTGACGTGGGCCGTGAGGAGCGGCCCGGTGTTTCCCGAGTGTCGCGAGACGAACACGAGGAGGTCCGGAGCGTCCTCGCGCTCCTCGTCGCTCCCGTCCTCCCGGTCGCCCTCGTCCTCCTCGCCGCCATCCCCGCCGAAGGCGGCCGCGGGGTTCGACAGGTCGATGTGGAGGTCCGCGAACTCGCGGAGCTCGAACCCCTCGGTCCGGTAGTAGGTCCCGCCGCCCGCGGCGTCCGGCCGGGTCTCGTCCTCGTGGCTCGTCCAGTCGCCGACCTCGAGCAGCCGCTCGCCGATATGGGCGGAGGCGCCGTCGGCCCGACTGACGACGATCGCTATCACGACTCGGGATGGGGCGTCGTCGACCGAATAGCCGTCGGTTCGGGGTCGGCGTGAACTCGCGACGACGGTGGGGACGCGGGGGACGCCGGGAACGACGAGGACACCGGGAACGCCGAGAACGCCGAACTCACGGCAACAGCAGGTAGACGAATCCCGCGTACGCGACCACGAGGACCGCGCCGTCGACGCGGGTGAGCCGGTCGCCGCGGTACATCAGGCCGACGACGAGCAGCGTGAACGCGACGAGCGCCGGGAACTCGAACGCCCGCACGCCGGGGCTCACGTCGATCGGGGAGACGAACGCGAGCAGGCCGATCACGGCCAGGACGTTGTAGATGTTCGAGCCGACGACGTTGCCGACGCTGAAGCTCGCCTCGTCGCGGGCGGCGGCGACGACGCTGGCGGCGAGTTCGGGAAGCGAGGTCCCCACGGCGAGCACGGTGAGACCGATGAAGAGATCCGAGAAGCCCGCCGCGGCGAGCAGGTCGCGGCCGCCGTCGATCAGCCACCGGGACCCGAGGACGAGCGCGGCGATCCCGGCGACCACGGCGAGGACGTCCCGCGCCTCCGCGTCGGGCATCCCGTCCCGTTCGGCGGCGGAGATGCCGGCCTGCGTCCGCTGAACCCGGCGCAACACCACGACCGTGAACGCGACGAGCGCCGCGAGGAGGACGCCCCCTGCGAGGGGGCCGATCCGGCCGTTCCACCCGAGTCCCACGAGCAGCAGCGCGGCGAGGATCATGAACGGGACGTCCCGGCGGAGCACCGTCTCGGAGACGTCGAGCGGGCGGATGAGCGCGGAGACGCCCAACACGAGGCCGACGTTCGCCACGTTCGATCCCACGATCGCGCCCAGTCCGATGTCAGTCGAGACGGTGACCGCGCCGAGCACCGACACGAACAGCTCCGGCGTGGTCGTCGCGAACGCGACGACCGTCACCCCGACCGTCGAGGCCTTCAGCCCCACGGCGAGCGCGAGGTCGCGAGCGCCAGCCACCAAGAGCTCCGCGCCGGCGTACAGCAGGCCGACGCCGACGAGGAGGAGGCCGAGTTCGGTGACGGGCGAGCCGAGAACCATGCTCCGCGGTTCTCGCCGCCGCCCAAAAACGACGCGATACGGTTCGACGGCGTCGACCGGGCGATCGACCGCCCGACGGCGGTCGAGCGGTCTCGGCCCGGCGGCCTCGATCCCTACGTCCGGGTCGCGCGGAACTCGCCGTGTTTCATCCCGACGACGAAGACGATCGCGCCGAAGGCGACCATCGACGGGAGGACCATCATCAGCGTCGTCGAAAGCGGCATCATGCCGCCGCCGACGAGTCCACCGACGCCGAGGGCGATCAGAAGCGCCACGAGACCGGCCGCACGCGGGAGGTCGAACTCCATACGATCGCTACGTGGCTCGCGGACGTAAGGGTTCGGTCGGCGCGCCCGGGAGCGGGTCGCAGACCCGCGACCGGACCGCGAGGGAGTCGGTCGGCCGGAGCGAAGCGGAGGACGACCGACGAGGTTGGGGAGGCGTGAGGTGCGGTCGGGTGGGACTCAAAGGGGCAGCCAGGAGGAGGCCGTAGGCGACGCAAGCACCGGAGCGAGGGAGTGGCAGCGACTGAGCGAGGAGCACAGCGAGCGTACGGCCTCCTCCTGGCTGGGGCTTTGGCGGTGGTCACCGCGTCAGCAGCGACGCGTCACGCCTCGATGATCTCGTCGTCCTCCTCCTCGGGGATCCGGAGCTCGCCCTCGAGCGAGACGACCGCGTCGCCGCCGACCGCGACGGTCACGTCGCCCTCGTCGCCGTTCCCGCCGCTCCCGCCGCTCCCGCCGCTCCCGCCGCTCCCGCCGCTCCCGCCGCTCCCGCCGCTCCCGCCGCTCCCGCCCTCCTCGACCCGAACCCGGACGTAGCCGGGTCGGTCGAGGAAGTGTCCCTGCTCGCACCGGACCTCCTCGGGGAAGTCGCCCTCGAAGGCGTCGACCGCCCGAAGATACCCGCCGACCGCGCCGCTCGCGGTGCCCGTCACCGGGTCCTCGGGGACGCCGAGGGCCGGGGCGAACGCCCGGCCGTGGAGCGTCGAGTCGGCCTCGAGCGCGTCGAAGGTGAACGCGTAGACGCCCGCCACGTCGAACTCGGCCGACAGCGCCTCGACGGCGCGCATGTCCGGGTCGGCCTCGCCCAGCCGCTCGAGGAAGTTGACGGGAACGACGAGGAACGGGAGCCCCGTCGAGGCGACGGCGACGGGGAGGTCCGCGCCCACGTCGCGTAACGCGGCCGGGTCGATCCCGAGCGCGGACCCGAGGCGGTCGGCGTCGAGGTCGGCGGGATCGACCGGATCGACCGTCGGCGGCTCCTGGCGCATCCACACGCCCCCCGACTCGGTCACCGTGATCACGAGGTCGCCGACGTTCGTCCGGAGGAGGTGCTCGCCGGCGTCGATCGCGCCGTCCGCGAACAGCGCGGCGTACGAGGCGATCGTGGCGTGCCCGCAGAGGTCGACCTCGTCGGTCGGGGTGAAATACCGGACCCGGCGGCGGGTCTCGACGTCGTCGCCGTCCTTCCCGTCGTCCCCACGCCTGCCGTCGTCCCCATGCCTGCCGCCGTCCCCGTCCCTGCCGCCGTCCTCCTCGACGGCCGTGAGAAAGGCGGTCTCGGACGCGCCGAGTTCGGCCGCGATCCGGCCCATCCGATCGTCTCCCAGTCCCGCGGCGTCGGGGACCACGCCGGCGACGTTGCCGGCGAGGGGGTCGTCGGTGAACGCGTCGACGAGCAGGGTGCGTCGCGTCTCCATGCCGTCCCCTCGTCGCGCCCGTAAAAAAGCGCACGGGGCGAGGGGACGAGCAGGGGAACGGGTACGGCTCCGAGGCCGGCTTACTCGGCCGGGCGAACGGGCGCGACGCCGCGGAGCTCGATCCGCGCGCCGCCGTCCGCGGCCTCGGTCGCGGCGGCGGTCCACCCGTGTGCGGCCGCGATCTGCGAGACGATCCCCAACCCGAACCCCGTCCCTTCGGGGTTGGTGGAGTACCCCGCCTCGACGACCGCCTCGCGGTCCGCCTCGGGGATTCCGGGGCCGTCGTCGTCGACGAACAGGGTCGTTCCCTCGCGGCCGACCGTGACGGTCACGCCCTGGCCGCCGTGTTCCACGCTGTTTCGAAACAGGTTCTCGAGCAGCGTCCGGAGCCGCGAGGCGTCGCCGACGAGTTCGCCGGGGTCCTCGATCCGCAGGGTCGCGTCCGCGGTGTCGACGGTCTCCCACGCCCGCTCGGCGACGACCGCGACGTCCACCCGCTCGGCGTCGACGACGCGCTCGCCCATCCGCGCGAACGAGAGCGCGTCCTCGATCAGCTCCGTCATCCGGTCGAGCGCCCGCGCCGCGGTGTCGAGCCGCTCTTCATCGCCCGTCTCGCGGGCCAACTCGAGGTTGCCGATCGCCACCGACAACGGGTTCCGGAGGTCGTGTGAGACCACGCTCGCGAACCGTTCGAGGCGGTCCCGCTCGCGGGCGACCTCGGCCTGCGCCTCGCGACGCTCCAGCTCGTAGCTCACCCATCGACTCATCAACTCGACGAACGTCACTTCCCACGTCGAGAACGGCTCCGGCCGGCTCTCGCGATCGTGAAAACAGAGCGTGCCGTACGCCTCGTCGTCGACCACGACCGGCGCGCCGACGTAACAGCCGAGATCGAGCGCGTCGACGCCGTCGCGGTCGGCGAACGCGAGGTCGTCGGGCGCGGACTCGACCTGGGGTGCCCGCTCCGTCGAGACGACCCGTTCACGGACCGTCTCGGACAGGGGAACGACGTCGTCCACCGCGATTCGGTCGGTTTCGTCGTCGACGACGACCGCACGATGGCGGTCGCCCTGAACCCGCGAGAGGAGTCCCGACTCGACGCCGAGCACCTCCCTGCCGAGCGCGAGCAGCGACCCGACCTTCCCCTCGAAGGTCGCGTCCTTCTCCGAGATGGCCTCGTGGAGGCGGTACATGACCGACTCGCGCCGCTCGATCTCCCGCCGCTCGAGCATCGCCTCCGTGACGTCGCGGGAGTACACGGAGACGCCCGACTCGGACGGGTAGATCCGCGTCTCGAAGAACCGGTCGGCCGGCTCGTAGTGGATCGTCTCAGTCGCCGACTCGCCGGTCGCCCGAGCGCGCTCGAGGGCATCCCCGAACTCGGTGTCGAGCACGCCGGGGAAGACGTCCCAGGCGACCTCGCCGACGAGACCGTCGCGGGTCCGGTCGCCGGCGGCGAGCGCGGCCGCCCGCGCGTTGAGGTAGGTGATCCGGTCGTCGCCGTCGAGCGCGACGAACGCGTCGGTCATCCGGTCGAGCAGTTCCGCGCGCTCCTCGGCGAGTTTCAGCTCCGCGGTGACGTCGGTCGCGATCCCGTAGACGGCGTACGGTTCGCCGGCGTCGTCGAACAGCGGAACGCGGACCGTGACGAACCGGCGATCCCCGTCGGGACCGGGGTACCGCTCGTCGAACCGTCGCGGCTCGCCGGCCGCGACGGCCGCCTCGTCGTTGGCCCGGAAGCGGTCGGCGAACTCCCCGCCGTGGACCTCGGCGGTCGTCGATCCGATGATCTCCTCGCGCGGTTTCCCGACCAGCGACGCGAACGCGTCGTTGACGAGGAGGTACCGGTCGTCGGTGTCCTTCATGAACACCAGGTTCGTCGTGTGCTCGAGGATCGTGTCCAGGCGCTCGGCGAACGCCCGGAGTCGATCCGTGTCCTCGGCGCGGTCGGCGTCGGCGCTCGCCGCCCGGACGATCCGGTCGCGGAGGTCGGCGAGCGCGTCTGGGTCGCCCTTCCGAACGTAGCCGGTCGCGTCGGCGTCGACCGCGGCCGCCGCGAACGCCTCGTCGCCGTCGGCGGTGACGAGGATCACGGGGACGGCCGGGTCGAGCGCGCGGACGGTCGCGAGCAGGTCGAGTCCGGTACCCGACCCGAGGTCACGCTCGGCGAGCACGCAGTCGTGCCGGTCCGGATCGAACGCGTCACTGGCGGCGTCGAGGTCTCGGACGTGCTCGAGTTCGAATCCGTCGGTCGCCTCGGTCGGCGCTCCGTCGGTCGGCGCCGCCTCGGTAAGCGCCGTCTCGAGCGCCGCGGCGAAGTCGTCGTCCGGGTCCGCGAGCAGCACGAAGGCCGGGCGCTCAGTCACGGCCCCCCGTTATCGACGGTACCCCTTGTGTGTGGCGGTCCGGCTCCGTTCCCGCGGGGCCTGCCTCGTCAGTCCGGTCGATATCAACCCTTTTGCTTCTCTCCGTTGATGGGGAGGTATGGGCCTCTTCGACCGGTTGCGGGGGAACGACACCCCACGCGTGGCGTTCCTCGGGATCGACGGGCTTCCGTACGACCTCGTGGCGAACGACCCCGAGACGTTCCCGACGCTCTCGGCGATCGCCGAGGCGGGCGACGGCGGGGCGATAGACAGCATCGTCCCGCCGGAGTCGAGCGCCTGCTGGCCCGTCCTCACGACCGGTGTGAATCCGGGCGAGACCGGCGTGTACGGGTTTCAGGACCGTGAGGTCGGCTCCTACGACACCTACGTCCCGATGGGCCGGGACGTCCAGGCGACGCGCGTGTGGGACCGGGCCACGGCCGCGGGTCTCGACGCGACGGTGCTGAACGTCCCCGTCACGTTTCCGCCCCAGCGGGACCTCCAGCGCATGCTCTCGGGGTACCTCTCGCCGGAAGTCGACAAGGCCGCCCATCCCGAGGAGCTCAGGGCGTACCTCGCGGAGGTCGACTACACCCTCTCGGTCAACGCCAAGCTCGGCCACAAGGCCGACAAACGCGAGTTCGTCGAGCACGCCCGCGAGACGCTCGACGGCCGGGCGGCGCTGTTCGACCGCTACGTCGAGCGCGACGACTGGGACCTGTTCGTCGGCGCGTTCACGTCCCCCGACCGGATCAACCACTTCCTCTGGGGCGACTATCTCGACTCGGGGGAGTACCGCGAGGACTTCCTCGAGTTCTACGCCGCGCTCGACTCGCACATCGGGTCGATCCGGAACGCGCTGCCCGACGACGTGACGCTCGTCGTCGGCTCGACGCACGGGTTCACGCGGCTCGACCACGACGTGTACTGTAACGAGTGGCTCGAGCGGGAGGGGTGGCTCGAGTACGAGGACGACGACCACGGCTCGCTCGCGGACGTCGGCGGCGACGCCCGCGCGTACTCGCTCGTCCCCGGCCGCTTCTACCTCAACCTCGATGGTCGCGAGCCCGAGGGCGTCGTCCCCGAGGGCGAGTACGACGAGGTCCGCGCGGAGCTGATCGCGGACCTGGAGGCGTGGGAGGGGCCGAACGGGAAGCCCGTGGTCGACCGCGTCGTCGAACGCGAGACCGCCTTCCGGGGCGACCACGACGCGATCGCGCCCGACCTCGTGGCGGTCCCGAATCCGGGCTTCGACCTGAAGGCCGGGTTCCGGCCGCGCGACCGCGTCTTCGATCCCGACGGGCCGCGGACGGGCATGCACACCTTCGAGAACGCCGCGCTCTTCGTCGACCACTCCGCCGCGACCGTCGAGGACGCCGACCTGCTCGACGTCGCTCCCACCCTCCTGAAGCTGCTCGACGTGGAGTACGCCCGAACCGACTGCGACGGCGCGAGCCTGGTGTAAGCGCTCGTCGGATGGTTCGGTGCGTTACGATCTCATCCGTGACCCCCCTCCCATGACGGACGTACTACAGCTCGTTTTCCTCGTGTTCCTCGCGGGGATCGCTGGAACGATCGTCGTCGGATCCCTGTCTCGGAACGTCCAAGCGGTCGTGAACGGGGTCGCGTCCCTCGCCGCGGCTTTCACGCCGACGTTCGTCGAACTCGCGATCGCGTCCGGAGGCGGGCCGGACGTCGCGTTCGGACCCGAACTCTCGTCGTGGATCGCGGTCGCGGGGTTCCTTCACATGCTGGGAATGCTGGGCTGGTACGACACCGTTCGGTGGTGGGACCACCTCACGCACACCGTCTCCGCCGCGCTCGTCGCGGCGCTCGTCTACGCGATCCTCCAGAGTCGGTACGGACTCGGAGCGCAGGTCACGGACGTCTACGCGGCCGTCTTCACCGTGCTGTTCACGCTCGGAGCCGGCGTCTTCTGGGAGTTCGTGGAACTCGCCGCCCGCGAGCTCGGCGAGTACGTCGACAGGCCGCCGGTGCTCGAGTACTACGGCCTCCGGGACACGGTTCTCGACATGGCGTTCAACGGGGTGGGCGCGATCGCGGTGGTCGCGTTCGACGTCCGGACGTTCGTGCCGGCCGTCGAGCAGATCCCGCGACTCGCGGACGCGGCCGTCGTCGGGAGCACCGTCCTCCTGTTCGTCGGCGCGCTCAGTCTCGGCGTCGCACTCGAGACCGTCCGAACCGCCGCCACCGATGCCGGATGAGGGCCACCGATCCGGGGACGTACGCCGAGGCAGCCGGCTTCCACGCGGCGTCGTCGTGACTTCCGCCGCGTTCTGCGCTGCCCTGCGGCGATCCCCGGAATCGCCAACGCTTACTCGCCGCGTCCGGATCCGCTCATACATGCTGGTCGTCTTTCGGGCGTACGGACCGGTCCGGGACGTCGTCGGCGCGAAGAGGGTCGAACGGGAGCTCCCATCGGGCGCGACCGTCGGAGACCTCCTGTCGGGGTTGCTCGAGGAGTACCCCGACCTGGAGAGCCTCCTCTACGCGGACGGCGACCTCGGCGACGCCGTCAGCCTCACCGTCGACGGGGTCAACGTCTCGCGGCTCGAAGGGCTCGAAACGGTGCTGTCGGCGGGCGACGACGTGCGCGCCGCCCCCCCGATCCACGGCGGGTGAGCGGGCGTCCGGATCCCCTCCGACGCGGCCGGTCCCCCTCAATCGTCGGCGACGCCGCCGGTCCCCCCGGCGACGTGGCCGGCCGGAACCGTCCCGTCCGGGTTCCAGCCGCGCAGGTCGTAGTACTCGTCGAGGGCGGACTCGAACCCCGGGAGGTCGTACGGCAGCCGGTCGTCCTCGCGGTCGAAGCCGCGGCGGTTGTTGAAGTGCCGTTCCAGCTCGATCACGCGGTCACCCATCGCGAGGAGGTCCTCGAAGTCGGCGTCCAGAAGCGTCGATCTGGCCTCGTCGTCGACGTAGCCGCTCGAGAACGCACAGAAGATGCCCGAGTCGCGGACGACCTGGCGGTTCTCCCGTTCGATCAGGAGTTCGGGTTTCCCCTCCAGTCCCTCCGGGTCGACCTCGCCGTTGTACTCCAGGCTGAGGAACGACGAGTACATGTGGTCGGCCCCGCGGTTCGCCACCGCGTACGAGAGCCCCTGCCCGTGGATCGCCCGGCCGTCGTGGGCGGCGAACTCGAGTCCCTTCACCGACCAGTTCTCGACGCCCAACTCGTCGTGACAGCGGGCGACCCCCTCCGCGAGCGTGTCGCCTATCCCCTCGCGGTGAGCGATCTTCTCGAGCGTCTCGTGGACCAGCTCGGCGTTTCCGAACGCGTCCTCGCTCGCGAGGTACGCGGCGACCGTGTCGCCGGCGGAGATGGTGTCCATCCCGAGGTCGTCACACCGGTCGTTCGAGATCATCACGTCGACGACGTCGTCGACGCCGGCGTTGCTCCCGAACGCCATCACGGTCTCGAACTCCGGTCCCTCCGTCTCGACGCCCCGCTCCTCGTCGCGGGTGGGGAGCTTACACGCGAACGCGCACATCGAACACGCCGCCTTCTTGTACTTCTTCTCCTCGACGGCGTCGCCGCCGATGCCCTCGACCCCCTCGAAGCTCATCTCCGAGAAGTACCGGGTCGGCAGCCCGAACTCGTCGTTGATGAACTGGGTCCCGTTGGTGGTCCCCTGGCGTTTCATGATGTCGTCCGCCGTCGCCGCCTCGCGGTGGATCTCGGACTGGATCCCCGCCGGGAGGTCGACGCGGGCGGGCGAGTCGCCCTCGAAGGTGAGACACTTCACGTTCTTCGCGCCGAGAACGGCCCCCAGCCCGCCGCGGCCGAACGCCCGGCTGTTCGACGTCATCACGCAGGCGAACCGCACGCGGTTCTCCCCCGCCGGACCGACGGTCGCGAGGTGCTCGCTCTCGAGCCCGTGTCGCTCCCGCATCGCCTCGGTCACTTCGGGCACCTCCGCGCCGGCGAGTTCCGGCACCTCCTCGAACTCGACGGTCGGGGCGCCCCCGTCGCCGTCACGGACGTGGACGGCGAGGAGTTCGTCGCTCGCGCCCGTCACCTCGACGACGCTGTGACCCGTGTCGACGAAGTTCCGCGAGAGGTAGCCGCCGGCGTTCGTCGAGCAGAGTCCGTTCGTGAGCGGCGAGAGGCCGGTCATGTTCATCCGTCCCGTGAAACTCATCTGGGAGTGCTGGAGCGGCCCCGAGGAGAGGTACACCCGGTTCTCCGGGCCGAACGGGTCCGCGTCGAACGGGATCCGATCGTGTGCGAGCTTCGTCGCCGCTCCGCGGCCGCCGACGAACGCGGCCAGCACGTCGTCGATGTCCGACGTCTCCGCCTCGCGAGCGCCGACGTCGACGGTCAGGAGGTCGCCCTTCGCGTGGTTCATGCGGACACGTACCACGCGACGGGTTAGGGAGGCTCGGGAACCGTACAGCTTTTCCGGTAGTCGGCTTGAAGTAGTCCCGGCCGGATCCACGGACATGGAACGGACGCCGGACGGAACCCCCGTCGGGGTCGACGACCCGTACGCGGTCGCGGGCGTGTGCGACCACCTCACGGACGACGGGCGGTGCCGGTTCGCGCTGACGCGGGCCGGCGACGACCCCGCGTTCGCCGCCGACCGCCGCGCCGACGGCTACGCCTGTCACGTCGGCTCCGACGACGAGTGGCGGGCGTGTCCGCACTACCGGTCGACGACCGACGGCCGCGAGTGTGCGCGCTGCGGGATCGAGGAGGTCCGACTGGCCCACGCGGACGCGCGGCCGCTCGTGGAGCAACACCACCTCTCGTACGGGAAGTCGGGACCGACGGATGGGGAGGTGGATACGGGCGGCGCGGGCGGAGGCAGGGGTGTCGACGACGCCGGCCCTCACGAGATCACGGTGGCGCTGTGCCGGTGGTGTCACTCGAAGGTTCACGACTCCTTCGCCCGGATCGACGACGACGCGAGCCCGGACCCCGAGGCGATCGCCGAGCGGGAGGGTCGTCGGACGAGGGAGCGCGAGGAGTCGGCCTTCTCCACGGCGCGGGAGCGGTACGACCCCGAAGAGCGAGGAAAGCGATAGGGGGCGGGTCGACGGCGTGGGTCGTGGCGCTACGAGACGTGTACTCTCGGACGAAACCGGACCGGCACGTTATTGTCCGACGAGAAGCCAACGCCGGAACGGATGTCGTCAGTGACGCTACTGGCGGTCGCCTTCCTCGCGAGCGTCTCGTTGGCGTGGGCGCTCGGCGCGAGCAGCACGTCGCCGCCGCTCGCTCCCGCCGTCGGTGCTCGCGCGCTTTCGGTGATGCAGGCGGCGCTGCTGGTTGGCGTCCTCGCGTCGACAGGGGCGGTCCTACAGGGCGGGAGCGTCTCGGAGACGGTCGGTAACGACCTCGTCATCGGAGCGTCGCTGACGCCGCTCGCCGTCGCGGTCGGCCTGCTCACGGCCGCCGTGTTCATCGGTATCGGGGTCGCCACCAGCTATCCCATCCCCGCCGCGTTCGCGACGACCGGCGCGGTAATCGGCGTCGGGCTCGCACTCGGGGGGGACCCCGCCATCGAGACCTACCGTCAACTGGCGCTGTTCTGGGTGCTCGTTCCGCCCACCGGCGCGTCGATCGCCTACCTCACGGCCTCGGTGCTCCGGCGCGACGACGTCCCGGACACCGTCGGTATCCCGGTCTTGGGCGGTCTCGTCGGCGTCGTCGTTGCCAACGTCACCCTCGAGGTCCTCCCGGCCTCCACCGGCACTCGACCCACGATCGCCAACTTCGTCTCCCGCTCGCTGGGGTCCACCCCGAGGGTCGTCGGATCGTACGACCTCACGATGGTCGCGACCAGCCTCGTCTGTGGTGTGAGCGTGTTTCTCGTTCTCCGCCGACAGACGCGGCAGTCGGTCGACGTCGCCGTCCGCCGGTTCCTGATCGCGCTCGGCGGACTCGTCGCGTTCTCTAGCGGTGGAAGTCAGGTCGGGCTCGCGATCGGACCGCTCGGCGTCCTCGCCGGCCAATCGGCGTATCTGACGGCGAAAAGCGTCGTTCTGGTGGGCGCCGTCGGACTCCTGGTCGGGGGCTGGACCGGCGCGCCCAAGATCGTCCAGGCCGTCGCCAACGAGTACTCCCAGCTCGGAACCCGCCGGTCCATCGCCGCCCTGGTCCCCGCGTTCGTCATCACCCAGACGGGGATCCTTCTCGGCTTTCCGATCTCGCTCAACAACATCATCATCTCGAGTGTCATCGGTAGCGGTCTCGTCGTCGGTACCGGTGGCGTCTCCGTGAGAAAGATCACGATCACCGCGGTCGCGTGGCTCTCGGCGCTCGTCGGCTCGTGTCTGATCGGGTACGTCGGCTTCGAACTCGCGTCGACGTTCGCGTGAACGTCTACCCTTCGGGCTTCGGGCGAACCAGGTTCGCGAGCGCGACGAGCGCGCCGAGGAACCAGCCGAGCGGGACGGAGATCCCGATCCACATCAGGACGTAGCCGAGCCCCGGAAGCCCCCACTGCTCGCCGAAGGTCTCGAGGTCGAAGGCGTTCCGGAGTGTGTCGTTGACGTCGCCGACCGCGAGGAACGTGTCGAGGATCCAGACGGCCAGGTCGTAGCTCGGCGGGAGGATGACCGCCTCGAGGGTCGGCGTGACGAGCGCGGCCACGACGGGCGGTAAGAAGAGCGCGGTCATCGCGAAGGGGTACGCCAACAGGACGCTGACGAGGCGGCCGCCGGCCTTCGAGAACCCGGCGGCGAGCGCGGCGGAGACGATCGCGACGACGCTCGCCGCGCCGACGGCGATCACGTCCGCGGTGGCGAGCTGGAGGTAGGTGACGAGCGTGAGCGCCCCCCAGACGACGGTCGCGACGAGCACCGCGCCCGCGATCCCGATTCGGGTGACCGCGGAGTCGAGCTTCGCGGCGTAAAACCGGGTCGCGAACCCGACGAGGAGCAGGGGGTACGCCACCGCGACGAGCGGCGCGCCGAGGACCGCCCAGAGGTAGTAGCCGACCGTCTGGGGAGCGGTCTCCGGCTTCCACTTGCCGAGCACCGTGCTGGGGTCGAGCTGTCTGGGGAAGACGATCTCCATCCAGGTCTCGTGGAGCCGAACCACGTCCAGGAGAAGCGCCTCCAGCAGGCCGATCTGCCCTCGTCGTTCCATTTGGCTCACATCGCGCGCGGGGTGACGTGAACTTTGTGCCTCGCGACGCGGGCCGGAGGATCGAGGAGCGACGCCGCCTCTCCCGGTCCGTCTCGTCCGGTCCGCGTCTCTCGGTACGGGTGAGCCGCGGCGACACGGTTAACCCCGACTGTCGACGTATTCCCGGACATGTACCGGAGGCGACTGCTGGGAGCGCTCGCGGCGTCCGGAGCGATCGCGACTACGGGGTGTCTCGGCGGCGAGGACGGGACCTTCGAGTTCGACGCGGAGCCGGCGCGGGTGCCGGACGCGGCGCTCTCCGAGGCGGGATACGAGGGCGAGGAGCCGCGGGCGTTCGAGATCGAGCAGACCTTCGAGGTGGCCGGGATCGAGCGGGAGGTGTCGGCGGCGTCGTGGGTCGCGAGCTACGAGAACCCCGAGCGGGCGGCGTCGCTGCTCGTCGCGAGCACGCCGAACGCGAGGGTGGCCGGCCGGTCGGTCAACCCGCTGGTCGGCGCGGACGACGCGGAGCTGCTCCGGCGGCTCCTCGAGCGGGGCGACGGCGGCGTCGACGGCGAGGACGTCGGCGACCTCGAGGAGGTCGGCACCGAGACGCGGTCGATCCTCGGCAGCGAGACGACCGTGACAACGTTCGCGACGGAGGTCCGGTTCGAGACCGCCGACGACGCGCCGATCGACGCCGAGGGGAGCGTCCCGGCGCTCGTCCACGTCGCGACCGTCGAACACGAAGGGGACGTGCTCGTCCTCGTGGGCGTCCACCCGCGGGCGGTCGAGGAGGGCGAGACCCAGGGCGCGCTGATGGAGGCGGTCGAACACGGGGAGTGAGGCGTGCGGATCGGGAGGTTCGACGGGTCTCGCGACGGTGCCCGCGCCCCGGAACCCTTTTGGACGAACACGGGTCAGGACATGGTATAATGAGCGATCTCGAAGCGGAGTACCGCCTCGACTACTTCGAGGAGGAGGGGTTCGATCGGAAGGAGTGCCCCTCCTGCGGGGCGCACTTCTGGACGCGCGATCCCGACCGCGAACTGTGCGGCGAGCCGCCGTGTGAGGACTACAGCTTCATCGACGACCCCGGATTCCCCGAGTCGTACACCCTCACGGAGATGCGCGAGGAGTTCCTCTCGTACTTCGAGGAGCACGGCCACGAGCGGATCGATCCGTACCCGGTCGCGGCGAACCGCTGGCGCGACGACGTCCTCCTGACGCAGGCGTCGATCTACGACTTCCAGCCGCTCGTCACGAGCGGGAAGACGCCCCCACCGGCGAACCCGCTCACCATCTCACAGCCCTGTATCCGGATGCAGGACATCGACAACGTCGGGAAGACGGGCCGACACACGATGGCGTTCGAGATGATGGCCCACCACGCGTTCAACACCCGCGAGGACGCCGAGGCGGAGTACGCCTACGAGGGGGAGGTGTACTGGAAGGACGAGACCGTCGAGTACTGCGACGGCCTCTTCGAGGAGCTCGGCGCGGACCTCTCGGAGATCACCTACATCGAGGACCCCTGGGTCGGCGGCGGCAACGCCGGGCCCGCCATCGAGGTCATCTACAAGGGCGCGGAGCTGGCCACGCTCGTCTTCATGTGTATGGAGTTAGACCCCGAGGGCGACTACGAGATGAAGGACGGGAACACCTACTCGTTCATGGACACGTACATCGTCGACACGGGCTACGGCTTGGAGCGGTGGACGTGGATGAGCCAGGGGACCCCCACCGTCTACGAGGCGATCTACCCCGACGCCATCGACTTCCTCAAGGAGAACGCCGGACTCGAGTACTCCGAGGAGGAGGAGCGGCTCGTCGCCCGTGCCGCAAAGCTCTCGGGCCGGCTCGACATCGACGACGTCGATGACGTGGAGGACGCCCGCGGCGAGATCGCCGAGAAGCTCGACGTCGACGTCGACCGCCTGCGCGAACTCGTCGAGCCGCTCGAGTCCATCTACGCCATCGCCGACCACTCGCGGACGCTCGCGTACATGTTCGGCGACGGGATCGTCCCCTCGAACGTCGGCACGGGCTACCTCGCGCGGATGGTGCTCCGGCGGACGAAGCGGCTCGTCGACGAGGTCGGCGTCGACGCCCCCCTCGACGAGCTCGTCGACATGCAGGCCGATCGGCTCGGGTACGAGAACCGCGACACGGTCCGCGAGATCGTCCGCACGGAGGAGCGCAAGTACCGGAAGACCTTGGAACGCGGCTCGCGGAAGGTCGAACAGCTCGCCGACGAGTACGCCGGCACGGACGAGCCGATCCCGACCGAGGACCTCCTCGAGCTGTACGACTCCCACGGGATCCAGCCGGACATGGTCGCCGAGATCGCGGCCGACCGGGGCGCGAGCGTCGACGTACCCGACGACTTCTACGCACTCGTCGCCGACCGCCACGAGGAGATCGGCGACGCGGGCGAGGAGAACGAGCGCGACGAGCGGTTCCGCGACCTCCCCGAGACCGAGAAGCTCTTCTACGACGACCAGGGCCGGACCGAGTTCGAGGCAGTCGTCCTCGACGTGTTCGAAGCCGAGGGGGGGTACGACGTGGTGTTGGACCAAACGATGTTCTACCCGGAGGGCGGCGGCCAGCCGGCCGACCGAGGCCAGCTCGTCGGCGGCGAGAACACCGCCGAGGTCACCGACGTCCAGGAGGTCGACGGCGTCGTGTTACACCGCACCGACGCCGACCCCGGCAAGGGCGAGTTCGTCCGCGGGCAGGTCGACGGCGACCGTCGGAACCGCCTGCGCGCCCACCACACCGCGACGCACCTGATCGGCCACGCGGCCCGCGAGGTGCTCGGCGATCACGTCCGACAGGCGGGCGCACAGAAGGGGCTCGACTCCTCGCGGCTCGACGTGCGCCACTACGACCGGATCTCCCGCGAGGACGTCCGGGAGATCGAGCGCGTCGCCAACGAGCTGGTCCGCGAGAACGTCCCGGTGCGACAGGAGTGGCCCCACCGCCACGAGGCGGAGGCCGAACACGGCTTCGACCTCTATCAGGGCGGGGTTCCGCCGGGGACGAACGTCCGGCTGATCCACGTCGGCGACGTGGACGTCCAGGCGTGTGCGGGCACCCACGTCGACCGGACGGGGGACGTCGGCGCGGTGAAGGTGCTGAAGACCGAGCCCGTCCAGGACGGCGTCGAGCGGATCGTCTTCGCCGCCGGCAGCGCGGCCATCGAGGCGACCCAACGGACGGAGGACGCGCTGTACGACGCCGCCGACGCCCTCGACGTCGACCCGCTCGACGTGCCCGAGACCGCGGAGCGGTTCTTCGAGGAGTGGAAGGCCCGCGGCAAGGAGATAGAGACGCTCAAGGAGGACCTGGCGGCCGCGCGGGCCTCCGGCGGCGCGGACGCTGAGGAGGTCGAGGTCGGCGGCGTCGCCGCCGTGATCCAGCGGCTCGACGGCGACACCGACGAGCTTCGCGCGACCGCGAACGCCCACGTCGACGACGGCAAGATCGCCGTGATCGGCAGCGGCGCGGACGGGTCGGCGAGCTTCGTCGTCGGGGTTCCCGACGGAGTCGACGTGGACGCCGGTCAGGTCGTCGCCGACCTCGCCGGACGCGTCGGCGGCGGCGGCGGCGGTCCGCCGGACTTCGCACAGGGCGGCGGCCCGGACGTCGACGCCCTCGACGACGCGCTCGAGGCGGCCCCGGACGTGTTGCGGACGCTCCAAGAGGCGTAGTCATCGGCCATGCCGCACGCGAGCAACGGCGGCGTCTCGATCCGGTACGAGGTCGACGAGGGGCGCTCCGCCGACGGGGAGGCGGTCGTCTTCTGTGGCGACGTGGGGCTCGGCGCGTGGCAGTTCGGCTGGCAACACGCCGCGCTCGCGGGGCCGCACGCGGTCGTCACGCCGGAGACGCGGGGCGTGGGACGCTCGGACGCGCCGCCCGGACCCTACTCGGCCGAGACGCTCGCGGCCGACCTCGAGGCGGTGTGTGCCGCGGAGGGGATCCGGAACGCCCATCTCGTCGGTTACGGGCTCGGCGGGATGGTCGCGCTCGCGTACGGGCTGGGCTCCTCGCGCCCCGCGAGCCTGACGCTCGTCGGGACGCCGCCGACCGGCGACGCCTACAACCCGGCCGGGGTGTGGGCCGATCCGTCGGATCCGGCCGCCGTCAGGGGGTCGCTGGCGGGGCTGCTCTCCGAGCGGTTCCGGCGGGAGCACGCCGACGCGCTCTCGCGGATCGTCGAGTGGCGGCTCGCCGAGGACGCGGACCGCGAGACCTTCGAGGCGCACCGGGCGGCCGTCGAGGGGTTCGACGCCGCCGACCGCCTCCACGAGGCGACGCTGCCGACGCTCGTCGTTCACGGGTGCGAGGACGCCGTCTGTCCGCGCTCCGCCGGCGAGACGCTCGCCGAGGGGCTCCCGCGCGGCGAGTTTCACGCGGTCGAAGGGGCGCGCCACCTCGCCGGCGTCGAGGCGTCCGCGGAGGTCAACGACCGCCTCGTCGGCTGGCTCGCGGAACACGCGAGCGACCCGGACGCGTGAGCGTCTGGAACCGTGAACGACCCGGAGACGCGAACGGGCGGAGTCGAGAGGGCTCGAACGGCGGTTCCCGTCCCCGACACCGGACGGTTCCGTCGCCGCCACAACGGTTTTGAGCCCCTCGCTCGTCGGATCGGCCATGAGCCGACTTCGATTCGCCCTGCTGAACGCCGCTCACGACGGCGAGCACACCCGCCGCAACTTCCGCCGGGAGTTCGACGCCGACCTCGCCGAGTTCGACGCGACCGACGCACACCTCCCCGAACACACCGACTTCGACGGAGTCGTCATCACCGGCTCCCGCTCGTCCGTCTACTGGGACGAGGCGTGGATCCCGAAGCTCGTCGACTACGTCGCCGAGGCGGCCGACGACGGCGTGCCGGTCCTGGGCGTCTGTTACGGCCACCAGGTGCTCGCCGAGGCGCTCGGCGGCCGCGTCGCCGGGATGGACGGGTTCGAGATCGGGTACAACACGGTCCGACACCGCGGCGACGAGCTGTTCGAGGACGTGCCCGAGTCGTTCACCGTCTTCACGACCCACGGCGACGCGGTCGTCGACCTCCCGCCGGGGGCGACGCTGCTCGCCGAGAACGAACACGGCGTCCACGCGTTCCGGGAGGGCCACTGCTGGGGCGTCCAGTTCCATCCCGAGTACGACGTCGAGACCGCCCGCGAGGTGGCGGAGGGGAAACGCGATCGACTCGGCGACGCCCGCGTCGACGACGTCCTCGCCGGGATCACGCCGGAGGCGTTCGAGGCCGCCTGCGAGGCGAAGTCGATCTTCGACAACTTCCTCGCGTACGCCGAGGACGTGAAACGCGATCGGGAGGCGACCGCGGCGTCCGACGACTGACGCCGGACGTGACTGACGCGACCGGCCCGACGCCGACGCGACCGGCCCGACGCCGACGCGACCGCACCACCGCCGGTAACTACATTCTCCGTGCCGACGTAGCGGTCCTCGGATGATACTCAGTCGGATGAACGAGTGGGTCGAGGGGGTCAGAACCGAGATCCAGCGCTCGTTCTCCGAGGAGCACACCGTGAGGGAGACGGCCGGCAGCTTCTCCGTCGGCGTCTTCATCACGATGCTGCCGACGCTCGGGACCGGCCTCCTCGCGTTCGTCGCGCTCGGGTGGGCGTCGAGCCGGATCAACAAGGCGGCGCTTCTGGCGTCCGTGGTCGTCTTCAACCCGGCGGTGAAGTGGGGCGTCTACGCCGCCAGCTTCACGCTCGGCGTGGCGATCCTCGGGCCGGTTCCGGGCGTGACGCCGGCGGAGGTGTCGCTCTCGGCCGGCCCGGAGATCGTCGTTCGGCTGCTCGTCGGCAACGTGGTCCTCGCCGTCGTCGCGGCGGTCCCGAGCTACGTCGTCTGCCACCGGCTCGTGGCGGCGTACCGCGCCCGCGAGTTCGCCGTCGTCGAGACGGTCTCGGAGGTCGTCACGCCGGAGGACGACGAGGGAGCGGACGAGACACGCGAGGCGATCGAGGCGGACGAGCCGACCGGACGCGACGCGGAACCGATCGACGAGCCGACCGAGCCCGCGGAGTGACGGTCTCGAACGCTCGATCCCGTCGCGGCGGTCCGCGCTCCGGATCCCGCCGCGCACGCGTCGCGGCCGGGTCGAACACCCTTATACGGTTCCCGCCCGGAACTCGGATATGAACGTAGTACCGGACACCAGTGCGGTCGTCGACGGCCGCGTGTCCGAACGCGTCGAGGACGGCAGCTACGAGGGGGTGACGGTCGTCGTCCCCGAGGCCGTCGTCGGCGAGCTGGAGTCGCAGGCCAACGACGGGCTCGAATCGGGGTGGGACGGCCTCGAGGAGCTCAAGCGACTCGCGGGGTTCCGCGATGACGGGACGATCGACCTGCGGTACGTCGGCGACCGCCCGACCGGCGACCAGCGGTCGCACGCCGCCGAGGGCGACGTCGACGCGCTCATCCGCGACGTCGCCGCCGGCAACGACGCGACCCTCCTCTCCAGCGACATCGTTCAGGCGGAGGTCGCCCGCGCGAAGGGGATCGCCGTCGAGTACGTCGAGCCGGTCGCCCGCGGCGTCGTCGACGAGCTCCCCATCGAGGAGTACTTCACCGACGAGACGATGTCGGTCCACCTGAAGGCGGGGACGAAGCCGAAGGCGAAACGCGGCTCGCTCGGCGAGATGCGCTACGTGGTCATCGAGGAGGAGGAGACGAGCGAGGAGCGGATGGCCGAGCTGGCGAACTCGATCGTCGACCTCGCACGGCAGTCCTCGGACGGGTTCATCGAGCTGTCGGACGACGGGATGGACATCGTCCAGTACCGCAACTACCGGATCGCGGTTGCGCGGCCGCCGTTCGCGGACGGGATCGAGATCACGGCGGTCCGGCCCATCGCGAAGACGACGCTCGACGACTACGAGTTCGCCGACGAGCTGCGCGAGCGATTCCTCGAGCGGAAACGCGGCGTGCTCATCTCCGGCTCGCCGGGGGCCGGCAAATCGACGTTCGCACAGGCGGTCGCGGAGTTCCTGAACGACAACGACTACGCGGTGAAGACGATGGAGAAGCCCCGCGACCTCCAGGTCGGCCCGGAGATCACCCAGTACGGCGCGCTCGGCGGGAAGATGGAGAACACCGCCGACTCCCTGCTGTTGGTCCGGCCCGACTACACGATCTACGACGAGGTCCGGAAGACGAACGACTTCGAGGTGTTCTCGGACATGCGGATGGCGGGCGTCGGCATGGTCGGCGTCGTCCACGCCTCCCGCGCCATCGACGCGCTCCAGCGGCTCGTCGGCCGCGTCGAGCTCGGGATGATCCCCCAGATCGTCGACACCGTCGTCTACATCGAGGCCGGCGAGGTCCACACCGTCTACGACGTGACGACGGAGGTGAAGGTTCCCGCCGGGCTCACCGCGGAGGACCTCGCGCGGCCGGTCATCCAGGTGGCGAACTTCGAGACCGGCAAACCGGAGTTCGAGATCTACACGTTCAACCGGCAGGTCGTCACCGTCCCGCTCGACGACGCGGACGGCGGGAACGCCGGAACGGAGACCGGCGTCGGCCGCATCGCCAAACAGGAGATCGAACGCGAGATCCGCTCGGTCGCGCACGGCCACGTCGACGTGGAGCTCAGGGGCGACGAGGAGGCGATAGTGTACGTCGACGAGGGCGACATCGGCACCGTGATCGGGAAGGGCGGCGGCCGGATAAGCGACATCGAGAGCCGCCTCGGGATCGAGATCGACGTGCGGACCCACTCGGAGAATCCGGGCGGCCGCGGCGCGGGGTCGACCGGCGACGGCCCCGGCGGAAACGGACGCGGCGGTGCGAGCGGGGGACGCGGCGGGCAGGTGGGCGAGGAACGCGGCTCCGTCGTCCAGCCGGAGATCACCTCGAGACACGTCGTCCTCGACGTCGACGGCGGCGTCGGCGAGACGGTCGAGGTCCGCGCGAACGGGGAGTACCTCTTCACCGCGACGGTCGGGCGGGGCGGCGAGGTGCAGGTGTCGCGCGGATCGGCCATCGCCGAGGAGCTGGAGGACGCGATCGATCGGAAGCGGACGATCACCGTCGTCCCCGCGCGCTGAATCGTCCCCGCGCGCTGAGTCGTCCACGCACGGGAGCCGACGCCGTCGGGCGCCGCATCGAGGTACCACGATCGACGTATCCGGATCCTCCTGAAAGATAACGCTTTTTTGGCGGTGGTCGGAAGGTCATGGCATGTCGAACGAGCTGAAACGCGGGTTGGAAGGCGTCCTCGTCGCGGAGTCGGATCTCAGTCACGTCGATGGGGAGGTCGGCAAGCTCGTCTACCGCGGGTACGACATCGAGGAGTTGGCACGCGGCGCGAGCTACGAGGAGGTGCTCCACCTGCTCTGGCACGGCTCGCTTCCGACGCGCGCGGAGCTCGAGGCGTTCAGCGACGACCTCGCCGCCGAGCGAGCCGTCGACGACGAGGTGCTCTCGACGGTTCGCACCCTCGCGGACGCCAGCGAGCGGCCGATGGCCGCGCTCCGCACCGCGGTCTCGATGCTCTCGGCGTACGACGGCGAGAGCGGCGACGTCCTCGCGGAGGGCGCGGCGATCACGGCGAAGGTCCCCACGATACTGGCCGCCTTCGAGCGCGCTCGCCAGGGCGAACCGCCCGTCGCCCCCGACCCGGACCTCTCTCACGCGGGGAACTTCCTGTACATGCTCACCGGGACCGAGCCCGACGACGTGAGCGAGGAGACCTTCGACATGGCGTTGACCCTTCACGCCGACCACGGGCTCAACGCCTCGACGTTCACGGCGCTCGTGATCGGGTCGACGATGGCCGACGTCTACTCCGGCGTCACCGGCGGGATCGGCGCGCTCTCCGGGTCGCTTCACGGCGGCGCGAACCAGGACGTCATGGAGATGCTCCGCGAGGTCGACGACTCCGGGAAGGATCCCGCCGAGTGGGCGGCCGACGCGCGCGAGGAGGGCCGGCGGATCCCCGGCTTCGGTCACCGCGTGTACAAGGTGAAGGACCCGCGTGCGAACATCTTGGAGGAGAAACTGCGCGATCTGGCGGACGCCTCCGGCGACCGGAAGTGGCTCGAGTACACCACCGCCATCGAGTCGTACCTCACCGAGGAGGGGCTCGTCGAGAAGGGAATTGCCCCGAACGTCGACTTCTACTCCGGCTCCGTCTACGACGCCATGGGGATCCCGATGGACCTCTACACCCCCATCTTCGCGATGAGCCGCGTCGGTGGCTGGGTCGCTCACGTCCACGAGTACCGCGAGGACAACCGGCTCATCCGCCCGCGGGCGCGCTACACCGGCCCCGAGACCGCCGAGTTCGTGCCGCTCGAGGATCGCTGAGTCGGGGTCGGAGTCGAAAGCGGTCTCGATCGTCGGCCGGCGTCGATCGAGTCGTCCCCGCCGGTCACGACGAGCCGAACCGCCGGCGGAGGTACCGCGCCAGGAGCGGGAGGTCGTCGAGGTGGATCAGCTTCCGCATCGCGCGTTTGTCCCCGCGATTGACCGCCGCGAGCGTGTCCTCGTCCGTCCGCCGGAGGTCGCGCATGAGTCGGTCGTACCGCTCGTTGGGCGCGAGGTACAGAAGCTCCGTGAGCACCAGCCGCGAGTTCATTCGCGGGGCGACGTCGCGATGCCAGAGCGTCTCGTAGATCGCGAGGCTCTCGGCGTCCCTCGGTCGGTCGGCGTCGGTGAAACACCGGTCGATCGACATCGCCGCGGCGCGCGCGGACTTCATCCCCTTGTGGATCCCCTCGCCCCACAGCGGGTCGATGGTGGGCACGGTGTCGCCGATGGCGAGGAAGCCGTCCGTGTGCATCCGGCCGGGTCGCTGGATGTGTGCCGACCCGCGGTGGACCTTCCCCTCCAGGCGCTCGGCGTCGGCGAACCGGGGGTCGGACTCGAGCCACCCCTCGAGGTAGCCGTCGATGGTCTTCCCCTCCTCGCCGGCCTCGCGGTGGCGCTCGTTTTGAATGTAACACAGCCCGACCTTCGCGCTGTCCTCGCCGGTGGCGAAGATCCACGAGTAGCCGCCGGGGGCGATGTCGTGGTCGAGCCGGAGCATCATCGACCGACGGAGGTCGGCGTACTCGGGGTGGTCCAGATCGAGCCCCTCGAACTCGTACTCGATGCCGATCGCCTGGTTCTCGCGTTCGAGGTCGACGACGTCGAGCGCGCTGGCGATCGGCGCGGCCGGCCCGGTGGCGTCGACGACGACGTCGGCGTACACCGCCTCGTCCCCGCTGTACCTGACGCCCTCGATGACGCCGTCGTCGTCGAGGATCGGTCGGGAGACCCGCGAATCGAAGCGGTACTCGGCGCCCTTCTCGCGGCCGTCGGCGACGAGGTACCGCTTGAAATCCGCGAACTCCAACACCGCGCCCGGCTGATAGGACTCGTAGTAGTCGTTCGGCGACTCCAACACCACGTCGTCGGTGTACGACATCACGACGTCGTCCGGGATCCCGAACGCGGACATCATGGAGGGGAACGTCCCCGCGGTCGACTTGTTGCTCTGCCGCGGGAACTCGGCTTCGGCTTCCGTCTCGAGAACGACGACGTCGTAGCCCCGAGCGGCCAGATCGCGGGCGCACTGTGCGCCCGCCGGTCCGGCGCCCGCGATCGCGACGTCGTAACGGTCGGACATACCGCGTACATGCCCACCCGTGTAATTAGGTTTGCCGAAACGGGACGGTCTCTCGAGGAAACGGGCCGCTGTCGGCCGTTTTTGACGGAACTGCGAGGTCGGGATGTCGACGGGAAGCGGGAGCGAAAGGGAGAGCGATCGGGGGAACCGATCGACGGGGACGGCCGCCGGCGACGTCGTGGCGCCGACGGCTCAGTAGAACTCGCGGACCAGGTCGGTCGCGTTCTCGGGCGCGCCGTCGGGGATGTCGGACATGTCCTCGTCGACGCCGTGTTGCTCGTGGTACGGCACCGACTCCTCGTCCCGATAGATGACGCCCTGGTACTCCTTGTCGGAGTCGAGGATGACGTCCTTGGCCGCGTCGTAGTCGGCCGGGTCGTGGTCCGCCTCCGCGAGGTCGACGAGCGAGTCGCGGAAGTAGTCGTAGGTGTCGACGTCGTTGAACGTGACACAGGGCGAGTAGACGTTCACGAAGCCGAAGCCGTCGTGTTCGACGGCCTCCTGGATGATCTCCTGGTGACGCAGGGCGTCCGAGGAGAACGACTGCGCGATGAACGTCGCGCCCGACGCGAGCGCGAGCGCGTGCGGGTTCACCGGGGGCTGTTTGGGGCCCTCGGGCGTCGTCGCCGTCTCGAAGTCCTCGCGGGAGGTCGGCGACGCCTGGCCCTTGGTGAGCCCGTAGATGCGGTTGTCCATCACGACGTAGGTCATGTCGACGTTCCGCCGCACCGCGTGGACGAAGTGGCCCGCGCCGATGGAGTAGCCGTCGCCGTCGCCGCCGGCAACCATCACTTCGACGTCGGGACGCGCCATCTTGACGCCGGTCCCGACGGGGAGCGCCCGCCCGTGGACCCCGTGGAGCGCGTAGCTGTGCATGTACGTGCCGATCTTGCCCGAACAGCCGATGCCGGCGACGACGAAGGTGTTGTCGGGATCGTTGCCCGTCTCCGCGAGCGCCTTCATCATGCCGTTCATGGTGCCGAAGTCGCCGCATCCGGGGCACCACGTCGGCTGCTTGTCGGATTTGAAGTCGGTGAATCGAACGTCTGAACTCATTGGGTCGCCTCCGTCCCCGTCTCCAGGGACGCTCTGATCTCTCGTGCGAGCTCGTCCGCCTTGAACCGCACGCCGTCGTACTTGTTGATCCGGTCGACGCGAACCAGCGCGTCGCGCTCGACGAGGTTCGCGAACTGTCCGGTCTCGTTACACTCGACCACGATGGTCTCGTCGGCCGCCTCGATGGCGTCCGAGAGGTCGGGCCGCGGGAAGACGTACGGAACCGAGAGCACGCGGATGTCGATGCCGTCGTCCTCGAGCAGGTCGAGCGCCTCCGCGAGCGCCCCCTCGTTCGACCCCCACGTGATCACGAGGGTCTCGGCCTCGGCGTCGCCGAACTCGCGGGGACTCCAGTCCTCGCGGTCCGTCGCCGTCTCCACCTTCCGGTTGCGCTTGTCGACCTGCTCGACGCGCATCTCCGTGTCCTCGGTCCGCCGGCCCTGCTCGTCGTGTTCGAGCCCCGTCGACATGTGCGCGCCGTCGACGGTGCCGGGGAACGCGCGCGGGGAGATCCCGTCCTCGGTCAGCTCGTGCGGCTGGAACCCGCCGCTCTCCGAGAGGTGGTCCTCGACCGACGCGTCGTCGACGACGAAGCCGCGGTCGACCTCGACCGCGTCCATGTCGAAGGTGTCCGGCGAGAACGTCTGCTCGGTGACCGCCATCGAGAGGTCCGCCGTGAGGTAGACGGGGATCTGGTACTTCTCGGCGAGGTTGAACGCCTCGACCGTCTTCCAGAAGCACTCGTCGACCGTGGTGGGCGCGAGCACGAAGCGAGGGACCTCGCCGTGGCCGCCGTACAGCATGTGGTTTAAATCGCCCTGCTCCTGTTTCGTCGGCATTCCCGTGGAGGGGCCCGACCGCATCACGTTACAGATGACGAGCGGCGTCTCGGAGGTGGCGACGAGCCCGAACGTCTCCGTCATCAGGTCGATCCCCGGTCCCGAGGTCGCCGTCATCGCACGCGCGCCGCCGCGAGCGGCCCCGAGCGCCATGTTGATCGCCGACAGCTCGTCTTCCGCCTGGACGACGTGGCCGCCGTACCGCTCGAGCCGGCCGGTGAGGTACGTCATCACGTCCGTCGCGGGCGTGATCGGGTAGCCGGAGTAGAACCGGCAGCCGGCGGCGATGGCGCCCATGCCGATCGCCTCGTCGCCGTTGAGGAGGACGTAGTCCTCGTCGGTCGTCTCGAGGTCGTACTCGAACTCGGCGTCGTACTCCTCGGCGACGTACGACCGCCCGGCGCGGGCGGCCTCCTTGTTGTTGTCGACGAGCTTCTGGCCCTTGTCGCCGAAGCGCTTCTCGAGGGCGGAATCGAGGTTCTCGATGGGGAACTCCGCGACCTCACACGCCGCGCCGAGCGCGACGACGTTCCGCATGATCGCCCCGCCGGCCTCCTCGGCGAGCCGCTTGAGCGGCACGTCGATGCCGATCATCCCCTCGGGGATCTCGACGTTCTGCATGGTCGTTCGCTCGCCGTCGTAGATGATCACGGACCCCTCGTGGAGCTCCTCGAGGTTCTCCTCGATGGTCCGCGGGGTCAACGCGATGAGCACGTCGAGTCTGTCCACGACGCTCTGTACCTTGTCGACGGAGGTTCGCACCTTGTACGCGGTGTATCCGCCGCGGATCCGCGAAGCGAAGTCCTTCGACGTGAACACGTGTCGACCCGATCGGGACAGCGCCTGCGCGAAGATCTTTCCCGTCGAGTCGATGCCGTCGCCGGCCTCCCCGCCGACGGCCCAGTTGAAGTCCGCAGCCATTCTATGTTGACGGTTCACTCGGACTCATCAAAAGGCTTCTGGATGGCGGCACCTACCAGTTATTCAACGAACGTCCTGTTTTTCGCGAATATTGTCGCTTTATCGGCCGCTCACGCCGGATGATCGCGGAGATATTGGTCGATCGTCAACCGGATCCGCACCGACGGACACCGTCCGTCGCAGTCGGTTTCGACGCGCGTCGAACCGGGTCGAGCCGGATCGATCGGTTGGTCCGGGGAGGGGCGGCCGACGAGGATCGTCCGGCGAACGAGACGGAAACGCGAACGGGATGGGACGGAAACGGGACGAGACGAGACGGAAACGGGACGAGACGAGAACACGTTTGTGTCCGAGGGACCGACGGGACGTATGGACGCGACAGTCGCGGTGACGTCGGTCGAGGAGGTCGGATCGGACACGTACGCGATCCGGTTCGACACGCCCGAGGGCTTCAGCGCCGAGCCCGGCCAGTTCGTGAAGCTGGGGACGGAGATCGACGGCGAGCCCGTCTCGCGGTTCTACACGCTCTCCTCGCCGACGACCGAGGGGACCTTCGAGGTGACCGTCGAGATCGATCTCGAGGAGGGCGGCGAGTTCTCCCGGTTTCTCGCCGACATCGAGCCCGGCGTGGCGATGTCGCTCTCGGGGCCCTTCGGCGACCAGCACTACGACGGGGAGGGGCGCGTCGTCGTCCTCGCCGGCGGTCCCGGCGTCGGCCCGGCGGTGGCCATCGCCCGGCGCGCGCTCGACGACGGCGGCGAGGCCGCGGTCGTCTACCGCGACGACGACCCGGCCCACGAGGCCCGCCTCGACGACCTCCGCGGGCGGGGCGCGTCGATCGCGGTGCTCGACGACGACGACGACCTGACGGACCCCGTCGCGGACGCGCTGGCGGGCGCGACAGACGAGACCGCCTTCGTCTACGGCTTCGCGGACTTCGTCGACGACGCCCTGGCGGCGATCGAGGCCGGCGGCGGCGACGCCGACGACGCGAAAGTCGAGAACTTCGGGTAGCTACCCGTACGAACCGGCACTCCTCGCCGGAACCGCGGAGCGAACCGCTTAATCCGCGGACGACGCTTCGATCGGACGAACCACCGTGGGCACCGAATCGACGCCGGAGACGACCGACGCGCGTTCCGACGAGACGATCCCCGACGACGAGATCCTCGAAGGTTCGACCTCCGACGACGAGATCCCCGAGGAGGAGCGCGATGCGCTGGTGACGATCGCCGGCGGGGCCGTCGTCACGAGCGGGGCCTTCTCGGCGCAACGCGGACTGACGACCGCGACGGAGCTCGTCCTCGCCCGCGGGCTGGGACCGGCGGCCTACGGCGTGTACGCGCTCGCGTGGCGGATCGCCCAGGTGCTCACGCGGCTCGTGCCCGTCGGGAGCGTACCGGCGCTCCAGCGGTTCGTTCCGGGGGAGGAGGACCCGGCCCGCCGATCGCGGGTGGTCGGGTTGGCCTACGCGACGACCGTGATCGCGGGGGCCGCGTTCGCGCTCGGCGTCTGGAGCGTCGCTCCGCGGGTGAACGACCTCACGGTGTCCGACCCCGCGTTCCCGCCGACGATGCGGCTCTTCGGCGTCCTCGTCGGACTGATCGGCCTCGTCACCGTGACCGGGGCCGTGTTCCGGGCGATCGGTTCGGCGCGAGGCGAGGTGCTCTTCAACAAGCTGCTCCGCCCCGCAGTTCGACTCGTCGGGGCGGCCGGCGCGCTGGCGCTCGGCTACGCCGTCGTCGGCGTCGCCGAGGCGATCGTGGTGTGTACCGCGCTCCTCGTCGCCGTCGGCGTCCCCGTCTCGATCCGCGCCACGGGCATCACGCCGACCCTCCGCGGCGCGCGCCCGGAGGCCCGCCGCTTCTACGACCACGCCGCGCCGGTCGCGATGAGCAGCCTCGGCAAGGTGTTTCAGAATCGGATCGACGTGCTGCTCGTCGGCGCGCTCCTCACCGCGGTCGCCGCCGGGGTGTACAACGTCGTCCTCGTGTTGGTCTCGATCGCGTGGATCCCCCTCCGCTCGTTCAACCAGCTGCTCCCGCCGGTGGCCTCGGAGCTGTACGCGGACGACCGAATGGAGACGCTCAACGCGGTGTACACCTCCGTGACCCGGCTCATCGTCACGACGGTCCTGCCGGTCGTCGCGACCCTCGGCGTGTTCGGCGAGCCCCTGCTCGCGCTGTTCGGCGAGACGTACGTTCGCGGGCACCTCCCGCTCGTCGTCTACCTCGGCGGAGTGTTCGTCGGCAGCGCCGTGGGCGCGACTGGCTGGCTCCTCATGATGACGGACCACCAGTACGCGCGGATGGCGCTCGACTGGCTGCTCGCGGCGCTCAACGTCGGGCTGACGTACGCGTTCGTGATCCGATACGGGCTCGTCGGGGCCGCGCTCGGCACCTCGGCCGCCATCGCCGTCCAGAACGGGGTACAGGTCCTGCTGCTCCGGCGGTTCGAGGGGCTCTGGCCGTTCGACCGGACGTTCCTCGCGCCGCTGTCGGCGGGGGGGATCATGGTCGGCGTCATGCTGACCGTCCGGGCCGCGGTCGCCGGGATCTCCGGGGTCGCGGTCGGGACGCCCGTCGGGGTCGTCGCCTACCTGCTCGCCCTCCGTGCGATCGGGATCGACCCCCGCGACCGCCTCGTCGTCCGGGAGCTCGCCGAACGGTACCGATCGACGGTTCACACGGCGATCGGCGAGCGGTAGCCGCCGGGGGAACGGCGACCGCCGGGGAGGCGTCGACCGACGCGTCCGCGTCGGCGACGCCACCGAACGTCGCGGCGACAGGGACACATATACACCGGATGCCCGAGAGATCCGATCGAGATTGGTACGCATGGCGACGACTGACCCTCCGATGGCCGTTCTCCTCGTCGGGCCGCGACCCGACGCCGCGGAGTACGTCGCGGCCGCGCTCGAACGCGCGGACGACCGACTCGACGTCGACTCCGCGGCGGACGCCGACGAGGCGCTCGACCGGATCCTCGCCGGGGGCTACGACTGCGTCGTCGCCGGCGCTCGACTCGACGGTGACGCGATGTCGTTGTTCGAGCGCGTCCGCGCTCACGACCCGGACCTCCCGTTCGTCGTCTACGCTGACGCCGGAAGCGACGACGCCGTCTCGCCCCCCGAAACTCTCTCCGCCTCCGAGGCCCTCTCGACGGGGGTCACGGACTACGTCCGCCGAGGTTCGGCGACCGACGGCGACGTGGTCCTGGCTCACCGCGTCGCGACCGCGGTGGAGTCGGCCCGCGCGATAGGCGCGGCCGAGCGCCGGCGCGAGCGTCTCGAACGGTTCGTGGAGGTGGTCTCACACGACCTCCGCAATCCGCTGTCGGTCGCGCAGGGACGGCTGGAGCTCGCGCGCGTCGAGCGCGACGGCGAGCATCTCGAGCCGGCCGCCGACGCGGTCGACCGGAGCCTCGCGCTGATCGGCGACCTCCTGACGCTCGCGCGCGAGGGGAAGGCGGTGGCCGACGTCGAGCGGATCGCGCTCGCGGACGCGGTCGAGGCGGCGTGGACGAGCGTCGAGACGGCCGACGCGACGCTCGTCGTCGAGACCGACGGCGCGATCCGCGGGCACCCCGGACGCGTGAGACAGCTGTTCGAGAACCTCCTCGGGAACGCGGTCCGCCACGGCGGCGACGACGTCACGGTTCGGGTCGGCGTGGTCGAGCCGATGTACACCTCGACGCGGGCGGCGAGCGCCGGCGGGGCCGGGTTCTACGTCGCCGACGACGGCACCGGAATCCCCAAGGCCGACCGGGAGCGCGTGTTCGAGACCGGGTACACCACCGCCGACGACGGGACGGGATTCGGGCTCAACATCGCGAGGGAGATCGCCGAGGCGCACGGCTGGGAGATCCGGATCGAGGAGAGCCGGGACGGCGGAGCGCGCTTCGAGATCACCGGCGTCGACGTCGAGGGGTGAACGGGACGGAGTGAAACGGATCCGCGGCTACCGCTCCGAAAAGTAGTCGACGAGTCGTTCGGCGGCCTCGAGCGATCGCGGGGTGACGAGGGCGAACCGGAGCCAGTCGTCGCGGGCGGTCCCGAAGGTGTCGCCGGGCATGCCCGCGACGCCCGCCTCGTCGATCAGGCGTTTCACGTTCTCCATGGTGCCGGGGAAGCCCTCGAACCGCGCCAGCACGTAGAAGCCGCCGTCGGGGCGGGTGTACTCCGCGCCCGCCGCCTCGAGTGCCTCGGTGAACGCGTCGATCCGGTCGGCGAGCCGCTCGCGGGCCTCCGCGTAGTACTCCGGCTCGGTCGCCTCAAGGGCGTGTGAGACCGCGTACTGGGCGGGCCGCGAGCCCGCGACGTTCACGAGCATGTGTCGCGTCTTCGCGGCGTCGACGTGGGCGTCCGGAAGGATCGCGTAGCCGACGCGAAAGCCGGTTATCGCCATCGACTTCGAGAAGCCGCTGGTGACGATCACCCGGTCCGAGTCGAGCGAGAGGGCCGACTCGAAGGAGCCGGTGTGATCGAAGCGGTCGTACACCTCGTCGACGAGAACGAGCGCGTCCACGGACTCCGCGATCCCGACGACCTCCCGCACCTTCTCGATGGCGTAGACGGCTCCCGTGGGATTGTTCGGGGTGTTGAGGACGACGAGCGCGGTGTCCTCGCTCGCGGCCGCCCGGACCGCGTCCACGTCGAGCCCGCCGTCGCGCTCGGTCGGGACGAGCGTCGGCTCGCCGCCGAGCAGCTCCGTCTTGCCGGGGTAGTAGGGGTAGACGGGGTCCATCAACAGCGCCTCGTCACCGGCGCCGCGCTCCAGCGCCCGCGCCATCCCGAGGTAGTTGGCCTCGCCGGTCCCGTTGGTGAGGACGATCCGGTCGACGTCGACGCCCCGTCGAACCGCGATCGCCTCGCGGAGGTCGCGGATCCCCTCGCTCGGGGGATACTGGAACTCGGCGGAGGGCAGCTCCGCGTACGCCGCCAGCGCCTCGCGGAGCGCGGTCGGCGGCTCCCAGTCGGGGTTGCCGCTCACCATGTCGATGACGTCGCGGTCGGCCTCGATGCCGTACTTCATCACCTGAAAGAACTTGGGCTCCTCGTACTCCATGCCCGTTCATGGGGTGTGCCCCCCGTGGCTCTTTCGACGCCGGATCCGCGGAGTGCTCCCGACGCCGGATCGGCGTCGTCCCCGTCGGATCCCGGTGGCCTCAGTCGGATCCCGGTGGCCTCAGTCGGATCCCGGTGGCCTCCGTCGGACGCGATCCGTGCCTTTTCGGTCGACGCCGCGAGAGACGGGGTCATGAACAAACGCGGCCACGTGTTGAACGCGCTACTCCTCGCCGTCGGACTCGGCTTCGTGCTCGAACCGGGCGTCGACGTCGCCACCGCCCGGAAGGTCGCCCAGATCACGGTGCCGATCGTGTTGGGCGCGCTCTTCCCGGACGTCGACACCGCCTTCGGCAAACACCGGAAGACGCTCCACAGCCTGCCGGTGCTCTCGGTCGTCCTCGCGTACCCGATCGTCTTCGACAACCTCCACTTCGTCTGGGTGGGCGTGTTGACCCACTACCTGCTGGACCTGATCGGCAGCCGCCGCGGGATCGCGCTGTTTCACCCGCTCTCGGACGAGGAGTTCTCGCTCCCGTTCGGCGTCACCACGAGCAGCAAGTACGCCGACCTCGTGACCGTGATCGTCACCGCGCTCGAGATCGCCGCCTTCTGGGCGGTCACCACCTACGTCGTCTCGCTCGACGTCGACCTCTCGTCGGCGGCCGCCGGATTCGGGCTCTGAGCGCGGAATCGACGAGGATCGGCCTCGTCGAGATCGTCAGCAGCGGACCGTGTTTCACTCCCAACCGCTCGGTACAGCCAATTTACTGCGCAGTGCCTTGGTCGATCTCGCGGGCAAATCGGTCGAAGAAACCCTCCATCACGTCCCAGCGTGACTCTCCGAGGCAGCGACCTGGCTCCGTATACAGCGCATCGAGGCGTTCACGCGCCCACTCGCGCAGGAGAGAGACATCTGGCAACTCGGGTACGCCGTCGGTGAGTGTTGCTGCGTCATCGATGATGGCGTACTGCTCGCCAATGCGTCCGGAGCGTTCACCGACGATACAAGCGAGGCGAACGAGCCCGACCACGCCAGTTGCGTCGAGTTTGTCAGCGTCGAAAAGTAACCGTGCCTCGAGCGTTTCGGGGTCCGGTGAACTCGTCCGGATGCTGTGTGCCCGTAGGCAGTGTTCGACCGCCGCGATCCGATCCGGCGCCACCCCCTCCGCCGTGAGGAGGTTCGTGGTTTCGTCGGCCGCCCAGTCGTCATGATCGTCAATTTCTCCGATGCGTTCGAGTGGCCGCCCGATATCGTGAAGCCACGCTGCTGCGGCGAGTACATCCCGGTTGACGCTATCCGGATGCTGAGTCGCAAGTCGGAGCGCAACGTCACGCACACGTTTTGCGTGGTAGATATCGTGTGCGGGGAAGGCGTCTTCGTAGTATGGACGCGACAGCTCGCGGGACAACGGGGCTAGGTTAGCGGGCATCACGACGGAAAATCGCCAGAAAACGCTTAGTTATTATGAAGTAAGCAGCCAAGATATAACGGTCGTTTCGAACGGAAAGCGGGTCGAACGGTCGGCGTCGACTCACTCGTAGACGGCCACGTCGTCGAACCGGCCCTCGTAGACGACGTTCGAGGGGAGGGTGGGCTCCTCGCCCGAGAGGAACAGCCGCTCGGCCTTCGCCCACGTGTTCTCGTAGGCGAGGTGGCCGAACTCGACGAGCCCGCGGAGGCGGTGGTCGATACCGCCGCGGTGGACGACCGACCGAGGCCGTCCCTCGCGGAACGCCTCGACGATCGCCGCCTCGTCGGGGAGGTCGCCCTCGAAGGCGGTCCACGCCTCGCCGACCGTGGGTCGGAGGTGCGCGTACGAGGAGCCGAACCCGTGGAGGTCGAGGTCGTCGGCGATGTCGCGCGCGCGGCCGTTCTGGTGGGCGAGCAGCTTCGTGTTGTACGTCTCGATTGCGTCGACGCGGGCGTCGTGGGCCGCGAGCTCGGGCCGGGTGAGCGAGATGGTCGCGAACGCCGGGTGCGGGACGAGGACCGCGGCGTCCTGGCGTTCGAACTCCGCCATCGCCCCCTCGAAGGTGATGTAGTCGGGGACCGGCTCGGAGAGTCCGATCGCGAGGAGGTGCCGGCGGTTCCCCCAGTCGCCGGTGAACACCTCGCGGCCGGGGACCACCGTCAGGTCGTCGTCGGAGAACCGGTCCGCGCGCTCGCGGAGCGTCGGCAGTCGGGTGAAGTGAGGCGCGTACACGAGCGCGTCGATCCCGCGCTCTTTCGCGCGGGCGACGACGCGGTCGTCGAGAACTTTGACGTGGGCGTCGACGCGCGTTCGAGATCGGCTCACGATCGGCGGTACGCGAAAGCCGCCCAAAGACGTATCGTTCGCGGTCGACGGACGGACCCGAACGACCGAGGGAGGCGGGCGTCGGGGGAAACCGTTAATCCCCTCGGCGGGAACCGTGGGGCATGGTTCCCTGGGCGTGCGGTATCGACGGGTGCGACGCCGTCTTCGAGGACGTGGAGTCGGCCGTGCTCCACCAGACGCGAGAACACCAGCGCCACGAGTGTAAGGTGTGCGGCACGATCGTCCCGGACGGCTACTTCGCGATCCGGCACGCGTTCGACGAGCACACCCGCGCGGAGTACGTCCGCGCGTACGACGCCGACTCCGCGGCGGTCCGCCGGCGCGAGCAGGTGAAACGCGATATCGAGAGCGAGGCGAACCTCCAGACCGTCGTGGAGCGGCTCGACGGGTCGGTGTAGACGGCTATCGCTCGACCTGGTCCGCGACCCGGACCGACGGGTACACAAGCGCGCCGCCGCCAGTGGCGAGCATGGACGACATCGACGTCGAGCCCGTCGACCGCGTCGACGACGAGGACACGGGGAGCGAGGACCTCCCGCGGGGCGTGGACGCGCCCGAGTACGTGCTGTACGGCGGGAAGGGAGGCGTGGGAAAGACGACGATGGCGGCCGCGACAGCGCTCTCCTCGGCGGCCGGCGGCGTCCCGACGCTCGTCGTCTCGACGGACCCCGCCCACTCGCTCTCGGACACGCTCGGGATCGACGTGCCCGCGGAGCCCGCGGTGGTCCACGAGGACCTGCCGCTTTACGCCGCCGAGATCGATCCCGACGACGCGATCGAGGAGGGGATGTTCGGCGCGGACGGCGATCCGCTCGGCGGGCTCGGCGAGATGGGCGAGGCGATGGGGGGAATGCCGGGGATGGGCGGCGCGGGGGGCGCGGGCGACGACGCCCCCGACGACGCGGCCGGCTCGCTGCTCGGCGGGACGATGCCCGGCGCGGACGAGGCCGCGGCGATGCGCCAGCTGCTCGAGTACCTCGACGACCCGCGCTTCGACCGGGTCGTCGTCGACACCGCGCCCACCGGCCACACCCTCCGGCTCCTCCAGCTGCCCGAGATCATGGACTCGATGATCGGCCGCGTGATGACGCTCCGGCAGCGCTTCTCCGGGATGATGGACGGGATCAAGGGGATGTTCGGCGGGGACGACGACGAGCCCGACCCGAGCGCCGACCTCGAGGAGCTGCGGGCGCGGATCGAGCGCCTTCGAGACGTGTTGCGCGACCCCGCGCGGACCGACTTCCGGGTCGTCACCATCCCCGAGGAGATGAGCGTCGTCGAGTCCGAGCGGCTCGTCGCCCGGCTCGACGAGTTCGGGATACCGGTGAACACGCTCGTCGTCAACCGCGTGATGGAGCGGGTGAGCGAGGTGGCCGACGTCGACCCCGAGTGGATCGTCGAGCCGGATCCTGAACACTGCGAGTTCTGCGCGCGGCGGTGGGAGGTCCAGCAGGCGGCGCTGCGGGAGGCGACCGACCTCTTCCGCGGTCGCGACGTGAAACGCGTCCCGCTCCTGGCGAAGGAGGTCCGCGGCGAGGCGGCGTTACGCGTCGTCGCGGCCTGTCTCGAGTGATCAGTGGCCGGCCGTGCGCCCGGCGAGTCGCTCCGAGTCGCCGCTCACTCCCCGGAATCACCCGACCGACCGAGACGTTCCTCGCGGATCCGCTCTGCGACCCCCGAGAGGTGTGCCTGTCCGAAGATCGCGACGAGGAGCGCCCCCAGGGAGTTGTACGTCAGGTCGAGGACGGTGTCGTCGAGCCCGTGTTGTGCCAGGGGCATGGTGACGCCGGTCCTGGCGGCGATGATGTCGAGCGCGAACTCGAACAGCTCCCAGACGACCCCGAACGCGAGGACGACGACGACGATGAAGACGAACGCGAACCGGTCGGGGATCCGGATCCGGTCGCTGTGGAGGTCGACGGCGCGCAACGCCGTGTACCCCACGCCCGCGACGAGCGAGGCCGAGAGCGAGTGTGTGAGGTGGTCCCACCACTCGATCCGCGTGTAGAGGGCGGCCGATCCCAGGGTGTGAAAGAAGACGGCGCTCGTGATCCACACCCCGAGCCAGGGGTCGATCGGAACCTCGTAGTTCCGCTCGAGCGCCGCCGGAACGAACGTGATGAGCAGCGCGATCCCGCCGTTGGAGATCGCCTTCGGCGCGCCCGCGACGATCCCGTAGACGAGGATCCCGGCGAGGGTCGCCTGCATCGTCCGCGTGAGACGTTTCTGGTTCCGGACGGACGGGCGGGGCAGGAGCGTCATCGGCGCACCACCCGCCGGAGCGCGCGGCGGAGCCGCAGCCCCCGGCGGCGGAAGTAGACGTCGAAGAGGACGCCCGCGGCGAGTCCGGCGAGCGTCACGTATATCCACTCGATCATCAGCGCCTCGTTCGTCGTCAGGTAGGCGGTGTCGAGGAGTCGGTCGGCGTTCCAGCGGAGGACGGTCCAGGCGGCCGCCGTGGCCATCGTCGTCATCACGACGAAGGCGATGCCGAACCAGTGGGTCACCCGTAGCGGGGTGAACATCTGGAGCTCGACGGTGATGACGAGCGCCAGCGCGGCGATGGCGAGGTACGTCGCGAAGACCCCGACCTCGCCGCCGAGGAGCGCGCGGACCAACACGGGCAACAGCGCGATCACGAGCACCTCCCACGGGGGCATCACCCGCGGGTCCCGAGCGGCGACTCCGGGGGCGACCACGACGGCGGTGATGGCCGCGACGAGCGCCATCGCGAGGAGGTCGAACTCCGCGACGCTCTCGAGGAAAACGCCGACGAGCACCGCGACCATCGCCCACGCGATCAGCGCGTTCGTGCGCCCGTTCCGGAACAGTCCCTCCAGCCAGTCCCCGATGACCTCGGAGTCGGTCAGATCCGACACGGACCGGTCGGCCTCCGAGCGGTCGGCCTCCGAGCGGTCGGATACGGCCTCCGGAGCGCCGGGTTCGGATCCGTCGGACCCCTCGTCCGGGGCGTCCGCGTCGACGCGGTCGGTGTCCATACGCTTCGATCCGTGCGGCATCGACTAATATCGGTTGCTCCGAGGCGGGAGTCGAGGTCGACGCCGGCGGACCGAACGAACGGCCTTTTATCGGGCACGCGCCTCCGGGAGGTATGAACTGCCGGCGGTGTGGCACCCCCCTGGAGAAGCCGGGGGATTACTGTCTGACCTGTAACACCGCAAACAGCGACGCGGTCGTCGTGGAGTTCACGGCGGAGCGCGCGGAGCTGACGATGCTCGAGGAGGACGACGTCGTCGGGCGGACGACGATCACGACCCGACCCGAAAACGACGCGGAGCTGACGCACGTCCAGCTCCGCAACTTCGCCGGCCGCGTCGCCGACGAGATCCGCCGGAAACGACCCGAGACCGTGTACGCGGCCGGCGCGCGCGAGCCCCTCCGTGAGACGCGCGCGCAGCTCCACCACGAGTTCTATCGCGTGCCGGACGGGGACGACGACGGCGACGCGGTCGAGTGGGTGCTCGACCGCCGCGGCGACCGCGCGCTGGAGGTGGTCGAGACGCCGCCCCGCGAGAAGATCGGCGGCTCCCACTCGACGCTCATCGGCGACCGCACGGGCCGGCGGGCGATCCGGACGGTCGCCGAGCACCCGCACGTCAAGAAGGTCGTACCCGGCCCGATCGACGCCGGCGGCACCGGCTCGCGGACGGGCCTGCGCGCGAAGGCGACGCGCGCGGGAACGAACGGGAACGTCCGGCTCCTCCTCCGGGACGGCTCGAGCGTCCAGGAGAACCGGATCGTCACGACCGCGATGGACCGCGAGACGGGCGAGCGCGTCCGCGAGGACTTAAACGAGGCGCTGCGGGAGGCCGACCTCCAGGACGACGGGTAGGGTGCCGGCCGTCCTCAGTCGCCGGCTTCGGGCTCCGGAGCCGGCTCGGCCGCACAGCGGTTGGGTCCCATCTCGAGTTCGATCGCGGCGACCTCGTCGGCCGGCTCCTCGACCCCGCGGTTGGCCGCGATCACCGACTCGTAGTTCGGCGGCTTCTCCGGGAGCGTCGCCGTGATCTCCTCGACGAACCCCTCCCGGTCCAGACCGAGGATCCCGATCCCCCGCCGGGCCGCCCCGACCGTCGTCGCCACGGGCTCGCCGGGGATCGCGTCTCCGGTCGTCCCGTCGTTCGCGACCGAGAAGTGGCCGGGCAGCACGACGACGTCGTCCGGCTCCGCGAGGAGCGTGCCGTGGAGCGAGTCGTAGAGCCGCTTCGCACCGGTTCGTGCGCCGGCGGACTCCCGGTCCGCCCCACCGTTTCGGGTTCCGTCCCCGTCGCTTCCGTCGGCCCCGTCGGCCGCGAACTGGAGCTCCGTCCGGCCGACGCCCTCCGTGAAGAGCGTGTCGCCCGTGAGGACGGCCGACCGTCCGACGAGGTAGCTCGCGCCGTCATCGGTGTGGCCGGGCGTCGCGAGCGCCTTCACGTCGACCCCGCCGACCGAGAGGGTCTCGTTGCGCTCGATCGGCTCGAAGTCGTCGGTCACGTCGCGCGCTTCGGCCGCAGCCGGGAGGACGTAGGGGACGCCGAGCTCGTCGGCGAGCGCGCGGCCCCCGGAGAGGTGGTCGGCGTGGACGTGGGTGTCGAGCACCGCCGTGATCGACGCGTCGCGCTCGGCGGCCGCGGCGCGCCACTCCTCGCCGTGGCGGGAGACGTCGACCGCGATGGCGACGCGGGAGCCACCGGAATCGGCGACCGCCACGCGGGAGTCGTCGGGATCGCTGGCCGTGTCGCCGTCGTCACCAGCGTCCGCTCGCCCGCCGACGATCAGGTACCCCAGACACCCCTTCGCGCGGCGCTGGATCTGGACGACCTCGAGGGGGTCGTCGCCGGCGTCGGGGAGCGGGACCTCGGCGCGGTCGTAGACGGCGGACCAGCCGCGCATCCCGTCGTCGATCGCGTACACGTCCCCGTAGCCGGCGGCGACGAGGTCGTCCGCGAGCGCGTGCGAGGACTTCCCCTTCGCGCAGACGGTCACCACCGTCTCCTCGGGGCCGATCCCGGTCGCCGCCTCGAACTCGTCGGGGTCGAACCGGTGGAACGGCTTGTAGACGTAGTTGACCGCGCCGGCGATCCGCCAGCCCCGGTAGCTCTCCTCGGGCCTGGTGTCGACGACGGCGAACTCGCGCTCGCCGCGTCGCGCCGCGTCGACCATGTCGCGGAACTCGTTCGCGGATATCGTCTCGACCATACCGGAGTATGGATGCGAGCGAGCAAAAGCGCTGTTCTCGGAAAGCGTCGGGTGATTTCAAGCGACGTTCCGATGGCCGTGCGAGATACAGGGCGCGTATGCGGCACTCGCGCCGCAGGGGGTGCGAGACGGGACCGGTTTGGCGTTCAGCAGATGACGTTCTGAATATCGAGCGCCGTCGCCCGTCGGACCACCGCATCGACCGGATCCGCAACGCTAGAGAGGTTGTCCGAATCGCCGTCGAGCACCAGCAGCGCGGCGCGGCGGTCCGGTTCGATGACGCCACAGTCAAGGCCGACCGCGTCGGCTCCAGCAGCCGTCGCCATCCGAAGCACCGTCCGCGAGGGGAGGTCGAACGTCTTCGCGGTGTACTCCATCTCGCGGAACATTGAAGGCCCGTTCAGCATCACGTTATCCGTCCCGAGCGCCACGTCGGTGTACTCGAGCAGTGTCTCGATCGGCGGCCGGCCGACCCCGAGGACGCGGTTCGCGCGGGGACAGACTGCGATCGGGACTCCTTGGTCTGCGACCCGTTCCAGGTGATCGACCTCGGCGTGGACCATGTGGATCAGCAGATCCGGGTTCAGATCCAGCGCCGGATGGACGTCGGTGGCGTCAGGCTCGCCGGCGTGAATGGCGAACGGGACGCCACGCTCTCTCGCGGCCGTTCGCTGGTCGGTGAAATCGCCGTCGTTAGCGCCGCTGGCACCGAACCCGTCGGCCACATCCAGGACCGCGGGATCGTCGCTCCCGAAGATGAAGTCCTCGATGTCGAGGTCCTCGGCGGCCTCGCGTAGCGTCCGGGTACCTTCGACGCCGAACTCGCGGAAATCGAGGAATGCGGCCGTTCCGGTTCGTTCCATGAACCGGAGCGTGCGATACATCGCCTCGACCAGCGTCTCACGGTCGGCCGCCGCCAACCGTCGGTGTTTCAGGCTGTCGGGCGGGGCCACCGCCTCTTCGAGGCCGAGCCCGACGGCGGCTTCTTTAGCGACCGAGTCCCCGACGTGGGTGTGCGCGTTTACGAACGCCGGCAGGATGATGCGGCTCGGCTCGTCGTCGCGTTCAGGTGTCTCATCGACGGCCGCGATACGACCTCCCTCCACGACGACCCGGCCATGGATCGGCTCGAACGACTGCCCGGCGAGGACGGTTCCCTCGATCGTCTCCATACAACAGAGAGACCGGCGAGGCTATATGTGTCTCGTCATCTCCCCACGGCTTCGGTCGTGGGCTTGTCCGTGGACTCCCCGGTCCGACGACGAGACGTCGTAGGCGGTGTACTCGCCGTTCCCGTTCAGCATCCCGGACGTGAGGGCGAGTGAACCGCCTCGGGGGTCGAGCCCCGAGACACTCGGCTTGCTCATCTGTAGATCGGTGATATGGATGGGATGTGGATCACTCGTATTGACCACGACCGGTCGACACGTCCGAGCAGCAAAGCCTCGAAGCTCCGTATAGACACCTTTTAACGCGCCGACGCGGACTGACGGGTAATGGTCGAGGCGTTCGCGGTCGCCAGCGGCAAGGGCGGCACCGGCAAGACGACGAGCACGCTCGCGCTCGGCATGGCGCTCGCCGAAGAACACGACGTGACCGTCGTCGACGCGGACACCGGGATGGCGAACCTGCTCTTCCACACTGGCCTCGACGACGCGACGGTCACCCTCCACGACCTCCTCGTTGAGGGGACCGCGACCGACGTCTCGGAGGCGACCTACGAGCGGTTCGGGCTGCGGGTCGTCCCCTGTGGCACCTCGCTCGCGGGCTTTTCCGCGGCCGACCCCGCGCGGCTCCGCGAGGTGGTCGCCGAGCTCGCCCGCGACACGGACGTACTCCTCCTCGATTCGCCGGCCGCGCTCGGCTCGAAGTCCGCGGTGTTACCCGTCGTCCTCGCCGACCGCGTCGTGATCGTGGTCGAGCCGACGATCCCCGCGCTCTCGGACGGGCTGAAGGTCCAGGAGTACGCGCGCTCGTACGGCACCGAGACCGCGGGCGTCCTGCTCAACAAGGTGCGGGATCCGACGGCCGCGGTCGCGGAGCAGGCCGGCCGCCACTTCGGCGGCCCGGTGCTCGCGGAGGTGCCCGACAGCGACGTGGTACGAGCGGCGCGACGGGCGGGAAAGCCCCTCTTAGCGCACGCGCCCGACAGCGAGCCGGCGGCCCGGTACCGCGAGGCGGCCGCCCGGCTCGCGGTGCGCGACGGCGACGAGGAGGCGGTGGCGGCGCGGTTCAAGAGCGCGGTCGTCCCCGACACCCCATGACCGGGTCGCCGGGCGAACCGGGAGGGCCGACCGACCCACCGGTCCTCGAGATCCCGCGCGGCGACCTCCTCCGCTCGCGGGTCGTCTCCGACGTGGGGACCACGCTGTCGACCGCGCTCGACCGCGAGCTGACCGGCTACGCCACGGTCGTCCCGCAGGAGACGCTGCTGCTCGCCGGCGACGCCCGCGGCGTGCTCACCTTCGAGGCGGGCGTCCCCGTGCTGGCGTACAACACCGTGACCGACAGCGGCGGTCCCGACGCCCTCGCCGAGCTGGCCGTGCCCGGACCGTACCGCGTCGAGCTGTACGCGGTCGCGGCCGAGGCGCTCCGGGCGGCCCACGCCGCGGAGGCGCTCCGCGTCCCGCCCGCGGCGGCCGCGACGGAACTCGCCGACGACCCCGATCTGGCCGAACGGACCCGCGAGAGCGCCCCGGACGACCGCCTCGCAGACGGGGACGGGGAGGAGGCCGACGCGGTCGCGGCGTTCCTCGCGGACGACGACCGGATCGAAGCGATCCGCGAGCAGGCGCGCGCCGAGGCGAGAGAGCGGGCGGACGAGTGGGGCCTGGACGGCGCGCTCGCGGACGACGGCGACGCGGGACGCGACGCTGAGCGAGTCGGCAGCGACGCGACTGGCGACGACGCGGAACGAGAAGGCGACGACGCGAACCGGCCGGAGCGGTTTTGAGCGTGCCGGACCTACGCTCTCCATCACCGTCCTCCGCCTCCTCCGACTGACCGCGCCGCGGGACTTCGCCGGCTGGTACGCCGCGAGCCGCGCGTACACCCGTCACGTCGCCGAGGGAATGGCGTTTTCCGGTGCCGACGACCTCGACGGGGACCGGATCGCGGAGCGGCTGGCCGCGGACCCGACCGGCCTCTCGCCCGCGGCGGCGCGCTCGGTCGCGGCGACGCTGCTCGCGGACGGGGCCTTCTCGGAGCCGTACTGCGAGTGGATGCCGCTGTGGTACGAACTGGGCCTCCTCGCGCCGACCAGGTACGGCGAGTGGCGGCTCCGCCGAGTGGCCCGCGAGATCGCGGCGGCGGCCGGCGTCACCGCGAGCGCCCCGCGATTCTCCCGTCCGCGGGACGTCGTCGTCGACGGTCGTCCCGCGCTCGCGGGCCTCTCCGGCTTCCGCGAGCGCTTCCTCGCGGCGGCCGCGCTGTTACACCTCGAGTGGTTCGTCCACGCCGCGACGGCCGACGGGATCGCGGTCCCGAGCGACCTCGTCGAGCGGACGCGCGAGGAGTCGCTGTCGCACTACGCCGGCGACCGGGACCGTCTCTCGCCGGAGGTTCGTCGGTTCCAGCGACTGCTCTTCGCCGACGACGCCTGGGCCGCTCGGGTGGACGCAGCCTACGGCCTCGACAGCCGGCTCTTCGGTCTCTGGGAGCGGCTCCTCCGGGACGAACGACGCCGGCTCGCGAGCGACCGATCGCCCGACGACACGCCGTGATCGCGGTCGTACTACGACCACGACGCCGACGGCGGCGGCCCCGACCGCGGCGATCGCGACCCCCGCCGGAGGAACATGGTGTTACAACACCTGTAACACGTGATCGAGGCGATCGTTCGCGCAGCAAGTAAGTATAGGTCAAGCGAATCCGTGAAGAGATGTACGAACCGTTCGTCGGTTCGTCACACCTCGCGACGAACTCGGCCCTCTCTCGTCTTCGAGCTACCGTTCACGTCTCGCGTTGAGTCGTCCGTCGACCCGCCCGTCGACCGGATTCGACCGGGCTCGATCGACGAGAATCGAGGCGCGGGCTCCGATCGTACATCCGGTTAGATCCGCCGTTATCGAGCCGCAGAACCGGATCGACGCGGATAACTCGATTTCGAGTAATCTTTTATTCGTCGATGTTCGGTTCGGAAGATTCATACGGCGGGTCGTGGATCCACCGCACATACGAATGGCAGTACTCTGGCTGGACGACGTCGACGCCGACGACATCGGAACCGTCGGCGGTAAGGGGGCTTCGTTGGGCGAACTCATCGGCGCGGGGCTGCCGGTTCCGCCGGGATTCGTCGTCACGGCGGGAACCTATCGCGAGTTCATCGAGGAGGCGGGGATCGACGAGGAGCTGTTCTCCGCCGTCGACGTGGACCCCGAGGACTCCGCCGCGCTCCGGGAGGCCGAGGCGACCGCTCGGGAGCTGATCACCGAGACGCCGTTCCCCGACGAGGTCCGCGAAGGCATCTTGGAGAGCTACCGCGAGATGGGCGAGGACGGCGAGGAGGCGTTCGTCGCCGTGCGCTCCTCGGCGACCGCCGAGGACCTGCCCGACTCGTCGTTCGCCGGCCAGCAGGAGACGTTCCTCAACGTCCGAGAGGCCGACCTCCTCCGACGCGTGAGGGAGTGCTGGGCGTCGCTTTTCACCCAGCGGGCGATCTACTACCGCCAACAGCGGGGGTTCCCCCACGAGGACGTCGACATCGCGGTGGTCGTCCAGCGGATGGTCGACGCCGAGAAGTCGGGCGTGCTGTTCACGAGCCACCCGTCGACCGGCGACCCGCAGATGACGATCGAGGCCGCCTGGGGGCTCGGCGAGGCGGTCGTCTCCGGCACCGTCTCCCCGGACAACTACGTGTACGACCGCGGGCGCGACCGCGTCGAGGACGTCACGGTCGCGGACAAGAAGGTGGAGATGGTGAAGGACCCCGAAAGCGGCGAGACGGTCCAGCTCGACGTCGAGGAGGACCGCCGCACGGCGCGGGTGCTCTCCGACGAGGAGATCGACGAACTCGTCGGTCTCGGCGAACTCGTCGAGGACCACTACGGCACCCCACAGGACGTGGAGTGGGCGATCTACGACGGCGAGGTGTACATGCTCCAATCGCGACCGATCACCACGATCCGCGAGGACGCCGGCGACGACGCGACCGGATCGTCCGACCGCGAGGCCGGAGGCGACGACCTCGACGCGGCGGTGACCGGGAACGCCGGTGCCGGCGGGGCCGCCGAGAGCGACGGCGGCGACGGCGAGGCGGCGGACGTCCTCGTGGACGGGCTCGGCGCGAGTCCCGGCGCGGTCTCCGGCACCGTCCGGATCGTCACGAAGCTCGACCACCTCGACCAAGTCAAGGAGGGCGACGTGCTCGTGACCGAGATGACGATGCCCGACATGGTGCCCGCGATGAAACGCGCCGCGGGGATCGTGACCGACGAGGGCGGGATGACGAGCCACGCCGCGATCATCTCCCGCGAGCTCGGCGTCCCGGCCGTCGTCGGTACGGGCAACGGGACCCGCGTCCTCGAGGAGGGGCAACGCGTCACGATCGACGGCGACAAGGGGACCGTCCGCGCCGGGGTCGACGAGACCGCCGAGCCCGCGGAGGAGTTCGAGCCGGTTGAGGCCGCGCGGCCGGAGACCCCCGTCAAGCCGATGACGGCCACGGAGGTGAAGGTGAACGTCTCGATCCCGGAGGCCGCCGAGCGGGCGGCCGCGACCGGCGCGGACGGCGTCGGCCTGCTCCGGATCGAACACATGGTGCTCTCGCTCGGGAAGACCCCGGAGAAGTACATCGCCGACCACGGCGCGCGGGCGTACCAGGACGAACTCATCGAGGGCGTTCGCCGGGTCGCCGACGAGTTCTACCCCCGGCCGGTCCGGGTCCGGACCATCGACGCGCCGACGGACGAGTTCCGCGAGCTGGAGGGCGGCGGCGGCGAGCCGGCCGAGCACAACCCGATGCTGGGATGGCGCGGGATCCGTCGGAGCCTCGACAAACCGGAGCCGTTCCGCCAAGAGCTCGCCGCGTTCGCGCGCCTCATCGACATGGGCTATGACAACCTCGAGGTGATGTTCCCGCTCGTCAACGACGCGGCCGACCTCGAGGGCGTGAAGGGGCACATGCGCGAGGCGGGCATCGATCCCGAGACGCACCGGTGGGGCGTGATGATCGAGACGCCGGCGAGCGCGATCCAGATCGACGATCTCGCCGAGGCAGGGATCGACTTCGCCTCCTTCGGCACAAACGACCTCACCCAGTACACGCTCGCGGTCGACCGAAACAACGAACACGTCGCCGACCGCTTCGACGAGCTCCACCCGGCCGTCCTGCGGCTCATCGGGGACACGATCGAGCGGTGTCGCGAGCTGGGCGTCGACACCAGCATCTGCGGACAGGCCGGCTCGAAGACCGAGATGGTCGAGTTCCTCGTCGAGGAGGGCGTCTCCTCCATCTCCGCGAACATCGACGCGGTCCGCGACGTCCAACACGAGGTGAAGCGGATCGAACAGCGGCTGCTTCTCGACTCGGTTCGCTGAGCCGGGACCGGCGCGGTCGGAGGCGGACGTGCGCTTTTTCGACGGACGCGACGCGAAACGGCGACCGGACGCGGTCGCATCCGACCGCGGTCGGGGTCCGCTCTGAGCGAGCGGAACCAACATATTCACTATCGGCGGCGACGAACCCGAATCCATGAGCACGGACGACGTCTCTCGGCGCACGTTCATGCGGACTGCCGGCGGCACGGCCGCCGCCGTCGGCGGAGCCACGGCCGCGACAGGGACCGCCGCGGGACAGGAGGACGGCGTCGAGCCGGACTGGCCGAGCGAGGCGGAGGGGAACGTAGGGTCGTACGAGGACGCCAGGGGTGAAAGCGAGGTGACGGTCTCCGTCGGTGCGGGCGACCAGGGTCTCGCGTTCGATCCGACCCTGCTCTGGGTGGACACGGGAACGGTGATAACCTTCGAGTGGACCGGCAACGGCGGCGCACACAACGTCCAGAACGTCGACGGACCCGCCTCCCTCGACAGCGGCGACCCCGTCGGCGAGGAGGGAGAGACCTACGAGTACGAGACGAGCGAGGAGGACGCCGGGATCACCCACTACCACTGCGTTCCGCACACCGACGTCGGCATGCACGCGGGCCTCGCCGTCGGCGAGGACGTCGAGACCGTCGAGACCGGCGGTGGGGGCGGAAGCAGCGCGGTGTTCGTCCCCGACGGCGCGCGTGCGCTGACGATCGCCACCTTCATCGCCATGGTGAGCACGCTCGGGCTCGCGTTCGTCTTCATGAAGTACGGCGGGACGATCGCCCCCGACGAGGCCTGACTTCCGAACCCCACGCTCCGTTCCTTCTTCAGTCGGTCCGGCCGTCGATCGGCGCACCGGCCCGGATTCAGCTCGCGTCCAGTTCGCGGTAGACCTCGACGTACCGGTCGAGGATCGCGTCCTCGTCGTACGCGTCGAACGCGGGGTCGCTCGTCAACCGGTCGAGGTCGCCGACGGCGTCGATCGCGTCGGCCAGCTCCGCGGGACTCGTGACGAGCCGCCCGCGGTCGCGGCCCTCGACGAGCTCGTGAGCGCTCGAGTCGGCCTGGTACTCGACGAGCCCGACGCAGCCGCACGCCAACGCCCACAGCAGCTCCGTCGGGAACGTCTCCCAGGTCGCTGTCTGGGCGAAGACGTGGGTGCCCTTGAACACCGCGACGCGCTCGTCGAGTGACAGGTCGCCGAGGAACGTGACCCGATCGTCGATCCGGAGGTCCTCGGCGGTCGACTCGATCCGATCCCGTTCGGGCCCGTCGCCGATCACGGCCGCGTTCCAGCCGCGCCCGCGGAGTTCGGCCAGCGCCAGGAGGAACGTCTCGGCGTTGGCGTGGCGATCGAGCCGCCGGGAGTAGACGGCGTCGAAGCGGTCGTCCGGCTCCGTCTCGGCGACGAGGCCGAGATCGACGCTCTCGGGGATCACCCGGACCGCCGAGCCGTCCGCGCCGTGTTCGCGGATCCGCGTCTTCGTCGTGCGCGAGGGCGTCGAGACCGCGTCCGCGCCGCGCGCGAGAAGCGGATAGACTCGCCGCGAGTCAGCCGGGTGGTCGCGCCACCAGTCGACGAGGACCGGCGGGCCGCCGAGTCGCCCGGCGAGCGTCGCCGCGAGCGCCGGCGTCGGCGGGCTGTTGACCGCGTGAACGACGTCCGGGTCGAGCCGACGGACCGCCGCCGGAATCCGCGCCGCGAATCCCACCGGCGACGGGTCGACGACGACGGACCGGTACGTGACCCCGTCCGCTTCGAACGTCGCCGCCTCGCCGCCCCACCAGCGGGCACACAGCCACGTCACGTCGTGGCCGCGGGCGGCGAGACCCGCGGCGGTCCGCCGCGTCCGGGACCGCGCCGGCGTGTCGCCGTGTTCGGGAGTGAAAAGCGAGACGAACGCGACGCGCATACGCCGACCGGAGGAGGGGCCCGAACAAAAAGACCCGCGATCCGGCCGGAACGCGTCCGCGAACTCGATCGAAACGGATCGCCCGATCCACCCGAAACGGTTTCTCCCCCGCGGCGGAACGGGGCGTATGCATCGATACGACGTCGAACGCTACCTCAACGTGCGGGGCGCGGGCGGGGCGACGCTGGGACCCGACGGCCGGCTCTCCTTCCTGCTCGACACCACCGGCACCTCGCAGGTGTGGTCCGTCGACCGCCCGCTCGGGTGGCCCGAACAGCACACCTTCTTCGAGGAGCGGGTCACGTTCGTCGACGCCTCGCCGGAGCGCTCGGAAGCGATCTTCGGCATGGACGAGGGTGGAAACGAGCGCGCACAGCTGTACCGGCTCGATTTCGGATCCGGGGCGATCGCCGACCTCACCGAGCGCCCGGAGGCGAAACACCGATGGGGCGGCTGGGCGGGCGACGGCGAGCGCTTCGCGTTCGCGTCGAACCGTCGGGAGGAGGCGGTCTTCGACGTGTACGTACAGGATCGCGACGGCGTCGGCGACGACGCGGAGCTCGTCCACGAGGGCGACGGGTGGCTCTCGGTGGCCGGCTGGTCGCCCGACGACGGCCGGCTGATCGTCCACGAGGCCCACTCCTCGTTCGACCACGACGTGTACACGCTCGCGGTCGACTCGGGAACGCTCACGCATCACACGCCCCACGACGGCGACGTCCGGTACGGCAGTCCCGAGTGGGGCCCCGACGGCGAGGCGATCTATCTCGTCACCGACCGCGAGAGCGACACGCTCCGGCTCGAACGGCTCGATCTCGCGACGGGAGAGTTCTCCGTCGTCGTCGACGGCGGGGGAGTCGAGGGAGACGCGGACGCCGCGCCCGGCGACGGGGACGAAGGTCGAGGGGACGACGACGGAAGCGGGAACGACTGGAACGTCGACGGCGTCGCGATCCACGAGGAGTCGCGACGAGTGGTCTACTCGCGGAACGTCGACGGCTACACCGAGATCACCGTCGGCGAACTGGTCGCGCCCGACCGGATCGACGAGTTCCCGGCGCCCGAGTTGCCGCGGGGCGTCGCCGGCGGCGTGAGCTTCGGGCCCGACGGCGACCGGTTCGCGATCACCGCCACGGGCAGCACCGACAACGCGAACGTTCACGTCGTCGAGGCGACGACCGGCGAGACCGAGCGGTGGACGAACGCCTCCACCGCGGGGATCCCGCGTGACACGTTCGTCGAGCCAGAGCTCGTCCACTACCCCACCTTCGACGGCCGAGAGATCCCGGCGTTCTTCTCGGTGCCCGAAAGCGAGACCCCCGAGTCGGGCTACCCCGTCGTCGTCGACGTCCACGGCGGCCCGGAGTCGCAGCGCCGCCCCTCCTTCGGCGCGGTCAAACAGTACCTGGTGAACGGCGGCTACGCCGTCTTCGAGCCGAACGTCCGCGGCTCCTCGGGCTACGGAAAGGCGTACGCCGCCCTGGACGACGTGGAACGGCGGATGGACTCGGTCGCCGACCTGCGGGCCGGCGTCGAGTGGCTCCACGACCACCCCGAGGTCGACCCCGACCGGATCGTCGCCATGGGCGGCTCCTACGGCGGGTTCATGGTGCTCGCGGCGCTGACGGAATACCCCGACCTGTGGGCCGCCGGCGTCGACGTGGTCGGCATCGCGAACTTCGTCACCTTCCTCGAGAACACCGGCGACTGGCGGCGTGAGCTCCGCGAGGCCGAGTACGGCTCGCTCGAGGAGGATCGGGAGTTCCTCGAATCGATCTCGCCGATCAATAACGTCGAACGTATCGAGTCGCCGCTCTTCGTCCTCCACGGCGCGAACGACCCGCGGGTGCCCGTGAGCGAGGCCGAGCGGATCGTCGAGGAGGCCCGCGAGCGGGACGTCCCGGTGCGGAAGCTGATCTTCGAGGACGAGGGACACGGCTTCTCGAAGCTGGAGAACCGGATAGAGGCGTACCGCGCGATCGTCGAGTTCCTCGAGGAACACGTCTGAGGCGGCGTCCGGCGACCGGGAACGAGGACGCCGCGAGAGCCGCCGTGAGCGTTATGCGTCTTCGCCTGGAACGCACAGGGGAAATGGACGGCCCCGAACCGCTCGGCCTGCTGCTCGACCAAGCGCAGGACAAGATCGCCCTGCTGAACGACGAGGGACGGTTCACCTACGTCAACGGCGCGGCAGAGCGGATCCTCGGGTTCACGCCCGGCGACCTCGTCGGGGAGAACGCCTTCGAGTACGTCCACCCGGACGACCGCGAGGCGGTACGCCGCGCGTTCTACGACGTGATCGGTCGCGACGCGTTCGTCGAGGACACCGCCGAGTACCGTCATCGGACGGCGGACGGATCGTGGGTCTGGTTGGCGAGCCGTATGTCGAACCTCACCGACGACAGGCTCGACGGATACGTCGTCAGCTCCCGCGACGTCACCGGCCGGGTGCGAGCCGAGCGCGAACGCGCCGAAACGGCGTCGAACCTGCGGGAGATCGCGACGGTCGCCGGCGACGTGCTCTGGATGTTCGACGCGGACTGGTCGGAGCTCCGCTTCGTGAACCCCGCGTACGAGGAGCTCTACGGGACCTCCACCGACGCGCTCGAGGACGACCCGACGACGTTCCTCGACGCGGTCCACCCGGAGGACGTCCCCGCCGTCGAGGCGGCGATGGAGCGGCTCTCCGAGGGCACGCCGGTCGACATAGAGTACCGGGTGAACCCTGGGGAGAACTACAACCGGTGCGTGTGGATACAGGCCGAGCCGATCACCGAGGACGGCGAGGTGGTCCGCATCACGGGGTTCACCAGGGACGTCACCGACCGGCGACGCCGCGAGTGCCAGCTGGTCGTGATGGACAACCTCCTCCGGCACAACCTCCGAAACGACCTCAACGTCATTCTCGGTCGGGCGGAGTTCCTCGAATCGGACGTGCCGGAGCCGGCAGAGCACACCGCCGTGATCCGCCGCGTCGGCGAGCAGCTCCTCGAGACGGCCGAGAAGGAGCGCGACATAATCGACCTCATCACTGAAAAGCGGGACTCCGAGCGGATCGAGCTCCGCGGGGCGATCGCGGACTGCGTCGGGATCGTTCGGGACCGGCACCCGAACGCCTCGATCGAAGTCTCGACGCCGGATCCGGTCACTGTCGAGGGGCTTCCCGAACTCCGTTCGGCGATGATCGAACTGCTCGAAAACGCGGTCCGACACGCCGACCTCGACGATCCGACGGTGGAGATCGCCCTCCGCCGGACACCCGCCGGCGCGGAGATCGTCGTCCGGGACGACCACGCGCCGATCCCGTCCGTCGAGGCGGGCGTGCTCACGGGCGATCACGACATGACCGACGTGTACCACAGCAGCGGGCTGGGGCTCTGGCTCGTCCACTGGAGCGTGGACCTCTCGGACGGCACGATAGCCGTGGACTCCGGCCCTGACGGCGGGAACGAGATCACGGTCACCCTGTCGCGAACGGCCGACTGATCGAACGCGACGGCCGCGGTCCGAAACGACCTTACCCCGCGGGCCCGCCTCACCGGTATGGTCGAGAACGTCGTGTATCCCGCGTACTTCGACGCCGACCGCTCGCGCTCGGAGGGTCGCCGCGTCCCGACGGATCTCGCCGTCGAGGAGCCGACCGTCGACGAGATCGCGAAGGCGGTCCAGCAGGTCGGCTACGACGCGGTGATCGAACGGGAGAAGACGTACTCCAGAGAGTACGAGCCCCGCGGCGCGGTGGTGGTGCGCGGCACCGAGGACACCGCGAAGAACGACCTCGTACAGGCGATCGCCGCCTACATCGGCATCCTCCGCGAGTGACGATGCGCCGCGTCGGCACCGTCGTCAGGACGGCGCAAGGGCTCGCCATCGCCCGCGCGGATCCGGGCGAGGAGCCGCCGGCGATCGGTGCCGGCGTCGTCGACGAGTCCCTCTCCCGGGTCGGCCGCGTCGTCGACGTGTTCGGTCCGGTCGAACACCCCTACGTCGCCGTCACCCCCGATGACGGGGTCGCGCTCGCCGCGCTCGTCGGCGGACCGCTATACGCGCGGTAGAACGGGACCGCGGCCCACGTCGCGCCGTCGTCGCCGGGAAGAGTACTAGCCGTCGGAGCACCCGATCAGATCGCCGTCTCCCCCTCGACGACGTCGAAGTCCTCGAGCGTCCGCTCCGTCCGGACGAGCCGTTCGCACACGAAGAGCTTCTCCGTGCGGTCCAGCCGGCTCCACGCCAGCTCCGGCGGCGGTGACTCCTCGTACGCCTGGAACCGCTCGAACACCCGCTCGTTGAGGAACCGCTCGAAGGAAGCGCAGTTCGGACACGTCACGGAGAGGTGTGACGTGTCGAACTCCCGGCCCACGGTGTGTTCGAGGCAGTTCAGACAGCGGTAGCGGGTTCGACCCATGGCCGGTCGAGGCGTCGAACGCGCTAGTATCTGCGGGTACCGGTCGGACCGTATCCGACCGAAACCCGCCGAGAGAAACCGAAGGGATCGAAAACGGCGCTAGAACAGCGCCGCGGCCGCGGCCTCGGCCGCGTCGATGACGGGGCCGAAGCCGGGGAGGAGCAGCACGGTCGCGACCGCCGCGAAGACGACCGCCGCGTACAGCGCGGTCGGCCGCACGTCGAGCGCGTCGAGCGCGCTCGGCGTCGCGGGGTCGTCGAGGAACAGCGCCCGGACGACCCGGCTGTAGTAGTACAGCGAGACGACGCTGTTCACCGCGCCGAGCCCCGCGAGCCAGAGGAACCCGTTCTCGATCGCTCCCATGAACAGGAAGTACTTCGAGAAGAACCCGGCGAAGGGCGGGAGCCCGGCCAGCGAGAACATGAACACGGCCATCGCCGTACACGCCACGGGGGCGCGCCGGGCGAGGCCGGCGTAGTCCTCGAACGTCCGGCCGATCCCCCACCGCTCCGCCATCGCGACGAAGAGGAACGCGCCGGTGTTCATGAAGCCGTAGACGAGCAGGTGCGCCATCGCGGCACCCATCACGGCCTCGTTGCCGGCGCTGCCCGTCGAGAGCGCCGCGAGCCCGATCAGCGCGTAGCCAGCGTGGCCGATCGAGGAGTACGCCAACATCCGCTTGACCTCCTCTTGAACGGCGGCCGCGAAGTTCCCGAGCGTCATCGTCACCGCCGCGACGACGGCGAACGCGAGCGCCCAGTCGATGCCGGCCGCGAGCGACGCCCCGAGCGGGAACGCCTCGGTGAACACGCGGAAGGCGACGACGAACCCGGCGGCCTTCGACGCCGACGAGAGGAACGCGCTCACGGGCGCGGGCGCGCCCTCGTACGCCTCCGGCGCCCAGAAGTGGAACGGCACGGAGGCGGTCTTGAACGCGACGCCGCCGACGATCATCACGATCCCGATCCCGGCGACGCCGGCGAGCGCGTCGAGCGACTCGACCGCGCTCGCGACCTCGCCGAAGATCAGCGACCCGGTCGCCGCGTACACCAACGAGATCCCGAAGAGGAACACCGCCGACGACAGCGCCCCGACGAGGAAGTACTTCAGCCCCGCCTCGACGCTGCCGCGGTTCTTCTTTAGGAACGCCACGAGCGCGTACGACGGCAGCGACACCATCTCGAGGGCGACGAAGACGACCGCGAGCGAGTTCGCGACCGCCAGAAGCGCCATCCCCGTCGCGGCGAACAGCGTCAGCGAGTAGAACGCCGCGGGGTTCGGGTGGTCGTGGAAGTAGTCGTGGGCGGCCACGACCACGAGCGCCGTCACCGACGCGAAGATCGCGGTGAAAAAGAGCGCGAGCGTGTCCACCTTCACCGCGCCATCGAGCAGCGTGATCGCCCCGCCGGTGTCGGCGTGACCCGTCCCGGCGACGACGAACCAGACGGTGACCGAAAGCGACGCGAGCGCGCCGAGCGCGCTCACGAGCGCCATCGACGTGTTCGACCGCGCGTTCGGGCGGATCGTGTCGACGACGAGCAGCGCGAGGCCGGTGAGCCCGAGCAGCAGCGCGGGCGACAGCGCAGTCCACGCGGGAGCCACGTTAGACATCGACGCTCACCCCCTCGACCACGGGCATCGCGGCGTCACGGATCATCTCGAAGAAGATGTCCGGCGCGACCCCGAGCACGATGATCGCCGCCAGCAGGACCGCGAGTGGCGCGACGTCGTGGAACGGAGCGGGCCCGATCTCGTAGTCGGTCTCGAGCCGGAACGGCCCGAACAGCGTCTTCTGCATCGCCGACAGCAGGTAGCCGGCGACGATGACGATCCCGAACATCGCCAGCGCCGTGAAGACGGGCGCGTACGGGAGCGCCGGCGCGCCGAACGCGCCGACGAAGATGAAGAACTCCCCGGCGAAGCCGGCCATCAGGGGAAGCCCCATGTAGCCGAACGCCCCGGCGACGAGGATGCCGACGGTGACCGGCATCCGGTCGGCCATGCCGGCCATGTCGCCGACCATCCGGGTGTGCGTCGCGTTGTAGACGACGCCGACGGCCATGAACATCAGCCCCGAGATGAGGCCGTGCGCGACCATCTGGAACGTCGCGCCGCCGACGCCGTACTCGGTGAACACGACGAGCCCGAGGATGACGTACCCCATCGACGAGACGGAGGAGTAGGCGACGATGCGCTTGAGGTCCTTCTGTGCCAGCGCCAACATCGCGCCGTAGACCACGCTGATCACGGCGATCGCGGCGATCGGTATCGCCAGGGCGGACGCCTGATCGGGCAGCATCGTGAAGTTGAACCGGAGCAGCGCGTACGTCCCCATCTTCAGGAGGACGCCGGCTAAGAGCACCGACACCGGCGTCGGCGCCTCGACGTGGGCGTCGGGTAGCCACGTGTGGAACGGGACGATCGGCACCTTCACCGCGAACCCGGCGAACGTCGCGAGGAACGCGACCATCGCCATCCGGCCGGGCGAGATCCCGAACCACGTCTCGAGGCCGCCGTCGGCGAGCGCCTGCGTGATCTCCGGGAGCGCAAGCGACCCGATCGAGTCGCCGAGCGCGAACGTCAGCGACATGAAGCCGATGAACATCAGAAGCGACGCCGCGTTCGTGTACACGAAGAACTTGATCGCGGCGTACTTCCGACGGGGACCGCCCCAGATCCCGATGAGGAAGTACATCGGGACGAGGACCGCCTCCCAGAAGACGAACCAGAGGAAGAAGTCGAGCGCGGTGAACACGCCGAGCAGGTTCGCCTCCATGAACAGCATCAGCCCGTAGAACTGGCTCTGTCGGGAGTCGACGGGCGTCCACGCGCTGAGGATCGCGAGCGGGACGAGGAACGTCGTGAGCACGACGAGCGGCAGGCTGATCCCGTCGAGCCCGACGAACCACGACACCGTCCGGCCGCCGACCTCGACCCACTCGTAGCGCGACTCGAAGGCGATCGTCCCGCCCGTGAGCGCGTTCCCGACCGCGTCGAACCGCGACCAGAGGTAGAGGCTCCCGACGAACGGGACCGCGCTGAGCGCGAACGCGAGCCGACCCGCCCACGCGTTCGGCGCGAGCATGACGACGAGCGCGGCGAGGAACGTGAACCCGATGAGCGCCTCGAGTATCACAGGAACCACCCCCCGTTGACGCCGAGGACGACGAGCAGCGCGATCAGCCCCAGCGTGAGCATCGTGGCGTACTGCGTCACCAGTCCGGTCTGTATCCGGCGGACGCGGTTCCCGCCGAGGAGACTCACCGAGGAGACGCCGTTGACGACGCCGTCGATGATCCCCTGATCGAAGGTGTCCGCGCCGCCCGCGACGTCTTCGGTTCGATACGCGATCCAGACTTGGAGTTCGTCGAGGTAGTAGTTGTTGTACAACACGTCCTTGATCCCGCCGAGTTTCGCCGTGTGCTCGGTCGGCGACGCGACGTTATAAAGCCGCCACGCGAGGCCGAGGCCGGCCAGCGCCAACCCGAGCGAGACCGCCGCACCGACGAGGACGGTCGGAACCTCACCGCCCCCGATGTAGCCGCTGCTGTACGGTCCCAGGTCCGCGTAGTGGTGTGAGGAGAGCCCGTCGATTCCGCCCCACTCGTTGTCGAGCCAGCGGTGGAGGTAGTCGATCCCCTCGAGTCCGAGTACCTTCTGGACCGGTACCATGTTGATGAAGCCGGTCACGACCGCGAGCGAGCCGAGCACCGTCAGCGGTCCCTTCACGTTCCAGCGGACGGGTTCGGGGTCGCGTGCGGTTGCCGACCGCGGCTCGCCGTGGAAGGTCAAGAACACCATCCGGAAGGTGTAGAAGGCGGTGACCGGCACCGCGAGAAGCCCCATGACGTAGCCGCCGAGAAGCAGCGGTTCGTTCAGGCCGTGGACGAGCGCCTCGTAGAGGACCTCGTCTTTCGACCAGAAGCCGGCGAAGGGGAAGATGCCCGCAAGCGCGAGCGACCCGGCGAGGAACGTGTAGTAGGTGACGGGCATCTTCGCTTTCAGCCCGCCCATGTCCCACATGTCCTCGTTGTGGTGCATCGCGATGATGACCGAACCGGCACCGAGGAAGAGCAGGGCCTTGAAGAAGGCGTGGGTCGTCAGATGGAAGACCGCGGCCACGTACCCGCCCGCGCCGAGCGCGAGCATCATGTAGCCGTACTGCGAGATGGTGGAGTACGCGAGCACCTGCTTCAGCTCGTCTTTCACCACGCCCATCGTCGCCGCGAACAGCGCGGTGAAGCCGCCGATGAACGCGATGACCGCGAGCGTCGTCGGCGTCAGCGCGTAGAAGCCGTACATCCGCGCGACGAGGTAGACGCCGGCCGCGACCATCGTCGCCGCGTGGATGAGCGCGGAGACGGGCGTCGGGCCCTCCATCGCGTCGGGCAGCCACGTGTGAAGGGGGAACTGCGCGGACTTCCCGACCACGCCGCCAAGCACGAGCAGGCCGACGACGGTGAACCACGTCTCGACCCCGAGCCCGCCGGGCGTCCAGACGTCACCGGAGCCGGCGAGCGCCGCCTCGGCGAGCGCGGGGAACGACCCCTCGCCCGCGAACGCCGCGGTGCCGAACGTCGCGAACACGGCGACGACGCCGACGAGGAAGAAGTAGTCGCCGAAGCGGGTGACGAGGAACGCCTTCTTCGCCGCCGACGGCGGGCCGGGCTCGCGGAAGTGGAACCCGATGAGCAGGTACGAACAGAGGCCGACCAGCTCGAAGAACATGAACGCCATGAGCAGGTTGTCGGCGACGACGAACCCGAGCATCGAGGCCGTGAAGAGCCCGAGCCCGGCGTAGTAGCGCGGGAGGCCGGTTTCGCCCTCGTCGTTCATGTAGCCGAGCGAGAAGACGTGGACCAACAGCGCGACGAGCGTCACGATGACGAGCATCAGCGCCGACAGCGGGTCGATCAGCGCGCCGAACGTGAGCTCGAACTGGTCGCCGGCCGCCCACGTGTACAGCGTCTCGTTGTAGGCGCGGCCGCCGGCGACGGTCGCCGCGACCCAGAGCGACAGCAGGAACGACCCCGCCGTCGCCGCGACCCCGCCGAAGGCGCCGCCCTTCGGGAGGTACTTCCCCGCCCCGAGCGCGACCAGGAACGAGAAGAACGGTAACAACACGACGGCCGGAACGTATGCGAATGCGTCCACCATCTTACCACCTCATCTCCGTCGGAACGGTCACGTCGATGTCTCCGAAGTTGCGGTACAACACGAGGATGATCCCGATCCCGATCGCGACCTCCGCGGCCGCCAACGCGATCACGAACAGCGCGAACACCTGCCCAGTGAGGTCGCCGTAGTACAGCGAGAACGCGACGAAGTTGATGTTCGCCGCGTTCATCATGAGCTCGACGCTCATGAGGAAGTACAGCGCGTCGTTCCGGGTGAGGACCCCGAACAGGCCGATACAGAAGATCCCGGCCGCCAGGAGGAGGTACCACTGTGCCGGCACCATCACCGCTCACCCCCGTCGCGGCCGCCGTCGGTGAGCGCCTCGCCGATCGCGGCGCTCACGGACCCCCCGTCCTCGCGGCGCGCGAGGTAGATCGCCCCGTCGACGGCGACGTCGAGCGCGACCGCCACGATCAGGAAGGCGGCCAGGAAGCCCTCGGAGGGGATCGCTGCCACCTCTCCCAGGTTGAACAGAGCGTACCCGACGTTGTGGACGATCGACTCGCCCTCGGGAAAGCCGGCCGCCTCCTCGAAGCTCGCCGAGAGGAACGTCGCGGCCATCACCGCGAACAGGGCGCCGACCGCGATCGCGGGCAGTATCCGGGTTCCGCCGGAGTCGTTAGTCATCCGCTACTCACCTCCACGTCGTTCGTTCCATCCGATCGCGTGAGCATCACGGCGAACGTGACGAGGATGAGAACCCCGCCCACGTAGACGAGGATCTGCATGGCGGCGATGAACTCCGCCCGTAACATCACGTAGTGCACCGCGACGCTCGTCAGGGCACCGCCCAGGAGCAGCGCGGCGTGAAACACGTCGCGCGCCAAGACGACCCCCAGGCTGAACGCCAGCGTGACCGCGGCGAACAGCGCGAACGCGATGGTGTCGTAAACCATTGTATAACCCTCCTATCAGTGTCCCTTTGAAGATTTCGAGATACGCCCGTTACTGGTAGTCGACTTCGCCGTCTCCCTCCCCGATCCACGCGCCGCGATCGGGGTTCCGGGACTCCAGCGGGTCGATTCCCTTGTACCACGGGACGTTCTTGAGCTGTTCTTTGTTGTAGACGAACTCGTCTTTCGAGTCCGCGGTGAACTCGAAGTTCTGCGTCAACAGGATGGCGTCGACGGGACAGACCTCCTCACACAGCCGGCAGTAGATACACTGCCCGATGTGGAGGTTATACTGCTCGCCGTTACGCTGGTCGTCCTGAACGATCTGGATCGTGTCGTTCGGGCAGACGTTCTCGCACTGCCGACACCAGATACACCGCTCCTGGCTGAACTTGTGAACCCCGCGGAACCGCGGGCTCACGTCGGGTGCGTCCTCCGGGTATTCCACCGTGAACGTCGTCCCGTCGAGCGCGTGTTTCATCGTCGTCGCCATCGATTTCATGAGTCCGATCATTACGCGATCACCCCCACGATTACGGCCGTGAGCACCAGGTTTGCGAACGACAGCACCAGCATTCCCTTCCAGCCGATCTCGATCAGCTGGTCGATGCGGACGCGTGGAAGCGCCGAGCGCGCCCACTGCGTGAACAGGAAGAAGCCCCAGATCTTCACCACGAACCAGAGGAAGCCGATGCTCTCCGGTCCGGGGCCGGACGCCCCGCCGAGGAACGTCACGGCGAGGATCGCCCCGCCGAGGAAGATGTGGACGAACTCTCCCAGATAGAACAACACGAAATACGCCGAGGAGTACTCGGTCTGGTACCCCGCGACGATCTCCGTCGGGGCCTCCGGGATGTCGAACGGATTCCGACCGATCTCAGCCATGTTCGCCGTGAGGAACAACACGAACGCGAACGGGTTCACGAAGGCGTACCACGTCGGCACGTCGAAGCCGACGACGCTGAACAGGACGTCTCCCTGCGCGGCGACGATGCCGCTGGTCTGGAGCGTCCCCGCGAAGATCACGACGGACATCGCGGTCACGATGAGCGGGATCTCGTACGCGAGGTTCTGTGCGACCGCGCGAAGCCCGCCCAGCATGGAGTACTTGTTGTTCGAGGCGTAGCCGGCCATCACCAGCGAGATCGACGCGATGGAGGCGAACGCGAACACCAGCGCCAGCCCGACCTCGGGGTCGGCGATCTGGAGGTTCACCGGACCGAGCCGTCCCATCGGGATCACGGAGAAGCCGAGCAGCGCCGACGCGGGCAACACGAGCGGCGCGAGGTCCCACGTCGGACGGTCGACGCCCTCGGGGACGATGAGCTCCTTCGCGAGCAGCTGGACGGCCGCCGCCGGGATGATGAGCAGTCCGAACGGACCGATCCGGTTGACGGCGATCCGGTCGGTGAACGCCGCCGTTATCTTCCGTTTCGCCCACGGACCGGCGACGCCGGTGAACGCGAGCACGATGTTCCCGACGACCGCGGCGGCGACGAGCGACCCGACGACGTCGCCGAGCACGCCCGAGAGCCCGAGCGTCTCCGAGACGAACTCCGGGAACAGCTGTACCGTTCCCATCAGCGGTCCACCTCCCCGAGCACGATGTCGAGGCTCCCCAACGCGGCGATCACGTCGGGGATGTACTCGCCGTTGGCCATCTCCGGCAGCGTCTGGAGGTTCGAGAAGCACGGCGACCGGATCTTGAAGCGGGCGGGTTTGTCGGTGCCGTCCGCGCGCATGTAGATGCCGAGTTCGCCCTTGGCGGCCTCGACCGCGCGGTAGATCTCGGTGTCGTCGTCGGGACGCAGCGTGCGCGGGACGTTGGCCTGGATGTTGCGTTCGTCCTCGGGCCAGTCCTCGAGCAGGTCGACGCACTGCTCGATGATCTTCGCGGACTCCTCCACTTCCCGCATCCGGACGAGCAGCCGCGAGTAGTTGTCACAGCCGTCCTCGGTCACCACGTCCCAGTCGAGCTCGTCGTAGTACCCATATGGATCGTCGCGACGCAGGTCGTAGTCGATCCCGGAACCACGGGCGACCGGTCCGGTCGCGCCGTAGTTCTTCGCGACCTCCGGCGGCAGGATGCCCGTGTCGATCGTCCGCATCTGGAAGATCTCGTTCGCGGTGACCAGGTCGTGGTACTCCTCGACGGAGCCGGGGAGCTGGTCGAGGAAGTCCCGCGTCTTCGAGAAGAACTCCCCGCGGGGTTCGGGGAGGTCCCAGACGACCCCGCCGAGCCGGAAGTAGTTGAACATCAGCCGCTGGCCCGTCAGGTCCTCGAGGAGGTCCTGGACGCGCTCGCGGTCGTTGATCGCGTACATGAACGTCGCGGTGAAGTCGCCGTTCACGTCGAGCGCGAACGTCGCGAGCGCGAGCATGTGCGCGGCGATCCGACACATCTCGGCCCCCATGGTGCGGATCACCTGCGCGTACTCGGGGACCTCGATGTCCGCGAGGTCCTCGGCCGCCCGCGCGTACGCCCACTCGTTGAGCAGGCCCGCCGAGATGTAGTCCCAGCGGTCGGGGTACGGCATGATCTGGTGGCGGTAGGTGCCCGACTGGGCCATCTGCTCTTCACACCGGTGAAGGTAGCCGATGTCCGGCTCCACGTCGATCACCTGCTCGCCGTCGAGGATCGTCTTCAGGTGGAGGACGCCGTGGGTCGCCGGGTGGTGCGGCCCGATGTTGAGGAACATCGTGTCCGACTCCGAGTCGTGGTGGTGATCCTCGAGCGGGTTGGCGTGCTCCGGAAGCGTGGCGATCTGCGGGCGGTCCCTGTCGTAGTCCAGAGACAGGGGGTGACCCTGCCACGTCTCGGGCAACAGGATCCGCCGGAGGTCGGGGTGGTCGTCGTACTCGATCCCGATCAGGTCGTACGCCTCCCGCTCGTGCCAGTCCGCCGTCCGGAAGACCGCCTCGCCCGACTCCGAGACCGGCTCGTCCTTGTCCGCGGGCACGACCACGCTGACCTCCTGGGTCGGATCGTCGAACTTCTTCAGGTGGTAGATCGACTCGTACCGGTTCTCGTACTCCTGGGCCGTGACGAGCGACAGGTGGTCGTAGCCCGCCTCCGACTTGAGCGTCGAGAGCGTCTCCTGGACGGCGTCCGGTCGGATCACGAAGCCGGGCGCGTTCAGGTGGTCGTCGCGATCGATGACGAGGTCGCCGAGCAGCGCCTCCAGCTCGTCCGGGGTGCGCTCGGGGACCGCGTCCGTCTCCGTGGTGTCTGGTACTTCGAGGCTCATGGTGAATCGGCGAAGTTGTACCGCATGACGAGTTCGTCCTCGTCGATCTGGTCGGCGAGCGTCTCGACGAGTTCGTCCTTCTCGAGGTCGGAGAACTCCTCGAGCTCGTACGGCTTCACCGTCACGGGGGCGGCCTCGCCGTTCGCGATGCGTTCCTGGAGCTTGACGACCCCGTAGACGAGCGCCTCCGGACGCGGCGGGCAGCCGGGGACGTGGATGTCGATCGGGATGACCTCCTCCGCGCCCTTGATCACGTTGTACCCCTCCTGGAACGGGCCGCCGGAGATGGTACACGACCCCATCCCGACGACGAACTTCGGCTCGGGCATCTGGTCGTAGACGCGTTTCATCCGCGGGGCGAACTTCGAGACGATCGTTCCGGGGACGATCATCACGTCCGCCTGTCGCGGCGACGCGCGGGGGACCCCGCTGCCGAACCGGTCGAGGTCGTGTTTCACCGCGTAGGTGTGCATCATCTCGATGCTACAGCAGGCGATGCCGAACTGTAGCATGAACATCGAGGAGCCGCGACACCAGTTCAGGAACTTGTCGAACTTGGTGAGGATGAAGGGAGAGGAGCCGAACGCCTCCCGGAGCCGGGAGTTGAAGCGGTCCCCCTGCCCCTCCATGCGGCTGTCGCGGGTCTCCGTTACCACGCGCGATTCGTCGGTGATGAAGGGTTGATCGCTGCTCATGTGTTGATGTCACGCTCCGTCTTCCTGCTGGCCGCACGGGAGCTGCGGGTCCACTCGACCGCGCCGGTCCGCCACGCCCAGCCGAGCCCGATCGCGAGGATCCCGACGAAGGCCAACATCGGCCACAGCAGGTCCGCCATGGGGACGCCCGCCTCGATCGCCGGGCGGTAGATGACGGCCCACGGGAACAGCAACACGGTCTCGATGTCGAAGACGACGAACAGCAACGCGACCATGTAATACTGGATGTTGAACCGGATCCGCGTCCCGCCCGTCGGGGTCTCGCCGGACTCGTAGGTGGTACTCTTGCCGGTCTCAGGCACGCTCGGACGGAGCAACGCCGACACGGTCATCATCCCTATCGGGATGAGCAGGCCGACGGCCGCCAAGGCGCCGATCGCTATCCAATCGCTCATATAGGTCTCCGTAACGTGCGAGGGTTTGGACCGCCCCCTCATAAGCGTTGAGACTTGTGTGCCCGCGGGCGAGCGGGCCGGTATCGCCCGTTTCCGGTCCGAGCGGCATCGAACCGACTGACAGCCGTCGATCCGACGACCGGATCGCAGCGAGCGGCGAGCGCTGCCGGCGGCGACGACGGCGGAAGCATCTAAATCGACGCGCGGTGCGGTCGGCGCGCCTGCGAGCGGTCGCCCCCGGCGACCGCGAGCCAGCCCGCGAGGGAGGCGACGGGCCGAAGCGGCTTATCCGGGAGGCCCGTCGGCCGAGGCTGGGGAGGCGTGAGGTGCGGGAAGGGTGGGACTCAAAGGGGCTGGGGCGTTGAAGCAGATCACCGCGACAGCACCCGCTTATCGATCCCGGAAGCCGTCGATCCCCAGGTCGTGGAGGTCGGCGGAGACGTCGGCGACGCCGCCCTTGAGGTCCTCGTGGTAGTCGACCAGCCGCTCTTCGATCTCGTCGTGTTCGCGCGCGAGCACCTGGGCGGCCGACAGCCCGGCGTTGAACGACTTGCCGGCGTCGACGGCGACGATGGGCGCGCCGGTCGGCATCCCGATCACGGAGTCCACCGACTTCTCCTGGACCGGCACGCCGATCACGGGGATCGGGTACGCGATGGAGGCGGTCATGTTCGGGAGGTCCGCCGACTTCCCGCCCGCGCCCGCGACGATCACGTCGAGCCCGCGGGCCGCGGCGGTCTCGCCGTAGGCGTACATGAGTTCGGGCGTCCGGTGCGCGGAGACGACGTAGCTCTCGAAGGTGAACCGCGCGTCGGGCGCGTCGTGGAAGTCGGTCTGTTCCGCGAACCCGAGCTCCGAGAGCGCGTCGTACGCGCCCTCCATCGTCGGGAGGTCGGAGTCGGAGCCCATGACGATCCCCACGTCGGGGGTCGTCTCCGGGTCGGCGTCCGCCGCCGCTTCCGTCTCGAGCCGGTCGATGAGGTCCTGGACCGTGGGCATGGATCCGGGATCGGCCGGCGGGGTGTAAGTCGTTGCGGGTTCGGGTCCCTCGTGGCGTCGTCCCCTCGTCGGCACGCATCGAGGCGATAGTTTATCACGAGGGCGCTACCTGTCACGGGTATGACCGAGCAGGAGACGATCCACGTCGCGGACGTCAGCGAGGGGATCGGCGGCGACGCGACGGCGGAGCCGGGATCGCCGGTCGAGCTTCCGGTCGTCGACGTGCTCACCGGCCGGTCGTTCATCACCGGCAAGAGCGGCTCCGGCAAGAGCAACACCGCGAGCGTCGTCATCGAGAACTTGTTATCCAACGGTTTTCCCGTCATGATCGTCGACACGGACGGCGAGTATTACGGATTAAAGGAAGAGTATGAGATCCTCCACGCCGGCGCGGACGACGAGTGCGACATCGTCGTTTCCCCCGAACACGCCGAGAAGCTGGCGAACCTCGCGCTGGAACAGAACGTCCCGATCATCCTCGACGTCTCGGGTTACCTCGAGGAGGACACCGCGAACGAACTGCTCCTCGAAGTCGTCAAACAGCTGTTCGCCAAGGAGAAACGCCTGAAGAAGCCCTTCCTGCTCGTCGTCGAGGAGTGTCACGAGTACATCCCGGAGGGCGGCGGGATGGACGAGACGGGCAAGATGCTGATCAAGGTGGGCAAGCGCGGCCGGAAACACGGCCTCGGGATCGTCGGGATCAGCCAGCGGCCCGCCGACGTGAAGAAGGACTTCATCACCCAGTGCGACTGGCTCTGCTGGCATCGGCTCACCTGGGACAACGACACGAAGGTGGTCGGCCGGATTCTGGGCTCGAAGTACGCGAGCGCCGTGGAGGACCTCGGGGACGGCGAGGCCTTCCTCATGACCGACTGGGACGAGTCGATCCGCCGGATCCAGTTCCACCGCAAGGAGACGTTCGACGCGGGCGCGACGCCCGGACTCGACGACTTCGAGCGACCGGAGCTCAAGTCGGTCTCAAGCGACCTCGTCGGGGAGCTCCAGTCCATCTCCGACGAGAAGGCGCGCCGCGAGTCCGAGCTCGCCGACCTCCGCCAGGAACTCGAGAAGCGGGACCAACGGATCCGCCAGCTCGAGGGCGAACTGGAGGAGGCCCGCGATCTGAGCGACATGGCCGACCAGTTCGCCCAGGCGCTTCTGGGCAAGGCGGAGGCCCCCTACCGCGGGGGATCCGGGCGGTCGGTCGCCTCGGAGGAGCGCCTGAACCAGTCCGGGCTCGGCGAGTACGACGAGGGACCGACGGGAGAGCGGATGGACGACGGGGGATCGACGAGCGAAGGGACGGCCGACGCGGCCGGGATCGCGGACACGGAGGCGGAAGGGGAGGCCTCGACGGCGAGAGCCGACGACGGCGAAGGAGGAACCGATCGGACCGACGGGAACCGGGAGGGATCCGCCGGGGACGAGACCGACGGTCCGCCCGCGGCCGACGTGGACCCCGTGACGCGATCGGACGTCGCGGAGGGCGCCCTCCGGTTCGACGACGCGATCGAGCTCGGCACCCGCGAGGCGGTCATCGACGAGCTCCGCGGACGGATCGAGGCGCTCCCGGAGCTGTCACGCGGGATGTTGCGACACTACCGCCGGGAGGGCGTCTCCGATCCGGTGGCCGCCCACATCGACGCCGGCGGCGACGGAGACGCCGGCCACGCTTACAGTCGCCACCGACCGATCCGGAAGGCCGGGCTCATCCGCCACGCGGGGCGGGGTCACTACGCGTACGCCGTTCCCGACCTGATCCGCGAGGCGTACGCCGACCGGCTGGACGAGCCGGCCGTCCGCGAGACGGTCCGGGAGGTGGAGACCGCGTTCGTTCCGACCGGCGAACGATCGTATCCGCCGGACGCGACGCCGGAGGAACTCGGCGGGGGCGACGCGTGGACCGGGAGAACGGCCGAGCGGCCGGCCGACGAGGGGGTCGGAAGCGCAACCGAAGAGCCGACCGACGGGACGATCGAGGAAGGCGACTCGAGCGGGAGGAGCGGGTCGGTCGCGACGGACGACGGCGCCGGGAGTCCGCCGCGAACCGGGAGGCTGAGCGAGACCGCCCGCCGGATCGCGGAGCGCGGAGCCGCTGGATCGGAGGACGGAAGCGACGGGGCCGAACGCTGACGAGGGGACCTCCGCAGAGGCGGACCCGATCGCGTGAATCGATGCCGGGCGATCGGGAATCGGCGGTAGATACTTTCTCGTCGGTCACGGAGAAACGGTATGAGCGACACGATCCTCGTCCCGTTCGAACTGCCCGATCCCGAGCCGATCGCTCCGGTTCTCGTTCGGGACCTCGCCCCGCTCGACGTCGTGGTGATGGGCCATTTCGCGGTTCCCGAACAGACCCCGACGGAGGCGGCCCGCGAGCAGTTCGAGGCGGAGGCGCAAGCGACCCTCGACGCGGTCGCGGAGCCGTTCCGCGAGACGAGCAGCGCGGTTCGGACCCGGTTGGTCTTCGGAAAGGACCGGGCGACCGCGATAGATCGAGTCATGATCGAGGAGGGCTGTGCGGCGGAGCTCAACCCGGCTCCGACGGAGGGAATAGACCGGATCCTCGTTCCGATCCCGGCGGTCGCGGAGTTCTCTCGGCTCCCGGCGTTCGTCAACGTGCTCTGTGAGGAGTCGACCCGGGAGGTCACGCTGTTTCACGTGGCCGAGGGCGACGAGCCGCGAGAGCGCGCCGAGTCGATCGTCGAGGAGACGCGCGAGGGGATGATCGAGGCCGGGTTGGACGCGGCGCTGGTCGACACCCTCGTGATCGAGGGGGAAGAACACGACGAGGAGATCCTCCGGCTCGCCGACGAGTACGACGCCGTCGTGATGTACCAGGCGGAATCGCGGCTGGGCGACCGGATATTCGGAACGTTGCCCGATCGGATCGCCGACCGAACCGGCGATCCGGTGATCGTGGTCCGGCGGGACTACGAACCGGAGAAGTCGACGGACGTCGAGGCGGAGTCGGCGTAGAGCCCTCGCGATCGCGACCGTGCGACGATCACTCGGTGGAGTCCGGCTCCCGGAACGCGTCAAGCGCCTCGTCGGCCGCGACGGTCCGCGGGATCAGCGTGACGACGTCGTCCGCCTCGATGACGGTCGCGTCCTCGGGTTGGACGATCCGGCCGTCGCGTTCGATCGAGATCAGAACGACCTGGTCGGCGAGTATTCCGTTCTCGCGAGCGGTCTCGAGGCTCGTGCCGGCGATCGGTGCTCCCTCGGCGACGGCCACCTCGAACACGTCGGTGCCGTCGCCGAGCGTCACGAGGTCGGTCGCCTCGGCTACACCCGAGACGTCGTCCGGGCCGAAGGCGGCGTACGGGCTCCGGATCTCCGTTTGAACGAGCTCCTCGTCTTCGATCCGGATGTCGAGCTCCGAGAGTGACCGCGCGATCTCCCTGAGGTCCCGCGTGTCGTTTCCGACGGCGACCACCTGAAGGTCACGTCGACCGGCCATCAGCACCCGGACGTTGATCACGCCCGGAATCGACCGAGCCGCCAGCGCGAGTCGCTCGCGCTCGGCGGCGGGAACGGTACACATGTACAGCGACGTCAGTCGTCCGCCCGCGCGTTCGAAGTCGACGGTGGCGGTGTACCCCTGAATGACGCCCTCCGCTTCGAGGCGGTCGATCCGGTTCCGAACCGTCGCCGCCGAGACGTTCAGATCCTCCGCGATCATGGGCGCGGAGGTGTTGCGCGCGTCCTCCATCAGCGCGTGGACGATCCGTCGGTCGATCTCGTCCAACCGGTACGTCACGTTCGACCCCCCGTGCGACGCATCACGGGTAGCCTCTCCGCGAAGTCGGCGCTTATGTGTTTTGCCTCCGGATCCGCCGGAGAACGGGAGGCGGTCGCCGGGCGAGTCATTTCGGCTCCGTCGGGGTGATTCCGTCGTCCTCCTCGCCGCGGCGACGGTGGACGATGGTCCCGAGTGCACCGGTTCGGTCGGTCCGTGTCCGACCGTAAAGAACGTATATCGCCGCGCTGCCGACGACGATCCCGATCGCTCCGAGGATCGGCACCGTTCCCATTTGGGTGAGCAGTCCGAGTCCGGCGAGGAACCCGAACAGCTGGACGTAGGGGAATCCGGGGGCGGTGAACTCCGGCTGGTACGACGGAGCGTCCGAGACGCGGAACGCCACGAGCGCCAGGTTCTCGAACGAAAAGACGAGGATCTGGAAGGCGCTCGCCAGTTTCGCGAGTTCGATGACCGGGACGAACGCGATGAGCGTTAAAAGCAGCGTGCCGGTGAGGAGCACCGAGTTGCGCGGCGTCTTGAACCGGGCGTCGATCCGACCGAGTTCCGGCGGGAGCAGGTCGTCTCGACTCATCGCGAGCGGGAACCGCGAGGAGGACAGCACTCCGGCGTTCGCCATGCTCGTGAGCGCCACGACGGCGATCACGGACACGAAAACGACGCCGAACCCGCCGAGGAGCGTTCCCGCCCCGTCGGCCATCGGCGTGAGCGAGGCCGAGCCACCGGGACCGCCCGTGATCAACGCGTCTGGGTCGCTCAGGCCGACGATCGCGCCGACCACCGCGACGTACAGAACCGTCATGACGGCCATCGAACCGAGCATCGCGCGCGGGAGGTTCCGACCGGGGTCTTTCACCTCCTCGGCGACGCTCGCGACCTTCGTGACGCCGGCGTAGGAGACGAAGACGAACGCGGCGGCGGTGACGACCCCCATCCCTCCGTGGGTCGTGAGGGGGGAGTACGACGCCGGGTCGATCGCGAAGCCGGCGTTGACTGTGTACGCCAACAGCCCGACGACGACGACGCTGACGACGACCGCCTGGATCGTTCCGCTGAGCTTCGTTCCGGAGACGTTCAGGACCACGACCAATGTGCCAAGCGCGAGCGCGACGTACACGACCGCAGCCTGCGGGATCGGCGCGAAGAGGAGCAGGTATGCGCCGAGGCCGACGAGCGCGAACGAGCTCTTGAACACGAGCGAGAACCACGCACCGATCCCGGCGATCGTCCCGAAGAGCGGGCCGAGGGCGCGATCGATGTAGAGGTAGGTCCCCCCGGACTCCGGCATCGCCGTCGCCATCTCGGCTTTCGACAGCGCCGCGGGCAACACGACGAGTGCGGCGAGCAGGTACGCGAGTATCACCGCCGGTCCGGCTTTCGCGTAGCCCAGCGCCGGCAAGACGAAGATGCCGCTGCCGATCATCGCGCCCATGCTGATCATCATCGTCGGGAACAGTCCGAGACTCCGATCGAGGTCGTGTGCGGTCATGTGTATATCGCACAATTATCTTCGACAGATATACTTCCTTCGGATCGCTGAATATAGACCGCAGTGAATTACGTATTCGAAAACTACCGCCCGCGATCGTGGGCGTGACGACATCGATCGCCGACGGTAGACGCTTCGACGGCCGGGTGGCTCAGGTCCCTTCCGCGGACGAAGGCGCGGGGATCAGTCCGTCTTTTCGGTTTCGGCTTCGGCGGCCGTCTCCTCACCGTCGACTGTCGCGTCACCGCCGTCGGCGTTCGCCTCGGCGTCCTTCCGCGCCCGATCGGCGGCGAGCTCGCGGTCGATGTCGTCCTCGACGTACGTCGTCGACTCGACGGTGACGACGTTGCCGCCGCCGGGGTCGACGACCATCACCTCCTCGCCCTCCTCGATGGTTCCCTCGATGGAGCGTGCCGAGTAGTGCGGGTTGAAGCCGCCACCTTCGAGTTTCACCTGCCCGCCCCGCGGCGTCACGGTCTCCGAGACGGTCCCGATCTTTCCCTTCAGGCTGTCGCTGTCGCTGGTCTGGGCCTGCCCCTTGCCGCCGTAGAGATCGAACTCGTGGTAGCCGTAGAACGCGGCCGCGCCGACCACGACCGTGAGGACCGCCATCGCGACCACCAGGCCGCCGAAGGCGACGCCGAGCGTCGAGAGCAGCAGCCCGCCGAGCCCCGCGCCGATGAGCGCGATGCCGACGACGATGAAGTTCGCGCCCGGCGCGAGCGCCTCGGCCATCGCCAACAGGAGCCCCGCCGTCAACAACAGCAGGGGAAGCGTGTCCGGACCGATCAGGTCCGCCTGTAAGAGCACGTCCATGCTCCGTCGTAGGGCTGGGAAGCGGATAAGTGGTGGTGCGACGCCGCCGCCGTGGCCCTCGCGAGCAGGCGAGCGGGACACGGGAAAGGCCGTCCTCCGACGGTCCTCGGAAAAGCCGTCCTCCGGCGGTCCTCGCGGTTGGGGCTTCGGAGGTGGTCACCGCGCCGACGACGGGCCCGGTCGAGCGATCCGCGCCGACGGGACGCGTCGCTCACGGACGGCGTTTCCCACCCCGCGAAACGGACCGAAAACCGCAGTAGAGAACCGAGCCGGGCCTACAGCAGTCCCGTCTTCTGGAGCTTCATCAGGTCCTCGGTGTCGAGGGTCTCGCCCTCCTTGAACTTCTGGTAGATCTCCTCGGCCTCCTCCTTCTCCTCTTCGCGCTTCTCGGCGCGCTCGTCTTTCCGCTCCTCCTCCTCCTTCTTGTCGAGCTCGCGCAGGCGCTTCTGGACGCGGACGAAGTCCTCGTGGTGGCGGTCCGCCGCCTCCTGGGCCTCGACGAAGAGCTCGTGCATCTCGTCGGCCTCGTCGCGGATGTCGTCGGCCTCGCGGTAGGCCTCGATCATCTGGTTGTGGTGCTCCTGGGCCTTGTCCGCGAGCTCCGTCACCTTCTGGTGGTGTTTCGACGCCTCGGAGCGGACCTCCTCGGCCTCCTCGACGAGCTCGTCGAGCTCGCTCGTGTCGTCGATCTTCTCCTTCTTCTCGGCGAGCTCCTCGCGTTTGTCGTCGATCTTCTCGATGAGCTCGCGCTCGTCCTCCGCGTCGAGGACCTCCGTCTGCTGGCGGAACTCGAGCTCCTCGATCTCCTCTTTGAGCTCCTCGATGGACTTGCCGGAGCCGAGCTCCATGTCCCCTTTGAGCTCCTCGACCTCGTCGAACAGTTCGTTCGCCTTCGCGTTGAGCTCGTTGCGCTTGTCCTTGTGTTCCTGGACCTGCTCGTTGAGCTCGTCGCGCTTCTCGCGGTGTTCCTGGGCCTCGTCGACCTTCTCTCGGGTCTTGGCGTTGAGGTCGTCGCGGTTCGACGCTCGCTCGGAGGCCATCTGGTTCAGCTCGTTGCGTCGGTCGCGCAGCTGGCCCGCGCGTTTGATGAGCTGACCCTTGGAGCCGTTCTCCAGGTCGTCTTCAGAAAGGTCCACGTTGTCCGCGTCGTTCATTGCCTCGATGTCGTACTGTTCGATGACTTCGTCTTTCGTTACCATTTTTTATCTCTCCATCACCGCTCCGGATGTGGCGGCCGCTCGCCGTCGTGCGTGGGGCCGTTGATAAGAACTCCCGTTCATTTCAGCGTGCGATCCTACCAGCGCCGGAGGCGTTCTGGTACCTCAACGTACCGCAGGCCGACATATAAATACTTCGGTGGGATCGTGTGAAAGTCGGTAGCACGGGGCGTGTACCGCCCGATCCTGGGAACCTCCCTCGTGCGGCATGCGTGTCAGTGACGGGCATGAACTGAGCGACTCGATCCGTTCACGAGCGCTCTTCCACGTCGTACGAGAGCACGACCCCGTCGTCGAGCCGCTCGGTCCCCGTCAGATCCAGCCGCGGGAACTCCTCGAGGAAACCGTCGCCGTCGGCCAGCGTCGGCGCGTCGCGCCCGCCCACGACGAGTGATCCGACGTACACCTGGAGCTCGTCGACGATCCCGGCCGCGAAACACGAGTAGATCACCTCGCCGCCGCCCTCGACCATCAGCCGGTCGACGCCGGCATCGGCGAGCGCGCTCGTGGCCTCGACCAGGTCGACGCGCTCCTCGCCGGCGACGATCACCTCGGCGCCCGCGGCCGACAGTTCCTCGCGGCGTTCGGGGGTCGCGGCGGCGGAGACGAGCAGGTAGGTGGTCGCCGCGTCGTCGAGGATCCGCGCGTCCGTCGGCGTCCGCCCCGTCGAGTCGACGACGACGCGCGCGGGGTCCCCCGGCCGGCCGTTCCGGAGCCGCTCGACGCGGCGCGCCTCCTCGTCGAGCGTCAGGTGTGGGTCGTCGGCGACGACGGTCCCGACGCCGACCAACACCGCGTCGGCGGCCGCGCGGATCCGGTCCACCCGGTCGAAGTCCTCCTCACCCGAGATCCGGAGCTGCTCCCGGCGGCGCGTCGAGAGCTTCCCGTCGACGCTCTGGGCCGCGTTGACGACGACGTACATACGCGCCGGTGGGTCGGGCGTCGAATGGTCGTTTCGGTCCCGTCCGGTTTCGCTCCCGGTCCCGTCCGGTTTCGCTCCCGGTCCCGTCCGGTTTCGCTCCCGGTCCCGTCCGGTTTCGCTCCTCTCGGACACCAGATATATTCGACGCGATCCCGGAGAGCGTCCTGTGAGAGCCTCCACCCTGCTCATCGCGTTGGGCGTGCTCCTGTTCGTGCTCCCGCTCCCCGGAACGTTCGTCGTCGGCGCGTTGACCGTACTCGCAGGGGTCGCTGTCCGCCTCCTCGGAGTCTGACCCGACACCGTTTTCTCGACGGTCGCCGACGCTCCGAGCGTGTCCGATCCGACCGCACACCACGCCGGAGTCACCGTCTCGGACCTCGATCGTGCCGTCGCCTTCTACACCCGTGTCTTCGACCTCGCGGTCGTCGCCGAGTTCTCCGTCGGCGGGGAGGCGTTCGCCGACGCCGTCGGCGTCGCGGGCGCGTCCGCCTCGTTCGCACACCTCGAGGCCGGCGGGATCCGCGTCGAACTCGTCGAGTACGACCCCGAGGGCGAGCCGATGCCGGCGCGTTCGCTCGATCGACCTGGCGCGACCCACCTCGGCCTCGCCGTCGACGACGTGGCGGCCTTCCACGACGAACTCGCGGACGACGTGGAGACGCTGAGCGAGCCGCGAACGACCGAGAGCGGGACGACGATCCTCTTCGTCAGGGACCCCGACGGGAACCTGATCGAGGTGCTCGACGCCTGAGGTGGTCGGTCGACCCTCGTCCGCGACCCTCGTCCGATCAGTTCGCGCCCGCCTCGCGCATCACGAGCAGCGACAGCGGCAGGCTCGCGGCGATGATCCCGTAGGCGCCGCCGAGGATCGGCTCGACGCCGAGTTCGGGGGCGAGCAGGTAGCCGGCCGTGAACCCGATCGGGTCGAGGACGACGGCGAGGATGACGATCTGCCGCTCGAAGGGCTGTACCTCGAACCAGCGGGGAAGCAGGGACATGACGGGAGGGCGTTCTTCGTCCCGCGATATAAAATCCGAAGAACTCGCCGGAAGCGTCGGGTTCGCGCCGTCGTCCTCAGAGCACCTTCGTGCCGGGCTCCGCGTCCTCGTGGGTGGTGAGGAGGTCGGCCTGTTCGCCCGCGGCGAGCACCATCCCGTTCGACTCCACGCCGAACAGGTCCGCCTTCTCCATGTTGGCGAGGACGACGACCTTCGTCCCCGGAAGGTCCTCGACCGCGTGGAGCCCCTTGAGCCCCGCGACGATGGTGCGGGTCTCGACGCCGAGGTCGACGCGGAGCTTCAGGAGGTCGTCGGCCCCCTCGATCTCCTCCGCGTCCTCGATCCGCCCGACGCGGACGTCCAGTTCCTGGAACTGCTCGAAGCTGATGCGGTCGTCGCTGATGGGGTCGATGTCGGTCATGTCGGTGGTCTCGGTGTCGTCGTCGGTCGCTTCGTCGCCCGTCTCGTCCGCGTCGCCGTCGGCGGCCTCACCGCCCGCGTCGTCGGCGTCGCCGGCCTCCGCCGCGGCGACGCGAGACGCCAGTTTCGCGTTCAGCTCCTCGACGCGGTCGTCCTCGACCTTCTCGAAGAGCTCGGTCGGCTCGGAGAGGTCGCCCTCGGGCTCCTCGCTCGCGGCCGCGACGGTGACCTCGTGGACGGAGCCGCCCTCGCCGAGCTGGTCCCACAACCGCTCGCACTTCTCTGGGGCGATCGGCTCGAAGAGGACCGCGATCGCCTTCGCGATCGCGACGCAGTCGTGGATCACCTGCGCGGCCTCGTCGGGGTCGTCGTCGACGAGCTTCCACGGCTCGTTGTGCTGGATGTACTCGTTGCCGAAGCGCGCGAGGTCGGTCGCGGCGTCGCCGAGCGCGCGCACGGAGTAGTCGTTGACGGCGGCCTCGACGTCGGCGATCGCCTCGTCGATCCGGCCGGCCACCTCGTCGCTCGTCGCGTCGGCGACCGGCGCGTCCTCGTAGTTGCGGTGTGCGAAGAGCAGCGAGCGGTAGAGGAAGTTGCCGACGGTGCCCACGAGTTCGGTGTTCACGCGGTCGCGGAACTTCTCCCACGAGAAGTCGACGTCCTGTTGGAACCCGCCGTTGGTCGCGAGGTAGTAGCGCAGCGGGTCGGGGTGAAACCCCTCCTCGAGGTACTCGTCGGCCCAGACCGCGCGGTCGCGGCTGGTGGAGAAGCCCTTGCCGCCGAGGGTGACGAACCCGCTCGCCATCACCGCGCGGGGTTCGGCGTGGCCGGTCGCCTCCAGCATGGCGGGCCAGAAGATCGTGTGATGCTGGATGATGTCGCGGCCGATCACGTGGACGATCTCGCCGCCCTCTGGGTGCGCGTCGCTGACCCCCTCCTTCCAGACTGCCTCCCAGTCGAAGACGTCCGCGCCGACCCGCTCCGTGTACTGTCTCGTCGAGGAGATGTACTCGATGGGGGCGTCGACCCAGACGTAGAGGACGAGGTCCTGGGGGTTCTCCCCCGGCATGTCGATCCCCCAGTCCATGTCGCGGGTGATACACCAGTCCTGGAGCCCCTGTTCGATCCACTCGCGGGGCTGGTTCCGGGCGTTCGAGGTGCCCTCGAGGCGGTCGAGGAACTCGGAGAGGTAGTCGGCGAACGCGGAGACCTCGAAGAACTGGTGGGTGCGCTCGCGGTACTCCGCGGGGTTGCCGGTGATCGTCGAGACGGGATCCTCGACCTCGCCGGGCTCGAGGTGGCGCTGGCAGCCCTCGTCGCACTCGTCGCCGCGGGCGTGCGCGCCGCAGTACGGGCAGGTCCCCTCGACGTAGCGGTCCGGGAGGAACTGGTCGTCGACGGGGTCGTACGCGACCATGATCTCCTTTTCGTACAGGTGGCCGGCCTCGTCGAGGTCGCGGACGAGTCCCTGGGTGATCTCGGTGTTCGTCTCGTCGTGGGTGTGGCCGTAGTTGTCGAACTCGACGTTGAACTTCGGGAACGTCTCGGCGTACCGTTCGTGCCAGTCGAGCGCGAACGCCTCCGGCGAGACGCCCTCCTTCTCGGCGTTGACCGCGACGGGCGTCCCGTGCATGTCCGAGCCCGAGACGAACGCGGTCTCCTGGCCGAGCCGCTCGAGCGCGCGGGCGTAGACGTCGCCGCCGACGTAGGTGCGGAGGTGCCCGATGTGGAGGTCGCCGTTGGCGTACGGCAGTCCACAGGTCACCACCGCCGGGTGCTCCGTGGGGAAGTCGTCGTGGCTCATTGTGTGTCTCGTGTGTCGTGGATACGCGCCAAAAGCCCGCTGGTTTCCGGGTGTGCCCCCGCCGCTTGCGACGACCTTCGCTCCCGCGGCCTACAGCAACTCCCGAACGACCCGCGCCGCCTCCGGCGCGGTCGGCGCGAGGACGTACACGATCGGCTCGACGCCGACCGCGCCGGTCTGATAGCAGACGAGCGTCTCCGCGTCCTCGGCCGCGCACGCCGCGACCGCTTCCGCGACCGCCTCTCGCGTCTCCCGCTCCGCGTCGAACTCGACGGTGGGATACGACTCGGCGAGCGCCGCGACGAGGTCGGGGTCGTACCGGACGTTGACCGCGCCGCGGGCCGTCGCCCCCGCCTCGCGGGCGGCGAGAAGCACCGTGGCGACGTGCTCGCTCACGCCGAACTCCGGCTCGCCGGGCACCATCGCTCGACCCTTCACGTCGACGAGCCGGCCAGGGACGGCCGCCACGTCGTCGACCGTCGTCGCGTCGAGGAGACACTCGACCACGTTCGCGCCGACGTTCGGGATGAGCCCGGCGAACCCGGAGGCGTTCGTCAGGGTCCGGAGCCCGCGGCGGACCGACGCGAGGACCGCCTCGCGCTCGCGGAGCCCGCTGTCGGGGTCGTGGACCGAGAAGTCCACGTCGGCCGCCGCGAGCCCCGGCATCGCCTCCTCGTGGAGCTCCGCGAGGAGGTCCCCCTCCTCCAGCCGCCGGATCAGCACCTCGATCTCGACGAGCGCCGCCACGGGCGAGAGGTCGCCCTCGGCGAGTCCCTCGCCGACCCGCTCCACGAGGTCGCGCACGCGCTCGTCGGCGACGATCCGGTCGTGACGGGCCACGTCGCCGTGGGCGTACTTCGAGACGGCCGACTGGGAGATGCCGAGCGCGTCGGCGACCTCCCGCTGGGTGAACCCGCGCTCGCGGAGGTCCTCGGCGAGCATCGAGCGCACCGTCGGGAGGAACTCGTCGACGACGACCTCCTCGACGAACCTCATTCCGCCTCCCCTCCCGCGTCGGGCGCGTTGGCGAACTCCGGGTCCGACCCGATCCGCGACGCCTGCGGCCCGTCCTGGTCCTGGTACTTCGACCCGCGCTCGCTCCCGTACGGGCGGTCCGCCGCCGACTTCAGCTCCGTGAACGTGAGCTGTGAGACGCGCATCCCCGGCGAGAGCGCGACCGGCGCGGTGCCGAGGTTCGAGAGTTCGAGGGTGATCTGGCCCTTGTAGCCGGGGTCGCACAGACCGGCCGTCGCGTGGACCACGATCGCGAGCCGTCCGAGCGACGACCGTCCCTCGACGTGCGCGACGAGGTCGTCCGGGATCTCGACGCGCTCCGTCGTCGTCCCGAGCACGAAGTCGCCGGGGTGGAGGATGAACTCCTCGCCTTCGGGCACCGTGCTCTCCGTGACGTACTCGCCGACCTCGTCGGCCTCGGTCGGGTGGATACAGGGGATGTTGGTTCGCTGGAACTCCAGGAAGCGCTCGCCGAGCCGGAGATCGACGCTCGCGGGCTGGACCTGCTGGTCGACGTCCGCGAGCGGCTCGATAACGAGGTCCCCGGCCGCGAGGCGGTCGAGGATGTCCGAATCCGACAGGATCATGCCGGGAGAGGGAGGGGCGCGACCTAAAGAGTCCCGGAAGCCGTCGGAAACCGTCGTCGGGAGCCCCGCCGACTCCTCACTCCTCGTGGGGCTGAACCACCACGAACCCCTCGGTGCCGGTGAACTCCATCTGAACGGACTCGCCGGAGGTCTGCCCGAACTCGAACGTCTTGTTGATCGACACCGACGGCGAGAGGTCGCTGCTCCAGGCGACGGTCGCGTCCGGGTCGGTGAAGACCGGCGGCTCCAACACGACGGGATCGCCGTGCGTCGAGACCGCGACCTGCCCCGGTCCGGTGAGGTAGACGTTCGTCAGCCCGCCCGCGGCGGCCTCGGAGATGCTGCCGATCGTGTTGATCTCGTAGTCGACGGAGGACTCGAACGCGAGCACGTCGTTGCCGCTGACGGAGATCGACTCGCCGGCGTCGAGGTCGAGTATCCGCACCTTCTTGCTCTGCTCGGCGACGTAGAGGTAGCCGCTTCCCTCCGCCTCCATCACCGGCGTCCCCTCGCTGCTCACCGCCTCCTTGAGGAAGCCGGTGACGCCGCCCTCGGCGGAGGCCTTGCCGGTGAACGTCACGTCGCCGGTGTACGCCACCATCGAGCCGGCCTTCACCGTCACGGTCCCGTCGAGCGGGACCCCGAGCAGCCGGTTGTTCTCCTTTCGAAACTCGTCGCCGTCGCGTTCTGGCGCGCTCGTGCGCGCGAACTCGTCCAGATCCATGGGAACCAAGCGTCGGGGACGACGCGGTCGAACTCCTCGCCCCCGGCCAAATAAATCCCGGCGGTTCGATGGCGGGTCGACGATCGGTCGTCGGCGAGAATCCGGCCCGCCCACGAGACCACGCCCGAGAGAGTCCGACCCGCTCGAGAGAACAGAGCTATACCCGCGGCGGGGTTCTCACCCCGTATGAAACAGGCGATCGTCGCCCGCCGGGACCTCGGCATGGGCGAGGGGAAACTCGCCGCGCAGGTCGCACACGCGTCGCTGTCGGCCTACGAGGACACGGGCCGCCGTACTCGCAAGGAGTGGAAGGGATCGGGCCAGAAGAAGGTCGTCCTCGGGGTCGACTCCGAGCATCGGCTCTTCGAACTCGCTGACAAGGCGGACACGGAGGGGATCCCGTACGCGATCATCCGCGACGCCGGCCACACCGAACTGGAGCCGGGGACGGTCACCGCGCTCGCGGTCGGTCCCGCGAGCGACGACCTCGTCGACCGCGTCACGGGCGACCTCTCCCTCTACTGAATGGCCGAGTCCCGCCCTCCCGATCTCCGTGAGGCCCACCCCGTCGAGCGCGCGGTCGGGATCGCACACTTCCTCAGCGACGTCGACGGGATCGGCGGGCGGCTCCGCGAGCGACCCGAGGACTTCCGCGTCACGGAGCTTGAGGCGTTCGAGACGGCCCCGCTCGACGCCGATCGCGGCGGTTATCCCGAGCTCGTCGTCCGCGCGACGCTCCGGAACTGGGACACGAACGACTTCGCGCGCCGGATCTCCGACGCCCTGGGGATCAGCCGCGAGCGCGTCTCGTGGGCGGGCACGAAGGACAAACGCGCCGTGACGATCCAGCTGTTCACGCTTCGGGAGGTCGATCCCACCGATATTCCCGAGATCCGCGGCGTCGAGATCGAGCCGATCGGGCGCGCGGGGCGGCGGCTCTCCTTCGGCGACCTCGCCGGCAACGCCTTCGAGATCCGCGTCGCCGACGCGGTCGCGGACGCGGAGGAGCGCGTCGCGGCCGTCGCCCGCGACCTCCGGGCGTTCGCCGGCGCGGACCCGGACGATCCGGACGCGCCGGTCGCGGTCCCCAACTACTTCGGCCAACAGCGGTTCGGCAGCGTCCGACCGGTCACCCACCGCGTCGGGCTCGCGGTCGTCCGCGGCGACTTCCGGGAGGCGGTCCGACTGTACGCCGGGAACCCCTCCCCCGCCGAGCCCGACGACACGCGCACGGGACGCGACCACGTCGACGCGGCGTTCGGGGTCGCTGGCGGCGGCGAGGACGCTCCCGACGACGATGCCGCCGCTCCGGTCGGCCACGCTTCCCCCGTCGCCGACGGGACCGGCGACGGCGACTGGGAGGCCTGCCTCGAGGCGATGCCCCGCAAGCTCCGGTTCGAGCGCGGGATGCTCTCGCGGCTCGCCGAGCGCGGGTGCGACCCGGCCGCACCGCCCGCGGACGACGACTGGCGACACGCCCTCGAGGCGGTTCCCTCGAACCTCCAGCGGCTCTTCGTCAACGCGGCCCAGTCCGTCCTCTTCAATCGAATCGTGAGCGAGCGGCTGTCCCGCCGGCTCCCCTTCGACCGCCCGGTCGCCGGCGACGTGGCGTGTTTCGCCGACCGCGACGCGCCCGACGGGCTGTTCGCGCCCGACGCCGACCGCGAGCAGCGGGTGACCGAGGAGCGGGTGGACGTGATGGCGCGCCACTGCGCTCGGGGGCGGGCGTTCGTCACCGCGCCGCTCGTCGGCACCGAGACCGAACTCGCCGGCGGCGAGCCCGGCGAGATCGAGCGGACGGTCCTCGCCGACGCCGGGATCGAGCCCGCCGACTTCGACCTCCCCGGCGAGTTCGACTCGACGGGAACCCGCCGGGCGATCCAGGTCCGGACGGACCTCGAGGTGACGTTCGAGGACGGTGACCCGACCTTCGCGTTCGCGCTCCCGAGCGGGTCGTACGCGACGGTCCTCCTCCGGGAGTTCACGAAGACGGACCCGCTCGCGGGGTAGGGCCGGTCCCGGCTCGCCGGTTTTCGATCCACGATAGTGCATCATCATTCACGATCGCGATCGAAAACCGTCACGACCCTGCGGTCCGTTCCGAGTCGTTTTTGTGCCGTCCGCGCGGATCCCGTCCATGACACGGATCGTCGTTCTCGACCTCCACGGTCAATTCACCCACCTGGAGCGGCGCGCGCTCCGGGACATGGGCGTCGACACCGAGATCGTCGACGCGGACACGCCGCCCGCCGAGGTCGACGCGGACGGGGTCGTCCTCTCGGGCGGCCCCGACATGGACCGGATCGGGCGGGCGCGCGAGTACCTCGACCTCGAGGTCCCCGTCTTCGGGATCTGTCTCGGGATGCAGGTGATCGCCGACGAGCGCGGCGGGCGCGTCGGCGGGGGCGACTACGGCGGCTACGCCGACGTCGACGTGGAGATCGTCGACGACGCGGACCCGCTCGTCGGGTCGCTCGCGCCCGACACCCGCGTGTGGGCATCCCACGCCGACGAGGTGAAGGAGCTACCGGAGGGATTCACCCACACCGCGACCTCCGACGTCTGCGGGATCGAGGCGATGTCGAACCCGGAGGCGGGCCTGTACGGCGTCCAGTGGCACCCCGAAGTCGCCCACACCGAGGAGGGCGAGGAAGTGTTCGAGAACTTCGTCGCGATCTGCGAGTCGGCGTAGGGCGTTTCGGTGATCCGATTTTCCGGATCCACTGAGGTCGGATCCCTCGGATAGGTCCCCAACGAGATCGCCGTTCGTCGAGAAGTGCGTACTGACCGAGATCCGATGTCGTATCGAACCTCTCGTCCGTGATCGCTGTTTCCGCGACCAACCCCTCCAAAGCCCCAGTCGGCCGCACAGCACCGCACCTCACGCCTCCCCAACCTCGTCGCCGGACTACGTCCGGCTGCAAGCGAGAGCTTCGCTCTCGCCCTGTCGGGCGCTCGGAGGCGCGCGCCACCGCTCCGGCGATCGGTTCGTGATTCGACTTCCCGTTGATGAGAGACGCCGGTTTTCGCGTCGGCGTCCGGAAGCCGGAGAGATTTTCATCCGCGGGGGAGTACCGCGAACCCGTGACCGCGACACAGGGGCGGCTCGCCGGGCTCTCCAAGTTCATCTTCCGCGCGCCGCGCTGGCCGCGAACGCTCGCGTTCGCCGTGCTGCTCGGCGGGCTCACGGGGATCGCCGTCTTCGACTCGGCCTCGACGATGGGGTCGACGTACCCCGTGTTGCTCGTCGGGCAGGACGCCTGGCAGGGGATCGTCTTCCTCGGCGCGCCGACGGTCGTCGCCGCGCTCACGACCACCACGGTGGACCGCGCGCTCGGCGGGAACCTCACGTACAACCGGTCGGCGCTCCTGGCGCTCCTCTGTGAGCTGTTCGTCGTCGTCGTCCTCGTCGTCGCCGGCGTCTTCGCCGCCGTCCTCGGGCTCTCCCAGCGGTTCGTCTTCGACGCGCTCGTCGTCGCGCTCGCGTCCATCTTCGCCCTCCGGCTGCTCGCCGTCCTCGCCGTCTCGCGAGTCTCCGTCCCCGTCGCTAGCATCCCCGCGCTGGTCCAGACCGCCGTCGCGGCGGCTCTGCTCTTCGTGTACGGCGGGACCGCCCGCCTGCTCATCGACGGGGGCTCCGCCTACCAGGCGTACGTCGTGTTCCTCTCGCGGACCGACCACGGCCCGCCCGTCTTCGACGCGGTGACGCTCGACCACTTCCTGCTTTTGGGGGCGCTGTGTCTGCTCTATGCGGTCGCAGTCTGGGGGTTCCTCGTCGCGGTGGAGCGACCGTGGCGGCGCGCGCTCGACGTCTCGGTGCTGGATTTCATCCGCGGGTTCATCGGCTACGCCGCCGAGGAGTCCCGCGACCTCGAGGAGTTCTTCGAGCGGCTCGGGCAGGAGGCGGTCGTCCCCGTCTCGGCGCTCTCGTTCCGGGTCGTCGAGGGGGAGGAACGAGGGACCGGCACCGCCACGGAAGACGACGCGGCGGGCGCCGACGCGGGGGCCGACGACCCCGACGGTGCCGCCGCCGACGGCGGGCGGGTCGACCCCGGCCGCCTCGGCGAGGAGAAGGCCCGGTTCGTGCTGCCGATGATCCACCCCGGCCCGCTCGGCGAGATCGGCGGCGGCGATCTCCCCCGTCGGGTCGCGCTCTCCGCGGACGGCGTCGGCTTCCCGCCGCACGCGACCGCGGGCCACGACTTCAACCTCGTCTCCGAGAGCGAGGTCGACTGCGTCATCGACGCCGCCGACCGCGCGCTCGACGGCGCGGCGTTCCGCCGGGAGGCGACGGTCCCGCTCTCGGTCGAGGCCGGCGAGTCGTCGGTGCTGGCCCAGCGGTTCGGCGACGCCGCCCTCGCTGTCTCGACGTTCGCACCGGGGTCGGCCGACGACGTCGACTTCGCGGTCGGCCAGTCGGCGATGGCAGAGTTCCGGACCGGCGGGGTGGAGGACGTCCTCCTCGTCGACGGGCACAACTGTCACACGGGGCTGTCCGGAGCGGATCTCGGCCACGTCACGCCCGGCTCGGAGCGCTCCTACGACCTGTACGAGGCCGCGGGATCCGCGGGCGAGGCCGCCGCCGCCGCCGACCGCGGGCGGACGGAACTCGGCGTCGCCTGGGACCCGACCGACTGGACGCCCGAGGAGGGGATCGGTCCGCTCGGCGTCCGCGTCGCGGTCACCCGCGTCGCCGGCGTCGAGGCCGCCTACGTGCTCATCGACGGCAACAACATGGTTCCGGGGCTCCGCGAGGACCTGCTCGCGGCCGTCCGCGAGGCGACCGGGATCGACCACGTCGAGGCGATGACCACCGACAACCACGTCGTCAACCGGACCCGCGCGGACAACCGAGTCGGAGAGGAGATCGACGCCGGTCGGCTCGCCGAGACGGTCGCGTCGCTCGCGGTCGACGCGCGGGAGGACCTCGAGCCCGTCGCGGTCGCCGGGGGGACCGAACGCACGACGGTGACCGTCTTCGGCAACGACCGCACCGAGACGCTCGCGACGCAGGCCAACGCCGCGATATCTCTCGGAGCGGCGCTGGCGACGGCGGTGACGCTTTTCGCCATGTCGGTGAGCGTGCTGTTGTTCTTCCTGACCTGAGCGGCGGGACGGCGCGCCGCTGAACGGTGAAAAAACACCGAGCGGGTCGAACCTCGCCCCGCTCTCGTTACTCCCCGAACAGCTCGTCGACGGCCTCGCCGGCGGCCTCGGTGGCCGCCTCGGCGACCGCCTCCGGGTCGGGGTCGTCCGGACCGTCGGGCGCGTTCAGGTAGACGTCGACGTCGAGGACGCCGTCCTCGAAGGTGACCGTGACGTCGAGGTCGGTCACGGCCGACTGGTCGTATCGGTGGAAGACGACCCCCTCGGCCGCCTCCGCGGCGGTCCGGACGACCTCCTCGTCGGTGGGGTCGTCGCCGGCGGGGGTCGCGTCCGTCGGCTCGTCGTCGGTCGCTCGCTCGCTCGACGCGTCCTCGCTCATCGGTCGTTACGCGCCGCCCGCGCCCGGACCGCCGGGGCCCATCGGGCCGCCGCCAGCGCCGCCCTGGAGCATCTGCTGAAGCTCGCCCTGGAGGTCGTCGAACTGCTCTTGGACGCGCTCCTCCTGTTTCTCGAGCTGCTCGACGCGAACCTCCAGCGAGTCGACCTTGTTCTCGAGGTCGTCGTAGGCGGAGTCGTAGTCGGTCTCGACGAGCACCTCGCCGATCTCGCGGTACATGCCGGCGTCCTCGTCGACGTCCTCGAGCGCGTCGAGCGCCGTCTTCGACTCGTTGAGCGCCGTCTTCGCCTGCTCCTTCTGTTCTGCGACCTGCTGTGCGGTCTCTTGCAGCTCCTGAAGCTCCTCGATCTTCTCCTGTGCCTCGGGCGGCATGTTCCCTTGCATGGGCGGACCGAGGCGGTCCGGACGGAAAAACCCCCGACTTCTACGACGAGAAGGGGATCCGCCGTAAATCGACAGGAGAGCGTTCGATTCGGGCGAAACGTCGTTCTCGGTCTGCGTATCGGTCCCGGCTCACGCGCGCTATCGGTCCCGGCTCACGCGCTCGGCGACCGCGACCAGCCGCGACCAGCTGGTGATCCCCGCCCGCAGCGCGACGAGGTCGGTGGCGGTCACGCGGACGCGGACGACGGGGCCGTCCCGCGAGACGGTCGCGCCCGACCGGGACTCGTCGAGTTCGCCGACTTCGGGTGCGAGCGCGTCGGCGACGATCCGGGCGCGTCGCTCGTCGGGGTATGCGAAGGAGAGAAGCGTCCCGTGGTCGCGGTCGACGCCGGCCGCCGGCGCGGCGTCTTCCCGTCCGGTCGTCGCGTGGTCGGCGTCGGACCCAGTCGTCCCGTGGTCGGCGTCGGCCCCGGTCGTCGACGCGTCGCGGTCGGTCACGGCGGAGGTCCGTTATTCGACGTCGACTTCCTTGATGTCGCCGCCGCGCTCCTTCAGGAGGACGCGGTGGCCGCAGTAGGGACAGCGGACGCCGCCGTACTCGTCGAGCGTGACGTCGCGCTTACAGCGGGAACACTTGTAGCTCATTATTCCTCGTCGGCGAGCGCGGCGCGGATGGAGCGGCGGACGGTCCGGCCGCCGGGGGTCTCGGGGCGGTAGGCCCCGCCGGTGAACGTCTCGCCGGTCTCCTCGTTCACCCAGATGCCGGTGCCGACGCGCTTGACGTCGTCGCCGTCGACGGTCGCGTTCTGCATCTCTCCCTCGATGTCCTTGACCCGCTTTCTGGCGACGCGGCCGTAGCGAGCCCCGAATCGGCCCGCACTGCCGGTGCTTCGTGCCTTGTCCTCAGCCATAGTGTGCCCGAGTACCGTCAGCGTGGGTAAAAAGGCTACGAGTCGGCCACGCCCGTGCGCCTCCGTGGCGCGTTCCTTCTTCGGGCTCGTTGTGATTCCGTTTCCTTGAGAGTGGTTGGATCGAACGGTGCGGGAGTGTTGCTGGCGCGGTGACTACCGCCAAAGCCCCAGTCGAGTCCTACCCGATCACAACCGCCCCGCACCTCATACCTCCCCAGCCTCGTCGCTCGCTGCTCGCGGTTTCACCGCTCGCTACCGAGGTGCTCACTTCGTTCGCACCTCGCTCCGCTCGCGACGTCCCTCGCGTGCTGCTCGCGCCCTGTCGGGCGCTCGCAGGCGCGCCACCGCCCCGCGAGTCGGATCGGTACTCGGGCCACGTCGACCGCATCGACCACAACGACTAATACTACCCAGTGATATCACTCGGTCGTACCATGGATTTCGACGGCTTCAGCGACGTGAGCGAGACGGACGTAACGCGCGCCATCGGGCAGGACTGGTCCGAGGAGTTCCTCGAGTTCTCCGAGAGCGAGGTCATCGTGGTCGGGGGTGGCCCGTCCGGGCTGATGGCGGCGAAGGAGCTCGCCGAGCGCGGGGTGAAGGTGATGGTCGTCGAGAAGAACAACTACCTCGGCGGCGGCTTCTGGCTCGGCGGCTTCCTCATGAACAAGGTGACCGTCCGCGACCCCGCCCAGGAGGTGCTCGCCGACCTCGGCGTCGCCTTCGAGCCCGCGGAGGGGGTCGAGGACCTCTACGTCGCCAACGGGCCGGAGGCGTGCTCGGGGCTGATCAAGACGGCCTGCGACGCTGGCGTCAAGGTCCAGAACATGACCGAGTTCACCGACCTCGTCGTGCGCGAGGACCACCGCGTCGGCGGGATCGTGATGAACTGGACGCCGGTCCACGCGCTCCCGCGCGAGATCACCTGCGTCGACCCGATCGCGGTCGAGTCGGAGGTCGTGATCGACGCCACCGGCCACGACGCGGTCGCGGTCTCCAAGCTCGACGAGCGGGGCGTCCTCGAGGTCCCCGGCGTCTCCCACGCAAGGGAGCACGACGCGGGGATGGACGCGACCGGCGACGACGAGTACGGCGCGCCGGGTCACGACTCGCCCGGTCACGACTCGATGTGGGTCGGCGAGAGCGAGGACGCCGTCGTCGAGCACACCGGCGTCGTCCACGACGGGCTGGTCGCGAGCGGCATGGCGGTCGCGACGGCCTACGGCCTCCCGCGGATGGGGCCGACCTTCGGCGCGATGTTGGTCTCCGGCAAGCGCGCGGCGCAGGCCGCGCTCGACGAGCTCGGCGTCGACGCCGGCGACGTACGGCTCTCCTCGCGGCCCGCCCCCGCCGACGACTGACTGCGGGTCGGCTCGCGGGGAGAGTCACTCCCGGCTGACGTCGAGCCCCTCGTCGACCCGGAACCGGATCCCGTCCGGCGTCTCGAAGACGAGGTCCGATCCGACCGCGGTGACCGGCCACGACATCACCGCGGCGACCCGCTCCCAGCCGGGTTCGATCCCGTTTCTCGCGAAGAACCTGGCCATGGGATCCCGGTCGTCGGTGGCGTAGAGCGGGTGTGAGATGTGCCGGCGGCCGCAGTGGTCGCAGGCGAACCGGACCATCCCGTCGTGGTTCACGTGGCGGAACCCGTACCCGTCGTCCCCCGGCTCCTCGCCTTTCGCGGGGGGGAGCGTCGTCGTCACGTCGTGCCCGCAGTTCGGACAGAACCCGTCGGCCATCGCCCGGAACGTGTGTGCCGACCGGCGGTGCGAGCGGTCGAAGGCGGTCTCGATGTCGATCCCCGTCACGCCCGACGGCGGATACGAGACCGACGCGAGCGTTCCCTCGGCGACGAGCTCGTGATCGATCAGCCCGATACACTCCGGACAGCGCGTCACGAGATATCCCCTGCGATAAAACGCCTGTATCCCGCCTCCACAGCGGTAACACTCCCCGTCGACCGGTTCGGCCTCGACGGTCGGGTCCTCGGTGAGCACCCCCGTCCGTCGGAGTCGAACCACCTCCCGGCCCGGCTCCGCGAGCCGATACCCGCTCTCGGTCTTCGTGACGAACTGGTCCGTGAGCTTGTCGAGGTGGTAGCTGAATCGACCGCTGTCCTCGACGCCCACGTCGGCTTTGATCGTCGAGTACGCGGCGTTGCCCGCGAGCGGTCCGGACGCGACCGTCAGGTCGTACAGCGAGTCGAGAATGCCGAGCCTGACCTCGCTGTCGAGCACGGAGAACGCGATCGCATCCCGTGATCGGACCGCGGCGATACTATCCATCCGTCCGTTCGGTGTGGTAGTAAGTGCTTATGTATTTCGCTCCGAGTGACACTTCCAGAGTGTCGGACACACGAACCGCGCGTCCCGTGCTCGGACGCACGAACCACGTTCGCGTCCGAGCCGCCCCCGACGCTCGAGTTCCGTTGGGACGGTCGTGATCGTCCCTGATCGTTCTCCACGAAGGTGGCGATATTCGGACGTAGGAGTTCTCAGTTCGGGTTCTTCGGTCACGCTCCGAGCGCGGCTCGACCGCATGGCTTTTTCCGGCGCTGCACCGAATCGGACGTATGCGAAACGCCAAGATCGTCTGTACGCTGGGTCCGGCGTCGGACGACCGGGACGCGATCCGCGATCTCGCGGCCGCGGGCATGTCGGTCGCTCGACTGAACGCCAGCCACGGGACGACGGCCCACCGCGAGGACGTCATCGAGCGCGTCCGCGCCGTCGACGACGCGATCGACGACCCGCTCGCCGTGATGGTCGACCTGAAGGGGCCCGAGGTCCGGACCGCGGAGATCGACGAGCCGATCACGCTCGCGACCGACGCCGAGGTGACGTTTCACGACGGGCGGGACGCGACCCCCGATCGAGTCGGGCTCACCCACTCGATCGCGGCGGCCGCCCCCGGCGACACGATCCTGCTCGACGACGGCCGGATCGAGTGCCGCGTCGAGCGGGTCGAGGACGGGGAGGTCCTCGCGCGGGTGGTCTCCGGCGGGGAACTCGGCTCCCGAAAGGGGGTCAACCTTCCCGGCGTCGCGATCGACGTCGACCTCATCACGCCGGGGGACGAGGAGGAACTCCGGCTCGCGGCGCGCGCGGACGCCGACTTCGTCGCCGCCTCGTTCGTCCGCGACGCCGACGACGTGTATCGGATCGCGGACCGGCTGGAGGAGTACGGCGGCGACGACATTCCCGTGATCGCGAAGATCGAGCGCGCGGGAGCCGTCGAGAACCTCAAAGGGATCGTCGACGCCGCGGACGGCGTGATGGTCGCCCGCGGCGACCTCGGCGTCGAGTGCCCGCTCGAGGACGTGCCCATGATCCAGAAGCGGATCATTCGCACCTGCGTCGACGAGGGCGTCCCGGTGATCACGGCGACCGAGATGCTCGACTCGATGGTCCACTCGCGGCGGCCCACCCGCGCCGAGGCCTCCGACGTCGCCAACGCGGTCCTCGACGGCACCGACGCGGTGATGCTCTCCGGCGAGACCGCCATCGGCGACCACCCGGTCCGGGTCGTCGAGACGATGGACCGGATCGTCCGCGAGGTCGAGACCAGCGAGGAGTACGCCGAGACGCGCGAACAGCGGGTGCCGACCGCCGCCGACGGCTCCCGGACCGAGGCGCTCGCCCGCTCCGCGCGCTACCTCGCGCGCGACATCGGGGCGTCGACGGTCGTCGCGGTCTCGGAGTCCGGCTATACCGCCCGCAAGACGGCGATGTTCCGCCCCGGCGTCCCCGTGGTCGCGACCACGCCGGACGACCGGGTACGCCGCCAGCTCGCGCTCTCGTGGGGCGTCCAGCCGGTCACCACGGCGTACGCGGACGACATGGAGGCCGTCCTCGACAACGCGGTCGACGCCGCGCTCGACACCGGTGCGGCCGCCTCCGGCGACACCCTCGTGGTCCTCTCGGGGATGTTGACGGAGCTGGAGGGGACGAACACCACGAACACCCTGAAGGTCCACATCGCGGCCGAGACGGTCGCCACCGGGAAGGCGGTCGTCGCCGGCCGGGTCGCCGCCCCGGTCCGCCGGAGCGCCGACGGCGACCTCTCCACGGTGCCCGAGGGATCGATCGTCGCCCTCGGTCCCGACTTCGAGGGCGAGTTCACCGGCGACCTCGACCGGATCGCCGGGATCGTCGACGCTCGTCCGGGCATGACCGGCTACCCCGCGGTCGTCGCCCGCGAACTGGGCGTGCCGATGCTATCCGGCGTGACGCTGCCGGACTCCGTGGCGGACGGCGCCACGCTGACGCTCGACGGCGAACGCGGCGTCGTGTACGACGGGGACGTGATCGCGCCGGCGAGACGACGGTAACGGTCGATCGACTCGCACGCTTCGGATCGCACTCCGCCGGGCCCCGCCCGATCCGGATCGCACTCCGTCGGGCCCCGCCCGCCAGTCATTTACCCGGCACCCGTCTACCACGAGTATGAGCGGCGACGACACCCGAAGCCGGGCGAACGAGACCCGCGGGAACGACGACGACGGACGCGAGTGGCGGTTCAGCGTCGAGGACGTGGGACCGGACGGCGTGACGGAGGACACGTCGACGCCCGAGAACGAGCCGATCGAGCCGGGATCCATCGACGCCGAACACGCCGTCTTCGTCGTTCTCGGGGTCGCGATCGTCGTCGGCGTGTTCGTGTTCGGATTCTGAACGGTCGACGGCCGCGGGACGGGTCGTTCGAGTCCCGCCCGGCACCGCGCCGCACATCACGCCTTCCCGTCCTCGTCGGCCGCCCGTGGCGATCGACTCCCTCGGGGGCTGTCGCCGGACGCCTACAGGCGCGCCGACGCGAGGGGACGGGTGACGAGGTCGCGATCGAAACGGATCCGAGACGAACCCGCGGTCGGATCGACACGCAGCCAACAACGTGAAACGCGCCCGCCACCAACCGGCGGTATGGACGACGACGCGCGTTCGACCGGATCGGACCTCCTCGCGGCCGCCGCGGTGGGCGCGGTGGGCGCGGTGGCGGGCAAGCGACTCGTCGGGCGACTCACCCGTGGCCGGTTCGGCGACACGGAGGAGTACAACGTCGCGAAGGTGTCGGTTTCGGGACCGATAAAGCGGGACACGGGTCGCCCCTCGCCGCTGTCGGGCCCCGGCGGCACGACCGCCGACGAGGTCGTCGAACAGGTGGAGGCGGCCGACGACGACGAGGACGTCGAGGCGCTGCTCGTCGAACTCAACACGCCGGGCGGGGAGGTCGTCCCCAGCGACGACATCCGGCGGGCCGTCGCCGACTTTGACGGGCCGACGGTGGCGTACGCGATCGATCTGTGCGCCTCCGGCGGCTACTGGATCGCGAGCGGGTGTGACGAGCTGTGGGCCCGCCAGGGGAGCCTCGTCGGGTCCATCGGCGTCGTCGGCTCGCGCCCGAACGCGGCCGGACTGGCCGACAAGCTCGGCATCTCCTACGAGCAGTTCACCGCCGGCGAGTACAAGGACGCCGGCGTCCCGCTTCGGGAGATCGAGGAGGACGAGCGCGAGTACCTCCAGTCCCTCATCGACGGCTACTACGAGCAGTTCGTCGAGACCGTGAGCGAGGGCAGAGAGATGGACCCCGAGGCGATCCGCGAGACGGAGGCGCGCGTCTACCTCGGACCCGACGCCCTCGATATCGGACTCGTCGACGAGCTCGGCGTCGAGGACGACGTCGAAGCCCGGATCGCGGAGTCGATCGGCGAGGACGTCGAACTCAAGGAGTTCACCCCCGAGCGCGGGCTCGTGGAGCGGCTCGGGATCGGCGCGGAGCGCGTCGCGTTCGCCGCCGGCAACGGCGTCGCGAGCGTTTTCGCCGGCGACGGCCGCGACGTCGAGGTCGAGTTCCGGTAGTTCCGGCTCGGAGCGGACCGCGACACTCCCCGACGGCGAGACTTTTTACTCCGTCGGGGTGTGTGACCACCCGTGACGACGCTGGTGATCTGCGTGGACCGCTCCGGGACGATCGGACGGGCCACCAACGTCCCGATGCCGGTGGCGGGCTGGGAGGCCGTCCGCTCGCTCGTCACCGACGCAGGGGTCGCGGACCCCGAGGACGCCAGCGTCAACTGTCTGCTCGAGGCGCTCCGGGTCGCCCGCGACCTCCGCGACGAACGCGAGGAGGCGGTCGTGGCCGTCGTCTCCGCGGAAAGCGAGAGCCCGGTCGGTGCCGACCGCTCGATCGCGGCCCAGCTCGACGACCTCGTCGACCGCTACGACCCGAGCGCCGCGATCGTCGTCGTCGACTCCGCGGAGGACGAACGCGTCCTCCCGATCGTCGAGTCGCGGATGCCCGTCGACGGCGTCGACCGGGTCGTGGTCCGGCAGGCTCACGACCTGGAGTCGACGTACTACCTGTTGAAACAGTTCCTCGCCGACGAGCAGCTCCGCTCGACCGTGCTCGTCCCGATCGGGATCGCGCTGCTGTTGTTGCCCGTCCTGTTCATCCAGTTCTCCGCGGCGGCCGCGGTCGCCGGCGTCGCCGGCCTGCTCGGCGCGGCGCTCCTGTACAAGGGGCTCGGGATCGACCGGCTGGTCGCGGGGATGCCGGAGCGGGTGCGGGAGGCGCTGTACGCCGGGCAGGTGTCGGTCGTGACGTACGTCGTCGCCGGCGGGCTCTCGCTCGTCGGTGGCTTCTTCGGCGTGTTGGCGGCCACGGACCTCGAGGACGCGCTCTTGACCGTCCAGGCGATGGAGTTCACCTACGAGGCCGTCCCGTGGCTCGCGATCGCGGGCGTGACGGCGGCGGTCGGCCGTCTGCTCGACGAGCTGATCCGCGACGAGGGGATCCGGACGCCGTACCTCAACCTCCCGTTCGTGATCGTCGCCGTCGCGCTCGTCGTGCGCGGGTTCGCCGGCTACTTCCTCGAACAGGAAGCGCTCCGTCCCCCGACGGTCGTCGCCGGGTTCGCGGTCACGCCCGCCCAGCGGCTGGCGGCGTTCATCGTCGCCGGCGTCGTCGTCTCGCTGGTCGGCGTCAAGCTCGCGAGCGACGTGGGGAGCGAGACGTTGGAGGAGGTCATCGAGACCGACGCCGACGCGGACCGCGGGACGGAAGGCGAGTGAGCGGAGCCGGGGCGAGTGAGCCGGCTTTTTGTTCGTCCGGGTCGCCCGGACGGATATGGACGTGTACGGACTGATCGGCAACCCGGTCGGCCACTCGCTGTCGCCGCCGATGCACGAGGCGGGCTACGAGGCGCTCGGCATCGACGCGCGCTACGTCACCTTCGAGCCGGACCCGGACGGCGCCGCGCGGGCGGTCGAGGGCGCGGCCGCGCTGGGCGTGGCCGGGCTCAACGTCACCATCCCCTTCAAACGCGACGTGCTCGCCGCCGTCGACCCCGACCCGCTCGCCGAGCGGATCGGCGCGGTGAACACGATCGTCTTCCCCGACGAGGAGGGCGGGAGCGACGCCGGAGACGGAAACGGGCCCGACGCGCCCCGCGGCTACAACACGGACGCGGCGGGCGTGACTCGGTCGTTCGAGCGCCACGGCGTCCCCCTCGACGGGAGCGACGCGGTCGTCGTCGGCGCGGGCGGCGCGGGCCGCGCGGCGGCGTTCGCGCTCGCGGACGCCGGCGCGACCGTCCACGTGGCCAACCGCACGCGCGAGCGCGCGGTCGACCTCGCCGCGGAGGTCTCCGGCGCGACCGGCGGCGGGCTCGACGGGCTCGACGGACGGGTGCCCGCGGCCGACGTGCTCGTGAACGCGACGAGCGTCGGGATGGAGGAGGACGCGACGCCGGTCCCGGCCGACCTGCTCCACGCCGACCTGGCCGTCCTCGACGCCGTCTACGCCCCGACCGAGACCCGGCTCCTTCGCGACGCCGCGGCGGCGGGCGCGACGACGATCGGGGGCGCGTGGATGCTGCTCTTCCAGGGCGTCGAGGCGTTCGAGCGCTGGACCGGCGAGGAGGCGCCGGTCGAGGAGATGAACGCGGCGCTGCGCGATCGACTCGAGTGAGCGGCGCGGGCTCCAGCGGCAGGGACGGTCAGACCGGGCTCGCCAGCAGCCCCGCCGTGAGAATCAGCCCGACCGAGAGCCCGGCCGCGCCGTAGAAGAACGGCTTCGCGTCGCGGGCCGGCTCGCGGAGTTTCCCGGTTTCGAGTCCGTCGAGGAGCTTTCCGCTCGCGACCTCGACGAGCCCCGTGATGAGGAACCAGAGCGCGAGCATCGTGAGCACGAGGTGCCCTCGCCCGGTACCGGTCAGCGACTCGACGGTGTACAGCGTCCCCGCCATGTGCCCCCCGGTGGCGAGGAACGCGAGCGCCGCGATCCGGGTGATCCAGCGGAGCCGGCCGACCACCGCGGCGAGCGCGTCGCCGCCGACGTCGCCGCGGATCGCCGGCGGAACCACGGCGAGCGCGACGAACAGCACGCTTCCCGTCCAGAGCACCGCGAACCCGACGTGTACGGACCACATGACCGCATCGAGGATCGACATGACCGATCGTGTGCCCGCGTCGACTTAACCGCGGCGAGACCGATGCTCCGATCGCTCGTTTCCGAGGTCGTCGCCGGCCTTTAAATATCGGGCGCGTGTATCGGACCCTAATGGCCTTGCTGAAGAAGATCAAGGAGAAGCTCGGATTCGGGAGCGGCTCGTCCGACGACGAGAGCGGGGAGACGACGGTGACCGTCGAACGGGACGCCGACGAAAGCGAGCCGAGTGACGGGGGCGAAACGACCGACGAGAGCGAAATCGCCGGCTCGGAGACCGAGGACCCCGTCGTGGATGAACGGGAGATCGCCGAAGACGAGGAGGAGACCGAGGACGGGCTCGGCGAGGACGAGCCCGACACGGCGGGATCCGACGACGCCACCGCGACGGGATCCGCGGACGAGGAAGCGATCGAGGACGAGGAAGCGATCGAGGACGAGGAGACGGTCGAGGACGAAGAGACGGTCGAGGACGAGGAGGGATCCGAAACCGACGCCGACGATGCCGCCGGGACCGCCGCGGACTCGTCCGCGGAGGAACCCGACGGCGACCCGGTCGACCGGATCAAGGGGATCGGGCCGGCGTACGGCGAGCGGCTCGCGAAGATCGGGATCGACACCGTCGAGGACCTCGCGGCCGCCGACCCCGCCGACGTGGCCGAGGGCGCGAGCATCGGCGAGAAACGCGCCGCCAAGTGGGTGGACCGCGCGAAGGAGTTCTGAGGTGTCTCCGGCCCACCGTCCGGCCCGGCAACGCGGATGAGCGACCCGCCGGACCGTCGGTACCACGTCGACGGCGAGATCGTGCCCGCGGAGTCGGCGACGGTCCACGTCGAGGACCGCGGGTTCGGCTACGGCGACGCGGCTCGCGAGACGATGCGAGCGTACGGCGGCCGCGTGTTCCGTTGGGACCGGCACGCCGACCGCCTGGCCCGGAGCTGTGCGGCGCTCTCGATCGACCACGGCCTCCCGAAGGCGGAACTACGAGAGCGAATCGACGAGACGCTCGCGGCGAACGACCTGGCGGACGCGGTCTGTGAGATCTCGATCACCCGCGGCCGCCGGGCGGGCGGATCCGGTCGAGCCGGTGGGTCCGGCGACCGGTTCGACCCTCGGGTCGAGAGCGATCCGACGGTCGTCATCATGGTGCGCCCGCTTCCGAGGGGCGGCGTCGGGTCGGAGCCGGTCTTCGACGCCCCGGCGACCCTCCAGACCGTCAAAACGCGAAAGACGCCGGACCGGGCCGTTCCATCGGACGCGACGACCCACGCTCGGGTGAACGAGGTCCTCGCGCGGCTCGAACTCCGCGTGACGGGCGCGGACGAGGCGCTGCTTCTCGACGCCGACGGGCGCGCCGTCGGCGGGGCGGATTCGACCCTCTTTTTCGCCGACGGCGAGGGACTCAAGACGCCCTCGATCGACGGCCCGGTCGTCCCGCGCGTCGCGCGGGCGGAAGTGCTCGACCTCGCCGGGGAGGAGGGAATCCCGGTCGAGGAGGGGAGCTACGCCCCGAGCGAGGTTCGGGAGGCCGACGAGGTCTTCCTCGCGAACGCGACGTGGGAGATCCGGCCGGTTCGAGCGGTCGACGGGATCGCCGTCGACGGCGACGGGGAGGGGGCCGCCGGCCCGCTCACGACGCTGCTCTCGCGGCTGTTCGACCGGCGCGTGGAGTCGGCGTGTTACGACGACGTACCGCGGTAGATCCGAAACGAACACGTCACATCGACCACAGGACTATCAGGCTCGAACCCGTAGATCGGGGATGGCAGACGACAAGAGCGGCCGGGACAAGCAGGCCCACGACGAGGAGCGACGCCAGCGCGAGCGCGAGATCGCCACGGAACTCGAGCGGGGCGACGAGGCCGAACCGCCGGTCGACGCCTCGGCGCTCGCCTCCTTCGAGACGGCGCTCGAATCGGTACCGTTCCCGGCGACGGGAGCCGAGATCGTCTCCGCGGTCGGCGACCGCGAGATAGCGTCCACCGGCGGCGCGTACGCGGTCGCGGAGCTTCTCCCGGACGCGGACGAGGAGACGTTCGACTCGCCCGCCGCGGTCGGGACTCGCGTCCAGCGACCGACGGTGGCCGCGGCGATGAAGCGAGTCGTGGAGGCGGTCGCGCGGCTCCCGAACGCCGAGACGAGCCGGTCACAGCGCGAGGCCTACGAGCGGACGTTCCGGGCGCTCGCGGAGGTCGACGGCGACGACGACGACGAGGGGATCGACGCGATCGCCGACTGGATCGTCGAGCGGACGGCCGAGACGGAGCGCGTTCCGGGCTCTCGGGACGTCCGCCGGCAGGCCGCGAAGTTCTGTCGGGAGAACGGGTACGAGGTCCGCGACGACGAGTGGCTGGGCGTCTGATCGGCTCGAACGCGCAACGTTCAAACCGGCCGCAGGCCACCGGTTCGTATGGACGCGGACCGGCGGATCGCCGCCCTCGACGAGGTGCCGGAGGACAGCACGCTTCTCGTGACGCTCCGCCCGGTCGACCCCGACACGGTCTCCGAGAGCGAGGGCGACGTGGGCACGAACGGGGACGTGGAGACGAACGGCGGCGTCGACGTTGACGACGCGGACGGCGACGACTCCCTCGAGGCCGAGGCGATTCTGATCCGGCTCGATGACGGCGTCTCCGCGTTCCGGAACTACTGTCAACACTGGACGGACGTGCGCCTCGACAAGGACGACGGCGCGTTCGTCCGAAACGGCGAGGTGTTCTGTCAGAAGCACGGCGCGACCTTCGAGGGCGGGACGGGCTACTGTAACTTCGGCCCCTGTGAGGGTGCGGTCCTCGAGGGGGTCGACGTGACGGTCGACGGCGACGCGGTGTACCTCGCGGACGACGCCTACGAGTTCGTCCGGCACGGGCCGAGCCGCCGCGACGACGACGCCGGCGATTCGCGGATCGACTTCACCGGGAACTGACGCGCCGGGAGCGGGCCGACGGACGGATCAAAACCGCGTGCGGCCGCCGCCGGCGTCCTCGCGGCCGAGCGCCTTCTTGAGGAAGCTCATCCAGCGCTTCCGGTCGGCCGCCTCCTGGCGTTTCGCCTCGGTCTCGGGGTCGGGCGCGTTCAGCCCCTCCAGCGCCTCCAGCGCCCGGTCGATCCCGATGATCGACGCCGCAAGCTCCTCGCCGCGCTCGTAGCTCACCTCGTTCCCCTCGATGCGCTCGAGCCGCTCGAGCCGCTCGCGGCGGAGGTTCCGCTTCGCCCGCTCGACGCGGTCGCGCTCGCCCGGCGGGACCGTCTCCCGCCGCTTGATCTCGAAGACGAACGACTGGAGGTCGATCGGGTCCCCCTGTACCTCTATCTCCTCCGGGATCCGCGCGCCGACCGTGGCCGCCTCGCGTTCGACGCGCTCGAGCAGTCCCTTCCGCTCGTACTCTCTCACGACCGGGCCGTAGGGAGCGGTCGCACTTCGCTCCTTCGCCGTGCACGCGCGGATCGTCAACGCGACGGCGGGGAGCCGGCCCGGTCGTGAGACGCCGAGTGCGACCGCGAGGAGGGAACGTTAACCCGATCGCGGCCCGATCGGGTGCATGGAACCGCTCGAGGCCGAACTCGACCGCGCCCGCGACCTCGACGTCGACGATCTGGCCGACGCGATCGAGTCCATCGGCTTCGAGTGTACGCGCTGTGGCGGCTGCTGTACGGGGTACGCCCCCAACGAGCCGGGAGGTGCGCCGGCCGGCGAGGGAGCGGACGAGGGCGAACCCGACCGCGAACCGCACACCGCGACCGTCTTCCCCGACGAGGTCCGCGCGGTCGCCGACGCCGCGGAGGACGCCTTCGGCGAGGCGTACGACTGGCGCGACGTGGCTCGCCCCATGCCGTACGGGCTCGTCGAGCGCGAGGACGGCGAGCCCGCGGGCGAGACTTTCGAGTGGGCGCTCGCGACCGACGACTGCGGCGACTGTACCTTCTACGAGGAGTCCGGCGGCCAGGGAGCCTGTACCGTCCACGACTCGCGACCGCTCATCTGTCGCACCTACCCCTTCAGCGTCGCGCTCGGCGGGACGAGCCAGCCGATGGGCGAGGCGGTCGATGGCGAGGGGATGGTCCGGGCCCACGAGTGCGAGGGATTGGGTCGCGACATCTCGCGGGCGGACGCCGAGTCGCTGGCGGCGGCGCTCAAGGAGCGGGCGGTCCGGGAGCTGGAGGAGGCGATCGCGGTGCGGGACGGCTACGACCCGACCGCCGCCGAGCGGGCCGACGGCGACGTCGTCGTCTTCGACTCCGAGGGGCCGAAGGAGGCGGACGGGACGCCGATCGGCGGGAAGTGAAGCCGGCTCCAACTCCTCACACCGCGTCCAGCGCCGCGTCGACGTCGTCGCGGATCTCCTCGCGGGCGTCCGGGTCGGGGAGCGTCAGCGGCGGGCGGACCGTCGGGTCCGGGATGAATCCGCGGTGGGCGGCCGCGACCTTCGTCGCGGGCGCGAAGCCGTGCTCGCCGCACCGGTCGAAGAGCGGGACGATCCCCCGACGGTGGAGCCGCAGCGCGCGGTCGTCGTCGCCGGCGCGGATCGCGTCACCCATTGCGACGAACACCTCCGGAATCACCTGCGAGAGCGCGTGGATCCCTCCGTCGACGCCGAGGGAGACGCTCGGGTACAGCTGGGAGTCGAAGCCCTGGAAGACGGTGAACGAGTCCGGCGTCGCGCGGATCTTCGCGTCCACCGCCGAGACGTCGCCGGTCGTGTCCTTCGCGCCGACGACCGAGTCGTGGCGGGCGAGGTCGGCGAGCACGTCGGGATCGATCGCCTCGCCGACCGTCGACGGGATGTCGTAGAGGAAGACCGGCAGCGGCGCGTCGTCGGCGACGGCCTCGAGGAACGCCCGCTGGCCCGCGGGATCGGTCGAGGTGTGGTAGTAGGGGAGCGTGACGAGCCCCGCGTCGGCACCCGCGGACTCGGCGAACGCGAGGCGTTCGCGCACGCCCGAGACGGTCGTGTCCGCCGCGCCGGCGATCACGGGCACCCGCCCCTCGACCGCCTCGACGACCGTCTCGATCACGGTTCGGTACTCCGCGTCGTCGAGGCTGGCGAACTCGCCGGTGGTCCCGCAGGGGACCATTCCGTCGAGGCCGGCGTCCAGGAGCGTCTCCGTGTGGCTCGCGAGCGCGTCGGCGTCGACGCCGCCGTCGGCGTCGAACGGCGTCACGATCGGGGGCGAGACGGCTCCGTGGCGGAACTCCGGTCCGGGCATGGAGCCCGGTTCGGCGGGGCGTCACAAAGGCGTTCGTCCCCCCGCGGCGGTTGCCGGGAGCGAGGGCGGCGGCCGTCCGGCGGTACAACTATAGTAGCCGGTCTCGACGTACCGGTCGGAGTATATCATGGAAATCTCCGAGAAGCTCCTTTGTCTGTTCAGCGCCGACGTCCGCGAGGAGGACGGCGAGTTCGTCGTGGAAGTACCGCGCCGCGAGGTCGAGACCGGATCCATCGAGCCGGGCGAGACCTACCGGATCGCGCTCATCGAACGGGGCGGGACCGACGGCGAGACCGCCGAACGCGACGGTACGACCGCGTCCGCCAACGACGGCCCACAGCCGCCCGTCGAGCCCGGCGAGATGCGGTACGTCGAGATCGAGGATCTCGGCAAGCAGGGCGACGGGATCGCCCGCGTCGAGCGCGGGTACGTGATCATCGTCCCCGACACGGAGGTCGGCGAGCGCGTCAAGATCGAGGTGACGGAAGTGAAATCGAACTTCGCGGTCGGCGAAGTGATAGACGAAGACGTCTAAGCGGGCCCACGAGGCCCGCGCGCCTCACTCGTCCAGTAGCGCCGCGTCGCCCGACGCGGTGCGCTCGATCCAGAGGAGCGCGACGAGCGAGAGGATGATGACGCCGTACGCGCTGGCGGCGAGGAGGGCGTCCTGCGTGGTCGTGTACTCGCCGGTCCGGAAGATGATCGCCTTCCGCACCATCGCGATGACGCCCGTGTAGATCACCAGCCTGACGATCCGTCGGGTGTCGTCCTCGTTGACGTACGCGAGCACCGTCTGGTACACCTCGACGATGATCAAAAGCAGCAGGCCGGTGTCGATGAAGCCGATGACGACGAGCGGGTCGGTGATCGCCCCGCTCCGAACGGCTCCGACGATCTGGATGACGAGGTCGAACACCCCGACGGCGAAAAGCAGTGCGAACACCGTCGCGGCGGCCAGTTCGACGACCCGGACGAACCGGTCGACGAGGCTGGAGTACCGGTCCGAGAGGGGCGTGCGGTCTCGGTCCTCGGCCGGGCCGGGTCTCGGAGACGCCGGTTCGTCGTCGCCGCTCATGAACGACGGGAGGTACGACCGTCACGCGTATAGTCTGTGGGTCGATCGGTAGGGGTCGATCCGAACGGCGGGCCGGCGGCGACGGTTCCGCCCGTTTCTCCCTCCGCGACCTCACTCGGCTCCGACTCTGGCGTCCCAGTAGGAGACCGTCGCGACGTAGTCGCCGGGGACCGTGTCCCCGATCAGCTCGTCGACGGTTCGAAACGGTTTCGCGACGACGCTCGGGAGCCCGCGGTAGAAGCCGTAGGGCAACACGAAATCGTGTTCCTCGCCCGCGAGGGACATGTCGGCCTCTCCGAGGAGGTCGGCGACCTGTCGTTCCGAGTAGAGTCGCGAACCCATCGGGAGCAGCCACGTGTACAGCACCCGGAGGCTGCGGGCGTTGAACGTGTCGAAGAACACCTGATCGCTGCTCACCCGGCGAAGCTCCCGCATGAACTGGAGCGGCTCCTCCATCAGGTGGAAAAAGCGCATCGCGACCACCGAGTCGAAATGGTCGTCCGGAAACGGCAGTCTCGAGGCGTCTCCACGGAGGAACTCGACGGTGTCCGAGACGTTCGCCTCGGCCGCGTTCTCGCGGCCCTGCTCGAGCATCTCCCTGGAGATGTCGAGTCCGACGACGTCCGCCCCACGGTCCGCGAGCATGGTCGTGAACCGACCGGTCCCGCAGGCGACCTCCAACACCCGGTGGCCGTCGTCGATCGGTCCGAGCGCGGAGAGCACCGCCTCCTTCTCGCGTCGGTCGATGAGCGCCCCGCCGCCCGAAAAACGGAGGTCCTCGTACTCCTCGGCGACCTCGTCGGCCTGATACCAGTCCTGACCCTTCACGTTGTCTCCGGTGGACGCCGAACGACCAAAACCGTACTGGATACGCGTCGCCGGCGATCGTCCCGATCGTCGGAAACGATCGCGTCGTCAGGGCCGTTCGCGCCGTCGGGGTGCTCGCCCGCGCCGTCCGGGAGAACGACGGCGACCGTGATATTAACACCTTATATAATAACGATCGTATACCTCCATATGTAGCCAACCTTTACCACCGATCGCGGATTTTTCCGGACGTATGAGTACCAGTCCCGTGGGGTCAGCCGATCAGGACCGTCTCACCGAGAACGAATACCGCGAGCGTCTGCGCGAACTCCCGCCGAGCGCCAAGCTCGTCGCGAAGGTCCTGGAGGGCGACGCCCCGCTCTCGCAGGGCGGCCTCGCCGAGGAGTCGCTTTTACCCGACCGCACCGTCCGCTACGCGCTCAATCGCCTGGAGGAGGAGGAGCTCGTCGACTCACGCTACAGCTTCAAGGACGCCCGCAAGCAGGTCTACTTCCTGACGGTCTAGCTCGATTCCGCCGCGCGAACCCGCCGTCTCACCACGGAGCCCTTTTTTATCCTCGGCCCGATGGACACGCGTATGGACCTGTCGGTCGTCGTCCCGACGCTCAACGGCCGGGACCGGTTGGCCGCCTGCCTCGACGCGCTGGCGGCGCACGCGCCCGACACGGAGGTGATCGTCGTCAACGGCCCGTCCGCCGACGGCACGACGGGGATGGTGCGCGACCGCGACGACGTCGACGTGCTCGTGGAGATCTCGGACCGGACCGTCAACGTCGCCCGCAACGCCGGCATCGAGGTGGCGAACGGCGACGCGGTCGCGCTGGTCGATTACGACAACCGGATCGGCGAGCCGTGGCTCGAGGGCGTCCGCGAGGGGCTCGATCGCGCCGACGTGGTGACCGGGCCGGTCCGCAAGAACGGGTCGAGGACCGACGGTGACGACCGGGAGGCCGAGGACGGCGACGGAGGGAGCGACCGAGGCGACGACGGCTCGGAGCGCCGTCGGATCGCGGGTCGGGAGGTGACGTACTTCGCGGGCGGGAACGTCGCGTTCCGGCGGGAGGCGCTGCGGGACCTCGACGGCTTCGACGAGTACCTCCGGATCGGCGGCGCGCGGGACGCCTCCCACCGGCTCGCACGGATGGAGCGCGAGGTCGTCTGGCGCTCGGAGGTCGCGGTCGTCGAGGAGCCGCCGAGCCCGACCGCGGCCGACGGCGGCCGGACCGCCCGCGAGTGGGGCTGGAAGTACCGGGCGCTCGCGTACCGGCTCGCCAAGAACTACGGGATCCGCCCGACGACGCTGGTTCGAACCGGAAAGCACGCGGTCACGGACGCGGCGTCGGTCGCCCGCGACGTGGTCCGCGGCGAGGGCACGCCGTCGGGGTGGGTCGCGAACGGCCGCGACGTGGTGGCCGGGATCGTCGCCGGCGGCTCCGACGGGCTGGTCGCGCGAGCACGGGACCGGACCCCCGCGCGAAACCCCAACGGCATCTCGACACGCGCGGACCGCGCGGTGGCCCGGTACGACGCGCGCGAGTGAGGCACGCGATCGACGGGCGAGAGTCGATTCCGTCCCCGCGGCTTTTAATTCCCGCCGCCGCCAACGTCCGCCAACGAATGGGACTCACGAAGCGGATCATCCCCTGTATCGACGTCGACCTCGACGACGACGGCGACGCCGCCGTCTACACGGGGGTCAACTTCGAGAACTTAGAGTACACCGGCGACCCGGTCGAGCTGGCGAAGAAGTACAACGCCGCCGGCGCGGACGAGTTCGTCTTCCTCGACATCACCGCCAGCGCCGAGGGGCGCGAGACGATGCTCGACGTGGTGAACGCGGTCGCGGACGAGTGTTTCATCCCGCTCACGGTCGGCGGCGGCATCCGGACGAAAGCGGACGTCAAGGAGACGCTTCGTGCGGGCGCGGACAAGGTGTCCATCACGACCGGAGCCCTGGAGCGACCCGAGCTCATCGAGGAGGGCGCGGCCGCGTTCGGCTCCCAGTGTATCGTCATCTCCGTGGACGCTCGACGCCGATACGACGACGCCGGCGACCACTTCTACGAGGACGACGACGGCGAGGAGGTGTGGTTCGAGTGCACGAAGAAGGGCGGCCGCGAGGGCACCGGCATCGACGCGGTCTCGTGGGCGAAGGAGGCCGAGGAGCGCGGCGCGGGCGAGCTGTTCGTCAACTCCATCGACATGGACGGCACGAAGGACGGGTACGACATCCCGCTGATGACGGCGGTGTGCGAGGCCGTCTCCACGCCCGTCATCGCCTCCTCGGGTTGTGGCGGCCCCGAGGACATGTACGAGGTGTTCACCGAGGCGAACGCCGACGCCGGGCTCGCCGCGTCCATCTTCCACTTCGGCGACTACTCCATCGAGGAGACGAAGGAGTATCTCCACGAACGGGGCGTTCCGGTCCGTCTGTAGGGATCGAAATCGGACGTTCGATCAGTCTTCCATCGAATAGCGTGGTTCCAGCGGATCAGTCGGCCGATCCGCTCCGATGGAGACGAACCAACAGCTATTATCCGATGGAACATGAACTATCATGTATGTCCACGTCACCGATGCGTGTTCGCGGCGAGCCGGAGATCGTCTGCCGGTCGGCGGCGGATGAGGAGTCCCCGGACGCCGAGGTGACGTTCTTCGAGGCGGATCGGGACCCCGACGAGCGGACGACCCGATGGATCACGGTGCGGGCGGCCGACTGCGTGCCGCGCGAGGAGTGGCGGTAGGCGGTTCGGTGCGGTCGATTTATTACGGTGAACCTCATCAAAGCCCCAGCCGCGAGGACGCCGCAGGCGATGTAAGCACCACAGGGAGTGAGCGAAGCGAACGACCGAGGAGCACAGCGAGCGTGCGGCGTCCTCGCGGCTGCCCCTTTGAGTCCCACCCCGCACCGCCCCGCCCCGCACACCTCCCCAACATCGTCGCCGGACTACGTCCGGCTGCCAGAGGCGCGTAGTGCCTCGCTGCTGCTCGCGCGTTCCACGCGCTCGCAGCGTCCAGCGAGAATCAAAGATTCTCTGGCAGCCGGCGGCGAAGCCGCCGGCGACCTCGCGATCGGGTTCGCGGGTGCTGCCGCACCCGCTCACCGGCGCGCCACCGCAGAGTCCCAGGATCGGTCAGTCGTCGGCGGGAACGGGCTCGGCCGCCAGCATGTCGTGTTCGTCGAGCAGTCCGACCGTCGCCAGCCGGATGGCGTGGGGCCACCCGAGCGGCGTGGCGCTGTCTGGCGTCCCGTCGTCGAAGAACTGTTCGGGGAGATACCCGGTCGGCTCACACAGCGATCCGTCCGGCGAGACGAGCCCGAGCAGGTCGCGGGCGCGCTCGGCGAACCGCTCGGCCCGCGGGTCGTCGTGGGCGTCGAGCAGCGTCGAGAGCTCCCCGCAGGCGTGTGCGCCCCACGCGGTCGAGACAGTCCACACCTTCTCCGCGGGCTGGTCGCCGCGCCGCCAGCCGTCGCCCTCGTAGCGGAACAGCCCCGATATCCCGTCCGTCTCGCGGGTCAGCCCGTCGACGACGCGATCGACGTGTGAGACCAGCCGGTCGAGCCGCTCGTCGTCGACCGCGCCACCCGCGTCGGATTTCGGGCCCCCGAGCGCGTCGTACGTACGGTGCGCGCTCGCGAGCGCGAGCGTCGCGGAGTCGAGCCGGTCGTCGAGGTCGCCGTGGACCGTCTCGCGGAGCGCGTAACAGCCGCGGTCGGGGAGCCAGAGGTCGTCGAGCGCGTCGTACACCTCGCGGGCGCGGTCGCGGGCGTGGCCGGCGGGGTCCGCGTCGAACCGGTCGTCGTCGGCGAGCCCCTCGCCGTGGCGCGCCAGCGCGCCGTACGCCTCGAGGAACGTCGCCGTCGTGTGCGTGAACCGGCCGATCGAGTCCTCCCAGGCGTTCTGACAGGGCACCGGGCGGCCGTCGTCCGCGAGCGTCGAGTCGAGGCTCGCGAGCGCGTCGACGAGCGTCGCGTCGAGCCCGTCGACCTCGACCTCCGCCCCTCTCGCCCGCGCGAGGAAGGCGATGACGCTGCCGGTCTGGTCGGCCTGGTAGTCGACGTCGGGGCCGTCCTCGATGCGCGCGTTCGCCCAGCCGGGCGCGAGCGACCCGTTTCGCGGCCACACCCGATGGGGCCAGGAGCCGTCGGGGCGCTGGGTCTCGACGTACATCGCGGCCGAGCGGGCGTGCCAGTCGTCGAGCCCCAGCCCGAGCCGGTCGTCGGACTCGAGGAGGAACGTCGCGATCTCGGCGTCGTCGCGGAACCAGGTGTAGCCGTACCCGCCCGAGTGCTGGTAGTGCGGGTCGAAGTCCGGCCCGGCGATCCGTAACCCCGTCTCGGCGGACAGAAACGACAGCACCCGCAGGTCCGCGACGACCGACTCGCGTTCCGGGACGGAGGCGGGCACCGTCGGGGTCGTGTCGGCGGCCGCGGCCGCCAGCGCCTCCGGGGAGTCGAACTCCGCGAACAGCGTGTCGAGGCGGCTCCGGGCCTCCTCGCGAGTCGTCTCCGAGCGGTCCGAAAGCAGCGTGCCGAGAGTCGTCGCGCCGTCCTCGAAGGGAGCCTCGACGACGATCTCCCCGGAGAGCCGCTCCTCGTCGTAGCGGGCCGCGTCGCGGTCGCGGGGGAGGTCCATCGGCGCGTCGTCGAGGACCTCGGGGAACGTGGGCGGGAGCTGGCCGCGGCGGTCGGCGAGGCCGGTTGCGCTCGCCAGGAAGTCGTGTTCGTCGGCGTGGTACACCTCGACCGCGTCGTCGTAGCGGAGCTGCCCCACGCGCTCGTCGCGCCCGTCGGGGGCGAACGCCGCGTACGCGACGAGCGCGAGGTCCTCGACGTCGACGCCGGCGTCCGGGGCGGGGTCGACGGTCGCGCGCGTGAGGTGGGCGTCGCCGACCGCGAGGTCGTACCGGCGCACGGTCGCGCGGTCGGTCTCGTGGACCGTCTCGACGAGCGGCGCGTCGTCGACGTAGCGCTGTCGCGAGCGGGAGGCCTCGAACCAGGTCACGTCGCCGGCGAGGGCGAGGCCGAACCGCGAGCGGGTGAGCCCGCTCTTTCCGGTGAGCGGGTACCCGAAGTCACGGAGCCCCCCGTCGAGCGCGACGTGGACGAGCCGGCCGTCACCGCCCGTGAACCGGCCCTCGACGGTGCGTCGCTCACCCGCGAAGAGCCGCTCGTGGCCCGCGTGTCGCTTGTAGTCGTCGAGCGCGTCGCGTAGTTGCATCGGTCGCCGGGACGTGCCGAACGGGAATGAATCTTTGGTGAAATTATCAATCACGGTTTTTCGTGTCGGAAACGTTCAAGCGCGTCCGTGCTCGGGTGAGGGGTATGCACGAGCCCGGCCCGCCGCGGGCGACGAGCGTCGGGCGGCCGGTCGAGTTGGCCCCACGCGACCCGGACCCGTCGGCACGCTACGAGTGGAGCCTGCTCGAGGCACCCGCCGACCGCGACCCCGACGAACGGCACGCGGCCGTCCTCGAGCCCGGCGAGACCGGCCGCCCCGACGACCCGGTCGTCCACCTCGCTCCGGACGCGCCGGGAACGTACGTCCTGCGACTCGACGCTCCCGACGGGACGCACCGCCAGCGCGTCCGGGTCTTCCCGGACGAGCGTCGCGAGACGACGATCCGCGTGCCGGCGAGCGACCTGCCGGTCGACGACGACGCGGTCGATCGGGTCTCGCTGCTGTGGCGGCACAACGACCGGCTGCTGGCGCGCGACCGACCGACGCGCGAGGGCGACGAGTGGGTCTACCGGACCCGCGTCCCGCCGGGCCGTCACGGCGTCGGGGTGGTCGCCAACGACGACCGCGCCAACGAACGCCGCGTGGTCCACGCGGTCGCGGGACCGGGCCGTCCCCGGCTCTCGCTCGACTGGCGGGTTGAGGACGGGAGCGGCGACGAGACCGGCGGCGGCGACGCCGCACGCCGCCTCGTCGTGACCGCCGACGTCAGCGTCCCGCCGGACTCGGAGACGGGTCCCGAGGACGTGGAGGTGACCTTTCTGGTCGACGACCGGGACGCGGACCCCGAGGCCGTCGAACGGATCGAGGGGCGTGCGGAGGGGCACACGCTGTCGGTTCCGCTCGACGAGCTCGAGGCGAGCGGGGCGGCCGGCGACGAGACCGGAACGGACGACGGCGGGCTCCGGATCCACGCCGTCCCGCACGCGGAGCGGCACGGCGCGGCGGCGACCCTGCGGCTCGGTCGCGACGCCGACGGGGAGCCGACGGCCGCCGACCCGCACGCCCGGCCGGCGTGGGCCGAGTCGCCGACGGTGTACGAGGCGTACGTCCGCTCCTTCGCCGGCGACACGCTCCCGACGACGTTCCGGGAGATCGAACGCAGGGTCGAGTACCTGGAGGGCCTCGGGATCGACGCGCTCTGGCTGACGCCCGTGCTCGCCTCGCCGACCGAGCACGGCTACCACGTCACCGACTACTTCGAGACGGCCGACGACCTCGGGTCGCGGGCGGCGTTCGAGTCGCTGGTCGACGCCTGCCACGACGCCGGGATCCGGGTCGTCTTCGATCTGGTGATCAACCACACCTCCCGCGACCACCCGGCGTTCCAGCTCCACTCGGCCGGCGTCCCGGCCTACGCCGACCGCTACCGTCGGGCCGACGCCGCGGTCGACGTGGCGGGGGTCGACTGGGCGGCGCTTCCCGCCGGCGACGTCCCCGAGTACCGTTTCGACTGGGAGCGGATCCCGAACCTGAACTACGACGACCCGGCCGTCCGGGCGTGGATGCTGTCCGTCGTCGACGAGTGGGCGGCCGTCGTCGACGGGTTCCGCGCGGACGTGGCCTGGGGCGTCCCGCACGGGTTCTGGAAGGAGGTCGCCGACCGCGTCCCGGAGGACTTCCTGCTCCTCGACGAGACGCTTCCCCACGACCCCTTCTACGGCGAGGGCGAGTTCGACCTCCACTACGACACCTCGCTGTACGGGACGCTGAACGCGGTCGGCGCGGGACGGGAGTCGGCCGACGCCCTGGCTGACGCGTTCGACCGCGCGCGGTGGCTCGGCTTCGGCGATCCGAGCGCGCAGCTGCGGTACGTCGAGAACCACGACGAGGACCGCTACCTCGCGTCCCACGGCGAGGGGGCGCTACGCGCGGCGGCCGCGGCGACGTTCACGCTCCCCGGCGCGCCGATGGTGTACGCGGGCCAGGAACGCGGCAACGAGACGACCCGCGGACCGCTCCGGTGGCACGACGGGGACAACGCGCTCACCGCGTACCACCGTCGGCTCTCGGCGCTCCGGGACGCCGAGCCCGCGCTTCGGTCGCGGACGGTCGACTTCGCGGCCGGTCGCGCGGCGGTCGAGGTCGTCGGCGGCGATCCGGACCGGGTGACCGCCTACGAGCGGACGGTCGACGGGGAGGGGATCGAGGGAACCGCCGCCGCCAGGCTGCTCGTCGTGGTGAACTTCGCGGACGCGCCGGCGACCGTCGCGGTGCCGGACCGGGTCGACCGGGATCTGTTCGCGGACGAGCGCGTCGACGAGGAACTCGTCGTGGAGAGCGTCGCCGTCCTCGCGTGAGAGGTTCGAACGCTCCCGCCACCGACCGGTATAAGTGCCGCGTCGCCCCGTCCCAGGTATGGACGACCGAACGCTCGCCGACCTCCTCCGTCGATTCGGCCTCTCCGAGAAGGAGACCGACACGTACCTCACTCTGCTCGAGTACGGCGAGGCGAAAGCCAGCACCGTCGCCGACGCCGCCGGCGTCTCGAAACGCTACGTGTACAGCGTGAGCGAGTCGCTCGCCGACCGCGGGTTCGTCGAGGTCCACGACCACGCCGTGCCGACGACGATCCGCGCGAACCCCCCCGAAGAGGTGATAGAGCGGCTCCGGTCGGACGCGGACGCGATCCGACCCGGCCTCGAGGAGCGGTACTCGCGGGCGGAGCGCGAGACGGAACAGTTCGAGGTGGTCAAATCGCGCGTCACCGTGATCAAGCGGATCCGGTCGCTTCTCGAGGGGGCCGACGCGGAGCTGACGCTGTCGCTTCCCGCGAAGCACCTCACCGCGGTCCGGGGCGCGCTGGCGGACGCGGTCGACCGCGGCGTCCTCGTACTGCTCGTCGTCACGGACGTCGAGGACGCCGTCGGAGTTCGCGACGCGCTCGGGGAGACGGCGGGGATCGATCCGGACCTCGGGGGGATCGCGAGCGTCGTCCGGACCTGGGGCGAGGCGATGCCGACGATCCTGACGATCGACACCGGGAGGGGGCTGATCGCGCCACCCGAGCTGTTGCGGCGGTCCGACTCCGACCGGCAGGCGATCGTCTTCGCCCAAGAGCAGCTCTCGCCCGTCATCGTGGGGGCGTTCCTGGGGAACTACTGGCCCGCCGCGACCGAGGTGTCGCTCTCCGGTCCGGCCGCGCTCCCGGCCGAGTACGAGGACTTCAGACACGCGGTGTTTCAGGCCACGCTTCACCGTCGAGAGGGTGACGCCGTCCGCGCGACGGTCGCGGGCAGGTGGATCGACGAGGACGCCGAGCCGGTGGAGGTGAGCGGTCGCGTCCGCTCGGTCAAGCAGGCGATGGTCGAACCGACGAACAACGAGTTCCCCGTCGAGAACTCGCTCACTATCGAGACCGACGAGGGGCCGGTCTCCGTCGGCGGGCAGGGCGCGTTCGTCGAGGGCGTCGAGGCGGAGCTCACCCGGTTGGAACTCGAGTGAGGTGACGCGTCCGCGAGCCGTCTACGGGGCGGACGACCGCTCCTCAGAGTCGCTCGTCCCGGAACGCGCGGATCACGTCCTGACGCGCGACGAGCCCGACCAGAACGCCGTCGTCGTCGACCACGGGCAGGCGGTTGATGTCCGGATCGTCCCCCGAGAGGAGGTCGAGCACCTCCTCGACATCGGTTTGCGGCGTGATCGTCGCGGGGTCGGCGGTCATCACCTCCGAGATGGGGCGGTCCGCGTTGCGGACGAGGTCGATCCCCAGATCGAGGTCCCCCCACGGCGGTTTCACCTGATACGTGAGGGTGTCGACGAACGGCGGGAGCCCGATCGGGATCCACAGCGTCTCCTCTTCGGGTTCGAACAGATCGACGAGGTCGGACTCGGTGACGACGCCGACGACCCGGCCGTCCTCGTCGACGACCGGGAACCCGGAGAACGGGTTGCGAGCGAACTTGTGGAAGACGTCGCTCACGTCGGCGTCCGGGGAGACCGTCTTCACGTCCTCGACCATCAGGTCGCGTGCGTTCATACCGACCCCTCGCGGCCACGGGTGGTAGGCGTTACGACCGGCGGGACGGGCGTGCTGCGGGCAGGGTTTCGGCGGGCCGTCGGGCGGAGGGGTTCGGCGGACCGTCGGGCGGGGGTACGGGCCGACGGTGAGACGGACGGATTCCCTCGACGGGGGATCGAACCCCGCCGTTTTTTACGCTCGAAAGACGCGGTGGGGCGCATGGTAGAGCACACACGAACGCTGGATTTCAAGGTGGCTTTCGCCATCGGGCTGGGGACGATGATCGCGGCGGGCATCTTCTCGCTGTCCGGGACCGCCGTCTACCGCATCGGCTCCAGCGCCGTCATCGCGTTCGTGCTCGCCGCCGTCGTCGCGGGCATCACCGCCGCGGCCTACTCCGAGTTCGCCTCGGTATACTCCGAGAACGGCGGGGGATATCTCTTCTGTTCGCGCACCTTCGAGGAGTTCGACCGCTTGAAGTACGGGGTCGGGATATCGCTGTTCCTCGGATACAGCGGAACGACGGCGTTCTACCTCGCCACGATGGACGAGTGGTTCTTCAGGTTCGTCCTCCCCGAGTCGCTCCAGGTGCTCCCCCACGGCACCGTGGGCGTGCTCACGGCGGTGGTCCTCGGCGTCCTCAACGCGCGGGGGACCGAGGAGTCCGGACTCTTCCAGCTGATCGTGACGAGCGCGAAGGTCGGCGTCCTGTTCGTGTTCGTCGCCGGGGCGATCCTCTTCGTCGGTGCCGGCGACGCCGCGACGACGTTCGCGACCGGGTTCCAGGCGGAGCCCGTCGGGATCGTCTCCGTGGCCGCGCTCGCGTTCATCACCTTCTTCGGCTTCTCCGCCATCGCGGCGAGCGCCGGCGAGATCATCGAACCGCGTCGGACCGTTCCCCGCGCGATCGGCGCGAGCATCCTCACCGTCACGGTGCTCTACGCGCTGGTCATCGTGGCGATGGTGAACGCGCCGGTGGCTCGCGAGGTGCTCGCGCAGGGCGAAACCGCGATGGGAACCGTCGCGGCGTCGTTTCTCGGCCCGTGGGGGCAGCTCCTCATCGTCGCCGGCGCGGTCTTCTCGATGGTGTCGGCCTCGAACGCCTCCATCCTCGCCGCCAGCGGCATCGGGTCGCTGATGGGCCGACAGGGACACGGGCCGCGTCGGTTCGCTCGCATCCACCCCGACTACCGGACCCCGTTCTGGAGCGTCTCGGCCGTGATCGGGACCATCGTCGCGCTCATCGTCGTGTTCATCACCCTGCTCTCCGAACACGGCCTGCTCGGCGTCGGGGTGCTCGGACTCAACCCGCTCACCGGGTTCGCCACGTTCAATCTCCTCGTCCCGCTCGCCGTCGTCAACGCCACGCTCGTCTACTCGCGCCGGAAGTTCCCGGAGATCGAACGCGGCTTCCGGATGCCGCTCGTGCCGGCGTTACCGATCGTCGGGATCCTGGCGAACCTCGCGTTGATATCGAACCTCCCGCCCGTCGGCGTCGGCATCGGCGTCCTGGTCGTGCTCGGTCTCCTCGCCGCGTATCTCGTCTGGGGCGGGGCACCACACGTCGAGGAGCTCGTCGAGGAGGTCGTCTCGCCGCACATTCCGATGAGAGCCAGCGGCGAGGAGCCGCCCGCGGAGAGCGGGGCGACGACGAACGGAGACGAGACGGGCGACGGCCGGTTTCGGATCCTCGTCTCCGTGGCGCGCCCGAATCGCGTCGTGCCGTACGTCAAACTCGCCGAGCGGATAGCGAGAGGGACCGACCGCGAACCGGTCGTCCAGGTGTTGAACGTCACGCACATCCCTGAACAGACGCCGAACGAGATGGTCCGCGAGACGGCCCAGGATCGGATCGAGCGGATCGACGACCTGCTCCGCGACGCCGACGCGGAGATCGGCGTCGAGTACACGGTCGAGGGCCACGTCTGTCAGGACGTCGCGTTCGACATCCTCCAGACCGCCCGCGACGACGGGGCCGACCGCATCCTGATGGGATACCCGGAGGAGCACCAGGACATCGCCGAGACCGTCGAGTACGAGGCCCCCTGCGACGTGTTCTTCACGAGCAACGTCGACGCGATCGACGATCTCACGACGATCAACCTCGGCGCGGGCGGGGGGCCACACCACACGGCGTTGCTGCCGTTCATCAACCGTCTGGGAAGCGAGGGCGCGGAGATCCACGTCATCAGCATCGACCCGCAACGCGACGGGAGCGCCGAGCCCGTCGAACGGACGGTCGGCGCCCTCACCGACGTCGAGTCCGTCTCGGTCCACAACGTGACCGCCGAGACGATCGCGGAGGGGTTGGTCTCGACCGCGGAGCGGAACGGGGGGCTCTTGTTGATCGGCGCGACCCGCGACCGTCGACTCCGGCGGTGGGTGTTCGGGAGTACCCCCGATCGGGTCATCACGCTGGCTCGGGGGGCGGACGTCCCCGTGTTGGTGTACGCGGGGACGAGCGACGTCTCGGGCCGCATCGAGGACTACCTCTATCCCGTCTACCGATACCTCCGACGTCATCTCGTGAAGCAGCGCCCGTTCGGATCCGGCCCCGACGCGTCGAACGAGGCGACCTGACCAGGGGAGACGAGCGACACCGGGCGGAACCGCGTCGCCGCCGGCCGGCGGTCACCCCCGGCCGTCGACCGTCGCCTCACGAACGTCCGTCGGCCCGTACGCCACCGTACCGATTCGAAGCATAAGACGTCTGACATCCTCGAACAGTGCTCGCTGCGTCCACCGAACGCCCTCGACCTTCGACGTATCACTCGCTTGTTGAACGGGCGGCGTTCGACGGTCGCACCGGCCGTGGAACCGGTACCAATCTAATTTTCTATCGCGGAATATAGTTTATACACTGTCGAACGCCCGCACCGTCTCGAAGGAGCCGTCGGCGATCGCGGCGGCGATCGCGGCGGTATCGGCGTCGCGATCGATCTCATGGGGGTACTTTCGACCGAAGTACCGGAGGAGGTTGGCCACGTCGCGTTCGAGGAACTCGCGGGCGTTCGCGTGGTCGGTCGGAACCGCCTGTGGCCAGTCGAACACGGTGACCCCGTCCTCGGCGACGGCGACGTTGTGTTCGGACACGTCGGCGTGGATCCAGCCGAGTTCGTGGGCGGTCACCAGTTCCCGATAGATCAGATCGAGGACGCCCGTCGCCTGCTCCGGTTCGAGCTTGGCGCGGGCGAGCTCGACGCCGGCGAACTTGTCCATCACGATCGCGTGGCGGTTGTGATCGACCGGACGGGGAACCGACACGTCGGGATACAGCGACTCCATCGCCTCGTACTCGCGTTCGGCCGCCTTGCGCGCGGTGTACATCCAGGAGACGTGGTCGCGGTCGGCGGTGTACTCCCGCTCGCGGTTGACCGCCCGGAAGTTGGTGTACCCCTCCCGGTGGTACTTCAACGCGAGAGGTTTGAACGACTGGACCTCGTAGACGTCGCCCTCCTTGCCGAGCCCGAGCGGTGAGCCGACGCCGTCTATCGTCCCGCGCTCGGAGAACGTCCGAAGCGCGAGCGCGTCGTACCCCTCGAACGTGAGTTGGTACCCCTCGTACTGGATCGTCTTCCGCTCTATCAGCTCCCGGTCGAGACACCGGTCGATCCGGTACTCGATCTCCTCGCGCGTCAGGTCGGCGTAGTCGGGGAGTTTGTCGCGGCGCACCCACTCGGAGAAGCGCATCCCCTGCTCGACGCCCGAGAGGAGATAGAAGTCCTCGGGCTCGAGCTCGGCCATGTCGCCGGCGACGTTGCGTACCATACGGCCCCTACTCCGGGGATTCGTAAAAACGGCCCGCGTTCGATGTGGACAGAGTATAAATTATATTTAGCGATATCAAAAGACTCCGGATCACGATCCGCAACGAGCTGGGGCCTCTCGTCAATCCGTGTGTTCCAGTACCATTACTGGGATCGACGGCGTACCGGTGGGCATGAACCCCCGTCGCTGGACGCCGCTCACCTTCGTCGCGCCTGGGCGCTACGTCGACCGCGACGACCGGTGGGAGGAGTTCGACCTCGAGGAGTGGTCCCGATCGGAGTACGAGTGGACCCAGGACCCGTGGAACGGCGTTCGTGATTTCGCGCGGTACCCGGACGAGTGCGTCGAGGCGGGTCGCGGGGACTGTGAGGACTACACGCTCGTCGCGCTCTCGTGGGCCGTCGCGCACGACCGCGACGGGATCGGGATCGGGTTCTGCTGGAACCTCCCGTACCCCTGGCCCCGGCACGTGATCGCGTTCGACGACGAGCGCGTGTACTCCTCGGGCGAGATCCACGAGGGAAGCGTCGCGGAGTGGCGGGAGGGATCCCGGTACTCGTTCGTGCTCGAACGTCGCGTCCGCGACCCGACGTGAGATCGAGTTCGGCGTGCCCGACCAGCACCATCGATCAGAAGTGTCGCTCGAGGATCTCCTCGCCCGTCCGAGCCGCGAGCGCCTGCCCCGTGTTCGTCGGGTTGGCGCCGCCGACGCCGTTCGCGAGCGCTGAGTGGTCCGCCACGAACAGACGGTCGACGTCGTACGCCTCGCACGCCTCGTCGACCACCTTCCCCATCCGCATCGTGCTGTGAACGTGGAGTGCCGTCGGCGGGGAGTCGGAGCGGTGGACGTGGGATGCGCCCGCCTCCCGCAGGACCTCCGCGGCGACCGCCGCCAGCTCGTCCCGTCGCCGTCGGTCCCCCTCGCTCGGCTCGTAGTTGACGATCGGGATCGGGCCGTGCTCGTCCGCGATCCCCGGCGCGACGCTCACCCCGTTTCGTTGATGGGGTCGATCGTCGCTCACGACGAGTATCTGTAGCATCCGGCGGTAGTCGGAGAGCAGGCGTTTGAGATCTCCCCCGGCAAGCCGCCCCATCGTGTCCCAGGGCGCGTCGGCGGGATCGTTCAGGAACGAGAACCCCGACGCGCTCGCGCCGAAGCCGAGGATCGCCCCGATCCCAGGCGCGGTGCCGACCGTCTGGAGCATTCCCACGCCGGGGTAGTCGAGGCGGGCGGCGATGTCCTGGCCGTGGTGTTGGTCGACCGTGTCCTTCCCGATCGTCTCATCGAGGTCGTCGCCGTCCCACAGCCCCATCACGTTGTCGCCGAAGTGGATCGTCAGCCCGCGACCGACCCAGCCGTTGTCGGGGAGGTCGGCGTTGAGCCAGAGCCGGGGGGTCTCGATCGCGCCCGCCGCCAGCACCACCACTTCGGCGTCCACCCGCTCGGTCGTCCCCGACCACGTGTCCCGGAACTCGACGCCGGTGGCGGTCGGAACGTCCCCCAGCCCCTGCTCGGTGATCACGTCGGTGACGAAGGCGTTCGGCCGGATCGTGGTGTTGCCGGTGCGTAACGCCGCGGGCACGAAGCTCACGTTGCTCGCCCGCTTGGCCTTCTCCTCGAAAGGTGCGCCCAGGGGATGCGGGTTTCCGGCGATGTTGCCGAGCGCGAGGGTGTCGCCCTCGATGTCCGGATAGGTGAACTCGCCGTCGTAGTCGCCGTCGACGTGGAGCTTCTCGTCCGGCCGTTTGATCGCGTTCGGCTGCGGACGATAGCCCGGTTCGGTGACGTTCAGGTCCTCTATCAGGTCCCAGCCCGCCGCCTCCGCCCCGCGGAAGAACAGCTCCTCTTTAGCGGTGACGGGCGCGGGTGCGACCTCGCACATCTCCTCGACCTCCCGGTAGTAGGGAACCAGGTCGGCGTACTCGATCGGCCAGTGGCCCTGCTCGTCGATCGACGCCGGATACGCACGGGGGTGACAACCGGTGTAGTGGAGAGTGGTGCCGCCGACGCCGGCACACTGGAGGATCGCGCCGTCGCCGGGGAACTTCCGGAACCAGAACCCGCGCTCGTGGTCCGCCGGCCCGAACACGAGGTTCGTTACCATCTCGAACTCGCGGGTGGTGAACTGCTCGTCGAGGAGGTCGCCGCTCAGGTCCTCGACGCTCGAGGAGGCCTCACCGCCGGGCTCCTCGTGGGGGGCCGGCCACTGCTCGTTGCCGTGGAACGGCCCGGCCTCCAGCACCAACACCGACAGCCCGGCCTCGGCGAGCTTCCAGGCGGTCACCGGCCCGTCCCCGCCCGCACCCACCACCACCGCGTCGTACTCGTCCGCGACCATGCGTGCTCACCTCGGGTCGTCCGCGTCCGCCCCGATCGGCCCCCTCATTCGGGACCGTCAGCACGGACGGGGACCATGTGGACGTGTCGCACGGATTCGGATTAAACGTTTTGACGAGCGAGCGGCGTTCACGACGCGCTCCGTGCCGGTCGCCGCGACGAGCCGAGGGCGGCGATCTGACATCTAGAATTAAATAGTTTCGTCATGATTGTCAACTATGCGCACGCCACGTTCGACCGTCGGATCCACGGTTCGTCACCGCCCGCCCCGATCTCGACCGCGACCGCGCCGTTCGATCCCGGGCTGATGCCGGGGATCAACCTCTGGGAGGTCGTCCGGGTTCCCTTCGACGCCGTTGTGAAGGGGTATCGACAGCTGCGAAAGGCGCTGTTCACGGCGTCGCGGCCGTCCGGCGAGTACTTCGTCGTCGACCGAACCGTCCCGGAGCTCGAACGCGACCTCGGCGGGTTCAGCTTCGCGCCCAACTGGGAGTTCTCCTACTACACGCGCGGCGAGGTCCTGAACCTCGCCCGCGTGGTGTACGAACGCGACTCGGCCGAGGGGACGACGTACCGCTGGTGGCAGACGCACCTCCGCGGCTGGCGCGACGACGAGGGACGGATCGAGCTCCACGCGCACTGGGAACTCGAGCCCACCGAGAACGGTAACCCCCACCTCGACGGCGTCGGCTACGACCCCGACCGCGGCATGGAGCGGCTGGAGTCGTTCCTCGAGAAGGCCGACATCGAGTACGAGTCGCGGACGATCGAGACGGGCAGCGACGGACACTGACGGCCGCGCTGCCGACCGCGAGCGCAACCGCTTTCGGCTCGCCGCGCCGACGGGACGACATGACCGCGCCGGCAGGCGAGTGGCGGCTGATCCGCGAGGAGCGTCGACCGGGACCGATGCAGATGGCGCTCGACGAGGTCGCGGCCGAGACCGCGAGCGAGGGCGGGCCCGCCACCGTCCGGACCTACCGCTGGGACCCGACCTGTCTCACGCTCGGCTACGGGCAGGACCCCGACACGGTCGACTGGGAGGCCTGTGAGCGCACCGGCGTGGACGTCACCCGCAGACGGACCGGCGGCGGCGGGATCGTCCACGACTCCCACGGCGATATCGCCTACTCGATCGCCGTCCCCGCAGAGGACGTGCCCGGAGACCTCCTCGACGCCTATCACCTGCTGTGTGAGCCGATACTCGAGGCGTTCGCCCGGCTCGGGATCGACGCCGACTACGTCGACGAGGCGGTCCCGGAGCTGTACCACCCGGCCTGTTACCTCCGGGAGCTTCACCCCGCGCACGACGTGGTGGCCGCGGGGCGGAAGATCGCCGGGAACGCGCAGTACCGCACCCGCGAGGCGGTGGTCCAGCACGGCTCGCTCTCCTACTCGGTCGACGCCGAGGCTCACCTCGCCGCGTTCGACGACCCGCCGGTGGATCCCGAGACGTTCCGCGGTCGCGTCGTCGGGATCGACGAACTGGCCGACGTCGACCGCGAGGAGGCGGTGGGGGCGGTCGAGGAATCGCTCGGGTCGTGGGTCGAGGCGGGGATCGAGGCCGAAACGGGGATCGAGGCCGAAACGGGGGCCGGGACCGGAGACGGCCAGTCGGACGGAATCGGGTCGCTCGACCGGGACGGCTCGTGGACCGACGCCGAGCTCGACCGTGCGCGCGAACTCGCGGAGGAGCGGTACCGCGACGACGACTGGGTTCGGTCCCCGCCTGGCGACCGGAAGTGACCCGGTCGCCGGCTTCCGAAGCGGCTTTTCCCCTCGGCCGCCTACCGACCGTATGAGCCTGAAGATCGGCGCGCACGTCTCGATCTCCACGTCGAGGGCGTCCAACGATCCCGAGACGCCCCCGCACGGGAACATCGCGAACGCGGTGTTCAGACAGACGCAGTTCGGCGGCAACTGCGGACAGATATTCACCCACTCCCCGCAGGTGTGGGAGGACCCGAACATCGACGAGGCGGAGGCGGAGCTGTTCCGCGAACACACCGAGCGCGACCTCGACGGGCCGTGGGTCATCCACACCTCCTACCTCGTCAACCTCTGTACGCCGAAGGCGGGGCTCCGCGAGAAGTCGCTGGAGTCGATGCAACGCGAGGTCGACGCCGCCGCCGCGTTGGGGATCCCGTACGTGAACGTCCACCTCGGAGCCCACACCGGCGCGGGCGTCGAGGGCGGGCTCGACAACGCGGCGAGCGTCATCGACGACGTCGACGTCCCCGAGGGCGTGACGATCCTCGTCGAGAGCGACGCGGGCGCGGGGACGAAGCTCGGCGGCGAGTTCGAACACCTCGCGGGCGTCATCGACCGGACGGAGACCGACGTCGACGTCTGTATCGACACCGCCCACGCGTTCGCGGCCGGCTACGACCTCTCGACGGCCGAGGCGGTCGACGAGACGGTCGCGGAGTTCGACGACGTGGTGGGGCTCGACCACCTGAAGTGTATCCACCTCAACGACTCGAAACACGCCTGCGGCACCAACAAGGACGAACACGCCCACGTCGGCGAGGGGCTCATCGGCGAGGAGGGGATGGAGCGGGTGATAAATCACCCCGACCTCACGGACGTCCCGCTCGTGTTGGAGACGCCGACGGAGGACGGCAAGAGCTTCGCGTGGAACATCGAGCGCGTCCGGGAGCTCCGCCACGAGTGAGTCGGGAGGCACGGCGGAGACGAGGAAGGTCGAGGACGCCCGTCTGACGCGTTTTTAAGTCCGTTCGACGTGTGAACGCGGCCCATGACGACCACGAAGGCGCTGCTGTTCGGTCGCGGGCGCGAGCGGGCGGTCGGGCTCGTGGTCGGATTCACCGTCGCCGTGGGGGTGGTGGCGGCAGCGACCCTCGTCGCGAGCGCGGTCGACCACCGGACCGTGGCGATCCTCTCGGCGCGGACGCTTCCGGTGGTGATGGTGTACGCACCCGCCCCGATCGCCGCCGTCGGCGCGTACGCCCGCTGCGGCGGCCCGGCCTGTCTGGCGGTCGGCGTCGTCCCGGTCGTCGTTCTCGGGACGCTCCTCGCGGTCGCGAGCGCGCTCGGCGTGCCGGGCGTCGACGGCGGCGCGTGGATCGCCGATCTCATGGGCTCGTTTCTGGCCGGTAGCGTCGCGAGCGCGTTCGTCGGCTTCTGTGCGGGCGTCACCGCCGCGCTGGTCGCCGACCTCGTCGGCGTCGGGTCGGACGAGTGAGAATCCGGCCGCTTAATCCCCGCCGCCGCGAACGGGGCGGCGTGAGACGGTTCTCGGCCGAGTACCTCGAGTTCACCCGTGAAGGGATGTGGGCCGACGGGCGCGAGGCACTCGCGGACTGCTCGCTTCCCGACCGCGAGCGCGTGCTCGACGTCGGCTGCGGCACGGGCGAGTTCACTCGCGTGCTCGCCGAGGAGGCCGGGCCGGACGCGACCGTGATCGGCGTCGACGCCGATCCGGACCTGCTCGCGGTCGCTCGCGGGGAGACGGCTGCCTCCTACGCCGCCGGCGACGCGACCCGACTGCCGCTTCGGGACGACGCGGTAGACCTCGCGGCCTGCCAGGCGCTTCTGATCAACCTGCCGGAGCCGGCGCGGGCGGTGCGGGAGCTCTCGCGGGTCTCGACCGACCTCGTCGCGGCCGTGGAGCCGAACAACGCCGAGGTGGCCGTCGCCTCGACGGTCGAGGCCGAGGCCGACCTCGAGCGGGAGGCGCGGGAGGCGTACCTCGCGGGCGCGGCGACCGACGTGGCGCTCGGCGACCGCGTCGAGTCGCTGTTCGCGGACGCCGGGCTCGTCGACGTCCGAACCCGACGGTACCTCCACGAGAAGCGGACGGCCCCGCCGTACGCCGATCTCTCCCTCGAGTCGGCCGCCCGGAAGGCGTCCGGCGCGGGCCTGGAGGACCACCGCGAGGAGCTTCAAGCGGCCCTGTCGCCGGCGGCGTACGACGACCTCCGCGGCCGCTGGCGGGAGATGGGTCGCGACGTGGTCTCGGCGATGCGCGAGGGCGAGTACGAGCGCGTCGAACTCGTCCCCTTCGAGGTGACGGTGGGCCGGGTTCGGTAGGTCATGAACCGTCGCACCTCGATCCCTCCCTCGCCGGGTCCGGAAGGACGAAGTCGCTCGGCTCGGACAGGAGAGACATGCCAACCGCAGTCGTGACGGGGTCGTCGCGGGGGATCGGTCGCGGGATCGCGCTTCGGTTCGCCGAGGACGGCTACGACGTCGCCGTCAACTACCACACGAGCGAGGCGGCCGCCGAGTCGGTCGCGGCCGAGATCCGGGATCGCGGGCAGGAAGCGGTCGTCGTCGGGGCGGACGTCTCGGATCCCGAGGCCGCCGCGCGGCTGATCGAGACCGCCGCCGACGCGTTCGACGGCGTCGACCACGTCGTCAACAACGCCGGGATCGACCAGCACGTGTACACCGAGAACCTGGATCCGGCTGACTTCGACCGGGTCATGGACGTGAACGTCAACTCCGCGTTCAACGTAACGAAGGCGGCGCTGCCGCACCTCCGCGACTCCGCGGACGACCCCTCGGTCACGAACGTCTCCTCCATCCTCGCGCACACCGGCGCGCCGATCGAGTGTCACTACGCCGCCTCGAAGGGGGCGCTCGTCTCCCTCACCCGCAGCCACGCCGCCGACTTCGCACCCGAGGTACGGGTGAACGCGATCGCGCCCGGCCACGTCGAGACGGACATGACCGGCGACCGGACGCCGGAGGAGGAGCGCGAACAGCTCGAGGCGATCCCCGTCGACCGCTTCGGTCGACCCGAGGACATCGCGGAGGCGGCCGCCTACCTCCGCGACGCGGGGTTCGTCACCGGCGAGACGCTGAACGTGAACGGCGGCGAACTGATGAACTGACCTAGGAAAAGGAGGACCGTTGGAGTCCTCACGGATGGAGACGTGTCGATCCCGATCCGGTCAGTACAGGTGAAGAAGCGGGAGATTCGCGGTGTGGTGGCGCGCCCGGGAGCGGGCCGGCGGCCCGCGACCGGAACGCGAGGGAGTTGCGAGCGCGAACGCGCGAGCAACGAGGTTGGGGAGGCGTGAGGTGCGGGGCGGTAGCGGTCGGGTGGGACTCAAAGGGGCAGTCGTGAGGACGAAGCACGGCGCAGCAAGGACCGAAAGGAGTGAGCGGAGCGAACGACTGAGGACCGCAGCAAGCCGCGCGAGTTCTCACGACTGGGGCTTTGGAGACGTTCTCCGCACCAGCAACGACACCGTTCTCATCACCTTGTTCTCTCACGAAACATCCGTTTTATAAGCACTCGACGTATAACGGCTCTTTCACACGGGAACTCGTTCAAAGAACACACCGGATCCGGGCTTCAGTACGCGTCCAGCCCCGCCTCGATCCGGTCGAACCCCTCCTCGATCCGCTCGGTGGAGTTCGCGAAGGAGAGCCGGAGCCGGCCGGGCGTCGAGTCGCCGAAGCCGTCGCCGGGCGCGAGGACGACACCGTGCTCGCGAAGGAGGAACTTCGCGACGTCGATCGCGGGCGCGTCGAGGCCGGGGTCGAGGTAGGCGTAGAACGCGCCCTCCGGCCGGGGACACGAGAGGCCGTCGATCGCGGCGACGCGGTCGACCACGAGGTCGCGGCGGTCCCGGAAGGCGTCGTACATCTCCTCGTAGGGCTCCTGCGGGCCGGTGAGCGCGGCGATCGCGGCGTGCTGGGCGACGCTCGACGCGCAGGCGGTCGTCGACTCGTGGACGCGGGTCACGTCGTCGATGAGGTGGTCGTCGCCGGCGAGCCAGCCGAGCCGCCAGCCGGTCATGGCGTACCGCTTCGAGCAGGAACCGACGGTCAACACGTGGTCGGGGTGGCCGGTGTAGGCGGCGATCCCCTCGGCGGGGCCGTCGTAGGTGAGCCCGAGGTACACCTCGTCGGCGATCACGTAGGCGTCGTGGTCGGCGGCGGCCTCGACGACCGCCCGGCACTCCTCGGGGTCGAAGACGCGGCCGGTCGGGTTCGAGGGCGTCGTGAGCACGACCGCGGCGGTGTCGTCGCTCATCGCGTCGATGACGCGGTCCGCGTCGAGGTCGAACCCCGTCTCGGCGGGCATCGGGACCTCCCGAAAGGTGCCGTCCGCGAGCGCCGCCTGCGTCGCGTAGTTGGGCCAGGTCGGGCCGGGGACGAGCAGCTCCTCGCCCGGCGAGACGGTCGCGAGGGTGGCCAGGTGGAGCGCCTCCATGCCGCCGACGGTGACGACGATCTCCGAGGGGTCGTGTTCGACGCCGTAATCGCGCGCGAGCGTGTCGCTTATCGCCCGCCGGCAGGCGAGCAGCCCGGCGTTGGAGGTGTAGTGGGTCGCGCCGCCGCGGGCGGCGTCGGCGGCCGCGTCGATCACGTGCTCTGGCGTGTCGAAGTCGGGCTCGCCGACCTCGAGCCGGACGAGGTCGCCGCCCTGTTTCTGTGCGAGATCGTACATCACGCGGATGCTCGATCGGTCCGCGTTCCGGACGCGATCGGTCGGGGTGGGCATACGATCCCCACGCGTATCGGTCCCAAAAGGAGTCGGGTCGCGGAAATCGTCGGGTCGCGGAAATCGTCGGGTCGCGGAAATCGTCGGGTCGCGGAAACACGCCGAACCGGGTCACATCGTGTCGCCGCGCACCGACGACCTCTACTACACCATGTCGCCGCGCACCGACGACCCGTCCTGGTCGGCTCGCTCGGCGGCGAGCGCGTCCGCAACCGCCCCGGCGACGTCGTCGTCGACGCCGAGCGACGAGAGCGCGGCGGGCAGCGTCGGCATCGCGAACGACGCCTCCCGGAGCCGGTCGAGCGCCTCCCCGTCCCGGCGGCCGTCCGCCCACAGACAGACGCCGCGGGGGTCGAGGACCTCCCCGTACGCCTCGCGGGCGAGCGCGCCCTTGAGTCGCTGAGTGACGTTGTCCCCGAAGCTCGCGTTACACACCTCGAAGTGGATCGGGGCGTCGTCGTCGTTGCCGGCGGCGTCCGCGTCGATCCCGGCGAGCAACTCGGCCGCGAGACACTTCTCGGGGGCTGCGTAGCCGTTGTCGCTGGCGCGCACGCGGTCGGGGTTCGCCGCCGCCCACGACGCGCGGACCGTCGATCCGACCCCCTTGATCCCGTACTCGTCCTCGAAGGCCGCCGCGGCGTCCGCGTCGCTGTCCATGAGGACGTCCTTCGTGAGGTAGACGTCGAGCCGGTCGATCGGGTCGAGCCCGAGCGCCACGTCGCCGAACGCCCACACCTCGCGGACGGGGACGGGCATTTCCTCGTCCTCGACGCGGTCGACGATCGCCTCCAGCCGGTCGACGGCCCGCTCCAGTTCCATCGGCCCGCGGTACGGGCGGGTCGGGCATACGGGTTGCGCTCGGGGGCGACGACGGGACGCCCGGCGCCCGGCTACTCTCCCGTGCGGATCCGTGCCACTCGCTCGGCGACCGACGCCCAGTGGCTCCCCTTCCAGAACCACTGGCCGCAGTCTCGACACCGCTAGCGGGGCCGCGATCGGGGGCCGTCGGGGACGTACGACGGGGGGTCGGCCTCCCCGTCGACCCGTTCGAGCGGGCCGTTACAGGAGCCACACCGGGTCGGCTCCGCCGCGACCGACACCGGATGGCCCGCGTCGGCGACCTCGCGGAGCTGATCGAGCACGTCGCGTTCGGTCAGGAGCAGCGAGTCGTCGGCGCGGGCGGCGAGCTCGCGGTCGCGGGTGACCAGGAGCCGGTCCTCGGCGGTCGCGCGCGCCGCGATCCGGTCGTCGTCCTCCATACCTTCCTCAAGGGCGTACGCCGCGTCGTACCCGCAGATCCGGAGGTAGGTCGCGAGCGTGCCGCACATGACGTCGACGAGGACGCGGGGGCGGGCGGGCTCGCCGGCGCGGCCGGAACCGGCCTCGGCGGCGGAGTCGGAATCGGGACCACCCTCGGCGTCGGGACTGGAGCGACCCATCTACCCGAGGAACTCGCGAAGCTCGTCGATCGGGTACGCGTTGAGCACGTCGGCGGCCTCCGCCCAGCCGCGGCGGGCGGTGTGGACGCCGTATCGGGCGTTGTCCAACTCGCGGGGCGAGTGCGCGTCCGTGTTCACCGCGACCGTCGCGCCCGCCTCGACCGCGGCGCGAACCGCGGAGCCGTCCGCGTCGAGCCTGGCGGGGTTCGCGTTCACCTCGATCGCGACCCCCTCGCGGGCGGCCGCGGCCGCGACCGCCTCCACGTCCGGATCGAGCCCCCGCCGCTCGTTGATGAGCCGGCCGGTGGGGTGCCCGAGGACGTCGACCTCGGGGTGTTCGACCGCCCGCACGAGCCGCTCGGTGGCGGCGTCGGCGTCCGCGTCGAGCGCCGAGTGCGGCGAGGCGACCACGACGTCGAGGTCGGCGAGCATCGCGTCGTCGGGGGTGATCGCCCCGTCGGCGTCGATGTTCGCCTCGATACCGTGAAGCACCTCGATATCGGCGTCGACCGCGTCGGCCGCCTCCGCGACCGCCGCCGCCTGCTCCGCGATCTCGGCCTCCTCGAGCCCGACGTCCCCGAACACCCCCGGCCCGGCGGCGTGGTCGGTGACGGCGTGGTACTCGTGGCCGCGGTCGGCCGCGGCCGCGATCATCTCTCGGATCGTGAACCCGCCGTCGGACCAGTCGGTGTGGGTGTGGAGGTCGCCGCGAGGGTCGTCGAGGTCGACGAGGTCCGGGAGCGCCCCCGCGACCGCGGCCGCGACCTCCCCGGTGTCCTCGCGAAGCTCCGGCGGAACGTACGCCATGTCGAGCGCGTCGTACACCCCCGCCTCCGTCTCGCCCGCGACCCGCTCGCCGACTCGTTGACCGGCGTCCGGATCCTCGACGTCGCTCACGTCGAAGAGGCCGTACTCGTTGAGCTTGAGGCCGCGGTCGATCGCGTGGTTGCGGACCGCGACGTTGTGCGCCTTCGACCCGGTGAAGTACTGGAGGGCCGCGCCGAACTCCGCGTCGGCGACGACCCGCAGGTCGACGCGAGTGTCGTCCGCGCGGACGCTGGCCTTCCCGGTGCCGGCCTCGATGGTCGCGTCCGCGGCCGGCCAGTCGACGAAGGCGTCAACGACCGACCCGCCGTCGTCGCTCGCGACGAGCAGGTCGATATCGCCGATCGTGTCCTTCCACCGGCGGATCGATCCGCACACCTCGACGCGGGAGGCGTCCTCGAGTTCCGCGAGGTACGCTACGGCGTCGTCGGCGACCGGGCGGGCGTCGCCGAGGCGCGTCCGCTTTCGGGACTCGCGCGCGAAGGGGAGGTTCGCCAGGATCGACTCCTCAGTCTTCGCGCCGAACCCCTTCACCTCGCGGATCTCGCCCGCCTCGGCGGCGGCTTCCATCTCGTCGAGCGTGGCGATCCCGAGTGCCTCGTACAGCGTCCCGACGGTCTTCGGACCGACGCCCTCGATCGCGGTCAGCGCCCCGATCTCGACCGGCAGCTCCGCCCGGAGCTCCTCGAGTTCAGCGATCTCGCCCGTCTCGACGTACTCGACGACCTTCGCGGCGATGGCGTCGCCGACGCGGTCGATCTCGCTCACCGCGTCCTCGCCCTCCGCCGCCAGGTCCTCGATCGGGGTCGGGTGCTCGCGGACGTTCTCGGCCGCGCGGCGGTACGCCGTCGGCTTGTACTCGACGCCCGTCGCCTCGAGTCGGTCCGCGAACTCCTCGAGGAGGGACGCGACCTCGTCGTTCCGGCTCATTCGACGAACCGTTCGGCCGGCCGGGTCTTATACTGTCGGCCGGATGGCCGAATGAACCGCTCAGTACAGGTGAAGCGATGAGTGATCAGATATCGCGATGGCGCGCCTCCGAGCGCCCGGAGGGCGCGAGGAGCCCGCGAGGGACGCGGCGAGCGAAGCGAGCGGCAGCGAGGCGCTACGCGCCTCTGGCAGCCGGACGTAGTCCGGCGACGAGGCTGGGGAGGCGTGAGGTGCGGGGCTGTGCGGGGTGGGTGGGACTCAACGGGGCAGTCGCGAGGAGGCCGTAGGCGACACAAGCACCGCAACGAGGGAGCGATAGCGACCGAGTGAGGAGCGCAGCAAGCGTACGGCCTCCTCGCGACTGGGGCTTTGGAGGTGTTTACCGTGTCGGCAACTGCGTATCGCCGAGCGACTGGGGCTTTGGAGGTGGTCACCCCGCCAGCAACGATCCCGTACTCACTAACCCGATCCCCATCCAAACGACCGTACTATTAACAGCCGGACTCCATCGGTCGCTTCACGAATTCACGAAGCATCGGATCGCCACGAACGGCTCCGAGACGTTCCTCGACTCGATCAAAAAAACCGGCTACCGCGACGCCGTCAGTCGTCCGACGGCGAGGACTGCTGTTCCGTCCGCACCGCCTGCGGCGCGAGGTCCTTGCGGCTGGCGTCCCACTCGGAGAGGCTGTAGACGAGCCCGTAGAGCAGGCCGACGCCGATCGGCAGCAGGACCAGCGGCGTGATCCGGGTCGCACCCCAGATCAGCAGCATCACCGAGGCGACGAGGATGACGGTCACCGCGTAGTACATCTGCGTCCGCACGTGGTCGATGTGGTCCGCCCCGGTGAACGTCGACGACAGGATGGTCGTGTCCGAGATGGGCGAACAGTGGTCGCCGAAGATGGCGCCGCTGAACACCGTTCCCACCGCGACCGGCAGGAGCGTCGGGGCGGAGCCGCCGATGCTCCACGCCAGCGGGATCGCGATCGGCGTGACGATGGCCATCGTCCCCCAGGACGTCCCGGTGGAGAAGGCGATCACCGCCGAGGCGAAGAGGATGACGACGGGCAGGAGCATCGGGGTGATGATCGTCTCCGCGACGCTGGTCACGTAGACGCCCGTCCCGAGCTCGGTCGTGACGGTGCCGATGGTCCACGCCATGACGAGGATCGACGCCGCGGTGATCATCATGCTGAACCCGTCGATGATCGTCTCCATCGCCTCCTCGAGGTCCATCAGGCCGCCGACGAACCCGCTGATGAGAGCCATCGCGACCATCGAGAACGACCCCCACAGCAGGGCGTCGACGAACGCGGCGTTGCCGACGATGTCGATGAGTTCGGGGTTCGCCCCGGCCTCCGCGATGCCCGTGTAGGCGGAGCCGGCGAAGACGACGGTGATGAGCGAGCCGACGGGAATGAGGAAGTACCGGAGCTGCGGCGAGTCCGTCACCATCTCCCCCAGACTGTCCTCGGCGCTCTGCATCGGGACCGCGTTGTCCCGGAGCACCTTCCCGTGTTTCCACGAGCGGTGTTCGGCATCGAGCATCTCGCCGAAGTCACGCTGCGTGATGACGAGGATACCCACCATCACGACGGCGAAGATACAGTACATGTTGAAGGGGATGCTCTGGAGGAAGAGGTTGAACGCTCCGGGCGCTTGGTCGGCGATCCCGGCAGCCTCGTACCCCTGTTCGATCATGCTCAGCTGGTAGACCACCCAACTGGAGATGCCGAACGTCGCCACCGGCGCGGCGGTGGAGTCGATGATGTACGACAGCTTCTCTCTTGACATCCGCATCTCGTCGGCCATGTCCCGCATGGTCGTGCCGACGATGGCGGTGTTGGAGTAGTCCCCGAAGAACCAGAGCATGCCGAAGATCCACGTCGCGAGCCCGACCTTCCGTTGGGAGTCCAGCCGAGCGGTGGCGGCGTTCCCGATGGCTTTCGCCCCGCCGAGCCGCCATATCATGGCGACCCCGCCGCCGAGGAACATCACGATCGTGAGGATCTTGGCGTTGAACAGGCTCTCGCCGAGCGACGAGACCGTCCAGTTGAGCGTCTGGATGACTCCGATGCTCCCCGTGAAGATGATCCCGCCGGACCAGATCCCGAGGAACAGCGCGAGGATCGCCCGACGGGTGACGATCGCGAGGACGATCGCCAGAAGCGGCGGGACGATCGAGATCGCACCGAACGTCTCGGCACCCGTCATGGAGTACCCCCCGTATCGCGGCATGTTTCGAGACGACGACCCGTGCCGATCGGATCGTCTCTCGGCCCGTACTCCGCCTCCGGTCGGGTAGTTAAGCTGTTTACGTGTAACATATGCTACTCCCTACCATGTCCGATGTAGTGTCGCGAGAATATATATATAAACCCACCGATGTTCGTGCAAATGTGTTAGTACACACATGAAACGCGTAGATAGCGGTCGAATCGGTGATTTTTGTCGTGTGATCGGTGAGGTACGTACCGCGAACGGCCGATTGACTAACGGATCGTTCGCCGGGGAGATCGTCCGCGATCGATCCCCGTGGCCACGCGAGGCGCTCACAGCGCTCACGGCGGCGGACCGCGAACGATCCGCGGTTCGTCCGAGAGCGCGGAGCCGGTCGGGGACTCAAGCGGGCGGGCTCACTCGGTCGCCCACAGTCCCGCCGCCGCGATCGCGGCCAGTGCGACGGCTCCCGCGAGCAGCGCGAACGCGGGCCGGAACCCGGCGACGTCGGCGGTCGCCCCGACGATCCCCGGTGCGAGCGCGCCGGCGACCATAAGCAGGGTCCGGACGACGCCGAGGCCGCCGCCGGCGAGTCGCTCCGGGAGCTCCTCGACCAGATACGCACCCCGGACGGGACGATACCCGTGCGAACCGATCCCGAGGACGGCGACGAGCACCCCGAGAACGAGCGGTCCGGCATCGACGAGGACGACGACGCCGACGAGCGAGATCGCCGCCAGCCCGAGCGCGCTCGTCATCACCGGAAGACGACCGAGCCGGTCGGAGAGGTCGCCCGAGACGAGCTGAACGAACGTGACCGCGAACAGCACCGAGTACAGCAGGCTCGCCGTCGACGTGGAGAGGCCGGCGGCCTGCGAGAGGTACAGCGGGAAGAAGGCGACGGCCCCGTTGTACGCGAACGAGGAGGCGATCGTCACGAGCACGAACGCCGTCATCCGCCGGTCGCGAAACAACACGAGGTAGTCTCGCGCGTTCGGATCGGGACCCTCGCGGGGCTCCCCGCGGTCGGCGTCCTCCGGGAGCCGGTCCGGAACGCGGAGGGCGAACGCGGCCGCCACCGCGAGGACGACGACCCCGGAGACGACGAACAGCCCGCGCCAGTCCGCACCCGGCAGACGCGCTAGCACGCTCGCGAGGAGCGGCGGGGCGGAGAGGAAGAGCACGACGGCCGCGGGCGCGGCGACCCCGCCGAGCGCGCCGAGCGTGTCGTGTGCGCCGAGCGCGCGGCCCGTCCGCGCCGGGTAGACGCGCGCGAGGAGGCGCACCGCGACCGTCTTGTGCGCGCCCGTCCCGCCGCCGATGACGAGCATGACGGCCGCGAGCGCGACGAAGGGGGCGTCGACGGCGAGCGCGAGCGCCCCGGTCCCCGCGACCGCCGCGCCGACCGCCATCACTCGCACCGCGCCGACCCGGTCGGCGAGCGCGCCGCTCGGGAACTGCATCAGCGCGTACACCAGCATGAATCCGGTGTACGCCGTTCCGACGGCGGCGTTGCTCACGCCGTAACTCGCCTGGAGGGGCTCGAAAAGCGGCGGGAACGCGTACCGAAGGAACTTGCCGAGAAACCACAGAAGCGCGGTCAACAGGAGCACGTCGTACTCGGCGAGCCGCCGGAGGTCCATCGGCCGCCCTTGTCCGGTCGAACGCTTAAAACGGAGGAAGTCGGCAGAGTTGACGGTCTGCCGGACGGGGTGTGAGACGGCTCCGATCCCGGCCGGCGGGACCGACTCGGGCGCGACCGCGGCTCGCGGGGCGGTCTACCCGAACGGGCCCTTGCCGCCGCCCATCATGTCGCCGAGGCCGCCACCGCCGCCGCCCATCTTCTTCATCATGCGCTGCATGTCTCCCTCGCCCATCCCCTGGAACTGCTCGATGGTCCGCTCCATCATCGAGTGCTGTTCGAGCAGCTGGCGGACCGTCTCCTCGTCGGTCCCCGAGCCGCGGGCGATCCGGCGGGTGCGTTCCTGGCCGACGACGCGAGGGTTCTCGAGCTCCTCGTCGGTCATCGAGTCCATGATCCGCTCGAACTTGCGCATCCGGTCCTGGGTCACGTCCATCGCGTCGTCGGGAAGTTGGTCCATCATCCCGCCGCCCATCCCAGGAATCATGTCCATCACCTGGTCGAGCGGGCCCATCCGGTTCATCGCGTCCATCTGCTTTTTCATGTCCTTCAGGGTGAAGCTCCCCTCCAGCATGTCCTCCGGGTCCCAGTCGTCGTCCTCCTCCTGGGTCTCCTGCATCGCGCGCTCGACGCGCTCGGAGAGCTGTTTCAGGTCGCCCATCCCGAGCAGCCGGGAGATGAACCCGGAGGGCTCGAACCGCTCGATGTCCTGGACCGTCTCGCCGGAGCCGAGGAAGGCGATGGACGATCCCGTCTCGTTGACGGCGGTGAGCGCCCCCCCGCCCTTCGCGGTCCCGTCGAGTTTGGTGATCACGACGCCGTCGATCCCGATCGACTCCTCGAACTGGCGGGCCTGATCCTTGGCCCCTTGCCCGATCGCGGCGTCGAGCACGAGCAGCGAGCGGTCCGGGTCGACCTCGCGTTCGATCTCCTCGATCTCGGCGATGAGGTCGTCCTCGAGGGCGTGTCGGCCCGCGGTGTCGACGATACGCACGTCGGCGTCGGCGGTCGCCTCCATCCCCTCGCGGGCGATCTCGACCGGGTCGTCGCCGTCGGGGTCGCCGTAGAAGTCGACCTCCGCCCGCTCGGCCATCTGTTTCGCCTGGTCGTACGCGCCGGGGCGGAAGGTGTCCGTCTGGATCACCGCCGGGCGGAGCCCCTTCGTCGAGAACCACCACGCCATCTTGGCGGCGGAGGTGGTCTTCCCGGAGCCCTGAAGCCCGGCCAGGAGGATCGTCTGCGATTCGAGCGGCAGCGCCGTGGAGTCGCCGACGAGGGCGACCATCTCCTCGTAGACGATCTTGAGGACGTGGTCGCGGGCGGTCGTGCCGCCGGGCGGCTCCTCCTCCAGCGCGCGCGTCTCGATCGAGTCCGACAGCTCCATGACGAGGGAGACGTCGACGTCGGCGGAGAGCAACGACCGCTGGATCTCCTTGACGATCTCCTCGACGTCGTCCTCGTCGAGACGCGTCTTCCCCTGGAGCGTGTCGAGGCTGCTCCGCAGGGACGTTCCGAGGTCGTCGAGCACCATTTGCCGGGAGTAGGCGGGCCACGCGGTAAAGGCTTTGTTCGTCGCGGGAGCGGCTCCGGACGACTTCCGTCGGGCGGTCCGGCGACTACCGGCGAATCACCCGGCGACTACCGGCGAACCGCCCGACCGGCCAGGTTTCCGGTGGTCTCGGCGTCACGAACCACGAACTCGCCGTTCACGAGCACGTGGTCGATCCCCTTCGGATGCCGCCGCGGGTTCTCGAACGTCGCCCGGCTCTCGACGGTGACCGGGTCGAACACGACCAGGTCGGCGTCCATCCCCGGCCGGAGGACGCCCTTCCGGTCGAGTCCCATCGCGCGCGCCGGAAGCGACGTCATCTTCCGTACCGCCTCCTCCAACGAGAGGTGATTCTCCTCACGGACGTAGTGTCCCAGGATCCGCGGGTACGTGCCGTAGACGCGGGGATGGGGTTTGCCGCCGAACAGTCCGTCGGACCCGACACAGACCCGCTCGTACGAGAGGATCTCCCGCACGTCCGACTCTTCGAGCATGTGGATCGTCATGCTGACGCCGAGGTCCTCCTCGACGAGGAGGTCGCAGATCGCGTCGACCGGCTCCACGTCACGCTCCGCGGCGATGGCGGCCACGTCCATGCCCTCGACGTGCTCGTTCGCCGCCGTCTCGACGTTCGCGATGACGACGTTCTCCCACCCGGCGAGCTTGCCGATGTTCTCCCAGCCGTCGATGCGCCACTCCTCGACGTCACGGCGGATGCGGTCCCTGGCCGTCTCGTCGGTCAGGTGTTCGAGCGTTCCGTCCGGTCCCTCAGCATGAACCCACGGCGGGAGAACGGCAGAGAGCATCGTGCTGCCGGCCGTGTAGGGGTACTGTTCGGCCGTGAGGTCGACGCCCCGCTCGCGGGCGGCCTCGACGAGCTCAGTCGCCCGTCCGGCCTTCCCGTGTTGCATCGGGCCGGCGACCTTGAAGTGTGAGAGGTGGAGCGGAACGTCCTCCGCGGCACCGACGTCGACGAACTCGTCGAGCGCCTCCCAGATCCACCGCCCCTCGCTCCGGACGTGCGCGACGAACGGTCGTCCGTACGGGCCGAGACGGGCGGCCAGCTCCCGTATCTCGCGTGTGTCCGCGTAGGTACACGGCGTGTAGATCAGTCCCGTGGAGAAGCCGACGGCACCGTCCTCGAGCGCCTCGGTAACCAGCTCGCCCATCTCGTCGAGCTCGGCGTCGGTGGGGGCGCGGTCGGCCATCCCGAGCACGTCGAACCGAACCGCCCCGTGTCCGACGAGGAGCGCCACGTTGGGTGCGACGCCGTTCTCCTCGACGGCGTCGAGGTAGTCGGCGACGCTTCCCCAGGTCCACTCGACGTCGGCCCGGCCGGCGAGCGCGCCGAGCTGTTTCGCCCACTGGTCGGCACCGCCGTCGCGATACATCGGAGCCATGGAGAACCCGTCCTGCCCCAGTATCTCGGTGGTGATTCCCTGTCTGATCTTGGGTGCGAGCGTCGGGTCCTCGAACAGCTCCAGGTCCGAATGCGAGTGCGTGTCGATGAATCCCGGACACACCACCTTCTCCGCCGCGTCGACCGTCGCCACCGGATCGACGTCGGGGGACGACTCGCGGCGTATCGCCTCGATCCGGCCGTCCTCGACGGCCACGGCACCGCGGAACCACGGTGCGCCCGTCCCGTCGACGACCCGAGCGTTCTCGATGAGCAGATCCGTCATGGGGTGTGGTCCCGTTCCGTCCTAGAAAAACCCGCCCCCGTCCATCCTCGGGTCGGATCGTCCGCGTCGCTCCACGCGGCGGCGAGGGGACGTTCCGGATCTCACTCGCCGTCGGCCCGTTCGTTCGCCTTCTCGACCGCCGCGTTCAGGAGGACGTTCGCACCCGTGACGACGTCGTCCCACTCGGTGAACTCGTCCTCGGTGTGGCTGACGCCGCCGACGCTGGGGACGAACACCATCCCGGTCGGACAGACGCGGTTGAGGTAGCTCGCGTCGTGGCCAGCCCCGCTGACGAGCCGGGTGGCGTCGGCGTCGAGCGCGTCGGCCGCGTCGGCGACCGCCTCGACCACGTCGTCGTCGAACGACTGGGAGTCGATCCGCATGATGACCTCGTGTTCGGCCTCGATCCCCTCACGCGACGCGGCGTGGTCGATCTCCTCGCGAACCCGGTCGGCCGCCCGGTCGACGACGGCGTCGTCGTAGGAGCGGAAGTCGACGGTGAACTCCACGCGCTCCGGGATGACGTTGATCGAGTTGGGGTCGACGTCGAGCGACCCGACCGTCCCCACGAGGTCGTCGCCGCCCGTCCCGGCGATGCGCCGGACCGACTCGATCACGTCGCCCGTCGCGACAAGCGCGTCGTTCCGCAGGTGCATCGGCGTCGGGCCGGCGTGGTCCGCGCTGCCCGTGAACGCGGCGTCGAACCAGACGAAGCCGTAGACGCCCTCGACGACGCCGACGGCCAGGTCGCGGTCCTCGAGTGTGGGCCCCTGCTCGACGTGGAGCTCGAGGTAACAGTGGAGGTCGCGGGGTTCACACGGCTCCTCGCCGCGGTAGCCGATCCGTTCCAGCTCCTCGCCGAAGGTGTTCCCCTCCTTGTCCTCGAGGGAGTACGCGAACTCGAGGTCGAACTTCCCCGCGAACACGCCGCTTCCCAGCATGTCCGGCTGGAACCGGACGCCCTCCTCGTTGGTCCAGGAGACCACCTCGATCGGCCGCTCGGTCTCGACGCCGGCCGCGTTCAGCGTCTCGACGACTTCCAGGCCGCCGAGCACGCCGATGACGCCGTCGTATCGGCCGCCGTTGTACTGGCTGTCGACGTGCGAGCCGAGCAGCACCGGCGGAAGGTCGTCGTTTCGACCCGAACGCCTCCCGAAGACGTTTCCGATCTCGTCGATCCGAACCTCGAGGCCGGCCTCCTCGAACCACTCGACCAGCGTGTCCCGTGCCCGTGCGTTCTCCTCGGAGAGCGTCGGCCTGTTCACGCCGCCCCGCTCCGTCGCCCCGATCTCGTTGAAGCGGTCGAACCGCTCTCTGAACCGTTCGCCCGATATCGTCCGTGACATGTTCCGATGGAACGGTCGTCCCGGCTTTCACTCCTCCGCCTCCCGTGATTCGGCTGCGGTGTAGCGGCAGCACGCTTTACCCACCGCTTCCCGTGAGTTCGCTCGATGAGCTACGAATACGTGCTTCGAAACGGGCGGATCGTCGACGGGACTGGATCGCCGTGGTACCGCGGGGACGTCGCGGTCGCCGACGGTCGGATCGCCGCGGTCGGTGCGGTCGCGGGCGAGGGGGACGCCGAGATCGACCTCGCCGGCGACGTGGTCGCGCCGGGATTCATCGACATCCACACGCACTCCGACTTCACGCTCCCGGCGAACCGCGACGCGCACAGCAAGGTCCGACAGGGCGTGACGCTCGAGATCGTCGGGAACTGCGGGACGAGCGCCGCGCCGCGGTACGGGGCGGCCGCCCGCTCCGTCGACGACTGGTTCGAGAGCAACGGACTCGGGGACGAGGTGGATCCCGACGAGTGGGACTCGATGGCGAACTACCTCGCGTTCCTCGAGGCGGACGGGCTCTCGCTCAACGTCGGGTCGCTCGTCGGCCACGGGAACGTCCGCGCGGCCGTCTTAGGCCACGAGGACCGTTCTCCGTCGCCCGACGAACTCGAGGAGATGTGCGACCTCGTCGCCGAGGCGATGGCGGACGGCGCGGTCGGCCTCTCCACCGGCCTCTTCTACCCGCCGGGGTGTTACGCCGACGTCGACGAGGTCGTCGCGCTCGCCGAGGTCGCGGCCGACCACGACGGCTTCTACGCGACCCACATGCGCTCCGAGAGCGACGGCCTCATCGAGAGCGTCGAGGAGACCCTCGAGATCGGCCGCCGGGCGGACGTTCCGGTACAGGTGTCCCACCACAAGGCGATCGGTCCCGACAACTGGGGCAAGGTCAGGGCCACCCTCCGCCGGATGGAGCTCGTTCGTCAGCGGGAGGGGATCGACGTACAGTGTGACCAGTACCCGTACGTCGCCTCCTCGACGAGCCTCGGGGCGCTGCTTCCCAACTGGGCCCACGACGGGGGCGACGACGCGCTCCTGGAGCGGCTCCGCGACCCCGAGACCCGAGCCCGGATCCGCGACGACCTGAAGGCAGACCGCACGAGCAATTGGGACGGCATCCTCGTGACGGGAGTCCAGAACCCCGACCTGAAGGCGTGTGAGGGGAAGACGATCGCCGAACTCGCGGCGCGTGACGGGGAGGACCGCCGACCTGCCGATATCCTCCTCGACATCGTCCTCGAGGACGGGAACCGGACCATGCACGTCAACTTCGGCATGGACGAGACCGACGTCCGAACGGTGATGCGCCACGACCTCACCATGGTCGGCAGCGACGGCTCCTCGCTCCGCCAGTCCGGGCCGCTCGGAGAGGGCGTTCCGCACCCGCGGAACTACGGGACGTTCCCGCGCGTGCTCGGCCACTACGTCCGCGAGGAGGAGGTGATCCCGCTCGAGCGCGCCGTCCACAAGATGACGGGCATGCCCGCCTCGCGGTTGGGCCTCGACGATCGCGGCGTGGTGAAACGGGACGCCCGCGCCGACCTGACGGTGTTCGACCCCGAAACCGTCGAGCAGACCGGCGACTTCCTCGATCCAGCCGCGTATCCCGCCGGCGTGGAGCACGTCCTCGTCAACGGGGAGTTCGTCGTCGAAGACGGCGACCACACCGGCGCGCGGCCTGGGGACGTGATCGGCACATGAGCGCCACGGTCACCGCCGTCGAGACGATCCCGGTGTCAGTACCGGTGGAGACGTCCTACGAGACGAGCCTCTCGGTCGCGGCCGGTGGACAAGGGTCGTACGACCACGTCCTCGTCCGCGTCGAGACCGACGCCGGCGTCACGGGCGTCGGCGAAATCGCGCCGCTGTCGACGTGGCCGCACGGGCTGACACGGCGTGCGGTCCTGGACCTGGTCGAGGATCGTCTCGCGCCGCTCGTCGAGGGCGAGCCGCTCCACCGCATCCCGCGGCTCGTCGACCGGGCGGAGCGGACGCTCTCGGGGGAGCCGTTCCCGATCAGCGGCGTCGACGTGGCGCTGTACGACGCGCTGGGGAAGCTACGCGACCTCCCGGTGTACGATCTGCTCGGCGGCGCGCCCGACGGCGATCCGACGATCCCCCTCCACTACTCCATCGGCATCCGTCCGCCGGAGGAGGTCCGCGAGCTCGCGGTCGAGGCCCGGAAAGAGGGGTTCACGGCGTTCAAGGTGAAGGTCGGCGGGCCGGACTTCGAGGCAGAGCGGGAGGCGATCGCGGCGATCGTCGACGCGGTGCCCGACGCGAGGATCCGCGTCGACGCCAACCAGGGATGGTCCGCCGCGGAGGCGGTGCGTCGCGTCCCCGTCCTCGACGAGGCCGCCGGCGGGCTCGTCCTGGTGGAACAGCCGGTACCCTACGACGACGTCGCGGGGCTCCGGCGGGTACGGGAGGCGACGGGCGTGCCGGTGTTGGCCGACGAGGCCTGTTTCTCCCCGTCGGACGTCGCCGACCTCGCGGGCCGGGACGCCTGTGATATCGTCAACATCAAGCTCGCGAAGACCGGCGGGCTCTCGCGTGCGCGCGACGTCGCGACGGTCGCGAGCGCGCACGGACTCCCCTGTTTCATGGGAACGATGCTCGAACTCGGTGTCGGGACGGCCGCAAACGCGCACTTCGCGGCGTCGTCGCCGGCGATCCCCTATCCGTCCGGTGCCCTGAACGTCCACGCGGCGTCGACGCTCGTCGAGGACCCGGAGGCGTGGAACGCCTCGGGAGGTCGCTTCACGGTCCCGAGCGATCCGGGCCTCGGAGTGACGTTGGACGATTCGGCGGTCGAACGGTATCGGATCGACTGAACCACACCCGAATCGGAGGGGCGTCGGGGACCCATCATGGAAGGTTGTAGGGTTTTGCTTGAACGGGAGTGACCGTCTCGTATCCGATGAACCTTCGAGACACGTTCGACGTCCCGGCTCCCGCCATCGTCCTCGCCGAGGGAGAGTTCGGGAAGAACGGCGGGAAGACGGCAAACGGAGTCGTCACACACAGCGAGGTGTTCGACGTCCGGGCGGTAGTCGACTCGGGGACGGCGGGACGGACGCCGGCCGAAGTCCTCGAGAAACGCGACGCACCCGAGATTCCGATCGTGGAGTGCGTGGCCGACGCCCTCGACATCGCTCCGGAAGCCGAGGCACTCGTCATCGGCGTCGCGCCGGCGGGAGGACAGCTCCCCGACGCGTGGATCGGGGACATCGAGGACGCCCTTCGCGCGGGCTGTGACGTCGTGAGCGGGCTCCACCACTTCCTCGGCGACGACGAACGCTGGTCGGGGGTAGCCGACGGGCACGGCGCCCGAATCCTCGACGTACGGAAGCCCCCCAGGGAGGACGCGCTCCGCGTCGGGGACGGGTCGGTCGACGACGTCGACGCCGACGTGGTTCTCACGCTCGGAACCGACTGTGCGGTCGGCAAGCGCACGACGACGTTCGAACTCTATCAGGCGGCCCGCGAGGCCGACCTCGACGCCGGCTGGGTCGCCACCGGACAGACCGGGATCATGGTCGGCGCGCACGAGGGGGTCGTGGTCGACCGCGTCCCCGCCGACTTCACGGGCGGGGTCGTCGAGGACATGGTGATGTCGGTGGGAGCGGAACACGACCTCGTCTTCGTGGAGGGGCAGGCGTCGCTCACCCACCGCGCGTACTCCAGCGTCACGCTCGGCGTCCTCCACGGGTCGTGGCCCGACGCGGTCGTCCTCGCCGACGACCCGGCTCGAGTCCGACGGACACACTTCGACCGGTTTCGGGTCGACGGCGTCGAGCGGGAGGCCGAACTCGTCGAAACGCTCTCCGACGCTACCGTCGCCGGGATCTCGACCTGGGGAGATCCCGAAGCGGAGCGCGATCGTCACGAGTACCCGGTCGCGAACGTCTACGACGAAGGCGGCGCGAAGGAGCTCCTCGGCGCGGTTCGGGACGCCCTGGAACCGGAGGCTTCGACCGGCGCGACGGGAGGTGGAACGTGAGTACCGTCGTCGACCTCGCCGTGGAACCGCTCGACCTCCCCCTCTCCGAGCCGTTCGAGATCTCGCTCGGCGTTCAACACGAGGCCTCGAACGTGCTCGTCACGGTCGAGACCGAGGAGGGCGTGAAGGGGTACGGCGAGGGGTCCCCCCTTCCGCCGGTGACCGGGGAGACGCGTGAGGCAGCGGTCGCGACGGCGCGTGCCGCCGCGGACGTCGTCGAGGACCGGCCCGTCGGCGAGTACCGAAGCGTCGTGGCGGAGCTGCGGAACACGTTCCCCGGAGCCGTCTCGGCGACGTTCGCGGTCGAAACGGCGATCCTCGACGCGTTCTGTCGGGAGCGGGATATCGCGCTCTCGGAGCTCTTCGGCGGCACGCCCTCGCCCGTCGAGACGGACATGACGATCCCCATCGTCGAGCCGGCGGCCGCCAGGAGACGAGCCGAGGAGGCGGTCGACGCGGGGTACGAACACCTGAAGATCAAGACGGGAACCGACCTGGACGCGGACGTCGAGCGGGTGGCCGCGATACGGGAGACCGCGCCGGACGCCGCGCTGAAGGTCGACGCCAACCAGGGGTGGAGTCCGAAGGAGACGGCGCTGTTCGCGGACCGCGTCGCCCAGCGGGGGATACGCCTCGATCTGATCGAACAGCCCGTTCCGGCGAGCGACCTCGCGGGGCTCGCGGACGCGCGCCGTCGCATCGACGTCCCCGTCGCGGCCGACGAGACCGTCTTCACGCCACAGGACGCGGTCCGCGTCGTCCGGGAGGAGGCGGCCGACGTCGTCAACGTCAAGCTGGGAAAGTCCGGCCCGCTCGCGGTCGCGGAGATCGCCGCCATCGCGAACGGCGCGGACCTCGATCTGATGGTCGGCTGTATGTTGGAGAGTTCGGTCGGCATCCACACCAGCGCCCACGTCGTCGCCGGGCTGGGGTCGTTCTCGTACGTCGACCTCGACGGCAACCGACTGTTGGCGGAGGACGTCGTCGAGAGTGGCGAGGGTCCGGTACACGACATCGGCGGCCCAGGGCACGGGGTAACTCCCGATCGGTAACGGGAGCGGCCATCTCCTCACCCCGAAACTTATTGTACGACTGGTATCTGTTGCCGGTATGGCCGACCCCGCACACGTTCGAGACGACTTCCCGATACTGGACCGGGAGGTCGACGGCGAGCCGCTCGTCTACCTCGACAACGCCGCGACGACCCAGACGCCCACGCAGGTGTACGACGTGTTCCGCGAGTACTACGAGGAGTACAACGCCAACGTCCACCGCGGGATCCACGGGCTGAGCCACGAGGCGTCGATCGCCTACGAGGAGGCACACGAGCGGATCGCGGAGTTCGTCGGCGCGAGCGGCGGACTCGAGGAGATCGTCTTCACGAAGAACGCCACGGAGGCGGTGAACCTCGTCGCCTACGGGTTCGGCATGGAGGAGTTCGAACCCGGCGACAACGTGGTCGTCACCGAGATGGAACACCACGCCTCGCTCGTCACCTGGCAGCAGGTCGCCCGCCGGACCGGCGCGGAGATCCGGTACGTCCGCGTCGACGAGGAGGGTCACCTCGACATGGAGCACGCGGCCGAGGTGATCGACGACGACACCCGGATGCTGTCGGTGGCGCACGTCTCGAACGTCCTCGGCACGGTGAACCCCGTCGCCGACCTCGCCGACCTCGCGCACGACCACGGCGCGCTCGTCTTCGTCGACGGGGCGCAGTCGGTTCCGAACCGCCCGGTCGACGTAGAGGCGCTCGACGCCGACTTCCTCGCCTTCTCGGGCCACAAGATGGCCGGCCCGACCGGGATCGGCGTGCTCTACGGGAAACGGCACGTCCTCGAGGAGATGGAGCCGTTCCTCTACGGCGGCGAGATGATCCGCCACGTCACCTTCGAGGGGGCGACGTGGAACCGGCCGCCCTGGAAGTTCGAGGCCGGGACGCCGCCGATAGCCGAGGGGATCGCGCTCGCGGCCGCCGCCGACTACCTCGACGAGATCGGGATGGACGCCGTCGCCGCCCACGAGAACGACCTCGCCCAGTACGCGATGCGGCGACTGGAGGAGCGCGACGACGTGGCCGTCTACGGCGTCCCGCGCGGCGAGGAGCGCTCCGGGCTCGTCTCGTTCAACGTCGACGGCGTCCACGGCCACGACCTCTCGTCGGTGCTGAACGACCGCGGAATCGCCGTCCGCGCCGGCGACCACTGTACCCAGCCGCTCCACGACCGGCTCGAGATCCCCGGCTCCGTGCGGGCCTCGTTTTACGTCTACAACACGGAGCGGGAGGTCGACGCCCTGATCGACGCGCTGGAGAACGCCCGGCAGCACCGCGACGACCTCGTCGCCTCCGACCGCTTCCACGACCGCTTCGCCGACCACTACCGCGCGCCGCGGAACGCGGGTTCGATCGCCGATCCGACGTTCACGAAACACTCGGCGGAGACCTCCTGTGGCGACGACGGCGAGTTCTTCGTGGAGATCGACGACGACGGAACCGTCGCCGACATCGGCTTCGAGAGCGAGAGCTGCGCGGTGAGCACCGCGGTCGCGAGCATGGTCTCGGAGGCGCTCCGCGGCGAGCCGATCGAGCGCGCGCTCGAGGCCGAAGAGATCGTCGAGGGGCTCGTCGACGGCCACTACCCGGACCTGCGCCGCGACTGCGTCCGCGGTCCGGGCGAGGTGATCGCCGAGGCGGCCCGCGACCACCTCGACGCGCGGCGTCCGGCGACGGCGCGAACGGACTGACGCCGGAGAGGGCCGTCGTCGACGCCGGACGCGGTCGGTCGCGGCGGTTACCGCTCTCGCTCGGTCAGTCGCAGCCGGTCAGCTGCGCGCCCGCGGGATGCGTGTGACAGACGGCGGGATCGTAGCCGGCGTCGGAGAGATCGGTTCCGAGCGCGAAGACGGTGCGGCCGAGCATCGCCATCGCCGCGGAGCCGCCGGATCGGTCGGATTCCGGGTCCCGATCGCCGGAGCGGTCCACCGCCTCGATCGCCTTCGCGACCTCGGGGACGAGGAGATCCGCCCGCTCCGCGAACTCGCGGGAGGCGTCCATCAGCGTGGGGAGCCGCGGGTCCGCACGGAGCCGGGAGAGGGCCCGCTCGCCGGCCGCGGTGAGCGCGGCGGTGTCGCCGGCGAGCACTTCCTCGGTCGACAGCTCGCCGAAGGTGACGTACTCGACGCGGGCGTTCGCGGGGATCCCGTCGAGCTCGCCGTGGCCCGGCGCGCCCGGCTCCAGCCGGATCGGGAGTCCGCCGCGGGCCTGTGCGACCACGTCGCCGAGCCCGGTTCCGCGTTCGACCTCGGCCTCGTGGGCGATCCGGACGAGCTCGTTCTCGGTGCGCCCCCGGTCGGCGGCCGCGTTGGCGGCGAGCGCGGTTCCCAGCGCCGCCGCCCCCGAGACGCCGAACCCCGCCCCGAGCGGGAGGTCGGTCTCGAGTTCGACCCGCGCCCGCACGCCGAGTGCGGCCAGCACGTCCGCGACCGCGCCGATCGCCGCCGGCGAGCCGTCGAGGGTGATCGCCGCGGCCGCATCGTCGTCCGCGGCGGACCAGTCGTCGGCGTCGTCGGTCGGGTCGGAAGCGTCGCCGATCGGTTCGACCGTCACGTCGACGCCGTCGGAGAGGGTGAGTCCGGCGCCGCGCGAGCCCGCGGCGGCCGGATCCGCCGCCGGGTGCGCGCTGAAGAAGGCGGTGACGTGGCCGGGGACGAACGCGGTCGCCCGCTTCCCGTTCATGGATCGTCGCACGCGGAGCCCTCGATTAATCGTTGTCATCCGCGCCCGTCCGACACCGTAGCGGGTAAGTAGCGGCCTCGAGAAGCGTTCGACATGCGAGGCCGTCTCCGAGCGCCGATCGCCGCCCTCCTGGCGACGTTCGTCCCCGGCCTGGGACACGCGTTCCTGGGGCGGTTCGGGCGAGCGATCGTGTGGCACGTGACCGTCCTCGGCGGAGCGGTCGCGCTGTACAGTCTCTCGGACGCGGGCCCGATCGATCTCAGCGGGTCGCTCGCCGACGTCGCGGCCGCGGTGCCGGCGGGGGTCGCCCTGCCGATCTCGGTCCTGGTCGGCCTCTCGGCGGTGGACGCGTACCTCGTCGCGCGCTCGGAGGCCGCGGAGGCGGATCGGGACGCCGCGCTCGCGGCGGCCGTCCGGCGGCACCCGGCCGAGGAGGGCGACGACGGGAGCGCCGGTCCCGGAGGCGTCGATTCGGACGGCGGCGGGCCGACCCGACTCGAGTGTCCCCACTGCGGGCGGGAGACCGACGCCGAACTCGACTTCTGTCACTGGTGTACGGAGCCGCTGCCGTGGAGCGACGGGGAGTAGACGCCCGCCCTCGAACGGACCACCGGGTCGGGACGGCCGTCCGGGCCACCGGGTCGATACCGGTCCGTCCCGCCGGAGGCGGAGCAGTGAAACCGTCGCGATCGTAATCCCGGCAGACCATGCTCTTCGCGGTGCTCGCGGCGCTCGTCGCGGGGATCACCCTCGCGTGTTTCGCCCTTCTGCTCCCGGCGTGCGTCGGGCTCGACCGGGTCCGGTCGGTCGTCGCCGACCGCGACCGACTCCGGCGGCGGCTCCGCGTCGCCGCCCCGTACGTGGGCGGACTGGCGGTCGTGTTGTTGCTCAACAAGGGACTCCTCGATCGGATCGAGGCGTTCTCCCGACGACACGGGCTCCGCCCGACGGAGTGGTTCTACGCCGTCGAGGGAGACTTCGTCGCGACCCTCCAGGCGACCCTGCCCGACTGGGGGCTCTACTACTTCGGACCGATGTACGTGTTCGGGTACGTCGTGGTGCTCGTCTTCCCGTTCGTGGCGTACCTGTTCGCGTCGAACCCCCGACCACTGAAGACGCTGGTGGCGGCGTACGCGGTCAACTACGCCGTCGCGATCGTCTGTTACGGCGCGGTGTTGGCGTACGGACCGCGCAACTACCACCGGCTCCCCGGCGCCGACCCGGACGCGGCACGGGTCGAGGCACCGCTGCTCGAGGCGTTCCCGGAGGTGACGCGGCTCACGGCGCGGGTGAACGTCGAGACGAACGTGTTCCCGTCGCTTCACACGGCGCTGTCGGTGACCGTCCTCCTCGTCGCGGTCTCGACGCACGAGGAGTTCCCGCGGTGGACCCCCGTTGCGGGCCTGCTCGCGGGCAGCATCGTGGTCGCGACCATGTACCTCGGGACCCACTGGGCGACGGACGTGATCGCCGGGGCCGCGCTCGCGGCCGGGAGCGTCGCCGTCGCCCGGCGGATCGTCTCTCGAACGGGGCGTCGAGACGCGTGGTAGTTTCTCAGGGGTGATAACTGCGCACGAACGCTCATATACGTCGGTGGGAAGCGTTCGGGTACGGACGCGAACGACGGACGGACGGACAATGAGTCTGAACCCACGGAGATACGACGTACGGGAACTGCGCCGGCTCGCGGGAACGCGGGGCGGCGTGAACGAAGCGCCTCGGGAGCGGCGACTTCGTCGACCGAACCGGAACCGCGCCGAACAGGCGGCTCGCTCGGCCGCGTTCCGGGAGGTCCTCCGGCGGCAACGCGGGCTGCGGCGGGTCGACGGCGGGGAGCGTCCCTACCTGCGATCCGTACCGAGCGTGCCCGAAGCGGAGCGGGAGATCGCCGACTGGCTCGGCTACCTCGTCGACGTCGGCGGCCACCTGCGGAGCCGCGACGCGCTGTCGTACTACGCCGAGCTCGGGTGGATCGCGCCGGCGGTCGCGGACGCGTTGGAACGCCGGCTCGCCGGCTTCGACGCGCCCCGACGCGACCGGCCCTTCTCCCCCGCCGACCATCGGATCAGCCTCGTCTCCGTCGTCCGGATCGTCTCGTGTGCGAGTGAACAATGAGCGACGCAGAATCCACCACGACGAACGCCGACGACCAGAACGCCCCGACCGCCGTCGGGGTGAAACTCGGAAGCACTCGAACGGTGCTCGATCTCCCCGACGAGCGCGACGGCCGCGAGCGACACTCGACGCTCACCTGTCTGGCGACCTACGAGGACGCCATCACGGGCGAGGAGAAGGCGCTTTTCGGCCACGACGCCGCCGTCGAGTACCCCGACTCGGTGCGGTTCATGCTCCGATCGGGACTCCCCGAGAACGACGACGGCGTCGCCGACGCTGAAGCGTTCTTCGAGGCGGTCGTGGACGCCCACGACGTCCCCGAAAACAGCGCGGTCGTCTACGCGGTGCCGACCATCGACAACGAGGCGGGCGTCGAGAACCTCGAGGCGGTCATCGAGGGCTCGAGCGTCGGCGAGGCCGCGGTCCGGAGCTTCCCCGAGTCGCTCTGCGGGGCCATCCCCGCCTACGGCGACGGGCTCGACGCGATAGACGAGGTGTTCGTCTCCGTCAACATGGGCTCGACGACGCTCGAGGCGTGTGCGTACCGCCGCGGCGAGCAGCTCTCGCCGTTCTCGACCGGCTCGGTGACGGGCAACGAGGTCGACCGCTGGATCGTCGCCGCCGTCGAGGAGGAGAGTCAGGGTCGGGTCCACATCGATCGGACGACCGCCCGCGAGTACAAAGAAGGACACGCCGACGTGTACGACTTCGAGCCGTTCACGGACGTGGTCCAACAGCCCGGCGGCGGGAGCCACGAGTTCACCGTCGATCGCGGCGTCCGCGACCCCGTCGACCGCTACATCGACGACGCGGTCGACGTCGTGGCAAACGAGTTCCTCCCCGAACTCGCGAACGACCACATGAAACCCTACCAGCTCGCGTTGGGCCGCCCGATCGCCGTCACCGGCGGCATGGCGTGTATCCCCGGACTCGTCGAGGAGTTCGAGAAGCGGCTCTCGGCCGAACTCGACCGCGACGTCGAGGTCGTCGCCCCGGACGACCCCGCGACCGCGGCGGCCGAGGGCGCGGCTCGGATCGCCGAGCGACTGGTCTGAGCGAGAACGCGACGCGGAAACGTTCGGCCGGGCACGTGTTCCACGCGAGGCTCCCTCGGCGGAGCCGGGCGAGTTCGCCCTCGCGGGCGCGTTCGCGGACCGCGCACCGGGTTGGACCACCCGCGCTCGGCGAGCGCGGGTTTCGAGCGACGTCGGAGCGGCGCCGGATCGCTCGTCGGAGCTCCGGCGGCAGTTCGTTCTCGAGGAGGACCCGCTTCTCGAGAGTGCGCTCGTCAGTCGATCCGCGAGTCGCGTGGTCGGTCATGCGGGTTCGCGTCGGTTTCGCGATCGGTCCTCGACCGGTCGGGTCGGTTCGGCTCTCCGGTCGTTCCCCCGAGTCCGGGTCGACCCCCGTCGACGGGTCAGGCGTCGTCGGGGTCGACGGTGACGTTCCGGCTGAACACGTTGTCGGGGTCGTACTCGGCTTTGATCGCGGCGAGCCGGTCGTAGCTGTCGCCGTACACCTGCGCCGCCCAGTCCTCCCAGTCGCGCTCCTCGACGCCGGTGAAGCCCGCGTACGCGCCCTCGCCGCCCGCCTCGCGCAGCAGCCGGTCAGTCTCGGCGGCCCAGTCGAGCGTGGGTCGGTTCTCGACCGTCTCCCAGTTGCCCTCGACGGTGATCATGTACCCGTCGTCCGCCCACGCGTAGGCGGCGTCGGGGCCGTGTCCGACGTTGCCGCCGAGCGGCCAGATCCCGACGGCGGACATCGGCGTCGGCGCGGCCGCGGTCCGCTCGTGGACGATCCCGTGGATCTCGTCGGTGAGTTCGTCCACGAACACCGACCGGTGGGTGTACTTGCGACCCCACGGGTAGAGCTGTGACCCCAGGTCGTGGAGCGCCTCGTAGGGCATCACGTCGCTCATGTCGACGATCGGCTCGTCGACCTCGCGGAGCGGAGCGACGGCCTCCGCGCCCGCCTCCGGGTCGCCGGCGTACGCGCCGAGGACGCCGACCGCGTCGGTACCGGCGATCTCGTCGGGCATCGGCGGGAGGTTCGGGACGTGGCCGTCGAGCAGGATCGTCGTCAGCTCCGCGGGGGCGTCCGAGACGACCTCGCGGTGGACGGCCATCACCTCCTCGGCGAGGTCTGCGGGGTAGAAGACGCCGAGGCCCTGGACCATCGGCCCCACCTCGTACAGGTCGAACTCGAACTCGGTCACGACTCCGAAGTTGCCGCCGCCGCCGCGGACCGCCCAGAACAGGTCCGGATTGCGCTCGGGGGAGGCCCTGTGCCGCTCGCCGTCGGCAGTGACGATCTCGACGCTCCGGAGCGCGTCGATCCCGAGCCCGTGTTTCCGTCGGATCCAGCCGATGCCGCCGCCGAGCGTGGAGCCGGCGATCCCCACGTCCCCCGCGCTGCCGGTGGGCATCGCGAGCCCGTACTCCTGGGTCGCCGCGAGCACGTCCTCGGCGCGGTTGCCCGGCTCGACACGAGCCACCCGCGCCTCGGGGTCGACGTCGATCGCGTCCATGTCCGCGAGGTCGACGACGAGCCCCTGGCTCACGACCGCGCTCCCGGCCTGATGGTGTGCGCCGCCGCGGACCGCGATCCGGAGGCCGTGCTCGCAGGCGAATCGGATCGATCGGGCCACGTCGCCCGCGTTCGCGACCCGGGAGACGACGGCCGGATACTCGTTTATCAGGCCGTTCCAGACGTTGCGGGCGTCCCCGTACTCCTCGCTGTCCGGCAGAATGAGGTCGCCGTCGAGGTCGGCCGCGAATCCATCTATCGCCCCGTCACTCAGCGCCTCGACCGTTCCCAACGGATGAGCGTGCGCCGACATTCGTCCCGATGAGAATCGTCAGGGATAGTATATTTACTGGAGCCGGAAACGCTTCGCGGCGGCGCCCCGGCTCACGAACGGCCCGCGACAGGACCAGTCACCCACGTCGTTTCGATCCTCCCGGAGGTTCGATCGGCTGAGTCGGCGAGGTGGAGATCCGGATTGGTGTACCACCGCCAAACGAAGTCACGCAGAAGGGCAAAGACGAGCCCGCCAAGGGCCGCGCTTAGCACAGTGCGTCACCGGATTGGACCTCGCTCGGCGATCGTATTATCTTCGCGACGCTCGATCGACGTTCCGTGGCCCGTTTCGGCGTGTACCGCACGAGTTGCCGTCGCAACCGACACGACCCGTCAGGAACACCGTCGTTGTGAATCGTGGACGGCGAGCCCCGAAAGCGCCACGACGTCGACGACCGGTTCGAGCCCCGACCTGACACGCCCGACGAAGCCGACGTCGCCGAGCGCGACCGGCGAGAAGTCCGGAAACCGATCCGTCATCCGGACGCCCGGCGCGGGCTCGCCGGGAGCACGAACGTCAACGACCGTTCCGGAGTCCGAGCGGAACTCGAATCGCGAGGACGCGACCCCCTCGTCCTCTGGGTTCGAACCGCTGCGGACATGTGCGCCTCACGAGTTTGTTCGGCGCAAAGTAGTCCCGGGCGGATTCGAACCGCGGTCACTCCGCTTCGCTCCGTTCCCTGCTTCGAATCCGGAGTCGGGACTATTCCGTGCGAACGAAGTGAGCACGAATAGTCCCGGGCGGATTCGAACCGCCGTCAATGGCTCCAAAGGCCATTATGATTGGCCACTACACCACGGGACTGCGGCCGGACCTAACCGGGCCGGACTCAAGTAGGTTACTTTCCCGCGATCACGCGTCGTCGCCGACGCGACCGTCCGCGTCGTCCGCGCTCTCAGCGTCGCCGTCGACGCCGGTGTCGCCGTCGATCTCACGGCCCTCGCCGTCCGATCCGCCGCCGAAAAGCGGCCGCGTGAACAGCCCCCCCTCGGTCCCGTCGTCCTCCTCGGGACCCCCCACGTCGGATCCGTCCCCGCCCGAGTCGTCGAGACTTCCGGCGGCGGGCGCGAGCGGGGGTCGGTAGGTGTAGACGAACTCGCCGGAGACGGCGTGGAACGCGCCCGTGTTCGGGTCCTCGACGACGCCGGTGTCGTTGTCGATGGCGAAATCGACCAGGTCCCGGAGGTCGTCGGCGTGCGCCTCCGGCCGCTCGTGCGCCTCGGGCGGGAGTCGGACTCGCGTGATCCACTCGCCGAACTCCGAGCGATCGTCGCGGAACGAGAGGTACTCCCGCTCCGCCTCGGTGACTCGGAGGAGTCCCTCGTACCGGACGTACCCGAGGATCGCGGTGCCGAGGAGACCGACGACGAGGAGGGCCGGACCGCCGATCCCCCGGAGCGGCCCGTAGGTCCGCTCGACCGTCTCGGTGACCTGCTGTTCGTCGCCGTCGGACTGGACGCCCGGATCGGAGACGGTGTAGGTGGCCCCCTCGTGGCTGATCCCGAACTGGGTCGACCGCGTGTACGTGACCTCCTCGCCGTTGAGCGTGCCGGCGACCTCGACGTCGGTGACGACGAACGTCTCCGTCTCGCCGGGGGAGGCCCCAAGCTCCTCCTCGATCGTCGCGACCCGCTCGTCGATCGCGGTGCTGTTGAGCGTGAACGGGGCCGAGACCGTCTCGCCCCGCTCGACGTCCGTCGCGTTCGTCGAGTCGACCGGCTCGCGTTGCTCCCAGTAGACGACGTCCTCCTCGCCGACGTTACGCACGACGAGCGTCGAGTTGACCGCCACGTCGACGGACTCCGCCGAGTCGGCGGCGTAGGTGGTCTCTGCCGCGACGTCGAGCTCGGGGGCGACGCTCGCGAAGTACGTCTCGCGGTTCGTCAGCTCGTCGCCGATCGAGAACACGGGGCTCGGCTCCGTCACCTCCGCGCTGTGGACGTACTCGGTCTCGACGGTCCACGAGGAGACGGTCCGCGTCTGCGTCTCGGTGCCGGGCTCGACGTGGGTGGTGTAGACGACGGCTCCGCCCGCCGCGGCGACGAGGAGACAGACGACGAGGAGGACGGTGAACTGTGCGTCGAGGAACGCTCGAAGCCGCAGGCGGCTTTCGTCGGGGGCTGTGGACGTGCTCATGGTGTCAGTAGAGTTTACGGAGGAGGCGTCGGTGAAGCGGGGTCTTCCGGCGCGACTCGCGGCTCCGGATCCGCGCCGGCTCCCCGCGGAGCAGGAGGAGGCCGGTGAGGAGGATGCCGCCGCCGAGCAGGGCGTTGATCGCGACGAGTGGCGCCCACGGGTGGACCCGATGGAGGCCGTCGATGACCGCCGGCGGCAACACCGCAAGATAGCGGTGCTCGACGACGTACATCCGGTAGTAGCCGGTCTCCTCGGGCGCGGTGAGCGTCACCGTGGTCGACCCCTCGCCGCGGGGACCGACCGCGACCCGTTGCGGCTCGACCGCCACGCCCGGACTGGCCGGCTCGACGTACGTCCGGACGGGGACGAGCCCGGCGTTCGGGACGACGTACTCCAGCTCCTGGCTCGTCCCCCGCTCGATCACTGTGGGGTTGTCGGACTCGAACTCCGCGCTGACGACGCCGTACTCCTGGGTGCCCCCCGGAACCACCATCGCTGCGGTCGCGGTGCTCATCAACACGAGCGCGAGCACGGCGAGGATGAACGTCACCGAGGTGCCGTCGTCGCGGGAGCGGTCGCGTTCCGGCCGGTCGCGCGTCGACCCCGTCAGCAGCCAGTCGGCCGCGTACGCGACGACCGAGAGCCCGAAGAGGAGGTACGCGAGTCCCTGGGTGCCCTGGAGCGACCGCATCCCGAACGTCACCGCGAGCCACGTCTGGACGCCCTCCAGTCCGGACTGGAACGCCATGGCGACCGTCCCGAGGTGGGGGATCACCACGACGCTCCCGCCGACGGTGAGCGCCTTGGCGACGACGTCCGCCTCCTGGACGACCGGCTCGCCGCCGTCCTGGTCGGTGAACGGGTTGTCGTCCCCCTGCGTGATGTACCCGCGTTCGGTCTCGTCGACGACGCGGTGGGTTGTCAGCCCGCCGCCCTGGATCTCCTGGGCGTCGAAGGTGACGACGTCGCCGACGCCGATCCCGCCGGCGACCGGCGCGGGGATCGCGACGAACCCGTCGCCGGGGGCGAGCGTGGGCTGCATGCTCCCCGTCTCGACGAAGCTCAGGAGGACGGGCTGTCCGAGGAACTGGCCGACGACGAGCGAGAGCACCACGAGGACGGCCGCGACCTGTGCGCCGACCGAGAGGATTCGTCGAGGTGACATGTGTCGATCGGGAAACGGCCGCGCTCGGTAGAACGCTATCGTCGGCGCGTAATAAAGTCGCGGATCGTGTCAATCGACTCGGAGGTCGGCGGGGGCCTCGGACCGGGAGGTCCGGTCGTCGAAGACGCCGCCCGCGACCAGGACGTACGGACCGATGAAGGCGAGACAGAAGCCGAGGAGGTGGACATAGAGGTTGATCACACCGCCCTCGACCGCCGGCTCGGCGGGGAACCCGACGACCGGGTACGCGACCGCCAGGGTCGCGCCGACGGCGAAGAGGTCGCCGTATCCCCGCCGGTCGACCACCCGACGGAGGCCCTCCCGAAGCGAGGGGCGACGCTCCAGCGGGGTCGACAGGACCCCGCCCGCGCCGAGAAGTAGCCCCCCGAGGAGGATACCGGGACCGACGACCCCCGACCACTCGGTCGAAGCCGGCAGCGCCAACACCCCGATCCAGCCGACGACGACGAGGAACGTCGCCGGGAGGAGACGGATCGGCACGGACCCGGAGAGCGGGACCGTTCGCCCAGCCGGGGACCCCCCGCCGCGTCCCGAGAGGTTCGCGTGGACGAACGCGGCGAGAAGAAGCGGCAGGAGTCCCGAGAAGGCCATGTTGATGCCGGAGAAGCCGAAGCCGATCGCACGCCGCGGGACCGCGAGGTTCAGCGCGGAGAGCGCGAACGGGAACGCGAGAGCGAACGTCGAGAACGCCGTGAAAAAGAACCGCCGGCGTCCGCTCGCGATCGCCAGCAGGTAGCCGACGCCAGCGAGCAGCCCGTATGCGGCGACGTTCGCGAGGAGATGATCGGCGTCGAGGTGGACGTAGTGAGCGGAAAACGCCGTGAGCACGGTCGGGTCGTGGTACGCGAACGCGAGCGACCGCCGAGTCGTCTCCGGAAGCGTGAAGGTCGCGAGGAGAACGGCCGGCACGACCGACAGGACGAGGAGGTCGACCGGGCGCGTACGCGAGAGAAGGACCTCACGAAGCGGTGGATCCAGGCTACGGACGCTCGAGTCGATCGACCGGTTCGTCACGACTACGCGTGCGGCAGCCGACAGTAAATCCCTGTCGCCGCGAGCGGTCAGGAACGCGGCATTCGGCGGATCACCGCCAACCACCCGAGGAGCACGGCGAGTACGCCCATCACGCCCGCGAGTTCCCGGATACCGAACCCGCCCGGCTCCTCGGTCGGAGGGTCCTGCTCGGAGGCTTCCGACCCCTCCGCGTCGGACTGGCTCCCGCCGTCCGTGGAGACCTCGTTCCCGCCGTCCGCGTCGGGCTGGGGCTGGCTCCCCTCGTCCGCGGCGGCCCGAGCCGTCTCGTCGCCCGATCCGGTCCCGTCGCCGACGAGGAGGGTCCCGGCCGAGGTCCCGTCGACCGCGAGGTCGTACGCGCCGTTCTCCGCGAATTCGACCGGGAAGGAGACCGTCGTCGACTCGTCGGGATCGAGCGACACGGTCTCGGAGTCGAGCGCCTCGTCGTCGAGCGTCCCGCCGTCCGCGGTGAGTTCCAGGGTTCGCTCGCCGGCCGCGCCGCCCGCGTTCTCGACGGTCGCGGTCACGGTCGTCTCGGCTCCAGCCTCGACGGCCTCGTCGGCGGTGGAGGCGTTCCGGATCCCGATCCGGTCGGTGTGGGTCGCGACCGCGAACGTCGAGAACTCCGTCGTGCGCGCGACGAAGTGGACTCGGTCCTCGGAGAGCCCGCGGATCTCGACGACGTCCTCGTCGAGGACCGCGGTCTCGCGCGGCTCCCAGTCGCCGTCGTCGCTCCGGCGGAAGACGACCACGTTCTCGGGGTCGGTGTCGCCGAGGTACTCGCGGTCGACGCTGAACCGGATCGCCATCTCGTCGACCTCGGCGGGATCGAAGTCGTACTCGAGCGCGAGGTAGCCGAGCGGCACCGGGTCCCGTGCCGCCTCGAGCGGGCCGGCCTCGGGGAGCGGGTCGGGGGTTCCGTCGGCGTCCATGCGGACGGTCCGGGTCGCGACGCCGCGGAGGTCGATCCGGTCGAGCGTGAGATCTCCGCCGTTCACCGACATGCCGTCCGTCTCGAACCGGAGCGTGTCACCGGGGTCGACGTCGCTCGCCTCGAGTTCGCGCGCCGACGGACCCGCGTCCGCGACGAGGACCCGCGGGCCGGCGGCGTCGTCGTCGCCCTCGGCGGTGAACGCCGCGTTCTCCGCCGACGCCGGGTCCGTGACGTTCGCGTGGACCGCGAACTCGTCGCCGCTCAGGTACGTGCCCGCCTCCGCGCCGCGCGTGTCGAACCGGAGGCCGACCGAGACGGAGCCGTCCGGCCCGAGGGTGACCGCGTTCGACTCGTTCTCGATCGGGCCGTCGTCGGTGGTGAACGTCAGGTTCTCGCCCGCGTGCTCGATCCAGACGTCGGCCGTCTCGTTCGCGGTGTAGGTGATCGTGAACACGTCGTCGATCCGGCCGGTCGAGTCGACGTTGACGCCCTCGAAGTCGGCGGAGAGGTTCGGGTTCGACGGCGAGACGTCGATCGTGATCTCGTCGTCCTCGTTCAGGTAGGCGTACTTGCCGTTCGGCCCGTCCGCGGGCTGGATCGCCACGCGGTCGTCGGCGAGGGTGTCGGCCTCGCCGTCGAGGACGGCCGCGCCCGTCGCGAACGCGAGCGAGCCCGCGGCTACGAGGAGGACGGCGAGGATCGCGGTGCGGCGGGCGGTGGGCATGGGTCGCTGTCGACCGTCGATTGGGGACTGGGGGCCTTGATTATGGGGTTCCTGAAGCCACTGAAGGGTGTCGTTGTCGGCGGAACGATCCCGGAGATACGTCGCTCATGTGGAAAGAGAATCGATCGACTGCGGTGGCGCGAGCCGAAACGCGCGAGGGAGTCGGAGCGAGGCGCCGTGCGCCTCTGGCACCCGGACGTCGTCCGGCGACGCCGGGGAAGCGTGCGGTGCGGGCGGGACTCAACGAGACAGCCGGGAGACGGCGCACGCTCGCCGTCGTTCGAGACGGCGAAGCCGTCCGTGATGACGAGAGAGCGGCGCTCTCTCGAACCACGCTTCCCGCTCGGTCGCTGTCGCTCCCCGGTGCTTACGTCGTCATCAGAACGCACCGCTCCGATTGGCTCACGAGAGCAACTCTCGTGAACGCACGTGCCGGCCTCGCGGCCGGGGCTTCGGAAGCGTTCACCGCGGAGGTACGTCCATACCAAACGACTCGATCTAATTCCGGAGGAGAGAGCTCGAACAGCAACGGAGACCGCTCCGTCTCCGTTGAGCGCCGATTCGATCCGCTTCAGGCTCGGTCTGAAGACCGCTCTCCCACCGTTCACGATCGGCCTGAAGGGCGGATCTGCGCGCCAAAATATATAATTAACCAGGTACGTGAGCGCGTTCTCACGTCCCGAGACACTCGTAATCAATTCGGATAACAACCACTACACGCGTTCAAACCCGAGAAAACTGCGTTTCAGTCTTTCAACGATAGTTCCGTTTCAGTCCGTGAGAACCCTCATTAGATTATCACGACCAGAGGATTTATGTTAACAGGATCATATATGTCTGACAGCAATGGCGTCGGCACAGCAGATCGACGGGGGGCCCTCTGACGTCGGAGTCGACATCTCCGATGACGAGCTGTACGACGTGCTCGCGAACCAGCGGCGACGGTTCGCGGTGCATCTGTTGAAACGAGAGGAGGAGACGATGGAGATCGGCGACATGGCCGAGCAGATCGCGGCCTGGGAGAACGACGTCGACATGGCGGAGATCACGGGCAGCGACCGCAAGCGCGTCTACACCGCGCTCCAGCAGTCGCACCTGCCGAAGATGGACCGCGCCGGCGTCGTCGACTTCAACAAGAACCGCGGGGTGGTCGAGCCCACCGACGCGCTCCAGAACATCGACCTCTACATGGACGTGGTCGAGGGGAAGGAGATCCCCTGGAGCGAGTACTACCTGGGGTTATCGGGGGTCGCACTGGCACTCGTGGCCGCGGTGTGGGTGGGCGCGTGGCCCTTTACCCTGCTCCCGCCGCTCGCGTGGACCCTCGCTATCGTGGTCGCATTCACGTTCTCGGCGATCGCGCACAAGTACTACACCGCGGAGATGAAGGTCGGGGAACTGGAGGAGCCGCCGGAGCTCCAGTGAGCCGGACGGGGGGATAGGTCCGGATTTCGGAGCGGGTGATCGACGCCTGAACCGATTTCAGGGGGCGCGTACCGGTCTTCCGGAACCGCATAACGATAGGGGTAGGAGGCGATGGAACGGATGAGAGGGGGTCACTCGACATGAAACGACGACGCTTCATCCTGCTTTGCGGCGGCGCGAGCTCCGGCGCGCTGAGCGTCGGCACCGGAGCGTTCAGCAGCATGGAGGCGGAACGGGGGGTGTCGGTGGACGTGGTAGGCGACGACGAGGCGTTCGTGGGATATGACGCGGCTGACAGGACCGTTCCAGCCGACGAAAACGACGACGGAACGATCGATCTGGTGACCGTCGAGAATCGTTTTGCTGGAGATGTTAAACTCGAGATCACCAACGTCGAGATCGGAGTTAACCCACAGAGCGGTGATGACGGCTGGCCGATGATCGAACTGGCGGAGACGGACCGTGAGAAGTTTAAACCAGGTTCGACCGACGTGATACGCGGTGAAGTCCACTGCTCGGAAGGTGGAGGTACCTCACAGGTCGAGGTGACCGTCACCGTCGAAGCGACGGGCCTCGTCGCGACGCTGTTCGGCGACACACGGGAGTTCGAAGTGACCTGTATCGAACCGGTATCGGAGGTCACCTTCCGTGGATCCGGAAACGCGGATGCGAACGCGGGAGGACGAACGTTCGAAGCGGAAGCGTGGTTCGTCGAGCCGGGTGATGACACCGATCTCGATGACGCCCGCGTGGAAGGTTCCTTCTCTTGGGACACCGGAAAGAAACTGAAACACTCGTTCGACGGAAACTCGAGCGGAAATCTCGTGGCCGTTTACTTCACCGAAACGAACCAAACGTTCGTTCATCCCGAATACGACGTGGACGACGGCGAGCTGCCGGATAGCTGGGGGACTGGAGCAGGACAGGAGATCGTCGATGGATCGTACCAGAGTTCGTCGGAATCGACGGGGTCGACTGAGGACGGCAATAACAGCAACAACGACGATAACGGCGATAGCGACAATAACGGCAACAACGACGACAACGGCGACTAAGCGTACAGCTGATTCACGACACTCTCTGTCGACACGATCTACCTCTTATTCGGCGTGTTTTTCGACGTTTCGTCGTACAACGTCGAGAATTCAATGTAGATAGGATCGAGATCTTCGATCTGACGAACGAATCCAGGAAACATCTCGACGAGATCAGGGATGATTCTGCTGTACTCTCGTTTCGAAACGGTCCACACCCTCTCCACAGGTATCCCCTGAATCCGGTTCAGGAACATTCAGAACAGTTACAGACACCCTCAGAAGGGATTCAGTTCTCCCCGGAAATTCTTCTGCTGACTCATAACGATATGGGATACGTTCCATGGGTGTAGTAGAGCGACCCAGGGTGACACGAGATGTCTCATGTCCCCGAACGCGGGTCGCGTGCGGTAACAGAGGTAGACCAACCATGGAACGACGCAAATTCATGATCGGGATCGGATCGCTCGCTGCCGGTTCGGCAGCTGCAACAGGTACCGGTGCGTTTACTACTGCTTCAGCATCTCGCTCAGTGAGCGTGAATGTTAGTGGTGATGAAGGGAGTAAAATTGGACTGATGGCAGGAGATCATCAAGGCATTGAGATCGATAGCAACGGTGAGCTTACTATCGATCTCGAAGGTCCAAATGAAGAGGGTGTGAATATTAACTCTCAATACACCTGGGGAGACACAGATGATCCCGCCTCTAATTACGCCTTCAAAATCGTCAATAACGATGGACAAGATTACGACGATCTCATTTTAGAGTATGAACTTGATGACGATAGTTGGGTAGACAACAGTACTACGTACTCCAATGAGTCATTCATCAAGTTCCACACCTCCGGGTCTAATGACCCCGATGGTTATTGGGCCGATTTGAAAGCACCGAATAACGCACTGGGTACGCCGATCCCTGTGTCAAAAAATCTACCCACTTCAGGTCCTGTTGATTTTGAGTCAGGACAAGAAATATATGTAGTTGTTGAAGTCAACACGACTGGCTCCTTGGCAACTACTGAGGACGATCTGACAGGATCACTCACAATCAAAGCAGAAGGTCCACAAGATAACTAAACAGTAGTTGTATTTTTCAATAATTACATCCAGTTGTCATCGGCTGTTTTGACAACTTACTCGCAGGAAACGGAGTCGTGCTCTCCCTTCCGCATCGCGTACTCCTCGGCGGCGATGCTCGCCAGCATGTCGCGCGACGCGCCGGCATGCTCCGTCGCGTCCCGGATCGCGTGTCGGAGGAATTCGCTCCGCGACGTGTAGCCCTCTTCCCTCCAGACCGCATCGATCTCCGCGAACTGGCGTTCGGTGGCGCGGACGTTGATCGTCGTCGTCTCGGGATCGTCGACGTCGGCGTCGTGAACCGGATCGGTCCGAGTACGCTATAGCGAGGAGCGACCCCCTACCGTACCGGTCCACAGCGCCGAAAGCCAGGTGGGGTCGGTCTCCGCCGGATCGAACGGCAGCGCCTCGACGCGTGCGACCGCTGCGCGGACGGCCCCGCCAGTCATGTCCTGCGGTGCGACGAACACCGGGACGGCAGCGTCCCGGTCGGCGAAATCTTTCACGTCGGTCGTGAGGATCGCCATCGCTTCGGATTCGGCGTACGCAACGATCGCGTCGTCGGTCGCCTCCGGACCGAGTCCGGATATCTCCCGAGAGTATACGACGTCGTGCCCGTCGCCTCGGAGCGCGGAGACGTACTCTTCGGGCACGTTCGCGTCGGCGAGGATCCACGACACGACTACGCCGCGTCCTCCGTCGACTCTGCGTTCTCGCCGTGAAGTTCCTCGACGAGGGTCCGGGTCCGTCGCTCGCCGTCGCGACGTGTCCGTTCGGCCTCCCGCTCGCCGTCCTCGAACCCGTCGCGGTGTTCGTAGTAGTGCGCGAGCGCGCCGAAGAGGTCGGCCATCGAGATCCCATACTCGCCGGCGACGACGTGTGGATCCTCTCCGACATCGATCACGCGCCGCTTGATGTCGTACACGGTGATCCGCGTCCCCTCGACGCGCGGCTCGCCGGAGCGAATTCCGTCGTCCCGAACGATCGAGGCCATACCGCGAGGTACGACCGAGATCCGTTTAGTCCTTCGGGCAGAGCGGCACGGCACTGGTGAACCGGATCGATCCGAGCACGCTGTAGGGGGTAGTTACTCCTCGCTCGGTCCCGCTTCCGTTTCAGTGTCTTCAGCTTCCGCCCGCAACACGTCGTCCGCGAACTCCCTGATCGACGAGGTGACCGGCCGACCGCGGAAATGGAGGACGTCGAGCGTCGATGACGCGGACTATCTTGGACCAACTCTCGCCGAAGACGGCTATCGATTTCAAGTCATTCAACATGGAAATCGGAATGCCATCGAACATATCCTTTGAGAGATAGAACGACGAACATCATCGTTTGCGAATAGTTTCAACAATGTCGGGCTAGAGACAGCTCAAAATCGGCTCGAAGTCGTCGCCGTCTACCACAATTCACGCCAAACATAACGCGACCGGCCCGACTGGCCGTGCCCTTTTGATTGTTGGAAATGCGAGTTCCCGTTCGATTTGTATCGGGAACATCGGACGATTCATCACTGTTTGTACGCACTCACGGGTGTAATCGGGCCTTTATATTCCAATACTAGTTGTTTCACAGAGGAGTCCAGTCGTCGTTCTCCGAAGCCGTATCAGAAGGGCCGACTCGCGTGATGGCATTCCCTACGGTCTTCGCCATGCGATCGTTCGCCTCTGAATACTCGGACGACGGGACGAACGGCGTCACGGATTCTATGAGATCCATCCTTGTGAGTTTAAATCGTGAGTAGTTCAGCCCGTCACGGTCGACTATCTACATGTCCTTCAGATGGGCCTCGCCGGAGCCGTAGTTGCGCTCGTCACCGAATTGATCCCTCTCCAGCGCATCCGAGCCGAGGAGGTGTACCGTCGGGTCAGGTCACTATCAGAACGTCCACTGTATCGTGATTGAAGATCTCAAGGGTACTGAAATAAACATCAGATGTAGTATATGTTATGGAGTAAATACTATTCCGTGATGGCTGTCATAGATCTGGTGGTGGTTCAAACAATGAATACTCGGGGTAACTCCTTCGCGGAATTAGAACGACTCTTCGAACGCATGGGCCGACAATTTGACGACGCGTCCCGTATGTGGGAGTCAGAGGGCCCCATTGGTCGGTGGGTATCGGAGGCCGAGGCGATGGCGATCGATCTCGTTGATCGGGATGACGAGTTCGTCGCGACGGTCGACCTTCCAGGCTTCGACCGCGACGACGTCGACATTCAGGTTACGGATCATACGCTCCGGATTGAGGCCGAACACGAGAAGATACTCGACGAAGAGGAGGAACGATTTATTCGACACGAGCGCCGCCACGAGTCGACGAAGCGATCGATACGGCTCCCCGGAGAAGTCGACAAAGACGGTGTGAAAGCCCAAATGAAGAACGGTGTGCTAACCGTAACACTCCCGAAACTCGAGACCGAAGAGGCCCGAAAAATCGAAATCGAGGGAACATAGCCGGACTAGTATACAATCTACCTATCTTTTGAAATGAAATTGTAGCCGGATAGGCAACTACAGCCAGTCTGGACCGTCGAATCGTTCAATTAGCTGCCTGACCAAGAGGTTCAGTAAGAACGTCCCGGAACACAGGAATCCCATGTTTAAAAATCGAATCGACGCCGGCCAGCAGCTCGCTCGTATTCTCGGCGATCACGATACCGAGGCAGACGTTGTGCTGGCGATCCCTCGCGGAGGACTCCCGATTGGACGGGTTGTTGCGAACAGCCTTCAGATCCCGCTCGACATCGTATCTGCCCGAAAAATCGGAGCGCCGCAGAATCCGGAACTCGCCGTTGGTGCCGTCGCTAGTGATGGGACAGTGTGGCTAAACGAATCGTTGATCGGCGAGCTGAAGCTCGGGGACACGTACCTCCAAGACCAGATCGAACGCCAGCGCCAAGCCGCCCTCGACAAAGTAAAGCGATACCGTGGAGAACGACCGCCACTGGAGTACAGCGGAAAAACGGTACTCATCGTCGATGATGGTGTTGCAACGGGTGCGACAACCATCGCGTGCATTAGACAGATCAAGAACGCGGGTGCTGAACGCGTGATTCTCGCTATCCCGGTCGCCCCTCCAGAGACGATTGAAAAGCTCCAGTCAGAAGCTGATGAAGTGATCTGTGTCGAATCTCCGCCACACTTCGGAGCAGTGGGCCAGTTCTACGAGTCGTTCGAGCAGGTCTCCGACGAACGAGCGAAAGCCTGTCTCGACGGAACCGAAGACCAGGGGCGTTAATCGTGAAGCGAGCCGATGGAGAAATCCTGCGGAGTCACCTACCTGAGTCGAGATCGTCTTCAGGAATCACAGACAGTCACACACTCGTATGGTTACAGGACAAGAGCACTTCGGATGCGTTATTCGTCTTGAGCGAGTCCTTCTTCCGCTTCCTCGTGTTCTTCACGCCGTTTCTCGGCTTCTTTCTCGTATTCAAGATCCTCTTCAAGCTCTTGCTCTCGTTGTCTCTTCTCTTCGTCGTGTCCCTTCTTGTCGCGGCCTTCTCTCGTATCCGGCATACTCCTACTGAGACCGGCGTAGTTATTAGATGCTGTGTTAGAGACTACCATACTCGATTGGTCACCGTCCGAGAAGTCGAATTCTACCGGAGGCTACTGGGCGGGAACGATGGTTTTTGCGGGTGTTGGTAACATATAACAAGTTACGAGTTGAAGAGCCCATACCCGCACTCGGTCAGCGCCGGGTGATGACGGCCTGACAGCCGAGTTCAAACGAAGCCACCCGCCGACAAATACGTCGTCGAGACGGGCTCCAGAGCCGTGAGAACGTGAATCCGAACACGCCCATGACACAACAGATCCAGCTTTCACAAGTGGCAGAGAACATCTACGAAATCCCACGAGCCGACGAGATGTACGTTCCAGTCCGCGTCTATGGCTCGGAAGCACTTATCGAGGAAATGCGAACGGAAGGTGACCTCACACTCACCCAGGGTCGGAACGTGGCGACGCTCCCAGGGATCCAGAAATTTGCGATCGTCCTCCCTGATGGCCACCAGGGATACGGGTTTCCGATCGGAGGCGTGGCGGCCGTGGACACGGAAACGGGGGTGATCAGCCCGGGGGGCATCGGGTTTCGACATCAACTGTGGCGTCCGTCTTCTGCGAACGCCACTGAAATACGACGACGTGCGGGGGCATGAGGAAGAGCTCGTCGAACACCCCTACCGGACGATTCCCTGCGGACTCGGAAAGGGCGGATACCTCGATACCGATATGGACGACCTTAGGGGGATTCTTGCGGGCGGGATGGAGTGGATGCTCGAACAGGGCCATGCGACCGAGGCAGACATCGACCATTGTGAGGAGAACGGGCGGTTGGCAGGCGACCCTGAGAGCGTTCCTGCCGAGGCACTGAGCCGGGGACAGAACCAAGTCGGGTCGCTCGGATCAGGCAACCACTTCCTCGAGGTTCAGCGGGTCGCGGAAGTTTACGATGAGGGAACTGCAGCAGCGTTCGGACTCGAACGAGACGGTGTCGTCGTGATGATCCATTCGGGCTCTCGGGGGCTCGGACATCAGACGTGTACCGAGTTCGTCCGTCGGTTCGAGCGGGCCTTCCCCGAAATCGCGGATTCGTTGTCGGACAAACAGCTCATCTACGCGCCGCTCGGCGAACAAGTCGCTGCGAACTACAAGCGTGCGATGCACGCAGCAGCGAATTTCGCTTGGGCGAACCGGCAGGCGATGACACAGGCCGTCCGTGAGGTGTTCGAAGCCATCTTCGGTGAAACCGATATAGAACTGATTTACGACGTGTGTCATAACATCGCCAAAGAGGAACGACACCGGGTCAATAGTCACGAGCAGACCGTCCTAGTTCATCGAAAAGGTGCGACACGGGCGTTTCCAGCCGGACGTCCTGAAATTCCCGAGGCATACCGAGCGGTCGGCCAACCCGTGTTCATCCCAGGAAGCATGGGAACGTCATCGTATATCCTGTGTGGTGGCGAGAAGTCCCTCGACCGGACGTTCGGCTCAACGGCACACGGTGCTGGTCGAGTCATGTCCAGAACCCAAGCCAAGAAGGAGTACACCGCCAACAAACTCCAGCAAACGCTTCGTGGCCAGGGTATCTACGTTCGAGCGCGATCGGGCGGGACGCTCACCGAAGAGGCCCCCGGTGCGTACAAGGACATCGACGAGGTGATTCGAGTGAGTGACGCTCTCGATATCGGCACCAAAGTTGCTCGAACCCGACCGATAGCAAACATCAAAGGGTGAGATCAAACGTCTATCACGGCCTCGATCGTCCATTCTCCGTTTCCGATAACCATCATTTGGCTGTAGGTGGGTGCTTTGAGATCGAGCAGGGCCTGATCCGGGGGGATCCGACTCGCTTGGAGTACCGCCGAGAGCCGATATCCGGTGTCGGTTTCTTCGATATCGAGATTCGAAGCTCGTGTTACCACGGCGTCTTCAAGGTCCTGAAACAGAATTATCTGGTTCAGGAAATCAAAGAGCAGTGCCTCGAGGTTCCGGGCCTCCAGATCGGTCTCACGCGTAGTTGTTTGGTGATGGGAGTCAGTCACACCTCCGACCAGATCGGATACGGCGGTGACTACCTCGCTGAACGCTTCTTCAAGCGTCGCTCCATACGTCCGGAACTTGACGTCTGCGGGGTGGTCAAGGATCTCGTAGGTCATTGATTGATCGGGGGTGAGTTTAGCTATTTGTGATTTGTTCACACTCCTCATTAATCGTCGTTGCGATGGTTGTCCGGCGTGGACCGATATGACGGGGGTCGCAACACCGCGTGCCGTCAGGAGCCATGAGCCGACTGTCTCCGAAAGCAGCCTGCCTATTACGCCTGTGTATAGTCGCATCAGAGTTGCTCGCTATCTCCTGAAAATGGGTGACCGACTGATGCCGGCGAAACGGTCGTTCGAACTCTTCGATGAGCTTTTGAGTCCGGGATTACTCTTTGTAAACGAAACTCCACCAGTCATCAGAAACACGGTGCCGATGAGGGTAATCGCGTTGACGCCGCGACCTGAGTCATACATATGCCATCATACGGAGCTAAGGCCAGCCAGCTCGCTCGGACTCGCCCGCTTCTCGCGCTTGCGCTTGCTATTCTAACTGTCGAGATTATCGGCGCTTCGGGGGCGATATTCACCGTCCAGGGACTCAGCGAGTGGTATGGAACACTACAGCGTCCCGCACTTGCGCCACCGAACTGGGTGTTCGGCCCCGTCTGGACGTTTCTGTTCGCCCTGATCGGGGTCGCCCTGTGGCTGGTCTGGCGACAGGCCAATTCGGCACCTACTGCGGTTCGTCTCGCATTCAGCGTCTTTGCTCTCCATTTTGTGTTTAATCTAGGCTGGTCGGCGGTCTTTTTTGGAATGCAAGAGATCGGCCTCGGCCTTGCGGTCATTCTCGTTCTCTGGGCGCTCATCGTGGCAACGATGTGGGTCTTCAATCGAGTTGATCGACGTGCGGCCCTGCTACTTGTTCCATACCTCCTGTGGGTCTCCTTTGCCGCGTATCTCAACTACCAGTTTTGGGTGTTGAATTAGATTGCCGGAATGGACGTGTTGGTGAAGAAATCGCCCAAGAGCGGACGGGAGGGCGTGTGCGTGGACTCCCGACGACACCAGCTGTTGCTGATCGGTGTCATCGGTCTATTCGAAGCTGTTAGCGATCGGTTATTCGTGGAACGCGAGTAACCGAAGGCCGTTCAGGGAAACGAGGACCGTCGAACCCTCGTGGCCGACCACGGCAAGCGGCAAGGGAATGCCTCGCAACAGAATCGTGCCGACCATCAGCGCGATCGCACCGAAGGCGATCGCGAGGTTGACTGTCAGCGTCCGGCGCGTCCGGCGACCGAGTCCGAACACGTAAGGGATCTTCCCGATGTCGTCGCCCATCAACACGACGTCCGCCGTCTCGAGGGCAACGTCGGTCCCGGCGCCACCCATGGCGATGCCGAGCGTCGCCGTCGCCAGCGCCGGTGCGTCGTTCACCCCGTCACCCACCATCGCCACGTTCTCGTATCGCTCAACCAGGTCTTCGATAGTTGCCACCTTCTCTTCCGGCAGCAGCTCCGCCTGTACCTCGTCGATCCCGACTTCATCGGCGATCTGCTGGGCGACCCGTTCGTTGTCGCCGGTCAGCATGACGATGTGCTCCACGCCGAGCGACCGGAGATTCTCGATCATCTCTACAGCCCTCGGCCGGACCGTGTCGGTGAACGCAAGCCATCCCAGGACCGTAACGTCGCCGCCGTGCTCGCGGGCGACGAGGACGCTGGTCTTCCCCTCCGCCTCCAGGGACTGGAGCCGATCGAGACCAGGTTCGAGCCCCTCGATCGCAGCGTCTTCGAGAACCGTCTTGATATAACTCCGATTTCCGATGTGGATGGTTCCGTCGGCGACGTCGGCGCGCACTCCTTTCCCGGCCTCCGACTGAAACCGACGTGCGTCGGGGACGTCGAGGGCGCGGTCTTCGGCTTCCGAGACGGTCGCACGAGCGAGGTGGTGCTCCGAGCGGGCCTGGACGGAGGCCGCGAGCGAGAGCAGGTCGTCGGCAGTCAGCGACTCGTCCGCGAGGCCGTCCCGGACGAACACGTCCGTCAGCTGTGTCTCGCCCCGCGTGAGTGTGCCCGTCTTGTCGAACGCGACCGCGTCGATGTTCGCCGCCGTCTCGACGTGTTCGCCGCCCTTGAACAGGACGCCCTGCCTCCCACCGGAGGCGATCGCCGACAGCACCGCCGCAGGCGTGGAGATGATGACCGCACACGGCGAGGCGGCGACCATCAGGGTCATCGCGCGGTAGAACGTGCTAGTGAACTCGCTTCCGAGCGCGAGCGGGATGGCGATCGCTGCGATCGTCAGCCCGAACACGCCGAGGACGTACGGCTGTTCGAGGCGGTCGATGAGCCGCTGTGTCGGCGCCTTCTCGCTCTGGGCACGCTCGACCATGTGGATGAGCCGGCTGATCGCCGACTCGTGAGCCTGCCGTGTGACCTCGATCTCCAGGCTGCCACTCCCGTTGATCGTCCCGCCGAACACTTCGTCGCCGGATTCTTTCGGCACGGGCACTGACTCGCCGGTGAGCGACGCCTGATCGACCGTCCCCTCGCCAGACGCGACGACGCCGTCGAGCGGAATCCTGTCGCCGGGCCGGACGACGAACACGTCGCCCACGGCGACCTCGTCGATGGCCACAGTGACCTCCTCACCGTCGCGGAGGACCTGCGCTTCGTCCGGTCGCATTTCGACGAGTGACTTGATCGCTCGGCGTGAGCGGCCGATGGCGTAGTGTTGGAGCGTATTCGATAACGAAAACAGGAACAGCAGCATCGCGCCCTCGAACGGGGCGCCAATCGAGAGGGCACCGAGGGCAGCGACGATCATCAACAGGTCGATGTCGACCGCACGGTGGCGGAGCGTCTCGACCGCGCCTTTGAGCCCGTACCAGCCACCGAAGACGTATGCGACGCCGTACCCGGCCCACATGAGAAGCTGTGGTCCTTCGAGCCATCCCGTCACTAGGCCGATCGCCATCCCGAGAAGGGTCAAGCCGACGAACACGACCTCCTGCCTGAGTTCCGAGCGGGTACTCGCGTCATCCGTTGCTGTCTCAGATTCGTCCCGAATCGACACCTGGCGGTCGCGGACAGCGTCTCGAATCGTTTCTTCTGAGATGACGCTCCCGTCGTAGGTGATCCGGGCGTCCCCTGTTCGAAACGAGACGTCAACAGCGTGGACGCCGGAGAGACGCCTGAGATGTCGTTCAAGTGCCCGTGCTCCCGCGTCGCCACGACCGCCCCGTCGTTCAATGTGGATCGTACACGTCGAGAGAGGAGGTGATTCAGTAACAGGCACGTTCTCGACACCTATGATTTGGTTTGATTTCACGTTTGAGGTGGGCCCACGAGCATTCATCCGATCCGACTCTCGGCACACGAGTCGAGGATTTCATCCGATGATGGTTACCGAGTCGATCGGGTTGATGACGTAAATTGTGGTGATCGTGGCGTTCGGAAAGGTCACGAGTGCGTACATGAATACACGCTCGGCAAGCGGGGAGCCGTCCAAGGCGACGAGAACGTTGTCAGGCATACGATAGAGTTCGAGGGGGGTTGAGAAGAGCGGAGTGACGAAAACTCGGCACCTGGGAGTACCGTTAATTACGATGTGTGCCCCAACCGGAGGTATGGCCAGTATCCGCTCGTGGGTCAACCAACATCGCCTCCTAAGCTTCGTTGTAATCGCCTATGCGTTCACCTGGACGATTCAGGCGGCGCTCGCGTATTCGGGTATGGAAGCCTCCTGGACGCACTCGATCCTGATCGGGTTCGGCGGATTCGGTCCGCCGATCGGTGCGGCGGTGGTCATCTGGGCTTCCGGTGGAAGCCTCGGTAAGTGGGTCGGCCAGATGTTCACGTGGCGAATCGGTGCGAAATGGTGGGCGATCGCGTTCGGGCTCCCGTTGATTATTCTCTCACTGGGCGTCTTGCTGTTCGTCTTAGCTGGCGGTCCAATCGACCTCACCGAATTCGAATCGCCCTTCGTCTACCTGTTCGCGATGGTGTGGGGAACCGTGTGGGGTGGCGGCCAGGAAGATCTCGGCTGGCGTGGCTTCATGCTCCCTATCCTACAGGACACCTACAGCGCGCTGACCTCGAGTGTTATCGTGGGCGTCACGTGGGCTGCTTGGCATCTCCCGTTGTTCCTGAACGCGACGACCACCCACGGCGGCTGGCCGCTCTCCCAGCAACTCCTCTGGATAGTCTCCATCCTTGCTGGTTCCATCCTCTGGACGTGGATGTACAACAGCACCGGCGGCAGCGTACTCGCCGTCGCGGTGTTCCATGCTGGCGTCAATGCGATGGGAATCTTCCATCCCGCCGATCCGGCGGCGCTCATCCCGAATGGTGTCCCTGACCCGTGGCTGAACCTGCTCGCCGAAGTTACCGGGGCAGTTCCACTCGTACTCATTGCGATCCTTCTGATCATCGTCTACGGCAGGGACCGCCTCGCGAATCGCGATCCGCCAACGCCCCAAGATGCCGGCCTCCCCCCGAAAACAGAGTCCGACCCTGTCGGGTGAACACCCACCAACATTGGACGCTTATTGAGAATTCTGAACTGCCCCGGTACGTACTAACACACCCGCCACACCGTGACTTGGACGGCAGCGCAAGTTCGACCAGAATTTATGTACGGGTCCGACGAACACCGTCTTGAGGTGTGAGAACACGTGAGTTCCTTTCTGATACTCTACGGGACGGAAGAAGGTCAAACAGCCAAAGTTGCAGAGCGAGTTGCGGCGAAACTCAGTGGGCGCGGTCACGAGGCGAGCGCGCTCGACGTGCGCGATCGACCGGACTCGTTCACCGTGGACATGTACGACGCCGTCATCGTGGGCGCGTCGATCCACGTCGGCAAACATCAGGAGGCGATTCGGGATTTCGTCTCCGAAAATCGAGACGCTCTGGCGGAGATGCCGACCGCCTTCTTCCAGGTCTCGTTGTCCTCAGCAAGCGAGGAGAAGCGGGATGAAGCTGCCGGATACGTCGAGTCATTCATCACCGAAACCGGGTGGCATCCGGATCGAATCGGTCAGTTCGGCGGCGCGCTTCGGTTCTCAGAGTATGGATTCCTCAAGCGTCTCATGATGAAACAGATCGCAAAGGATCTGCTCGACGAAGAGCGGCGGTCACACGGTGATGTTGAATTCACCGACTGGAACGCAGTCGATGCGTTTACATCGGATGTCGCGGCGTTCGTCGAAGGACGTCTTGGCGTCACTCCGGACAGCTCAGAGGGCTCGGCGACATGACCGCCACGCCAACCCCACAACAACTCTCTCGTCTGTATGGGGTGTCGTCGATACGCATCATCGTGCTGTCGGTTGTAGCGACCGGTGTTGGGCTGTTTGTCCCGGAATTCTATGATTGTATTCATGCTCCAGAACGGCCAATCCGTCCCGCTTCCACAGGTCGTGCTGTTCGCTCTCCTGAGTCTCACTGGCCTCACCCTTGTAGCCCGGTTCATCCGAGCCATCCCCTCTAGTGCCTCTATGATCTACCCACCCGCTGGAGGTAGAACGCGACCAGATTGACTGTAAATACTACAACTCCCACGACGGTCGAGGTGCGAGTGATGACCGTGTGTGACAAACCCGGATGACGATGGTTAATCCTGCCTCGCCACAACAAGACAATCGTCAGAGATAAAGATTCTATCGTGCCAGAACGACCAATCAGATGCTGCCGAGTGCTATCCAGACCCACAATAGTATTATATTTGATATGAATGTACTCTTTGTATGGTTTCCTCAAAGCAACTTCTCGTTATCGGAGTCGCTCTCCTCGTCGTTCTCGTGCCGGTCGCAGCCGTCGGCTTTCTCTTCTTCCCGCCGGATTTCGCCTACTCCCACACGTCGACGTACTCCTACACGACCTCCATCAGCACGAATACGACGATCGAGAACGCCACGTTCCGTCTCCCGTTTCCCGCTGGTGCGGACGTAGACGCTGACGCCGCATCGCAACTTTGGATCTACGACGACAACGGCACGGAGCTTTCCGACTGGGAGACGACCCTAGTACAGACCGCCCACGGCCCGATGCTCCGGCTCCACGTCGATCGCCTCGTCGGCGACGACCGCTACATCCTCTGGACGTACGCGCCAAACGGCTCGGTGATCGACCGGGAACAGATCGACCCCGAGGAGATTCCCGCGAACATGACCAACAAAGAGCTCTCCCCCGACCCGACTCGGTACTCGATCGCGTGGCAACAGTCCGTTGACCACGACATCGAAACGCAGTATCCGATCGGAAACGCGTCGTTCCTCGCACCGCTTGGAAACGTCTCTTCAACCGATTGTGAGTATGTGCGGGACGACTCGGACGCGTGCTGGGAGTTCACGACCGTCGCCGCAGTCACGTACGACACGCCAACCGAAGCGATCGTCACCATCGACGAGATCCGATTCGAAGCGTGGAACGAGTGGGGATTCTGGCTCTCGAACAGCTTCAACACGTTCGAAGCGGGCACTACCCCTGTAATATACGTGGACGACCGTCAGGGATGGACGCAGCTCGACGGCCACCTCCACGCCGGGATGGGGCGATACGACGGTCCGTCTCGGTGAGAACCCACAATACTGGCGACGGGAACGAAGACAGTGACACCACTTTTATCGTCGTCCTGAGATTTGGCATCGTATGTCTCTAACCGAGCATACCTCCTCCTCTTTCACGAAGCGGTTCGGAGTGATGCTGCTAGCCGGTATGCCTGGAATACTCGCCCTCAGCGGGTACATCTATCTCACGACGCCGTCGACAGCCGTCCCGGCCGGGCTGTCGCTTCCACTCTTCGCTGTGTCTGCCGGAGTCAACTCGCTCCTCTTCCTCACCGTCGCCTGTCTGGTCGGGGCGTATACCGCTCCGCAAGTGGATCTGTCATCGTACCTCGTGGACTGGGTGGGAACAGGCGACGACATCGGGCGACGTCTCCGGCCCGAGGTTCGATTCGCTGTCAGTCTCGGCGTCATCGGCGGCCTACTGATCCTGCTTCTCGATGTCGTACTGGCGCCGTTCGTCACGCGGGACTTGCCCCAGTCCGCAATCGGAGCGACCGACGCGACAATAGCGTCCGTCCTCGTCTACGCGCCCGTCCGCTTCCTCTACGGTGGGATCACGGAAGAGCTGCTGCTTCGATACGGACTCATGTCGACGCTCGCATTCGTCGGCTGGGTCCTCACCGGCCGTCGGTCGGACGGTCCGGGATCAGGAGTCATGTGGGTCGCGATCGTGGTCTCGGCAGTACTGTTCGGGATCGGCCATCTCCCGGCGCTCGCGCAGTCCGTTGATTTAACCCCGGCACTCGTCGCCCGGACGGTTCTCTTGAATGCGATCGCAGGCGTTCTCTTCGGGTGGCTGTACTGGCAGCGGAGCCTCGAAGCGGCGATGGTGGCCCACGCCGCGTTTCACGTCCCGTTGGTAGTGCTTTCGCTCATACAGGTCGCGTTACTCTGACAGCCCCTACGCCCTATGACTCCGTGGCGAGCATTCGCTGGTACACTACCCCCTCGGCGTCCCGTGCCTCGGTCCTGGAGGGTAGGACTTTGACGTGGACTCCCGGCAATCAGTCGCCGGCAATAGGCTGGTGACTCTCGCCGTTCAAGGTCCCGCCATGTGAGCAGCGTTGAGACGCGTGATTTCGTGAACAAGGTTCGCGGTGAGACCGGTTCCCTCACGGAGGTCGTCGTAGAGCGCGTCGCGTGGGGTCGTGTTAGCCGTGACGCACTCGGTGTAGGAGTCGTCGGACCAACAGAACTCAAGCGGCACGATCGGCACAGTGAAGCGGCTGCCGGGCGGATTCGTGGAGGTCGTCGCGGCTCTCATCAGAGACAACGAGTGTGAACTACCCCACCCTACTCGCTCACTCCGTTTGCTCCTTGAAGCCGGAGGTACCACCTCGACAGCACCGAAGCTCCAACGGCCAGATCGGGATCGTTTCGTCGCCGACGTGTACGTCGATCGCGCTCTCCAGGGAGGCACGATCGAACTCGTCGCCGGGGAATCACTTCCAGATGGGGGGTCGTCTCTCCGTCCGGTGCGACCCAGACGCTCGTTCCGCTCGCGAGGGTTCCGTACGTCTCCGAGAGCGGCATGGCCGGCCCCCGGTATCCGTCGCGTTCGAGTTCGGTAACGAGGTCGTCGATCCGCCCCGACGACCAGCGCTCGATGAACACGTCCACGTCCTCGGTGGACCGTGATCGTCCGGCGAGGATGGCCACGTAGCCCGCCACGAAGACGTGGTCGCTCTCGAGCCGTGAGAGGAGCCGAGAGAATCCGATCGCGAGCTCGTCGAGACGAGTGCCGTTGACATCCTCCTCCGCCTTCAGGCGGAGGAATCCCACGGCACCGCGCCGCTGGATTGGGATATTAGGGTTTGCAGTCTACCACTTGATCCTGCGGTTGGAATCCGCTGGACAAGTCATGAAGGTAGACTTCTGGCTGTGCCAGCCAGCCGGTACTCCTATCCCCGTCCAAACTGGCCGAAGACTCGGAGTTACTTTGGTTCATGTCGAGACGGATGTTCTCCGCCCCATTCACGTCCGCGTTAAACGCAGCGTCGCACCTATCACACACATACAAACCGCGGTGGACGCGCTGACTCTCGTCTTTCCTCCCGCACGTACAACACGTTTTACTCGTGTTGCGCTCTGACACTTCTACGACGTCGATACCCTCGACTTTCGCCTTGTATTCGAGGATGTTCGAGAACCTATCGAACGCCCACCCGTGCAGGTCAAGGTTGCCGTGCTTTCCCCAGTTCTTCGAGTTGCCGGGTTCGTCCTCGCGGACGCCTTCTAAGTCCCCGACGTTGATGCGACCAACATCTTTCTCAACACACCGCTGGACGATGTGCTTGGCGAGACCGTGGAAGAAGTGCGTGCGACGTTCTGACCACTTGTGATACAGTCGAGTGGCCCGATCGCCGCCCGAGTCGTCGCACTTTGCGATCTCTTTCGGGAAGTAGTAGCCGTCCTGTTTCAGGCGGTTACCGGGGTACAACTCTGCTTCTTCCGTGCTGTACGCGACCGCGGCAACGTTACAGATCCCGAGATCGACGCCAGCTGTTTTCTCGCCGGGCGCGTCGGGTGTTTCCACCGCTTCGGTACAGACGAGATGGAGTTCCCACCGGTCCTTCTGTCGGTCGTAGACGGCACGAACCTGTTGCAGATTCTCGACGGTGACGCCGGGTCGGGGTTCGTACTCAACAAGGATATACTCCCATGCTTTGGGGTGTTCCTTGTGGTTGGCACCTTTTGAAAGGCGAACACGGTTGTGTTCGGTGTCGTGTTTGATGCCGTTTTGTTTCCACGTGACCGTACTGCGCGGGTGTTCTTCGTGGACGCGGCGGCCCTGCGAGTCGTAGTAGTTTTGCTTGCGGTAGCCGGGCGGGTTGTCCCGATCGTCATCAGACTCATACCACGAGGTGAAGGCTTCAGCGAGTTCCTCCAGAACGCGCTGACTGGACTGTGAGTGGAGTCCCTTGTAGTTGGTGTGTGTCTTCAATTCGTCTTTGAGTCTGCCGTGGTCGGGGATCTCTCCCGTTTCGTCCCACACGCTGCAGGCGTAGTAGTTCGCGACGTTCCAGAGTTTGCTGGCCGACCACCCATGCCGGTCGAGTGACTCCGCCACCTGTGAGTGGTTGCGGATTGTCGCCCGGTGGGTTCTGTGGACTTCCAACATCTGAAACGCCTCTATAATATCTTATATTTATATCTATTGTAAAAGTACGGGTATAGACGGGGAGAGAATACCCGGCTTAGCGATAGACGGTGGACTGCGAAGTGTGTTGTCGGATTCATCCTGCGCCTAAAGGCGCAGGTATTCTCCTTGTATCTGTATAAACCTCCGTGACGCCCCAGACTGCCGACGATCCCAACTCGCTCCGTTCAGATGCGTTTTTGTATCCGGCGACCACACGCCCGAACATGGACGACCACTCTCACGAACCCGACCCGGAGAAGCGCGTGACCGCCCCGATGCAGGAGTTCGGGGGCCGCGAGGTCGGCATCGGCGCGGCCGTCACCCTGATCGGTCTGCTTCTCGCGTACGTGCTGCCGGCGTTGGTTATCTAGACGCCGCGCGGCGGACCCGGTCGAGAAACGCTACTTCTCGGAACGTCTACCGCGGATACCACGCCAGCGGGTGGTCGGCGATGAGGTCGATGCTGACCGGCTGGTCCAGTTCGAACTCCTCGACGTGGTTGTGCAGGCAGTGGACCGCCTCGCCGGAGTCGAGCTCGACCCGGTAGATGAACGAGGGGCCGACGTACTGTCTGGAGACGACGACGCCGTCGGCGACGTCCTCGTCGGCGGGCGTCGCCCGCAGGTCGTCGGGGCGGACGAGCACGTCGACGGGCGCGCCGTCGTAGGTCGTGTCGTACCCCTCCAGCGTGACCGCGTTGAACCGGCCGACGCCCGTCTCGACCTGTCCCTCCCGGAGGCTCCCCTCGAGGAAGGAGGCCCGTCCGAGGAAGGAGGCGACGAACTTCGACTCGGGCCGTTCGAAGACGGTCTCGGGCCGTCCCACCTGCTCGATGGAGCCGTCGTTCATCACGGCGACGCGGTCGGAGATGGAGAGCGCCTCCTCCTGGTCGTGCGTGACGGAGACGGCGGTGACGCCCGCGGCCTTCAGAATGCGGCGGACCTCCTCGCGCATCTCGACGCGCAGGCGCACGTCGAGGTTCGAGAACGGCTCGTCCAGGAGCAGGACGTCCGGTTCGGGCGCGAGCGACCGGGCCAGCGCGACGCGCTGTTTCTGCCCGCCGGAGAGCTGGTCGGGCGTCTTCTTTCCGTGGTCGCTCATTTCGACGAGCTCGAGCAGCTCGTCGACGCGGGCGTCGGCGTCCGTCCCGTCGGCTTCCAGCCCGAACGCGATGTTCTCGCGGACGGTGAGGTGCGGGAAGAGCGCGAAGTTCTGGAAGACGATCCCCACGTCGCGGCGCTCGGGCGCGACGAAGGCGTTCCCCGCGTCCGCGTCCGCGACCGTCTCGCCGGCGAGCGCGATCGACCCCGTCGTCGGCTCCTCGAGTCCGGCGATCATCCGAAGGGTGGTGGTCTTGCCGCAGCCCGAAGGGCCGAGGAAGGTGAGCAGTTCGCCCGAGCGGACCTCGAGGGAGACCTCGTCGACCGCGCGCTCGGGCCCGAACTCCTTCGAGACGTCCGAGAGCGTCAATACGGGGTCGGCCCCGTCGTCGGCGTCCGACCTCTCCGAGGCGTCCGCGACGGACCGGTCCGTGCCCGCCGAGGCGGTCGGCGCGCCGCCCGCGCGATCCGTCGACTGTCGTGAGTCCGTCCCTTGTGAGTGAGCCATGTGCGTTCGGACGCCGGCAGAAGCGGCGCCCGGTGGTCGGGGTCATATATTTTAGGAGAACCTAAAAGCGTGTCGTTCGCGGCGGCTCTCGGAGGGGGACGGCCTCGGGGTGAGCGTCAGGCCAGTTCGCGCTCGATCACGCCGCGCAGTTCCCGGACCGCGTCGGAATCGACCGCGATCGACTCCTCGCCGACCGACAGCGACAGCGTCCCGTCGGTCGTCACCTCCCCCAGCCGGAAGACGGGGAGGTCGCCGGTCAGGTCGGCGACCGCGTCGGGGTCGGTCGTCTGGACGACGACCCGGCCCGGCGTCTCCTCGAAGGCCGCCGCGTGGTCGGGCAGCGACACGTCCGCGCCGGCGTCGTCGTCGACGAGTTCGGCGAGCGCGACCGCGAGCCCGCCGTCGCTTACGTCGTGGCTCGCGAGGGTGGCCTCGTGGCGCGCGACCGCCGCGAGCGACGAGACGACCGCGGCCGGGTCCTCGGGCAGCGCCGGGAACCGGTCCGACCCGCCAGTCGCCGCGAGGTACGCCGAGCCGCCGAGCCCGTCGCCCGCGTGACCGACGAGGAGGAGCTCGGACCCGTCGGCGGCGTCGCCGTCCAGGCGGGCGGGCGGCGCGTCGTAGCCCGCGCGCGTGCCGAGCACCGCGAGCGTCGGCGTCGGCGGGATCGGCCCCTCGACGCTGTCGTTGTACAGCGAGACGTTGCCGCCGACGACGGGCGCGTCGAGCGCGGCACACGCGTCCGCGAGCCCGTCGACGATCGCCTCGAACCCGCCGTACACGTCCGGCTTCTCCGGGTTGCCGCCGTTGAGACAGTCGACGGCGGCGAGCGGGACCGCACCCTTCGCCGCGAGGTTCGTCGCGTTCTCGATCGCCACCGCGCGCGCCCCGTCGTAGGGCGCGACGCTCGTCCAGCGGGGGTTCGCGCCCGAGGAGAGCGCGAGCCCGACGCCGATCGAGCCCGTGGCGTCGTCCGCGACGGGTTCCGGGTCGTCCGGGCTCGCGTCCGGGGCCGCCTCGCGCATGGCGACGACCGCCGCGTCGTCGCCGGGCTTCATCGCGGTCCGCGTCCCCACCTCGTGGTCGTACTGCCGGTACACCCAGCGCTTGCTGGCGGCGTTGGGGTCGGAGACGACCGCCTCGAACGCCTCCTCGAGTTCGGGCTCCGGTAGGTCGCGCTCGGGCTCGGCCGGCTCCGTCGACGGGAGGTCGTTCATCGGCGCGCCGTCCGCGAGGAACTCGGCGTCGACGTCGACGACGGTCTCGCCGTCGAACGTACAGACGTAGTTGCCCGCCGTCACCTCGCCGATGACCGAACAGCCGAGATCGAACCGCTCGGCGAGGTCGCGAACGCGGTCGACGTCGTCGGGGTCGACCTCGTAACACATCCGCTCCTGGCTCTCGGCGAGCAGGATCTCGAGGGCGTTCATGTTCGGCTCGCGCTGGTGGACCGCCTCGAGGTCGATCGTCGCCCCGAGCCCGCCCTTCGCGACGAGTTCGGAGGAGGCCCCGCCGAGTCCGGCCGCGCCGAGGTCGCGCGCGGCGACGACGAGGTCCTCGTCGATCAGCGCCTCGTTACACTCGATCAGCCGCTTTTCCGCGTAGGGGTCGCCGACCTGGACCGCGGGCCGGTCCTCGGTCTCGGCGTCCTCGGCGAGGTCCTCGCTGGCGAAGGAGGCACCCCCGAGCCCGTCGCGACCGGTGGCGTTGCCGACGAGCACTACGGCGTTGCCCGGTTCCTCGGCGGTCGCCGTGACGAGGCGGTCCTCGTTCGTGACCCCGACGCAGGCGACGTTGACGAGCGGGTTCCCCTCGTAGCCGTCGTGGAAGGCGACGCTGCCGCCGACCGTGGGGACGCCGATACAGTTGCCGTAGTGGGAGATCCCCTCGACGACGCCCTCGAAGAGGTACCGCGACTCCTCGCTCCCGAAGTCGCCGAAGTACAGCGAGTCGAGCAGGGCGATCGGGTACGCGCCCATGCTCATCGTGTCGCGCACGATGCCGCCGACGCCGGTGGCCGCGCCGTCGAACGGGTCGACGTAGGAGGGGTGGTTGTGGCTCTCGATGCCGAACGTGACGTAGGTGTCGCCGTAGTCGTCGGCGTCGCGCTCGCCCGTCGGCGCGTCGGCCGCTTCGGGGGTCGGTAGCGCGAGCACGGCGGCGTCGTCGCCGGGACCGACGACGACCTGGTCGCCCTCGCTGTCGAACGCCGACAGCAGGGGCCGCGAGGAGCGGTACGCGCAGTGCTCGCTCCAGAGGTTCTCGAACAGCGCAGCCTCGGCCGCCGTCGGCTCCCGGCCGAGCTCCGCGGCGACGAGCTCGTGGTCCGGCTCGGACAGACTCATTCACTTACGTGGTTATCGAGCCCGTTCTAATGCTTTTCTATGCGCACGTTCGTGGGTATTACCTCGGGATCTCCGCGAATGACTCCTCCGAAGTCCCAGCCGCTCGGCTGTACGACGTGGGACGGACGACTGCGGTGAGCACCGCCGAAGCCCCAGCCGCGAGGGCTCCCTGCGGTCGCCCTCGCTCGACTCGCGGCTACCCCGTTGGGTCCCATCCGACCGCGGCCATCCCGTACCTCACGCCTCCCCAGCCTCGTCGGTCGCCGGCGACGCCACCGCCAGGACTGATCCCGACGGGACCGTCAGCGGCCCCGCAACCCCAGCAGCTCCCGCGTCTCCGCGGGGGACGCCACCGGCCGACTCAGCTCCTCCGCGATCCGGGCCGCCCGCGCGACCAGCGCCTCGTTCGTCGCGAGCTCGCCCCGCTCGTAGTAGCGGTTGTCCTCCAGCCCGACCCGGACGTGTCCGCCGAGGAGCACCGACTGCGTCGTCATCGGCAGCTGGTGGCGACCGAGACCGATCACGTTGAACTCGACGCGTCCTGGCAATCCCTCCACGCGGTTGAGGAGGTTCCGCGGGTGCGGCGGCGACGTGGTGCCGCCGCCGAACAGGAAGTTGAGGTACGGCGGCTCCTCGAACTCCTCGAGGATCGCGAGCGACTCGTTGAGGTGGCCGTCGTTGAACACCTCGAGTTCGGGTTTGATGCCCCGATCGCGCATCTCCGCGTGGAGCGACGCGACGAGTTCGCGGGTGTTCTCGGAAGTGAGCCGGTCGTAGCGGTTGAGCGGCCCCATGTCGAGCGACGCCATCTCCGGGGCGGGGTCGGTCCGGAGCGGCTCGTGGCGGAGGTCGTTCGATGCGGCGGTGCCGCCCGTCGAGTGCTGGATCACGACGTCGTCGGTCGCCTCGCGGACCGCGTCGGTCACCGTCTGGAACCGCTCGGTCGAGAACGCGCGCTCGCCATTCGCGCGGCGCGCGTGGAGGTGGAGGATGCTCGCGCCCGCCGCCTCGCAGGCCGTCGCGGCCTCGGCGATCTCGGCCGGCGTCTCCGGGAGGTCCGGGTGCGCCTCCTTCCCGTGGACGCCCCCGGTGAGTGCCGCGGTGATCACGACCGGCTTCCCGTCGAGGTACTCGTCGTAGGTCATCGGTTTCCGCCCTCGCCTTCGTCGGCGTTCCCGTCCGATCCGTCGCCCGTCTCCCCGTCGGGCTCGACGTAGAACTCGCAGTCCGTCGTCGGGTCGAGCCCGTGTCGGGCGTTACAGACGTCAGCGCGCATCGGCTGGACGAACGACCCCGTGGCGGTACAGAACGCGCGGGCGACCTCGAAGGACCGGCCGTCGCCCTCCTCGCGGTACTCCAGGTGCGGACACGTCTCGCTCATGCCCCGTCATCGGGGACGAGCGGCTTGAAACCACCTCCGGAGAGGCCGTTCCGCCGCCCCACCGACGGGATTTAACCGGCCGCCCGAAAAGGACGGGACATGGAGCCGGTCGACGACTGGCGGACGGCGATCGAGACGGCCGGCGAACTCACCGGCCCGATCGCCGCCGCGATCGTCGAGGAACACGGCGACCGCGGGAAACGCGCGATCGAGGCGGTCGCGGAGGGGCGGGTGAAGCGCTACCGCGATTTCACGGTCGTCGTCGGCCACGAGGACGAGTACGTCGTCGAGGACGGCGGCTGCGACTGCGCGGACGCGACGTACAACCTCGACCCCGAGGACCCCGCGGAGCGCTGCTGGCACGCCATCGCCGTCGACGTCGCGGACGCGGTCGGCGCGGTCGACCACCACGACATGTGGTACTCCGAGGTCCGCGAGTTCCTCTGAAGGAGGCCGGGGACGGAGATCCGTCGGACACGGTCGCGGTCCGGTGACGCAGAGGACCTCGAGAACTCGAATCTCCGGATTTTCACCCGAGCGAGCCGGCCGTTCTCGGCGTTTCACACCCGCAGAGTCGAAAACGTTTACAACCGCCGCCGGTCTGACCTACTGTATGGCGGACTGTCCACTCGCCGACGACTGCCCCAGTTTCGACGAACGGATCCAGGGCATGGGGTGTCAACACTACGGCAACAAGGGGGGTGCCGAGTGGTGCAACCACTACGACATGCCGATCTACGAGCTCAAACGGCAGCCGGTCCAGCCCGGCGAGGAGGTCGTCGTCGAGGTCGACGACATCCACGAGAGCGGGGCCGGGGTCGGCCGCACCGACGACGGCTTCATCGTGCTCGTCGACGGGCTGCTGCCGCCCGCCCGCGCCGTGGTGTCGATCCACCGGGTGAAATCCAGCCACGCGACCGCCCAGGAGATAGTCGAGCGGCTCCCCGACGACCCCGACGAGGACGGCGAGGAGGGGGACGACGCCGACCGCGACGGAGCGGGCGACGAGGACGACGAGGAACGGGACCGTCCGAGCCGCACCGAGCGCGAGCGGCTCGGCAGCCGCGAGAACTTCTGGGGCAAGTGAGGCGGGCCGGGGTCGGCCCACCCCACGGACAGTCCACACGCCGCCGGTTCGACCGAATTCCGGCCCGCTCCCGCCGATCGCCGTCGTTCCCTCCGTCGTCGCGTTCCCGCCGAAACCGCCGTTTTTTCACCGCCCGTCCCGTCGGTCGAGCCATGGTCGCAGAGGACGCCTCGTCCGCGGACGCCACGAACGACGCGGACGACGTCGACGCCGCGGAACTGTTAGCGCGCGCCGGCTTCGACGCCGACGCGAGCGTGCTCACCGAGCGGCAGGCCGAGGTCCTCGCGCTCCGCGAGCGGGGACTCCGGCAGTCGGACATCGCCGACCGGTTCGGGACCTCGCGCGCGAACGTCTCCAGCGTCGAGGCGAGCGCGCGAGACAACGTCGAGCGCGCGAAGGAGACGGTCGCGTTCGCCGAGGCGCTCTGCGCGCCCGTCCGCGTCGAGATCCCCGCGGGAACCGACCTCTACGACGCGCCACAGCGCGTGTACGACGCCTGCGACGAGGCGGGCGTGAAGGTGAGCCAGACCGCGCCGGACCTGATGAAGACGATCGGCGAGCGCGCCGGCGACGCGGTGTACGGCCGGGAGGTCCGCGAGCGCCTGCTCGTCACGGTCGACGCGGACGGTCGGATCCGGGTGCGGTGACCGCGTGACGCCGGGTCACGGGGGCGGACCTCCGCCCCGTCACTCCTCGATCCGCTCGGCGACGCCCACCAGCGTCGCGCCCGCGGTGACGGTCGACTCGCGGGCGACCGAGTAGACGATCCCGTCGCGGTCCGCCTCGGCGACCTGGAGCGTCTCGAAGGTCGCCGGGTCGTACACCTCGCCGAGCCGCTCCCCGTCCGCCACCTCGTCGCCGATCGCGAGGTCGGGTTTCGCCCGGAACAGTCCGGAGTCGGCCGCGGTCACCCGCCCGAGGTGGTTGCGCGCGACCGTCCCCTCCCACGGGTCGGGGTCGCCGGCGAGCACGCCCTCGTGCCGCAGAACGCCCACCATCCCGTCGACGCCGGTCTCGACCGCCTCCTCGACGATCTCGCGGCTGTGGGCGAGCTCGGGCGTGATCGTCGGGATCCCCTCGCGGGTCGCGGCGACGCGGAACTTCCCGCCGAAGTTCCGCTCTGCCCACTCCGTGTCGGCGTCGTCACCGGCGGCCTCCGCCAGCAGGAGGTCCGTGCCGAACGCCTCCGCGAGCCCGCGACACGCCTCGTCGCCGCGCATGTATACCGTGTGGGTGAGCATGGTCGGCGAGCCGGTGTGGAGGTCGACGACCGCGTCGGCCGCGCTCGCGAACGGCCAGAGTCGCGCGGCCATCCGCTCGTGGAGCGTCCCGTCGGCGTCGCCGGGCCAACAGCGGTTCATGTTGGCGTTGATCGAGTCGAGCGACTCCGGCGTCGTGTACGAGACGTGATCGAACGTGAGCGGGTCCGCCACCGGGACGCTCACGAACGTCCCGCGGAACCCCGTTCTGTCCCCCGCCGCGTCCGCACCCGTCAACCGTTCGTGGAGCCGCCGGAGGACGGCCGCGCCGTTCACTTCCCTCCCGTGTTGGGCCGCCTGCGCGTAGACGACGGGGCCGCCGTCGTCGGGGACGTCGAGTTCGGGGCCCTCCTCGCCGTCGGCGAGGGTACCCTCGCCGTAGACGTGGACGGTCGTGCGGATCGGGACGCCTGACGGGAGCCGTGCGAGGACGAGTTCGCGGCTGTCGTACATACGTTAGCGTGATCCCGAACTCGCTTATAAATCAGGGTCGCGGTCGTCGGCGATCACGACTCGATCCGGGGGACGGAGCCGGTTGCCGGATCACGGACGCTAAGGCCGTGCGGCGAGGAGCACACCACGAGATGCGGGTCACCCTCCTCGGAACCGGCGACACGACGGGGACGCCCACCGTCGGCTGCGGCTGTGACACCTGTCGCGAGGCGCGCGAACGCGGCGTGTCGCGCTCGCGGTTCTCGGTCCACGTCGAGAACGAGCGGACCGGCGAGTCGCTTCTGGTCGATTTCAGCCCCGACTTCCGGAGCCAGTTCCTGGACAACGACGTGGGGCTGCCGGACGCCGGGATCGTGACGCACATCCACTTCGACCACCTCGACGGGCTCGGCAACGTCTATCGGCTCGTCGACGGGCTGCCGGTCCACGCGCCGAGCGGGACCGACCCGGCGACCGACGAGAGCGTCGCAGAGACGGTCCGCCGGAAGTACGACTACCTCGAGGACCGGATCGGCGTCCATTCGCGCGCCCCCTTCGAACCGTTCGAGACCTGCGGGTTCGAGGTCCGGTTCGTCCCCGTCGACCACCCGCCCCTCCTGTGTTTCGGCGTCGTCGTCGAGGACCCCGAGACGGGCGGGAAGCTCTCGCTGACCGGCGACACGAGCTACGACGTGCCCGAGCGGTCCCGCGAGGCGCTCGCCGACCCGGACCTCCTGCTCGCCGACGCCATCGTCCCCGCCTCGCTGTGTGAGCACCATCCGATCGGCGGGCGACACGAGGGACCCGACGGGGTCCCGCGCACGTTCGGCACGAAACACATGACCCGCGAGGGGGCGCTCGCGCTCGCCGGGGATCTGGACGCCGACCGAACGCGGCTCGTCCACGTCGCGCACTTCTATCCGCCGGAAGAGGCGTTCGCGGAGCCGCTCGCGGTCGACGGAGAGACATACGAGCTGTAGACGGGAGCGGTCGAGCCCGGCCGCAGTCGACCGCGCTCACTCGTACGCGCTCCCGACGACCTCGCGGATCCGCTCCGCGGTCACCGGGCCGACGCCGTCCACCTCGAGTAAGTCGTCCTCCGACGCGGTCATCACCGCCTCGACCGAGCCGAAGTGCTCGAGCAGCCCGCGGGCGGTGATCGGGCCGACGTCGGCGATGGAGGAGACGACGTACTCCTGTTGTTCCGCGCGGGTCTTCGTCGTCTTCTCGCCGTGGACGCTCACCTCCCGGTCGCGGGTCTCCTGTTCGCGCCGGGCGATCGTCGCGAGCAGCTCGGTCGTGTCCGTCTCGCCTTCGGTCCGAAGCACGCTGATCCCGAAATCGACCGCGAGCGACGCGAGCGCACCCCGGATCGCGTTGGGTTCGATGTCGCGCTGGCCGTAGAGGTTCGTTCCCTCGACGACCAACACGGGACGGGCGTACGCCCGCGAGAGCTCGCCGACCTGCTCGAACATCGACCGGTCGGAATCGAGCATGGAGTCGACGAAGTCCGCCGCCGACTTCCGCTCGACCGCGACTCGGTCGGAGAGCACGTAGTCGCCCACGGCGAGCGTCTCCAGCCGGGTGAGGAGCCCGTCGCGCGTCGAGAGGTCCTTCGCGATGGAGGAGTCGAGCTCCCGCTGGTCGATCACGACCTCCACTCCGTCGTCGACGCCCGCGGTCGCGACGACGGCGTCTCCGGCGTCCGCGACGTCGCCTTCACCGTCTCGACCGTCGTCTCGGCCGTCGTCGTCGCCGTCCTCGCGCGCCTCGGCGACGAAATCGGTCAGTCCGGGATCGTCTCCGCCGTCGTCCGCGTCGCCGGCGGCGGCCGCGCCGTCCGGATCGTCCGCGGCGGTTCCGATCGTCGCGTTGCCGGCGTCCCCGACGTCCCCCCCGTCCGCCGGGTTCCCGTCTCCGGCCGAATCGGTTCCGCAGCCGGCGAACGCGTCGAGCCCGGCCTGGCCGTCGTCACCGACGGCCCCCTCGATGTCGTCGGTGGCGGCCTTCAGGTCGGCGAGCTGGCTCGCCATCTCCTTCTCGCGCCGCCTGGAGATCCAGAAGAACGCCTCGTCGCGGGTGTCCTCGGCCATCAACACGACGACTTTCCCCTCCGCCTGTCGACCGGTCCGCCCCTTGCGCTGGATCGAGCGGATCGCGGTGGGGACCGGCTCGTAGAAACAGACGAGGTCGACCTCGGGCACGTCGAGGCCCTCCTCGGCGACGCTCGTCGAGACGAGCACCTCGAACTCGCCCGCTTTGAACTCCTCGAGCGTCTCCTGTTGTTGCTTCTGGCTCATCCCGTCCGACCCCTCCTTGTCACCCTGACCGACGAACTTGCGGACGTCGAAGCTCGCCTCGAGGAACTCGACGAGCGCCTCCGCGGTGTCGCGCGACTCGGTGAAGAGGATCGCGCGCTCGCCCTCGTTGATCCCGAGCGTCTCCGCGAGCAGGATCCGCGCCTGCGAGAACTTGGGGTGGAGCCCGTCGAACGACTCCGCCTTCCGCATCGCTTCCCTCACTTTGGGGTCCGCGACCATCCGCTGGCTCGCCTTCGACGCGCCCGACGAGCGGGCGGCCTCGCGCTGGCGATCGAAGTAGCGCCGGACCGACTCCACCGACTGGGTCTCGACCAGTTCGACGGCACGGCGGAGCTTCATCACCTCGGCGTGGGTGCTCATCCCCTTGTAGCCGTCCGACCGGTCGTTGTCCATCATCCGTTTGAGCTTCCCGCGCATCTCGTTGAGGTCGCGCTGGGAGAGGTCCGGGCTCGTCTTGTTCGTCACCCCGAGCGACTTCAGCTTCCCCAGGCGGTCCGTGATCACCTCGTTCAGCGCGTCGCGGATCTCGAGGACCTCCTCGGGGAGCGTGACCCGCTCCCAGCGCACGTCGGTGTCGTGGGTGTACTCGTCGACGTCGGCGTCATCCTCCGTCATCACCTCCACGTTCGTCAGCCCGAGGTTCTCACACACCGTCTCGATCTCCTCGACGTCGCCGCCGGGGGAGGCCGACATCCCCGTCACGAGCGGGTCGGCGGCGTCGGCGTGGTAGCGCTCGGCGATGTAGACGTACGCGTAGTCGCCGGTCGCGCGGTGACACTCGTCGAAGGTGAGGTGGGTCACGTCGCGTACGGAGATCCGGTTGCCGACGAGGTCGTTCTCGATCACCTGCGGCGTCGCGATCACGACGCGGGCGTCCGCGAACAGCGCCGCGCGGTCGTCGGGCTTCACGTCGCCGGTGAACACGACGATCTCGTCGTCCGGGATCGTGGTCGCCTCCCGGTAGAACTCCGCGTGCTGCTGGACCAGCGGCTTGGTGGGTGCCAGAAAGAGGGCGGTCCCGCCCGCCTCATGGAGCCGCCTCGCGGTGACGAGCAGGCTCACCGTGGTCTTGCCGAGGCCGGTGGGGAGACACACCAGGGTGTGGTCGTCGAGCGCGGCGTCCGCCAGCCGAAGCTGGTAGCGGCGGGACTGGAGGAAGTCGTCGACGAGCAACGGGTGGTCTATCCCGGCGGCCTCGGTCGCCATCGGCGACGCTTCGCCGCCCTCGGCCTAAAGGCTTCGCGAACCGGGGTGAAAGTTATCGGTCGCCGGGGTGGTCCTCCCTGACCTCCTCCGGCACGTCCTCGTCGACCAGCCTCGCCCACTCGACGAGCCGATCTCCAGACGGGGTTTGCGTGCTCATCGGCAGACGGATCTCCGTGATCCGTATTAACGCTTACCCCGATTCCAGCCGCGGTGTTAAGTTAAGAAAGAGGCGGTCGGTAGTTCGAATGTCCATGTCCGAATCCAACCGCCTCAGCGAGTCTACCGAGTGGATCGACTTGGAATTTGTGGAGCGAGAGCGGACACCCCGCGAGATCATTGAAAAGGGTATTCGCCACCATCTTGCCGGTCTATCACTTTCGAAT
>NZ_JANHDM010000006.1 GCF_024494685.1 Halorubrum rubrum | reverse complement strand
TCTCCGCCGCGAAAACTACAGTTACCGCGTCGAACAACACGGTTTGAGAAATTCTGTCGAACGTGTCTTTAGAGAAGTACAACGACGAACCTCTTCGTTTTCAAACTGTTTCAGCCATGTCGATCCACCGACCGCGGAAACGTGGTTGCAAGCCCACACCGTCTGGTGGAATCATGCTTAAGTTAACACGACGCAGCCGTTCGTCCATGAACGCCGACCGATCTCGACTCGAACTCGGAAGCGCGGGCGCCGATCCCGGAGCCGTCGACCGCGGGTGGCTCGACGTCGCCGACCTACCGACCGGAACGTCCGAACGACTCCCCGTGCTCGTCGCCAACGGGGCCGATCCCGGCCCGACGCTCTGGCTGACCGGCGGGGTCCACGGCGACGAGGCGACCGGGGTCGCCGTCGTGTTGGAGACGATGAACGCGCTCGCCGGCGGTTCGGGACCGACCGACGCGGCGACGCTCGAGTCGCTCGCCGGTGCGGTCGTCGCCGTTCCCGTCGTCTCGCCCGCCGGGCTGCGCCGGAACGCCAGGTACACCTACTACGACGACGAGGATCCCAACCGCCACTTCCCCGACGCCGACGCGGAGTCCGCGCGCCCGCCGAAACTTCAAGAGCGGATCGACGCGCGGCTCTACGGGGCGATCGTCGGCGAGGCGGACGCGGGATCGGATCCCGCCGACGTCGTCGCCGCGGACGTTCTGATCGACTGTCACACCGCGGGCGTCGACAGCGAGCCGTTCGCGATCCGCGACCGGGTGCTGTACGGCGACCGGCGGACCGAGTCGGAAGCGCGGACGCTTGCGGCCGACCTCGAGTCCGTCGTCGACGCCTTCGGCTTCCCTACGCTGACCGAGTACCCCGCCGCGGAGTACGTCGAGGAGGACCTCCAGCGCTCGCTCGCGGGAGCCGTCCTCAACGAGGCCGGGATCCCGGCGTTCACCGCCGAACTCGGCTCGCACTCCGTCGTCGACGACCGCCTCGTCGCCGGCGGCGTCGCCGGGGCGTTCGCGGTCGCGGTCGAACTCGGAATGCTCGCGCCCGACGACGTGTCCGCGGGCGTCGGCGACCCCGGAGCGCACGTCGAGACCGCCCCCGTCGACTACCCGGTTCGGCGGTACCGCGGCCCGACGACGGACGTCTCGGGACTCGTCCGGCATCGCGTCGACGCGGGCGAGACGATCGCCGAGGGGGACGTCCTCGCGGAGATCGTCTCGGCGACGGGCGAGAGGCGGGGGACCGTCGAGGCCGACCACGACGGGTACGTCGTCTCGCGATGTGAGGGCATGGCCGTCTACGAGGGCGACCCGATCGCGAGCCTGGCGGTCCGCGACGACGGCGACCTCGCCGTCTCCCGAGAGAACGGCGACGATTGAAACGAAGTCCTTAATTACGGGACGGTCGTTCCTCCGAGTGCGACCTGGGACCGTGGGGTAGTGGTATCCTCTGCGGATGGGGTCCGTAGGACCTGAGTTCGACTCTCAGCGGTCCCATCAAAAATTTTACTGGTTTCCATTATCGGAGTCCTCAGTACCTTCTAACGCCCAAAAACCGCATTCGGGGGGTGCGCTATGAACCGCCAGATCGGCGGTTCCGACGACACCGGCACGTGCCGCCACTGCGACGAAATACATCATGTATTTGATGTTCTTCGGTCCTCGATTCGCGCCCGGTCCCACGGTGGGGTTTATACCGTTTCACGTTCGTCACGGACACACCGAATGCCCGAACGAACCCGCCGATCCGGCGCATCGAGATGAGCGACGGCACAGGGCGTCCCGCGTCACCGCTGAACGGGCTGTCGGTTCTGGCGCTCGTGAGCGCCGCCTTCGCCGCCGTTCTGATCGCCACCTACCTCCAGTACGTGCTGCTCGCCGTCGTCATCGCGTACGTGCTGGCGCCGCTCCAGAAGCGGGCAGAAGAGCACGTGCGGCCGGACCTCGCCGCGGCGTCGGTGATCGGCGGGTCGATCCTCGTGGTGTTCGTCCCGCTCGCGTACGTCCTCACCGTGGCGCTCCGGCAGGGAGTCGTACTCCTGACCGCTCTCCGTCGCGGCGAGTTGCGCCAGTTCGTCGTCGAGGAGATCGAGATATTCGGGTACGTCATCGATGTCGACGTCCTCTACGCGACCTACCAGGAGCCGATAAGCGCCGCGGTACAGCGGCTCGCGAGCTGGGGGCTGGGGCTGCTCCGCGGGATCCCGGACCTGACCGTGGGGCTGTCGGTGACGCTCTTCGTCCTCTTCGCGCTGTTGCGCGACGGCGACCGGCTGGCCGAGTGGGCGCTGGCCGTCGCGCCGGTCTCCGACCGCGTCCAGCGCGATCTGATGGCGGAGCTCGACGACCTGATGTGGGCCTCCGTCGTCGGCAACGTCATCGTCGCGGGGATCCAGGCGCTGCTTCTCGGCGTCGGGCTGTTCTTACTCGGCGTGCCCGGCGTCACGTTCCTCACCGTGGCCGCGTTCGTCCTCACGCTGCTCCCGCTCGTCGGCTCCTTCGGCGTCTGGGTCCCCCTGTCAGTGTACCTCCTCGCGCGGGGTCGGAGCACCGCGGCGGTCCTGCTGTTCGTCCTCGGCGTCCTCGTCAGCCTCTCCGACACCTACCTCCGTCCCGCCGTGATCAACCGGGCCGGCGCGATCAACGTCGCGATCATCGTCGTGGGCATCTTCGGGGGGATCGTCCTCTTCGGGGGGGTCGGCCTCTTCGTCGGGCCGGTCGCGCTCGGCGGGGCGAAGGTGGTCCTCGACCTGTACGCGCGCGAACGGGAGGCGGAGGCGACGACGCTCGATCGCGGAGCCGAATGAGGGAGCGATCGGGGCGTTGACGCCGCTCAGTACACGTACTCGTCTTCGGCGATCGTCACGTACTCGCGTCTCGTCTTCCGTTTGTTCCACTTGTAACCGAGCACGAGCTTCAGCGACTCCCACCCCGAGCGGTACGGCTGTGCGAGCAGCCCGTCGCCCGCCTCCGCGGCGAGCATCGCGTCCGCCGCGCCGATGATCCGGTCCCAGTCGGCCGGCGTGTAGTCGCCGACCATGTCCGCCATCGTGACGTTCCGGACGACCTCGTCGCCGATGGCCTCCTTCCAGCGCCGGTTGTACGGGGCCAGATCGCCGGCGGCCGCCAGTTCGCCCGCGATCGCGCCGGTGCGAACGGCGACGTGGTCGCCGCCCTCGTGGAACGCCGAGGTGGTCCCCATCGCCCCGCCGACCACCGCGATCCCCGCCCCGGTCGGCGAGTCGATCGGCCGCGTCGAGGAGATCGGGTACGTCTCCGTGCCGCCGCGTTTGCCCGCGTCCTCGACGAGCGGGAAGTCCTCCTCGACGTCGTACTCGTCGCCGTACTGCCACTCCAGCAGCCGGCGGACGTACGTCGCGCCGCTCGGGATCGACTCGTCGTCCGCCGAGAGCAGCTCGTAGGCGTCGACCTCGAAGTCGTCGATGTCCATCCCGATCGGCATCGTGAGCCCGACCCGACAGACGCGGTCGGCGTTCGGGAAGATCCACGGGTACGCGGTCTCGCCGGGCATCACGCCCCACCAGAAGACGATCGCGTCGTCCACCTCCTCGTACACCGCCTCGGGAACCCGGCGGTACTCCTGGTAGGCGATGTGGTTGGCCTCCGGCGGCGCGAGCCGGTCGGACCCGCCCGCGCCCGTCGGGAGGTACTCGTCGAGCACCCGGTTCGTCACCGTCCGCTGGGGTCCGTCCGCGAGCACGACGAAGTCGGCCCCGATCTCGTCGCCGTCGGCGAGACGGAGAACGTGACGGGGATCCGACCCGGCGGATCCGCTCCCGGCGTCGCCGGGCTCCGCGTCCGGGTCGGTGTCGACGCCGCGGACCGAGACGCCGATCCGGTACTCCGCGCCGGCGTCCTCGGCGCGCTCGCGGAGCCAGTCGTCGAAGCGGGCGCGGTGGAAGGTGTACCCGAACCGGTCGTAGGAGGACTCGATACCCGTGTCGTACAGGGTGGCGGCGGTGGAGGGACCGCGGAACTCCGCCCGGTCCAGCTCTCGTTGGACGACGCCGTCGTCGAACTCGTCCGGATGGATCCCCATGATGTCGACCCAGTAGTCCAAGATTCCGGCGGCGTCGGTGGAGTCGGGCCCGAGCCCCTCGCGGTCGGCCCGCGGCACGCCCTTCTCCAACACGAGGGCGTCGGCGCCGCCGCTCGCGGCCGCGTGCGCCGCGGACGAACCGGCAGGACCCCCGCCAACGATCGCGACGTCTACGCGTTCCATACCCTGTGAGGTCGACCTCACGGCATTAAATTCACGGTCGCCGCCGGGGTCCGAGCGCCCCCGCGCGATTCGGCCGCCCTCGCAATTCGGCCGCCCCCGCGCGATTCGGCCGCCCCCGCGCCTCCGGTCCGCGGGTCGTCGGTCGAAAACGATCGTTCATCCAGTTTCACCGGCGATATTCGGCGTCGGAAAGACATGCTTTTACTCGCCGATCGGGTTCGTTCGATCAACGATGGCACGCGAGACGTGGTCGACACGGATGGGATTCATCCTGGCGGCGGTCGGGAGCGCGGTGGGACTCGGGAACGTCTGGCGGTTCCCCTTCATCACCGGGCAAGAGGGCGGCGGCGCGTTCCTGATCGTCTACCTGCTCTTCGTCGCGCTGATCGGCTTCCCGGCGATCCTCGTCGAGTTCGTTATCGGCCGATACACCGAGTTGAACCCGGTGGGCGCGATACGCGAGCTCGGAAGCGGGGCGTGGAACTACCTCGGCTGGCTGTTCGTCGTCACCGGCTTCGTCATCCTCTCGTACTACAGCGTCGTCGCCGGCTGGTTCCTCCGATACACCCTCATCGGGATCACGGACGGCTACGCGCTCGCGGGACCGGAGGAGGCGGCCGCGCTCTTTGGTACCGTCACCACCGGCGTCGACTCCCTGCTGTTTCACGCCGTGTTCATGGCACTCGTCATCGGGATCATCGCGGCCGGCGTGCGGAACGGCATCGAGTTCGGCGTGAAGGTGATGGTGCCGGCGATCATCGTGCTGCTCGTCGCTCTCGGGGCGTACGCGTTCACGCTGGACTCAGCGGGGGAGGCGTACGCGTACTACCTCACGCCGGACTTCGGGTATCTCGTCGCGAACTGGACGAGCATCCTGCCCGCCGCCGCCGGACAGGCCTTCTTCACGCTCTCGCTCGGCATGGGCGTGATGATCACCTACGCGTCCTACCTCGGCGAGGACCGGAACCTCGCGGCGGACGCGGGCATCATCGCCGGGCTCGACACGTTCATCGCCGTGATCGTCGGCTTCGTCGTCTTCCCGTTCCTCTTCGCGGCCGGGATCGAGCCCGGTGGCCCCGGCCCTAGCGCGATCTTCGTGAGCCTCACGTCGGCGTTCGCCGAGATTCCCGCCGGCCGTGTCCTCGGGATCGTGTTCTTCGCGATGGTCGGGATAGCGGCGCTCTCCTCCGCCATCAGCATTCTCGAAGTGCTCGTCTCGTATCTCATCGATGAACTCGATGTCGCGCGCGTCCCGGCCGCGACGGCCATCGGCGTCGCCGTCTTCCTGCTCGGCGTCCCGGTGACGATCGATCTGATATTCCTCAGCCTATACGACAGCCTGGCCGACGGCGTCCTGCTCGTGCTCGGTTCGCTGCTGCTCGCGCTGTTCGTCGGCTGGGTCGTCCCGGACGTCGCCAGAGCGGAACTCGGGAGGGGGATCGGCGACCTCGGCTCGCTCGGCACCGCCTGGATCTGGATCGTCCGGGTCCCGATCGTCGTCGTCGTCCTCGTCTCGCTGTATCTGGGCGTCGTCGACTACGTCGACTTCCTGACCGGCGACCTCGCCGAGTGGCTGGCGGCGCGATAGAGCGCCCCCGGTGGCCCTGGTCTCGTCGATCGTCCGTCCGACGACCGAACCGGCCGGCCGTACCGACTCCTTAAAGACGAACGGGCCTGAACGTCCGCCAGTGAGCGAACCGATCCCGACCGGCTGTGAGCCGGTCGACGACCTGCTCGGCGGCGGGTTCGAACGCGGGGTCGTCACGCAGGTGTACGGCCCGCCCGCCGCGGGCAAGACCAACCTCGCGCTCGCCGCGGCCATCGAGGTCGCGGCGGCCGGCGACCGGTCGCTCTTCATCGACACCGAGGGGCTCTCGATCGACCGCTTCGAGCAGATGGCGGGAGCGCGCGTCGACCGTCCGGCGGTCGACGAGGGAATCGAGGAGCTGGCCTCGCGGCTGGTGATAACCGAGGCGTACGACTTCGAGGACCAGCGCGAGGCCGTCCGCGACGCCGAGGAGCTCGCGGCGGAGGTGGAACTGGTCGTGTTGGACTCCGCGACCGGCTTCTACCGGCTCGAGCGCGCCGACGACGTCGAGGGCGGCCAGTCCCTCCGGAAGGTCGCCAAACAGGTGACACACCTCCTCTCTCTGGCGCGGCGACACGACATCGCGGTGGTGATCACGAACCAGGTGTTCACGGACCCCGAAAGCGACCGCGACCGCGCGCTCGGCGGCAACACGCTCAACCACTGGACCGGCGCGATCCTGCGCGTCGACCGCTTCCGCGGCGGAAACCGTCGGGCGACCCTGGAGAAACACCGCTCGAAGCCCGCCGGCGACTCCGCGACGTTCCGGATCGTCGAGGCGGGGTTAGCGGCCGGTGCGAGCGACGACTAGGAGCGAGTGGAGCACTAGCCGGTGAGCGGAGCGGTCTAACGGGAGCGCCAAACGGATCGGGAGATCGAGAACGCCGGAGCGCCGGGCGTCGCGTGAGGAACGAGCCGCTCAGAGCTCGCCGAGCTTCCGGAGTAGCTGGCCGCGGTACTCCTCGTCGGCGTTGACGCCCTTGATCTCGAGGACGTTCCGCTCCAGCTTGTCGAGCGCCACGTGGAAGGCGTGTTCCGCGCCGTACCCCTCGCCGGAGCCGCCGACCTGTCCCTGGTCCGTCCGGAGACGGATCTGACACTGGATGAGCGGGGTGCCGCGGAGCTTCTCCTTGTGTTGGTGGAGCCGGACGTGCGCGTGCATCACCTGCATCTGGGCGTACTTGTCCGCCACGCTCTCGATCGACTCGACGACGTGTTCACGCGAGGTGCGATCGAGCAGGTTGACGTTCGTGATCTGGACGTCGAGCGAGTCCTCCTCGGTGAACGTGAGCGCGCGCAACACGTCGGTTTTGGTGACCATCCCCGCGACCGCCTCGACGTCCTCGGGAGTGACGACGAGCCCGGAGACGTCGTTGTCGAACATCCGTGAGACGGCCGCCTTCGCGGTCTCGTCGGCTGTCGCAGTCAGGACCGGACTCGACATGATGTCGTAGACGGGAAGATCGAGCATCCGGTCGATATCGCCGGCGCGGTCGCCGCTGCCCTGCCGCTCCTGGTCGCGGACGACGAACTCGACGATGTCGTTCGTGGTGACGACGCCGGCGAGCATCCCGTCGTCGTCGAGCACCGGGAGCCTGGAGATCCCGTTCTCGCGGAGCCGGTTTATCGCTCGCCCCACGCTGTCCTTCTCGTTGATGCCGATCACGTCGGTCGTGACGATCTGATCGACCGTGATCGCGTCGAGGCTATCGAGGACGGCCTCGAGGATCTGATCGACGGTCACGATGCCGTAGAGTTTCTCGCCCTCGTAGACGGGCGCGATCTTCACGTCGCCCTCGACGAGGAGGCGAGCGGTCTCGCGGACGTCCTCCGTCCGCTTCACCGAGGGTGCCGGCTTGACGACGGCGGAGACCTTCGTGTCGTCCTCCATGCGCGAGCGCAGCAGCTGTTTCTCGCCGACGACTCCCGCGTACTCGCCGTCTTCGGTGACGACGATGCCCTTCGGGTTCTCGCGCTCGAAGATGGATCGGACCTTGGCGAGCCGCTCGTCGGCGTCGACCTCGACGTACTCCGGCACTGCGATATCAGCGATGTTCATGGTCCAAGCGGAACGTTGGACGCGCCGGGTATTGAAAGTACAGGGGTCGTCGTGGAACGCGAGATTCCACCCGTGAGCACGGCTCGGGGACGGACTGCTCTACTGAAAGCTTTTTGACCGTTACTCCCCGAGAGGGTGGCGTGTACGACGCCGTCGTCCTCGACCACGACGGGGTACTCGTCGGTCGAACGCCGTTCGATACCCTCCGTGAGGCCGCCTGGGAGGCCTTCGAGCGGCTGGGCGTGACCGATCCAGACCTCGCCCACGTCGACGACGTCGCCGTGGGCGTCGACCCGGCGACGCTTTCGGACATCTGTGACCGCTACGAGATCGATCCGGTCGAGTTCTGGCGCGTCCGCGACGAGACCGCGTCCGACGCGCAGATCGCCGCCTCGCGAGCCGGGCACAAGACCCCCTACGAGGACGTCGGTGCGTTGGCGCACCTCGACGCCGCGCTCGGGATCGTCTCCTCGAACCAGCAGGCCACCGTCGACGACCTCCTCGAACACTTCGGGCTCGCCGACCGCTTCGACGTCGTCTACGGCCGCGAGCCCTCGATCGCCAGCCTCTCGCGGAAGAAGCCCTCCCCCTACTACTTGGAACGCGCGCTCGCGGACCTGGACGTCTCGACCGCGCTGTTCGTCGGCGACAACGAGTCGGACGTGATCGCGGCCGACAACGCCGGGATCGACTCCGCGTTCATCCGCCGGCCCCACCGCCGCTCGTTCGAGCTCTCGGCGCAGCCGACCTACGAGATCGACGACCTCCACGACCTCGTGAGCCTCTGTGGGCGCTCGCCGATCGGGTCGCCGTGAGCGACGGCGTTCGCCGGAGTCGCGTCGCTTCACCCGAACCGCGACGCCGACGTTTATGAGTCGCCGGCCGCCACCCGGGACATGGACCCGAACCTCCCGCCCGTGGGACTCGGCACGATGGGGATCGATGACCCGGACGCGGTCGCGACGGCCCTCGCGGTCGGCTACCGCCACCTCGACACCGCCCGGATCTACGGCAACGAGGCCGTCGTCGGGGAGGGGCTCGAAGCGAGCGACGTCGACCGCGCGGACGTGACGGTCGCGACGAAGCTCTGGATCGACGCGCTCGCCGGCGACGACGTGGGACCGACCGCCCGCGAGAGCGCCGACCTCCTCGGCGTCGATCGGATCGACCTGCTGTACGTCCACCGCCCCCGCGGCGCGTACGACCCGGAGACGACCCTGCCCGCGATGGACCGGCTCGTCGACGCGGGGGTCGTCGGCGCGGTCGGCGTCTCGAACTTCGAGATCGACGACCTCGAGCGCGCCCGCGAGGTCCTCGACGCCCCGATCGCCGTCCACCAGACGGAGCTTCACCCGCTGTATCACCGCCCCGAACTCCTCGACCACGCCCGCGAACACGGCTACCCCGTGGTCGCGTACTCACCGCTCGCGGGCGGGAGGGTCGGCGAGGTCGACGCGGTCCGCGAGGTCGCCGAGCGCCACGGGACGACGCCCGAGGCGGTCGCGATCGCGTGGGCGACCGCGAAGGAGCCGGTGGCCGCGATCCCGAAGGCGTCGACGGAGCGGCACCTCCGGGCGAACCTCGCGGCCGCGGACCTCGAACTCGACCCTTCAGAGATCGCCGCGATCGACGCCGTCGACCGGGAGGAGGAGCTGTATCCGGAGTGAAGTTACCGGTTCTGCGACCGATCAGAACATGTCCAGCCGAGGACGCAGTGGTTCGAGCCGGAATTCGGTGTCAATATCAGTGAGTTGTTTCGAGTTGAACGACATCTACGAGAACATTTTGAACTTCTAAAACGTATACGTTCAATTAGTTTGAGAATTTATAACGGTTCTCTGTAATCACTTCTGAATAATGGATCCCGTCTGGACTTCTGTTGATTTAGATACGTATCTTTCAGCCATAGTGAACGAAGGCGACATCGAAGAACAACTCGTACAGGAATCCCGCTGGAAGATATCCTACAGGGAATCGCAGTTACAACGACGTGGACTACTCTCACTGCACTCACGGGCCATGGAACTCGAACCGGAAACGCTCGATTGGGACGAACTGGGGGTCTCCGATCAGGCCGTCGAGGTCCTCCAAGCGAACGGAGTCCCTCCCGACCGGCTCCATCGTTACTTCGCACATCCACGAACACTGAAACGGACGAACCTTCTGAAGTACTATCGGACGCTCGCCGGAGTCTCTGAGAACCGTCTCAGAGGGATGGAGAGCATCCGATCGGCCGTCAGAGAAGTCGACTCTTCGGATCAGTCGTCCGAAACGTCCGACTCGGTCCACCGTCTGTGCCGCTTCTTCAACTCGCTGATTAGCACTTGGGCCTCGAGTCTGACGGGCGATGAACGGCCTGAACGGCGGGCGCTTATCAGCGCACTACTCACAGAGGGTGCGGCGATCGAGGGGTCATCGAGAAACGCGGGAGGACGGAAGGCCGTAGTTAATGTTGCCTCCGTACTTGTAGAGGAGTTCGACGATCACGGTGTTTTGGAGTCGTTCGAGGTGAAACAGACGTCACAGGACCCCTTCATAACCGTCTCGTCTACGGATCTCGGCGATTCCTACGCGCTCGGTGATCTTTCCGGAGCATACGACGTTCGAGACGTGCGGGCCGCTAACGGGGGTTATGTTAACGTCGATCAGACCGAGCCCGATATGGTCGTTCGCTCCCCCAGAGGCGTAACCGGTTACGGAGAGATCAAGGACCGAAAAGACGTTAGCAACCAATGGGAGGGGTGGCTCCCGCTGATACGGAGCAAGCTGGAAGACTTCGAATCTAAAAACGCGGAGGCGAAGAAGATGATACTACAACCCGTTTATACCCGACGAATGATAGAGGGTGACCGAGGGAGCGACGCGGACGATGTCGGTATCGAGGGGCTGATTCACGACGGGCTGTTGGACGTCCCGTTTAACATCAGCCAGATCATCGCGGACGAGGATTCTCGAGACTTCTTCGGTGCCTACATCCGCCAATTACTCGGATACGACGTAGCGAGTGTTTCCCTATGACGGACCGATGGCATCGAAGGTCATCTGCTGAGTACCTTTCTCTGTGATCGGAATCAGGCGTGTGATCTGCTCGGCGATCGCGTTCGCCAACTTCGGTGGGACCGCGTTCCCGTTCTGTTCGTACCAGCTGATAAACGATCCTTCGAACTCCCAGTCGTCCGGGAACGACTGTAGACGTGCCGCCTCCCTGACGGTAACGTTACGGTTCTGTTCGGGATGGACGTACCGGCCGCACGACGGCGTGCTCGATTTCCGAGTGATCGTGCCGGCGGGTCTATCCCAGTGCATTCGACCGTAGGTATCACAGAAGGACTTGAGATCGCCGTTTTCTGCTCTTTTCTTCATCGAATCGAGCCAGTACTCCTCCTGGTGGTTTTCCGGGATATCCATCCACGATCCACCGTCATCCGGAATGAGGTCGAGCATCTCTACGATCCGCCGAGTGTGATTCGGCGCTCGATGCATCGGATCGGCTGGATGAGTCTCACCGGCTTCAATCGGCGGCAGATCGCCGATCGCATCCTCTACCGTACGGTGTTCGTCTACGGTCGGAGGGGGTAATTCGACCTTACGCCCCTCCTTTCGGGCGATGATGATGGCTCGACGGCGTCGCTGAGGCACACCATAGTCGGCAGCGTTCAGAACGTCGGACGCTATTGCGTAGTTGTTCTTTTTGAGGATCTCGTAGGTTCGATTCCAGTATCTTTCTTTCGCGCCCTGAATGAGCTCGGGAACGTTTTCCATGACGAAGAACTCCGGCTCCATCGCAACTGCCAACTCGGCGCTGAACGAAACCAACGTGTTCCGTTCGTCGTGTTCCGTGTCGTGTTTGTTCCGATGCTGAGAGAACCCCTGACATGGAGCACAGGAGATGAGAACGTCGAGATCCCCGCGAGCGACGTCAAATTCGTTCAGCAGATCGTCTGCGGTGTATTTCGTAATATCGTCGACGATAGGGTCCGTACCGATGTTGTTCCGGTAGGTTTCGGCGGCATCGTCGTTTTGATCAACTGCTCCGACGCACCGGAAACCCGCCTGCTCGAATCCGAGGCTCATTCCCCCACAACCGCTAAACAGATCAGCGTATAGCAGTTCGTCTTCAGCGGGTTCGTTCGTCTCCATTCGATCGTTACCGTAGTTTTGGATGGTCATCTTATAATAACCTGTGTTTTGTGCCACTTTTAAGGTTTATTAAAACTTATAGAACTAATTAGTCCCCCGTTTTTGATAACCCTACTAATATACCGGATAGGGGCAAAGACGACTCCATGAGCAAATACATCCTAAACGTCAGCACCATTCAACAGGGCCACAAGATCCAGCTGATCAAAGAGGTACGCGAAAAGTGGGGTGACGATAGAACGGATGTCGGTGATAAAGTAGCGTTCTTCGAGGACGACGACGGGAACATCATCCTCGAGCCGGCCGGAAAACCTGACGAGTAGAACCACTCACGGGCCCCAGCCGTCCCTTCGAACGATCCCAGATGCCTTTTATCTCTCCCGGCACCCCGTTCGGGTATGACCGAGGTCATCGACGGCGAGGCGGTGGCGGCCGACGTTCGATCCGACGTGGCCGGCTGCGTGGAGACGCTCGCGGACGCGGGCGTGACCCCCGGCCTGGCGACCGTGCTGATGAGCGACGACCCCGCGAGCGAGACGTACGTCTCGATGAAACAGCGCGACTGCGAGGAGGTCGGCATCGAGGGGATCCACGTCGACGTCGACGCCGACGCGCCAGCCGCCGAGCTGTTCGAGACCATCGACGACCTCAACGAGCGCCCGGACGTTCACGGAATCTTGGTTCAGCTTCCCGTCCCCGACCACGTCGAGAAGCGCGAGGTGCTCCGGCGGATCGACCCCGAGAAGGACGTGGACGGCTTCCACCCCGAGAACGTCGGCCGGCTCGTCGCGGGCGACGCCCGGTACAAGCCGTGTACGCCCCACGGCGTCCAGAAGCTGCTCGCCGCCTACGACGTCGAGACCGAGGGGGCCGACGCGGTCGTCGTCGGCCGCTCCGACATCGTCGGCAAGCCGATGGCGAACCTCCTGATCCAGAAGGCCCCGCAGGGGAACGCCACCGTGACCGTCTGTCACTCGCGGACGGAGGAGCTAGAGGGGAAGCTCGCCGACGCCGACCTCGTGGTCGCCGCCGCGGGGATCCCGGAGTTCGTCGACGGCTCGATGCTGAAGGCGGGCGCGACCGTGATCGACGTGGGGATAAACCGGGTCGACGCGGACACGGAGAAGGGGTACGACCTCGTCGGCGACGTCGACTACGACTCCGCGAGCGAGGTCGCGGGCGCGATCACGCCCGTCCCCGGCGGCGTCGGGCCGATGACCCGCGCGATGCTCCTGTACAACACGGTGAAGGCGGCGGGCCGCCAGCACGACGTGGCGATCGATCTGGACTGAACCTGGCGTCGCGGCCGCGTTCCCGTTGCGTCCCGTCTCACTCGGAACGCCCCGCACGGCCCCGCACCTCGCGCCTCCCCAGCCTCGTCGCGCGGGCTCCTCGCACCTGCCGGGTGCTCGGAGGCACTCGCCACCGCACCAACGAATTCGACAGTATCTCGGTCACCGATCGTCGATTCCCGTAGCTCACTCCTCCCGGTTCCGGATCTCGATCCGGCCCTCGATCTCGGGGTCGATCCCGCGCTCGCGGGCGAAGTCGGCGAGCACCTCGTACTGGATGTCGGCCTCGCCGACTCGGTGGCGTTCCTCGAGCGTCGGGTACTCGTGGTCCGAGTGGAGCAGGTACTCGGAGGTGGCGACGGCGTACCGGGCGTCCGGGTCGATCGCGTCGCCGTCGACGGTCGCCTCGACTATCTCCTCCGCGGCGGCGTCCCAGACGACCCGCGCGTTCGAGACGTGGCCGTGCCACCAGTCGTCCTCGCCGAAGTCGACGTCGGGCGCGGCCATCTCCCGGAGGACGGCCCGTAGCTCCTCGCCGGTGACCGACGTGAGCACGACCGGCTCCTCGAAGGGGATGAGGCTGATGAGGTCCGCCTTCGTCACCTCGCCCGTCCACGGGTCGCCCTGCCGGAGCCCCCCGGCGTTCGAGAGCCCCACGTCGGCGTCGTGCGCCCACCGGAACGCGTCGGCGACGAAGTTGCCGACGCGGCACTCCCCGCCGTGGACGACCGCGCCGGTCCGTTCGATCGGCTCCGCGACGCGGTCGACGACCTCGCCGAGGTCGGCCGCGCCCATCCGCTCGGCGAGCGCCCCCTCGAGGTTCGCGTGCGGCTCGGCTCCGTCGGGCTCGTACAGCGTCGCCGTGGCGGGGGCGTCGGGGTCCGCCGGGTCGCCGAGGTCGACCTCGGCGACGGCCTCGCCGTTCACGCCCGGCCGGACGAGGAGGGTCCCGTCGACGCGGTCGTTCCGGCGGCTGTGGACGTGGCCGCCGAGAACCACGTCCACGTCGAGCTCGCGGGCGAGGTCGTCGTCGCCGCCGCCGAGGTGTGAGAGGACGACCCGGTGGTCGACCTCGGGCCCCTCGCGTGCGAGGTCGTCGAGCGCCTCGCGCGCGGCCGCGACCGGGTCGTCGAACGAGAGCGGCGCGGCCATCGGGTTGAGCGAGTCGGTCGCGGGGTCGGTGACGCCCACGAACCCCACGGTCGCGCCGTCGACGGCGCGGGTCGTCCACGGGACGACCCCCTCCCGACGGCCGAAGGGCTCGCCGTCCTCGTCGCGGACGTTCGCGGAGACGAACTCGATCGGCGCGTCGTCGACGAGTCCGCGGAGGGCGTCGGGACCGTAGTCGAACTCGTGGTTGCCGAACGTGTCGAGGAGGGTGTCGGTGGCCGCGTAGAAGTCGATCGTCTGGCGGCCCTTCGCGACCAGCGAGAGGACGCCGGGCGCGGTGGTGTCGCCGGTGGCGACGACCGCGGCGTCGGGGCCGTCGAGGTCGCGGATCCGGCCGGCCAGCCGGGCCGCCCGTTCGGGGACGTCGAAGACGTTCTCGATGTCGGAGTAGTGGAGGAGACGAGCCATGCGTGGGCGGCCCTCCGAGGGGAGCGAACAAAAACGATCGCAAGCGGATCGCGGGCGACTCGCGAGCGGCGAGCCGTCCCCGCCGTGATCCGAATCTCCCCGTCACGCCCTCGCACGCCTCCCGAGCGCTTTGAAAGCGCTTTTATGCTGTCCAAGAGTATCCCGGTGTACACCCTCTGTGGGGTCGATGATGTGCCGTTCCGATAGGGACCGACCACGGGACGGACACGCGAGCCCACACGGAGGACATAGGTGAACAACACATGCCAGTTTACGTAGACTACGACACCCCGGCCGACCTCGCCGAGCGATCGCTCGAGGCGTTCGAGGTCGCCCGAGACACCGGTACCGTAAAGAAGGGAACGAACGAGACCACCAAGTCCGTCGAGCGCGGCAACGCGAAGCTCGTCCTCGTCGCCGAGGACGTCTCGCCCGAGGAGATCGTGATGCACCTCCCCGAGCTCGCCGAGGAGAAGGGGATCCCGGTCGTCTTCGTCGACACCCAGGACGAGGTCGGCCACGCCGCGGGCCTCGAGGTCGGCTCCGCCGCCGCCGCCGTCGTCGAGGCCGGCGACGCCGCAGACGACATCGAGGACATCGGCGAGAAGGTCGCGGAGCTCCGATAACCACCCATGAGCGCAGAAGAGGGAACCGGCGATTCGACCACCGCCGAGGTGATCGAGGTCGTCGGCAAGACCGGGATGCACGGCGAGGCCATGCAGGTCAAATGCCGCATCCAGGAGGGATCGAACCAGGGACGGATCATCACGCGGAACGTCCTGGGTCCCGTCCGGCTGGGCGACGTACTCCAGTTGCGCGAGACCCAGCGCGACGCCGACGCCATCGGAGGGCGATAACCCATGGTCGAGACACGCACCTGTGACTACACCGGCGAGGAGATCGAGCCCGGCACGGGCACGATGTTCGTGAAGACGAACGGACAGATCCTCCACTTCGTCGACTCGAAGGCGGAGAAGAACTACTTCCTCGGCCGCGAGGCGCGCGACCTCGAGTGGACCGAGGAGGGGCGCAACGAGGGTGGCGAGTAGATGAGCCACCACGACGAGCGCACCTTCGTGATGGTCAAGCCCGACGGGGTCCAGCGCGGGCTCATCGGCGAGATCGTCTCCCGATTCGAGGAGCGCGGGCTGAAGCTCGTCGGCGGCAAGTTCATGCGCATCGACGAGGATCTCGCCCACGAACACTACGGCGAACACGCCGACAAGCCCTTTTTCGACGGCCTCGTCGAGTTCATCACCTCCGGACCCGTCTTCGCGATGGTCTGGGAGGGCGCGGACGCGACCCGGCAGGTCCGCGCGATGGTCGGCGAGACCGACCCCGCCGAGTCCGCGCCCGGCACGATCCGCGGCGACTTCGGGCTCGACCTCGGTCACAACGTGATCCACGCGTCGGACCACGAGGACGAGGGCGCGAACGAACGCGAGATCGACCTGTTCTTCGACGACGACGACCTCGTCGAGTACGCCCTCGACACCGCGGCGTGGGTGTACGAAGACGAGGATCACTGAGACGAACGCCGACCTCGACACCCTGCCGACGGCCGACCCCGGCCGGTTCTTCGCCGGGACCACCCGACGACCGCCTAGCGCCCGCCTCGTTGACACACCTCGTTTCCGGTGAAACACGCCGACCATCCCCTCGTCGTCATCCGATCATCCGTTTCTCGGCGTATATGAACGAGCGCGTAAGCCGTACGTGAGCGGGGCGAACCCGCAACGCGATCTGCCGAGCGCCGTCGCGTGACTCGCCGCTACGTCGACAACGCCCGCACGACGCCGTTCCGGTCGACGACGAGGATCTCGTCGGTCCCGTCGTCGTTCGCGTCGGCGAAAAGCGGGCCCGCGTACACGACCGTCTCCGGGATCCCTCCACGGACGACGACCTCGCCGTTGCGGGTCAACCCCAGCACCTCGCCCTCCCGATTGACCGCGGCGGATTCCGGCGTGTCGTCGCCGGCGACGTCTCCGACGCCGGGCGCGTTCACGCGGGTCTGCCCGCCGTACTGTTGTTTCCAGATGACCTCGCCGTCGAGTAAGTTGACCGCCCAGACGCTCCCGACGCCGCCGACGAGGATCTGCCCGCCGTTGGCGTCACCCACGGCGACGGGACGGTCCTGGAGGCCGACCTCGTACCGCGAGGAGCCGTCCGCGACCTCCAGCGCCTCAAGGGTCCCGTCGGAGCCGCCGAGCGACAGGATCGGGCCGCGCCGCGTCTCCGCGACGGTCCAGTCGACCGCCGTCACCGTCGGGGTCGCCGTCCAGCGCGCCTCGCCCGACTCGTCGAGGAGGTGAACGGTTCCGGGGGACGTTCCCGCCGTCGACACCGCGACGCCGCCGGGGATCGGGTCCTCGCGCCCGTCGGGGTCGGGATCGGGTTCGACGACGAGCGGCCGTCGTTCGACCCGTCCGTCGATCGACGCCTCGAAGACCTGGTCGCCGTCGGCGCCGACCGCGAGCACCGAGCCGTCCGTGGTGGTCGCGACCACGAGGTTCGCGCCGTCGCCGGTCGGATCGCCGATCGTCGGAACGACGCCGCCGGAGCCCTCGAGATCGACGACGAACCGCTCGTCGCCGTCGGTGGCGTTCAACACGACGAGTTCGCCGCGCGCGGTCGTCAGTGCGACCACCGGATCCCCGGTGAGCGTGCCGGTTTCGAGCCGACTCACGGCGACCGGGTCACCATCGTTCCCGTCGCTCCCGTCCGCGTCCCCAGATATCCGCGTCGTCCACGCCCGTCCCTCGCCCGGAGTCACGGCGCGAACGGCGCGGTCGCCGCCCTCGACGGTCGGCTGGACGACCCTGGTCTCGCCGTCGACGTCGACGGTCGCGGTCCCGGTACCGTCGTCGCCCGCGGCGGGTTCGGACTTCCAGACGACCGTGGCTTCGGTGTTCGCGTCGTCGAAACCGACGAACGCGAACGTGGCGACGCCGACGCCGGTCGCGCCGCCGGCGAACAGGATCAGGATCGCGAACAGGACTCGGCGGTCCATCACCGGTGATTCGGCCGGTGGCGGCATACGACTGTCGGATGCGGTCGGGAGGGATCCGCGCCGCTTCCGGCTCAGTCGTCGGCGAGGAGGCTCCCGACGCGGTCCGCGCGCTTCCCGCCGGCCAGTTCACGGAGCGCGTCGATTTCACGGTCGCCGTTCGCGTTCACCAGGTACGTCGCCCCGTCGCGGTCGCCGTACGCCCCGTGGAAGTCGTAGACGAACCCGTACACGTCGGCGTCGACGCCGGCGTCCTCGACGGCGAAGGCGACCTGCTCGTGGACGTTGTGCTCGACGAGCCGGTTCCGCACGGAGACGTCCTCGTTGCCGTCGACGACGGCGGGGTCGTCGAGCCCCGCCTCGACGATCGGGACGAGTTCCTCGACGTCCGCCCTGACCCCCGGCTGCTCCGGATACGCCCCGGTTCGGACCGCGTCGAGCGCCGCGCCGACCGCGCCGCAGCCGGTGTGGCCGACGACTGCGAGCACGCCCGTGTCGGTGTACTCAAGGGGGTACGCGACGCTGCCGTCGAGGACGTGGCCGCCGTCCACCGCCACGCCGACCCGGTTGCCGATGTTGCCGGCGGTGAAGAGGAATCCCGGTCGGTCGACCGCCCACATGCCCTCCTGGGAGACGCGCGAGTCGGAACAACAGACGGAGACGACCGGCGGCCGCTGGGCGTCGCGCTGGCCGTCGAACGCGTCGTTCGCGAGCGCGGCGACGTGGTCGTCGTTGCGGTCGAGCAGTTCGGCGAGGAGTTCGCGGCTCATACCGCGAGGCCGACCGCCTGATAGATCAGCCCGACGACGAAGACGGCGATCAACGCGATCGTCGCGACGACGACGATCGGCGAGAGGTGCTCCGTCTCCTGCTCGAAGGTGAGTGCGTCCATGAGAGTGCGGTCGCCCGGACGAGATTTGAAGGCTTCGCTCGATCGCCCGGTCGCTCGGTCCGCTCACCGCCCCCGGCTCGCCCGGTCCGCTCACCGCCCCCGGCTCGCCCGGTCCGCTCACCGCCCCCGGCTCGCCCGGTCCGGCCTCCGCCGGCCGAGGGGAAGGTTCATGTGCGTCTCGACGGACCCTCCTCTCGAATGAGTCAGGACGGATCCGGGACGGGGGATCTCGTCGTCGTCTGCGGGCTGCCGGGCGTCGGGAAGACGACGGTCGCGGAACGGGTGGCCGAACACGTCGACGGACGGGTCCTGCGCACGGACGTGATCCGCAAGGAGCTGTTTCCCGAGCCGACCTACGCCGAGGAGGAGACCGAGGCGGTGTACGATGAGCTCCTCGACCGCGCCCGCGATCGCGTGGCCGAGGGGGAGTCGATCGTCCTCGACGCCACGTTCGCGGACGAGCGGTTCCGTGTCGCCGCGAGCGAGACCGCGGACCGCGCGGCCGACCGGTTCGCGCTCGTGAAAGTCGAGTGCGAGGAATCCGTCGTCGAGGAGCGGATCCGCCGCCGCGACGGGATAAGCGACGCCGACTTCGACGTCCACCTCCACTTCAAGGAGACGTTCGATCGGATCGACGCGGACGACTCCGCCCGCGGTACGGACGGTGACGTGGTCGTCGTCGACAACTCCGGCGACGAGGCGGAGACGCGCGCGCAGGTCGACGTCGTTTTCGGGTGACTCCCGATGGTCCCGAACGCATGGCAGCGCCTCTCGTGACACAGACACCGTGTCATGACACCGATACCCATGGTTCTCGCGCGCTCGCGTCTCCCACCACTTATACGGACGTGCCTCCTACCGAACGGCGTGAGCGAAGAATCCGGGCGTCGGAACCTCCGAATGCCCTCAGATGACGAAGTGTTCGCCGTCGTGACCGAGCACCTCGGCGGCAACCACGTCCGCCTCCGGTGTGTGGACGGCAAGGAGCGGCTGGGGCGGATCCCCGGTCGAATGAAGTATCGCACGTGGATCAACGAGGGCGACGTCGTCCTCGCGGAGCCGTGGTCCTGGCAGGACGAGAAGGCCAACGTCGAGTGGCGCTACACCGACGACCAGGCCGACCAGCTCCGCCGTGAAGGCCACATCGAATAGTACGACGCGCCGCTTCTCCGAGTCGCACGCCGAGGGGCGAGCGACCGCTTCGCCGCGAGGGTAGCTCCGTTCCGAGCGACCGCTCCGCCGCCAACAGCCGTGCTGCCGCGAACAGTCGCGTTGCCGCGCTCGACCGAAACGATATACCGCCGGTCCGACTGTGGTAGGTCATGGCTCTCGCCGGCGTTCCGACCGCCGCGCTCGTCGTCTTCGCGCTGATCGGCGTCGCGCTGGCGCTGTTCGTCTCCGAGGTCATCCCCAACGACGTCACCGCGATCGGGATCGTCGTCGCGCTCGCGGCCTTGGAGCCGTGGACCGGCGTCGGAGCGCGCGCGGCCATCTCCGGGTTCGCGAACACCGCGACGGTCACCATCGTGGCGATGTACATGCTGAGCGCCGGGGTCCAGCGGACGGGACTGGTCCAGCGGCTCGGGATCCACCTCGCGCGGATCACCCGCGGCAGCGAGACGCGCGCGCTGGCGGCGACGATCGGGACTACCGGTCCGATCGCGGGGCTCATAAACAACACCCCGGTCGTCGCGGTGTTCATCCCGATGATCACCGACCTGGCGCGCGAGACCGGCGTCTCCCCCTCGAAGCTCCTCCTGCCGCTGTCATACGCCGCGATCCTCGGCGGCACGCTGACGCTGATCGGCACCTCGACGAACCTGCTGGCCAGCGAGTTCGCCGCCACGTTGCTCGACCGGGGACCGATCGGGATGTTCGAGTTCACCGCGCTCGGCGCGGTCGTGCTCGTCGTCGGGCTGGCGTACCTCATGACCGTCGGCCGGTGGCTCACCCCGGCGCGGATCCCGGTCGACGCGGACCTGGTCGAGGAGTTCGAGCTCGAGGACTTCCTCGCGGAACTCGAGGTCGGCCCGGAGTCGCCGCTGGTCGATCGCCCGATCGAGCGGCTGGACGACCGGACCGACGCGGCCGTGACCCCGCTTCAGATCCGGCGAAACGGGGAGACGTTCCTCGCCGCGGAGACCGACCAGCGGTTTCGACCCGGCGACGTGGTCGTCGTCAACGGCTCGCGGACCGCGGTGAACCGGCTGCGGCGGCGGTTCGGGCTGGAGCGCGCCGACCGCGGCGGGGTCACGGCGGAGACGTTCGCCGACGCCGACTCGCCAGACCGGCTCGGGAAGGCCGTCGTCCCCGAGACGTCGCGGTTCCTCGGCGAAACCCTCTCCGAGTCCCGCTTGGAGGCGTTCCACGGCATGACGGTGCTCGCGATCCGGCGGGGGAGCGACCTGATCCGGACCGGCGTCGGGGAGGTCCCTCTGGAGGCCGGCGACCTGCTCCTGGTTCAGACCACGCCGGAGTCGGTCGAGTACTTCGCCGAGGGCGACGACCTCCTCGTGATCCCCGAGGACGCGCTCGACCGGCTCGACGAGGCGGACGCGGGGGCGCTCGCCCCGCTCTCGCCGGAGACGCCCGTCGCCGTCGCGATCATGGTCGCCGTGGTCGGGCTGGCCGCCCTCGACGTCCTCCCGATCGTGATCGCCGCGCTCGGCGGGGTGTTCGCGATGGTCGTCACGGGCTGTCTCTCCTCGGCGGACGCCTACGACGCCGTCTCTTGGAACGTCGTCTTCCTCCTGGCCGGGGTGATCCCGCTCGGACTCGCGATGGAGGCGACCGGCGGAGCCGCGCTCCTCGCCGAGGCGCTCGTGGCGACCGGCTCCGTGCTCCCGCTCGTGGCCGTGCTGCTGTTGTTCTACGTCGTCACGGGCCTGCTCGCGAACGTGATCACGCCGGTGGCGACGATCGTGTTGATGATCCCGATCGCGGTCGACGCGGCGGCGAGGCTCGACGCCGACGGATTCACGTTCCTGCTCGCCGTGACCTTCGCGTCCGCGACCTCCTTCATGACGCCGGTCGGCTACCAGACGAATCTGATGGTGTACGGCCCCGGCGGCTACGAGTTCGCCGACTTCCTGCGCGTCGGCGGCCCGCTCCAGCTCCTGCTCTCGGTCGTGACCACCCTCGGGATCGTCGCGATCTGGGGGATCTGAGCCGTTCGGTTGCTTGGCGGCCCGCGCCGACTCACGCGAACAGGAGGACGATCAACGCGATGAAGAGCAGTTCCCCGCCGACCAAGAGGACCGCGATCACCCAGTCGCGGTACTCGCGGACCCACGCGACGGTCGCCGACCACCCCGATCGGACGGTTCGCCGAGCAGTCGGGGCGTTTGCGGGGTCGGAGTCGTCGCTTGCGGCGTCACCCGCTGCGGTCCGATCGGTCGCCCGCCTCACGCGCCACCCCGTCTCGGGGTCGAACGTCGCCGGCACGCGCGCGCCGACGAGGTCGTCGAGATCGAGCGGGGAGACGCCCGCGGCCTCGAGGAGCGCGAGGAACTCCGTACACTCCTCGAGCGACCCGTGTCGCGGCGCGTCGAACCGCTCGACGTGGGTCGTCTCGCCGTGTGGCGGCCGGGTCTCGACGACGACCTCGTCGCCGTCCATTCGGACCGCGGTCACGACCAGCGCGTCCTCCTCGTCGTTGAGGTACGCCTCCCGGAGCCGACGCTTGAGGTCCGCGTCGACGGCGGCGTCGGCGGAGTCGGCGTCGTCGTCGGTCAGCCCAGCCGTATCCGCCGCCTCGACCGATCCACGCTCCTCGGAGGGCTGCTCGGCCATTCGGCCGTAGTTGGCGTCGTGGCCGCTTAAGCGCACGGCACGGGCGACCACGCCCCTTTTGAGCCCCCGTCGCCTACCGTGGGTAAGCCGTGGCGTTCACCGACAAGATCTACGTGAAGAACCACCGCCAGCTCGCCTCCCAGCTGGAGACGAACGTCCCCAAGGGCGCGTTCGCGGGCGCGACGCTCGACATGCTGTTCACCGGCGACGGGCTCTCGAAGCTCGACTCGACCACCCGCGACCGGATCTTGGATTTCGCCGAGGACTTCCTCGACTGCGACTGCCAGTCGAACCCCTACTGCGGCTGTGCCGAGCGGAAGTTCATCCGGTACGTGCTTGAGCTTCGCGCACAGGGGCTCGGTCCCGGCGCGATCGTCGACGTGATGACCGACGACTACATGGTGTACGCGTACGCCGGCGACGTGCGGTCGTTCCTCGACGACGCGGTCAGGAAGCTGGAGGCCGTCGAGACCCTGGCGGACGTCGAGGGCAACGAGGAGATGTCGGCGAAGGCGCGGCGCGCCCGCGATCAGCTCTCCGGCTGATCGCTTCGGCTGATCGCCTCGCCCGAGTCGGTCGGGACGACCGCCGATCCCTTCCCAGCGGTCCGGATCGGTCGAACGGTCTAAGTACGCGCGAGCCCGATCCCGGACAATGAGTCTTCGGCCCGCGTGGCTTACGTTCCGGCGGTACGCGGCGGCGACGACGGGGATGACGCTGACGCTGTTCGCGCTCGGCGTCTACACCGCGGCGACGGGCTCCGGACTGGCGTGTCAGGCCCAGTGGCCGCTCTGTTCGGACCAGCTCATCCCCGCGATGACGATCAACCCTGACTTCATCGAGTGGTTCCACCGCGTGTGGGCCATGGTGACGGGCTTCCTGATCATCGGCGTGGCCGGGTGGAGCTGGATCGGTTCGTTCGACCGGCAGACGCGGCTCGCGACGACGCTCGCGGTCGCGATCCTCCCGGTCCAGATCGCGGTCGGCGCGATCACGGTCACGATCGGCGGGCTCGTCCCCGGCGGATACACGGTGTCGACGCACGCCGCCCACCTGATCGTCGCGCTGTGCATCTTCACGCTGCTCGGCTTGGCGACGATGTGGGGCGGCGAGCGCGCCGGGTCCGCCCGGCTCCTGCGGCTCGCGCTCGGCGTCGCGATCGCGGGGGTCCTCGCGAGCGCCGTCTTCTCGCGAGCGGTGCCGTTCCTCACCTACTCGCCGGGCGCGCAGGGGGCGTTCTACGTCGCCGGCCTGAGCGCACATCTCGGACTCGTCGCGACCCTCGTGGCCGCGACCGACGCGATCGACGGCGGGGTCTCCGGGCTCGCGCCCTCGGCCGCCCGGACGGTTCGCCGGCTTGCGGCCGGGGCCATGGCGGCGCTCGTCGTCACCCTGCTTCTGGGTCGCGACCTGGTGTTGTACACCACGACGTGGCAGCGGGTGAACCTCGTCACGCTCGCACTCGCGTTCGCGCTCGCCGCCGGCGCGGCGTGGGTGCTCCGGGGCTCCGACGCCGCGGCCGAGAGATCGACGGCGATCGGCGGCGACTAGCGGTCGGCGACCTCGGTGACCCCCTCGGCAGGGACGCGCTGTGAACTACCCAACTTACGGAGACCCACGGAGAACGCCTCGCGCTTCAGCGCGGAGAGGACGTCAAGGGTCGACCTCGACGAACCCGAGATAGCGACGACCGACAGGGTACGTCACCGGGGCCCACTCGACCGAGCGGTCCCCGATCGATCCCGGCTCGAGGCCGGTGAATCCGGGACGGTCGCCCTCGTATCCGATCAGGTACGCGACCGGACGCGGGCCGAACTCGTCGAGCCGGTCGGCGAGCGGGCCGTCCCCGCGCGGTGTCGCGAGCACGACCGGCAGATCCGGAAACGACGCCGTCTCCGCGTCCAGCGCGTGGCTCTCCCCGACGTCCGGGTCGCCGGCGTCGAACGCGGCCTCGAACGTCTCGACCGCGGCGTCGAGGTCGGGAACGGCGAGCACGACCGTGTCAACCCCGACGACCGGCGACGACGCCAGATCGCCGGTCGGTCGAACCCGTCGCTCCCGCGGAGTTCGGTCGCTGATGAGGAACGGGAGCGTCGAGCCGGGGTCGCCCTCCCCCAGGTAGGCGAGGTCCCACGCGACGAGGGTCCCGTTCTCGCGGGTTCGCTCGTGTCCCGAGGGCCCCTCGACGCGGACGCCGCGGTCGCGGAGGTCGGCGCTCGCGGCGTCGATGTCCTGGGCGTCGACCGCCCACGCACAGGGGCCGCCGTCCCCGCGGATGGGAGCGTCCCACCACGGGGAGTCGGCGTCGGGCTCCAGCGTCGAGATGAGTTCGAGATAACTCCCGTCGCGGAACCCGACGATCGACATGTGCGTGACGCCGTTCGAGTGCCGACCCCCGTACTCGACCGGGAAGCCCGCCGCGGCGAACGCCTCGACGAGCCGGTCAAGGTCCCGCCCCGCGACCGTGACGTGATCGATGCGGAGGTCCATACCGGCAGGCCGGAAGCGACCGGCAAATACGTTCCGGCGACCACGCCGATCGCGGACGTCCCGAAACCGGTCCCGATCAGAACGGCGCGTCCGGGCCCTCCTCCGCGCCGTCGCCGCGCTCGCCGTCCGAACGCTCGTCGTCTCCGGCACCCTCGTCGGACGACGTCTCCATCTCGTGACCGCCCTCCTGCCACGCCTCCACGCCGCCGCGGAGGCTCTCTACGCGGGCGTCGGTGGTCCCCTGGTAGCTGCCGATCAGCTGGGCGGCCTGCCGGCTCGCGATCCCGTGGGGACAGACCGTCACGATCCGGTCCGCGCCCTCCAGCTCGGCGACGCGGGTCGTGAGTTCCGGGAACGGGATCGACTCGCTGTCGGGGAGGTGACCCCGGTCGAACGCCCGCTGGTCGCGGATGTCGACGATCCGAACGTCCTCGCCGTCCTCCAGCAGCGCGGCCAGCGCCGCCGGGTCGATCTCGCCGTCCATCAGGGGAGCGGGCAGAGGCTCGCCGTGAGCACGGCGCGCGCGTCGGTATCGTTTCGGGCTCCGTGGACGTCCCCGCGGGCGTTGTGGACGACCGCCGGCGCGGCGAGGCGTTCTGACTCGCCGTCACGGATCACGGTCGGTTCCCCCTCGAGGACGTGGAAGACGTTCGTCGCGTCCGCGTGCTCGTGCGGGTCGATCTCGCCGTCTGGAGCGAGAACGAACGCCTTCACGAGCACGTCGTCGTCGACGACGAGTTCGGCGGTGGCGACCTCGCCGTCGTCGGGATCGAGGTCGTCGACCGCGTCGGCGTATCGGTCGAGCGTCATACCCGAGGGGTCGGGCCGCGGGGGTTAAAACGCGTCGGCGGGGAGGGCGTCGAGACCCGCTCCCCGTCCCGCCCGTTTCGCGGTCCTCGTCCCGCTCGTTTCGCGATCCTCGTCCCGTCCGTTCCCTCCGCTCACTCCCGCGCGCCCGGCGGCAGCGGGTCGGCGTGGTCGGCGACCGCCTTCGCGACGCGATGAGGGTCCTCGTGGATCACCCAGTGGGTCGCGTCGTCGATCGTGAGGAGTCGCCCGTCGGCGCAGTGTTCGAGGCTCTCGCCGGCCAGCCGTTTCTCGAGAAACGGGTCGTTCGCTCCCCATATCACGAGCGTCGGGACCTCGACGCGCGGCGTGTCCGGTTTAGGACGCTCGCGGACGATGGCCCGGTACCAGTTCACCATCGCCTCGAACGCGCCGTCGCGGTCCCACGCGCGCCGGTACCGTCGGAAGTCCTCCTCGCCGAACGTCCCCGGATCGCTCGTCTCGCGCAAGGCCCGCACGCCGATCCGCCAGTTCCCGGCGCGCGCGATCGACTCGGGCAGCCGGGGAAGCTGGAAGGCGAGCACGTACCAGCTCTTCCGGCGCTGCCGCCAGGAGGTCCGGAGCGCTCGCTCGAAGACGGTCGGGTGCGGGACGTTGACGGCGACCAGTTCGGAGAGCCGGTCGGCGTGGTGGATCGCGAGCCACCAGCCGACGGCGGCTCCCCAGTCGTGGCCGGCGACCGCCGCCGTCTCCCGCCCGTACGCGTCGATCAGTCCGACGACGTCGCGGGCGAGCTCCCCGATCCGGTAGTCCGCGACGTCCGGGGGCTTCTCCGAGAGGTTGTACCCGCGCTGGTCGGGCACGACGACGCGGTAGCCGTCGTTCGCGAGCGCGGCGATCGTCTCGTGCCAGCCGTACCAGAACTCCGGGAAGCCGTGGAGCAGGACGAGCAGCTTCCCGTCTTCGGGACCCGCCTCGACGACGTGGAGGCGGACGCCGTTCGTCTCGACGAACCGGGACGTTCCGGGAATCCCCTCCGGGATCTCGTCGGCCGGGACCTCGTCGACCGGAGCCTCGTCGTCAGGGGTCGCCTCAGTCGCATCGTCCACCGTGCCGTCGGCCATACCGGCCGATCGGTCCCGGTCGACTAATAGCTACGTCCGGCGGGCTCGTCGCCTCCCGGCTCGGATCGGTGGTCGAGACTCGTCGACTCCGACGCGGGGGCGAACCGGTCCTCCCCGTCGTTGAGACGCGTCCAGTACGTGACGAGCGCCGCGGCGTGTCCCTCTCTCTCGTTGACCCGGCGCGTCGCCTTGTACGTCTCGTGGACCGCGGCGGTGAGTCACGTCGGGCGGTCGCCGCTCGAGCGTCCCTCCCGGCGTGTCTCCGTCTTCGTGGGTCCGACGTGGACAAATATGCCGGACGCCGCCCCCGTCGCCCCGGCTGGGAGGTAGAAAACGTCTTATACGTTGATTTCACAGGATCGTCTGAGGAGTGTTATCACGTGAGTATCTCTGAAACGTACGTCCGATACCGCCGAACCCTCAGCGAGGAACCCCTCGCCATCGGGGTCGTTCTCGTGGCCCTGTGGATGGCCTGGTCCCTCGCGAGCGGACTCGCGACGGGGGGGATCCGGATCAGCAGCCTCGCCTCGCTCGTCTGGGACGGGTTGCTTCGGGGGCTGATCATCGGCCTGGCTGGAATCGGACTCTCGATGACGTACAGTATTCTCAACTTCGCGAACTTCGCGCACGGCGACTACCTCACGAGCGGGGCGTTCGCCGGGATGGCCACCAGCTACCTCGTCGCGGGGATCGGCGAGAACAGCGTCGGCGCGCTGTTGCTCGTCGGTGCCGGCGGCTCGGTGTTCGGCGGCGCGCTCGGGATCGGCGTCACCACGTCGCCGGCCGCGGTCGTCCTCGGCGCGCTCGTCGCCGGCGGGTTGACGATCGCGCTGGCGCTTTTCATCGACCGGTTCGTGTACAAGCCGATCCGGGACGAGAGCGGCATCGCGCTGCTCATCACGAGCATCGGCGTCGCGTTCGCGCTCCGGTACCTCATCCAGTTCGTCTTCGGGGCCGGCGTGCGCGGGACGACCGCGTCTGGGTCCGTGCCCCGCGTGGACGTACCCGCGTTCGACGGGACCTTCCGGGTCACCGCCCACGACGTCACCCTCATCCTCGTCGCGGCCGGACTGATGCTCGGCGTCCACCTGCTCTTACAGCGGACCAAACTCGGAAAGGCGATGCGCGCGATGTCCGACAACGAGGACCTCGCGCGAATCACGGGGATCCCGACCGAGCGAGTCATTCGCACGACGTGGATCGTCGGCGCCGGGCTCACCGGCGTCGCGGGATACATGTTCGTCCTCTGGAAGGGGACGCTTGGATTCAACGACGGCTGGCTCCTGTTGTTGTTGGTGTTCGCCGCGGTCATCCTCGGCGGCATCGGGTCGATCTACGGGGCGATCGGCGGCGGCATCGTCATCGGGCTGACCGCTTCGGTGTCCGTGATCTGGATCCCCTCGGAGTTCGGACGGGCGGCCGCGTTCATGGTGATGATCGTGATCCTGTTGTTCAAGCCTGAAGGCATCTTCAGCGGGAGGACCACGGCATGAGCGTGGACGACGTTCGCGGTCGGCTCGACGGACTCTTCGAGCGCGACGTGACGCTCGTGCTCGCGGTTCTCGGCGCGATCTACCTGGCGTACGTCCTCGCCGGCGTCGCGTTCGGCTACGGCCTCCGCGGTCAGCTGAACTCGATCGCGAACCTCACCTTCTACATCGGCGCGTTCGGCATGCTCGCGCTGGCGTTGAACCTCCACTGGGGGTACACCGGCCTCTTCAACATCGGCATCGTCGGCTTCATGGGTATCGGCGTCTACGTCACCGCGCTCGTCTCGAAGCCGCCGGTGGCGGAGGGCGGTGCCGCACAGGTCGGCGGGCTCGGCCTCCCGCTCGTCGTCGGCGTCGTCGCCGGCGTCGCCGTGGCCGCGCTGTTCGGCCTCCTGGTCGCGCTGCCCGCGCTCCGGCTCCGGGCCGACTACCTCGCGATCGTCACGGTGGCGTTCTCGGAGATCGTTCGGTTCACGATGATGTCCCGGACGTTCCAGGAGGCCACCGTTCCGGACACGATCGACCTCACCGTCGCCGGGGTCCGACTGTTCAGCTTCGACCCGGCCGCCGACACGATCGGCCTCGGCGGCGGGGGCGGGCTCATCCTGAACTACACGGACCCGCTGGAGGCGCTGCTTCGGCTCCTGTTCCTCTGGGAGCCGTACCTCGGCTTCGTCGCGTTCGTCGAGCGGAACTTCATCCCGAACAACCCGAAGCCGGTGATAGACGGGGTCGTCTACGGGATCGTCCTCCTCGTCTGCGTGGGGCTGTTCTACCTGTTGCTCTCGCGGACCGGAAAGTCGCCGTTCGGCCGGGTGTTGAAGGCCATCCGCGAGGACGAGGACGTCGCGAACGCCCTGGGGAAGGACACCGACCGCTTCAAGCTCACGGCGTTCGTGCTCGGCGCGGCGCTGATGGGGCTCGGCGGGATCCTCTGGTACTCCGGTCGCGGGAGCATCACGCCGCCCTCGTTCCGGCCGAACATCACCTTCTTCGTGTGGATCGCGCTCATCATCGGCGGCGCGGGCTCGAACACCGGCAGCTTCCTCGGCGGGGCGATCTTCGCCGGGGTGTTGTACGAGGGGCCGCGGTACGTGAAGAACCTGGTCGAGGCCGCCTTCGAGCTGGGCGACGCGCCGCGGAACTTCGGCGAGGCGGTCGCGCCGCTGGCCTCGCTCGATCCCGTTCCGTTCCTCGTCTACACCCTCGACAGCGTGAGCCAGCTGCGGCTCGTGATCATGGGCGTAGTGTTGATCTGGCTGATGCACAACCGGCCCGAGGGGCTGCTCGGCCACCGCAAGGAGACCGCCTCCAGCGTCGACCTCTCGCGGCCGGGAGACGACGGGTCGAGCGGGAATCCGGCCGCGGCAGACGGTGGTGAGACGCGATGAGCGGCACCGACGACTCCGTCACGGACGGATCGACGCCGACCGAGGAACCGATCGAGGACGACTCGATGCCGGCGGAGGACGTGCCGACCGAGGACGGCTCGCCGTCGGCCGTCACGGAGGAATCGGACGGGGACGCGGACGCACCGACCGACGCGGAGACGCCGGATCGAACGGTCCACGCGCCGGAGGACGCCGGCGTGTCGGTCGATTCGACGCCCCTGGAGGTCGAGGGGCTCCGGCGGACGTTCGGCGGCATCGTCGCCGTCGACGACGTCAGCTTCGACGTCGAACGGGGGACGCTCACGGGGCTCATCGGCCCGAACGGGGCCGGCAAGTCGACGACCTTCAACCTCATCACCGGGATGTTGGAGCCCGACGCCGGGACGGTCCGGTTCAACGGCGAGGAGATAACCGGCTACCAACCCCACGAGATAGCCAACCGGGGGCTCGTCCGGACGTTCCAGATCGCCCGCGAACTCGAGGAGATGACCGTCCTCGAGAACATGATGCTCGCGCCGAAGGGTCAGGCCGGCGAGTCGCTGTGGCGGTCGGTGCTGCCGGTCACTCGCGGAGACGTGCGCAAACAGGAGACCGACCAGCTCGAACGCGTCTGGGAGGTGCTCGACTTCTTCGAGATCGACCACCTCGCCGACGAGTACGCGGGGAACCTCTCGGGCGGCCAGCGGAAGCTGCTGGAGCTGGCGCGTGCGCTGTTGACCGACCCCGACGTGCTGCTCCTCGACGAGCCGTTCGCGGGCGTCAACCCGACGCTCGAGAAGCGGCTGCTCGAACACATCCACGAGCTGCGCGACCGCGGGTACACGTTCCTCATCGTGGAACACGACATGGACCTCATCATGAACAACTGCGAGCGGGTCATCGTCATGCACCAAGGCCGGATCCTGAAGGACGGGACCCCGGCGGAGATCAAGGAGAGCGAGGAGGTCATCGAGGCGTACCTCGGGGGTGAGGTATGAGCCTCCTCGAGGTTCGCGAGTTGGACGCCGGCTACGGCGACCTCCAGATCCTCACCGACGTCGATCTGGACGTCGACGACGGGGAGTACGTCACCATCGTCGGTCCGAACGGGGCCGGCAAATCGACCGTGATGAAGTCGGTGTTCGGGCTGACGACCCACATGGGCGGCACGGTGACGTTCAACGGCGAGGACATAAGCGGCACCAAACCCGAGGACGTCATCCACAAGGGACTGGGGTACGTCCCGCAAAACGAGAACGTCTTCGCGGAGCTCTCGGTCGAGGAGAACCTCGAGATGGGCGCGTACATCCTCGATGAGGTGCCACAGGACGCGCTCCGGATGGTGTACGACCGGTTCCCGATCCTCGAAGAGCGGAGAGAACAGCGCGCGGGAACGATGAGCGGCGGCCAGCGACAGATGCTCGCGATGGGGCGGGCGTTGATGCTCGATCCCGAACTCCTGCTCCTCGACGAACCCAGCGCGGGGCTCGCGCCCGACCTGGTCGACGAGATGTTCGACAAGGTCGACGAGATCAACGGAACGGGCACCGCGGTCCTGATGGTCGAACAGAACGCGATGGAGGCGCTCAGACGCTGTGACCGCGGATACGTGCTATCGAACGGCCAGAACCGGTACGAGGACGAGGGGACCGCGCTGTTGAACGACGAGGAGGTCCGCCGGGAGTTCCTCGGGGGCTAACTCCCCTGAGCCGGTCGGTCGGGTCGTATTGACGCTTCTCCGGTCCGAGATCGACCCGCTGGAGCCGCCGCTCACGTCGGTCGTCGGAGCCGTCAAAAACCCAAAACGCGGCGCCGGCGAGAGCCGGCGGTCCGGACGATCAGTTCCCGCTCGAGAGCGCCTGTTCGATGACGTTGGAGTACGAGGACTCACCGATGTTGAAGCTGATCTGGTCGTACACCTCGCCGTCGAACTCGTCCTCGAAGACCTCGCTGAACCGCTCCGAGAGCTGCTGTCCGTAGTCGTTGTTCACGTACAGCGTCGCGGCGGTCTCGGCTTCGAGCCGCTCGGAGGCGACCTGCGCCATCACCCGTCCCTGGAGCTGGTCGCTCGGGGCGGTCCGGAAGATGTAGTCGTCGTCCTCGAGGTTCGTCACCGACAGCGCGGTGCTGGACGGCGAACAGCCGACGACCTCGTTCGGGATGAGCGTCTCCTGACACACCGGGACGTTCACGCCGGAGGAGGCGGTTCCGCACACCGCCGGGACGCCCGAACTGATCAGCGACTCGGCGCCGCTGACCCCCTGGTCGGGGGAGGTGTTGGTGTCCTCGAACTGGGCGTTCACGGTGAGGTCGAGGTCGGAGTCGTTGACCTGCTGGGCCGGAAGTTCGGCGGCACGGATCATCGGCTGACCCGTCGACGCCAAGTCGCCCGTCTCGGGAAGCAGGATCCCGACGCTCACTTCGCGGCCGAGCCCGCCGGGCGAGGAGTCGGCGGAGGGACCCGTGCCGTCGGGGTTCGACCCCTCGAAGTTCTGGGTCTCGGCGACGTCCACGGAGTCCGCGTCCTGCCCGGCGAACTCCCAGATGGAGTAGGCCGCGGACGCCGGATCGCCGTTTTCGTCGAAGTTGACCGCGCTCGATGCGCCCTGGTAGTTGATGTCCTCGCCGTTCGCGACCGCCTCGACCGCGTCGAGGAAGCCCTCCGGACCGTACTCGGTGCCACCCGGATTCGCGATGCGTCGGAGCTGGTCGCGGATCGCGGTACCGTCGTTCTCGCCCGCGGCGACGTTCGCGAGGATCAACGCGGCGGCCGAGTCGTACGACTGCGAGGTGAACACGCCGGGCGACTCGTCGTAGGCGTCCTGATACAGGCTCTCGAACGCCTCCTGGTTCGGCCCGCCCGCCGCCGGCGCGGTGCCGGTGACGTTGTTCATGTCGTTGCCGACCTGGCCGGGTAACGCGGGGTCCTGGAGGCCGTCGGGGATGAGGATTTCCTCCGCCCCGTCGGACGCGCTGTAGTAGTCACGGAAGAGCTGAATGCCGCTTTCCGGGTAGCCGATGACGGTGAGGAGATCCGGCCCGCTGCCGCCCCCGCCTCCGTCGCCACCGCCACCGCCCGAACAGCCGGCGACGCTGACCGCGCCGGCAACGCCGATCCCCTTCAGCACGTCACGCCGTCTCTTGTGGTATGACATATCCACTCATATAGCGTCCACTTTGATAAGTATATCCCTGTCAACATCTCCACACGTACTGTCGATCCCAGGTATGGAGGACGTTCACCCACCTGGCGGGCGGCGGACGTCCCGCCGGAGAGTCATGATCGCTAGTTGATGGGAGTTCGGTACCGGACGCCTTGCACACGGACACCAGACCGGTACGGTCCGCGCTCGCTACCCGTGCGGCTCGCATTCGCTGCCCTTCCGCCCCGCGTTCACTGGCCGTCCGGTCGGTTCGGGTACGACTGACGCGGACCGTGCGATCGCCGTGCGAGAAGCCGCGCGGTCGCTCGCCGACGATCGCCGGGTCGCTCCTCGGTCGCCTCGTCGTAGTGAAGAACCGTGAGCCCGAGACCCGCCCGCAGGAGTTCGTTCGCCCCGAACCGGTAGCGGTCGGTGCTCGGTCCGGACGGCGACGCCTCGGCCGACCGGAGGTGCCCCTCGACGAAGAGGTAGCCGCCCTCTACCAGCGATTCACACAGGTCGACGAATCGGTCGAGCGTGTGATAGAAGCTCACCGTGACCAGGTCGTACCGACCCGCCGGAACGTCGTACTCCGTGGCGTCGGCGTGAATCGTGTCGATCCGCTCCTCGAGCCCACGCTCGGCCGCCCGCTCCCGGACGATCCGGAGTCCCTCGCTCGAGGCGTCGAGCGCGTCGACGTCGTAGCCGGCCGCCGCGAGGAACAGCGCGTTCCGCCCGGTCCCCGTCGCCAGATCGAGCGCCCGCCCGTCGGGGATCGAGGGCTCGTAGGAGCACAAGACGGGAGAGGGTTCCGGCTCTCGAGGGTACTCGCCGGTCGCGAACCGTTCGTCCCAGTCGGTCGGCGCGGCGTCGTCAGTCACGTTCGCGGATACTCGTCCCCGAGAGATGAAGGTACCCCTCGTGCCGGACGTTTCAAGCACGGCGCGGTCGGAGCCACACCCATGACCGACGATCAGGAGACGGATCGAGACCGCCCGCGGGACGATCCGTCGGAGACGCGAGACCAGTCGCCGGAGGCAGTTCTCGGCGAACTGTTGACCGATCGGGAGGAGACGCTCGCGACCGCCGAGTCGCTGACGGGCGGGCTCGTCGGGTCGACGGTGACCGACGTGCCGGGGTCGAGCGCCTACTTCGATCGGGGGTACGTGACCTACGCGTACGACGCCAAACGCGAAGAGCTGGGCGTCGCCCGCGAGACGCTGGACGAGCACGGCGCGGTCAGCGGCCCGGTCGCCCGCGAGATGGCCGCCGGCGCGCGTGACCACGCCGACGCGACGTGGGGCGTCTCGACCACGGGGGTCGCCGGTCCCGGCGGCGGAACGGGGGAGAAGCCGGTGGGCTTGGTGTACGTCGGGGTGGCCTACGCCGCGCCGTGGGGGAGCGGCGAGTCGTTCACGCGCAGCGTCCGCGCGGAGTTCGCGGGCGACCGCGACGCGGTGAAACGGGCGAGCGTCGAGCGCGCGCTCGACGAACTCGTCCGGGCGATCCGCGGGCTCGAAGACCCGGACTGAGTCCGGGACGCGGCGTCAGCACACGCGGTCGAGACGTCGGCGGCGCGCACGAGCGCCACGCCGCCGCTCACACGATCGCGACCCCGTCGTCGGTCTCCGCCACCTCGACGGGCCCGTCGATCTCGACCGCGTCGCCGACCGCGACGACCGACTCCCACGACTCCTCCGGGACGACCGTGTTCACCATCAGCCGGAAGTCGTGGTCGAACCGGTCGCTCTCGGTCCACTCGGGCAGCGTCTCCCGACGCTTCCGGAGGAACGTCTCCCGAAACCCGTCGATCTCGGCCGCGGTGTCCGGGTGTCGCGACGGGACGACGCACCGCTGACACGGGTTGACGCCGACGAGGTCCGCCCCGCCGATCGAGAACCGGATCCCCGTTCCGTGGTCGTCGAACAGCCGATCCTCGAAGAAGGGGGGACAGCCCCCGAGCACGACGTTCGGTCTGAACCGTCGGCGAGCCTCCGTCGCGTCCGCGATCCCGTCGAACCACGAGGCGACCGTCTCGAGCGTCCCCGTCGAGATCACGGTCGGACCGGGGGCCGCACGGTCGTCCGGAAACCCACTCGTCGGATCGCGGACCAGGTCGACTTCGTACCCGAGGTACTCGCCGACCCACGCCGCCAGCGCCTCCCCCTCCTCCGGCAGCGCGAACGTCCGCTCGTCGGCTCTCACCCCCTCCCGTGCCGGCCGCTCCAGCGTCACCGCCGTCGGCGTCGCGTCCGCCGGACCGGCGAGCTCGTAGCTCGCCCGCAGGCGCTGGATCGCCGGCTCGCTCTTCCCGTTCACGTACCCGCCGCCGCTCCCGACCGACGCGGCCTCGGGATCGACGCCGGCCTCGACGAACGCGTACGATCGGTCGCCCCGGAGCGCGCCGCGCGGACCGATCTCTGCGCGATCGACGGCGACGCAGTCGAGCGATTTCATGGGATACGCGAGGAGTCCGCCGAGTCGTGTCATACGCGTCGTTCGACGGACCGAACCAAAAGAGTGACCGTGGCCCGCACTGCGCCGCGGGTCGCGTTACTCCTCGTCGTCGCCGGTATCGTCGGCGGCATCGACATCGTCGGCGGCCGTTCCGTCGGCGTCGTCGTCGCCGGCGACGAGTCCCGCGGCCTCGAACGCCTCGCTCACCTCGCTCTCGGGGACGGTGCGGTACCCGTCCGCCTCCGTGACCGTCGCGACCGCGAGGTCGCCGGGGACGAACTCCTCCTCGTGGGCCGCGAGCGCGCGGAGGCCGAGTTCGATGCCCTCGACGAGCGAGAGGTCCTCCTCCCACTCCTCCTCGAGGACGCCCTGTATCTCCTGTCTCCCGCCGCCGATGACGGTCGCCTTCCACTCGTTGGGGGTCCCCGAGGGGTCGGCCGCGAAGAGGCGGGGCTCGCCGTTCTCGATGCCGCCGATGAGCAGCGCCGCGCCGTACGGCCGCGTGCCGCCGCGCTGGGTGTTCTCCTGGATGTGGTCGGTGACGAACTTCGTCAGCGTCTCGACGCCGACGGCCTCGCCGTACCGGAGGCGGTTGCCCTGCGACTGCCGGCGCGCGAGGTCGATGAGCTGTCGCGCGTCGGCGACGTGTCCGGCGCTCGCGGTGCCGAGGTGGTCGTCGAGCTTGTGGAGCTTCTCGATGCTCTCGGCCTCCATCAGCGTCGAGGTCGCCCGCGACATCGCGACGAAGACGACCCCGTCAGCCGTCCGGACGCCGAGGCTCGGTGCGCCGCGCGAGACCGCCTCGCGGGCGTACTCGACCTGATAGATGCGCCCGTCGGGCGAGAACAGCGACGTCCCGCGGTCGTACGCCTGCTGGTCGTTGCCGCCCATCATCGCTTCTCACCCGCTCGCGCGGTGACGTGCTCGCTCATTACCCTTTATTACGCCGGACGGTTGAAAAACCCTCCTTAACCGGTACGCTCGAGCCCCGCGATGAGTATATGCCTCCCGAGCCCGTACCTCTGACATCCTTGTCACCTGATCGAACTCCGGCCCTCCTCGTGACCTGCCTCGCCGGGCTCGTCGTCGCGGGCGGGCTCGCGGTCGTCGGCGGGGGAGCGGCCGTGCCGGATGCACGCATCACCGTCGATGACGTGGGCGTGACGCCCGGCGATCCCGTCGTCGTCGAACGAACGCGACTGAACGTCTCCGTCGCGAACTCCGCGGGGAGCCCGGACGCCGCGAACGTGAGCGAGGTGCGTCTCCTCGACGAGGACGGGACCCTCCTGGACGTGTCGACCGCTCCGGGCGCGTTGTCGCCCGGCGACGCCCTCGACACCGAGCTGTGGACCCGGTTCCAGGAGCCGGGCGAGCACCGGCTCACGGTCGAGGTCGTCGCGACGGAGCCAGTCCCGGACGAAGCCGACGGGGACGACGGAGCGGAGACCGACGGCGAGGCGGCCGATCCGCCCGTGGTTCGGGTGGAACGCGACGTGGTCGTCGACGTCGAACCGACGGTGAGCGTCGTCGATCTGCGGGCCCGAGCCCTTTCACCGGCGGACCTGGAGACGGACGGCGACGACGAGGGCGTCCAAGTCGGCGGCGTGGACGACGTCGACGGCCTGTTGGGCGGCGGTGGCGGCCTCGACGTCGCCGAGGGGGAGTCCGACCCCGCCGCCACGATGGACGCGCCGGTGGCCGTGACCGTGGTGAACACCGGAACCGTCGCCGCAGACCGCGTGAGCGTGAACGCCTCGAGCACGGAGAGCTCGTCGATCGAGGCGGGCCCGTTCGTCGTCGAGGACGTCGCGCCGGGCGAGGAGCGGCGGGTCGTCGTCGACCTCGGATCGATCGACCGGCGCGCCACCGTGACGTTCACCGCGACGTTCCGATCGAGCGTCGGACCGCCGGACGACACCGGGGCTTCACGCACCGCCACGGCCCGGCTCTCGTACCCACCCCACGAGGGACGGCCGGTCCTCACCGGCGCGAACGTGACGCGAGCCGGCGGCGGCGAGGTCGTCGTCGACGCCAACGTGGGGAACGCCGGCGACGCCGAGCTCTCGGGCGTCGTCGTTTCCGTCCTCGACGCGCCAGGGGTCGAGGCAACGCCGGCTGGCGAGGGGTACTTCGTCGGCAGCGTCGCCTCCGACGACTTCGTCCCCCTGGAGATCCGGACGACCGCGAACGCGACGGTCGCCGAGACGGTCCCAGTTCGGATCGCGTACACCGACCGAGGCATCCGGTACGCCGAGACCGTCGAACTCGAGATGCCGGAGGCGTCCGGTGGCGGGGAGGACGAGTCGGCCGGGGGAACCGTGAGCGTGCTCGGCGGGATCGGCGGCGATCGCCTCCGCCTCGGGGGGCTCGCTGTCGTCGTCGCGTTCGGGTTCGTGGCCGGCGGCGCGGCCCTCCGGTATCGTCGGGATGTATAGCGTCGAGCTCCGCGGCGTGAGAAAGCGATACCCCGGCGGGGGTTCGGACCCGGTCGTCGCGCTCGACGACGTCGACTTCGCGGTCGAGCCGGGGGAGTTCGTCGCCGTCGTCGGCCCGAGCGGATCGGGGAAGTCGACGCTGCTCAACGTGCTCGGGCTGCTCGACGACCCGACCGGTGGGCGGCGGCTCCTCTCCGGGACGGACGTGACGAGCCTCTCCGTCGCCGAGCGCACCGCGGCCAGAAAGGACTCGATCGGCTTCGTCTTCCAGGACTTCCATCTGCTTCCGACGCTCACCGCCGTCGAGAACGTCACCCTGCCGACCGCCTTCGACCCGGACGACGCGAGCGACCGGGCCGCGAGCCTGCTCGAACGGTTCGGGCTCGGCGACCGCCTCGACCACGAGCCGGCCGAGCTCTCAGGTGGGCAGAAACAGCGGGTCGCGATCGCCCGGTCGCTGATAAACGAGCCGGCGGTGTTGCTCGCGGACGAGCCGACCGGCAACCTCGACACGGAGACGGGCGAGGCGATCCTCGCGGAGTTCGAGCGAGTCAAACGGGAGGGGGTCGCCGTGGTCGCCGTCACCCACGACCCGCTCGTCGAGCGGTTCGCGGACCGAGTCGTCGAACTCACCGACGGCGTCCTCGTGGGCGGCGAGGCGGCGAGCGCGTCCGGCGACGCCACGGACGACGCCGGGACGGCGGGGCGATCCCTCCACACGGCCGGAGGCGACGAACCGCCGGAGCGCGAGCGATCCCCCGGAGACGGGGAACCGCTTCGGGACCTGTTCGGCGGTTCCGGCGGCGACCCCGGTCCCGCGGCCGGCGGCTCCGGGCGGGGCACGGACGGCCCTGAGGGGGGTGGGGAGGGACGATGACCCTCGTCGCGTGGCGGCAGTCGGTTGCGATGGCCGCGCGGAACCTCCGGCGGAATCGGGTCCGAACGGTTCTGGCCGTTCTCGGCGTCGCCATCGGCGTGTTCGCCGTCGCGACGCTCGGGGTGTTCGGGAACGTCCTCGCGCTCGGGGCGGACGACGCCATCGGCGACATCGGCACGCAGGTCGTCATCTCCCCGAACGCCGACGCGGGCGTGGAGTCGCTCTCGGCGGCCGACGTCGCCGCGATCCGCCGTGCGGTCGGCGAGCCGGCCGTCGTCCCGCTGTACGCCGACGGCGCCATCGTCGCCGGGCCGACGGACCAACAGTTCGCGACGGTGTACGGGGTCGAACGTCCGGGGGCGGCGTTCTCGGCCGCGGACGGGTCGCTTCCGGAGCGTCACCGCGACGGCGCGATCGTCGGCGCGGGGATCGCCGAGGACCTCGACGTGGGCGTCGGCGACCGCCTCGAGGTCGCGGGCGCGCAGACTCGCGTGGTCGCCGTGTTGGCGGAGAGCCGGACGTTCAGCCCGGTCGCACCCGACGACGCGGTCTTCCTCCCGGAGTCGGCGTTCGCGGCCGACGGCTACACCCAGGTCTTGATAGTCTCGGGGTCGGGTACGGAAGCGCGGGCGGCCGCCGACGCGGTTCGGGAATCGGTGAACGCCCGCGAGGACCGCGTCGACGTCTTCGAGCTGGCGGCCGTCGTCGACGAGATCAACGAGTTCTTCGACCTCCTCGGGACGTTCCTGCTCGGGCTCGGCGGGATCTCGCTCGTCGTCGCCGGCGTCTCGATCCTCAACGTCATGCTCATGAGCACGGTCGAGCGCCGCCAGGAGATCGGAGTGATGCGCGCTGTCGGCGTGACCCGTCGGGACGTCCTCCGCGTCCTGCTCGCGGAGGCCGGACTCATCGGCGCGCTCGGCGCGATCATCGGAACGGCGGCGACCGTCGCGGTCGTCGCCGGCCTCGTCGTCTCGACGCCCGCCGTCGACACCGCGATCGCCCTCGATCCGACGAACGGGTACTACCTGCTTCTCGCGCTCGGGTTCGGCGTCGGCGTCGGACTGGTGAGCGGCGCGTACCCCGCCTGGAAGGCCGCGAACGAGCGCCCCGTCGAGGCGCTACGGAGCTGACTCCGGACGCTCCCCGTCGTCCCGGTCGCTCGATCTCTCGTCGCGATCCTCGGCCCCCTCCTCGCCCCAGTCGCGGGAGACGGGCGTCTCGCTGACGTTGATGGCCCCGAGTAGCCAGTCGCTCCCGGCGGCCAGCTCCTCGTCGTCGGTGCCGACGAGCTTCAGCCGGTTGTGGCCCGCCTCGCGGTCGGGATAGCAGCCGACGGTGACGTCGAACCGGTTCATCGCCTCCTCGAGGGCGGGGACGATGTTCGCCTCGGGCTCGACCGTGTAGAGGAACCGCGACCGTCGTTCGCCCGCGAACTCGTCGGCGACGGACTCGAACATCGTCTTCAGCTCCTCGGGGATCCCCGGCAGGACGTACACGTTCTCGAGCACGCAGCCGGGCGCGAGCCCCGCCTCGTTCGGCAGCGGCCGACTCGCCGCCGGGAGCGCGGCCTCCCGATCGACGTCCACGTCGAGGTCGCGGTCCGGGATCCGGGTCGCGATCTCGGCCAGCCGCTCCTCGACGTCGGCGCGGGCCAGCTCCGAGACGGCGAGGTCGCGCCCGAACGCGTCCGCGACCGCCTCCACCGTCACGTCGTCCGGCGTCCCGCCGATCCCGCCGGTGACGACGACCCGGTCGAAGGCGTCGCCGTAGGTCGCGACCCGTTCGGCGATCGTCTCCCGGTCGTCCGGGACCGAGAGGATCCGCGTCACCGAGACGCCGCGCTCGGCCAGCCGCGCCGCGAGCCAGTTGGCGTTCGTGTTCACCGTGTCGCCGGACAACAGCTCGTCGCCGACCGTGATCAACGCGACTTCCATCCTACCCGCCCTCCGACCGGCGGGGACATAAGCCGTTCCACGCTGGCGGTGTGCCGGGAGGATCGCTCACTCCTCGACCCGCTCGTAGGTGACGAACGCGAGGTCGCCCTCGCGCTCTCTGTCGACCTCGACCCACTCGTCGGGGTCCCACGCCGGGAAGCGCGTGTCGCCGTCGGGGGACTCCGGGACCTCCGTGAGGACCATCCGGTCGGCGAGCGGGAGGAACGCCTCGTAGACGCTCGCGCCGCCGATCACGTAGATCTCCTCGACGCCGCACTCGGCCGCGGCCGCCCGCGCCCGCGCCGCCGCCTCCTCGACGCCGCCGGCGACGACGACCTCCTCGGGGAGGTCCGGATCGCGAGTCGTCAACACGACGCTCGTCCGGTCCGGGAGCGGGCCGCCGATCCGATCGGCGATGCTCTCGTAGGTGACGCGCCCGAGGACCACGGGGTGACCGGTCGTCAGCCGCTTGAAGTGCGCGAGGTCCGCCGGGTAGTGCCACGGCATCCCGCCGTCCGCGCCGATGACGCCGTTCGCCGCGACGGCCGCGACGAGGACGAACGACGCGTCGTCGGGGGCTGGATCCACCGCGTCGTCGGATTCCGAACCCGCCATCACTCCGCGACCGCGAACGAGATCCCCTCGGCGCAGTCGTAGTCGACGACCTCGACGTCGTCGTAGCGCAACTCGTCGAGCGGCACGTCCGCGATCTCGATCCGGGGGCGCTCGCGGGGCTCACGCGAGAGCTGTTCGAGGAGGCCGGGGACGTGGTCGTACCCCTCCTCGCCGTCGGCCTCCGCGGGGGCCGCGTCCTCGAGCCACGCCTTGACCCCGCGGTAGTCGGCCTTCTCCTCCGCGTCCGCGAGCCGATCCTGGAGCGCGGGGAGGGTATCGCCGTACCACGCCCCGCGGTCGCCCCGGCCGCAGTAGGCGTGCGCGTCGACGATCGTGTGGCCGAACTCGCCGACCTCGAACCCCGTTCGCTGGGCGAGCGCGTTCGCGAGCAGCGCGTACGCCGCGACGTTGAACGGGACGCCGAGCGCGATGTCGCCCGACCGCTGGGTGAGGTGGAGGTTGAGCCTCCCGCCCTGGACGTTGACGACGAAGGTGTAGTGACACGGCGGCAGCGTCGAGACGGTCGCGTTCGCGGGGTGCCACGCGTTCACGACCATCCGGCGGGAGTTCGGGTTCTCCTCGAGCGTGTCGAGCACGTAGGCGATCTGGTCGAAGGTACGCCGCGTCGTGCCGTCCGCGGCCTCCTCGACGGTCACCCAGCGGTGGCCGTCCTCGGGCCACGTCTCGCCGGGGAGCGCGTCGGAGCCGTCCGGCACCGGGTACCGCCGCCAGAATCGGCCGTACGCCGTGTCGAGGCGTCCCTCCTCGTCCGCCCACGCGTCCCAGATCTTCGTCTCCTCGCGGAGGTTCTCGATGTGTTCCTCCCCGGAGAGGTACCAGATCACCTCGTGGATGAGCGAGTTCCAACGGTAGCCGTCCATCCGTTTCGTGGTGAGGAGCGGGAACCCCTCCGCGAGGTCGACGGTGTAGCCGGCGCTGAACGTCGCGATCGTGTCCACGCCGGTCCGGTTCGGCTTGTACGTGCCCGTCGAGAGCGCGTCGTCGACGAGGTCGAGGTACTGTTGCATCGTGGTGGGTGTCGTGGGGGACGTCGCTCCGGCGCACCGTGGCGTCGGCGCGATCGGTCTGTCGAAATCCACGCGTCGCGCGACATAAACATGCGCCCTTTGGGACGCGTTCACCCGACCGTAGCACCTAACCTCACGCCGCACCGAGTGGGCCGCATGGACATCGACCCGTTCGGGCTCGAACGGTGGTTCGCGAAGTACGAACACGAGGCGGACGTCATGCTCGCCGAGAGCGGGATCCGGTCGCTCAAGGCGGACCGGTTCGACCTCGACCCCGGAGAGGTGGGGTACGTGATCCCGACGAACGGCGACCCGGAGTTCCGTGCCCGCGTCGGCGATCGGTACGGGCGCGGCGCCGACGAGGTCCTCTTCACCTGCGGCACCCAGGAGGCGAACTTCCTGACGTTCCTCTCGCTCGTCGCCTCGACCGATCCGGTCGGCGACGGCGGGATCGGGTCCGGGTCGCACGCCGTCGTCGTCACGCCGACCTACCAGGCGCTCCACGCCGTCCCCGAGGCGTTCGGCGAGGTCACCCGCGTCGAGCTCTCCCCGCCGGAGTGGGAGTTGGACCCCGACGCGGTCGCGGACGCGGTCCGCGAGGACACCGCGGTCGTCGTCGTGAACAACCCGAACAACCCGACCGGGCGCTACCACGACGCCGAGCGCGTGCGGGAGGTGTACGACGTCGCCGTCGAGAACGACGCCTACCTGCTGTGTGACGAGGTGTACCGGCTGCTCGCGTCGTCGCCGCAGGACCCGGTGGCGAGCTTCGGCGCGCACGGGATCTCGACGACGAGCCTGACGAAGGCGTACGGGCTCTCCGGCCTGCGGTTCGGCTGGATCGCCGGCCCGGAACCCGTCATCGAGCGCGCCTGGCGGTGGAAGGACTACACCACCATCTCGCCGAGCATCTTCGGCCAGCACGTCGCGAAGCAGGCGCTCGGCCGTCGCGAGGAGCGGATCCTGGCGGAGAACCGCGAGCTGGCCGACGGGAACCGCGAACGGATCGCGGCGTGGGTGGACCGTCACGGGCTGGAGTGGCACGAACCCGCCTCCGTCAACGCCTTCCCGACGGTTCCGGAGGGATTCGCGGACGCCCGTGAGTTCTGTCGAACCGTCGTCGAGGAGGCGGGCGTCGTGCTCGCACCGGGTGACCTCTTCGGGTTCCCGAACCGCTTCCGCGTCGGCTTCGGGCACCGTCGGAAGGTGCTCGAGGAGGGGCTCGGCCGGGTGAGCGCGGTTATCGAGTCACACGTGGAGGACGGCGCCGAGACGGCCGAGGACGCGATTCCGGACGGAGGGAGCCGCTGAATGGGGCTCGTCGGTGACCTCAAAGACGACCTCGTCGGGCTCGTCAGGAATCCGACCGACGAGCAGAAGGCGATCCTGGTCGCGATCGTCGCCATCGCGATCGCCGACCGGTACTTCGTCTGGATCGACTTCCCGTTCGTGGTGCGGACGACCGCCGCGGTCGGCGTGGGGTTCCTCGCGCTGTTCGTCGCCAGCTACCTCCTCACTGGGCACCTCGTCCCGCCGGACGAGGACGACGAGGAGGAGCTCCGTCCGTAGCCCGCCGCGATCGTGGGGCGCGACGCTCCACACCGCACTCGCGGCGTTCCAAACCGTTTATACCCGCGCCGGGGGTAAGCCGGTGTATGCCGCGAGAGCAGAAGCAGGTTCGAGAACTCCAGGAGGGGAGCTACGTCATGATGGACAGCTCGCCCTGCAAGATCAACCACTACAGCACCGCCAAGCCCGGTAAACACGGGAGCGCCAAGGCCCGCGTCGAGGGGAAGGGCGTCTTCGACGAGAAGAAACGATCGCTCTCGCAGCCGGTCGACGCGAAGGTGTGGGTACCGATCATCGAGCGGAAACAGGGTCAGGTCGTCTCCGTCTCCGGCGACGACGCGCAGGTCATGGACCTCGACACCTACGAGACGTTCACGATGCGGATCCCCGAGGGCGAGGACTTCTCCTCGGACGACACCATCGAGTACCTGGAGTACGAGGGCCAGCGCAAGGTCGTCGGGTAATCGGATGTTCCCCGGAGCGACCGCCGACCGCGACGCGGCCTCGTACGTGGTCGTCGGCGCTCCCCTCGACGCCACGACCACGTTCCAACCCGGCACCCGATTCGGGCCCGACCGGGTCCGGCGCTTCTCCGAGAGCTACGACGACTACGACGACAGGACGGATAGCCACTTCTCCGCGCTCGGCGTCCACGACGCGGGCGACGTCGTCCCCTGGGACGACACGCGCGAGTACCTCGATCACCTCGCCGCCGAACTCCGGAGCGTCGTCCTCGACGGCGCGATCCCGATCGGGCTCGGCGGGGAACACACCGTCACCTACGCCGGCGTCGAGGCGGTCGCCCCGGACACGCTCGTCGTCGTCGACGCGCACCTCGACCTCCGGGCGGAGTACGCAGGCAACCCGTGGAACCACGCCTGCGTCACCCGCCACGCGCTCGACGTCGTCGACCGCGCGGTGATCGTCGGCGCGCGAACCGGCTCCTCGGAGGAGTGGGATCGCGCCGCGGCGGACGACGTGGCGGTCGTCGCGCCCGAGGACGCCCGCGCCTGGCTCGACGACCTCGATCCGAACCGGTTCGCCGACGGGTCGACGTACCTCTCCGTCGACGTCGACGGGGTCGATCCGGGGTTCGCACCCGGCACCGGGACCATGGAGCCGTTCGGACTCCATCCGCGCGAGGTTCGCGACCTCGTGCGCACGGTCGCGCCGCACGCAGACGGCTTCGACGTCGTCGAGGTGAACGACCGCGACGACGGCCAGGCCGCGGCCCTCGGCGGGAAGCTGCTCCGGGAATTCGTTCACTCACACGCCGCGGGCTCGTCGGCGTAGCGTCCGACGGTCGACGGCAGGCGGAGTCGCGCGTTCCGTGGTTCGTCTCTCAGTGGAGTTCGGAGAGCCGACTGCGGGCGGCCGCGACCGCCTCCATCGCGTCGATCCACTCGCGGGTGTCCGTACACCAGACCCGGTCGCCCTCGACGCTGACGCAGAACACCGACTCCGAGGACGGCGAGATGGTCACGTCGTCGACGTCCGGCCGGTCGCCGAGGTAGGCGTCGATCAGGCGTCTTGCCGTCTCGGCCTCAGAACGGAGGCGGTTCCCGGAGGCGTACTCGATGGCTATCTCGGCCATGCCCGATCGTTGAATGTACACGATTAATAACTACTGTTTACGGGCAGCGATTGCGGGGACCGGAGAGGCGGGACGACGCACCGTCGGGGCGCGGCTCCTCGACGACGAGGAATCAGCGGCAGACGGCCGAACGGAGACGCCTCGTCGGTCGTGATGGGGTCGGTCAGCCCGATCCGTGGGGCTATATGCCCCGACGGGTATTGGCACCTATGACCACACCGATTCACGAGCGGCCGGGCGACCTGCTCTCGGAACTCGTTCGATTTGAAACCGTGAACCCGCCGGGCGAAGAACGTGCCTGTATCGAGTACATCGACGGCCTTCTGACAGAGGCGGGGATAGCGACCGAGACGTTGGCCGCTGAGTCCGAGCGACCGAACCTGCTCGCCCGCCTGCCGGGCGGTGACGCGCCGCCGCTGCTGATGCAGGGCCACGTCGACGTGGTCCCGACGGAAGGCCAAGAGTGGGACGAGCCGCCGTTTTCGGGGACACGGAAGGACGGGTTCGTCTGGGGCCGCGGCGCGCTGGACATGAAGGGGGGTGTCGCGATGATGGTCGCGGCGATGCTTCGGGCCGCCGAGGAAGGGGTCGAACCCGCGGGCGACGTACTGTTGACGGTGCTCTCCGACGAGGAGACGGGCGGCGACGTCGGCGCGAGGTATCTGGTCGAGAACCATCCCGAGCGCTTCGCGGACGTGGAGTACGCGATCGGCGAGTTCGGCGGCTTCCCGCTGCGCATCGACGGGACGGAGTTCTACCCGATCCAGGTGGCCGAAAAGCGGGTCTGCTGGCTCGAGGCGACGGTGACCGGTCGCGGCGGCCACGCCTCCCGGCCACAGCGCGACGGCGCGATGCACGCGCTCGGGGAGCTGCTCACTCGACTGACCGAACAGCGCCTGCCCGTCCGCATCACGCCGCCTGCCCGGGAGTTCGTCGAGGCGCTCGCCGCCGAGGCCGAACCCGAGCGAGCCGAACAGTTGCGGGGACTGCTTGACCCCGAACGCACCGACGAGATCCTGGACGAACTCGGCCCCGTCGCCGAGCGGTTGGACCCGATGCTTCACAACACGGTGAGCCCGACGGTCGTCGACGGCGGCGGGAAGGTGAACGTCCACCCGGCGGAAGTCGACCTCCGACTCGACGCACGGCTCCTCCCCGGCGCGACGCCCGAGGAGTTCCTCGAGGAGGTCCGGGAGGTCGTCGGTGACGTCGAGGACGTCGAGTTCGAGGTCGTACGGTTCGACGGCGGCGAGGGCAACCGCGTCGACATGGGACTGTTCGATCTGCTGAGCGACTCTCTGACGGAGAACCACCCCGACGCCGTCCCGGTCCCGTTCCTGCTCACCGGCGCGACCGACGGGCGTTTCTTCGAACAGCTGGATATCCAGCCCTACGGGTACACCCCGCTGAAGCTTCCCCCGACGTTCGAGTTCGAGGCGCTGGTCCACGCCGCGAACGAGCGTGTTCCCGCCGAGGCCATCGCGTTCGGGACCGACACGCTTTCGACGGTGATTCGAGAGTACGGCTCCGCGTGACATAGAACGGCTCCGTTGAACTCCTCCGCCGGCGATACATTCTACACGAGCAACGAGACGAATCCTCTTCCGAACGGCAGTGGCGGTTATGGGAGATTCAAGGCTAAACCCTCGCCCTTCAGGGCGGGGAGGATGTCAACCGCTCGTTTCGTTCACCACTGTGATGTTCGACTCGTTGAGATCGATCGCGACGCTCTCGGTCTGTCCGGTCGCGTTGGACGTGTCGGCTGACCCGTTTTCGTCGATCGTTTCGACGGTTGATTCGTCGATCCGCATCTCCACCCACGTGTGAGCGACGGTCTCCGCATCGAGGTCGGCGGTCAGCATGACCGTACTTCCGCTCCCGTCCGGACGCTGAAGTCTGATATCGACGTGATCGTCGGCAGTCGCCTCCACGACCGTTGCCTCCAACTCTGTCGCGTCCAGGTGCGTCCGAACGTTGTAGCTGGTCTGCTCGTCGGTCACGACGAGACGTTCTATCAGCTCCCGGTCGTCGCGGTCCAACACACCGACGTCGTCGTTGTAGGTCAACTCCACCGCGTCGAGGTCCGGACGCGCAGCCCGGACCGTGATCGCCTCGTTGGTCCGATTCGCCGTTCCTCGAACCAACGGAAGGCAGTCGTCGGTGGGTCGGACGCGGATCCCGGCGGTATCCAGCGGCTCCTCGCGTGCCGTGGACTCGTAGTACTGATTAACTCGCACCTCCAGCTGGCTGTACTCGCTAAGCCCGACGCGATCGCCGGTCCGTTCAACGACGAGTTCGGCAAGCCGTTGGCGACCGATCTCGTCGACGACCGAACCGTTATGATGGGAAACCAGGGTGACGGTCACGTCTTCGACCCGATGGCTGGTTCCGTTTCGCTCCGTACTGTTCAGACGGAGAGCGCCGCCACACGTACGTTCAGCCTGGTGTAAGGTGTACTCGTCTCCGTCAGTCCGAGTTACTGGTTCGTCGAACTGCTTTTGGTCTCCGTTCAGTTGCGCTACGTCGTCTTCATCTGCGGGACCGTCCGTCGCTTCCGGGGACAGGGTAGCACCTGCGATGACGGCGATACCACTGGCAGCGAGCAGTACGGTCGCGATACTGAGGGCGTATATCGCGAGTCTGTAGTCACGTTGCATGGTTCTTGCTTCCTTCACACCGCTCGTGTCGTGTCATTGGTTGGTCCGACGACAGCCGGGCGGGGACCGACGGGACGGCCACGGGTACCGTTGAGACGGTCCCCCGGCCGATTGCGGGCGGTCGTCCGACTGCGTCACGTCTCGCTTATAAGAAAGTGCATATAAATCACGGTTGGAAACGGCTATTGAACACGTCTGAAACGCGTTTCACAGGCGTTTCAGGTGTTGAAAACGCTGAAAATCATCAGATTCATACTGCCGATGTTTCGAAAACTACCCATGTCCCAGGTCCCCCGTTCCCGAGTGGTGCTGGTCCTCTCGCTGGCCGTCCTCGCAAGCAGTGTTGCGGTGTTCGGCAGCGTTACTGGAATCGCTCCCGACGAAACCCACGAGTTCACTGTTGAGGACGGTGCGGTCGTCGCTACAACCGGTAGTGGCCAGCACGTGCTGGTCGAGGACGCTCACACGATCGATCGAATCGAGATCAGCCATGAGGACAGCCGCTACCTCGTCCAAACAGTCGACCACGGCCCACCGCCGGTCGACGCGCAGATGCGCCTGCGTGTACGGCAGATCATCACGTCCGCCGAGATCGTCGGCGGTGATATCCCATCGGCGAACGGTACAGCGTATGCTGTCCGTCGGGTCCCGTCGCGCCTCTCCAGCGACCGTGCGGCGGTCATCGGAGCAACGTCGAACGAATCCCTACAGACGGTGATATCCCCTAACGCCTCCGCGTTCACCGTCCGACAAGACGACGGCAGTATCGTTTTCGAGCGGCGTGAATCGTGGTGGAGCGTCGACCGAATGCTCGTCGTCGTGACGTCGAACGAGCCCGGAACACGGTACAGTGCTGTGGTTAATCTCCGCACCGAGACCATCGAATCACTCGTTCGACTCGACGGAGGTGACCGATGAGGGATATTCGCCTTCCCCATCACCGGACTGCTATCCGTGGTCAGGCACCGTCCCTCTTCGCTACCGGCCGAGTCGAACTCCCGGAGTGCGGGAGGGACTGGTCGACCAACGGTCACATCGGCGAAACGAGATGATACGGATACCTTCCCGACCGCGCTCTGAACTCCTCGCGATCGGTATCTTTGTCGCTGCGATAACGGTCCTCGTCACGCAGTTCATAACCGCGACGCCAGCTGCCGTCGCGGTTGGCGACGAGAGTACGCGAATCGGGAGTCTCGGATGGCAGTTCACGCTCCGCGACGCGGCCCTCATTGCTATTTCATCGTATGCCGCCGGTGGAAGCACGATAGCACTCCTCAACGGGGCAGAGTCGACGTCGTCGACCGTCGCGGACACCGAGCGAACGGATCCGTCCGCACAGCAGTCTACCGACGAGTCCAGTAACGAGCTACTACAGGCCCGCCGAGAGGAGTGGGAAACCGTTTCAGAACGGCTCACGAGCAACGAAGAGCTGGTTTATCAGATGGTCCTCGAAGCCGACGGCGTCCTCCCACAGAGCGAGATAGTCGACCGAACGGATCTCTCAAAAGCGACAGTCAGCCGTACGCTCGATAGTTTAGAGGCGAAAAACCTCGCCGAACGGAAACGCCACGGCATGGGGAACACGGTACTGCTTACGTAGGTTGGCCGTCGCGAGTGCGATCATTTCGCGCTTCGAAAATAATACCCTACTCAAAAATTCTTGTGATTACGTGGGCCTGTGAGCGTGCACCGAATCGTGTATGAGAACTGTGCGGCGTTGACGAGACACGCAGCGTCTCGTCCGCGCACAAGAGCTCTGCTCTTGTGAACGCTGTATCCACTCCCTGCTCGCGCCTCCCGTTCGGTCGGCGCTCGCTGAGGAAGGGGGCTTAGCGCCTCAATTCAGCTGATCGGCTATCCTGACTCGTGATCGAAAATCGGAGAGAGAAGGTTTCGTTGTGCCGCTCTGAGCTGTGTGGAAAACGCAGGTTGTGAGATGCCGAGCAAGTCCGCGATTTCCGTACCGGTTCGCTTGCGTTGCTGGTCAAAGTACCCACTGTAATACGTCGTTGCGAGAATGTCCCGTTGTCGCTCCGTCAACGCGTCATTCAACAATCCCATCCACGGGAGAGCCGGCGAAGAGGTGCCACGTTGGTGGATCGCTACATCGATATCCGGATACTCGTCTTTGAGTTGTTGAACGAGCGTTTGGTGCGCTCGTCCTTCGGGGAGTGAGCCCGTGACTCTACAGTGTGTTCCCGCGGCCACGACTGACCGAATGTTTACACCGACCGTTGCGAGCGTCGTCACGAGACAGTCCCCGATGACGACGGCCTCAAACATCGTCTGGTCCGCCTCGGATATCACCCGGAGTTCGTCGATGGACGAGAGACCGTCGGCGACCGTCTGGACTTTCTCGTCTTCGGCGTCCTCACACACGAAGTGAACGAGATACGTCTCTTCCGAGCGGGGCGTGATGTTGAGAATCCGGATGTCTGCCGAGACGTGATCTGCCAATTGGATAAAGAGATCTGTCGTACCCGTCAGATCGAACGTCACGTCAACTGTTCCCCCTCCGAGGAGTGCGTTGCGTTGGTCGCTCGTATTTAGAGCATACCCCACGAGTTCGCCGAGTTCTGTTAACACGGACTTCGTCCTGTCGTCGAACGCGTCAGCCTGCTCGCTGTAAATCGCCATGACACCGTACAAAAACCCGTCGTAGACCAGTGGAACGCTGATAACAGACTGGAACCCGTGCTGTAGTGCTACGTCTCGCCACTCAGTCTGATGGGGCGCCGCTGCGATCCGGGGTTCCGTAACCGTCGTTCTCTCTCTGGCCGCTCGAACCGACGGGAGCGTGTTGCTCGGCTCAAAGTTCAGTGAGACTGTGTCAAGGTGGTGTCGCGGTGATCCGGCCTGTGTGGAGGCACGCATCTCACTCGCTGCGGGATCGGGGTCTCCGATCCACGCGTATGTGAACCGATCGAGAGAGGTGAGCGAATCGCATACACGTTGAGTGATCGCGTCGCGTGACCGGACCCGTATCAGTGCCTGCGTGATCGTCCGGATCTCGTCGTTGAGTTGGTTGACTCGTTCGAGGCGCTCAGCCTGTATCCGTGACTCTCGCTCCCGCTCTCGGAGTGTCTGGGTTCGATCGGCCCGGTCAAGGGCGGCTTCGGCCGTAGAAGCGAGCGTCCCCGCGATCTCTTCGGTCATCTCGTCGAACGCGCCGATCGACGTATCACCGATGAGAAAGACGCCGTGTTCTCCAAGTGGAATGAGCAGTTCGCTCCGAATCGGCGTCCCAGCGTTGTACACATCCTCAGTGGTGCGAACGTCGTCAAGCCGTACCTGTTCCTGGTCCGTGAAGACGCGCCATGCGACGCTGTCTCCCGGCGAGAAACGCGGGATGTCATCGAGGATATCGTCGAGGCTTTCGGAATACGCCGTCGGAACCAACTGCCCGGCGTGGTCGTCGTAGAGACAGACACCACTTCCCGACGCGTCAAGCACGTCCGTTGAGGCATCGACGACGATCTGTGCGATTCCCGCGGCGGTTTCGGCCTGTAAGAGGTCCCGTGCTGCCGTGTTGATCCCGGTGAGTGCGTTCTCGTATCGACGTTGTTCGGAGATCTCCCGGAAAATCCCGTGTATGAGCGTGCGGCCGTCGAGTGACACGATCGAAGTACTGATCGCGACTGGAATTCGATCCCCGCCAACCGTGGTGAGAGACACGGGCGTGCCGTCCTCGAATTCTTTGATCGTTTCCTGATTTTCGACGTGATATTCGAATAACTCCTGGTACCGTTTTGCCTCCTCGTCGGGGTGGAGTGCCGTCTGATGGAGGCCGATGATTTCATCCCGTGGCTGATTCCGGAGTTCTGCTGCAGCAGCATTTGCCTCAACGAGTTCGCCGGTATCGGCATCCGCGACGAAGATCGGGACCGGCGCGTCGTCGATCAGCGTCTGATATCGCTTGCGTGTCGCTTTGAGTTGCCGTTCACGTTCCTTGCGCTCGGTGATGTCGCGGACGGTCGCGACGTGATACGCTTGGTTCAAATCGACGTGTGAGATGCGTATCTCGACTGGGAACGTAGACCCGTCCTTGCGTCGATGTTCGCCCTCGATGACGTCGGTTCCGTTCTCTCTCACAGTCGCAGCGAAACTGTTCCACATCTCCGCCGAAAAATCTGGATTGATGTCCGGCACCGACAGGGACGATAGCTCTTCGCGGTCGTACCCGAGAAGTTGACAGGCCGTCTCGTTCACGTCGAGAATGGCGCTGGTATGCGAATCTATCACGAAGATCCCATCAGACGCCTCATCGATCAAGTTGCGGAACAAGTCACGGTCTCGTTCGCGGTCTTTGCGGTCGGTCACGTCTCGGAGGACTCCGATGGCCTCAACTGGAACGCCGTCGTCGTCACGCTTGAGTTCCGCACGCTCGTGGATCCACTTCGTTGACCCATCGACTTCGATCTGATACTCGATGTCGAACGGTTCGCCTTTGGAAACCGCGTTCCGCTTCTGTCTGACGACATCCTCGTGTCGAGAGGCAACCAGTACAGGCACGTCTTCGTGACCGAACGAGCCTTCGGCAGGTGAGACACCGAATATCTCACGCGCCATCTGCGACCAGTCAGTTTCGCCTCGCTCAAGATCAGTGTACCAACTACCCAGATCAGCTATCGCTTCCACCTCCTGAAGATGGCGGCTTCGGAGGCTGTTGTCTCGTGACGTACCTCCGCCGTCGCTACTATTCATATAAGTCGACATTGTTGATAATGGTTATTATAATATAGGTGGGTTTGATAGAACATGCCTCTCAACTCGGAGACGGAACATGCCGCCGGAAACCGGTCCCCGTGATGAACTCACTTCGGTTTACTCGGCGCTGTCGATCAAGCCAGTGTCGACCGACGAAACGGACGAAACATACCGTGTCGAAATCGAATCGGACAGTTATCACTGCCTGTCAGCCGCGATCGTAGAGGCGATCGCAGCAATAACCCACACCGATCCACGTGAACTCGACCCACTCGGAGAGCAACTCGACCCGGAGAGTCTGGATACGCTGTTTACGTCGTCATCGAAGACTGCGTACGATGATCTCTCCGTCTCGTTCTCGTATGCTGGGTATCGCGTTGTCGTCTCCGATGCGACACACGTCACCATTACACTACTGACATAATACCACATGGGAACGAAACATACTTTGGGACGAACGTGGGGATACCAGTCCCCGTTTGAAGCAATTCAGAAGCAGCTCGGTGAACGTCACTCACAGATAGGTGACGCGATCGCCAGCCCTGACGGTCTCCGCGGAAATCAGGACGGCATCAGTACGGAATCGCTTCGAGAGAGGCGAACTCAGGGGAGTTCTCACAATTTCTCGCGAGTCCCACGATGAGCGACCGGCATGGATCGGTCCGGGTCCTCCACGTTGATGATGAACCGGATCTCGCCGAGCTGACCGCGAATTTTCTCGAACGGAGTGACGACCGTCTCCGCGTCGAAACAACGACGAGCGCAACCGAGGGCGTAGACCGTCTCCGGGAGGGAAACTTCGACTGCGTCATCTCTGACTACGACATGCCGAAGCGGGACGGTCTCGACTTCCTTGATGCCGTCCGCGAGGAGTACGACGACCTTCCGTTCATCCTGTATACTGGCAAGGGCAGCGAAGAAGTGGCCAGCGAAGCGATCGCTCGGGGCGTCACCGATTACCTCCAGAAAGAATCCGGTACCGGGCAGTATGACCTCTTGGCGAACCGCGTCCTGAACGCCGTCCAGCAACATCGAGCAACACGGCGCGCAGAGAATCTCGAACGGGTACGTCGTGTTCTCCGGGATGTGAATCAAGCGCTCGTCCGAGTGGAAACCCGCGACGAAATCGAATCGAGCGTCTGTGAGATCATCAGCAAGGCCGACCCGTATCGATTCGCGTGGATCGGTGAGTACGACCCGGACTCGCAAACCGTCCAGCCACGGGCCACTGCTGGTATCGAAGAGGGGTATCTCGACGCCATCGACATAACGATCGACGAGAGCGTGACGGGAGAAAGACCCACCGGCCATGCCGTTCGTACCCGCGAACTCACAGTCGTACAGAACATTCGGGAAAACGACGAGTACGAGCCGTGGCGCGAGGACGCGCTCGAACGCGGGTACCAGTCGAGTGCTGCGATTCCGCTCGTCTATGGTGACACACAGTACGGCGTGTTGAACGTCTATGCCGAGCGGACGTACGCATTCGACGACCGGGAACAGGAGTTACTTGACGAACTTGCTGGAGATATTTCTCACGCGATCTCACACGCCGAGACCCGTGCCGACCAGCGTCGCTACGAACGTGTCATCGAGAACCTCCCCGTTGGTATCTATCGGGCAACACCCGGAGCAGCCGGCCGAATTCTCGACGCGAATCCCGCTCTTGCCGAGATGTTCGGCGCCGAGTCACCCGACGAGATGGTCGGGCGAGAGGTGACGGAGTTCTACGCCGATCCCGAAGAACGGGTCGAGCTGAGTCAGCAACTCCGAGAGGAGTGTATCGTTCGAGAGATGGAATTACGCCAGGTGACGGTCACTGGTAACGATATTTGGGTGGCGGTCACCGCGATGTGTACCGAAGAAGACGACGAGATATACTTTGACGGAATTATCAAAGACGTCACGAAGCGCAAGGAGCGCGAGCGACAACTCCGTGTCTTCCAGAACGCCGTCGAAACGGCCGGTCATTCCATCTATTTCACTGATACAGACGGCACTATCAGATACGTCAACTCTGCGTTCGAAGAGACGACAGGGTATACGGCCGACGAGGCGATCGGCGAGAACCCGCGCATCCTCCAGTCGGGGGAACAGGATGTGGAATTCTATGAGGAGATGTGGGAGACGATTCTAGCGGGCGAAGTCTGGCGGAACGAACTCGTGAACCAGTCGAAGTCAGGCGAGCGGTACGTGGTTGACCAGACGATCGCACCGGTCGAAGACGAATCCGGCGAGATCGAACGCTTCGTCGCGGTCAACGTGGACATCACTGAGCGGAAAGACCGAGAGAGGGAACTCGATCGGAGCCGGGATCGCTGGCGCGCGCTGTTCGAGAGCTCGCCGGACGCGATTGCCGTCCACGATGTGAATGGAGACATCATCGAGGTGAACGAGCAGAACGTCGAGACCCTCGGGTATTCGCGCGAGGAGTTGTGCTCGATGAATGTCGCTGACTATGAAATCGGCCACTCGCGTGACGAGTTACAGAACCTCTGGACGAGTCTCGATCCGGGGGAGCGCATCAAAGTTGAGGGCGAACACCGACGTAAGGACGGGTCTACGTTCCCGGTCGAGGTCTGGGCTACGAAATTCGAATTCAAAGATGAAGAGCGATTCATCGCGCTTGGCCGCGATATCACAGAGCGGATGGAGTACGAGCAGGACATCGACAATCGAGACGGATCGAACGGTTCGGGCGGATAGCGATCGGCTTCGGCGTCTTCTGGAGAATCTCATACAGAACGCTATCGGACACGAGAGATCAGCTGTGGCTGTGTCCGTCGGGGATCGCGAAGCTGACGCTGCTCAGTTCTCCGCCTCCCGAGGCGGCGCGAGAGCGTCGCTACGTGTACGAAAAAGGTGGAAACGGTATATGTATCCTATGGGCCGGCACGAATATTGAATCACGGTCGCAAATCGAAGATTTGCTCCCTGATTCAAATTCGCCCGGCGACAGTTTCACGCCCGCTACGGACTCCTCGCTAGCGCTCGTCGTTGCGAAGTGGGGTGAAAATGGGCCGGCACGAATTTGAATCGTGGTTACGGCCACCCGAAGGCCGAAGGATACCAAGCTACCCCACCGGCCCGCATCCCAACGGAGGCCGTTCGTTCTTTTAATCCTTCCGAAAACGGGGGCGGTCGGGGATGACGGCCGTTCACGGTTCGAAGTACCGATCCCGGTGTGACCGACAGCCGGGGTTGAACGCGGCCCCGCAGCGCGGGCAGGCGTCGTCGCGGTCGAGGTACTCGCGGGCGCTCAGCCGCCCGCGACAGCGCCCGCAGAACGCCGCGGGTTCGTCGAACCGGTCGCGGGGCCACGGCTCCGCGCCGTGGTCCGCCGTCTCGTCGTGACAGCTCGCACACGGATAGTACGTTCCACAGCAGCCGAACCGCAGGGCGACCACGTCGACCGCGGAGTCCCAGTGGGTACACCGGGTCCGGAGGTCGACCGCCACCCCGCGGAGGGGGACGGGGAATCGATCGTCGACCGCGGGGGCGTGCGTCGTCCGCGTCGCGTCGGCGTCGCTCATCTCGTCACCCGACCCCGGTTCAGTACGCGGTGTAGCCGTCGGTGTCGAGCCAGTTGTGGACGACCGAGACGGTGTGGTCGGCGTGGAGTCGCTCGGGGCCGACGCGGAGCCGCCGGTCGCACGCCGCCGCGAGCAGTCTCGACTCCGCCTCCGAGAAGTCGTGGTGGTCCGAGAGGACGAACACCGGGTCGGCCGGCGGCTCCGCGTCGACGAGCGGGTCGCCCGCCTCGTGGAGCTGGAAGAGCGTTCCGTCGTCGGCCAGCCGTTCGAGCGTCGCCTCCAGTCCCATCCGACGCAGCTCCACGCCGGGAGAGACGTCCGCCGGCATGTGGCCGATCGCGTTCTCGCGAGCGGCGAGCGCGTCGCGGACCCGAGCGGCGACGTTCCGCTCGTCGGGATGGAGGTTTCGGAGAGTCGCAGCGTCGAACGTGACGGTGAGCTCGTCGGCACAGACGAGGTGGACTTGCGACTCCTCGCGGATGCCGTGTGAGAGGAAGACGCCGGTCGACACGCACCGACAGAGGAGGTCGAGCCGACCCGCACCGGGGATGTCCGAGAGCGAGATCGCGTTCGGGTCGGTGGGGACGTCGTGGCCGACGACGACGAACTGGCGCATACGCGTCGGTCCGCCCGAACCGTGATAAGCGACCCGGCCGACGGTCGACCATGAGCGTCACCGGACTCTGTCAGATCTGTGAGAACGCCCCGGCCCGGCACACCTGTCGGTACTGCGGACGGCAGGTCTGCCGAGACCACTGGAACGAGCGAGTGGGCGCGTGTACCCCCTGTGCGGAGACGTCGGGCGTCGGTGACGGCGACCGGTCGGCTGGCGACCGATCCGACGGCGACGGCAGCGACGACCGACCCGACCGGTTCCGGATCGACTGAGACGAGCACCCCGGACGGGCGCGCCGAGCCGCTCGGTCGACTACCGGTGGCGGTTCAGCCGTTTCCTGAGCCGTTTCGCCGCGTCCCCGGCGGCTCCGAAGTACGTCGCCTCCTCGTCCGGTCGGGCCGACTCCTCGCCGGCGAAGACGATCCCCCGCGAGGAGTTGACGAGCCCGACGTCGACGTCGACCCCCGGATACGCCGCGAGACCGTGGTCGACCGCCGCCTCCGCGTCGCCGCCCTGCGCGCCGACGCCGGGGACGAGGAACGGGACCTCCGGGACGATACCCCTGACCTCCGCGAGCTCGTCGGGCGTCGTCGCGCCGACGACGAGGCCGACGTTTCCGTTCGCGTTCCAGACGTCCGCGAGCGCGGCGACGCGCTCGTACAGCGGCTCGCCCGAGTCGAGTTCGAGATCCTGGAGGTCGCTCCCGCCGGGGTTCGACGTTCGACAGAGCACGAACACGCCCTTCTCCTCGCGGTCGAGGAACGGTTGGAGCGAGTCGCGGCCCATGTACGGGTTCACGGTGATCGCGTCGACCCACTCCAACACCTCGGCGTACTGCCGCGTGGTGTTGCCGATGTCGGCGCGCTTGGCGTCGAGTAACACCGGCACGTCCTTGCCGGCCGCGTACGCGGCGGTCTCTCTGAGCGCGCGCCAGCCGTCGGCGTCCTCGTAGAAGGCCGCGTTCGGCTTGTAACAGGCCGCGTGCTCGTGGGTCGCGTCGATGATACGTCGGTTGAACGCCCACCGCGGGAGGTCGGCGTCCGCGAGGAACGACGGGATCCGGTCCGGGTCCGGATCGAGGCCGACCGAGACGACGCTGTCGGTCCGTTCGATCCGGTCCGCGAGCCGCTCGAAGAAGCGCATACCCGATGTGCGACGGGACCCCGACTAAACGTTGTGTTCCGTGCCGGAGACGTTAGGAGGGCTTCCGACGAAGCCGCCGATCGACCTCTATGTGGGACTCTCGGAACGCTCAGTACAGGTGAAGAAGCGAGAGATTCGCGGTGCGGTGGCGCGCCGGTGAGCGCCCGACGGGCGCGAACCGCCCGCGAGGGATGCCGCGAGCGCTGAAAGCGCGAGCGGCGAGGCTGGGGAGGCGTGAGGTGCGGGTGCGTTCCCGCGAGTGGAACGAGCGGGAGCATGGAAGTCGCAGCCCGCGCAGCGAACGAAGTGAGCGAGCAGGACCGTCTTCCGGTGGTGCGGTCGGGCGGGGCTCAAAGGGGCAGTCGCGAGGGCGAAGTCCGACGAAGCACGCACTGAGGGAGCGAGCACCGCGAGCGACCGAAGCGCACAGCGAGTCGCACGAGTCCTCGCGACTGGGGCTTTGGAGATGTTCATCATCCCAATACCGATCCCGTTCTCATCACCCCGATCTCTACTGAAACACCCGTACTACAAGCATGCGAGGCATACAAGGGCCGTTTCAGAAGAACCCGGACCCGAGGGGCTCTCAATCGGGTCCGATCGATGGAAAACGAGACGACGATTGAAGCCGGATGACGCCTCACACCCGACGTGACCTGAGAGCCGCTCCGCGGCGTCCGAGACGGGTGTGTGGCGACCCGCCGCGGGATCGGAGCCGCGCCGCCTGTTCGCCAAACGGTTCCTCGCCGCGCCAGCGACGCTACTCCCCCCAGTTCTCCACGCGCTTCGGCCGGTCCGACACCGCCATCACGTCGAGGTCGTCGCCCGCGTGATCGATCGCCTCGAGCGCCGCCTTCGCGCTCGCGTGCGTCGAGAAGTAGGTTATCTCTTCCTCGACTGCCACCTCCAACAGCTCCCGCTGGCGGGAGACGATGAGGTCGATCTCGCCGCGACGCGCCGCCTCGATGAGGTCGGTCGCAGTCGACAGCTCGAAGTGCTCCGAGAAGCCCTCGACGAGCGCTTCCCCCTCCGACGTGTCCGGATCGGGGAATTCCTCGGCGGAGAGGTCGACGACGGCGGTGCCCGACTCGGGGATCGGCTTGCCGGTCGAGTCCTGCGCCTTGTCGTACGCCTTCCCGAACGAGCGCGCGGTGCCCATCACCTCGCCGGTCGATTTCATCTCGGGACCGAGCCGCGGGTCCGAGCCCGGCAGGCGGTCGAACGGTAGGACGACCTCCTTCACGCTCAGGTGCTCCGGGATCTGCTCGTCGACGTCGAGGTCGGCGAGGGTCACGTCGTCGGTCATCACCTTCGCCGCGAGCTTGGCGATCGGGACGCCCGTCGCCTTCGAGACGAACGGCACCGTCCGCGAGGAGCGAGGGTTCGCCTCGAGGACGTACACCTCGGCGTCCGATTCGGGGTCGTGAACGCCCGTCACCGCGAGCTGGACGTTGAGCAGCCCGACGGTGTCGAGCGCGCGGGCGATGTCCTCGGTCACCTCTCGAACCCGTTCGAGCGTCGCGTCCCCGAGAGAGCGCGGCGGGATCATACACGCGGAGTCGCCGGAGTGGACGCCCGCGCTCTCGACGTGCTCCATTACGCCGCCGATCAGCACGTCCTCGCCGTCGGCCACGGCGTCGACGTCGAGTTCGACCGCGTCGTCGAGGAACTGATCGATCAGGATCGGCTTGTCGGGGGAGACGCGGACCGCCTCCTCGATGTACTCCTCCAGCTCCGCGTCGTCGTCGACGACCCGCATCGCGCGGCCGCCGAGCACGTAGGAGGGGCGCACGAGGACGGGGTAGCCGATCCGATGGGCCAGATCGAGCGCCTCCTCGCGGCTCGTCGCGGTCCCGCCGTCCGGCTGGGTGACGCCGATCTCGTCCATCAGGACGTTGAAGCGGTCGCGGTCCTCGGCTAAGTCCATCGCCTCGACGCTCGTGCCCAGGATCGAACAGTCGAGCCCGCGGCGCTCGATCTCTTCTTTAAGAGGTTCGCCCACGTTCACGGAGGTCTGGCCGCCGAACTGGACCATCACGCCGTCCGCGCCCGTCGTCTCGATCACGTCCGCGATCTCCTCGGCGGAGATGGGCTCGAAGAAGAGCCCGTCGGAGGTGTCGTAGTCCGTCGAGACGGTCTCCGGGTTGTTGTTGACGACGTGGGCGTCGATTCCGAGCTCGCGGAGCGCCCGAACGGCGTGGACCGCGCAGTAGTCGAACTCCACGCCCTGTCCGATCCGGATCGGACCGCCGCCGACGACGACGACGCTCTCGACGTCGGGGTCGACGCGGACCTCGTTCGCCGCGCCGGCCGTGTCCGCCCCGGCGAGGAACTCGGGGAGCCGGGCCGAGTAGTAGTACGGCGTCGACGCCTCGAACTCGCCCGCGCAGGTGTCGACCTGCTTGAACGTTCGATCGGGGACCGTCGATTCGACGTCGCCGACCTCAGTGGTCGTCCCGCCGTCGCCCGCGACCGCGGCGATCTCGGCGTTCGTCCGACCGGCCATCGCGGCCGCGGTGAAATCGCCCTCCGCGGCCGCCGCGGTCGCGTCGGCGACGTTCTCGAAGCGCTCGACGTACCACCGGTGGATGTCGGTGAGCTCGACCACGTCGTCGACGCTGTAGCCGCGGTCGAAGGCCTCGAACATCGCGTACGGGCGGTCGGGGCTCGGCCGTTCGAGGTACTCCGTTTCGAGCGTCGCGTCGGAGATCTCCGCGAAGTCGACGGCGGGATCGTACTCCGAGGAGCGGAGCGCCTTCGTGAGGCTCTCCTCGAACGTCCGACCGATCGACATCGCCTCGCCGGTCGACTTCATCGCCGTCCCGAGCTCGAAGTCGACGTCGTCGAACTTGTCGATGGGCCAGCGCGGCACCTTCGTCACCACGTAGTCGATGGCGGGCTCGAACGCGGCCGTCGTCTCGCCCGTGATCTCGTTGTCGATCTCGTGGAGCCGCTTGCCGAGCGCGACCTTCGCGGTGACGCGGGCGATCGGGTAGCCGGTCGCCTTCGAGGCCAGCGCGGAGGAGCGGGAGACGCGCGGGTTCACCTCGACGACGCGGTACTCGCCGCCGGGCGTGCCGTCGTCGTGCCACGCGAACTGGATGTTACAGCCGCCCTGGATGCCGAGGTCGCGGATGACCTCGAGCGCCGCGTCCCGCATCTCCTGGTGGCCGTCGTCCGGGATCACCTGCGAGGGGGTGACGACGGTGGACTCGCCGGTGTGGATCCCCATCGGGTCGATGTTCTCCATGTTACAGATGATGATACACGAGTCGTCGGCGTCGCGCATCACCTCGTACTCCAGCTCGACCCAGCCGGAGATCGACTCGGTGATGAGCACCTCGCTGTTCCGCGAGAGCCGGAGCCCTTTGCGGACGCGCTCGACGAGCTCGTCGAAGTCGTCGACGACTCCGGAGCCGGAGCCGCCGAGGGTGTACGTGGTCCGGGCGATAACGGGAAGGCCGCCAACCGCGTCGACCGACTCCCGAACACGGTCGACGAGGTCCGCCTCGGTCAGCGCGGCCACCGACTCGCCCTCGTCGAGCGAGATGGTCGTCGACTTCGGGACGGGCTGGCCGAGGTCCTCCATCCGCCGACGGAAGAGGTCGCGGTCCTCCGTCGCGTAGATGGTGTCCAGCGGCGTGCCCATCACCTCGACGTCGTGTTCCTCCAGAATGCCCTGTTCTGCGAGCTCGGCGGTGACGTTGAGGCCGGTCTGCCCGCCGAGTCCGGCGATGACGCCGTCCGGCTCTTCGATCCGGACGACCTCCGCGATCGCCTCGGGCGTGATCGGTTCGATGTACACCCGGTCTGCGGTCTCGGGATCGGTCATGATCGTCGCCGGGTTCGAGTTCACGAGGACGACTCGCGCACCTTCCTCTTGGAGCGCGCGACACGCCTGCGCCCCGGAGTAGTCGAACTCCGCCGCCTGTCCGATCTGGATCGGTCCGCTACCGATGAGCAGTATGGTCCGGTCCTCGCTCATTACCGCGACCGAGTACGCTCATCGTAATAAGGTCGACGATAAAGTACGAATCTCGCAGGCAATTTGCGATTTTCGCAAGACACTCGTCCACACGATCCATGGTATCGCCCCGGTCGGTGTCGAGACGTCATCCGGGACCGCCGGCGAGAGCGGGACGACCGCTACGCGTTCAACTGCTACGCGTTCAACTCGTAGCGGTACGGCCGTCCGGCTATCACGTCCACCTCACCGCGTTTCGCCCACCGTCCCAACACGGTCGCGACGCGATGCGGGCTGTCGATCCCGTCGGTCTCCTCCAAGAGCGCCAGGATCTCCCGCGCCGTCAGCGGCTCCTCGGCGTCGGCGAGCACACCGCGGATCCGCTCGTATTCGTGGGTGTGCATGTGTCTTACGTACGAACGCCGAAGGTATAGGCTTCAGTGAGACAGGAGTCGGACGTGTGTCGGACACACGGACCCGCTACCGTCGGATCCGCGGCGTCCGCTATCGCCGGGTTCGGACTCGATCACGCGTACGGATCGTCGGCTTCGAGGTCGCGTTCCGCGCGGTACTGCTCGACGAACTCGGCGACGTCGAACTCCATCATCTCCCGCTCGAACTCCGAGAGGGCGTCGTCGTCCTCGGCGTGACTCACCGCGTGTTCCATCAGCTCGACGACGAGTTCGACGATCACCTCGTGGAGCCGGCGGGAGTCGAAGTCGGCCACCCACACCATGGCGTAGCCGACCTCGCCGTCGCCACTGGCGTCGTGTGTGACGACCGACTCGGGAAACTCCTCCAACACGACGCCGAGGAGGTGCGGCGTGTCGAACTCGGGCATCTCCTCGCTCGTCGTCTCTATCGCCTCCCGGAGGACGTCGACGAGGAACTCGGGGAGGAAGCGCTCCGGCGGGTGGACGTCCATCACGACCGCGTGCGTCTCGCCGCAGCCGCACTCGAACTCCCGCATCCCGAGGTCCAACTCGCCGAGGCCGACGGTCTGGCCACAGGGGAGTTCGAGCGCGTGGTCGTCGTCGCCGGGAACGCGCGGCTGGGCCATGTCCCGTCTTGGCCGTTGCGTCGGTTAAAAGGCGCGGAAGCGGACCGGATAGCGGCGACGCGGCGACGATACGGCGACGACGATACGGCGACGCGGTCGCGTGATCGCGTGGATCGCTACTGGAAGCCGACGCGGCCGCCGGTGTCCCGGAGCGCGTCGCGGCCGCCGCCCTTGAACTCGCGTTCGACCTCCTCGTAGTAGGACATGATGTCCTCGGTGATGGTCGGTCGAACCGACTCCATCGCCCGCCGGAAGTGTTTCATCTCCACCTCCTCGGCGTCGTCGTCGTCGCGCAGCGCCTCGATGGCGGCCTCGCGGGCGATGCCCTCGAGGTCGGAGCCGACGTAGCCGTCGGTGATCTCCGCCACCTCCCGCAGGCTGACGTCGGGCGCGAGCGGAGTGTCGGCGGTGTGAATCTCGAGGATCCGCTCGCGACCCTCCTGGTCGGGCTGGCCGATCATCACGAGCCGGTCGAACCGACCGGAGCGGATCAGCGCGGGGTCGATCATGTCCGGCCGGTTGGTCGCGCCGATCACCATCACGTCGCCCATCTCTTCCAACCCGTCGAGCTCCGTCAGCAGCTGGTTGACGACCCGCTCGGAGACGTTGTTCCCCATCTCCTGGCCTCGCGAGGGCGCGAGGCTGTCGAGCTCGTCGAAGAAGATCACCGTCGGGCTCACCTGCCGGGCCTTCCGGAAGGTCTGGCGGATCGCCTTCTCCGACTCTCCGACCCACTTCGAGAGCAACTGCGGGCCGCGTACCGAGATGAAGTTCGCGTTCGTCTCGTTGGCGACCGCCTTCGCCATCAGCGTCTTCCCGGTCCCCGGTGGGCCGTACAACAGCACGCCCTTGGGCGCTTCCACGCCCATCCGCTCGAACTTCTCGGGGGTCGTGAGCGGCCACTCGACGGACTCCTGTACCTGCTGTTTCGCGTCGGTCAACCCGCCGACGTCCTCCCAGGAGACCTTCGGCAGCTCGACGAGTACCTCCCGCATCGCGGAGGGTTCGACCTCCGTGAGCGCGCCCGCGAAGTCGTCGCGTTTGACGATCATCCGGTCGATGAGGCTCGGCGGGACCTCCTCCTCGTCCAGGTCGATCTCGGGGAGGTACCGCCGGAGCGCCTTCATCGCGGCCTCCTTGGTGAGGCTCTCGACGTCCGCGCCGACGAAGCCATGGGTCTCGTCGGCGAGGTGGTCTAAGGAGACGTCGTCGGAGAGCGGCATGCCGCGGGTGTGGATCTGGAGTATCTCCTTGCGGCCGATTTCGTCGGGGACGCCGATCTCGATCTCGCGGTCGAATCGGCCGGGGCGGCGGAGCGCCGGGTCGACGCTGTCGACGCGGTTGGTCGCGCCGATGACGACCACCTGTCCGCGGGTCTCGAGCCCGTCCATCATCGTCAACAGTTGGGCGACGACGCGGCGCTCGACCTCGCCCGTCACGTCCTCGCGTTTCGGCGCGATGGAGTCGAGCTCGTCGATGAAGACGATCGAGGGCGACTCCTCCTTGGCGTCCTCGAAGATCTCCCGGAGCTGCTGTTCGGACTCGCCGTAGTACTTCGAGATGATCTCCGGGCCGGCGATCGAGAAGAACGACGCGCTCGTCTCGTTGGCGACCGCCTTCGCGAGCAGGGTCTTCCCTGTACCCGGCGGACCGTGAAGGAGCACGCCCTGCGGGGGCTCGATCCCGAGCTTCGAGAAGATCTGCGGGTGTTTCATCGGGAGCTCGACCATCTCGCGGACGCGCTGGATCTCGCTTTGGAGCCCGCCGATGTCCTCGTAGGTGATCCCGCTTCCGGTCTTCTCGAACCCGGAGATCGGCTCCTCGCGGAGTTCGACCTCCGTGTCCTCGGTGATGAGACAGACGCCGTCCGGCTCGGTCTCGACCGCGATGAGCGGTATCGCCTGGCCCGGCGAGCGCATGAACGGGTGGTTCGTCGAGGACATCACGGGGACGATGTCGCGCTCGACGACCGGGCGCTTGAGGATCTGGCGTTTCACCATGCCGGCGGCGTCCGAGCCGAACTGGACGGACGCCTCCTCGGGCGGGGCCAACACGAGCTTGTCGGCCTTCTCCGCTTCCGCCTTCCGGATCGTGACGCGCTCGCCGATGCCGACGTCGGCGTTCTGGCGGGTGAAGCCGTCGACCCGGACCGTGTCGGTGTTCCAGTCCTGTCGGTCGGCGCGCCAGACCTTCGCGGCGGTCGTCTCCGCGCCCTCGATCTCGATGATGTCGCCGGGCGAGAGCTTGAGGTGTAACAGCGTGTCGGGGTCGAGCCGCGCGATACCGCGCCCCGAGTCGTTCGGGTACGCCTTCGCCACTTCGAGTTGGACTTCGTTCATGATTCCTCGCGGGGGATAGCCGTACCTGCACCCGGTTCGGGAATAAGCCTGTTGCTCCGAGGGGTCTCGCCCGCCGATCGGACGGTCAGTGGTCCGTCCGTGCTGTGGTATGTCATCTTATCACATGGTACTGCCTCCGTGTTTAAAACCCCGTCGTCACCGTGCGTTTTCGCCGGGGAGCCGGGAGGGCGGTCGATCGGTGAGTCGACGACCGCCGGCAGGTCTCGGTCAGTCCGCGACTTCGAAGACCGCGACGTCCTCGACGGTCAGTCCCTCCGCCGCCGCCCGCGACTCGCCGGAGACGAGGTCGGTCGCGTCGACCGCCTCGTCGATCCCGACGACGGCGGTTTCGGGACCGAAGTTGAGCAGCACGACGTAGCTCGCCGCCTCCCCCTCGCGGGCGAAGGCCACGACGTCGTCGGGGTCGGCCGACCCCGCCGTCTCGTGGTCGACGCGAGCGAGATCGCCGGCGGACCCGAGGACCGGATGCGCCTCCCGGAGCGCGAGCAGGTCGTCGTAGTGCGCACGGACGTCCTCGCGGGCGTGATCCCACGCGAGCGGGTCGCGGTTGCCCCGCTGGCCGAGCTCCTGGCCGCCGTAGAGCATCGGGACCCCTGGGAGGGTGAACAGCGCGCCGGCGGCGGCCTTCGCGGCGTCGTCGCCGCACTCGACGAGGTACCGCGTCTCGTCGTGGTTCTCTAAGTAGAGCATGAACGCGGCGTGGTCCGGGAAGCCGGAGCGCGCCCGGCCCTCGACCGCCTCGAGCAGGGAGTCGGCCGGCTCGTGGCCGCGGCCGACCTGCCGGAGGGCGAAATACAGCGTGGTGTCGAAGTGGACGTCGAACATCCCCTCGTGGAAGTCGGCGATGTACGGGATCGTTTCGTCGAGCAGCAGGAACTCCGGATCCTCGGCCTTGAGTCGCTCCCTGAGTTCCTTCCAGAACGACTCCGGCACCGCCCACGCCATGTCACACCGGAACCCGTCCGCGACCGCGGCCCACGTGTCGGCGGCTTCGAGGAGGTGCCGGCGGACCTCGAGGCTGGTGAAATCGAAGTTGGCGATGAGCTCCCAGTCGAAGTAGGTGCCCGGCTCGCCCGACTCCTGCCACTCGTATCGGTCGCGGTACGGCGAGTCGGGGTTCCGGTAGGCGTCCCGGAACCACTCGTGATCGCGCGCGGAGTGGTTCAACACGAGGTCGAAGAGCACCCTCATGCCCCGGTCGTGGGCCGCGTCGACGAACGCCTCGTAGTCCTCGCGGTCGCCGAGATCGTCGGCGATGGAGAAGAAGTCCGTGATGTTGTAGCCGTGGGGCGCGCCGTCGTGTTGGAGCACCGGCGTGAGCCACAGCGTGTCCACGCCGAGCTCCTCGAGGTAGTCGAGCCGCTTCTCGAGCGCCTCGAAGGTGGTCTCGGCCTCGTCGTCGTCGGCCGCGTACCCCCGGACGTAGATCTCGTACAGCGTGGCGTCCGTGGCCCACGCCGGCGGGTCGTTGAGTCGCGTGACCCCGACGTCGTCGCCGTCGCCGAGCCGGTCGACGCTCACCGCGTCGGCGACGCTGTAGCTCGCGCCGACGGCGACCCCGTGGACCCGGACCCGCTCGTCGATCGCCGCGAGCGGGACGCGAAGCTCGCGGTCGTCGACCGTCACGTCGCCGCGAGTCACGCCGTCGCGGTCGTCGAGGAGGAACTCCACGTCGAGGTCGCTCGGGTCCCGCGACGAGTCCGGATGCGGGGTCGGCGTCGCGCGGACGACCGCCTCGTCGGCCTCGATCTCGGCGTTGAGCCTGACCCGCGGCCGGCCGTCCTCGTGTTCCGGCGGCTGCTCTCGCGCACCCGAGCCGGATCCCGAGACGGGACCGCTCTTCCCGCCGCTCCCGCGGGCGGAGCCGCTCCGTCCGCTGTACCCGCTCTTCCCGCTGTATCCGCTCCGGCCGGCGGCTCCGGCTCCGCCGGCTCCCTCGCCGGTGGGCCTGTGGTCGCCCGGAAAGACCCGGACCGTCAGGTGGTGTCGTCCCTCGGGGGTTTCGAGCGTGAGCCGGTAGCGGCCGGGTACGTCGGGAACGAACTCCTCGACCGCCCCGTCGTCGACGGTCGCCTCGCTCGCGATCGGTGCCTCGGTGACCGTCCACCGGTAGGTGGCCTCGGGATCGGGGTCGCGTGGCGCTAACTGTACCGCGTCGCCGACGGCGACGAACTGCGGCGGGCCTGGGTGGTCCATCGTTACTTCCCGACTCGGCCACTTCGGGCTTAGGTGTTCGGAAACCACAGCGATCGGACATACTGAACGTCCCTGACAGACGGGCGCGCCGAGAGCGACGCCTCCCGGCGTGTCGGCGGCGTTCGCTCCTCCCGGATCGTTCTCGGCATCTGATTGATACCCCGTGTAGTGGCCGCCGATCCGTGCCGACTCCCGAGCCGACGACCCGCGGTCGGGGAGCTGTGGGGCGGACGCGTCGGGCGGAACGGCTCCCTCGCCGAGTGGGACGGCTCTTTATTGGTCGGCCGCGTGCGTGTTCGCATGCGCACGCTCGCTTTCGACGGTCGGACCGGCGCGGCCGGCGACATGATCTGTGCCGCGCTGATCGCGGCCGGTGCCGACGCCGCGGTGCTCGACCCGGTCGAGGAGCGGCTTCCCGTCCGCTACGAGGTCGGCGAGACGATGAAAAACGGAATTCGAGCGACCAGCGTCGACATACTCCTCGAGGAGGACGAGCGGGACGATCCCGACGTCGACGCCCACACTCACGACCACGACCACGGCCACGACCACGACCACGGCCACGACCACGACCACGGCCACGACCACGACCACGGCCACGACCACGACCACGGCCACGACCACGATCACGGCCACGACCACACCCACGACCATTCCGACGATCACGACCACACTCACGACCACGACCACACCCACGACCACGGCCACACCCACGAACACGGCCACGGGCACACCCACGCTGAGGGAGCCGGCGTCCATCGAACCTACCCGGAGGTCGTCGAGGTCGTCGAGTCGATGGACCTGCCCGCGGCGGTCGAGGCGACCGCGCTCGAGGCCTTCGAACTGCTCGGCCGGGCCGAGGCGTCGACTCACGGGACCGACCTCGAGGAGACGGCATTCCACGAGGTGGGCGCGGACGACGCCGTCGCCGACATCGTCGGCGCGATGCTGCTCTTGGACGACCTCGACGTCGATCGGGTCGTCACCACGCCGCTTGCGGCGGGCGGCGGCGAGGTCGAAATGGCTCACGGCGTCTATCCGGTCCCGGCCCCGGCGGTGGTCGGGATCGCGGAGCGCGCCGGCCTCACGCTCGTCGGCGGTCCGATCGATCGCGAGCTGCTGACGCCGACCGGCGCGGCGATCCTCGGTGCCGTCGCCGATGGCGTCGACGCGTTGCCGGCGCTCCGCGTCGACGGTGCGGGGTACGGCGCGGGCGACGCGACCTTCGACCGCCACCCGAACGTGCTCCGGGCGATCGTCGGCGACGGCGGCGAGGAGAGCGGGAAAGCCGGCGACGAAGAGACGGCGGAGGACGCCCACGCACACGGCTCCGGATCCGGAGGGCTCGTCGGCGACGACGTCGCGGTGCTGGAGACCAACCTCGACGACGCCGCGCCGGAGGTGCTCGGCGGGCTCCAGGAATCGCTCGCGGCGACCGGCGCTCTCGACGTGACGATCGTGCCGACGACGATGAAGAAGTCGCGGCCGGGCCACCTCGTGAAGGTGATCTGTAAGCCGACGGACGCGGCGGCGGTCGCGGAGCGGCTCGCTCGGGAGACCGGCACGCTCGGCGTGCGACAGGCGGGCGCGAGCCACCGCTGGATCGCCGAGCGCGCCTTCGAGACCGCGATCGTCTCGGTCGACGGGATCGACCACGAGGTGTCGGTGAAGGTGGCCTCGACTGCCGACGGCGACGTCTACGACGTGAGCGCCGAGTACGACGAGGCGGAAACGGTCGCCGCCGAGACGAACCTCCCCGTCCGCGAGGTGCTCCGCCGGGCGGAGTCGCGCGTCCGCGACGAACTCGCCGACGGCGGCGCGGACGAGTGAGCCGAAGCGGCCGCCCCGGATCCGCGCGTACGACCGTTCATCGACGCGATGACGCCGGACCGCCGACGCGAAGACGACAGGCCTATGACCGACGCCCGGCCACTCGGAGGTAAGCTACCCTATGATCGAGCGCATTCACACGTCGGAGGTCGACCCGGAGGCGGACGAGGTCGCGATCGCGGGCCACGTCCACGAGATCCGGGACCTCGGCGGACTGGTGTTCCTCATCGTGCGCGACCGCGAGGGACTCATCCAGGTCGTCTTCAAGGAGGAGCGGGAGCCGGAGCTGTTCGAGGCCGTTCAGGACGCGGGTTCCGAGGACGTCGTCCGGGTCGTCGGCGAGCCGCTCGAGAGCGACCAGGCACCCGGCGGGGTCGAACTCGCGCCGACGGCCTACGAGGTGCTCGACGAGGCCGACTCGCCGCTTCCGCTCGAGATATCGAAGGACGTGGACGTCGACCTCTCCACGCGGCTCGACAACCGCGCACTGGACCTCCGCAAGCCCGAGACGCTCGCGGTGTTCTCGCTGCGCTCGAAGCTGATGACCGCGATGGAGGAGTGGTTCGACGAGGAGGGATTCGTCGACATCAAGACGCCGCTGATCTCGAAGGGCGGCGCGGAGGGCGGCGCGGAGCTGTTCCCGATCCTCTACTACGACCGCGACGCGTTCCTCTCCCAGAGCCCGCAGCTGTACAAGCAGATCCTGATGGCGGCCGGCTACGAGGCCGTCTACGAGACCGGCACCGCGTTCCGCGCCGAGGACTTCGCGACCTCCCGACACGTTTCCGAGATCGCGATGTTCGACGTCGAGCTGGCCTACATCGACGACCACCACGACGTGATGGACGTCCAGGAGGAGTCGCTCCGGTACGCGATCCGGGCCGTCGTCGAGAACGCGGAGCGCGAACTCGACCTCCTCGACGTCGACCTGACGGTTCCCGAGGAGGAGTTCCCGCGGATCACCTTCGACGAGGCGCTCGACCTCCTCGAGACGGAGTTCGGCCACTTCCCGGAGGACCCGACCGACCTCGACACCAAGGGCGAGAAGCTGCTCGGCGAGCACTTCGCCGAGCGGGGCCACCCCGCGTTCTTCGTCGTCGGATACCCCGAGGAGAAGTTCTACTACATGCAGGACGTGGAGGGCGACGAGATCGCCTCCCGGAAGTTCGACCTCATTTACGAGGGGCAGGAGCTCTCCTCGGGCGGCCAGCGCGAACACGACGTGGATCGCATGGTCGAGGTCATGGAGGAAGAGGGCGTCGAGCAGGCGAACTTCGAGTTCTACATCGAGGCGCTGAGCTTCGGGACGCCCCCGCACGGCGGGTACGGGCTCGGGATCGACCGGCTCGTCCAGCAGGTCGCCGACCTCGAAAACATCAAGGAGGCGATCATGTTCCCGCGCGACCCGAACCGGCTGGAGCCGTAAGGCCCGGAACGCTCCCACTCCGATTCCGGTCAACTGAGACAGATGGTTCTCGTTGTGTTGAGAACCGGTGAAAACGCAACACCGCTCCGCCGTGTAGGTCCGGGTCGAGAATCGAACCCGATTGCGAGACTCGCTAACGCTCGTCTCGCGTGGTTCGATCTCGCCTTCCAGCTTTCTTCGTCACTACGTTCCTCAGAAAGTCCGGGTGCGAGAATCGAACCCGCGTCTCAGCCTCCACAAGGCTGAAGGATAGTCCACTACCCTAACCCGGACACGCACCCTCACGTATCCCGTTTCGACTGATAACCGTTACGACTCACGATCGGGCGTGGCACCGTCCCGCGCGGTCGTCGTGCCGACAGATCGCGAGACGTTACGTCTCCCCGCCCGACGACTCCTCCTTGCGGATCCGGACCGTAGAGACGCGTGCGCCGTCGACCGCCGACACCTCGATCGCGTAGTCGCCCTCGGAGACGGCGTCGCCGACCTCGGGCGGGCGACCGAGCCGGTCCAACACCAGCCCGCCGAGGGTCTCGAAGCCCGCACCGTCGAAGTCGACGCCGAGCGCGTCGTTGACCGCCGACAGCGGGACGCCGCCGTCGATCTCGTACCCGTCATCGCTGGACCGTCGGATCGAGGGCTCCCGACCGGGGATGTCGAACCCGTCGCGGAGCTCGCCGACGATGGTCTCGACTGCGTCCTCGATGGTGACGAGTCCCTCGAACGCGCCCCACTCGTCTATCACGACCGCCAGCTGCCGGGATTCGTCCTGGAACCGCACGAGCAACTCCGCGACCGTCGTCGTCTCCGGGACGACGAGTACCTCGCGAGCGAGGTCGTCGGCGGTCGTGGCGTCCTCGTCGGGACCGATCGCCTCGAGGAGGTCCTTCACGTCGAGGAAGCCGACGACTCGTCCCCCGTCGTCGGCCGTGACGACCGGGTAGCGCGTGTGGCCCGCCTCACGTACCGTCTCCCGAAGCTCCGGGACGGTCGCGTCCGTCGGGACGCTCACCACGTCGGGACCCGGAACCATGACCGTCGTGACCGGGATATCGTCCGTCTCGAAGACGCGCTCTATCATCTCCACTTCCGACTCCTCGAGGTGACCCGCCTCGCCCGCTCGGGCCAACACCCGACGGATCTCCCGTTCGTCGAGCGTCTCGTCGGTTTCGGAGGCCGGCGGGACGCCGATCAGGCTTGTGAACGCGTTCGCGGTCCCGTTGAACACGACGAGTCCGGGGTAAAACAGCAGATAACAGAGCTTCATCGGTGGCGCGACGAAAAGCGAGAGCCGCTCGGCCTGCGCGATGGCGATCGTCTTCGGCGCGAGTTCCCCGAAGACGACGTGGAGGAAGGTGATGAAGCTGAACCCGATCGCGAACGCGACGAGGTGGATGAGGTTCGCCGGGAGGACCGACTCCAGGAGGGGCTCGATGAGCGAGGCGACGGCGGGCTCGCCGGCCCACCCGAGGCCGAGCGACGCGAGGGTGATCCCGAGTTGGGTCACCGCGAGGTAGTTGTCGAGGTTCGCCATCACCTCCTCGAGGGTGTCCGCGCCCGGACGCCCCTCCTCGGCGAGCTGTTCGACCGACGTCGAGCGGATCCGGACGAACGCGAACTCCGAGGCGACGAAGAAGCCGTTCAGCGCGACCAACACCAACGCGAGCAGGAGCCGCGACCCGGAGACGACGAGATCTACCATCGCAGCCTCCGGGTCGTGTCACCGTTCGAGCGAGGAAGACGCATGTCTACCCGTCTCTGTGCGCACCCACTTAAACGATCGACCCGTCCCGACGGCGCACGCGCGGCGGACCGCGTCGACGCGATACCGTCGAACGACTCAGTCGGATCCCGGCACGCCGCCGAGGGGTTTATCGATCGGCGCTCGCGAGTGGGAGACGATGACCGCACGCGATCCGCCGACCCACGGTGACGACGATCGATCCTCTCTGCCGACCGCGACGACGTCCGCTCGGGTGGTGGCCCGTGAGTGAGGAGTCGGTGTCGGAGTTCTCGACGGAACTCGCCGAACTCGCCCGCGATCTCGTTCGGATCCCCACGGAGAACCCGCCCGGAAACGAGGGGGCAGCCGCCGAGTTCGTGTACGACTGGTTCCGCGAGCAGGGGATCGAGGCGACGCTGCTCGAGGAGCCGGATCCGGACCGTCAGCAGGTCGGAGCCCGCGTGGGCGAGGGGGGGCCGACGGTGGTGTTGAACGGGCACCTCGACGTGGTTCCCGCGGGCGACCCCGAGGCGTGGACGGCCGACCCCTACGCGGGCACGATCGAGGACGGTCGGCTCTACGGCCGGGGGAGCGCCGACATGAAGACCGGGGTCGCGCTCGCGATGCTCGTCGCCCGCGATCTCGCGCCCGAGATCCGGTCCGGCGAGCTGTCGGGATCCGTCGTCGTCCACGCGGCGATGGGAGAGGAAACCGCCGATCCCGGCACCCTCACCCTCCTCGAACGGGGGTTCGACGGCGACTACGGGATCGTGCTCGAGCCCACCGACTTCCGCGTCGCGACGAGCACCAAGGGCCTCTCGGTCTACCGGATCGTCGTCGAGGGCGTGGCGACGCACGCGAGCCAGCCCGACGCCGGGACGAACGCGATCGACGAGGCGCGGCCGCTGCTCGACGCGATCGGCGAGTACGACGCCGAGCTCCGCGACCGGGGGGGTTCGCTGTGTGGCGGGGCGTTCGCGACGGTGACCGAGATCGAGGCGGGGACCGGGTCGAACCTCGCGGTGGTCCCGGACCGCGCCGAGGTCGTCCTCGACAGGCGGGTGCTCCCCGGAGAGGACCCGGACGCGATCGACGCCGAGGTCGAGGCGCTGCTCGAGCGCGTCCGAGAGGAACGCGGCGTCGAGACGACGTGGACGCGGATCCAGACGTACGCCTCCTCGTCGATCCCGATCGACCACCCGCTGGCGACGAGCCTCCGCGATCGGTCCGTCGAGGCGGTCGGAGGTGACGGCGGCGTCGGCGAGCCGTGGGGGATCGAGGCCGCCACCGACGCGCGGAACTTCGTCAACGACGCGGGGATTCCGGCGGTGACGTGGGGGCCCGGCGACCTCGATCAGGCACACACCGTCGACGAGTCGATCGACCTCGCGGACGCCGAGATCGCGAGAGGCGTGCTCGAGGAGGCGGTTCGAGCGTTCATCGAGTAATGGAAGTGCTCGCCCGCCGTTCCCGGATCGGCGGGTCGAGACGGGGGCAGCCCGAAGAGATCCGACGGGACGCCCCCGACGTGACGGGGAGGGTTTCGGCGATCGGGTCGGCTCGTGTCGATCACACGCGAGCGACGCCGTCGTTTAGATGACGCGGTTCTGGAGGTAATCGAGGTGTTTCGCGTTGTAGACGATCTTGACCTCGTCGGCGGCCGGGCTGCCGATACAGGTCAGCCGGACGTTCTTCTCTTCGACCTCCTCGTCGGAGAGGATCTGTTGCATGTCCATCTCGATCTCGCCCTCCTTGACGATGGACGCGCAGTTCGCACACGCCCCGGCGCGACACGAGAAGGGCCAGTCGTAGCCCTGCGCCTCGGCCGCTTCGAGGATGTACTCGCCCTGGTTGACCTCGAGGGTTCCGTAGTCCTCCGCGTCGAGGCCGGCGTCGGCGGCCTCCGCGAAGAGGTCGTCGTCGTCCATCGACCAACCGTGGTCGTCGAGCACTTCGTAGTTGAGGTATTCTACAGTGGGCATCAGCCGTGAGTTCAACCCCCACCTCATTAGGCTTTGCTGTTCCTGCCGTGATCCGGCAACGCACGACCCGGCATCCCTCCGTCGGAACGCCGCCGTTCGCAGACCTGGAAACCGGGACGAACGCGGCGAGCGGCGGATATCATCTCTGAGAGAGTACGAGTAAGGCTAAAGGTATCCCTCTCCACAGCTACGGTCGATGGAGGAGTCGGTAGTGGCCGATTTCGTCGGGAGGGTTCACGCGTCCGACGTCGAAAGCGACGATCCGATTCGCGGCCGAGTGCTGTTGAGTCAGCGTCGCCTCGTGCTCGCGACCGCGGACGCCCGGACGACGATCCCGCTCTCGCGGGTGTTCGACGTGGTGGTCGGGACCGTTCCGGGAGAGCTCACGTCGTTCTTCAGCGACAGCGTGACCGTCGCCTACGAGCGTGCCGGAACCCGGTCGACCGCGCTCGTCGAGGGCGAGCCGGACGACATGGAGCGGTTCACTCGTCTCCTGTTCAAGGCGCTGTTGCGGGACGTGACGGTGACCGTCAGGCATCCCGCGAAGGTCGGCGGCCGGGTCACGGACGTGACCGACCGGACCGCGAGAGTGTCACCGTCGCCCGGTTCGATCGGGTTCGTGGGGGACGACGAGTCGTTCTCGGTGGATCTCTCGACGGTCATCGACTACGACCGGACGAGCCGGACGCTCGCCGGAAAGCGCCGGCCTGCGCTCGTCTTCCGGCACGTCCCGGAGAACCGGACCGTCACGTCGATCGTCACGGTGCCCGACGAACGAACGCTCAACGTGCTCGGGCGGTACATCAGGCTCGAGTACGAGGAGGTCCAAACCGAAGTCGAGGAGCTCGACCCGACCGAGGACGAACTGGAGGTCCTCGTGTCCATCTACGCCGCCGGCGGCGAGGCGTCGGTCTCGCAGGTCGTCACCGGCGACGCCACCCGAACGTCGATGATCCTCGACTCGCTCCGGGAGTCCGGACTCGTCGTCGACGGCGAGACGGGCGCGACGCTGACCCGAAAGGGACGGATGGCCGTCACGACGTACCTCGAATCGATCAACTCCTGACCCGGCCGCTCGATCCCGACTCCGTGATCACATCACCCACAGGTATTTCCCGGATAGCGGCGTCAGTTGTCCCCACATGGGTGCGTCGCGTTCACCCGGTCGGCAGCCCGATCCGGTTGGCGAGGGATCCGGATCCTCCGACGAGGGCTCTCCGCTATCGCTCTCGATCTGCGTCGCGGGCGCGCTCTTCCTCCTCGTCGGGACCGCGCTGGCGATCGATGCGGTTCGCGACGGCGGGTCCGCCCTCGTGGCAGTCCTCGACATCGTCCTCTTCTGGATACCGGGAGTCACCTTCGTGTACGGCGGATACTGGTTGCCTCGATCCGGGATCCCGGCGCGTTACTACCCGCGAATCGCCGCGTGGGCGCTCGGCGGCGTCGTGGTGATGTACGGGTTCATCGCGCTCCGTGACCTCCATCCGGGGATAAGCGTCGAGTGGTCGATCGGCACCCAGGCGATCGGCTTGACGCTCGGCTCCGTGGGCGGATTCGTGATCGGGATCCAGCGGGTGCGGACGGCGATCAGAACGGAACAGCTCGAGGACCGGACCCGCGAGCTCGAGGCGAACGAGCGTGAGCTCGAACGTCAGAACGCACAGCTGGAGCGGTTCGCCGGCGTCGTCTCTCACGACCTCAGAAACCCGCTTTCGGTCGCTCGCGGGAACCTCGAGTTGGTCCGAGACGAGCGCGACGACGGGGATCGGTTACGGGCGATCGCGGACGCCCACGCCCGGATGGAGGCGCTGATCGACGACCTGTTGACGCTCGCCCGCCAGGGCGAGGCGATCGACGCGACGGAGACGGTCCACCCCGCGGAGTTGAGTCGCGTCTGCTGGAAGGAGTTCTCGACCGGCGACGCGACGCTCTCCGTCGAGGACGTGCCGCCGCTCGCGGGCGATCCAGACCGGCTCCGCCAGCTGTTCGAGAACCTGTTTCGGAACAGCGTGGAACACGGTTCCACGGGCAGCCGGGCTTCGCCCGGCGACAGTGTCGAGCACGGCGGCGAGGACGTGACGGTGACGGTCGGGACGCTTCCCGACCGCGACGGCTTCTACGTCGCCGACGACGGCCCCGGAATCCCCGAGTCCGAACGCGAACGCGTCCTCGAGAGCGGGTACTCGACCGCCGAGGAGGGAACCGGGTTCGGCCTCGCGATCGTCGCGGAGATCGCCCGAGCACACGGCTGGGACGTCCGCGTCGTCGAGAGCACGGACGGGGGCGCACGCTTCGAGTTCTCCGGCGTCGAGTTCGACTGAATCCGCCCTGATCGACTCGATCCGGCCCGGTCCGGCCCGGTCCGGGTCGGGTCTGGAACGCCGCGATCCCCGCTCGGTCCGTCCCGATCGCTGCCGGTTCAGCCCGATCGCCGCCCTTGAAACGCCCGCGGCGCGACGGTCCGGTATGGACCGGATCTACGCCCCCTGGCGGATCGAGTGGGTCGAACGCGACGCGGACCCGATCGACGGCTGTCCGTTCTGCGTCCTGCCGGACCGCGAGAACGCCCGCGAGGCCCGCGTCGTCGCGCGCAGCGACCGCAACTACGTGTTGTTGAACAACGCGCCGTACAACCCCGGACACGCGATGGTGATCCCGAACGCGCACGTCCGCGACTGGACCGACCTCGACGCCGAGACGATGCTCGATCACGCCCGGCTGAAGGCGGCGACCCTCGCGGCCGCGCGCCGCGCGATCGACCCGGACGGGTTCAACACCGGGCTCAACCTCGGCGGCGGGGCGGCCGGCGGCTCGGTCGAGCACCTCCACACCCACGTCGTCCCGCGGTGGAACGGCGACACCAACTTCATGCCGGTGGTCGGCGACACGAAGGTGATCGTCGAGGCGGTCGACCGGAGCTACGAACACCTCCACGAGGGGTTCGCGGCGGGTGACGGCGTCGTCGACGCCGGCGATCTCGAGTCGGGCGAGGCCGTCCGGCTTTCGTTCGAGGCGGAGCCGTTCGGGGTCGAGTGAACTGGACCCGACCGACGAAGTTGAAACCCTCCTCTTCGGGTACGTCGTCGTCCGAAACGACCGTTACGTTTCGAGTGCTTGTAGAACGAGTGTTTCGGTGGTGATCGAGGTGAGTAGAACGGGATCGTTGCTGGCGCGGTGGCGATCTCCAAAGCCCCAGTCGCTCGGCTGTACGCGGTGAAACAACCGACTACGGAGAACGCCTCCAAAGCCCCAGCCGACCGCTACCGCCCCACACCTCATACCTCCCCAGCCTCGTCGCTCACTGCTCGCGGTTTCACCGCTCGCTACCGAGGTGCTCACTTCGTTCGCACCTCGCACCGTTCGCGACGTCCCTCGCGGGCGGTTCGCGGGTGCTACCGCACCCGCTCACCGGCGCGCCACCGTCGAGGAGATCGTTCATTCCCTCACCTACATTGACCGCGACCGATCCAGCAACCGCCGAGGCGTTCGATGGGACCGCTCGGGCTACCCGTCGCCGAGTTTGGTCTCGCCGACCGCGTCGTGGCCCTCGATGACCTCGGTGCCGCCCATGTACGGCCGCAGCGGCTCGGGGACGGTGACGGTGCCGTCGTCGTTCTGGTAGTACTCCAGGATGGCGACGACGATCCGGGGCACCGCGAGCCCGGAACCGTTCAGCGTGTGGAGGAACTCGGCGGACTCGTGGTGCTCCTCGCGGAAGCGGATCCCGGCTCTGCGGGCCTGGAAGTCCTCGAAGTTGGAGACGGAGGAGACCTCGAGCCAGCGACCGCCCTCCTCGGGCCCCTCGTCCATGTCGTCGGCTGGGGCCCACACCTCCAGGTCGTACTTCTTCGCCTGCGTGAACCCGAGGTCGCCGGTACACATCTCCAGGACGCGGTAGGGTAACTCGAGCCGGCGGAGCACCTCCTCGGCCTCGTCGACGAGCCCCTCGAAGCGCTCGTAGCTCTCCTCGGGCCGCACGAAGTTCACCATCTCCACCTTGTTGAACTGGTGGACGCGGACGATCCCGCGGGTCTCAGTGCCGTGTTCGCCCGCCTCCTGTCGGAAGTTCGGCGTGTACGCCTGGTATTTGAGTGGGAGGTCCTCGCCGAGCAGGATCTCCTCGCGGTGGAGGTTCGTGACGGGGACCTCCGCGGTCGGGAGCAGCCAGAGGTCCTCGTCGTCGTAGGCCTCGTCGTTTCGCCCCTCGAGCCGGTAGGCGTCCTCAGTGAACTTGGGGAACTGCCCGGTCCCGCGCATCGACGCGGAGTTGACCGGGATCGGCGGGAAGACGTCCTCGTACCCCTGCTCGCGGTGGACGTCGAGCATGAACTGGATCAGCGCGTGTTCTAAGCGCGCGCCGTCGCCCTTCGCGACGTAGAAGCCGCCGCCGGCGACCTTCGCGCCGCGCTCGAAGTCGAGGATCTCCAGCCGCTCGCCCAGGTCGTAGTGGGGTTCGACCGTCTCGGGGAGCGCGCGGCGGTCGTCGAACCCCTCCCGACGAACCTCCGCGTTCTCCGACTCGTCGGCACCGACCGGCACCGACTCGTGGGGGATCTGCGGGAGTTCCAGAAGCGACGACTCGAGTTCGGCCTCCAGCGCCTCGGCGCGCTCCTCGACCTCCTGAAGCTCCGATTTGAGCTCCCCGGAGCGCTCGATGGCCTCCTGGGCCTCCGCCTCCTCGCCGGCGGCCTTGAGGTCGCCGATCCGCGAGGAGACCTCGTTGCGCTCGTGACGCAGGTCGTCCCCGCGCCGCTTGAGCTCGCGCCACTCCTCGTCGACGTCGAGTATCCGGTCGAGGTCCACGTCGACGCCTTTGTTCTCGAGCGCCTCGCGGACGGTCTCGGGGTTCTCCCGGACGAACTGTCGGGACAGCATCTACCGGCCGTTCCGGCGGCCGGGCCAAAACCGTATCGGAGCGGCGGCGTCCCCTCGGAACTCCCGGAACGGTTCACCGATACCGGAAGGCGTCAGAGAGTCGTTCACATGGGTGAGTGAATCGTTCAATAAAGACGAAGGAGTGAGCGATTCTGCCGTGCGGTGGCGCGCCCGGGAGCGGGCCGGAGGCCCGCGACCGGAACGCGAGGGACGCGGCGAACGAAGTGAGCCGCGAGGTTGGGGAGGCGTGAGGTGCGGTGCTGTGCGGGACGGGATGGGACTCAAAGGGGCAGCTACGAGGACGAAGCCCGGCGCAGTAAGCACCGCAGCGAGCGAAGCGAGCGAGGAGCGCAACGAGCCGCGCGAGTCGTGCGAGGGCGACCGAAGGGAGCCCTCGACTGGCGAACGGTGAAGCCGTGAGCCCTCGCGGCTGGGGCTTTGGACGTGTTCGCCGTAGTCGCGTTCACCACGACAGCAACGATCCCGTTCTACTCACCCAGATCTCCATCGAAATACCCGTCCAATAAGCATGGATGCTATGACGACCGTTTCACGTCGAGTCATATCCGAAAAAGAGGATCTCAACGGACCCACGGTTTCCGTAGGAGCCGCCTCGACCGGTTCCGGCTCAGAGAACGAACGTGACGATGGCGAGCACGATGAAGACGATGACGAGCCACTTCGCGATCTTCATGCTCAGTCCGGCGACTCCGCTGGCACCGGCGACCGCCGCGACTATCGCGAGGACGAGAAAGAGGATCGCCAGTTCGATCAGATCCCCGCCGAACTGTAGGGGTACGAGCAGAGCTCCGTCGTGAACCGTCTGGGTGAGACCCATGCCCGATCCGCCGTTTCTATCCGCTTAGTTAGGAGATCGTTATGGAAGTTACAAGGCTAAAACCCCGCCCTTCAGGGCGGGGAGGATGTCAACGGCCGGGTATGGAACACGGCGTGTCGGACGGGGCCGTACGGGGTCGTCCCTCTCAGTACCCGCCGGGCAGCGCGAGTCCTACGGCGAGCGCGACGAGCGGTACCGCGGCGACGACCGCGTACCACAGACCGGCGGCGACGAGAAGCGCCCACGTGGAGACGCCGTACCCGGTCGAGTCCCAGTCGACGCCCAGGCGGGGCAACCCGACCGCGGCGACCGTCGGCCCGCCGATCGCGACGATCCCGCCGCCGGCGAGCGCGGTCTCGATGAAGCCGTCGCTCCAGCCCGGTCCCGCGGCGTCGACGAGCGCCACGGTGAGCAGGACGCCGACGAGGTACGGGACGGAGAGCGCGAGCGCGACGCCGACGTACGAGGGGACCAGCCGTCCGCGGGGCGGCAGCGCGCGCATCAGCGCCCGGAACCGCGCCGCGATCAGGAACGGGGACCAAAGGAGCCCGGCGACGAGGCCGGGCAGCGCGACCAACGCGAGCGTCCAGAGCCAGCCGACCGCGTCGCCGACGAGGGAGGGGATCGCCATGTCGGAACGACTCCCGCGCGGACCAAACGCTTTGTGGTCGGTCGGACCCGCTCCCGTGACCGGTCGGGACCAGCACGATTTAACCGGCGCGACGCGAGCGCGTAGGCATGCTCATCACGGGTGCGGAACTGGCCGACGGGCGGGTCCGGGACGTCCGGGCTCGGGACGGAACGATCGTCGCGGTCGCGGAGGGGCTCGATCCGGCCGCCGGCGAACGCGTCGTCGACGGCCGCGGGCGACACCTCCTGCCCGGCGCGATCGACGTCCACGTCCACTTCCGGGAGCCGGGCGGGAGCCACAAGGAGACGTGGGAGACGGGGTCGAAGAGCGCGGCCGCGGGCGGCGTCACGACCGTCGTCGACCAGCCGAACACCTCACCACCGACCGTCGACGGCGACGCCTTCGACGCGAAGGCCGACCTCGCGGCCGCCTCCCGCGTCGACTACGGGATCAACGGCGGCGTCACCCCGGAGTGGGACCCGGACGCGCTGCTCGACCGACCGCTGTTCGCGCTCGGGGAGGTGTTCCTCGCGGACTCGACGGGCGAGATGGGGATCGACGCCGACCTGTTCGCCGAGGCGGTCGCGGCCGCCGCCGAGCGCGACGTCCCGGTGACGGTCCACGCCGAGGACGCGACGCTGTTCGACGAGTCGGCGCTCTCCGGCGACATCGGCGGGGTCGGCACCGCCGCGAACGCGGACCCGTGGTCGGCCTACCGCACGGCTGCGGCGGAGGCGGCGGCCGTCGAGCGCGCCCTGGCCGTCGGCGAGGACGCCGGCGGTCGGATCCACGTCGCGCACACCTCGACGCCGGAGGGCATCGACGCGGTTCGGGCGGCCGCCGACGGGGGCGCGTCGGTCACCTGCGAGGTCACCCCGCACCACCTCTTCCTCTCGCGGGAGAACGCCGGTCGTCTCGGCACCTTCGGCCGGATGAACCCGCCGCTCCGGTCGGAAAAGCGACGGACCGGCGTCTTCGAGCGACTCCGCGACGGCGACGTCGACGTGGTCGCCACCGACCACGCGCCCCACACGGTCGACGAGAAGCGAACCGGGCTCGCGGACGCGCCGAGCGGTGTGCCGGGCGTCGAGACGATGTATCCCCTCCTCCTGGAGTCGGTCCGGACCGGCGAGCTGTCGCTCGAGCGCGTCCGCGACGTGGTCGCCGCCAACCCGGCGTCGATCTTCGGGCTCGACCGGAAGGGGGCGATCGCGGAGGGCGCGGACGCCGACCTCGTCCTCGTCGATCTGGCGAGCCCGCGGGAGATCGAGGCGGGCGCGCTCCACTCGAAGTGCGGCTGGACGCCCTTCGAGGGCTCCCGCGGCGTGTTCCCCGAGCTGACCGTCGTTCGCGGCGAGCCGGTGTACGAGCGCGACCCGATCACCGGCGCGGAGGAGTTCGGCGACCCGGTCGGCCGGAACGTCCGGGAGCGATAGCGAATTCGAGCGGCGGAACGCCTATGCCGTTCCTGCCCTTACGACCGTGTACGAGACATATCATGCGTCGTGTTCACATAGGCCATTACGGTCGGGGATCGAGCGCCGTCGCGAGCGCGGGGAACGCCGGGGGGCGATGAACGACTCGCCAGACGCGACCGGCGTCGACGATTCGCCCGGCGTCGACGAAGAGGTCGCTCCGGCGGATCCGAGCGCGGGCCCGTCGGACCGGCCCGCACTGGACGTCGACGCCGCGGCCGACCTCGTGGACCGTCTCGTCGGGAACGTCGAGTCGGTGATCGTCGGGAAACGCGACGCGGTCGAACACGTTCTCGTCACGCTGCTCGCGCGCGGACACCTGCTCGTCGAGGACGTCCCCGGCGTCGGCAAGACCACGCTCGCGAAGGCGGTCGCCCGCTCTGTCGACGCCTCCTTCAAGCGCGTCCAGTTCACGCCGGATCTGCTCCCCTCCGACGTCACCGGCGTCAACGTGTTCAACCAGCGGACCGACGAGTTCGACTTCCGGCCCGGTCCGGTGTTCGCGAACGTCGTGCTCGGCGACGAGATCAACCGCGCCCCGCCGAAGACCCAGTCGGCGCTGCTCGAGGCGATGGAGGAGAACCAGGTGACGACGGACGGCGTCACCCGAACGCTGCCCGACCCCTTCTGTGTGATCGCGACCCAGAACGACGTGGAGCCGGGGCGCACCTACGAGCTGCCGGTCGCGGAGATCGACCGCTTCACGAAGAAGATCCGGCTCGGCTACCCCGACGTCGAGGCCGAGGCGACGATCCTCGACCGGACCGTCGGCGACCACCCGATCGACGCGATCGAGCCGGTCGCGACTCTCGAGGGCGTTCGGCGGGCGCGCGCGACCGTCGCGGACGTCGCGGTCAGAGCGCCCGTCCGGAACTACGTCGCTCGGCTCGCGGAGTACACGCGCCGGAACGCGGCGCTCGGCGTCAGCCCGCGCGGGAGCCTCGCCCTGTTGCGAACCGCACAGGTCAGGGCCGTCCTCGACGGCCGCGGCTACGTGATCCCCGACGACGTCCAGACGGAGGCCCCGACGGTGCTCCCCCACCGGATCCGAACCGACGCGGGCGCGGCCGGCGGCGACGACGTCGTCGCGGAGGCGCTCGACCGCGTCCCGGTGGAGTGAGGGGATGTTCGACGCCTCGCTCACCCGTCGTGGCCGCGTCGTCCTCGCGGTCTGTGTCGTCGGCGCGGTCATGGCCGTCGCGGTCGGCGGGCGGTCGCTCAACGCGGTCGTCCTCCCCGGCGTCGTCGCGCTCGCCGCCGGCTACGTCCAGGTGTCGCGGGTGGAGACGCCGGGAGCCCGCCGGTCGGGGCTCGTCGACGGGTTCGCCGGCGAGGACCGCGAGGTTCGCGTCGACTTCGACGGGGGGCCCCCTGGCACGCCCGTCGACCGCCCGTTCGTCGCGGACGTCCGGGACCGCCTCGAGGACGGATTGACCGCCGCATACGGGTCGGACGACGCGGTCCGTACCGTCGTCGGCGGGGAGCCGGCGACGTACCGCCTCCGGCTTCTCGAGCGGGGTGAGCGGCGGCTCGGACCGATCGAGGCGTCGGCGACCGACGTGTTCGGGCTCTTCGAGCGACGCCTCGTCGTCGACGAACGGGACCGGATCGTCGTCTACCCCCCGGTCCGCGCGATCCCCGCGTGGTTCCGACGGGGACTGTACGCCGACGAGACGCTCGGGTCCAGCCGCCAGCGCGAGGAGTTCGACCGGCTCCGCGAGTACGCCCACGGCGACTCGCTCCGGGACGTCCACTGGCCGGCGACGGCCAAACACGACGAGATCGTCGTCAAGGAGTTCGCCGCCGAGACCGACCACCGTCGGGTGTCGATCGCGGGCGAAACGCGCTACTCGGCCGACGCCGGCGCGGCCGACGTCCTCGCGACCGCGACCGCGAGCCTCGCGTGCTCGCTCCTCGACGACGGCGTCCCGGTCGACGTGCGGCTCCCGGCCGGCGAGGTCGCCGCCGAACCCGACGCTCGGGGGCGGCGCGAGCTCCTCGAGCTCGCCGCACGCACCGGACCGGGAGCCCCCGGCGACGGCGAGGGGGTTGACGTCCGGATCGTCGCCGAGCGCGAGGACGCGCGGATCCGAACCGAGGACCGGACCGTTCGGTTCTCGGAGATGGCGACGGCCCCGGCGGGTCCCTCGGCCGCCTCGAGCGGTTCGACGTCGAACGGTTCGACGCCGGCGACCGCCGACGAACCCGACGTCGTCCGGACCGACCGGGCGTCCGGCGCGGCGGCCGGCAAGGGGGGGATCGGCAGATGACGGACCGTCCGCTCGACGGAGCGGTGGGGACGCTCCGCGGGGCCGGACCGCTCGGCGCGATCCCCGCCGGGCTCTCGGAGCCCGCCGCGCTCGGGGTGGTCCTCGCCACCCTCGCGTACGTGAGCGCGCTCGTCTCGGTCACGAACGTGGTCGGCGGAACGGCGAGGCTGCTCGCGGTCGTCGCGGTCGCCGCCGTCTGCGGGGCGGCGCTCGCGCGGGTCGTCTCCCCGCGGAGCGCGGTTCGGCTGACGGTCGCCCTCTTCGCGCTCGGGCTGATCGGATACTACCTCGCGATCCCCGGAAGCCGGGTCGCGCTCGGCTCGCTCGGGGACGTCGCCCTCGACGTGATATCGCTTCTGACCGGGCTCTCCGTGCTCCGGCTCGTGTTGGTCGACGTGTGGGTGCTCGTCATCGCGCCCGTCCCGACCTTCCTCGTGGCGTACCTCGCGGGACGGGGTCGTCACGTCGCCGCCGTCACGGTGGCCGGCGGGACCCTCGGATTCTTCGTGCTCACCGGGGACGCGGGCGACGCGGTGACGCTCGCGGGGGTCGTCGGCGTCGCGCTCGCGGTCGGGCTCTCGACCGTGCCGACCCCCGGCGGGATCCGGAGCCACGGCGGGACCCTCGCGACGGTGCTCGCGGTGATGGTGCTCGCGAGCGCGACGGTGACCGTGTTGCCGGCGGGCGCGGCACAGCCGTGGGCGGTCGATCGCGGTTCGCCGGATCTCGAGTCGAGCGTCGTCGGCGGCGACGAACTCGAGATCGTGGGAACGACGCGGCTCTCGCCGGAGGTGCGGTTCACGATGGAGAGCCCGGTCGAGCGGAACTGGCACGTGGCGTCGTACGACACCTACACCGGCGACGGGTGGGTCCGGTCTGGCGAGGAGCGGCCGCTCGACGGACCGCTCTCGGGACCGCCGGGCGACACGAGGCGGGTCGAGTCGACGTTCACGGCCGAGACCGACCTGGAGACGATCCCCGCGCCGTGGCAGGCCGTCGACGTCGGCGGGGTCGTCGGAGAGGCGGCCCAGGTCGACGAGCGCGGAACGATCCACCCCGGCGGACCGATACTCGAGGGCGATCAGGTCGCGGTCGAGAGCCGAGTCATCGACCCCTCGCCGTCGGAGCTCCGGAACGCGAGCACCGATTACGACCCGACGATCGAGGAGCGGTACACCCAGCTCCCCGAGAGCACGCCGGACCGCGTGGGCGAGCGGACCGCGGAGATCCTCGCGGACGCCGACAACCCCTACGACGAGGCGACCGCGATCGAGCGGTACCTGATCGAGGAGTACGACTACTCGCTGACGATAGACCGCCCCGAGGGCGACATCGCGGACGCGTTCCTCTTCGAGATGGAGGCCGGCTACTGTACCTACTTCGCGACGACGATGGTCGCGATGCTGCGCTCACAGGACGTGCCCGCGCGGCTCGAAACCGGCTACACGAGCGGCCAGCGGGTGGGCGACGACGAGTACGTGGTCCGGGGACAGAACGCCCACACGTGGGTGTCGGTGTACTTCCCGGAACACGGCTGGGTCGAGTTCGACCCGACGCCGGGCGCCGAGCGCGACCTGGCCCGCTCCATCAGGCTCTCGGAGGCCCGCTCGGACGGCGTCGAGGGGATCGACACCAACCGCTCCGGCTTCGAGATCTCCACGGCCGTCGAGGAGGAGCCGAACGAGCTCCCGGAAGCGAACGCGACCGGAAACGGGACGGACGACGAGAACGGGTCGACGACGTTCAACGGGACGAACTCGACCGTGAACGACTCCGTGCCGGAGGAGGCGCGTCCCGAGCGGAGCGTCTTCGATACCGCGCCGGCCGGCGACGACGGCCCCTCGCTGCCCTCGCGGGAGGTCCTCGGGTACTGGCTCCTCGTCGTGATCGTCGCGACGGCGGGCGCGCGCCGCGTCGGTGCGACGGATCGAGCGTACCACGCGGCGCGGATCCGGCTGCCGGGTCGGTCGAGGACGCCGCGCGCGGACGCGGAGCGCGCGTTCGCGGACCTCGAGCGGATCCTCTCGCGGCGGTACCGCGAGCGCCGCGCGGGCGAGACGCCGCGGGCGTACCTCGAGGAACTCCGGACGCGCGGCGTCGACGACCGGGTCCACGCGGTCGCAGAGACCTACGAGCGGGCGGTCTACGCCGGGAACGTGACCCGCGCGGAGGCCGACGCCGCGAGGCGGACGGTGCGGCGGCTCGCGCTGGAGTCGACGCCGCTCGTCGGCCGCGTGTTCCAGCGGGAGTCGACCCCCGACGAGTGAGCGGTCGGTTCGGGACGCTCTCGCGTCACGGGCGCTCGCGGTTCGGTCGGATCGGGGAGGGGTGCCGACACTATTTAATACGGGCACCATGTAGTCTCGGACTGTAATGTCGGAAGTCTGCTCGACGTGCGGGCTGCCCCAGGAACTCTGCGTCTGCGAGGACGTCGCGAAGGAGTCCCAGCAGATCAGCATCCGCATCGACGAGCGCAGGTACGGTAAGGAGGTAACGGTCATCGAAGGGTTCGACCCGAAGGACGTGGACATGAGTTCGCTGTCCTCGGACCTGAAATCGAAGTTCGCCTGCGGCGGCACCGTCGAGGACGGGGCCATCGAGCTTCAGGGGAACCACTCGGGTCGCGTGGAGGACTTCCTCCGCGATAAGGGATTCAACGTCGCGTGACCGTCACCTGAGTACCCGCCGTCGAGCGCTCCTCGCCGTTTTTCACGCCTCGCGAGTCGTCGGCTTTCTCCCGGAGGAGTCGCGTCGCCGCCGGAACGACGACCGCGCTCAGCGGAACGACGACCGCGCTCAGAGTAGAAGCGCCCCGCGCCCGACGACGAACGCTGCCGCCGCGAGGAACGTCCCGTACTTGAAGTGGCTCTGTGCGGCGCTCGGGTCCGAAAAGCCCTCGAAGCAGGCGTACAGCATCACCGCGTCCGCGACCGCGACGACGACGAGGTAGACCGCCCCGAAGGTGCCGAGCAGGTACGGAAGCGGGCTGACCGCGACGGCGACGAGGAGGGTCCCGGCTCCGATCCACAGCGCCCGGCGCTCGCCGACCGCGACGGGGAGCGTCCGGAGCCCCTCCTCGCGGTCGCCGGCGAGGTCCTCGACGTCCTTTATGACCTCACGAGTGAACGTCGAGAGCGCCGCCAGCGCGGCCAACACCAGCGGGGCGTCGAGGCTCCCGACGGCCGCTCCGCCGAAGAGGAACGTCGAGCCGACGAGATACGAGACGAGCGCGTTCCCGAGCCCCGGCGTCCCCTTGAACACCGTGGTGTAGGTGACGAGTGCGACCAGGTTGACGGCGGCGATGACGAGGGCGGCGACCGGCAACAGCGCGGCCAACCCGACGGCGAGGGCGAAGAGCGCCACCGAGAACGCGAGCGCGCCGCGCGGGGAGACCGCGCCGCGCGGGATCGGGCGGTCCGGTCGGTTGATCGCGTCGATCTCGCGGTCGAAGTAGTCGTTGATCGCGTTGCCGGCGGCGACCGCGACCGCGGTGGTCACGACCGCGACCGCGGCGACGAGCGTCGAATCGCCGGCCCCGGCCACGAACGCGCCGGTCGCCGTCAGCACGCCGGCGGCGACGCAGTTCGCCGGCCGCGTCAGCTCCAGTGCCCCGCGTAACGTGTCTTGCAACTCGTTTCCGTCCTCCGGCGCAGACGACATAAACGACGCGGGATCGGCTGGGATCGACGGCGGTCGAGGCGGCCGCCTCGTCGACCCCGTGCCGAAGACTTCGATCCGCCTCTACGCCTCACTAACGTTTATGCCATGAGACATGGAACGTGCGCACATGGCCAAAGGCCTGGACGTCGGTACGATGAACATCCTTTCGGGGCGACAGGAAGGCTCCGAGACCGTGTTCGTACAGCAGCGCAACTCGTTCGTGGAGATCGAGTACAGCGATATGGCCGAACAGATGCTCTCCAGAAGCGAGGTCCTTCACATCCGAAAGGACGACAAGGTGTACGTCGTCGGCGACGACGCCCTCAACTTCGCGAACATCTTCAACAAGGAGACGCGGCGACCGATGCAACACGGGATCTTATCGAGCGACGAGTCCTCGGCGATCCCGATGATCAAGCTCATCACCGAGCAGGTGGTCGGCGAGCCCGCCCGCCCCAACGAGCGGCTGTTCTACTCCAGCCCCGCCGACCCGATCGACTCGCCGCTCACGACGCTGTATCACGAGAAGACGCTCGAGTCGATGCTCGGCGACATGGGGTACGACCCCGAGCCGATCAACGAGGGGATGGCCGTCATCTACTCCGAGCTCGCGGACAACAACTTCACCGGGCTCGGGATCAGCTTCGGCGCGGGGATGACGAACGTCTGTCTCGCGTACTACGCCGTACCCGTGATGAAGTTCTCCATCGCCCGCGGGGGCGACTGGGTCGACGAGCAGACCGCGCAGGCGACCGGCACCCCCGTCGACAAGGTCACGAGCATCAAGGAGGACGACTTCGAGCTCGACTTCCGCACGGACGTCGGCGGCGTCGAGGGCGCGCTCGCCATCTACTACGAGAACTTACTCGACTACGTGATCGAGAACATCACGCGCGAGGTCGACGAGGAGGACGTGGAGGAGGGACTCGACGTGCCCGTCGTCGTCACCGGCGGCACCTCCAGCCCGAACGGCTTCGAGGACCTCTTCGCCGACCACCTCGCGGACGCGACCATCCCGTTCTCGATAAGCGGCGTCCGCTCGCCCGACGAGCCGATGTACAGCGTCGCCAGCGGCGCGCTGGTGGCGGCCCGTTCCGAGGAGGGCGCGACCGACGACGCCGGCTCCGCGGAGGCGGAAGCGGCCGAGGCGGCTCCCGAGTCCGAGGACTGACGACGCCGCCCGCTCCCGCCCCGCCCCCCTCCCGGTTCTCCGGTTCACCTCCCGCGAGCGGCGGCCACGCCGACATCGTGCGTTGCTCATGCGGCGGCAACGCTCAATCCAACACGAACGATTATTAAGGATAGGCGAATAGGGGTGAGCGTGGCATCCGTAGTACACGACTGATCGACGATCGGAGCCCGGACCGGCGGGTGCGGTTCCCCACCGGGGCGAGGATCACGAGACGGGCGGCACCGACGACGAACTACCGACGGCGGCGGAGGCGGTCGCGCGGGCGGCCGCGACGTTCGACCCGACGGACACCCGGCGGATCCCGAACGGGACCGACGAGTGGAACGGGTACGCAGGATCGTGTCACGACGCGGAGTGACCCCGTAGCGGACCCTTTTAGGCGGACCGCCGAGTACCGCCGAGCGGCCGATGACGATCCACCGCTCCGAGCCGGACTCGGCACCCGGCGGCGACGAGCCCTATGAGTACCGAGGCCGATCTTCTATCCACACACTTTCGAAGTGAAGTACACGAACGTCGAGAAATCCTCTCTACTACCTCCAGAGAAGAGACGGTTGTACGTTCGACGGGTTCACACACGACCGTTCCGTTACGCGATCCCCCGTTTTGCGACACCCATCGGGTTCGCAGGTCACGGTCTCTCCCCGTTCCAGTCGTGCGGTTCGCGTATGTGGTCAGCGGCCGAAGTGCCATCTACGCGCCGGGACTGAGCGTGCGTGTCGAACACACCATATATGTTATACATCAGCAGAGTTATGTCCATCCGTTGTCCTGAGCTGTTATTTTTGCCGTTGATAATTTGTGAGCAGGATTTAATTAACAAACGTCTGACGTAGTATCAGAACGATGGAAATAACCAATAATACCGCTCCTAACAATCGTGAGACGTATCCTGGGAGGTCTTCGCTCGGGATCGAAACCCGTTGGATCCAGTCCAGTCTGCCCCGCGATCGGCCCACAGTAGCTGAATCTCTCACGGAGGATCGTTCATGCTGAACCAACTAACGATCGACAGTCTCGACCTCGGACCGAAACTCATCATCGCGTTCGTGCTCGTCGCCGTGTTGGTTCTCATCACCGGGGCGATCGGCTACACCTCGGTTACAACCGTCGACGAGGAGGCACACGTTATCGCAGAAGATGGACAGAAGATGGACGCGTCTGCCGAGATGATCATAGCAATCGAACAGCAACAGGGGGCGATACGGGCTTCCCAACTCGGCGACGAAAACGCACAGCAAGAGTTCGAGGAAGCCAATCAACGATTCAACGAACACGAACGGACTCTCGAACAAACGGATTTGAGCCCGCAGCAGGAAGAGGAGTTCTCAACCCTCAAATCCCAACACGAGGAGTACAACGAGCTGGGAAGCGAGTTCTTCGAAGCACAACGAGCCGGTGACACGGAACGAGCCGCTCAGAAGACTGACGAACTGGAGTCACTGGTATCTCCAATGGAGGAACACGCGCACTCGATCGAGCAATCGGCGCGAGCAGATCTCGATTCCCAAGTCGAGATCGCCGACAGCACGACGAGGACGGCGAAAATAGAGATTATCGGACTCACTATCGGCGCGTTCATCTTCGCCGTCGTCACCGGTCTGTTTGTTTCGAGACGCATCACGTCTCCCATCACGCAACTCTCAGAAGCCGCTATCGCCGCCAGCAACGGCGATCTCGATACCGATCTCGAAGACCACACAGAACGTGACGAACTCGGGCGCATGGTTGACGCGTTCAAGGAGATGCAAGCAACCCTCCAAAGCATCTTCTCTGAACTCGATGCCGTCAGTGAGAACCTTGAAACCGGGGAACTAGAACGCGACATTGCGACCGAGTACCCCGGTACCTACGGCGACATCATGAACCGCCTTGATTCCGGCACTGACCAACTCAACGCCAGTTTCGACGAGATCCATCGAGCAAGCGAGGGCCTCAGAACTGGCGACCTCGATAAGCGCCTCCAGACCGACTCTCCCGGACAGTACGGCGAGACTCTCACGAACCTCGACGAGGCGGTCCAGCAGTTAAGCGACAGCGTCAGATCAGTCCAGGAAGTCGCTGACGAAGTCGCCGCGTCCAGCGAGAACGTTGCGAGCAGCACAGAAGAAATCGAGCAGGCCAGTGGAGACGTCGCTGACTCGGTCGAAGAGATCTCGCACGGCGCGGAGACGCAAAGCGAGCATTTACAAGAAGTTGCTAGTGAAATGAACGACATGTCGGCAACTGTCGAAGAGATCGCCTCTTCATCGGAAGAAGTCGCTTCGACAGCGACGACCGCTGTCGAGCGGAGTGAGACGGGCCAAACGTACGCTGCTGACGCGACTGAAGAAATCGAGGCGATCGAAGTCCAAGCAGACGAAACGAAGACGCACGTGGAATCACTCGACGAGAAGATGGACGAGATCGGTGAAATCGTCGAGATGATCACTGATATTGCAGATCAGACGAATATTCTCGCATTGAACGCGTCTATCGAGGCCGCTCGTGCGGGCGAAGCCGGGGAAGGGTTCGCCGTTGTCGCAACTGAAATCAAGGGGCTCGCCGAGGAAGTCGCCGATGCGACGACCGATATCGAACGGCGCATCACTGCGATTCAGGCGACGACGACGGAGACCGTCGAGGGGATGGAGACGATGAGCGAGCGTGTTGAACGCGGGTCGGAAACGATCGAAGAGGCGATCGAGATGTTCGACGAGATCGCCGCCGCTGTTCGACAGGCAGAGTCGGGCATTCGAGAGATCAGCGACGCGACCGACGACCAGGCGGCCTCGTCAGAAGAAGTCGTTGCGATGGTGGACGAGGTGTTGGGCGTGAGCCAGCAATCCGCGGCAGAAGCGAACAACGTCTCCGCTGCCACTGAAGAACAGACTGCATCACTCTCGGAAGTCGCCGAGAACGTCCAGGACCTCTCGCAACTCTCGGAGACGCTTCACGACCAAGTCTCGATGTTCGACATTCGCGGTGACGAAACTGTCGGGAAGTAAAACTGCTGTTGATCGCGAACTTTGTACCGAGCGATTCCTGTTTGGGGTGGGAAGTCTTCTATGACACGCTCCCGTACACGGCTGCCACTGGCACGCACACGGCCGACAGGGGAGCGGATATTTACGCGCGCGGCGGGAACGACGCCGTAATGAACGAAACCGGAGACCGAGTCGGTCTCGTCTGCCCGTCGTGTTCGCCGGGCGAGGAGACCGTCCACGAGGTGTTGCGACCCGGCGGACAGGCCACCGTCCGGTGTACCGACTGCGACCACACGCACAAAACGGAGATCCCCGAGGAGGAGACGATCGACCTCACGATCGTCGTCTCACAGGACGGCGAGTCCTTCTCCACCGAGATGGAGGTCCCCGCCGAGGGCGGCGTCGAGACCGGCGAGGAGTTCGTCGTCGACACCGAGGACGCGCTGATGCAGGTCCGGGTCACCGGGATCGAACTCGGGCCCGAACACCGCGTCGAGGACGCAGCGATCACGAGCGTCGAGACGCTGTGGACCCGCGCGGTCGACAACGTCTCCGTCGACGTCACCCTCCACCCGAAGGACGGCGACGCCGACCGGACCCGGTCGATCAGCGTGAACGTCCCCGGCGACATGGAGTTCGTCGTCGGCGAGACCGTCGAGTTCGGCGACGAGGAGTTCACGATCGAGGGGCTCCACATCCGAGAGGACGCCCCCGAGTACCGCCACGAGAAACTCGATCACGCGGGCGACATGGCGTACGCGAAGGACCTCAAGCGGATGTACGGCCGCGACGAGAGCCTGACCGCCTGGTCGGCGTGGTAGGCTCGAATCGGCCGATCGGCGCGGCGACGAGCCCCGGAACCGACGCCGTCTCACGTCACCCCGAATCGACCCGTCTCACGTCACTCCGCACCAGTCGACCATCGTGAGCGCGTGGATCTGCGCCGTCTCCACGAGCGAGTCGATCTCGACGAACTCGTCGGCTCCGTGCCCGTTGCCACCTTCCGGGCCGACGCTCGGCGTCGGAATGTCGTAATACCGGTTGTAAAACCGCTCGTCGTTGCCGCCGAGGCCGCCCCGGTGTTCCACGCTCCCGCCGGTGACCGCCTCCGTCTCCTCACACACGAGGCGGTAGAAGTCGCTCTCGAAGTCGATCTCGTGCGGGTCCGTGCTCCAGCCGAACCACTCGATCTCCGGCGGGTGTTCGCTCAGCCACTCGTCCCCGGCCGCGACCGAAGCGACGACCTCCTCCACCTCCTCGCGGACCTCGTGTCGGTCCAGGCCCGCGCTCGGCGGCCACCCGACCCGGAACTCCATGACCGCCTCGCCGGGAACGGTCGACGTCCACGAGCCCGGCACCGCGATGTCCGTCAGACTCAGATTGGCGGTGCTGCCCGCCGCCTCCGGGTACTGGCTGAGCGCCGGCCCGTAGTCCTCGATCCGGTCGTTGAGTTCGTCGTGGTACGCCTCCAGGGCCCGATACACCTCGAACGCCTTCCCGACGGCGTCGACGCCGAGGAACTTGTAGGCGGTGTGCGCCGTCCTTCCGGGAACGGTGACGCGGAAGTACTGGACGCCGGCGCTGGCGACGCCGACCCTCGGGACGCCCGACGGCTCCGCGACGATCGCGGCGTCCGGTCGGTACCCGCGCTCCAGCGCCGAGAGGACGCCGCCGACCCCGCCGGCCTCCTCCTCGATCGTCGTCTGGAGCGTCAGCTCGCCGGCGAGGTCGACGCCGAGCTCCCGGAGACACTCGTAAGCGTGGACGAACGCGGCGATTCCACCCTTCATGTCCATCGTCCCCCGACCGTACATGCGCCCGTTCTCGACCGTGGGGTCCCACGGGTCGTACGTCCAGTCGTCGACGGGATCCGGGTTGACGACGTCGACGTGGCCGCTCACGACGAGCGAGCGCCCGCCCGCTTCCGACGCCTCGTCGACCGCCGCGACGTTCTCGCGTCCCTCGTACCCGTACTCCAGGTACGGCGTCGTCTCGAAGAAGCCCGGATGGTCACGGAGGGCGTCGGCGTCCGGCTCCCAGACGTCCACGGAGAGGTCCAACTCCCGGAACTTCGCCTTCATCACCTCCTGTGCCGGCCCCTCCTCGCCGGGGAGCGAGCGAGCCGAGACGAGCTCCTCCAGGAACGTCACCAAGCGATCTCGGTTCTCCTCGATGTGCTCGCCGATCGCCTCCCGTGAGACACTCGTTGTCATGCTCGATCACTGCGAACAAGCCGATTATAAATCGACCGGTAGAGGAACGGCCCCGCCCGCTCGCTCTGCCCCCGGCGCGACCGCCGCCACCGGACCCGCCGAAAGGTATACTCTCGTCGCCGGAGAGACGCGGCGTGTACCATGTCCGATTCCCCATGGCCGGACGGATACCGGAGCGCCGCCTGCTTCACCTTCGATCTGGACGCCGACGAGATCTGGAACCTCCGCATCGAGAGCGACGACGCCTGGGATAAGCCGCCGATCCGAACGCGCGGTGACTTCGGCCCGAAGGTCGCCGTCCCGCGGATACTGGAGTTGTTCGACAGGTACGATCTCCGGTGTACGTTCTTCGTTCCCGGAAAGGTGGCCGAGGACTGGCCGGAGACGGTCCGAGCCATCCACGAGGCCGGCCACGAGATCGGCCACCACGGATACCGCCACCGCAACCCCTCGAACTTCGATTCGCGGGCCGAGGAGGAGGCGGACGTCACGGAAGCGCTCGACGTCTTCGACGACCTCCTCGGCGAGACGCCCGTGGGGTACCGGAGCCCGGCCTCCGACCTGAGCGACCACACGCTCGAGCTGCTCGCCGACCACGGCATCCGCTGGGAGTCGACGTTCATGGACGACGACCTCCCGTACGTCCACGAGGAGGGGATCGTCGAGGTCCCGTTCGACTGGTCGCTCGACGACTGGCCGTACTTCGGCTATCAGATGTACCCACAGCTCCCGTATCAGAACGGGATCGCGGCCACGGAACCGGTGTTCGACTCGTGGCGGGCGGAGTTCGACGGTCTCCACGAACGGGGACGCGCGTTCACCCTGACGATGCATCCACAGATCGTCGGTCGCGCCGGCCGCATCGACGCCCTCGAGGAGTTGATCCAGCACGTCCTCGCGAGGGAGGACGCGTGGATAACGACGGGAAAGGAGATCGCGGAGCGGTGGGACTCGGGGGAGAGCTGACGGACCCGGAGCGGACCCCGAGCGGTCACGCACGGGTCACGAGCAGACGAGCGGCGTCGAAATCGTTCCCGCCACGGAGCCATCAATTTAAATACTGATCCGCGGAACTCACGCCCGGAGGTCCACGATGGAGTACGAGTTCACCCACAAGCCGTCGTACACGCACCTGATCGTCACGCTGGAGCCGGGCGAGTCGGTGATCGCCGAGCCGGGCGCGCTGGTCGGCCACTCCGCGACCGTCTCGATGGACACCGGCACGAGCCGGGACGGCCTGCTGAGTTCGGCGAAGTCGCTCCTGGGCGGGGAGTCCGCCTTCGTCAACGAGTTCACCGCCGAGGGCGGATCGGGCACGGTGACGTTCGCCCCACCGTCCCCCGGCGACGTCGCGGCCCACGAGCTTCGCGACGAGACGCTCTATACCGTCGACGGGGCGTTTCTCGCGGCGACCGAGGGCATCGACATCGACTCCGAGATCGGCGGCCTCAAGTCGATGCTCGGCGAGGCCAGCCTGACGCCGCTGGCGCTGAGGGGAACCGGCACGGCCTTCGTCGACTCCTACGGCGGTCTCGAGCGGATCGAGTTGGACGCCGGCGAGTCGTACGTCCTGGACAACCAACACCTGGTCGCCTGGGACGACACGATCGACTACTCCGTCGAGCGGATCGGCGGCCTCAAATCGAGCCTCCTCGGCGGCGAGGGGCTCGTCTTCGAGTTCACCGGGCCGGGGACGGCCTGGTACCAGACCCGCGACATGGACGCGCTGGTGTCGGTGCTCGCGCGGCGGATGCCGAGCCAGGGGGAGTGATCGCGTTCCGTTTCACCGCTCGGCCCCGGCGATCGCGATCGTCAGGCCCCGATCGGAACGCCCGCCCTGAGGCATAGCCGATCGGCCGCGAGCAGGACGTACCGTCCACTGCTGCTGGTAGCACCGCCCATGACCACTGCCCCCCAGCAGGCCACACTGGCGTGAACGTCCCGACGGCGATCGGGTCCGTCTCGGCCATCGTTGCGGGTCCGGGGCGCGTTCGGCGCTCGTCGACCGTCACCGGGACTGGCCGGAGGTTTGCGTCCGACCGGCGCGCTCGGCTGCCTCGACGACCGTCCCGAGCGTCCGCTGGACGTCGTCGTCGCGGAGAGCCGAGAACAAGCCGAACAGCCCGACTCGTCGGTCGACCGTCTCGTCGGTGAACGCGCTCGCGCCGGCGTCGAGCGTCTCGACGACCCGCGGATCGGTCGCGCGCTCGGCAACGTCGGCAGCCTGACCCAACTGCGTGCCGAGCCGGTAGTACTCTTCGGTGCTGCGGTCGGCCGCGTCGCCGAAACCCTCCACGAGCGCGAGTAGCCCGCGAACGGTGTCCATGTTCTCTCCGAGCGCGACGAGCGCCTCGACCGATTCGGCGCGGTCGAACGCACTGGCGAGGCGGCGCACGTCCTCGCGGGCGGCCTCGGCGGCTGCCTCGTCTTCGGGAGCGACGTCCGCGAGTGCGTCGCTCGCGACTTCGAGCGTCGACAACAGGTCGAGGAACATGTCGGTGTCGTCGCCGATCCGACGAAGGAGGACCAGGGTCTCCTCGCGTTCGAACGCCACGCGAAGCCGAGCGATCTCCCCGCGGTTCTCGGTGGCGACGGTGCGCAACTCGGGGACGAGTTCCGCCGACAGATCCTGAGCGACGACGACCAGATCGAGCAGGTCCGCCAGCGCGTCGGCGTTGTCGCCTACCTGCTCGACCAGCCGCATCGTCTCTCCGTTCTCCAAGGAGGTCCGCAGGCCCGCGAGCGGTTCGCGGTTCTCCGCCACAGCCGCCCGGAGTTCCGGCACGAGGTCCTCGCTGAGCCCTCGCACGACCGTGAGAAGGTCCAATAGCGCGATCAGATCGTCCGCCTGCGCATCGACGCGATCGGCCAACTCCTCCATGTCGGTATCGGCCGCGAGCGCGTCCGCGTTGGATGGTGTCTCACTCATGGCTCAGGGAACCGGGTCGTACCCGCGCATCCAGACGTTCCAGTACAGCGGTGGGATCACGTTGATGTCGAGGATCCAGTTGAGTCGGCTCACCACCGGTGCGGAGATCGCGTCCTCATAGTCGAACTCCGCTATCATCGCGCTCCCCTTTTCGACGAGAATTGGGCAGGCGGTGTAGCCGTTGTAGTCGGGCGCCAGCGAGCGGTCGTCGAGGAATCGTTCGACGTTATCGACGACGACGTGCGACTGTTTGCGTGCGGCCGAGGCGGTCCGCGAGGTGGGCACATCGGCGTTGTCGCCCAGCGCGAACACGTTCGGATACGTCTCGTGTTGGAGCGTGTTGTCGTCGACGGAGACGTACTCGCCGCCGTCGGTCAGCGGGGAGCCCTCGACAATGAACTCGTGACCGTACTGCGGCGGAACTGGCGCGTACAGGTCGTACTCGAGCGAGTCGCCCTCCACCGAGCGGACCGTCCGGGTCTCGTAGTCGACCTCGGAGACGGTGAAGTCGGGCACGAAGGTGATGTCGCGGTCGTCCCAGATCGCTTCGATCCGCTCTTGATACGGTGCCTTCGGTCCGGTTCCGAACACCTCGGACCCTGGCTTCGTCATCACGACTTCGGCGTCCTCGCGAACGCCACGCTTGCGGAGATACTCCTCCATCAGCATCGTGAGTTTCAGGGGCGCCCCGCCGCACTTGATCGGCGTGTCGGGAACTGTCACGAGGAAGCGGCCGCCGTCGAACTCGTCGACGGCGTCGCCCAACGCCCGTGCGGCGGAGGCGTGGTAAAACGGGTACACCGAATCCGTCCGGTTCCACCCTTCGAGCATCCCTGGGACCGCGTCCGGGCGGCGGTTGTTCCCCACGGCGGAGACGAGGACGTCGTACTCGTAGGTGTCCGTTTCACCGGAGACGGTCTGCTCGTCCGGATCGACCCCGACGACCTCGTCCTGGACGAACTCGACCTCGTCGTGAAGCAGGTCACGCGTGTCGCGCTGGTGCTCGTCGAGGTCCATGTAGTCGAAGGGGATGAGGTAGTACGCGGGCTGGTAGCTGTGCGTCCGGCTCTTATCGATCACCGTCACGTCGGCGTCGGTGCGGCGACGGAGCGCGTTCGCCGTCATCGTTCCAGCAGTGCCGGCACCGAGGACGAGGACGTTCGGTCGTGTGAGTGTCATGGTGATGTACGTGTGTCGTCAGTCGTCGTTTGACCCGTCCGGGTCGGGACCCGCCGTGCCGATGCCGCGGGCGACGGAGACGAGATACCCCATTCCGGCTTTCACCTCCGGGTCACGCAAGGCTCCGAGTAAGCCGACGGGGCCGATCGGGCCGGCCTCTTCGGCCCCAGCCGCGCCGACGCCCTCGAGCAACCGGACCAGACCGCGCCTGACTTCGTCGTCGGTGGCCGTGTCGGCGAGTTCGCCCAGCGAGGTCCCGGTCGCAGCGACCGTCTCGACCATATCGTCGTCCGTCGCGTCGGTTACCAGCGCGACTGCGTCGGCGACGTCTGCCAGCCGATCGAGCGTACCGGTCCGCTGAAGCCTCGCGATCCGCCGGACGGCGTCGGCGAGTTCGCCGCCGTTCTCGCCGACGGCCGCACCGAGTTCGACCGTCTCTCCGTCAGCCAGCTCGGTCGCGGCCAGCCCGAGCGTCGTCGCATCGCTCGCGACCGATTCGACCGTCTCGTCATCGAGGCCGTCCTCAACGAGCGCGAGCGCATCGAGGAGCGTCGACAGCTGGCCCGACCGTTCAAGCAGCGCGGCGACGGCCTCGGGATTTTCCGCGACCGCCTCGCGGACCTCGGTCGGAAGCGCCCCCGTGTCGGCGCTCGCGTCGTCCGTCCCCTCATCGGTCGTGCTCATCACAACGCCCCCCGAGCGGTCAGCCAGTACGACCGATTGTATCCGAGCTTCGACCAGTGGATCAGCTTGGAGGGGGGCTTCGGAGTCGGCTCCGCGTCGTAGTCGAAGGCGATGTACGTCGCCTCGCCTTCGCCGCTCTCGATGAAACAGACGGTCTTCCCGTCGTACTCGGTGGTAGGACGCTGACCGCGGACGGCGCTCGCCAGCCGGCCCGCGAGCGACGTGGCGGCGTAGTGGGCCGCACTACCGGCTTTACTTGTCGGTAACTCTGCGATGTCGCCGAGTGCGTACACGTCTTCTGCGTTCGTTGCCTCCAGCGTCGCGGGGTCGACGTCGACCCAGCCGTCGTCGCCGAGGCCGGCCTCCCGGACGATGTCGCTCCCGTCGTGGGGCGGGATCGACACCAGCAGGTCGTACGACAGCTCCCGTCCCTCGACCGTGTGGACGCTCTGTTCGTCGGGATCGACCCGTTCGGGGTTGAAGAACGTCTCCACGCCGATGTCTCGTTCTTCCATCAGCGGTCCGACCCAGTCGGCGACGGACTGGATCCCGTGGGGACGGTTGATCGGGTACGTGTACGTGATGTCAACGTCTTCGCGCAAGCCACGCTCGCGCAGCCATGTGTCGGCCATGAGCGGGAACTCGAGCGGTGCGACCGGACACATGTGCGGCACGCCGACGACAGACACCACGAGATGGCCGTCAGTGAACTCCGCGAGCTCCTCGCGGAGCTCCTCGGCCGCCTCGGGTCCGTAGAAGTGATGACCGCCCTCGGCCAGTCCTGGAGTCTCCTCCGGCACCACCTGTGCGCCCATCGCGAGCACGAGGTGGTCGTACGCGAGGGGGCCTCGTCCACCGTCGAACGACACCGTCTTCGATTCGGTGTCGATACCATCGACCCGATCGATCAACAGATCGACGCGCCGGTCGATCAGATCGTCAAGCGGCCGCTTCGCGTCCTCGGGCGTCTTCTCCCCGAAGGGAACGTACAGCCATGTCGGCTTGTATACGTGATCCTTCCGATCGTTGACGAGGACGACCTCGACGTCGCCCGTATCGATCGCTGTGTCGACCTCTTCGGCGAGGTTGTTCGCCAGGACGGACCCGGCCGTCCCACCGCCGACGATGACCACTCGTTCAGTCATTGATCCGTACGTATAGGTCCCAGTGTTCCTCGCGCTCGACCACCTCTACCAGTTCGTTTCCGGACTTCTCGGCCCACTCCGAGACGTCCGGTTCAGTGTTCTCGTTCGAGCTCTGAAGTCGGATCACGGTCCCCGGCTCGACGTCTTTCGCCTTGCCGATCAGATCCATCATCGGACCGGGACACGACGATCCGACCGCGTTTACCGTTACATCGGCGTCGAGTTGTGTGTCGCTCATACAGTCGCTCCCCTGAGAGACTTTCATGATCGATACACATTCGTATTGAGTTGTCGCACGACAACTGTGGAGATCGCGTCGGTCGGGCGGGATCGGTCGACGGTCGTGTCTCAGCCGATCGAGTCCCAGCTTCGATACAGCGCCACGCCGAACGCGAGGACGATTCCGCCGACGCCGACCTGCCGACCGACCGTGCCGACGTTACCGGTGAGGCCGGCGACGACTGTGCGGACCGTCATCACCAGTGTGACGAGTGCGACGAGCGCCAGCACGGCGTGACGTGTTTTCATGACTGAACACAGCTGCCTGGTCACCGAAAAGGATCGGTTGGCAGAAGACAATCGAGCGCGTGCCCTCGCCTTCGGGCGGGCGTTCGCCTCGCGTTCGTATAACGGACGGCACACAGGACCCGTGGTGGCACCAGAGTCGGCTGTTCGCTGCCGTTCCCCGAACCGAGCGTCGATCGTCCCTTGTCCTGTGCCAACTCCGAGATTATCCGGGCGGAGTACACAGCAACGAGGGGGGAACGGATCGTCGATCGCGTCGAACGGCCGCTACGACCACACCATCCATCACACGTACCAAATGATCGACCCAGTACTCGCAAGCCGGTTTCAGTTCGCCCTGACGACCATCGTTCACATCATCTTCCCGGTGATGAGCATGGGACTGGCTCCCTTCCTCATCTACTTCACGTGGAAGGACATCCGGGGCGGCGATCCGGTGTACGAACAGTTGCGCCGGTTCTGGACGAAGATATTCGCCATCTCGTTCGTCGTCGGGACGGTGACTGGAATCGTGCTCGAGTTCGAGTTCGGGACGAACTTCGCTGCGTTCTCGACGACTGCCGGGGAGCTGTTCGGCGGCCCCCTCGCCATCGAGGGGATGATGGCGTTCATGCTGGAGGCGACGTTCCTCGGTATCTTCGTGTTCGGCCGCGAACGCGTCTCAGACCGGCTGTACATGGTTTCCAGCCTCGCCGTCGGAGTCGGAACGTGGCTGTCGGCCGTCTGGATCCTCATCGCGAACTCGTGGATGCAGATGCCTCGAGGCTACGAGCTCGCCACCGAGAACGGCGACCGAGTGGTACACCTCGTCGACCCGGTCGCGGCGTACTTGAACCCGCGCTTCGGGTTCATGTACGTCCACATGCAAAACGCCGCCGTCGAGTCGGTGGCGCTGTTCATGGCCGGCGTCGCGGCGTACTACGTCTACCGGCACCACGTCTGGGGGAACAAGACGAAGAACATCGTCTTCTGGCACGAGACGCTCAAGATCGCACTGGTCGCGCTGCTGATCACGGCACCGCTACAGGTGCTCCAGGGTGACCTGTACGCGCGCCACGTGTACGAGACGCAGCCGCAGAAGTTCGCCGCCATGGAGGCCGTCTGGAACACCGAGTCGTACGTTCCCGAGTACATCTTCGCCATCCCGACGGACCTGAGTCAACTCACCGATCCGCGTGCGAAGGAGCTGTTCGGTATCGGCATTCCCGGCGGCGCGTCGTGGCTCGCCAGCGGGGGCGACGCGACCGCGGAGATACGCGGTCTGAACACGTTCGACGCGGAGGCACCGCCGGTCGCCATCGTGTTCTGGTCGTTCCGCGCGATGGTCGGGATGGGGTTTTGGTTCATCCTGCTCGCGTTCTGGGGCGGCTACCGGTGGTACACGGGTGAGCTGTTCGAAGACGGACTACTCCACAAGGCGCTTATGGGTTCCAGCCTGCTCGGGTTCGTCGCGGTCGAACTCGGTTGGGTCGTCACCGAGGTGGGCCGCCAGCCGTGGGTGATCCAGGGCGTCCTCAAGACGAGCGAGGGCGTCTCACCCGGTCTCACCGGGACCGAGGCGCTCATCACGCTCGTCGGTTTCGTCGGCGTCTACACGGCGATCTTGACGCTATACACGTACGTCGTCGCGCGCGTAATCCGCGATGGTCCGCCGGACGTGGACGCATCTGAGTCGGCGAGCGATCGCGACGCTCCGCCCGCGGGGGTGCCCGGCGATGACTAGCGCGAGCGTCGAGACGCTCGCGTCGGGACCGCTGTTCGGCCTGCCGCTTCCGGAACTGTGGTTCGCACTCGTGTTCGGCCTGCTGGGGACGTTTCTGTTCCTCGACGGCTTCGACTTCGGCGCCGGCGCCATCTTCGCGACGCTCGCGGACGACGAGGCGCGTGAGGCGGTGCTGTCGGCGATCGGGCCGTTTTGGGACGGCAACGAGGTGTGGCTCGTCGTCTTCGGCGGCGCGCTGTTCGCCGCGTTCCCCCCGGTGTACGCCGAGCTGTTCAGCCGTCACTACCTGTTGATGTTCGGCATTCTCGGCGCGCTCATCCTCCGCGGGCTCGCCCCGGAGATGTACGAACAGCGCCACGACGAACGCTGGCAGCGGTGGTGGGGGCGGTCGTTCGTCGCCGGCAGCGTCCTGGCGCCGTTCCTCCTCGGTGCGTTCGCGGGGAACTGGCTCGTCGGGGCCCCCCGATCGTTCACGCTCGTCGGCGTCGTCGTGGGGGTCACCGTCACGACGTTGACCGTCGTTTCCGGTGCCGCATTCCTCAGATTGAAAACTCGAGACGCGCTTCCCGAGACGGTGACTCGGATCGGACTCGGGGCTGTCGTAGCGTATCTCTTCGCGGTAGTCGTGACCCTCGGCGTCGTGGCGGCTCGACTCCCAGCCGGCATCGACGCGCTACTGTCGGCGCCGGTGCTCGCGCTGGTTGCCGTCTCCGTCGTGCTCGGCGTCGGCTACGGGGTCGCGCTTCGACACGGGGCGAACGCCGTCGCGCTCGCGGCGGCCGCAGGGCTGACGTACGGACTGATCGCGGTGGTCGCGATCCTCATGTATCCGAGCATCGATCCGGCGACGGGGATGACCGTCAGAGAGGCCATCGTCTCGACGCTGCCGTTGAACCTCATGTCGATCGGGGCGGCGCTGCTGCTCCCGCTGATCGCGACGTACTTCGTCGTCCTGTACTCGGCGTTCAGCGGGCCGATCACGGCCGAGGAGGCCTACTGACATGGGCGAGGACTCGCGGACCGGAACGCCGGTGCGGCCGTCGACGGCCGGGACGCTGTTGCTCTCTCGCGTGTTACTCACGTGGGGGGAACTGCTCGTCGTCGGGTTCACGGGAGCCGTACTCGGCGGGGCAGCGTCCGGCCCGCCGCAGCTCATCGTCTATTTCGCGACGATTTTGGCATCGGTCGCGGTAGTCATGTACAACGTCGATCGACTCGTCGTCGCCCGGATCCGGGACGTGACGTGATCGGGGGGTAGATGATGCCGCCGTGGCGTTTCGGCGTCCGTTCCCGGGCGAGAATCGACCCCTCGGCGCCCGTGAACGGACTGAACCCGACCGAACGGCGGACTGACGGGAGTCAGCTCGTGCGATCCCCCGACGACGTAAACGATCCGGCTACGTGGCGCTTGGCGACGATGCCGAACAGCAGCACCGCGCTCGGAAGGAACAACAGCGCACCCAGCGCGGTGACGATGTCGTCGCGGGCGAGTCCGAAGGCGATCCCGCCGAGCCCGGCGAGGAGTGCGACGGACGCCGGGACCAGGAGGTGGTTTCGAAGCGGACCCAGTACCTCGCGGGGTGGACGTGAGAGTACCATACGAGACGAGCTAAGTACGTCGAACGCATACCACACGTGTTGTCGAGAGCCAACCGGACCGAGTGCCGATGTACTGTTGTCGAGTGCCGGCGCACACCCCAGCGCGCCCGCTCAGTCACCGACACCGCGGACGCCCCGAACTGAGGCCACCCCTACCAACCGAGTTCACTGCCAGATGTACGACTTCACCTTCGAGATAACGTACGACCCCGGTGCCGACGAGTACGTCGACCTGTTCATCGATCGCGAGTCCCTCCGGTCGGAAGCGATCTACTCGTGTCTCGACCCGACAGAGCTATGGATGCTCGAGTCGGTGACGGGCGATCCGGCCGATCTTTCGGCCGTCGACGAACTGCTCTTGGACGAATCCGTCGATCGGCAGTCGTTCAGCGCCCGAGCGTGTAATTCGACCCGAACGACGAGCCTGTTGACCGAATCGCAACGGCGGAGAGTCGCGTACACGTACGTCTCCGATGTGGAGTACTGCGAGTCCGTCCCGCTCATCGCGGCGACGTACATCGACGGCGGTGTCCTTTTCGAGCAGACGCGAACCGACGACAGGGTCCGGTGGCGCGTGTTGGTACAGGACGATTCGAAGATCGGACACCTGTACGACACGCTGTCCGCGAAGCTCGGCGAGGGGTTGTCATTCTCGTTCGAGCACCTGACGGAGGTCGACCACTGGGAAAGCGGGCTCCTCTCCCGAGCGGACATCCGTGCGGAACAGCGCGAGACATTGACCGTGGCCGTCGAGCGCGGGTACTTCGAGACGCCGCGGGAAGTGACGCTCGACGAGCTCGCTGACGAGCTCGAGTTACCCCGGTCGACCGTGTCGTATCGGCTCCGACGAGCGACCGCAGAGCTGGCGAAACGATTCACAGAGCAGCAACTATGACGGCAGAGAACCCACCAGACGACGAGCGGACGAAGACTGACGCATCGGCGGGTAATCAGTATCCGGAGGACGTGCTCGTTAGTCCCGACTGGGTTGACGCGCGACTTGACCGGTTCGCCTCCGACGAGCCCGATCTCCGGCTGCTTGAAGTCGACGTCAACACTGCGTTCTATGAGAGCGGTCACGTGCCTGGCGCCGGTCGCGTCGATTGGAAGACCGATCTCCGGTCGGCAGACGCTCACGATATACTCGCCCCCGAAGAGATGGCCTCGTTTCTCGGATCACACGGAATCGCCGAGGAAACGACCGTCGTCGTCTACGGCGACAACTGGAACTGGTTCGCAGCGCACCTTTATTGGCAGCTCACCTACTACGGCCATCCCGACGTCCGAATCATGGACGGCGGCCGTGAGTACTGGGTAGAGTATGACTATCCGAGCACGACCGATCCGGTCGATCCGCCCACCGTGGAGTACGGCGGAATGCTCGATCCGCCCGCGAACCCGGAAGCTCGGGCCTCTCGTGAGGACGTACAGGAGGCTCTCGACACGAGGACCGTGCTCGTCGACGTCCGCCTGCCAGAGGAGTTCCGCGGAGACATCACGAAGCCGCCCGGAATCGACGAGGGGGCGGTGCGGGGCGGGCATATTCCTGGGGCGACGAACGTCTTCTGGGCGGAGAACCTCCGCCCAGACGGTCGGTTCAAACCGCCTGACGACCTCGGAGCGGTGTACGAGTCGCACGGTATCGATCCAGACGACGACGTGATCGTCTACTGTCGGATCGGCGAGCGCTCGTCGGTCACCTGGTTCGTTCTCGAAGAACTGCTCGGGTACGAGCACGTGCGGAACTATGACGGCTCGTGGACCGAGTGGGGCAATATGATCGGCGTCCCGATCGAAGTCGGCGAGTGAGCTCCTGTTCACGGCCGACGGGCGTGTGGACTGGTTCACGCTTTGGGGTCCGTTCGGAGATGTCGGACTACTCGCCCACGCACGTCCGATCGCCGGATGACAGCCAAACCCATGAAATGCTCTCGACAGCGAAGCGCTCGCTCGGCGATGCCGTGCGAGCGCTCGGTTGGTATCGGCAGCTCCGAGAAATCGGTCCGATGTTCGCCGTCACCAACATGGAAGCGCCGTCTGAGCCGGTGGAATCGTGACTGAGCATCTCTTCGACACAGCACAATGGAACTCTCTCAACCCACCATCACGTTCCATTAGATGAGTTTGAGAACGCGAGAGTACGTCGATTAGCTCCTCACCAGCGTATCGGGACCGTGGCTGATTCAAGGCTGAAACCCGTCTTCGGGGAGGGATCAGCCACGCTTACCGGTACTGACTCGTTCGCCTGCCTGAGAGCGGGAAGCGACCCCGTCCAAGAGACGTGCTCTGTCTCTGGCGAGGCTATCGAGACATCTCTTCGATACGCACTTTTCAACGACCGAGTTGATTTACTATACATCTGACATTATTCGGTCGACAAATCACGGACGGTTTATATTCGTCAACCGGTTACTCCGCGTGTGGTGGCCATGACGATCCGTTACCCCCACTGAGCCCCTTGTGATGATCGGTTCCACCGAGCCACCACTTCCGACCGCCGAGAGCGACGCGCACGGTCGTCTCGGACGGATCCGGTCACGCCCTACGTGTCGGAGGGGCGGCTCGCGCACTCGGCGGGGGACCACGACGGCACCCGCCAGTACCGCCGGCGACGCCCGTTTTTAAGCCGCCGCGGCCCGACCGGATCGGTATGGAACTAGAGCTGCGGTTCTTCGCGACGTTTCGGGAGGCCGCCGGGGGGAAGACCGTCGTCCGCGAGTTCGAGGACGGGTCGGACGTCGGGGACGTGCTTCGTGCCCTGGAGGCGGAGTACGACGGCATGGACGGCCGACTGATCGTCGACGGCGAGTTGGCCCCCCAGATCAACGTGTTGAAGAACGGACGCGAGGTGTTACACCTCCAAGGGCTCGACACCGACCTCGCGAACGGCGACCGGCTCTCCGTCTTCCCGCCCGTCGCCGGCGGGACGACCGACGCGGACGCCGCCGCCGACGCGGACGGCGACGGCGGCGCGATCGATCCCGACGGACCCGCGGCCGAGCCGCCCGCCGAACCCGGATGGGTCCGCCGGGAGGTCGCGTACCGGGGCATCTCCCGGCGGCTCGCGGCCCACTACCTCCGGAACCTCGGCGGCGACCTCGTCGGGACCGACGACCCCGCGGAAGCGACGCGGGTCGACGGCGACGGCTGGCGGGCGACGCTGGCCGCGGCGGAGGTGACCGCGGCCGCGTCGATCACGCTCACCGAGGTGACCGCGTCGTTCGCGGGCGAGGAGGCGGTCCTTGAGGAGCTCCTGCCGAAGTTCAGGCGGAAGGCGATGCGCGCGGGCGGCTGATGGGCGCTGGATCCGACGGGGAGGCGGGCGGCGACCACCCGATCGACGGCACCGCGCTCGTGAAGACCGCGGCGCTCGCGAGCGTGCCGGCCGACCGGCTCCCGGCGCTGCTCGCCCGCGTTCAGGCCGACCTCGGACCGCGTCTCGAGGAGTACCGGCGCCGGTACGAGCGGATCGAGGCCGCGCCCGACCGGGAAACGTTCCTCGTCGAGCCCGATCACTGGGAAGCGGTCGGGGCCCGGCTCGGCCTCGCCGACCGCGAGCGCGACGCGGTCGCCCGCGCCCACGAGACCGCGGTCGAGCGGTGGGGGTCGACGACCGGCCGCCGCGCGGAGTTCGAGGCCGCCCTCGAGATCCGGTCGGCGGTCGTGATCGGCGTCGACGAGCGCGAGGGGTGAGACCGCCCGCATCGACGGACCTTTGCCGGCCGCGAGAGAGGGGCCCGCATGCGACTCGCCCGCCTGCTGACGCCCGAGGGACCGGTCGCCGGTCGATACGAGGACGGGACCGTCGTCGCCGACGACGGCCGGTACGAGGTCGGCCGCGACGGCCGGCTTCTCCCGCCGTGTGAGCCCAGCGCGCTCTACTGCGTCGGCCGCAACTACGCGGAGACGCTGGAGCAGATGGCGTACGAGCGCCCCGAAGAGCCCGACTTCTTCATCAAGCCGCCGGCGAGCATCCTCGCGCACGGACAACCGGTCCGCTACCCGGAGTGGACCGACGAGCTGACCTACGCCGGCGAGCTCGTCGCCGTGATCGACGAGCGGTCCCGCGACCTCGCGCCCGAGGACGTGCCCGACGCGGTCCGCGGCTACACGGTCATGAACGACCTCGACGCGCTCGACCAACAGGGGCGGACCGCGCGGAAGGCGTTCGACGGCTCCGGCCCGCTCGGCCCCTGGATCGAGACCGACGTCGACCCCGCGGACACGGAGATGTCGACGACGGTCGGCGGGGAGCGCCGACAGGACGCGAACACGGACCTCATGCTGTTTTCTCCTCACGAGATCGTCTCGTACCTCTCCAAACGGTTCACCTTCCGACCGGGCGACTGCGTCGCGTTCGGGAGCCCCGCGAACCCCGGACTCGTCGAGCCGGGCGAGCGCGTGGAGATAACCTACGAGGGCGTCGGCACGCTCTCGAACCGGGTCGTCGCGGGCGACGAGGAGGAGCGGACGGGGCCGATCGAGGAGTAGCGGCTCGCTCGACTCAGTCGGCGTCCGGATACCGCATCGGCTGGCGCTCGCCGTAGGTGAGCGTCCGCCAGAGCCACTCGACCGGGCCGAACCGGTACCGCCGGAGCCACAGCACCGAGAGCGCCACCTCGATCGCCCAGAAGGCGACCACCATCCCCAGCGCCTCGACGCGACTCACGGAGCCGAACAGCCCGAGCCCGTGCCCGTAGAAGACGGCGGTCGCGACCACCGTCTGGAGGAGGTAGTTCGTGAACGCGGTCCGGCCGACCGCCGCGAACGCGCGGGTCGCAGGACCGTCCGGCCGCCGCCGCGCGTAGAGGGTGACGACGCCGACGTAGCCGCCGGCGACGAGGAGGCTCCCGACGTAGTTGAACTGCCGCCAGAACAGCGCCGCGTCCGCGCTCCAGTCGTTGGCCTCGATGTACTGGACGCCCGCGAGGACGACGGCGACGCCGACGAGCCCGCCCGCGACGAGCCGCCGGTAGAGCGCCGAGGAGCGCTCGCCGGTCAACACGCCCCACTTGTACAGCGCCATGCCGAGCAGGACGGTCCCGCCGACCCGCCAGAACGTCCCCCCGAGGAAGCCGACGGTCTGCCGCTCGAAGGCGGTGGGAACTCGGTGGTCGAGCTGGGCGATCCAGCCGCTCCGGTAGGTCTCGACCTCCGCGCGGAGGACGGACTCGGCGGGCTGCCACTGGCTCGCGATCGCCTCGCCGCCGACGGTGAGGCCCGCGAACACCTCCAGTAGTGGCGTGACGAGCAGGAAGACGGCCGCGAGCCCGGCGAGCGCCCGCGGCTCCCAGTCGTGTGCGAAGACGAGCGCCAGCCCGCAGAAGCCGTAGGCGACGAGGATGTCGCCGTACCAGAGCAGGTACGCGTGCGCCAGCCCGATGACGATCAGCCAGAGCGTCCGGCGGTAATGAAGCGGCATGGCGGGCTGGCCCTTCCGCTCCTTGCTCTCGATGAAGAGGACGATCCCCGCCCCGAACAGCGCCGAGAAGAGGGTGATGAACTTCTGTTCGGCGAGGACGTGTCCGACGAGCCACGCCCAGTAGTTCGCGCCGGAGAAGTCGCCGAAGACGGTGGGATTGAGGAGCGTCGTCTCGGGCATCGAGAACACCCGGACGTTGATCACGAGGATGCCGAGGACGGCCACGCCGCGGAGCGCGTCGAGGCTCACGATGCGTTCGGAAGGCGGGGTGGGTCCGGGAGAGTCGCTCACGATACGCGGGTCCACGGACTACAGCGACGAATAGGTTCGTGATCCGGAGCGAGAGACGGATTCGCGATCGGACGACGCGGGCCGATCCGCTCCCGAACGGCTCAGTCCAACTGGACCGCGCGGCCGGTCTCCGAGGAGCGGTAGAGCGCGTCGATCACGCGCTGAACGGCCAGTCCCTCCTCGACGGTGTTGATCGCGGGCGGCTCGCCCGCCGCGACGGCCTCGAGGAAGACGTCCTGTTCGGCCCCGTGGCTGTTGTCGTCGCGGGTCGTCACCTCCGTGTCCGAGAGGTGGTGGCCGCCGCCGACGCTCGCCTCGTGGAGCGTGAGCTCGTCACGGCCGCGGTCGAACGTCGCGCCCGCCTCGCTGCCCCGGATCACGAACTCGTCGGTCGCCGGCCGGTTCGTTGCCCACGCGACCTCCAGCGAGACCGTGCTGCCGTCCGCCCCGCGGATGAACGCCGAGGCGGAGTCGTCGACGTCGAACCCCTCCGGGCCCTCGTCCGCGCCCCACGTGTCGATGTACGCGTAGTCCTCGCGGCCGCCGAACTCCGAGCGCGTCTCGCCGCTGACCTCGACGATCTCGGGGTGATCGAGGAAGTACAGCGCCAGGTCGATCGCGTGGACGCCGATGTCGATGAGCGCCCCCCCGCCGGCGACCGCCTTCGAGGTGAACCAGGAGCCGCGGCCGGGGACCCCCCGACGCCGGACGTAGTTCGCCTCCACGTGTTTCGTCTCGCCGAACCGTCCCTCGTCCTGGTAGTGTTTGATGACCCGGACGGGGTGGCGGAAGCGGTTGTTGAACCCGACCATACAGAACCCCTCCGCGTCGGCCGCCGCGTCGGCGATGCGCTCCGCGCTCTCGAGGGTGTGTGCGAGCGGCTTCTCCAGGAGCACGTCGAGACCCGCCTCCAGCGACCCCGTCGCGTACTCCTCGTGGAACCGGTTCGGCGTGGTGATCAGGACGGCCTCGCAGTCGTCGTAGAGGTCCTCGGCCTCCTCGTAGGCGTGGAGGTCGAACTCCTCGTGAAAGCGGCGTCTCGCGTCCGCGTCGATGTCCATGCCGCCGACGAGGTTCGCGTCCCGCTCGAGGAACTGTCTCGCGTGGTGGGTGCCGATCCCGCCGAGGCCGACGATCCCGACGGCGACGTCGTTGGCGCTGGTCATGTCTCGGAATTCACAACGGGAGTTGTTAAGACTCACGCTCCGACCGAAACGAGTGATACGTCGCCGCTTGGCGGATCGTCCCGTCGCTCGCGGTTCGGGGGGCTACCGGTCGCGGGTCATCCACTCGCTGGCCTGCGGCTCGTCGGGGTCGGTGACGATCTCGACGAGCGCCGGTCCGTCGTGGGCACGCGCGCCGTCGACGGCGTCACCGACGGCGTCGAGGTCGCTCACGCGCTCCGCGCGAACGCCCATGCCGGCGGCGATGGACACGAGGTCGAGCCCGGTGTCGACCCAGCCGTACGCCTGCGCGGGAAAGCCGTAGGTCCGTTCGGCCTCCTCGCTGATGATCGCGTAGTCGTCGTTGTTCAACGCGACCACGGTGACGTCGATCCCCTCCGACGCCAGCGTGTGGAGCTCGTGAACGCACATCATGAGCCCGCCGTCGCCGGTCAGCGCGACCACGTCGTCGTCGGGGTTCGCGAGCTTCGCCCCGATCGCCGACGGGAGCCCGGTCCCCATCGTCGCCCACGAGCCGGGGTTGACGTACGACTCGGGGCCGGCGGCCGGGAAGGAGACGAGCGTCCACAGCCGGAACCCGCCCGCGTCGGCGGCCACGACCGTCTCCTCGGGGAGCACGTCGCGGACCTCACGGAGCACCTCGACCGACCGGAGCGGGGCGGCCGCGTCGCGAGCGGCCGCGACCGCGTCGAACCGGCCGCGGTCCGCCTCGCGAACCGCGGCCGCGCGGGTCGCACCCGACGTCTCGGCCTCCGGAGATCCCTCGGACTCGGCGGGATCGAGCCGCTCGGCGAGCGCGCCGAGGAACCGGTCCGCGTCGGCGACGACGCCGAGGTCAGCCTCGTAGCCGAACCCGATGTCGTCGCCGTCGAGCGTGACGTGGACGAGCGTCTCCGGCATCGGCACCGACCACTTGGCGGTCGAGACCGCGTCGAGGTCCGAGCCGACGACGAGCCCCGCGTCCGCCGAGTCGAGCAGCTCGCGCAGCTCCGTGCTCGTGCCGCCACAGAGCACGCCCGCCGAGAGCGGGTGCGTCTCCGGGAGGACCCCCTTCCCCTTGTACGTCCCGACGACCGGCGCGTCGAGCGCCTCCGCGACCGTTCGTAGTGTTTCGGTCGCGCCGGCGCGCCGGACGCCCCCGCCCGCGATCACGACCGGCGCGGCCGCGTCGCCGAGGCGGTCCGCGGCCGCCTCGACCGACGACGCGGACGGCGCGGGCGGCTCCGCCGGCTCCGCCTCCGGCGGCGTCGCCTGCGGCGTCCGGCTCGCGAGGACGTCCTTCGGGATCCCGACCCGCACCGGCCCCTGCGGGGCCTCGCGGGCGACCCGGATCGCGTCGGCGACGGCCGCGACCGCGCCCGCCGGCGACTCGACGAGGACGTTCTCTTTCACCACCGTGTCGTACGTCTCCGGGGGCGTCTCGTGGATCCCGTCGCCGCCGCGCACGTCGCGTTCGGTCTCGACGGCGAGGTGGAGCAGCGGGACGTTGTCGTTTTTGGCGTTCTTCAGCCCGTTCATCGCGTTCATGTCGCCCGGACCGGGCACGACCACGGTGGCGGCCATCGCGCCCGGCTCGGCCGTCTCCGCGTACCCCCACGCCTGGTGGGTGACCGCGGTCTCGTGTCGCGCCACGACGAACCGCGCGTCCCGGTCGGCGAACGCCCGGTTGAGCGGGAGCGTCTGCTTGCCGGGGATGCCGAACGCCGTGTCGATCCCGCGGTCGAGCAGGCAGTCCACGACCGCCTCGCCGACCGTCCTCTCCGAGCCGTCTGTCGGGTCCATACGACGACGTCACCCGGTCGGGAATTGAAAGCTTCGCTGTGCGCGCCGTCACTCCGTCACGTGGTACTCCGCCGCGTCCACGCGTGTCACTCTGCCGCGTCCATACGTCACTCCGCGACGTTCGTCTCGCGCACCCGGACGCCCTTGCGGGCGAGGTGGCGCATCTGCCGCTGGGCGAACTCCTCCTCGCTCGTCCCGCGGGTCGCGAGCACGTACACGAGCGCCGACCCCGCGGGGCGCATCGTCCGCCCGGCGCGCTGTGAGCCCTGTCGACGGCTCCCGCCGAGCCCGCTCGCGACGACCGCCAGCTCCGCGTTGGGGAGGTCGATCCCCTCGTCGCCGACCCGCGAGACGACGAGCGCGTCGAGGTCGTCGTCCTCCTCGCGAAATCGTCGAAACAGCTCCGCGCGGTCGCGGTGGGGCGTCTCCCCGCTGACGAAGGGCGCACCGATCGCGTCGGCGATCGCCTCGCCGTGGTCGAGGTACTCGACGAACACGAGCGCCTTCTTGCCGCGGTGAGCCGCGAGCAGATAGCGGACCTCCGCGACCTTCGCGGGGTTCTCGGCGGCGAGCCGGCGGCGCTCCCGCCCGTCGGCGCTGGCGTACTCGTTTCGCGCCAGGTCCTCGCGCCACGGGACGTACCGGATCTCGACTTCGGGCTCCTGGACGAACCCCGCCTCGAACAGCGCGTCCCAGTCGGCCCCGATCGGCGGGCCGATCAGGGTGTAGATCTCCTCCTCGCTGCCGGTCTCGCGGACCGGCGTCGCCGACAGCCCGAGCCGGTGTTTGCTCTGGAGTTCGGCGGTACGGGAGTAGACGGGCGCGCTGACGTGGTGCGCCTCGTCGAAGCAGATCAGCCCCCACTCGCGGGAGTCGAACAGGGAGCGGTGTCGGTCCATCCCCGCGATCTGGTAGGTCGCGATCGTGACCGGGCGTATCTCCTTTCTTCCGCCGTGATACAACCCCACGTCGGCGGGGTCGACCGTCGAGTGCGAGAGCAGCTCCTCGCGCCACTGGTCCGCGAGCTCGCGGGAGGGGACCAGGATCAGCGTCTCGCCGCCCACGGTGGCGATCGTCGCGATGGCGGCGACGGTCTTGCCCGACCCCGGCGGCCCGACGTACACCCCCGAGCGCGACTCGAGGAACGTCTCGACCCAGGTCTCCTGGTAGTCTCGGAGCTCGGTCGTGAGGTCGACGTCGACCGGGTCGCCCGTCTCGAGGTCGCGGTCGTCCTCGACGGGGTAGCCCGCGTCGTACAGCGCGCGCTTGACGCCCGCGACGGCGTCCTCGTTCACCCACGCCTCCGTCTCGGAGATCGGCGCGCGGAGCTGGCCGTCCTCGAGGTGGCTCTCGGCGACGTTGCCCATCAGGCTCTCGTTCGCGGCCTCGAGGACGACGTAGCCGTCCTCGTGGGTGTACAGCCGGAATCGGTGCGCGCGCCGCCACTGGTCGCGGATCCACTCCTCCAGATGGTCGAAGCGCCGCGGGAGCACGGAGCGCAGGCTCGCGATCAGCGCGTCGGCGTCCTCGAACGGCGCGGCCCACACGTCCTCCTGGCGGATCCGGTAGAGATACCCCCGCGTGCCGGGCTCGGTCCCCGTGGTATCGACGAGGTAGGCGAACTGCGAGAGCCGCGCCCGCGTGAACTGCGTCGGCCGGTCGACGACGATCTCCCGGCGGCTCGGAAAGGCGACCACGCGCTCGCGGGACGCCAACGCGCCCCAGTCGTTCGGGTAGAAGACGACGGGGTCGCTCTCGACGTCGAGCCGGTCCACGTCGCCGCGCTCGACGAGGTCGGCGAGCGCGTCGCTGGCGGCGGCCTGCGTCGTCCCCAGCCGTCGCGCGACCTCGCTGGCGGTCGCGACGGGGCGCTCTTCGGCCTCGAGCGCCTCGTGAAAGCGGTCGAGCGGGACCTCGACGGGATCGTCGTCGAGTGCGGACTCGGCGTCGTCGCCGGCGGCGGGGTCGTCGGTGCCGGCGGCGGGGTCGCCGGTGTCGTCGGTCATCGTCTTCGGTTCGACCGCGACGCGGAAATGGGTAGCGTCCGCGCTCGACCGTGACGGGCCCCTCCGAGGCGCTCCGCGCCCGTCCTCCGCTACCGCCCGGCGGACGACCCGCGACAGCCGCGCGAGGTGATCGCCTCCTTCGACCGGAACCGACACCCGCACTCCACACAGCGGACGAACGCCTCGCCGGGCTCGGTCTCCAGGCGGTGTCCGCCGACGACGAACGGCCGGGTGACCGTTCGCGGCCGGATCCGGTCGGGGATCGCGGCCTCCGGCGTCTCGCTCAACGCGGCCCGGAGGCCGATGGTGTCGACGTCGACCGGATCGAACCGGCCCGCCTCCAGCGCCGCCTCGCGGTCCGCCACCTCCGTCCACCCGGTGACGACGACTGGGGAGTCCGTCTCGGTGTCGCTCACGACGACGACGAACCGGATTCCTCCGTCGACGAGCGCGAACCGCCAGCCGTCCGTCCGGTTCCAGCGGAGCTGCCCCCGCCGGATCGCCTCCGTCACGATCCGCGTGGAGACGTACCGACCGGGCTGTTGGAGCCGCTCGCGGAAGTGGTTCGTGAGCGCGTACAGGCCGGGGTCGCGGAGGGGAGGGTCCTCCGGGGTTCGGCTTCGTGGCGGGATCGGCCGTCCGCGGTCGGGACCGGGCGTCCACCCCCGCGCCGGGTGAGTCTCGGGCGAACCGGGTCGCGCGGTCGACGCGCGGCGTCGATCGGCCTCGGGTGACGCCGCGTGCGGTGCGGTCCGACGCTCCGTCGATCCGGGACGGGGGACCTCCTCGGCCCCCGACCCGCCCTGTCGGGATGCCACTGCGTGTGGATATAGAGTCTCCCCTTAAGTGTGTTACGGCGACACACGACCCCGAGTACGGAGAGCGGCCGGGTGAGGAAACGGACGGCCGCCGTTCGCGATCGGACTCGAGACCGAGCGCTCACTCGTGTCCGGAGACGCGGACCGGCTCGTACGGCTCCTCGAGCCACTCGACGTCGGAGCCCGACAGGTCGATGTCGAGCGCCTCCACCGCGTCCTCGAGGTGCTCGACGCTCGAGGTTCCCACGATGGGCGCGTCGACCACGTCCTTCTCGAGAACCCACGCCAGCGCGATCTGTGCCATCTTCACCCCCCTCTCGTCGGCCAACTCTTCGACGCGGGCGTTGACCTCCTCGCCGCCGCCCTCGCGGTACGGTCGGCCGATCTCGGTCTCGTGTTCCCCGCGCGCGGTCGCGTCGTCGGCCTCGTACGGACGCGTCAGGTAGCCCGCGCCGAGCGGGCTCCACGGGATGGTGCCGATCCCCTCCTTCTCACACAGCGGGAGCATCTCGCGCTCCTCCTCGCGGTACGCGAGGTTGTAGAGGTTCTGCATCGTGACGAACCGCTCGTAGCCCTCCCGCTCGCTCGTGTGGAGCGCGTCGGCGAACTGGTGGGCCCACATCGAGGAGGCCCCGAGATAGCGGACCCGTCCGCGCCGGACCGCGTCGTCGAGGGCGGCGAGCGTCTCCTCGATCGGCGTCTCCTCGTCCCAGCGGTGGATCTGATAGAGGTCGACCGTCTCCATCCCGAGCCGGTCGAGGCTGTTCTCGAGTTCCTGTTCTATCGCCTTCCGGGAGAGTCCACCGGAGTTCGGGTTCGACTCGTCCATCTCGCCGTACACCTTGGTTGCGACGACCTGCCGGTCGCGGTCGTATTCGGCGAGTACGTCCCCGAGGATCTCCTCGCTCTCGCCGTTCGAGTAGACGTTCGCGGTGTCGAAGAAGTTCACCCCGAGTTCGATCGCGCGCTCGATCAGCTCCTCGCTCGCCGCTCGGTCGAGCATCCAGTCGTGACCGCTCCCGAAGCTCATACAGCCGAGACAGAGGCGACTCACGGTCGTGCCCGTGTTCCCGAGCGTCGTGTACTCCATACGTCCGGTCCCCTCGCCCACGACATAAGTCCCGTGGCGACTTCGAACGTCGACCCCGGTATCGATCCCCGGCGGCCGCCCCGCGGCTCCCTGCTCGCGGCTTCGCCGCTCGCGTATCGAGGGGCTCACTCCGTTCGTCCCTCGCACCGCCAGCCGCGGCGCACCCTTTATACGACCGGCTGCGTTACCGTCGCGTATGCCCCAGTGTGAAATGTGTGGCGCCGAGCAGGCCTCCCTGACGACGACGAAGGTCGAAGGCGCCGAGTTGGAGCTGTGTAGCTCCTGTACGGACTTCGGCACGGAAGTCCGGGAGGAGCAGAGCAGCTCGGCGGGGAGCAAGTACTCGACGAGCTCCAGCTCGGGGACCCCCTCGTCGTCCTCCTCGAGCGGCTCCGGCGGCTCCGGCGGATCGCGGCGTCGCCGCGACATGTTCGACGACATGGAGGAGATCGCCACCGACTACGACGACCGGATCCGCAACGCTCGGGAGTCGAAGGGGTTGAGCCAGGAGGAGCTGGCCGACGACCTCAACGAGAAGGCGAGCCTGATCCGGAAGCTCGAGCGCGGCGACACTCTCCCCACCGACGAGATCCAGCGGAAGCTCGAGCGCGCGCTCGACGTCTCGCTCGTCGAGGGCGAGGACGTCGACGCCGACTGGGAGTCGAACGACGCGGGCACGATGACGCTCGGCGACGTGGTCAAACGGAAGGAGTGAATCCGAGACTTCCGGCCGTCGCGACGAGGGTCGCGCTCGACAGCCACACCCCCGCACGGTCGAGACGGGACCTCGCGTCCGTCATACCGTCGCGTCGCCCTCGCCGGGGTGCTCCGACTCCCAGTATCGATCGGTCAGGTAGTCGATGACCCGGTCGACGGTGTCGGGGTCGTAACTCCAGAAGCCGTAAAACCGGCCGGGTTCGCGTTCCTCGGCGAGCAGCACGCACTTCGCGCCGTCGAAGCCGCCGCCGTCGTAGGCGACGAACCACGTCTCCCGGATCTCCGCGGTGCGACCGATGTGTACCTCGTACTGCTCGGTGTTCGGCGCGTCGCCCTCGGCGGCCGCGTACGCGTGAACGTCGAGCCGCTCCTTCTCGCCGAGCCGATCGTAGGTGTTCGACTCGCCGGAGAGGACGTCGAGCGTCTGAAACCCCGCGTGGAGCTCGCCGTCGCCGACGCGCCAGGCCCGGTCCTCTATCTCGCGGGAGGCCGCGACCATGTCCGCACGCGAGTAGGAGGTGAAGAGCGTCTCGTCGAGGTGATCGAGGATAGGCTGGCCGACTCGACGGGGAGCGGCCGCTTCGCCCTCTCCGGCCGCTCCCTCGGCGTCGGCGACGGCACCGGCGGTATCGTCGCCGTCGTCGGCACGGTCGGGAAGGAGGTCGTCGATCGCGGTCGCGGTGACGAACTCGCCGTCGCGAGCGAGCACGGCGTAGCCGGTCGGCCCCTCGGTCGGGTCCTCGGCGACCACGCGGAGGTTTCGGTCGGCGAAGTGCTCCGCCAGCGACTCGGCGACGCTCGGGTCCGGATCGAACACCGTCAGCGTGGCCTCGCGGGCCTCCACCCCTGAGATGATCTCGATGAGCGACATGCGATAGTCGACCCGTCGGAACGCGGGTTCGTGTGTCGGTATCCCCCGCGGGTTAAGAGTGTTGCTCCGGGAGATCCACGTTCCGGAAGGCGCGTGGCTACGGACGACCCGACCACGAAGGTATTTGCGGCCCCGTCCGCTACGCCGGGTATGTTCATCCTGGTGAACCTCAAGGCGTATCCCTGTGATCCGATCGAGGTCGCGACCGCCGCCCGCGACGTCGCCGAGGCCTCCGGCGCGCGGATCGGCGTCGCCCCGCAGGCGGCCGACCTGGCCCGCGTCGCGGAGACGGGCGTCGAGACGTGGGGCCAGCACGTCTCGCCGAACGCGCACGGCTCCCACACCGGATCGACGCTGGCGGAGGCGGTCGCCGACAACGGGGCCGAAGGGACGCTCATCAACCACTCGGAGAACCGGCTGAAGCTCGCCGACGTCGACGGCTCGGTCGGGGCGGCCGAGCGGGCCGACCTGGAGACGGTCGTCTGCGCGAACAACCCGGCGCAGGTCGGCGCGGCCGCGGCGCTCTCCCCCGACGCGGTCGCCGTCGAGCCGCCCGAGCTCATCGGCGGCGACGTTTCCGTCGCGACGGCCGATCCCGGCATCGTCGAGGACGCGGTCGCGGCCGCCGAGGCGGTCGATCCCGACGTCGACGTGTTCTGCGGGGCCGGCGTCTCCACCGGGGACGACGTCGAGGCCGCGGGCGAGCTGGGCGCGTCGGGCGTCCTCCTCGCGTCCGGCGTCGCCAAGGCGGACGACCCGGCGACGGTGCTCGAGGACCTCGTCTCCGGACTCTGAGCCGACCGACTCCCGCCGCGGCGTCGGGCGGACGGCGGACCCCTCTCGGCGTCGGGCGGCTGGGCTTGCGGGTCAGTATAAAGACACCGATGTGAGTGGCTACCACGATCGCGGAAACCGCAAGACGTAATCGGGATCGATTCGACTCGCGTGCCGGACCGTCTAGTAACCTTTAACCGACACAAGCCGGTATTCACGTGCAAGATGGCGACCAACAAGATCCTCGGTATCGACCTCGGTACCACCAACTCCGCGTTCGCGGTGATGGAGGGCGACGAGCCCGAGATCATCTCGAACGCGGAGGGCGACCGGACGACGCCGTCGGTCGTCGCCTTCTCGGACGACGGCGAGCGGCTCGTCGGGAAACCGGCGAAGAACCAGGCCGTCCAGAACCCCGACCGGACGATCCAGTCGATCAAACGCCACATGGGCGAGGACGGCTACACCGTCGAGATCGGGGACGACGAGTACAGTCCCGAGCAGATCTCGGCGATGATCCTCCAGAAGATCAAACGCGACGCGGAGGAGTACCTCGGCGACGACGTCGAGAAGGCCGTGATCACGGTCCCCGCGTACTTCAACGACAAGCAGCGGCAGGCGACGAAGGACGCCGGCGAGATCGCCGGCTTCGACGTCGAGCGAATCGTCAACGAGCCGACCGCGGCCTCCATGGCGTACGGCCTCGACGACGAGTCCGACCAGACGGTTCTCGTGTACGACCTCGGGGGCGGCACCTTCGACGTGAGCGTCCTCGACCTGGGCGGCGGCGTCTACGAGGTCGTCGCCACGAACGGCGACAACGACCTCGGCGGCGACGACTGGGACGAGGCGCTCATCGACCACATCGCCGAGGAGTTCGAGAACGACCACGGCATCGACCTCCGGGAGGACCGGCAGGCGCTCCAGCGGCTGAAGGACGCCGCCGAGGAGGCGAAGATCGAGCTGTCGAACAAGAAGGAGACGACCGTCAACCTCCCGTTCATCACCGCGACCGACAGCGGCCCGGTCCACCTCGAACAGTCGATCACGCGGGCGACCTTCGAGAGCCTCACCACCGACCTGCTCGACCGCACGGTCGAGCCGACCGAGCAGGCGCTCGCCGACGCCGGCTACGAGAAGGGCGACATCGACGAGGTCATCCTCGTCGGCGGCTCCACCCGGATGCCGCAGGTCCAGGAGAAGGTCGAGGAGCTCGTCGGTCAGGAGCCGAAGAAGAACGTCAACCCCGACGAGGCGGTCGCGCTCGGCGCGGCGGTCCAGGGCGGCGTGCTCTCCGGCGACGTCGACGACATCGTCCTGCTGGACGTGACCCCGCTCTCGCTCGGGATCGAGGTGAAAGGTGGCCTCTTCGAGCGGCTCATCGAGAAGAACACCACCATTCCGACGGAGGAGTCGAAGGTGTTCACGACCGCCGCGGACAACCAGACCTCCGTCAACGTCCGCGTCTTCCAGGGCGAACGCGAGATCGCCGAGGAGAACGAGCTGCTCGGCGCGTTCCAGCTGTCGGGTATCCCGCCGGCTCCGGCGGGGACCCCGCAGATCGAGGTCTCGTTCAACATCGACGAGAACGGCATCGTCAACGTCGAGGCCGAGGACCAGGGCTCGGGTAACGCCGAGTCGATCACCATCGAGGGCGGCGTCGGCCTCTCCGACGAGGAGATCGAGGAGATGCAAGAGGAGGCCGAGAAGCACGCCGAGGAGGACGAGGCCCGCCGCGAGCGCATCGAGGCGCGCAACGAGGCCGAGACGGCGATCCAGCGCGCGGAGACCCTCCTCGAGGAGAACGAGGAGAACGTCGACGATGACCTGGTCACCGACATCGAGTCGGCGATCGAGGACGTGGAGGAGACGCTCGAGGACGACGACGCCGAGACCGAGGAGATCGAGGAGGTCACCGAGGCGCTCTCGGAGCAGCTCCAGGAGATCGGCAAGCAGATGTACCAGCAACAGCAGGCCGCACAGGCCGGTCCCGGCGGCGCGGGCGGCGCGGGTCCCGGCGGCATGGGTGGCATGGGCGGAGCCGGGCCCGGCGGCGCGGCCGGCGCGGGTCCCGGCGGTGCCGACGGCGACGGCGACGACGAGGAGTACGTCGACGCCGACTTCGAGGACGTCGACGAGAACGACGACGAGAACGACGCGTAGTCGCCGAGCGCCGCGATCGACCGCGCCGTGAACGGCCACATCGCATCGGCCGCGTCATCGCGGTCGGCCGCGCCGCTTAACACGACGGAACCACGACCACACCACCAACGCAACGCATGAGCGAGGACTTCTACGACGTCTTGGGTGTCTCCCGGGACGCCAGCGAGGACGAGATCAAGAAGGCGTACCGGAAGAAGGCCGCGAAACACCACCCCGACGTCAGCGACGACGACGACGCCGAGGAGCGGTTCAAGAAGATACAGAAGGCGAAGGAGGTGCTCACGGACGAGGAGACGCGTCGCCAGTACGACCAGCTCGGCCACGAGCGGTTCACCGAGGCCGACAAGCGCGGCGCGACCGGCGGCGGCGGTCCGGGCGGCCGCGGCGGTGCTGGCGGCCCCTTCGGCGGCGCGGGCGGTGCCGGCGGCTTCGAGGACATATTCAACCAGTTCTTCGGCGGCGGCGGTCCGGGCGGGCGCGGCGGCGGCCGACGCGACGACCGCCCGCGACAGGGCAAGGACCTCCGGACGGGGCTCACGATCGACCTCGAGGAGGCGTTCGAGGGGACCGAAAAGCAGTTCACGATCACGCGGCCCACCCGGTGTGACACCTGCGGCGGGGACGGCCACCCGCCCGACGCCGACGTGAGCACCTGTCCGCAGTGTAACGGACAGGGGCAGGTTCGACAGGTCCAGCAGACGCCGCTCGGACGCGTCCAGCAGACCTCCACCTGCCCGCAGTGTGAAGGCACGGGCGAGGTGTACAGCGAGGACTGCCCGGACTGCGACGGCGACGGGATCGTTCGCGAGGAGGCCACGCTCACCGTCGAGGTGCCGGCGGGGATCCAGTCCGGACAGAGCCTCCGGATGGAGCGGGAGGGCGCGCCCGGCGAGAACGGCGGCCCGAACGGCGACCTACTGATCGAGGTCGACGTCGACGTGGGCGACCGCTACGAGCGCGACGGCGACGACCTCCGCGTCAACGAGGCCGTCTCGTTCCCGCAGGCGGTCTTCGGCGACACGATCGACGTGGAGACCGTCGACGGTACCGTCGAGATGGACGTGCCCGCGGGCACCCAGAGCGGCGAGACGTTCAGGCTGAAGGGGAAGGGAATGCCCCACCTCCGGCGGCGCGGCCGCGGCGATCTGTACGTCCAGGTCGCCGTCGTCGTCCCCGAGTCGCTCAACGAGGAGCAGCGCGAGGCGCTGGAGGCGTTCGCGGAGGCCGGCGGCGAGGACATCGACGTCGGCGGCGGCTTCTTCGAGAAGCTGAAGAGCACGTTCTGACCGAGAGAACCGGATCCGCAGGTAGCCTTTTCGGGCGTCCGGCCCAAGCGACGGTATGGGCTACGACGAAGCCACGTACGCCGACGTCGAATCGAAAGCGCCCGGCATGTACTTCCTGCGCGAGGCGCTCGACTGCGCGGAGCTCGGCGTCACGGTCGTCGAGGGCGACGCCGACTGGGAGGGGATGGAACACGACCACGGCGAGGACGGCCAGGAGGAGGTGTACGTCCTCCTCAAGGGCGAGGCGACGATGGACGTCGACGGCGAGTCGATCGCGCTCGCGGCCGGCGACGCGGTCCGCGTCGACCCCGAGTCGAGCCGCGCGCTCTCCTTCGAGGCGGACGGCTCCCGGATGGTCGTCGCGGGCGCGCCCTGAGGCGGTGGCCGGAACCGAGGTCGTCGGCGACCTGCTCGCGCGCGACCGACGGAGCCGCGATCCCGCGCTCGTCACCCCGGACGATCGCGAGCGGACCGCCCACGACCTGATCACCAACGCGTACAAGGCCGCGAACGTGCTTCGGTACCTCGGCGCGCGGGAGGGGTCGACGGTCGCCGTCGACCCGACGCCGGGGTTCCACGCCGCGCTCGCGTTCCTCGGCGCGGCGGGGCTCGGCGCGGCGGTCCGGTTCGACCCGGCCGCGGGCGTCGCGGCGGGCGATCGGGTCGCGGTGGTCCCCGTCGGCCGCGAGCGGTCGCTCGACCCGAAGCCGGGGACGAACCTCGCGGTCTTCGGCGGTTCGCCCGAGCGCGCCGAGACGACACACTGGGAGCAGGAGCTGTGGAGCGAGAACCCCGCCACGCCGCCCACGACGGTCTCCCCGAGCGACCCGGTGATCCGCGGCGAGCACGGGGACGTCTCGCACCGCCGGCTGCTCGACGCCGCGGAGTCGGTGGCGACGGACCGCGGGATCGACGCCGGGACGCGGGTCGTCGTCCGGACGACGTTCGCGGACCCGCGGGCGGTCGCGGCGGGGGTGATCGCGCCGCTCGCTCGCGGGGGCGTGGTCGTCCTCGCGGGGCCCGCGGGAGGAGCCGGATCGGCCGCGGAGTCGTCGACGGGATCGGATCCGCGCGGCGACCTGGCGGTCGTCGACGAGCCGGCCGCGGAGCCGCCCGAGCCGACGCGGATCGACCTGGGGTCGCTACCGGAGGTGGTCCGTCAGGACCGGTAGGAGCCGCCGTCCCGGCCGGTTCCGCGCGGCCGACCGCCGCGGTCGACCGGGGACAGCTCCTCCGACGGGAGCGGCAGGGAGCCGTGTTCGAGGGTCCCGAGCAGCTCGGTCCGGTCGTCAGCTAAGCCGATCCGGAGCGTCGGCGCGAGCGTTCCGCCGAACCGGCGGCGCTGCTCGCTCTCGGGGAGGTCCGCGATCCCGTCGAGGCTCTCGCCGACGTACTCGTAGTAGTTGAAGAAGCTGACGACGAGCACCTCCTCGCCGTGGTCGTAGGCGGTCCAGGAGTACGACTGGAACGGCGCGTTCGCGGGGTTGGTCGCGACCATCCCGTGGCCGTTCAGCGGCCGGTACTCGCCGCGGAGGTCGTCGGCGACGAAGCCGTACAGCGCGTCGTAGCCGACGATCCCCGGCGCGAACGTGTGTTGGTGGCTGGAGACGAACAGGTAGTAGGTGCCGTCGCGGACGACGAGGTGCGGGCGTTCCAGCTCCTGGTTGACGCACACCGCGTCGAGGAGCGGCGGTGCCAGCTCCCACTCGGTCGGGTCGCCGGTCGGCGAGCGCGCGATCCCGACGCTCCCGTTGAACGCCGCGGCCTCGGCGTCGCCCTCGCAGGGATCCGTCCCCTCCGGTACCGGCGTGTTCGCCTCGAAGAGGAGGTACGTCTCGCCGCTTCCGGGATCCTCGAAGAACCACGGGTCGCGGAAGGTGTAGGTCATCCCGCGCGACTGGTCCTCGCGTTCGTAGCGGTCGCCGTCGGGCTCCAACAGTACCTCGTGGTCCCACTTGCCGTCGATCCGGAGGCCGTCGTCGTCGACGCGGACCCGTCCGCCGGTCGCGCCCGCGATCCGCTGGGTGTACGCGAGGTCGGCCTCGTCGCGCTCGCCCGCGGCGGTGTAGAAGGCGTAGACCTCGCCGTCGTCGACCATCGTCGAGCCGGCCCACTGTCGGGAGCCGAGCGCGCCGCCGGAGAAGAGGGGGCCGCCGTGGCTCCAGGTCTCGCCGTCCGGCGAGGTGAAGTAGTGGATCGACGCCACGTCGTGGCGCTTGCCGGGAAGCAGGTCGTCGGTCGCCGTGAGCGCGCAGACGACGCGGCGGCCGTCTATCTCCGCGAGGCTCCCGTCGCGGTTCCGCAGCGGCCAGGTGTCCCAGACGTGGAACCCGTCGAAGCGGTCGGTCTCGGGCGGGTAGATGATCGGCGCGACGGCGTCGTCGGTGCGCTCGATCCGGCCGGCCGCCTCGCGGGTCCAGGCGGATCGACCGTCACGATCGTTCGTCATACCGGCCCTTCGACGGTGGGGCAAAAAACGGTTACTACACCCGTAGAAAACGGGTGCGTCCGGGTCGACGCGGTCGACCCCTCGCGCCGTCGCGGGTCCGCGACGGATCCCAAGACCCTAGCCGGAGCCGGTGGTCGGTCCGGTATGGTCGACACTCATCCCGCACAGCGCGTCGGCGTCCTCGCCGACTCACAGAACCTCTATCACTCCGCACAGAGCCGCTACTCGCGGAACATCGACTACTCGGCGCTGCTCGAGGAGGCGGTCCGCGAGCGATCGCTGGTCCGGGCCATCGCCTACGTGATCCGCGCGGACTCGCCGGAGGAGGAGAGCTTCTTCGAGGCGCTTCGTGACATCGGCTTCGAGACGAAGATCAAGGACATCAAGACGTTCGCCGACGGCTCGAAGAAGGCCGACTGGGACGTGGGGATGAGCCTCGACGCCGTGACGCTCGCGAACCACGTCGACACCGTCGTGTTGTGTACCGGCGACGGCGACTTCGCCCGGCTCTGTTCACACCTCAGACACGAGGGCGTCCGCGTCGAGGCGATCGGGCTCGGCAGCTCCACGGCCGACGAGCTGGTCGCCGCCGTCGACGACTTCGTCGACATCGACGAGCACGAGGACCGCTTCCTGTTGTAGCCGGGGCACCGGTCGGACTACCGACGTAATCGATCGCGCCCGTGGCCGAGGCGCGTGACGAATCGATCGCGCCGATCCCGGCGGCGTCGGCGCGTACGACCTGACCGTCGCCGTCGACGATCCGAGCGTGGCGACGGTCGTCGACGGCTCGGACGCCGACACCGAGGGAGACGCCCCGTCCGACGGCGATGAGGAGCGCGTGACGGCCTCGTTCCGGCCGGAGGAGTACGGTTCGTCCTTCGGGCCCGCCACGGCCGCCTTCCTGCTGTTCGCCGTCGAGGATCGGCTTCAAGTCCTCCCGTGGAACCGGCATATCCGAACCCGACCGGTCGATGGCGCACGTGACACGTACGTTCGACACGAAACGCGGTTCGAATCGCACGATCGGCACTTCCCGTGGACGGCGGCGAGAGAACTCCGTGCCGCGATCGCGGACCTCCCGCCGCCAGGTCCGGCGTGGGTGGTTCGCGATGCGGGCTGAGCAGCCGGACGGGACGGTACGGACGCCCGACCGCGGACGGACCGTTCCGGTCGGAAACGGTGTCGCCTGGAGAGACCGGACACAGGGTTACCGTCACCCGTGCCCTCTTGTCCTGGGCAGGACAGGGAGGGTAGTATGAGCACGGACCGGGACCCCCCGGCCGACGTCGACCCGGAGGTGCCGGGATCGTGGAGGGAGAACCCGATCTGGCAGCTCTACGCCGAGTACGGAACCGGCCGCCGGTACGCCGTCCTCGGCGCGGTCGCGACGGTCCTCGGTCGGGCGTTCGGACTGGTCCCGGCGTTCGTCATCGGACTGGCCGTCGACGCGATCTTCCTCGCCGAGCGACCCTTCGCGTTCCCCCTGGTGCCGGAGGCGTTCGTCCCGGAAACCGACGCCGAGCAGTTGTACTTCTCGATCGCGATCCTCCTCGGAGCCACCCTCGCCGGTGCCGTCGCCTCCTGGGTCGAGGACTGGGGCTGGAGCGTCTTCGCCCAGCGCGTCCAGCGGGACCTCCGGGTGGACGCCTACGAGCACCTCCAGGACCTCGAACTCGCGTACTTCACCGGGCGTCGGACGGGCGATCTCATGAGCGTCCTCAACAACGACGTCAACGCGCTGGAGACGTTCCTGGAGGACGGGCTGAGCGCGACGCTGTGGGTTCTCGCGACCGTCGGCGGCATCGGGTTGATCCTCGTCGGGCTGAACGTCCCGCTGACGGCGGTCACCCTGTTTCCGCTCCCGATACTCGCCGCCTTCACCCTGGTTTTCACCCGACTCATCGAACCGCGCTACCTCTCGATCCGCGAGGAGATCGGCGACCTCAACTCCCGGCTGGAGAACAACGTCAGCGGCATCGAGGTGATCAAAAGCGAGGGCGCAGAGCGGTTCGAGACGGCGCGGGTGGCCGAGGCCTCCGACGAGTACCTCGCCGCCAACCTCTCGGCGATCAGGGTCCGGATCACCTACTTCCCGGGGCTGAACGTGATCTCCGGGATCGGGTTCGCGATAACCTTCCTCGTCGGCGGGTTGTGGGTGCTGGAACGCCCGCCGCTCGGCCTGACGGGGACGCTCACCCCAGGGGCGTTCGTCACGTTCGTCATATACGCCCAGCAGTTCCTCTGGCCGATCATCCGGCTCGGGGACGTCGTCGACGACTACGAGCGGGCCAAGGCCGCCGGCAGTCGCGTCCAGGGGATCCTCTCTCGGGAGCCCGCGGTCGGGGACCGTCCCGACGCCCGTCCCCTCGAGGTCGACGAGGGTGCCGTAACCTACGACGGGGTCCGCTTCGCCTACTCGGACGAGACCGTGCTCACCGACGTCGACGTCGACGTCGCGGGCGGGACGACTGTCGGCGTGGTCGGGCCGACCGGCGCCGGCAAGTCGACGCTCCTGAAACTGCTCCCGCGGCTGTACGACGTCGACGAGGGGGTCGTTCGGATCGACGGCCAGGACGTTCGGGACGTGACGCTACGGAGTCTCCGACGGTCGATCGGCTACGTCAGCCAGGAGCCGTTCCTCTTTTACGGGACCGTTCGAGAGAACGTCCGCTACGGAACCTTCGACGCGAGCGACGAGGCGGTCGAGCGGGCCGCCCGCCGGGCCCAAGCCCACGAGTTCATCCGGAACCTCCCGCGGGGATACGACACCCCGGTCGGCGAACGGGGCGTGAAACTCTCCGGCGGCCAACGCCAGCGCCTGGCGCTCGCCCGGACGATGCTGAAGGACCCCGCGATCCTCGTCCTCGACGAGGCGACGTCGGCGGTGGACACCGAAACCGAGGCGCTCATCCAGGACCGGCTCGCCGAGTTCGCCGCCGACCGGACGACCTTCGTCATCGCCCATCGGCTCTCGACCGTCCGGACGGCGGACCGGGTCCTCGTGTTGGACGACGGCAGAGTGGTCGAGGACGGTACTCACGAGGGACTGTTGAAACGGGACGGGCTGTACGCGAACTTCTGGCGCGTCCAGACCGGCGATATCGCGTCACTACCGCGGGAGTTCCTCGAACGTGCGCTCCGCCGGCAGGCGGTCGTGGACTTCGACGACGAGGAGACGGAATGAACGATCGGACCGGTTACGGACGATCCGGCCCGCCCCGGCCGGCGCGGGTATCGGCCACGGGCGGTCGGGCCGGAACCACTAGGTGGCCGCCCGCGGAACCGGCCTCCATGCGATCACCGGCGGTGACGGGGTGATGGCCGGGACCGGTCCCCCGCCCGATCGCCCCATCGCCCACGTGTACGATGCGGCGTACGCCGGCGTCCCGAACTGGGACATCGGTCGACCACAGCGGGCGTTCGTCCGTCTGGCCGAGGTCGGACTCGTCCGCGAGCCGGTTCTCGACGTCGGCTGTGGCACCGGCGAGCTCTCGCTGTTTCTCGCTCGACAGGGCCACGAAGTCCTCGGCATCGACCTCTCACGGCTCGCCATCCGGCAGGCTGCCGAGAAAGCGCGCTGGCGGCGGGTGCCCGCGCACTTCCTCGTCTGGGACGCGCTGGATCTCGACGGGCTCCGGGACGCCGGGTTCTCCTTCCGAACCGTCGTCGACTCGGCGATGCTCCACGTCCTCGGAGACGGCGAACGGGATCGGTTCGTCGACGGGCTGTCGGCGGTCGTCCCGAGCGGGGGGTTGTACTGCGTACTCGGTGACGCCCGCCGCGCCGGTGGAGGGTCGTACGGGATATCGCCCGACGAACTCCGGGCCCGATTCCGGGCCGTCGACGGGTGGGACGTCGTCTTCGCCATCCGGACGACGTTCGAGCGTCGATGGAGCAGTAACCCGGCGTACTTCGTGGGCGTCGAACGGAGATGATTCCGGACGCCCCCGCGACCGCCGGAAAGGCTTTATTAACGACGAGCCTGGGTCGAGACGATGCCCTCCGACGACGACACGAGTTACTCCGTCTTCGGCGACGACTCGACCGACGACGAACCACCGCAGACCGGCTCCGCCGACACCGACTCCACCGACGACGGCCCCGGACCCGGCAGAGCGGAGTACGACGAGGGGACCCGCGCCTGGAACGAGAGCCGTGCCGACCCCGATCCGGAGACGCTCGGCTCGGACGGCGATCCGGGATGTCCTAAATGTGGCAGCGAGGCGACCGAGACCGACGAGATAGCGACGAGCGGGACGGGACTCACGAAGCTGTTCGACGTCCAGAACCGCCGGTTCGTCGTCGTCTCCTGTGCGAACTGCGGCTACTCGGAGCTGTACAAGGGCCAGTCGAAGGGCAACGCGATCGACTTCTTCGTCGGGTAGCGCGGGGGAGAACCGCTCCCGCGAACCCGCCTCAATCGAGCGCCCCGCCTCAGCCGAGCGTCCGATCGAGGACCTCCGCGACCGTCGCGGCCGCGGCTTCGACCTCCCGAACCCTGACGTACTCGCGTTCGGCGTGGGCGACCGCGCCGGCGTCGTCCGCGAGGTCGCCCGGCCCGAAGACGACCGTGGGTGCCGGCGCGAAGTACGACGCCTCCGTGGCCGCGCCGAACGGGCGGACCGCGCCGCCGCGACCGGCCGGGAGTCCGGCGTCCGCGGCCGCCGCCCGCGCCGCCTCCGCGACGGTGCCGACGAACTCGTGGTCCGGGTCGGTCGAGAACGCCTCGAAGAACGGCGATTCGCGGTCGGTGAGGGCCACGTCGACGTCGACGGTCGCCGCGCTCCCGTCCATCCCGCCGATCGCCGCCCGGACCGCGTCCTCGAGCCCACTCCGGAACCCCTCCGCGGTCTCCGGGGGAACGCTCCGCCGGTCGACCGTGACCGCGCAGTCGGCCGGCACCTGGTTCGTCGCGCCGCCGCCCTCGACGACGGTCGGCGTGAGCTTCGGCGGGCCGAGCTGCGGGTGGTCGTCCGCGTCCGCGTCGAACCGCCGGATCGCGGAGAGCGCCCCCTCGGCGGCCGCGACCGCGTTCGCGCCCGCGAACTCCGCGGCGTGTGCCGCCTCCCCCGAGAGCTCGACGCGGCCCTGGAATCGCCCCTTCGCGGCCGTACAGGCGTCCAGCCCGGTGGGTTCGCCGACGAGGTACTGGTCTCCGTCGAGTCCGTCCTCGGTCCCCGGTAGCTTGCCGGTCAGCGCCGCGGCCCCGCGGGAGAGCGTCTCCTCGTCGGGCGTCACCGCCAGCGTGAGCCGGCCGCGCGCCGGATCCGTTGCGAGGAAGCCGTACAGGAGCGCCGCGAGCGGCCCCTTGGCGTCACACGCCCCGCGGCCGCGGATCACGTCCGCGGGGCCGGTTCCGTCCGACCCCTCCGTTTCTCCCGCCTCCGGGCCGGTCGCCCCGCGGTCGCGCTCGAAGGCGACGTGTGGGGTGACGGTGTCGATATGCGTGTTCGCGACGACGTGCGGCCCCTCCTCCGGGGCCGGCGAGGACTTTCGCGCGAGGACGCAGCCGGCGTCGTCGACCGCGGCGTCGACGCCGAACTCCTCGAGCGTCTCCACGAGCAGCCGACGCATTCCCTCGACGTCCTCGTGTGAGGGGGTCGCGACCGCCGTCTCGAGGAATCCGACCGGGTCGAAATCCGTCGCGTCGAGCGCGGGCGAGGCGTCGGCGTCGTCGGTCGCGTCGGTCATCGCGGATCGGCCGCGACCCGCCCCGAGAACTCGCGGGCGACCGGGCCGGTCAGCGTCGCGTGGTCGTCGTCCGGGACCGTGATGCGCAGCTCGCCGCCCGGCGGCCGGGTCACGGCCGTGTCGCCGTCGATCAGCCCCAGCCGACGCGCGACCGCGACGATCGCGACCGCGCCGGTGCCGCACGAACGCGTCTCCCCCTCGACGCCGCGCTCGAAGGTTCGCTGGTCGATGACGGCCGGGGTCTCGTGGCCGTCCCCGTCACGTCCCCGCTCGTCCCCGCCGCCCGCGTCGACGACCGCCGCGAGGTTCACGTTCGCGCCCTGCGGGAAGACGTCCGCGTGCCTGACCGGGGGCGCGACCGCGTCGAGATCGACGCTATCGATCCCATCCGGGTCGCCGCGGCCGCCCTCGAAGAACGACACGGCGTGCGGGACGCCGGTGTCGACCGCGGTGACGACCAGCCCCTCGGTCTCCTCCTCGACGAGCGGCTCGTCGCGGTCGACGGGGACCGAGGCGGGATCGAACCGCGGCGTCCCCATCTCGATGGTCGCCTCGCTTCCGTCGGGGCTCACGGTCGCCCGGCGGGTCCCCGCCTGCGTGTCGATCATGAACTCGTGGTCGCCGGTCCGGTCGTGCGCCCACCGGGCGACGACGCGCGCGCCGTTGCCGCACATGGCGGCCGTCGAGCCGTCCGGCTGGACGAGCGTCATCACGACGCGGGTGGGTCGGTAGCGCTCGCCGATCTCTAAAAAGAGGACGCCGTCGGCCCCGCGGCGGCCCGAGGACGCGTCGCCGGTCGCGTCCCCCTCCCTGCCCGCGCCGTCGACCGTCTCGGCCGAGATCCCGGTCTCGCGGTCACAGTACGCCCGCGCGAACGCCGATCGGTCGCCGACGCCCTCGCCGGCGTCGACCACGAGAAAGTCGTTGCCGGTGCCGTGGTACTTCTCCACCGGGACGGCGTGGGTGCTCATCGGTCGGCCACCTCCGCTCCGGTCGCCTCCCGCTCGACCGTTGTGAGGTCCACGAGCCGCTCGCGCCGCCGGACGACCGTCGCCTTCCCGTCCGCGAGCGCGACCTCCGCGGGCCGCGGCCGCGAGTTGTACTGGTTCGCCATCTCGTATCCGTACGCGCCCGCGACGCCGACCGCGAGGAGGTCCCCGCGGGCCGGCCGCGCGAGCGCGCGGTCCGTACCGAAGCTATCGCCGGTCTCACAGATAGGTCCTGCGACCGTGACGGGCTCGGGTTCCCGGTCCGCCGGGTCCGGCTCGTCGACCGCGCCGCCGAGGTTCCGGATCGGGTGGTACGCGTCGTACATCGCGGGGCGGAGCAGGTCCGTCATTCCGGCGTCGACGCCGACGACCGTCCCCTCCGGCGTCGGCTTCACGGTGTTCACCCGCGTCACGAGGACCCCCGCGTCCGCGACGACGTACCGGCCGGGCTCGATCGCGAGCGCGAGTCCGGAAAGGTCGCCGACCGCGTCCCGCGTCGCTTCCGCGACCGCGTCGAGGTCGAGGGGCTCCGCGTCCTCGCGGTACGGGACGCCGAAGCCGCCGCCGACGTCGACGTACTCGAGGTCGAGCGGATCCGGTTCGTCGTTTCCGTCAGGCTCAGCGCCGATCAGTTCCCGCGCGAGGTCGCCCATCCGCGCGACGAGCTCGCGGTGGCTGTCGAGCTGGTCCGGGTCGATCCCGGACCCCGCGTGCGCGTGGACGCCCACCACGTCGAACCGCTCCGCCGCCTCGCGGGCGACGCTCGCGGCGCGGTCGTAGGGGACGCCGAACTTCGGCGCCGAGCCGGTGGTGACCTTCGCGTGGTGGCCCGCGCCGACGCCCGGGTTCACCCGGAGACAGAGCCGGCCGTCGTAGCCGCGCTCGGCCAGCCGGTCGAGGGTGTCGACCGCGCCGGCCGTCACCGTGATCGCCGGCTCGCGCTCCACGACGTCGACGACGTAGTCGAGGTCGCGGGCGGGCGGGTTGACCGCGGTGTAGTGGAGCCGGTCGCCGCCGAAGCCGGCCGCGAGCGCCCGATCGACCTCCCCGGCGGAGGCGCACTCCGCGTCGAGTCCCGCCTCGCGGACCGTCTCCAGCACCGCGCGGCCGGTGTGCGCCTTGACGGCGTACCGCACGTCGGCGTCGGGGAACGCCGACAGCAGGCGCTCGCAGTTCTGGCGGGTCCGATCGAGGTCCTGGACGTACAGCGGCGTGCCGTGCTCGTCGGCGAGCGCGGCGAGCCGGTCGGCGTCCCAGTCGCTCACGCGGCGGACGACCGGGTTCGCGCCCGTATCGCGTACCGTTTCCGTCGTCATTCCCGTAGCGCCCCCTCGCGTCGGGTCGCCTCGAGCGTCTCCGCCTCCACGTCGGTGGCGACGACCGCGGGCTTGTACGCGCCGCCCGAGAAGAGGTCGTGGTCGCCGACCGAGGACTCCACCATCCGCGTGAACGCCCGGCGTTCGGCGGGGAGGTGGCCGTAGACGACCTCCTCCTCGACGAGGTCATAGACGGGGATCCGCGGCGTGAGGAGGGTGTTCTCGCCGACGATGGAGTTCTCGCCGACGCGGAACCCGCTCGTGACCCGACAGCCTGCGCCGAGCGAGACGCCCTCTTCGATCACGACCGGGGCGTCCTCGATGGGCTCCAAGACGCCGCCGATCAGGGTGTTCGCGCCGAGTTTCACGTCCGCGCCGATCTGCGCGCAGGAGCCGACCGTGTCACAGGAGTCGACGAGCGTCCCGTCGCCGACGTACGCGCCCATGTTGAGGAACGCCGGGCTCATCACGATACAGTCGCTCCCGAGGTACGCGCCGCGCCGGAGCACGGTGCCGTCGGGCGTGTTGCGGGTGCCCCGTTCGGCGAGGTCGGCGGTCTCGCGGAGCGGCAACACGTCGTAGTAGGTCACCCCGCCGTACTCGCGGGGCTCGGTCTCGCGGAGCCCGAAGTTGAGCAGGATGCCGCGTTTGACCCACTCGTTGGCCTCCCACGTCGTCACGTCGTCGCCGGCCTTCTCGGCGGCGCGGACGTCGCCGGCCTCCAGCGCCGCGAGGAAGTCGTCGAGGACGGCCACGTCGTCCGCCGTCGTCTCCGCCGCCGAGAGTCCGGCCTCGTACTGCTCCCAGAGGTCGGACACGTCGGATTCGAGCGTCATCGTTCTCCCTGATGCCGACCGACGGTATTTATTCGTCGATGTGTGTCGATGCCTATCGCACTCATTCGCTCACACCGTCACCGAGGACGTCGTCGAAGTCGTACCAGTCCGGGTCGCGGTCGACCAGCCACGCCGCGGCGTCGAGGGCGCCCGCCGCGAACACGCCGCGGTCGCCGGCGCGGTGGGTGAGCGCGAGCGTCTCGCGGTTGCCCGCGAGCAGTACCTCGTGTTCGCCGGTCACGTCGCCGGCGCGACGCGCGTGGACGCCGATCTCGTTCGGCTCGCGGGGCGCGTCGCCCTCGCGGCCGTGGACCCGGCGGTCGCGGTCGTCGCCTCCCGCCGGGTCTCCGCGGACCTCCTCACGGACGCCCTCCACGTCGTCGAGGAGCGTCTTCGCGGTCCCCGAGGGGGCGTCGCGTTTCCCGTTGTGATGGGTCTCCGTCAGCTCCACGTCGTAGCCGGGAACCGCCGCGACCGCCTCGCGGACCGCCCGGCGCAGCGCGGCGACGCCGCGCGCGAAGTTCGACGCCTTGAGCAGGGGGACCGCCTCGCTCGCGGCCCGGAGCCGCGCCGTCCCCCCGGAGTCGAACCCCGTCGTGCCGGTGACGACGGCCACCCCCGCCTCGGCCGCGGTCTCGGCGTACTCGGCGGCCGACTCGGGCCCCGTGAAGTCGACGAGCACGTCGGGGTCGGCGTCGACGAGCAGGTCGGCGAGGTGGCCCGCGTCCGCGACGTCGACGCCCGCGATCGGGTCCGTCGGCGTGCGGTTGACCGCGAGCGCGACCGCGACGTCCGCCCGCGCCCTCGCCGCCTCGATCACCTCCCGACCCATCCGACCGCCCGCACCGGTGACGGCGATCCGGAGGGGGTCGGAGCCGCCGCCGGTCGACCCGTCGCCGGCCGCGTTTCTGGCGGTCATTCGGAGGCCCCCGTCGTCTCCGTCTCCCTTGTCGCTTCCGTCTCCTCCGGCGTCCCCTCCTCGTACGCCGCGAGCAGGTCGCGGAGTTCCTCGCGCCGGTCCGCCGAGAGCCGGGTGAGCGGCGACCGGACGTGCGGGCCGCCGCGATCCCGGACGTGCATCGCCTCCGTCACCGGGATCGGGTTCGTCTCGGCGAACAGCGCCCGCACCAGCGGCGCGAGCTCGTGGTGGAGCTCCCGTGCGCGGTCGTAATCGCCCGAGAGCGCCGACCCGACCATCGCACAGGAGCGCTCCGGCTCGACGTTCGCGACGACGCTTATCGTTCCCGTCCCGCCGACGGCGAGCGTCGGGAGGGTGAGCCCGTCGTCGCCCGAGAGCACGGAGAACGTCTCTCCGCGGGTGCGCTCGACGATCTCGCTGATCCGGTTCAAGTCGCCGGAGGCGGCCTTGTACCCCTGGACGTTCGGATGTTCCGCGAGGTCGACGACGACGTCGACGGGGATCGACCGTCCCGTCCGCGAGGGCACGTTGTAGACGATCTGCGGGAGGTCGACCGCGTCGGCGATCGTCCGGTAGTGGGCGCGGAACCCCTCGGGTTCGGGCTTGTTGTAGTACGGCGAGATGAGGAGCAGCCCGTCCGCGCCCGCCTCCGCGGCCCGGCGCGAGAGCGAGAGCGCCTCGGCGGTGTTGTTCGAGCCGGTGCCCGCGATCACGGGCACGTCGTCGACGGCGTCGCGGACGGTCTCGACCACCTCGATGTGCTCGTCGTGGGTCATCGTCGCGGACTCGCCGGTGGAGCCGACGGGGACGACCCCGTCGACGCCGGCGCGCTCGAGGTCGCGCGCGTTCTCGGCGAGCTGGTCGTGGTCGATCCCGTTCTCGCCGGTGAACGGGGTCGTCATCGCGGGGTAGACCCCCTCGAAGGGTTCGTCGGTCGGTTCTCGGTCGGTCGCGTACGGTGTCGTGGTCGTGGCGTTCGTCATCGGTGTCGTGGTGGTGGTGTCGGTCGCAGCGTCGCGGGCGGGCCGTCGCGACGAGTGCGTTCGGTACGGTATCGCACAGGGGTCGGGAGTCGTCCGGAACGGGGTCGCCACTCCCGCCTGTGGACGCGTCACGCGCGTTTCTTCGAGAAGAGCCGCGTCGCTGCCGGCGAATGCGAGCCGAGCGACGACGCGGTTCGAGTCACGCCCAGGCGTACGTCGATGGGCCGTTTATGCGTTTCGTCCCCGACCGAATCTGCCGACCACCCCGATCGGCCGCGGGTTCGCCGGGGAGCGTCGCCCGCGCCGTCGTCGGGAGAACGGTTTTTACTACGAGCGTGGTAACCGAGGAGCATGACCGACGACGAACCCCGCCTCGGATTCCTCGTCGAGGGATCGGCGGGCGGAGGGGACGCGGGTGACGGGAGCGCGAGCGACGGGATCGACGGGAGCGCGGGCGCTCCGACGAGCGACGGTCCGGCGAGCGACGGGGGGACGGAGGAGACGGGAGGCGGGAGGAAAAGCGGGACGGAGGCGGCGGCCGCGCTCGCGTTCGCCCGCGACGTGGTGGGACGCGTCGAGAGGGTCGCGCTCTCGGCGGTCGCGGCGGGCGAGGCCGACCTCGACCGCTTCGACGCGCTCTGGTGGCACGCGTACGACCCCGTGAGCGATCCGGGGGCGGTGGCGGACTGCGCGGAGCCGATCCGGGCGTTCCTCGCGGAGGGCGGCGGGCTGTTCTGCTCGGCGCGTGCGCTCGCGCAGGTGAGCGCGCTCGGGATCGACCCGGTTCCGCCCGACGCGACCGGCACCGAGGAGGTGACGGACCCGGTCGGGCCGCTGTGGCACCCGCTGTACGAGGGCCACCCCGCGGTCGACGGGCTCTCCGGCCTCCGCCACCACATCCGCCCCGCCGGCTCGACCGCCCCGTACGCCCGGTACGAGAACGTGCTCCCGGAGCGCGCGGACGTCCTGGCGTCCACCTACCGCGGCGTCGAGGACGTCCCCGGCGAGGTGGCCGTCCTCCAGTGGCGGATCGGGTCGGGAACCGTCATCGGGGTCGGCGTCGGCATGGAGTTCGCCCAGCACGACGACGCGACCACGGAGGCGACCCGCGAGCGCTTCGCGGCCGACACCATCCGCTGGCTGGCCGGGGAAAGCGAGTACGACACCGCGCTCGCGACGGGCAGACCGAAGAGCGGCCGCGAACTCGAACGCTACCGCGACGCGCTCTCGGGCGACCGCGACCGTCCGTCCTACCACGTCACGCCGCCGGTCAACTGGCTCAACGACCCGAACGGGATGATCCACCACGACGGGACCTACCACCTCTTCTACCAGTACAACCCCGCCGGGCCGTTCCACGGCACGGTCCACTGGGGCCACGCCGTAAGCGAGGACCTCGTCCGCTGGGAGGACCGGCCGGTCGCGATGTCGCCCGATCCCGGCGGCCCGGACCGGGACGGCTGCTGGTCGGGGTGTGCGGTCGCGGTCGACGTGCTCGATGACGGGGACCCCGGATCCGGACCGCGCGTGGTACCCGCCGGCGACGACGCGGGTTCTCCGGTCGAGGCGAGCGACGCCGACGCGGTGTACGCGCTCTACACCGGCGGCCGCGACGGCTGGCAGCGGCCGTGTCTCGCGACCGCGACCGACGCCGACCTGACGCGCCTCGAACCCGACGCGGCGAACCCCGTGATCCGGTCGCCGCCGGCCGAACTCGACCTGCTGTCGACGCCCGGCGAACCGGCGCACTTCCGGGACCACTGCCTGTGGTACGAGGACGGCCGCTGGCACCAGCTCGTCGGCGCGGGCCTCCAGGACCGCGGCGGCGCGGCGATACTGTACACGAGCCGCGACCTCCGCGAGTGGAGCTACGAGGGCCCCGCCCTCGTCACCGAGGCGGCCGAGCCCGGCGTCGTCTGGGAGTGTCCCGAACTGCTCCGCTTTCCCGACGGCGACCTGCTCCACGTCTCCGACTACGAGGACGTGCGGTACGTCCTCGGCGCGTTCGACGCCGACGCCGGTCGGTTCCGCGTCGACGACGAGGGCGTCCTCGACCCCGGCGCGTTCTACGCGCCGCAGTCGCTCACGGCACCAGACGGCCGGACGGTAACCGTCGGGTGGCTCCGCGAGGAGCGGTCGGCCGAGAGCCGGTGGGACGCCGGCTGGGCGGGCGCGATGAGCCTCCCGCGCGAGGTCGCGGTCGTCGACGGGGAGCTCCGTCAGCGACCCGCGCGGGAGGTCGACCGACTCCGCGGGAGGCAGTTGGTCGACCGGGTCCTGACCGCGGGTTCGACGCCCGAGCGGCTCGACGCGACCGGCGAGGCGTTCGAGATCCGGGCCCGTCTCGACCCCGACGTCGGACCCGGCTCGGTCGTCTCTCTCCACGTTCGCGAGTCGGCCGACGGCGCGGAGCGAACGACGATCCGGATCGGGGGCGACCGCGTCGTCGTCGACCGTTCGGAGAGCAGCCTCGACCGCGACGCGCGGGATTCGCCGGTCTGCGTCGCCGTCGCCGACCTGGAGCGTCCCCTCGACGTTCGCCTCTTCGTCGACGCGAGCGTCCTCGAACTGTTCGTGAACGGACGGCGGGCGCTCGCGACCCGGATCTACCCCACCCGTCACGACGCGACGGGGGTCTCGATCGTCGCCGACGCGGAGGGGGAGGCGGATGTCGGATCCGAAAGGAGCGTGGACGCCCGCTCCGAGGAGGAGGCGAACGCCGACGCGGCCGGCGTCGAGGTCGACCTCTCGATGTGGCGGATGGAGGGGGCATGGCCGGGGGTGGCCGGCGGGGACCGGCGGGCCTATTCCCGGTAGCGGACGGTACCCGTCCTCACCGCCGGTCCAGCGCGAGCAGCGCGACTCCGGCGGCCGCGACGCCGACGCCGCCGGACGCGAGAACCCCGAACCCCGGCGCGTACGACCCGGTCGCGTCGTAGAGGGTTCCCACGAGCACCGGACCGAGGAACCCGCCGACCTCGCCGACCGCGAAGATGAACCCCACGGCCGTTCCCGTCAGCTCGGTCCCGATCCCCTCCAAGTCGGGCGGTATCGTCCGGATCAGCGGCGAGAGCCCGCCGCTTCCGAGGCCGGCGGCGACGACGCCGAGGAGCGCCACGGTGCCCGCGTCGCCCGCGATCAGGACCCCGATCCCGAGGAACGCCGCAGTGCCGCAGCCCACGAGCGCCGGTCGCTCGACCGCGAACCGGTCCGCCAGCTCGGGGACGCCGAGGACGCCGGCGACGTGGGCGACGACGAACGCGCTCGTGGCCCGCCCGGCGAGCGCGGCCGGGAGCCCCCGCGACTCCAGGAGCGTCGGGAGCCACCCCTGTATCCCGTGGTTGATGAGCAGGTACATCGTCCCGATCACGACGAGCAGCTGGAGTTCGCGGTGCGTGAGCACGCGTCGGAGGTCCGCCGCGAGCGCTCGGGGTTCGAAGGCGTCGACGGCGCTCTCGGCCGCGTCCCCGTCGTTCCCGGCGTCGTCGATACCGGTCCGGATCGCGACGATCGACCAGACCGCACCGTAACAGACCGCGACGACGCCGCTCCAGAGGAACAGCGGCCGCCATCCGCCGAGGGCCGGCCCCAGAACCGGGCGACCGACGGCGAAGACGCCCGCCGACCCCGCCGAGGCGGCGACGAGGTAGACCGCGGTCGGGCGGCCCGTCCGCCCGGACGGGAACAGCGTCGAGACGAGCTTCGGGAGGCCGAAGGTGACGGTCGTCGCGCCGACGCCCATCGCCAGCGTGAACGCCAGGAGCGACGCGAAACCGGGTGCGACGCTCCGGCCGATCTGTCCCCCGCCGTAGACGAGGACGCCCGCGGCGATGACCCTCGCCGGCCCGATACGGTCCACGACGAGCCCGGAGACCAGCGCGAGCGGGACGTACGTCAGCGGGATCGCCCCCGCGAGGACTCCGGCCTGGGTGCTCGTCAGTCCCACGTCGTCGATGATCGTGGGAAGGTACGCCGGCAGCGAGAACCAAACGAAGAGCAGACAGGTGTAGCTCGCGCTCGCGACCAGAGTGATCCCGTACTCGCGGCGGCCGACGGCCGGTCCCGACCCCATCGATGGAGGAGTGTATCACGGGGGCGTCCGAATAGGTTGCCGTGTCGACCGACCGGAGTCCCGGCGACGATCGGCGTCCCGTGGGCGACCGGACCGCGGGCCACACCCTTTTATCTCCCCGCCGCGTCCGTGTACATCCCATGACGAAGGCGGCGGACGACGAACACGTCGTCAGACAGGAGTACGACCAGGCCGCGGACCACGCGTTTCCGGACGGCCGGCTCAACGAGATGCTCGACCGGATCGAGAACGACCCGGAGATCGCCACCTACCTCGAGGCGCAGAACGTCAACGCCGTCGACCGCAAGGGGTACAACGACCACGGGACGAAACACATCGAGATCGTCCGCGACCGCGCGCTCCGGCTCTACGACCTGCTCAAGGCGGGCGGCGTCGAGTTCAACGGGGCGCGCCAGCAGGGGCTCGAAGAGGCCGACGAATCGGTGATCCTCGCGCTCGCCGCGACGCTCCACGACATCGGCCACGTCGTCCACCGCGACGACCACTCCTACTACTCGATCCCGCTCGCCGCCGACGTGCTCGACCGGCTGCTGCCCGAGTTCTACGACGTCGCCGAGCAGGTTCGCGTGAAAGCGGAGGTGCTCCACGCGATCCTCTGTCACCACACCGAGGAGGAGCCGCTGACGCTGGAGGCGGGCGTGATCCGGATCGCGGACGGCCTCGACATGGAGCGCGGTCGCTCGCGGGTCCCCTACGAGAAGGGCGGGCGCGGCATCAACACCGTCTCCTCGCAGGCCATCGAGTCGGTGATACTCCACCCCGACGAGGAGCTGCCCGTCCGGGTCGAGATCCGGATGAACAACGCCGCGGGGGTCTACCAGGTCGACTCGCTCCTGAAGGCCAAAGTGGAGGGGTCGATGCTCCAGGACCTCGTCCGGATCGTCGCGATCAACACGAAGGAGAACGGCGAGGGCTCGCTCGTCGAACGGATCGAACTCTGAGCGGTCATCCCGGAACCGATCGACTGCGGCCGCGAAATCCAGCAGGGACCGCCGGCTCGCTCGGCCTTTACTACGTGGACCTCGTCCCCCGAGCCGGTACTCGATCGTGGCCCGCTTCGGCAACTCGGTACGGCTCCTCGGCGATCTGGAGTTCGCCTCGCTCGCGGGGACCGCCTTCGCGCGCAGCCAGGCGTACTCGACGATCCTCATCGCGCTCGCGTTGTACGCCGACCTCTTCGGAACCACCGGGTTCATCGAGGGCCTGTTCGGCACCGCCTTCGCGGCCGTTCAACTGCTCGTCGTCCTGCCGCTCGGCCGGGCGGTCGATACGGGCAACGCCAAGCGGTTCCTGCTCGCAGGCTTCCTGCTCAACGTCGTCGTCTTCGTGGGGTTCGCGTTCGTCTCGAGCCCGATCCACGTGATCCTCGTCCGGATGGTCCAGGGGCTCGGCGCGAGCGTCCTCTGGATCACCGGCGCGACGATAATCGGCGAGATCAGCCCCGACGACGAACAGGGCCTCTGGCTCGGGTCGTACAACCAGTTCGCGTCCGTGTCCTCTCTCACCGGCGACCTCCTCGGCGGCTACCTGCTGTACGCGTACGGGTTCACCGAGACGTACGCCGTACTCTCCGTGATTACCCTCGTGAGCTTCCTCCTCGTCTACCGCTTTCTCCGGGACGATCCGGGGGGACAGACCGACCCGGAGGCGGTCGACGGGGCCGAGACGTTCCGATCGCTTCTGGCGCTGCCGATGCTCCGCTCGCTCGTCGTCTTCCGGTTCACCTTCAGCGTCGGCAAGATGGCGGTCATCATCTTCCTCCCCATCTACGCGCGGACGACCTTCGACATCTCCGCGTTCGCCATCGGGTGGATCATGGCCGGCGGGAAGGCCACGAAGGCGGTCACACAGGGGTTCGTCGGCGACCTGACGGACCGGTACGGCAGGCGACACGCCTTCGTCGCGATCGGGGCGCTGTTGTACGGGGTCGGCACCGCCGCGATCCCGCTGGCGACGTACTTCGAGGGGACCGTCGATCCCGTCACGATCTCGTATCTCGGCGACGCACAGACGCTCGGCGGCGCGTTCTTCGCGCTGTTCGCGGCCTACTCGCTGCTCGGGGTGGCGGACTCGATCCGACTGCCCGCCAGCATGTCGCTTTTCGTCGACGAGGGGGGGCGTCACGACTCCGTCGCCAGCGCGATGTCGCTGCGCTCCATCTCCTGGAAGGTCGGGCAGGTGGTCGGGCCGGTGCTCGTCGGCGCGACGATGGACGTCACCAGCACCGAGACCGGTTTCCTGCTCGCGGCCGGGTTCATCGGGTTCGCCACGACGCTGTTCGCCCTCCAGGCGCGGCGGGCGGCCGCGGTCGAGCCGACCGCGGCGTGAGCGGCGACCGAACGGGGAGCGGCGGCCGGACCGGAACCGATTTGCGCGCGGCGGCGGTACCGCGGCCATGAGCGACAGCGAGGACCTCGCCGACCTGCGGACCGGCGCAAACTACCAGTTCGGGTCGGGGGCCGGGAGGGCGCTCTTCCCGCCCGACGAGCCGACCACGATCCGGCGATCGAGCGGTGGACGTCCCCGCCAGGTCATCGCCGGCGACGTCGACGACACCCCCGGAAGCGCCGAGGGGGACCGGATCGTCACGTACGGCACCGACGGGCGGTTCACCCTCGGCGAGACCGGCGCGCGGCGGCTCCAGCGAGTCTTCCCCGAACCGGTCCACCGGGTCGTCGTCGGCGAGGAGAGCGAGCCCTTCGTCCGCGACGGGCGGAACGCCTTCGCGAAGTTCGTGACCGCGGTCGACGAGGACGTCCGCCCCGGCGACGAGGTCCTCGTCGTCGACGGCGACGACGTCCTCTTCGCCGTGGGGCGCGCGGAGCTCTCCGGAGACGAGGCGCTCGCGTTCGAGAGCGGCGTCGCCGTGAAGGTCCGTCACGGCGTCGGCGACCGGTGAGCGCCGGCGTGAACGTGGCGCCGCGCGGTCAGAACACGACCGACAGCCCGAGCGCCTCGACCGGCGAGACCCCCGCGAGGAGCGACCCGATCAGGTATCCGCCGATCGCTCCGCCGTTGAGCAGGGGCAAGCCGGCGTGTGCACGCCCCTTCATCACCCAGCGCAACAGGAGGAGGAGGCCGACGAGCGTGCCGCCCATCGCGAACAGCGCCGGCAGATTGAGTCCGAGAAGCGGGACCGAGAGTGCCGCGGCCGGCGAGAAGGTGGCCGCGCTGGCGACCATCACCGCCGGGATCACGGCGTCGCCGAGGCCGATGAAGAAGGCGTCGCGGTCCTCGATGTCGGGAGCGTCGCCGACGTCGTCCGCGGTGCCGCGGTCGGTGCCGTCGTCAGCGGGCTCGTCGTCGACCCCGTCGCCGTCTCCGGGATCGTCGTCGTCGAGAAGCGAGTAGGAGAGCGAGAGCGGGATCACGAGGACGACGGGGATGTTGAGGTCCATCACGCCCTCCGCGAGCGAGAGCATGTGTTCGGTGCCGTACACCGAGATCGCGTCGTAGACGGCGAGGAAGGACAGGAGGACGAGCGCCGGCAGGATGCCGAAGGAGATCCCGAACAGCCCGGCGGCCCCCGCCCCCATCAACACCCCGGCGGCGTCGATGACGTACCACTCGGGGTGAACGAGCAGGCCGACCGCGACCGCGACCGCGGGGATCGCGGCGAGAAGCGGCGGGGCGAACGCGGCGAAGACGTACCACGAGAGCCACGCGGAGACGCCGACGATGAGGAGCCGGATCGCCCAGTCGAACTCGTAACGGAACGCCGCGAGCATCAACCCCGTCATGACGACGATGGCGAGGATGTACACGAGACTGTTCGCCGGGTTCTGCGGGTCCTCGACCGGCTGATAGCCGCTCTCCGTGAACTCGGGGACCAACGCCAGCGCGCCCAGTTGGACGACGAGGAAGAGGCCGACAGCGAAGGCGACGCCGCGGTACTCGCGGGGGAACATTCGAGCGGACGTACTCCACAGAGGCCTATCGTCCTTGCGTTTCGGCGACGGCGTCGTGACTCGACGGTTCGCGTCGAGTCGAAGGGGGGATCGTGCTCCACGTCCTCGAACGGGTTCGGGTGGTGGTGGGAGCGGGTGGCCCGAACCCTCGCCGACGGACGACGGACGGTGGAAGCGAGTGGTCGGGCCGACCATGCCCGAAACGGGTGGTCGACCGGGTTCGCCCGCGGCGTTCGAACGCAGGCCCAAACGGGTCAAGAAGCTGTCGGCCGAATTATCCCCGCTGATACTCGGAGGGGCGAGGGACGATGGAACTCGACCGGCTTCGGATCGGAGCGACCAAACGCGGATCACGGAGGCTGAGAGCGGCGGAAGGCGAAGGGGTGAACGAGCGGCGAGCGGACGGGAGACGGCACCGAACAGCGGACCCCCAGGCTGTGTCGGGCCGTCGCCCGAGGTGGGACGGGCGCGGGTCGTTGTCGCCGAACTTCGACGAGAAAAGCGTCGAACTTCGGCAGCCATCCGTACGGTGCGCTCGCGTATAAAACCACGGAGACCGGGCCGAATCGGAGCGCGCCGGAGCGGATCGTGTCGAACCGGGCCGTCGTCGATCCACGTCGGTTCAGGCGTCGAGCGCGAGCGACCGGCGGAGCGCCGCCTCCAGGTTGTCGAGCTCCGCGTCGAAGTTGCGCTTGAAGAAGGACTCGACGCCGGGGAGCTTCCCGTCGACGACGAACTCGTTCGCGAGTCGGCAACCGCCGTCGACCTCCGTGATGACGTGCTCGCCGGTCACCCGGAACGCGCTCGATCGTCCGACGAACTTCACCCGGTTCGGCGGGTCGCGTTCGACCTCCTCGGTGTCGACCGTGATCGTCGACCGGATCATCGGGATCGGGAGTCCGACGTGCCACGTCGCCGTTCCGTCGCCGTGGACCTCGAAGGTGTCGACCACGCTGATCGCTCCTGCGCGCTTCTCCGCGTCCGAGATGAACGCCCACACGTCCTCGGCGGGCGCGTCGAACTCGAACGTCCGGGAGACTCGGACGGTCATGGATCCGGATACGAGCGGGGGGAGAATAAAAGGGAGGAGTCGCGGATCCGATCCCGGTTCGGGCCCGATCGGATCGAGGTCGGTCGGCGCGAGATCGGAGCCCGCCTCACTCCTGACTCACGCGCCACGTCGTCGAACGGGCGCGTCCCCACTTCTCGATCTCGACGTCGTCCGCCTTCTCGGCGAGCCGCGGGAGCCGGGAGCCGACCTGTTTGGCGGTGAGACCGATCGCGTCGGCGATCGTCTTCGAGCGGACGTATCGCTCGCCGCGGGTGACGCTGTCCGTGAGGTACGCGAGGATCCGCCGCTCCTCCTCGGTGTACTCGGTCATCGGTGGACGTTGGTGTCAGACGCGCTTAACGGTTTCTCGTCCGGGCGCCTCACTCGAACGCCTGGACGGCGACGACCGCCAACAGCGCGAAGACGAACGCGGCCGCGAACCCCCATGCCTTGCCGTACTGGGTCGGGTGGCCGTACATCACGACTGCGCCGACGACCGCGACGGCCGACAGCGCGAGCGTCACGCCGATCCCCTTGTCGGACGCGATGGATCCCTCGGTCATACGAGTCGCTTCGCGGGTGGACACTTAGTTCATGCGAACCTGGCGATCCGCGTGGCGGCGCGGCGTCGTCGGGTCTCGGGGGGAATCCCGTCGCTCAGACGATGTCGACGTGGTCGGAGGCCTCGTTGAGCGCGAGGTTCGCGGCGATCTCGGCGTTCCGCATGGCGTACTCCGCGGTGTGTTGGAGGCTGACGAGCACCTCGCGGGTCATCAACAACACCTCGTTGTCGAGGTCGTCGGGAAGCTCGCCGAGGATCTCCTGTTCGCGGTCCTCGAGCCGGGCGAAGAGGTCCCGACACTCGACGGTGAGGTCGTAGTCGCGCTCGACGACCGCCCGGACCGCCAGCGCGGTCAGCTCGTCCACCTGGTCCGTGAACTCGCGGATCTGCCGCATCGTGGCCTTGTCGACGTCGAGGGTGTGCCCGTCGGCCTCCATCACGATGTCGGCGATGTCCTCGGCGTTGTCGGCGGTGAGCTCGAGGTTCTTCGCGACGGAGCGGTAGCCGATGAGCGGGAACCCCTCCTCCAGTCCCACCGCGCGCGCGAGGTTCGGGTTCTGGTAGGCGGTGAAGATCAGCCGGAGCAGGAGCACGAAGATCTTGTTCGCCTGCCGCTCGCGGTTGAGCGCGCGCTGGGCGAGGTCGGCGTTACCGTGTGCGAGCGCCTTGACGGCCTCGCCGCGCATGGTCGAGCCGGTGTTCTCCAGCCGCTCGAGCAGGTTGTCGAGCGTGAAGTCCTCGGGGTCGACGGAACACCGGATCGAGATGTCCTCCGGCGTCTCCTCTATCACGCCGAGGCCCATGAGCTGCGTCTCGGCTTTGTACACCGCGTTGATGTGCTCGCTGTCGAGGGTCCCCTCGCTCCGGACGTGGATCACGCGACGACCGAGCACGTACTGGGCGACGACCGCCCGTTCGAGCGCCTGCGCGTCGAGCCCGTCCGCGTTGATCACCGCCTCCGACTCCTCCGAGCTCACCGACTCGGGCAGCACCGTGAGCGTTCCCTTCCCGCCCATCCGCAGGGAGACCTCGTCGCCCTTGTTCACGCCGTGTTCCTGTGCCCACTCGGCCGGGAGCGTCATCGCCAACGTCGACGGCCCCAGCCGCTGGACCTTCCGCGTTTCCATGGCCGTCAGTATCGTGGGAGATACCTTAACCTTGTTCCTATGTTCATTATACGCTCGATCAAATATACAAGGTGATCGAACGTCGGATCGGGTGTTCGCGAGCGACCTGCCGGGCGCGATCCGGGCAATTCTCGGAGTCGATCCGCGGACTTAAATCGATCTGTACCGACGGACTGACATGACCGACCGGGTGCTCGTCGTCGACGACTCCTCGTTCCAACGGACCGTCGTTCGGGACGCGCTGGAGGGGCCCTTCGAGGTCGTCGCCGAGGCGGAGAACGGCGCGGAGGCGGTGGAGCTGTTCGAGGCATACGAACCCGACGCCGTGTCGATGGACGTCGTGATGCCGGAGATGACCGGTATCGAGGCGACCCGAGAGATAAAGGACCGGTGGCCGGACGCCGTGGTCGTGATGTGTACGAGCGTCGACCAGGAGGAGAAGATGATGGAGGCGGTGAAGGCGGGCGCGGACGGCTACGTGACCAAGCCGGTGGACGCCGGCGAGCTGGTCCCGGAACTACGGAACAGCGTCGGGTGACCGGCTTCGCCGTGGCCCCTCACCGCGACTCGCGCCGAACCGCCAGTCCGGCGAGCGCGAGCAACGCGACGAGCGCGACGACCGGACCGAATCCGGGCACGCCGTCGTCGGTGACTCCCCCAGGTCCGGCGTCGCCCCCGGTTTCGCCGCCGCCGCCCTCCGCACCGTCGGCCGAGCCGTCGTCCCCCCCGGAGTCGCGGTCGACCCCCACCGTCGTCGAGGCCTCGTCCGCCGGGCCGACGACGCTCACGGTCACGACGTCGGCGTCGCCGGAGCCCGGAACGCGGACCTCGCGCTCGACGGTCGTCTCGCCGCCGGCGTCGAGACGGACCGGCTCCGTCCCGACCGTCTCGCCGTCGACGACGAACTCGACGTCCGATCCCGCGGGGATCGACGCGTCGTTGGCGACGGTCGCGGTGGCGACCACCGACTCGCCGGCGGTCACGCGATCGGCGTCGACCGCGACGTCACGAACGAGCGGGTCGGCGGGTTCCGAGACGACGACGGTGAGCGTCTCGCTGCCGACCTGGATCGCGTACTCGCCGGGTTCCGCGAACTCGCGGTCGAACCGCTCCGTCGCCGCCTCGCCCGCGTCGAGCGTTCCGTTTCGAGTCTCGACCGTCTCGCCGTCGAGCGACAGCGACAGGTCGTAGCCTCCCTCGACACCGCCGGTGTTGGAGACGTCGACCGCGAGCGCGAGGGACTCTCCGGTGACGAGCCGGACCGGATCCCGGTCGACGGTTCGGTTCCGGTACTCGCCGGTCGCGCGGACGCCGTCGGCGGCGAGCGCGTACCCGATCTGCGCGGGCGTCTCGCCGAACGCCTCCGCGTGGGCGTCGCGGTCCCACGTCTCCGGGACCTCGCTCGTCGTGATCCACCCTTCGGCCGCCTCGCGGACCGCGGCGGCCGCCTCGTCGTCGCCGCTCTCCGCGGCCGCCTCCTCGACCGCGTCGAGGAACGCGCGGTTCGTGACCGGATCCGCGTCGTCGTTGAGGTCGCGGAAGACGGTCGCGAGCGACGCGCGTCCGTCGCTGGCCAGCCGGATCCGGCGATCGATCTCGCCGGCGACGAGCGATCCCTTGGTGTAGTCGGCGTTCCGCTGCCACGTCCCCGGATCGGCGAGGACCGACGAGGCGGCCGGGTCGCGCTCGCCGCGCGCCAGCGTCCGTTCGAAGGAATCGAAGTCGGTCGCGCCGCGATCGAGCGCGAACAGCGCGGCGTAGTAGGTCGCGCTCGCCTCGGTGAACCACCGCGCGCTCGCCTCCGGCTCGTACGCCTGTCGCGTGTGGACGTACTCGTGTGTCCACACGTCGTCGGCGGTCCCGGCCGGCTCCCTGTCGCGGACCCACAGGTCGGCGTCGCCGGTCTGGAGCCCGCGAACCGCCCAGGTCACCTCGCCGGTGGGGGCCGCGATCGCGACGACCTCGTCGTCGACGCCGCCCACGCGGAGGGCGTCGCTCGCCCCCTCGAACGCGCCGAAGACGTCGTCGGGGGGCGCCTCCATCTCCGCCGCCTCGGGCACGATCAGCCGGTATCGCTGGTCGTCGGTCTCGCGGACGTGTTCCTCGTAGGGGCCGAGGAACGCCATCGCCTGGGAGGCGACGCCCTCGCCGTCGACGGCGTTCTCGCGAGCGGATCGGATCCGTGTCTGACCGGTGTACGATCCCCTGATGGCGACCCGCGGCGTCCGCACGAGCGCCCACTCGCCCGTATCGACGAAGCGGTAGGTCCCGCCCGTCGCCAGCGGGCCCGACTCCTCAGCCGAGACGTTCGCGTCCATCGCGTACGCCAGCGAGGGACGCTCGGTCTCGCCGTCCCACTCCCAGGTCTCTCCGTCCGCGTCGTCGACGCGCTCGAACCCGTCCGCCTCGATCGCGTCGTCGTTCGCGGTCAGAAGGGTGATCTCGAGGCCCGTGACGCGGTCCGGGAGGTGCGCCGTCGTGGTGACGGCGACGGTCCCCGGCTCGTCGTCCGCGGAGAGTTCGTTCCGGACGCCGATGGTGTCCTCGTCGCCCACGTCGGCGGTTCCCGCTCCCACCTCGCCGAGCGACCCCGTCGAACCGTCCGCGGCCGCGCCGTCCGCGAACGCGAACGTGTCGGCCGGCTCGACTGGAGGACCGGTCGAATCGACGGGAGAGACACCGCCCGTCGACGCCGCGACGCCCGGCCCGCCGCCCGCGACGACGACGGCGCCACACAGGAGGAGCGAGGCGGTCAGCAACGCGACGACGACGGTACGAACGCCGGGAGACGACCTCAACCGATGCATGGCCGATAACCGTCCGTCCTCGGTTTAGTGTTATGGGGGTCAGCCGCCGCGGTCCCCGCTCGAGTCGAGAAAGGGGGGAGGGAGCGTGTGACGAGTCCCTCCGAGATGACGTTCGCGTGCGAATGCCATAGTTATTGGCACCATTTTTCGGGCCTCACCCAGCTCCGACGGGGGACGGCGGACGCTGTCCCCTCAGATGGCGTGAATTCGGACGGTCCAGAAGTCGCGGAACGCGTCCTCGAGCGCGTCCTCGGGCCGACCGGTCGCGTCGGTCACGTCCGTGTGATCGGCGAGATCTCGGACCTCCCCGAGCACGCTTCGCTCGCCGACGACGATCGTTCGGTCGATCGCCTCCGTTCCCCCGCCGTTCCCGTCGTCGTCGCGGTCGACGAGGGCGTCGCGCGCACGATCGAGGTGGTCGTCGATCTGGCCCTCGCGCCGGCGCTCGAAGCGCCCCTGCGAGAACCCCCCCTTGGAGTGGGCGGCCTTCACGTCGGAGGTGAACCCCTCGAAGTCGACCCGCTCGTCGCCCTCGTAGATCCCCAGTGCGAACGTGTCCGACCGGACCAGCGCGAACGCGAACCGCCCGGTCGGGCGGAACCACTCGTCGGGCAGTCGCACGCGGTCGGCCCACCGGTCGAAGGGGTCCGGCTCGATCGGCGTCGAGAGCGCGGCGCTCACCGCGCCGGTGTCGTCGGCGACGACGACCGCGGGCGCGGCCCGCCGGACGAGCGACGACCGGTCGCCGAGGTGCTCGCCGACGCTCTCGGGGAGCGCGCCGTCGGGGACGAACGCGGTGAGCACGCCCTCCGGGTCGTCGCTCTCGATCCCCCGAAGTCGGCCGAGCACGTCGTCGAGACGCCGGCCGTGGGCGTCGCTCACGCGGCGGAACTCAACCGTCTCCTCGTCGCCTTCGGCGCGCTCGACACGGTCCTCCAGCGACTCGATCCGCTTTTCGAGCCGGTTGACGCGCTCCTCGGCGCGCTGGCGGTCCGCGACCGCGTCCGACCGCCGCTCCTCTTCGGCCTCCGCACGTCGCTCGAGGTGGCGTTTCTCCGCTTCGAGCTCCGCGATCCGCTCTTTCAGCTCGGCGCGCCCGAGCAGCCGGTCGATCATGGGGGCAGGTCCCGCGCCGCCCTCAAAGGTGCGTCGACCGGCGACGTTTAGGCGTCGATCGGAGAAGTCTACCCGAGCGCGGTGGCGTCGCCGGCGGCTCCGCCGCCGGCTGCCAGAGGCGCGTAGCGCCTCGCTGCGCCGGTGAGCGGGCCGGAGGCCCGCGACCGGCCCGCGAGGGACGCCACGAGCGCTTGAAAAGCGCGAGTGGCGAGGCTGGGGAGGCGTGAGGTGCGGTGCTGTGCGGGGCGGGACTCAAAGGGGCAGCCGGGAGGCGGGCGCAGGCGACGTAAGCACCGCAACGAAGGAGCGATAGGGACTGAGTGAGGAGCGCAACGAGCGTGCGCCCGCCTCCCGGCTGGGGCTTTGGAAGTGTTCACCGCGCCAGCAACCGAGTATAGCCGAGCGACTGGACCTCGAAGATACTGTTCGCCCCGGAAAAACCCGCCGAACGCTTCGATCGAGCGTCCTCAGACGTCCACGTACGGCTCCCATCCCTCCCACCGGAGGAGGCTCTCGGCGCGGTCGGCGTCCGCCAGGAGGACGTTCCGCCTGGACGGCAGGTCGTCGTCCGCGAGCGGTCGGGGAACCGCGAGCGTCCCGCTCGGGACGCCCTCGTCGCCGTCGACCGGGATGTGGCCCGAATCGAGTTTCATCACCAGCGGCGCGTCGAGTCGCTCGATCCCCTCGCCGTCCGCGTACAGCTGCTCGTTGACCCGCTCGTGGTCGGCCCGCTGGATGGCGGCTCGGTCGCCGTCGTGGGGCTCCACGTACAGTTCGCCCAGGTAGTATCCGCTCGAGAAGCGTTCGAACATTCTGTGCGTGCTAACCTCTGCCACGATCACACATAAGCGTTACTCGCGGATGGACGATCCTGATACTCGTCGCGTGACGACAATACGAGAGCCGGCGTTCGGGTCTCGGTTAGTCAGTGGTTCATCGTGCCAGCACGGAGAACACCGTCGAAGCCCCAGCCGGTCGGCTGTACGATGCTGAAAACACGGCTGGAGAGGCCGTCTCCAAAGCCCCAGTCGCGAAGACTCGGGGGCCTCGCTGCGCTCCTCGGTCGTTCGTTTCACTCACTCCCTGTGGTGCTTACGTCGGCCGCCGTCGTCCTCGCGACTGCCCCTTTGAATCCCACCCGAACCGCACAGCCCCGCACCTCACGCCTCCCCAGCCTCGCGGCTCGTTGCTCGCGGTTTCACCGCTCGCAATCGAGGTGCTCGTTTCACACTCGCACCTCGCTCGCCGCGTCCCTCGCGGTCGGGTTCGCGGGCCTTCGGCCCGCTCACCGGCGCAGCGAGGCGCTACGCGCCTCTGGCAGCCGGCGGCGGAGCCGCCGGCGACGCCACCGCGGAAGAACACTCCACCGATGGGATGTATTCGGCTCCGATCACGCGTTCCTAGTCCGCTACTCCTCCGCGCTCTCCTCGTTCCGGCGTTTCACCTCGTGGCGACCGAAGCCGTAGCGCAGCCGGTTGGCGAGCCGCCGCGAGAACCGGCCCTCGTTGCGCGAGTCGAACCGCTCGGCGAGCGCCCCGTAGATGAGCGGAACGGGAACCTCCTGCTCGAGCGCCTCCTCGACGGTCCACGTCCCGGTCGACCCGCCCGCGACGTGGTCGGCGACGTCGCCGAGGTCGTTCCCCTCCTCGCGGAACGCCTCCTCGCAGAGCTCGAGCAGCCACGACCGGATCACCGCGCCGTTGTTCCAGGTGCGCGCGACCGACTCCATCTCGAGGTCGTACCGGCCCTCCGCGAGCAGCTCGAACCCCTCGCCGTACGCCTGCATCAGCGCGTACTCCACGCCGTTGTGGACCATCTTCACGTAGTGGCCCGAGCCGGACCCGCCCATCCGGTCGTGGCCGTCGGGGCCGGTCGCGACCGCGTCGAAGACGGGCACGAGTTCCTCGTAGGCCGGCTCCGGGCCGCCCACCATCAGAGAGAAGCCCTCCTCGGCGCTCGCGGGCCCGCCCGAGGTCCCGCAGTCGAGGTAGGCCGCGTCGGTCCCCTCCGCGCGGCGGACCGACGCCTCGAAGTGTGAGTTGCCGCCGTCGACGACCACGTCCTCGCTCCCGAGGTGCGGCTCGAGGTCGGCGAGCGTGGCGTCGACCGCGTCGCCCGCGGGAACCATGAGCCAGATCCGCTTGCCGTCTCCCGCGCTCGACTCGCCTCCGTCCTCCTCGCCCGACCCGTCGAGCCGGTCACAGAGGTCGGCGACGGAGTCCGCGGGCTCCGCGCCCGCCTCCGCGGCCGCCGCGGTCGCCTCCGCCGAGAGGTCGAACGCGACCACGTCGTGACCCGCCGCGAGGCTCCGGTCGACGACGATCCGCCCCATCCGCCCGAGTCCGATGACGCCGAGTTCCATGCGCGAGGGGTGGCCGCCGCCCGCCCTAGTGGTTCCGGTTCGGCGGGGCCGCCTCACCCCCAGACGATCGGGAGCCACCAGACGACGCCGGCGACGATGACCGCGATCCCGACGACGCTGACGGCGGCACCGACCCGCGCCATCTCGGGGATCGTGAGGTATCCCGAGCCGAAGACGATGGCGTTGGGCGCGGTGGCGACGGGGAGCACGAACGCGAACGACGCCGTGAGCGCGACCGTCGCCATGAGCGTCAGCGGCGGCGCGCCGGCCGAGCCCGCGACGGCGACCGCGATCGGCGTGAACACCGACGCGGTCGCGGTGTTGGAGGTGACGTTCGTCAGGAGGACGACGGTGACCGCGAGCAGCACGACGAGCCCCAGCCCGCCCGAGACCCCCGCGCCCGCGATGAGGTCTGCCGCCCGCCCGTCGAGACCGGTTCGCTGGAAGGCGCGGGCGAGCGCGAACCCGGCTCCCAAAAGCAGGAGCACGCCCCACGGGAGCCGGAGCGCGTACTCCCAGTCGAGCAGGAACTCCCGGCGTGGGCCCGTCGGCACGAGGAACGCCGCGATCCCGCCCGCGACGGCGATCGTCGCGTCCGTGACTGCGGGCAGGACCGGCGCGATCAGGAACGGGCGGGTCAGCCACCCGACCGCGACGAGACCGAACAGGGCCGCCACGCGCCGCTCGCCCGTCGACGCGGGGGCGAGCTCGGACAGCTTGTGCGCCGCGACGCGCTCGCGTCCCGGAACCACGTCGACGCTCGGTCGGAGGACGACGATCAGCGTCGCCCACACCGCGAGCGTGCCGACGGCCGCGACGGGGAGCCCGAACCGCATCCACTCGAGAAAGCCGACCTCGACGCCGAGCCGACTCTCCGCGACCCCCGCGAGCACCGCGTTCGGCGGGCTGCCGATGAGCGTTCCGACCCCGCCGACGGAGGCCGCGTACGCGATCCCGAGCATGAGTGCGACCCCGAACCGCGTCGCGGGAAGCGCCGGCGGGTCCGCGTCGGCGTCGCGGACGATGTCGCCGACGTCGTCGGGGACGGAAACCTGCGGACCCCCAGTCACCGTGTGCGTCTGCGAGAGCACCGCGACCGCGATCGGCACCATCAACATCGCGGTCGCGGTGTTCGAGATCCACATCGACAACAGCGCGGTCGCGGCCATGAAGCCGAACAGCAGCCCCGGCGCGCTCACGCCGACGCGAGTGATGACGAGAAGCGAGATCCGCTCGTGGAGCCCGGTCCGCTCGACCGCGAGCGCGAGCAGGAACCCGCCCAGAAGCAGGAACACGATCGGGTCGCCGTAGGCGGTCGTCGTTCCCGCGGCGTCGAGCGTGCCCGTGGTCGGGAACAAGACGACCGGCAGCAGGCTCGTCACGGGGATCGGGACCGCCTCCGTCATCCACCAGGTCACGATCCACGCGGTACACGCCACCGCCGCGACCGCGTCGGACGCGAGCCCAGGAATCCCGACGTACAGGACGACCGCGAACGCTGAGGGTCCGAGCGGTCGTCCGACGCCGCTCCGAGACGGGATCCGCATGGTCCGGGATCGATCGAAGCCGACCTAAAAGGATCGCCGCGTGCGGGACGACGACGGACGTCTACACCGTCGACGATGCGCGGTCGTCCCCGAGGACGACGACGTGCGCGTCAGGCCTCGCTCTCGCCGAGGTGCGCCCGCAGCGTGTCGACGTCCTTGTTGCCCGCGCCGGTGTTCAGGAGGACGACGGTGTCGTCGGGGCCGAACTCCCCCGAGTCCGCGAGCGCGAACGCGCCCGAGGCCGCCGCCGCACACGTCGCGCCGATCTCGAGCCCCTCCTCGCGGGCGACGGTGATCGCGGCGTCGAGGATCTCGCGGTCGGTCGTCGCGACCGCGCCGCCGTCGGACTCGCGGATCGCCTCGAGGATCAGGGGGCTCGCGCCGGGGTCGGGGATCGCGATCCCGTTACAGGCGGTGTCGACCTGGTCGTCGGAGAGCGGCTCGTGGCGGTCCGCGCCCGCCTCGTAGGCGTCGACGACCGGCGCGCAGCCGGCGGCCTGCGCCGCGTACATCGGCACGAGCTCGTCGCTCCAACCGAGCTCGCGGGCCTCGCGGGCCGCCTTGTGCATCCCGACGAGCCCGACGCCGCCGCCGGTCGGGTACACCACCGCGTCGGGTGCCTCCCAGTCGAGCTGCTCTAAGAGTTCCAGCGCCATCGTCTTCTTTCCCTCGTGGCGATACGGCGTGACGAACGTCTTCGTCGAGTACCAGTCGGGGTGGTCGTCCATCGCCGCGGCGTACGCCCGGCCGGCGTCGCCGATCTGCGAGTTGCCGCCGACGGGATCGGTCACGGTCAGGTCCGCGCCGTGGACCTCCGTCATCGCCTTCTGGGTGAAGCCCGCCCGCGACGGGAGGAAGACGTGCGCGTCGAGGTCGGCGCGGGCCGCGTACGCCGCGGCCGCCTGTCCCGCGTTGCCGGCGCTGTTCAGCGCCACGTCGCTCGCGCCGTGCTCGCGCGCCGCCGTCGTGGCGAGCGACTGCCCGCGGTCCTTGAACGTTCCCGTCGGGTTCGCACCCTCGTCCTTCAGAAGCACCCGTCCGACGCCCATCGCCGCCGCCAGCGCGGGACACTCGACGAGCGGGGTGTCTCCCTCCCCGAGCGTCACCGCGACCTCGCGCGTGAACGGGAGCAGCTCCTCGTAGCGCCACATCGACTCGCCGGGGCGGCCCGCGAGGGTCGCGGGCGTCAGATCGATCCGGTCGAGGTCGTAGCTCGGGTCCAGGATCCCGTCACAGTCCGGACAGCGGTGCGTGGCCGTCCCGGCGTCGAACGTCTCCCCGCAGTCGACACACGTGAGTCCCTCGAAGGCCGCGGTCGTTTCCATGCGCGGGGATCGCACACCAGGGGACTTCCCTCCATCGGTCGGGGAAGGTCGCCGTCGAGTCGGGAACTCGGTCCTCGACCGGCTCGGGGTTCAATCCTCGACCGGCTCGGGGATCACGTCGGCCGCGGCGAGGTCGGCGAGGTCGTCCTCGGCGTACCCGTACTCGCGGAGGACGTCCTCGGTGTGTTCGCCCAGCATGGGCGGGTGTCGGCGGACCGTCACGGGCGTCCGCGAGAACTTCATCGGCGACCCCGGAACCTCCACCGTGCCGACCTCGGGGTGGTCGATCTCCAGCCGCATGTCCCGCGCCTCGATCTGCGGGTCGTCGAACAGTTCCGCCATGTCGCGGACGTGGCTCGCGGGCACGTCGTGGCTGGTGAGCGTCTCGACGGCCTCCTCCGTCGTCATCGCGCCGAACTCCGCTTCGAGCTCCGCGTCGAGCGCGTCCCGGTTGTTCACCCGCTTCTCGTTGACCTCGAACCGCTCGTCGGCGAGCAGGTCCGCCCGGTCGAGCGCGTCGCACAGCCGCGGCCAGAAGGAGTCCGCCGAACAGCCGACGACGACGTAGTCGTCTCTCGTCTCGTACGCCTGGTACGGCGCGATGTTCGGGTGTTTGCTCCCCATCCGCCCCGGCGGATCGCCGCTCGCGAAGTAGTTCGCCGCCATGTAGCTCATCCACGCGGCCTGCCCGTCGAGCAGGCTCACGTCGACCTTCTGGCCCGTGCCGTCGCCCAGTTCGCGCTCGAGCAGCGCGGCCAGGATCGCCTGGGTGGCGTACATCCCCGCGCCGATGTCCGCGAGCGCGACGCCGATCCGGACCGGCGGGCCGTCCTCGACGCCCGTGATCGACATCAACCCGCCCTTCGCCTGCATCACGATGTCGTAGGCGGGCGCGTCTCGGTCGGGACCCCACTCGCCGTACCCGGAGATGCCGCAGTAGATCAGCCCCGGATTCTCCTCGACGAGGTCGGGGTAGTCGAGTCCCCACTCGGCGGTCTTTCCCACCCGGAAGTTCTCGACGACGATGTCGGCCTCGCGGGCGAGGTCGCGGAAGACGTCCCGTCCCTCCTCGCTCGCGAGGTTCAATACGACCGATCGCTTGTTCCGGTTGACGCTGGTGTAGTAGGCGCTCTGTGCGTGCTCGCCCTCGCCGAACGCCGGCGGGACCCACGTCCGCGTCTGGTCGCCCACGCCGGGTCGTTCGATCTTGATCACGTCGGCCCCGAGGTCGCCGAGCTGCATCGTACAGAACGGCCCCACGAGCACGCGGGAGGCGTCGAGCACCGTGACGCCGTCCAGCGGTCCGGTGTCGCCGGACGGGTCGCGCGCCTCACCGACCATGGCTGCCTCGCATTCCTCGCATACGCGCACCTCCGAGCCGACCGGCATAAAGCCCTCGTCGCCGGCCCCGGTGGCCGAGTCGGTAATCATTAAATCATCGGGTGAGACACGGGTTGTATGGACCTAGACATCGAGGGCAACGTGGCGCTGACGACGGCGTCCAGCGACGGGCTCGGGAACGCCGCCGCGACCGCGCTCGTCCGCGAGGGCGTCAACGTCGTGATCAACGGCCGCGACGGGGATCGACTCGCATCGGCCGCCGAGGAGCTTCGCGAGGAGGCCGCGGGCGACGCGCGCGTCCACCCCGTCCAGGGCGACCTGACGGACGAGGACGACGTGGTCGGGCTCGTCGACGAGACGCTCGAGGAGTTCGGCCGGCTCGACCACCTCGTCACGAGCGCGGGCGGCCCCCCGTCGGGACCGTTCCTGGACACCGACGACGACGACTGGTACCACGCGTACGACCTGCTCGTGATGAGCGTCGTCCGCCTCTGCCGCGAGGCGGCCGACCCGCTCCGCGAGGGCGACGGCGGCACCATCGTCAACGTCGCCTCCCGGTCGGTCAAGGAGGCCATCGACGGGCTCGTCCTCTCGAACTCCGTCCGCATGAGCGTGATCGGGCTGGAGAAGACGCTCTCGAAGGAGCTCGCGCCGGACGTGCGCGCGAACGCCGTCCTCCCCGGCCCCCACGAGACGAGCCGAATCGAGGACCTCGTGAACCAGGCCGTCGAGCGCGGCGAGTACGACTCCTACGAGGAGGGGCTCGCCGCCTGGGGCGAGGGAATTCCGGTCGAGCGCATCGGCGACCCGATGGAGCTCGGCAACACCGCCGCGTTCCTCTCCTCGCCGAAGTCGGGGTACATCAACGGCCAGTCGATCGTCCTCGACGGCGGCGCGGGCAGCGCGAACCTGTAGGGCCGCTCCGACTCGGCTCGGTTCGGTCGCCGTCGGACCCGTCGCCTCCGCCCCGCCGGAACGGTCAACACCGCCGGACGCGTCCGGGCGACATGGACGTTCTCCTGCGGCTTCTCTGGATGCTCGCGGTGCTGCTCGTCGGCACGGGACTCCGGAGCGTCGGGCCGTTGAACGCGTCCCGGACCGACCGACTCAACGCCGCCACCTACTACGTCGCGCTCCCCTCGCTCGTCTTCGTTGCGACGTACGATCGGTCGATCGCGGACCTCCTCTCCGGCGCGCTCGTCGTCGCCGTCCTCGCCTCCCTTCTGGGCACCGCTGCGGTCGCGTGGGTCCTCCACCGGAACCGGCCGGCTACACGACGGAGCGTGGCGGTCGTCCAGTCGTACCACTCGAACCTCGGCTACCTCGGCTTACCGCTCGTCGCCGCGACGTTCGAGCCGGCCGTGACCGCGCTCGCGAGCGTGGTCCTCGGCGTGGCGCTCCTGGTCCAGGTGCCGCTCACCGTGACCGTGTTGAGCACGGTCAACGGGACCGAGACGAGCGTCGCCCGCGAGGCGAGCACCCTCGCGCGAAACCCCGTCCTGATCGCGTTGGTCGCCGGGGTCACGATCGGTGCCGTCGGGGCTCCCGTGCCCGTCGCGGTCGCCGCCGGACTCGACCTGCTCGGGTCGCTCGTCCTCCCGCTGGCGCTGCTCTGCGTCGGCGCGTCGCTCCGCGTCGATCTCCCGCTGGCTGACCCCGGCGCGACCGGGTCGGTCCTCGCGCTCAAGCTCGGTCTCGCACCGACGATCGCGTGGACGACGCTCTCGGGATTCGGCGTCGAGAGCGCGACGCTCGCGGCGGGCGTGGTCATGCTCGGGACGCCGACCGCGGTCTCGACGTACGTGTTCGCGACCGAGCTCGGCGGCGACGCGGCGTTCGCCTCGCGGAACGTCTTCGTCACGACGGTCGCGTCGATCGCGTCGCTCTACGCGCTCATCGGGCTGGTCGGGTGAGCCGACCGGAAATCGAAGAAGGAGATATTCAGGCCGACAGCGTGCTGATGCCGTTGATCTCGACGTAGCCGAAGCCGCACTCCGGACACCGCCACTTCGTCTTCTCCCCCAGGTGGAGGGTCGTCGCCGCCGTCCGGTAGAACGCGTTCGTCTCCCCGCAGGCCGGACAGTCCACGTCCTTTTCGAGCACCATGTGCGTGTACGGGTCCGGAGCCCGTTTCAAGCTATTGGTCCCGTGGACCATCGGGACGAAAGCGGGCGACCGACGCCAGTCAGACCGCGGTGACCCACGCCTTGTACGTCTCCTCGAGCCCGTACACCTCCCGGAAGGCGCGCTCGATGAAGCCCGCGACGCGGTTCGCGTCCGACCGCGCGGTGACGACCGCGTTCGTGCCCTCGGCCTCCTCCGGAGTCACGAGCTCGTCGATCCGGAACTCGGGGAACTCGCCGAGGAGGTCCGTCAGTCGGTCGAGCTCCTCGTCGGTACAGTCCATGACGAGCTCGGTGCCCGCGAGCTGGATCCACGGGGGGAGCTCCCCGCCGTCCGTGACGTCGCTGTCGGGGTCGATGTCGACGGTCATCACGTCGCTCGACCGGGCGCGGTGGGCCGCCGCCGCGTCCGCGAACAGCGCCAGCCGCTCGGACTCCGTCGCGGCGTCGAATCGTGTCATGCCGTCGTCTCGTCGCCCTCGCGACTTAAACTGCCGCGGTCGGGTCCCGACGCTTCCGAGAGAGCGGCGCTACCCGCGTTCCGTCTCCGCGAACACGTCGTCGACGAGCGCGAGCGTCCGCTCCGCCTCGGCGACCCGGTCGTCGACCTCATCGCGCTCGATCAGTGCCAGCTCCTCGTCGTCGAGCGCGTCCCGCACGACCGCGGCGCGCCGGAGCCGCTCGTACTCCTCGTCGCGGGCGAGGTCGCGGATCGACCGGAGCTCCGCGACCGTCTCGTCGGCGGCGATCCGCGAGACGAGCGGGATCAGCTCGTCGATCTCGTAAGCCACCTCGCCGCCGGGGGCGGGCGGCCAGTCGAGCGTCAGCGGCTCCGCGTCGATCCGGTCGAGGAACGTCCGGTGGACGGCCACCGCGGTCCGGAGCGCGCCCACGTCGTCGACGTAGTGGTCGAGCTTCGAGTTGGAGTAGTCGGCGTACTCGAGGAGGGTGGGGATCGGCTCCTCGCCGGCGGCGTGGTCGTCGACGTACTCGCGGAGGTCCGTCGGCGGGACGTCGGCGTCGACGAAGGGGGTCGCGTCCGCGCGCTCGAGGAAGTCCAGGACGTCGCGGGCCGACTCCGAGGAGTAGAACTCGCGGAACCCCTCGCGGACCGCGTCGTTGTACTCCTCGATCGGCTCGCGGAGCCGCGAGACGTCGGCGTCGAGGTCGGCGTCCGCCATGTCGGCGACCTCGCGGAGCTCCTCGAGGCGGTCGGCGAGCGCGCCGCGGGCGTCGGTGGCGGCCTTCCGGGCGCGCCGGTACGCGTCGACCGCGTCGTCGCGGTCGGCGAGCAGGTCGACGTAGTCGCCGGCGGGCTCGAGCGCCTCGCGGGCCGCGGCGAAGTCGGACTCGGAAAGCCGCCGCTTGTCGACGGCCTCGTCGGCGGCGGCGAACGCGTCCGCCGCGGGCACGTCGTCGTCGACGTCGACCGCGTTCGCGAACTCCCCCTCGAACTGGACGTACGAGCCGAAGTCGCCGGTGCCGACCGCGTCCTCCTCGTACTGGTCGAGCACGCGGTGGGCCCGCCGATAGGCGTCGACTGCGGTCTCCACTCGATCCCGCCCCAGATCCGCGATCCGCGATTCGAGTCGGGAGAGCTCGTCGTACCGCTCGCGCAGCTCCGCGGCCGCCTCGCCCGCGGACCGGATCGCGTCGGCGTCGGGGTTCGAATCGGCGTCGGGGTTCGAATCGGCGTCGAGATCGGTGCCGCCGTCGGCGACGATCCGCTCGGTTTCGGTCTCGCCGCGAGCCATCAGTACACCTCGTCGGGGTCGAAGACTCGCTCGCCGACGTGCTCGCCGTCGATCGTGCGGTGGAAACACGACCGGTGGCCGGTGTGACACGCGCCGACCGACTGGTCGACGAGGTACAACAGCGTGTCGGCGTCGCAGTCGACGCGGATCTCCTCGACGGTCTGGGTGTGACCCGAGGAGCCGCCCTTGTGCCACAGTTCCTCGCGCGACCGGGAGTAGTAGTGGGCCTCGCCCGTCTCGCGAGTTCGCTCGAGCGCCTCGGGGGAGACGTACGCCAGCATCAACACCTCGCCGTCCTCGGCGTCCTGTGCGATGGCGGGGACCAGCCCGTCCTCGCCGAACTCCACCGTCACGTCGGCGTCCACGTCGGCCTCGCTCATACCTCGCCCGAGGGGGGCCCCTCGAATAGTCCTTGTGTCTGTTCCTGCCTCGAAGTACCAGTGAATCGGTCAGTACAGACGAAGAAGCGAGAGATTCGCGGTGACGTCACCGGCGGCCGACGCAAGGACCGCAACCAATGAGCGCGAGCGACTGAGCGAGGACCACAGCAAGGCCCACAAGTCCTCGCGACTGGAGCTTTGGAGACGTTCACCGCGACAGCAACGACGAATCGCTATTCACGGAGTTCGTACCACTGGCAGTCTCCAGCGATCGAGGATTTCACGGAGTATCGAATTCGAAGATCCTCGCCGGTGCGCGTCACCTCGGACGTCTCGCCACCCGGATCCTGTTACGAATTTCGTAATTGAACTTCGAACGACGCATTTAATACGGTTCATGCGTACGTATCTCGTAATGTCGGACGCCTACATCGCGCTGGCCGACGGACGCGTGCTCGAAGCGCGCACCCGTGCGCCGGGGCGGACACGCGGTGAACTCGTGTTCACGACCGCGTACACCGGCTACGAGGAATCGCTGACCGACCCCTCCTACGCCGAGCAAGTGCTGACCTTCTCGTACCCCCTGATCGGGAACTACGGCGTCCGAGCGGAACGGTTCGAGTCCGACTCCGTCCAGCCCCGCGCGGCGATCGCCCGCGAGATGACCGACGACGTCGCCGAGTGGCTCGAGAGCGAGGGCGTCCCGGCGATCGACCACCTCGACACCCGCGAGATCGTCACCACCGTCCGCGAGGAGGGCGCGATGGCCTGCGGCATCGCCGCCGGCGAGGACGCGACGCCCGAGGACGCCGTCGCGGAGATGGAGGCGTGCGAGCCGATGAGCGCACACGTCGACATCGGCGCGCAGGTCTCGGTGACGGAGCCGACCGTCCACGAGGGCGGCGACGAGGCGACCGTCGCGCTGCTCGACTGCGGCGCGAAGGGCTCGATCATCTCCTCGCTCACGGAGCGTGGCGCGGACGTCCACGTCCTCCCGTACGACGCCACCCCCGAGGACGTGGCGGCGGTCGAACCCGACGTGCTATTCGTCTCGAACGGCCCCGGCGACCCGGAGAACTTCGTCGCCGCCCACGAGGTCGTCGACGCCTTCGCCGGCGATCTGCCGATGGCCGGGATCTGTCTCGGCCAGCAGGTGATCACCAGCGCGCTCGGGGGCTCGACGGAGAAGATGTCGTTCGGCCACCGCGGCGTCAACCAGCCGGTGAAGGACCTCCGAACCGACCGGGTCGTGATGACGACGCAGAACCACGGCTACACCGTCTCCGACACCGGCCCGCTCGAGGTGACGCAGGTGAACGTCAACGACGACACCGTCGAGGGGCTCGATAGCACGGAGCTCGACGTCATCACCCGCCAGTACCACCCCGAGGCGAACCCCGGCCCGCACGACTCGCTCGGCTTCTTCGACGAGGTGCTGGAGCTGGCGGAGTCGCGCCAGCCCGTCGCCGCCGACTGACGGTCCCCGCACCCGAACTCGCCCGATCGACGGATTCGGCTCGCGACAGACGGTCCCCGCACCCGCCTGACCGCTGGAGTACCAGTCCTCCCCGACGCTTCGCTTCGCGCTGCCGTACCCGTCCGCTTCGCTCCGCCTGCTCCGCCGCGGCCGCTTCCGGCGGCGTTTTCACCCGTGCCCTCCGAGGCGTTCCCATGACACGCGAGGTCCTCCTCACCAACGACGACGGGATCGACGCGGCCGGGATCCGAGCGCTCTCGGAGGCGCTCTCCGCCGAGTACGACGTGACCGTCGTCGCGCCGGCGACGAACCAGTCGGGCGTGGGCGGCAACCGGTCGTGGTGGGAAACCACGGTCGAGTACACGGAACGCGACCTCGGCTACGCGGTCGAGGGGACGCCAGCCGACTGCGTCGCCGTCGCGGAAGTCGCGCTCGAGTTGGATCCCGACGTGGTCGTCTCCGGCTGTAACCACGGCCCGAACATCGGCGCGCACGTCCTCGGGCAGTCGGGGACCGTCGGCGCGGCCATGGAGGCCGCGTTCCTCGGGACGCCCGCGATCGCTATCTCGCTTTACGACCGCGGTAACCTCCCGATCCCCCCGACGGTGAGCCACGACGACTTCGCGCTCGCGGGGCAGGTCGCGGCGGATCTCGTCGGTCGCGTCGACGAGGAAGATCGCCTGCCGTTCGGCGCGGACGTGCTCAACGTCAACGTCCCCGCCGCGGACGACGAGGCCGCCGCCGCCCCGACGTATCGGCTGACGGAGCCCGCCCGCGGCTTCGACGTGATCGAGTTCCATCCCGGAACGGACGCGGCAGGGTCGGACGTGTCGGGGGAGGACGGGGAACGCGAGCGCGGAACCGCGGGCGACGGCGACCCCGGCGGCGACGCCTCGGGGTTCGGCGAGCGCCGCGGCGAGATGGGGATGGAGCTACGCGATCGCTTCTGGCGGGAGTTCCTCCGCGGGGACGTGGCCGACGATCCCGGCTCGGACCGACGCGCGACGGTCGAGGGCGAGGTGAGCGTCTCCCCGTTGTCCTCCTCGCGATCCGTCGTCGGCGACCGCGTCGGCGAGACGGTCGACGTCGCGGACGGGACGGTCGACGTCGCCGAGGAGTAGGAGTCGTTGAACTCCGCGGTGACGTCCGGTCCGCGGTGACTCCCGCTGCCGTCTCGACCGCCCGACCCGTGGCTTCGTCGCCGGCGATGCCACCGCGATCGGTCGGTGCTTCACGCGATCGCGTTCGAGCCAGCGTGTCGTCTCCGCTGAGGAGCCCACCATCGTGTATCCCGTACATCTCGGGTGTCAGGTTCCGGGCGCGTCGTTCGCGGCCGCCGGATCGCCACGCCACGCGCGATACAGCGGTCGCGCGAGCAGGAGTGCGCCCGCGACTCCGAGCGCGACGAACAGGGTCGGGTCGACGACGGACAACTCGTCGCTCGCGAGCCGGTCGGCGGAGACGCCGACGGCGACGCCGGCGACCACCCAAGGAAACTCGCCGACCGCGGTCCCGGCGAGGAACGGGCGCGGAGCCACCCCCGACACCCCGGCGGTCACGGAGACCGCGTCGGCGGGCACGGGCAGGAACCGGCTCCCCGCGACCGCTCGGAGGCCCCCCGCGTCGGCGACGAGCCGCCCGCCGGCCGCGGAGACCCGCTCGATCGTCCGAGAGTCGTCCGCCAGACGAGCGCGGCCGGCGCGAGCGAGCCAGTAGGGAGGAACCGCCGTCGCAGTGAGGAGGACGACGCCGATCGGGATGCCGGCCCAGCCGTAGCCGAAGCCGGCGGCGACCGCGAGCAGCGTCGTCGGCCACGCCAGAAACGGCCGGATCGCCGCCAGCGCGACGAGCGCGACCCCGAACCGAAGCGGGTCGGCGGCGAGCCACTCGAGGGTCGCGAGCGCGGCCGCCGGCGACGCGATCCACGCGAGAAGGACCGCGACCGCGACGATCGCGCCCCCGAGAACGTGACGGCGGTTCACACCGGGGAGACGGGAGGTCGCAGTCATCCCTCGACGTCGGTCTCCTCGACGAATGCCTCGCGGAACGCCGCGGAGAGGTGTCGCCGCTGCCACTCGCGGATCTCCGTCTCGCCGAGCCGGTTCGCCCACAGCGTGAGCAGGGAGGCACAGAGCGCGACGCCGGGAGCCACGAGGACGGCCGCGTCGACGAGGAGGTCGGGTCGAAAGAGGAAGAACCCGAGCCGGTCGCGAAGCGCTCCCCACGCCGGTCCGAAGACGATCCAGCGCGTCGCGACGGGAACGACCGCCACCGTCGCGATCGGGTACGCGAGCACGTCCGTCACCGGACCTCCTCTTCCGCGCACGAACGCGACCGTGTACGCGGCCCAGCAGGCCAGTGACGCGAAAACCGCCGCCACCCGTCGAGGGCCGGCCGGTCCGCCGTGACCGAGCACATCGAATCCGAAGAACAGCGCGGCGGAACCGACGTAGCCGACGAGACACGCGAACGCCCCGACGACGAGGACGAGCGCGTGATCGCGTGGGGACTGATCGACGAACGGTTCCAACCCGAGCGGGAGCGTCATCGATCGCGAGTCGAGTCGGCGTCGGGTTGAACGTTGCGCGTTCGCCTCGGCACGGTCCGGACGGCAGTCCCGTCAGGACAGCTTCTTCAGCGCCTCGAAGAAGTCGGACTCCGGGCCCGCGATCCGCATCGGCGGCGAGGTCCGCTCGACGGTCACCTCGACCGGTCCGGAGAGATCCCGAGCGTTTCGTCCGTCGCTGACGACGACGGCCCCGTCGGGGTCAGACACCGACACCGTGACCGTCGCGTCGACGTCGACCACGAGCGGGGCCATTCCCGCATCGGGGGCCATCTCGTTGACGATCAGGCCGGCGACGTCGGGATGGACGAGCGGCCCCCGCTCGGAGAGGTTGTACGCGGTGGAGCCGGTCGGCGTCGCCACGAGGACGCCGTCGGCGTGGCCGCTCGCGTACGGCGAGCCGTCGACGCGGAGCTCGTAGTCGACGCCGCCGCCGGGGCCGCGACGCGCGCCCTGAACGACGATCTCGTTGGCCGCGGGGATCGACTCCCATCCGTCCGCACGCGCGGCGAGTCTCGGGACCTCTCGAACGGCCATCGAGCCGTCGAGGAACCCCTCGATGGCCGTGAGCACCGCCTCTTTTGCGGCCGCCGGCGGGACGGCGTTGAGGAACCCGACCTCTCCGAGGTTGACCCCGAGTATCGGCGTGTCGCCGGCGTTTCGCGCGACGAACAGGAACGTCCCGTCGCCGCCGACCGCGACCGCCAGATCGCAGTCGCCGAGCGCGTCGACGGGTTTCCCCTCGACGTCGAGGTCGCTCGCGGTCTCCTCGTCGATCCAGACCGCCTCCCCGGCGTCCCGAACGGCGTCGCGTATCCCGGTGGCGACCGACGCGGCCTCCGGGTTTCCCTTTCGCGCCACGATCCCGACTTCCATGTCCGCGGGTTTCTCCGCGCCGAATAAAAGCGTGTGGACCTCCCTGCTGCCGGAAAGGTTCAAGCCGGCGGCCCTCGTTTCCCGGTACATGGCGATCCCGAACGGACGCCTCGAACCATGAGCGACGGAGAGGACGACTGGTTCGAGCGCGCGCTGCGGGAACTCGACGAGGAGGGCGACCGCGACGAGGAGGGCGACCGCGACGAGAGTGAACGGGACGAGCAAGAACGCGACGACACCGTGGTACCGACCCCCGAAGTCGAGGACGGCTGGGAGATGGACGACGAGACGGACGGAGACGGCGATCCGGGCGTCGACGACGGAGCCGAGAGCGGCGACGGTCCAGCGTCAGAGTCGGACGTCGAACCGGAGAACGACGGCGACGACGCCGTCGGCGACCCCTTCGGAGGCGGTGGTGGGGACGGCGATAGCGGCGGTAGCGGCGGCTCTTTCGGCGAGAGCGATCCGTTCGGTGGCGATAGCGGCGGCTCCTTCGGCGAGAGCGATCCGTTCGGTGGCGGTAGCGGCGGCTCCTTCGATGAGAGCGATCCGTTCGGTGGCGATAGCGGCGGCTCCTTCGGTGAGGGTGACCCCTTCGGCGGTGGCGGCCAGAGCGGTACAACGGACGGACCGACGGGGTTCGACGACGCGGACGCCGAGGAGTTCGACTCCGATATCGATCGGACGAACGTCGGGATCGACGGGCTCGACGAGATGATCCTCGGAGGGGTGCCGAGCCGGTCGCTCCTGACGGTCATCGGCGGCGCGGGGACCGGCAAGACCACGTTCTCGTTACAGTTCCTCAACGAGGCCCTCGAGTCCGACGAGCGAGGGGTGTACATCACGCTCGAGCAGAGCCGGGAGTCGATCATCGCGACCGCCGAGGAGAAGGGATGGCCGTTCGAGGAGTACGTCGAGGAGGGCCGGCTCGCGGTCGTCTCGCTCGACCCGATCGAGATGGCGAACTCGCTGGCGTCGATCCGCAACGACCTCACCCGCCTCATCGCGGACTTCGGTGCGGACCGGCTCGTGCTCGACTCCGTCTCGCTGCTCGAGATGATGTACGACCACCCCGCGAAGCGACGCTCGGAGGTGTTCGGGTTCACCCGCCTGCTGAAGGAGGCGGGCGTGACGACGCTTCTCACCTCCGAGGCGAGCGAGGAGACGCCGTACGGCTCGCGGTACGGCCTCGTCGAGTACCTGACCGACGGCGTGTTCGTCCTCCAGTACGTCCGCGGCTCCGACTTCCGGGAGACGCGCCTCGCCGTCGAGATCCAGAAGATCCGCGACGCCAACCACTCCCGCGAGACGAAACCCTACGAGATCACGAGCGAGGGCATCTCCGTCTACCGACAGGCGAACATCTTCTGAGGTGGACCGAGAGCAGTGTTTAAAATGGAAACGTGCTTGTGGCGATTGTTTATAAGTGAGAGCATGGAGATGCGGTGGCGCGCGCCTTCGAGTGCCCGGAGGGCACGAGGAGCCCGTGCGAGGGACGCGGCGAACGAAGTGAGCCGCGAGGCTGGGGAGGTGTGAGGTGCGGGGCTGGGGCTTTGGAGGCGGTTTCTGTCCATCCAAAGTCAAGCAATTATATGGATTGATGACATCAATGTCCGGCGCGTCAGTAAGGACCTCAGTATCCTCGCACATCGTAGTTTCACTCGCCGCAGGAATGTATCGATCGGGCATTGAATCGGATTAGACGAGAGAGCGAAGGAAACGACAAGACTCCTGAATCCTAACGAATAGACATGATAATCTCAAGTGTCGGATCCGCACTTATAGGTGGAATAGCGGGTGGTGTTGGGACCTATATAGTACAAGAGAAAATCAGAGCAAATAAAAAGGAAGAAAAAATCAGGCAACTTCGACAGTCATTGATCGCAGAATTGAGCTGTCTTGATGAATTAGCCAATGAGAAATCATCGAATTACAGGACTCAGGTTCCTGGTAATGAGATTATTACTGCGGAGGTGTACAAATCAAACTCTTCCCAAATATCGCTATTAACGCCCGAGGAGGCTGAAGCAGTGATCAGATTCTATACGGGTGCTATACTAGTGAATCAGAGTATTCAGACAGCCAGAGATCTAATATCTCAATCAGACAATCCACAACTTCACGACTATAGTTCAATCAATCAATCGCTAGATCGTATACGTCAGGACTGGAAAAGCTGTGTTCTAGAGCTAATGTCTAATATGGAAGGCTATCCCAATCAGATCAAGATTGAAGAGGAGGAATATACGTTAGATGAAGATATCCCAACGCCAATATTATGGATGGTTCTGAATCGAGATAGGCTAGGAACTGCTGATATCACATTCCAAAATTAATTCGTTACTCTCAAGTATTATAATAATATAACTCATGAAGCATTATATTTTGGTGTTTAAAAGAGAATAGGATTAAGTACCGAGAATTATAGGAAATCGACATGGGATTCATAGTATATGAAACTGAAAAACCGTGCCCACATGATGACTGTACTGGAAAATTAATTCTTGTGGAAAGCAGGATTTCTGGACAAGTCAAAGAGATACGGCACGAGGATTAGAAGCTATTGGATCTGTTAAAATTCTATTATTCAGCTATATTATTGTCCGAAACACTTGGTCGCTGAGGAGTGTAGTTGTATGGTTGTTTCAATGGAGATCGTGGTGATGGAAATGGGATCGTTGCTGGCGCAGTGATCGTCTCCAAAGCCCCAGTCGCGAGGACTCGCGCGGCTCGCTGTGGTCCTCGTCACTCGCTCCGCTCGTTCCTGCGGCCCTTGCTTCGCCGGGCTTCGTCCTCGCGACTGCCCCTTTGAGTCCCACCCACCCCGCACCGCACCGCACCTCACGCCTCCCCAATCTCGCTGCTCACTGCGTTCGCAGCGTCCCTCGCGGGCTCCTCGTGCCCTGTCGGGCACTCGGAGGCGCGCCACCGCGATCGCTCGTTGCTTCGTCTGTACTGACCGCGGCCGTGTCCAAACGAGGGGTCACCGGCCGAAGATTTCGCCGGCGCGTCGCGGCGTTACTCCTCGACGGTGACGCGGTCGATCGAGACCGTGTCGCGCGGCTCGTCGTTGCGGCCGGTCGGGACCGAGCCGATCTCCTCGACGACGTTCATCCCCTCGATCACCTGGCCGAAGACGGCGTGTTTGCCGTCGAGGTGCGGGGTGGCGTCGAGCGTGATGAAGAACTGCGAGCCGTTGGTGTTCGGCCCGGAGTTGGCCATCGAGAGGATGCCGGGGCCGTCGTGGGTCAACTCGTCGTGGAACTCGTCGTCGAACTGGTAGCCGGGGCCGCCGCGGCCGGACTCCAGCGGGTCGCCGCCCTGGATCATGAAGTCGTCGATGACGCGGTGGAAGACGTTCCCCTCGTACAGCGAGTCGCCGCGGACCTCGCCGCTCTCGGGGTCCTCCCACGTGTTGGTGTCGCGGGCGGGGTCGGCGTCGGCGGCGGGGTCGTGGCGGGCCAGCCCGAGGAAGTTCTCGACCGTCCGCGGCGCGCGGTCGGCGAACAGCTCGACGACGACGTCGCCGTGGTTGGTGTGAAGCGTCACCTGCGGGTTGTCGGCGTTGGAAACGTCTCGTGCCATGGTCCGGGGAAGGTCGTCCGGCCGGAAAACGCTACCCATCCGCCGCGCTGGGCCGGTCGCGTTCCGAGCGACGCCTTGCGGTCGATCCTCCCTCGTCGGTGACTCGAGCGGTCGAACGCTACTCGACGGGTGCCTCTCGATAGGTGCCACTCGGTACGTCCCCCTCAGTAGGTACCCCTCGATAGATTCCCCTCAATAGGTCTCATTGTTCGTACGGGCGGCTCATAGTCCGGTTTATGAGCTCCCCGTACGCGCTCGCCAGTATGGGGACGACGACCGACGTCCGGCGGCGGCGAGTCGTGACGGCCAACCCGAACGGCAACGGAGCGCTGACGCTACGGGGAAGCCGGGGTCGAACGTACCAGGTCGTCAGCGCGGACGACGCCGTCCTCGGACCGCTCGAGAGGTTGTCCCGCGGGGACGCCGTCACGGTCGTGCTCGAACCGGTCCGGTGTCGCGGCGACGGCTGGCGGATCGTGGGGATCGAAGGATAACCCGACGACGACGGACCCCTCTCTCGGACGAATGCGTGAGCGGTCCGAACGCCGTCGTCCGCCGGTAGCGTTTTGCGGCCGGCGACTCCATCTCTCGTCATGTACGACGACATCCTCCTGCCGGTCGCGCCGGGCAGCGCCGCGAACGACGCGGTCCCGCACGCGCGGAGCCTCGCCGAGCGCTACGGCGCGACGGTCCACGTCGTGAGCGCGGTCGACACGCTCGAGCACACGCTCGCGGGGCCGCGGGCCGGGGCGTTCGCGGAACGCGTCGAGTCGAGCGCGGAGCGGCGCGTCGAGACGGTGACCGCGGAGCTCGAGGCGGCCGGGATCGACGCCGTCGGCAGCGTGATCCACGGCGAGCCGCTCCGAGTGATCGAGAACGCGATCGCGGACACCGGCGCGGACATCGTGGTGATGCCGACGCACACGCGCACGGGCCTTCAGCGCGTCCTCCTCGGGAGCGTCACGGAGAAGATCGTCCGAACCTCCCCGGTGCCGGTCGTCACGGTCCCGATGGCCGAAAGCGAGGCGTGATCCGGGCGTTCCGGGTCGCGTACGACGGCCGCGCGTACGCCGGGTTCCAGCGCCAGCCGCACGCCGACACGGTCGAGGGAACGCTGCTCGCCGCGCTCTCGGATCACGGCCTCGTCGCGCGCGGCGACGGGCCCACCCACGCGACGCCGTCGGGGTACGCCGCGGCGGGCCGAACGGACGCCGGCGTCTCCGCGGTGGCACAGACCGTCGCGTTCGAGGCCCCGGCGTGGCTCACGCCGCGCGCGTTCAACGGGCGACTCCCCGGATCGGTTCGGGTCTGGGCGGCCGCCGACGTCGACGCGGGGTTTCACGCCACCCACGACGCGGTCCGGCGGACGTACCGGTACTTCCTGTACGCGCCGGCGGCGGAGTCGGGGGTCGCCGAGCGAACCGTTGGGGACGACGACGCGAGCGACCGGGACGCGATCGACGACGACGCGGCTCACGACGCGCTCGCGCGGCTCTCGGGCGAGCACGACTTCCACAACCTCACGAACGACGACGACGGAACGGTCCGCGACCTCCGCGCGACCGCGACGCGCGAGGGAGATTTCCTCGTCGTCGAGGTCGTCGCGGACGGCTTTCCGCGCGCGCTCGTCAGGCGGATCGTCGGCGCGGTCGAGGCCGTCGGACGGGGGACCGCGACGCCGGAACTCGTCGACCGACTCCTCGCCGACGATCCGGTCCCCGGCGAGCACGGCGTCGGCCCCGCCGCGCCGGAACCGCTCGTGTTGTGGGACGTCGCGTACGACGGCGTCGAGTTCGAAACCGACGACGAGGCCGCCGCGAGCGCGGTCGCCGCGTTCGGCGAGCGCCATCGCGACGCCCGGCGAGTCGCCGCGGCGACCGGCGCGATCCGGAACCGGATCGCCGGATCCGCGGACGGGGCGACGGGGGGTTAGTCGCTCGCGGACCGTCCGCCCATCGAGCCCGCGGTCGCCTTCGTCGGGTCGGCGACCGTCTCCATCGATTCGACGCGAAGCATGAGGGTGTCGCCGTCGACGTCGGCGGCGTCGACGATCCCGGAAACGCGGAGCCCCGACGTCGGCGTCGGCCCCACGGTCACGCGGTCGCCGCGCGCGAAGGGCCGGGCGGACCCGCACAACACGACCTCCGCGCGGCACAGTTCGGGGTTGTTGACGCTCGAGAGCTCGATCTCGCGGACGGTGACGCCCTCTACCGGCGACCCGTCGTGAACGACGGGAACCGGCTCGGCCTCCTCCATCCGGTCCAGATCGAGTGTCTCGTAGGCGCTGCGGGTCGGCGTGTACCCCCCGTCCGGGCCGGGAACGCCCTCGACCAACTGGAGCGAACGGAGGCTCCGCATCCGGTTGCGGACGGTTCCGGGGTTCCGATCGATCGCCTCGGCGATCTCGCGCCCACAGACGACGCCGTCCTCGTCGTCGACGAGGTTCACGAGCGACGTGAGGATCCGCTTCTGACTCGAACTCAACTGTATTGCGGACATGTGACGATGGAAGAGGCATTCTTGTATAAACGTTTGGTTATAAACACCTAATACACTTGTATCGGGTTCAACAACTGGATTATTCTTTACGATCTCCACCGATCTGGTCGGCGAAAACGAACGTGCGGTTTTCCCCGCCCGGCGGAGCGGGTTCCGCCGACATCCGTCGGCGACGCATCGTCCCGTGATCGACCGACCGGTCGCGGACGTCTCCGCCGCGTCGGATTCTCGCCGTTCACCCGATAACGACCTTAAACAATACTCACGGAGCGTATTTACGCGTCCGTTCGTGACGGCGAGACGCAATGGACACCTCCACACGCAGCGACCCGAGGACGGGCGGAGAGGACGACGGCGACGCACCGTACACGTCCACCCGAGTCGAGCCCGGTCACGATCCGGGTTCGTCCGGTCACGATCCGGACTCTCCCCTGGAAGGCGGCGCGGCCGGGTCCGATCCGGCCGCTCCGACCGCTCCCGGTGACCCGATCGACCCGGCGACGGAGCTGGAACGCGTCGCCTCGTTCGTTCGCGAGACGGTGTCGTCGGCGGGGGCCGACGGCGTCGTGATCAACATGAGCGGCGGGCTCGACTCGACGGTGGCCGCCGCGATCGCGGTCGAGGCGCTCGGCCCCGACCGCGTCTACGGGCTGGTCCTCCCGTGTAACAAGATCGGCGCCCACCACGCGCGGGACGCGGAGGGGCTCGCGGAGGCGCTGGGGATCGACCACGACACGGTCCACCTCCAGCCGCTTCTCGCGCAGTTCGGGAGCGTCGCGCCCGACCGCTTCGGCCTCCACGACGAGCCGACGCTCGTCGGGAACGCGATCGCACGCCTGCGCATGACGCTCGCGTACCTCGCCGCCAACGCGACCGGCCGACTCGTCTGCGGGACGACCAACCGGAGCGAGCGCCTGCTCGGCTACCTGACCAAACACGGCGACGGGGGGGCGGACCTGCTCCCCGTCGGACACCTCTACAAGACCGAGGTCCGGGAGCTCGCCGAGACGCTCGAGGTTCCGGGGTTCGTCCTCGAGAAGCCGCCGACAGCGGGCATGCTCGCGGGTCAGCGCGACGCCGACGACCTCGGGGCCGACTACGACGCGGTCGATCCCGCCTTGCGGCTCGCGATAGACGAGGGACTGCCGGCCGACGAGGTGGCCTCGCGGCTCGACCTCGACCGCGAAGTGGTCGACGATCTCCTCGAGCGCCACCGGGCGACAGAGCACAAGCGGGCTTCGCCCCCGATGCCGACCCGCGGCCGGCCCGAGTGACTCGCTCCAGTCTCGACGCTCGCTCCCCTTCGTCACACTCACCACGTTACTCCCACGCCGCCGCGCTCACTCCCACGCCGCCGGCCACAGGTCGGCCGCGCGCATCCCCGTCTCGAAGTCCGTCTCGCGGAACGCGTCGGCGAGCGCGTCCGCGTCGAGCCGCTCCGGCTCCCGGCCTTCGGCCGCGAACTCGGCGACGAGCAGCGCCGTCAACATCCCGTGTTCCCGCAGGTTTCGATCGTCCACCTTGTCGCGCGTGTCCGCGTGGGTGTGGCCCCACCCCCGTCCGCGCTCGCCGGAGTCGCTGTGGAGCTGGAGCGCGGGCACGCCGCGCCGGACGAACGGCCACTGGTCGGAGAACGGGTGCGGATCCGGATCCACCTCGATCGGGTGTCGGATCGCGCTCGACACCGCCGCCGCGACCGACCGGGCCGCCTCGGAGGTGTGCGTCAGCGCCCGGAGGTCGCGGAACCGCCCCGCCCCGTCGACGTTGATCACGCCGCGAACGGTCTCGATGTCGGTCGTCGCCGCCAGCCGCTCCGCGCCGAGCAGCCCGACCTCCTCGCAGCCGACCGCGACGACGTCGACGCCGATCGGGAGGTCCGCCTCCGAGAGGACCCCCGCCGCGGTCACGACCGTGGCGATCCCGCAGCCGTTGTCGAGCGCCGCCTCCGCGATGTCGTGGCCGTCGTAGTGGGCGAGGAGGAGGAGCCGCTCGTCGGTGTCGGGGCCGGCCCGCCCGATCACGTTCCGCGACTCCGCGGACCGGAACGACGCCTCGACTCCGAGTTCGACGCTCGCGACCGGGCCCTCGGCGTTCGCGGCGTACTCGCGGAGCCAGCCGCCGGTCTCCGCGGAGACGCCGACAGCCGGGGCCGTCGCCGGCTCGCCGAACGTGAGCGACCCCGTCGGGGGGAGCTGCCCCTCGAGGTGGTTGACGAAGACGAACCCGACCGCGCCCGCCGCGAGCGCGTGCCCGAACGTCTCCATGCGGTGGACGAACCGGGACTCCGAGGGCGTCGTCGTCGACGCGACCGCGATCCGGCCCGTCACGTCCGCGGCGTCGATCTCCTCGGGCGTGCCGTACCCCACGTCGACCAGTTCGCCCTCGACCGTTTCCGCCGGCGAGTACGGGAGCGCCAGCGCCTCGAACTCGCGGGTCCGATCGGTTCCGTCCCGACCGGGAACGGTGACCCGGAGATCGGCCCCGCCGCGCTCCCACGCGGTCAACTCGAACGGGTCGGTTCGGACCTCGCGGAGCCCGGCGCGCTCGAAGGCGTCGGCGACGAGGTCCGCCGCCCGTCGCTCGCCGTCGCTGCCGGCCATCCGACTCCCGATCGCGGTGAGGTCGGTGAGGAACTTCCAGGGTTCGTCGTCCGCCCAGGTCCGCGCGAGCGCGGGCGCGAGATCGGCGTACCGGTCCCGCACCCGCTCGACCGCGTCCGGTTCGGTGGAGGCTGCGTCGTCCATGCGACTCCGTTCCCGGCGGTCGGGTTAATCCTGTGGGAATCGACGGGGGCGATCGCCTCGCCCGACCCGAGACCCGCGAAACGCTACGTTAAAGTGACGCCGTCGGGTACTCCGAATCGAGCACCGTTGGTCCAGTGGTAGGACATTAGCTTCCCAAGCTAATAGCCCGGGTTCAATTCCCGGACGGTGCATGCCTGCGGCGAGCAATACCGCGAGCCACGGGTACATCCGAACGCTAAACCATCACTCCACACCGAGAATCTCTCACTACAGGCGAAGGAACGAGCGATCTCGGTGGCGCGCCGGTGAGTGGTCGCCGTAGGCGACCGCGAACCGCCCGCGAGGGACGCGGCGACTGAAAGGAGCCGCGAGGTTGGGGAGGCGTGAGGTGCGGTGCGGTGCGGGGTGGGTGGGACTCAAAGGGGCAGTCGCGAGGACGAAGCCCGGCGAAGCAAGGGCCGCAGGAACGAGCGGAGCGAGTGACGAGGACCACAGCGAGCCGCGCGAGTCCTCGCGACTGGGGCTTTGGGGATCGTCACCGCGACAGCAAGGGTCCCGTTCTACTCACCCCGATCCCCACCAAAACACCCGTACCACAAGCAGACAGTATAGACTGTCCGTTTCGAACGAGAACGTGTCTGATGAAGTGAAAATCGACGAGGTCGACTGCGACGACGCTGCCTGCGACTCGAGCTCAGCCCGAGACGGTCGTCTTCACGATGCTCACCGGCGCGGGCGACTGTCGAGAGACGCGTTCCGTGACGGAGCCGAGCATCCGCCGGTACTCACCCGGCCGCGTCTTCGATCCCATCACGGTGAGGTCGATGTCCTCGCGGTCGATGTACCGGAGGATCGCCTCGTCCGGCTTTCCGTACACGAGGTCGGTCACGACCTCGACGCCCGCGCTCGCCGCGCGCTCCGCGACCGCCTCGAGCGCGTCGCGGCCGTTGTCCTCGAGGGTCTCCTCCGCTCCCTCGGAGCCGTCCACGAACTCGTCGCCGGAGTAGGCGTTGACGATGTCGCTGTCGACGACGTAGAGCACGTGGAGCGTGGCGTCGTAGCGGTCGGCCGCGTCGATGGCGTGGTCGGTCGCGCGGTCGACGCCCTTCGTGCCGTCCGTCGGGAACAGTATTCGATCGTACATGTGCGAGGGTTCGTCCGGTGACCGAATAAAAGGTGTGCCCGGTTCCCGGACCGGGAGAGCGAGAGGATTCGTCAGGGTCCGCCCCAAACGGTTAATCCGTCCCGCGCGGGAGGACGTTCATGAGCGAAGCCGCGGACCGGGTCTTCCTGAACGGGGAGGTCCACACGCTAGCCGAGCCCGACGAGACCCACGAGGCGGTCGCCGTCCGCGACGGCGAGGTCGTCCGGCTCGGCCGGACGTACGACGTCGAGTTCCTCGCCGGCGTCGACACCGACGTCGTCGACCTCGCGGGACGCGTCCTCCTGCCGGGGTTCGTCGACGCGCACACGCATCTGACGACCGTCGGGCGGTCGCTCGTCCACGCGGACCTCTCCGCGGCCGACTCGCCCGCTGAGGCGATCGATCTGCTGACGGAACGGGCCGAGGAACTGGAGGGGGCGGACGGAGACGCCGCCGATCCCGCCGCCGCCGCCGCCGACCCCGCGACGGAGTGGGCGCTCGGCTACGGCTACGACGAGTCGACGTGGGAGGAAAAGCGGTACCTGACGCGGGACGACCTCGACCGCGTCTCGACCGACCGCCCGGTGGCCGCGTTCCGCGAGGACATGCACGTCGCCGCGGTCAACGGGGTCGTCCTCGATCGGTTCGCCGACGCGCTGGAGTCGGTCCCCGAGGAAACCGTCCCGACCGATGACGCGGGCGAGCCGACGGGCGTCCTCCTCGAGAGCGCGATCGACCCGGTCTACGAGGCGGTCGAGCCCGGCGTGGCGGGGACGCGCGCGGCCGTCGAGGCGGGCCTCGAACTCTGCGCCGAACGGGGGATCACGGCCTTTCACGACATGGTCCGGGACTCGCACGCTCCGCGGGTCTACCGCGACCTCGACGCGGAGGGAAAGCTGACCGCGCGCGTCCGGATCAACTACTGGACCGACCACCTGGACGCGCTCCGGGAGGTGGGGCTCGCGACGAACGCGGGATCGGCGTTCGTCCGGACGGGCGCGATCAAGTCGTTCACCGACGGGAGCTTCGGCGGCCGGACCGCCCGGCTCTCCGAGCCGTACGCCGACGACCCGGAGGAGACCGGCCAGTGGGTTATCGAGCCCGCCGAACTCGACGAGTGGGTGCGCGAGGCCACCGAGGCGGGCTACCAGTTCACGGCCCACGCCATCGGCGACGAGGCGATCCGGGCGACCCTCGACGCCTACGAGGGGGCGGCCGCGGGCGATCCGGGCGCGGACCGCCACCGAATCGAGCACGTCGAACTCGCAGACGACGACGCCGTCGAGCGGCTCGCGGACACGGGCGTCGTCGCGAGCGTCCAGCCGAACTTCCTGAAGTGGGCACGGGAGGACGGGCTCTACGAGGCGCGCCTCGGCGAGGAGCGCACCGCGGAGACCAACCGCTACCGCGAGATGCTCGACGCGGGCGTCCGGCTCGCGTTCGGCTCCGACGGGATGCCGATGGGCCCCCTCCTCGGGATCCACCACGCCGTCAACGCCCCCGCGGCGGGCCAGCGGCTCTCGGTGACGGAGGCGCTCCGTGCGTACACCCGCGGGGCGGCGTACGCCGGCTTCGACGAGGACCGGCTGGGCACCGTCGAGGTCGGCAAGCGCGCCGACTTCGTCGTCTTAGAGGAGTCGCCGTGGGAGAACCCGGAGACGATCCGCGACGTCGACGTGGCGATGACGGTCGTCGACGGCGAGGTCGTTCACGACGCGCGCTGAGAAACGGGGCGGGAGAGACTGGGTGGGAGCGGGAGAGACTGGGTGGGAGCGGGAGAGACTGGGTGGGAGCGGGAGAGAGGGGACGCGACCTACGCGACCGACTCGAGGAAGTTCCGGATCACGTCGTGACCGACCGCGGTGAGGACGCTCTCGGGATGGAACTGGACCGCCTCGATCGGGTGATCGCGGTGCCGGATCCCCATCACGACCGGCTCGCCCGCGTGGTCGGTCGTCGCGGTGACCGCGAACTCGTCCGGCACCTCCGTGGCGACGAGCGAGTGGTACCGCCCCGCCCGAAAGCCCTGGTCGAGCCCGGCGAAGACGCCCGCGCCGTCGTGGTCGACCGGGAACGCCTTGCCGTGGACCGGCTCCGGCGCGTGCCCGACCGTGCCGCCGTACTCGTGGACGGCCGCCTCCAGCCCGAGACACACCCCGAGGGTCGGGACGTCGGGGGACAGCTCCCGGAGCACCGACGCCGAAACCCCGACGTCGCGCTCGTTCTTCGGATGGCCCGGTCCGGGACTGATCACCACGGCGTCGGGCGCCTCGGACTCGACCGCCGACAGCGACGCGGTGTTCTTCAACACCGCGATGTCGACGTCCTCGCTCGCGTCCTCACCGCCGCCGTCCTCACCGTCTCCGCCGCCGACCGAGAGCTCCGAGACGTACTCGACGAGGTTGTAGGTGAACGAGTCGAAGTTGTCGACGACGACGACCTTCATCGGCCCATCCCCTCGATCCGAGGGTCGTCCTCGCGAACCCGCTCGATCGCGGCGAGGACGCCCTCCATCTTGCGCTCGGTCTCCTCGTACTCCGCGGTCGGGTCGGAGTCGGCGACGATCCCCGCGCCGGCGCGGACCGTGATCTCGTCGGTGCCGGCGCGCTCGTCGTCCTCGAAGCCCGTCTCGCCGGAGCCGTCGATCCCCTCGCGTATCGTCGCCGTCCGGATCACGATCGCGAAGTCCGCGTCGCCGGTCCACGAGTAGTAGCCGACGCCCCCGCCGTACGCCTCCCGCGGGGTCGTCTCGAGGTCGTCGATGACCTCCATCGCGCGCACCTTCGGCGCGCCGGTGAGCGTGCCCGCGGGGAACGCCGCCCGCGTGGCGTCGAACGGGTCGCAGTCGGGCGCGAGCGTCCCCGTCACGGTCGACTCGATGTGCTGGACGTGGCTGTACTTCAACACGTTCATGAACTCCTCGACGCGGACGGACCCCGGCTCGGACACCCGGCGCACGTCGTTGCGCGCGAGGTCGACGAGCATCGTGTGTTCGGCGCGCTCCTTCCCGTCCGCGAGCATCTCGCCGGCCAGCCGCCGGTCCTCGACCGGGCTCGTCCCGCGGGGGCAGGTGCCCGCGATCGGGTTCGAGACGACGCGGTCGCCCTTCACCGAGACGAGCGTCTCCGGGCTCGCGCCGACCACCGTCCGGTCGTCGTGGCTGAGGACGTACATGTACGGCGAGGGGTTGATCTCCCGGAGCGCCGCGTACAGCCCGAGCGGGTCGACGTCGCCGCGGAGCCGCCGGCTCCGGGAGATCACGCCCTGGTAGATGTCTCCGTCGAGCACGTGGCGTTTCGCGGTCCGGACGGCCTCCTCGTAGGCCGCCTGCGGGTCGGCCTCCTCCTCCCGAACGCGGACGCCGCCGGGGTCCGGCGGGCCGGCCGCCGCGAGGTCGTCGGCGACGCGGTCCGCCTCCGCGGCGAGTTCGTCGTACACCTTGCCGGGGTCGTCGTCGACGCCGACGACCGGCGTGAACACCAGATCGACGGTCCCCTCCTTCTCGTCGAAGACGACTGTCCGCGTCGTCAACAGGAACTCGGCGTCGGGGAACTCGGTCGCCGGGCGCTCGACGCCGACTTCCTCGAGCCAGAGGTCGTACACCGCCTCGTACGCGAGGAAGCCGACGAAGCCGCCCGAGAGGATCTGCCGGTCCGTCTCGGGGAAGCCCCGACGGGCGACGTCGGGGAACGCCGCCCGGAGCCGGTCGATGGCGTCGCGGTCGTCGTCGACGCCCCCGTCGTCGGTGTCGGCATCGTCGACCCCGTCGCCGCCCGCGTCCACGTCGCCGACGAACGTCGCGGCGGGGCCGAGCTCGGTCACTTCGGTGCGGTCCGGGTGGACGGAGACCACCGCCTCGGGGTCGTAGCCGACGAACGAGTAGCGGGCGTGCCTGTCGGCTTTCCCGCCCGCGGTGAACGCGCCGTCGGGGTCGCTCGAGGCCACCTTCTCGCCGGACTCTAAGAGGAAGCCGTACGGCTCGTCGCCGACGAGCGTGGCGTACGCCGAGAGCGGGGTCGTCTCGGGGTCGAGCGACGCGGCCGTGCGGACGACGACCGGCCGCTCGGCGTCCGCGACCAGCTCGACGAACTCGGATCGCGAGCGGTCGAGTACGGTCCGCGGAGCGTCCCCGGTCATGCGACCTCCATCTCGCGGCCCGCGTTGGCGACGAAGCGGGCGACCGCGTTGTGGTCCTTCCGTCCCTCGACGTGTTCGACGCCGGAGGCCACGTCGACCGCGTACGGGTCCGCGACCCGCACCGCCTCGGCGACGTTCTCCGCGGTGAGCCCGCCGGCGAGCACGATCGGGACGGTCAGCCGCTCGGCCAGTTCGCCGGTCGCCGCCCAGTCGTGGGTCTCGCCGGTGCCGCCCGCGCCGGACTCGCGCGTCGAGTCGACGACGAGCGCGTCGGCGACGCCGTCGAACGCCTCGGCGCGCGCCGGATCGGTCGCGTCGATCGCGACCAGCACCTTCCGTTCCGTCTCCGCGCGGATGAAGCGGACCTCGTCGGGCGTCCACTCGCCGTGTAACTGGAGCGCGTCGGGGCCGATGGTCCGAACGAGTTCCACCGCGCGCTCGGCCGAGGTCGGCATCGTGACGAGCGTCGCCGTGACGAACGGGGGCACGTCGGCGAGCAGGTCGGCCGCGCGCGCCGGGTCGACCTCGCGAGGGGTGTCGACCGGAACCTCGGTTATCACGCCGACCGCGTCCGCCCCCGCCTCGACGGCCGCGCGGAGGTCCGCCTCGTCGGTGAACCCGCACACCTTCACCCGCGCCATCACTCGCCCTCCGACCCGGACCCCGTCGCCGCACCAGACCCGGCCGCAGCCGGCTCCGCGGTCGTCCCCTCACAGAGCGCCGCGAACTTCTCGGCGGCCGCCCTCGAGTCGATCGCCGCCGCGGCGCGCTCGACGCCCGCCGAAAGCGAGTCGGCCTCGCCGGCGACGTATATCGCCGCGCCCGCGTTCGCTAAGATCAGGTCGCGTTTCGGTCCCGTCACCGAGCCGTCGACGATGCCGCGGAGGTCCGCCGCGTTCTCCTCAGGCGTTCCCCCCGCGACCGCCTCGATCGGCGCTCGCTCCACGCCGAGCTCCTCCGGCGTGATCGTGAACTCTCGGACGGTGCCGCCGTCGACCTCGGCGGCGACCGTCTCGTCGTGGATCCCGATCTCGTCCATCCCCGCGCCGTGGACGACGAGGGCGCGATCGACCGGCATGTGCGCGAGCGCGCGGGCGATCGGGCCGACCAGGTCGGGGTCGTAGACGCCGAGCAGCTGGGCGTCCGCCCCCGCGGGGTTCGTCAGCGGGCCGAGCACGTTGAATATCGTCCGCATCCCGAGCTCCTTCCGCGGGCCGATGACGGCCTTCATCGCGGGGTGGAAGACGGGCGCGAGCATGAACCCGATCCCGTCGGCCTCGATGGCGGCCTCGACCGCGGCGGGCTCGGCCTCGACGTTCGCGCCGGCGACCTCGAGCACGTCGGCGCTGCCGGAGGAGGAGGAGACGGAGTAGTTGCCGTGTTTGGCGATCGGCACGCCCGCGCCCGCGGCGACGATCGCCGCGGTCGTCGAGACGTTGATCGTGTCGTAGTCGTCGCCGCCGGTCCCGCAGGTGTCGACGAGCGGCGCTCGGTCGGGATCGATCGTCCGGGCCGCGTCGCGCATCCCTCGGGCGAATCCCGCGATCTCCGCCTCGGTCTCGCCTTTCGCACGCAACGCGGCGAGCAGCGCCCCGATCTGCGCTTCCGTCATCTCCTCGAAGACGAGCCGCGCGGCCTCGCGCGCCTCCTCGAGCGACAGGTCCTCCCCGTTCGTCACGCGTTCGACCGTGTGCTGAATGTCCATAATGTTCACCGATGTATGAGTCCGTGTTGTAATGTACAAGTATGTACACCGATTTAACCCTGTCGCCGTCGCTGTGCGTTCGGCGCTCGTGGCGACGGTGGCGGCAGATCGGGGGCGGATCGGGGGCGGACCGCGGGCTCCGGTCGTTACTCCTCGACGATCGGCGTCTCGCCGTCGGCCTCGACGACGACCACGGGGACCGCGGACTCGTCGACGACCGTGTCGGTCGTGGAGCCGAAGACGAGCCGGCCGACGGTCCCCGTTGTCGGCGCGCCGACGACCACGAGGTCGTAGTAGGGCGACTGCTCGACGATCGCCCCGGCGACCGAGTCGTTTTCGAGGAGCCACCGGTCGACGCGGTCGAACGCGCCGAGCCGGTCGCGAGCGGCGTCGAGGATGCGCTCGCCGGCCGCCTCCTCGGCGCCGTCCTCGTCCACCGAGTCGGCGTCGGACGCGCCTCCGTCGATCCCGTCGATCGACGGGGTCACGTGGAACAGCTCGAGCCACGCGTCGGTCGCCTCGGCGACGCGTTTCGCCACGTCGACCGTCACGCCGGAGTGGGGGCCGACCGCGACCGCGACGAGGATCGAGGAGGTCCGTTCCGGTCCGGTCGCGCGATCGGCCCCGTTCAGCGTCGCGCGCGCCGCGGTCCCGACCGACGCGGCAGCCTCCTCGACGGCCGTCTCCAGCGACGGACCCGTCGCGGGAAGTCGGCTCTCGGTCGCCGGATCGGTCGGCGTCTCCCCGCCGACGTCACCGACGCCCTCGCCGACCCCGCCGCCCTCACCGCTCCCGTCGTCGGCGTCGCTCCCGTACATACCCTACGCGTCAGACAGACGCATGATAAATCCCGATGGTCGTTCCCGTTTCGGTATTCCGCCGAGCCCCGCTCCGTGGGTCTCTGGTCGTCCTTCCCCCCTCGAGGGCGGGGTCGGACCCGTCCGGAACGGAAGCCGCCGGCGTTCCTACTCCCGGAAGAACGCCTCGTCCTCGAACGGCTCGTCCTCGCCCTCCACGGCGATCACGTCGAGGGCGGTGACCTCGGCACCGACGCCGAGGATCCCGGCGAGGCTCGGCTCGGTCCGTCCCTCGTCGCCGGAGATCAACTCCTTGACGTAGAGTCCGCCCGCACCGTGGATCTCGACGGTGGCGTGCCGCGAATCCTCGAGATCGGCGGTCGCCGCGTACACGTCGCGCTCGCGGGTCAGGCTCGCGCGCCGGTGGTCGACGCGGTTCGGGGTGTACTGCTCGACGGTCGCGCCCGCGAGTTCGTCCATCGCGGCCGCAAGCGCGTCGGCATCGACGTCGCCGTCGAACGTCACCTGCGCGCGGTAGCGCTTCGAGGCGTCGTGTTCCTTGACGCGCTCGACCATGTCGTAGGTCGCGAGCCGGAGCCCCTCGACCTCGACCGACCCCTCGGCGAAGGCGTTGATGTCGGCCTCGAGCCGGTCGGTGTCGACGCGGCGGCGGCGCGGCTCCGCGACCTCGACCACGAACGGGCGGCCGGTACCGAGCATGAGCGCGTCGACGTCCTCGCGGCCCGCGCCGTGGAACGTCGCCTCGGTGCCGTCCATCACGTCCTCGACGACCGGCGCGGTGTACTCCTCGACGCTGTCGTCGTAGAGGTAGCCCGATCCGCCGCAGTGGTCACACGGGTCCGCCCCCTGCCGCCCGGACCCCTTACACTCCCGGCAGGGCCACTCGGTCTGGGGGATGTCGCGCTCCAGCTTCCGGTAGCGACCGTAGACGAACGCGGAGTTGACCTTGGCGTCGAGGGCGTCCTCGGCGAGATCGATCGTGAACTGGACGTCCGGGCGGTCGAAGGAGACCTCCGCGTCCGTGAGCCGACCGACCCGCTTGCCGACCTCGCGGTTGAACTCGGATTTGAACGGCTCGCCGGCGTCCGCCTCCACCCCGGCCTCCTCGCGGAGCAGCGCCTCGTTCTCCTCGATCAGCGGCGGCGGCCGCGTCCCGACGTTGTAGGTGGCGAACTCGGTCCCCTCCACGGCCTCGGCCGCACGCTCGGCCCACGCGTCGAACTCGGCACAGCGTCCCTCACACACCCAGCAGTCCGCGGTCGCGACCGGCTCGTGGTCGTCGTCCTCGCGCAGCGCGAGCGAGACCCGCAGCGCCGACCCGCGCTCGGCGTTCGACAGCCCGAAGCTCCGGTCGGCGACGAGCCGACCGAGACAGGCGTCACACACCGGCCCGGTCGCGGTCGCACGCGCGGCGACTTCCAGTACGTCCATGCGGTGGGAAGCCGGCCGCGGGGTAACTGTCTTGCCCTTGTGACCCGTCCCCCATCGACTTCGATCCCGCTCGCTCTCGGTCGCCTCCGCGCTCGCCTGCTCCCGACCGACTTATGTCCGTCACGACCGTCGCCTCAGGCGTGAGCGAGCCGGCGACGCGCGCGGAGAAGGTGGATCTCGGCGTCGAGCTCCTCGCACACCTCGAACGCGAGGAGCTCTCGCTTCCCGAGGCGGTAGACCGGATCGAGACGGTGACCACGAACCCCGCGCTCACCCGTGAGATACTCGATACGGCTGAGAAACGTGGCGTGATCGACCGCGAGAACGCCCGACTACGCGTTCTTCGGGGCGGAACCTACGTGAAGTACGACAGCCAAGTGGTCGCCCGCGAGGGCGAGTTCGAGTGTAAGCGATGTGGTGCAGGCATCACGACTGGGCACTTCGTCCGGTTCGAGGCCGGCGAACTCGGGCCGTTCGGCTCCTCGTGCGTTCGAAAGGTGACCGGCCGGGACGCCGAGTGACGGAGCTATCTGCCCTGTCGAAGCTCCTCGATGAGCCGCTCGATGAGTTCGGACTGCCGCTCGATGGTCGCCGACTGCGCCTCGACGGTCTGTCGGAGCGCCGCGACCTCCGCGGCGAGGCCGTCGTCCTCGACGCCCGCGCTCTCGAAGGGCGACCCCTCGAATCCGTCGCCGTCGACGGCGTCGGCCGGGGCCGTCGACCCCGTCGAGTTCGCCGCGTTCGAGACGTCCGTCGACGCCTCGTGGTTCGCGGTCGATCCGTTCGCGTCCGCCGTCGACGTCTCGAACTCGTCCGCAAGCGGGTCACCGTCGGCGCCGTCGGACTCGACCGGGTCGGCGTCGATCGCGCGTCCGGCCGCATTCGTGCCCCCGGCCGTGCCGTCGGTTCCGCCGCGGTCGAGGTCGCCCTCGGCGGAGTCGCCGAGTTCCGTCTCTTCCGCTCTCGTCTCGGAGAAGGCTCCCGGATCGGACGCCGACTCCGTCCTCGTTTCCGCCTCGATCTCCGCGTCGGCCGCCGGCGACGCCGAGAGCGGGTCGGGGCCCTCGCCGAAGTCGGTCGTCCCGGTGGACGTCGCGGTCCCCTCGTCCTCGTCGACGTCGTCCGCGACCGTCACCCGAAGCTCCTCGAGGCTCCCGACGCCGTGGAACGCGCACACCGCGTCGACGAGGCTCTCCTTGACGGCTCGAGCCGATTCGTTGGGCGCTTTGAACCGCTCGGAGCGGCCGTCGTGCGTGAGCACGACCGCGGTCGCGACCGTCCCCTCCTCGAAGTCGAGGTCGGTCAGGTCGGCGTAGGGGAACTCCTCGAACTCCTCGTCCCAGACCGCCGAGCCGACGTGTTTCACGAGCCGGCTGTCGGTGACGACGAGGGTGAGCTCCGAGAAGCGGAACGTGCGCTCGACCGACTCGCCGGCGTCGGTCACGCCGCGCGCGGAGAGCACCCCGGCGAGGACGGGGTGGACCACGTCGTCGAGGCGTTTCGACGGGACCGCCAGCGTCTCCTCGCCGTCGAGGCCGTAGCCGAAGACGACCTTCGACTTCCGCCGGCCGGTCGAGACGGCGATCCGCTCGGCGTCGTGCGGGTACTCCTCGACGGTCTCGTCGGAGAGCAGGCCGTCGGCGCGGTACACGAGCGTTCGCGTGGGCGTGACCGCGAGGAGGTCGTCCCCCCCGAGCGGGACCCGCGCGACGACCTCCTCGTCGCCGGCGGCCCCCGACAGTAGTTCCGGAAGGCTCATACGCCGAACGTCCGGGGCGTCCGGCATAAATCCGCGGGGTCCGGTTCTCGGTCGTGGATCCGGTCGCGACGACGCTCGCGGGACGGCGTGCGATCTCCTCTCATCCCCCCGACGGATGGGAAGGTTAAAGAGTGTCATCGCGATACGTAAGCGTGAGGCCGGGTGGCTTAGCTGGACATAGCGCCGCACTCATAGGGTTCAGAGATTCGGTGCGGTGACGCCTTGGAAGCGTCCGCGTCCTTCCCGTGGCTCCGCCGAGCCTCGGACCTGGGACATGCGGAGATCGTGGGTTCGGAGCCCACCCCGGCCATACAACAATTTGTTGACACTCGAGTCCGCCAGTCGCCGACGTATCTCCCGTGTTGACGAGTCCGGGTCTCGACGTTCGCGTGACGCCCTCCGCGACCACGTCACGCGAACGGTCGAACCTCGTTCCGCGGGATCGAACCGTCCGATACTGCCGGGATCGATACAGCCAATGGGTACCGGACGCCGATCGAGCCGTGACAGCCTCCGACACCGACGCGGGGACCGAGACGATACTGGTGACCGGCGGTACGGGCTTCATCGGATCACACCTCGCCCGGCGGCTCGTCGACGACGGCCACGAGGTCGTCGCCTTCGACGCCGCGCCCGACGCCGCCCTCCTCGAACGGCTCGGCGTCGCGGGGACGGTCGAGGTCCGGCGCGGCGACGTGACGGACGTCGCCGCGATCGTTCGGGCGATCCGCGAGAGCGGAGCCACCCGGATCGTCCACCTGGCCGCGCTCTTGAGCGAGGACGTTCGAACCGACGAGCTCGCGGCCACGCGGGTGAACGCGCTCGGCGCGAACCACGTGCTCGAGGCCGCCCGGCTCCTCCCCGATCGGATCGACCGCGTCGTGGTGACGTCGAGCGAGACGGTGTACGGCCCCGGATCGGCGTACGACGGGTCCGTCCCCGAGAACGCGCTGTTGTCGCCCGACTCGCCGTACGCCGCCGCGAAACGCCACGCCGAGTGTCTCTCGCGACGCTACCGGGAGGACCACGGCGTCCCCGCGGTCGCGCTCCGACCGACCGGCGTCTTCGGGCCGTTCAGACGGAGCTTCACGGCGTTCTCGGACCTCTTCGAGCGCCCGGCGGTCGGCGATCTCGTTCGCGTCGAGGGCGGCGGAACCGCCGTGAGCTGGCTCTCCGTGCGGGACGCCGCCGACGCGTTCCGGCGTGCCGCGCTGGCGTCCGCGAGCGACCTCGAACACGGCGTCTACAACGTCCGCGGCGAGGTCGCGACCGTCGCGGCGGCCGCGGAGACGGTTCGACGGCTCCTCCCGGACGCGGCGGTGACCGTGGCCGACGACGCCGACCGCGACTGGTCGGCCCAGCGACTCGCGCTCACACGTGCCCGGTCCGATCTCGACTACCGGATCGAGCACGGGCTCGAGGACCTCACGCGCGGGTACGTCGACGCGGTCCGGCGCGACGCCGGGCTCGATCCCGTCGACTGAGCCCGGCCGATCGCCGTCGCCCCGGCTGATCGCCGTCGCCCGCCTCACCCGCCGACGACCGCCTCACTCCCCTCACCCGCCGACGACCGCCTCACCCGCCGACGACCGCCCCGGCCAGCACTGCGATCCCGGCGACCGCGCCGCCGGCGACGAGGAGGGCGTAGTTCGCGATCGGGTTCGCCGCCTTCACGAGGTCGAGGGTGTAGTGGTCGTCCCTGACGGGCGCGTACGGCCGGATCCCCATCGGCGTGATCACGTCGGCGAGGAGGTGTGAGACGACCGTCCCCGCGCCGAGGACGAACGCGAGCGCGGCGAGCGCGAGGACGACGACCGGGCCGCTCTCGAGTCCGACGGCTCCGCCGACGAGCCCGAACGCGACGCCGACCGCGAGCGCGAACCAGACGGTGTGCGTGATCCCGCGGTGGTTCACGAACGGGATCTGCGTGTCCAGGTCGGGGACCATCGCCGTCCAGACGACGACCGCCGCGGCTCCCGCCGCGAGTTCGAGCCCGGCGAACGCGGCGAGGCCGAACCCGACCGGCGCGTACGCCGCGAGCGCGGCCCCGACGTGGCCCGTCCTGTACACGGTCTATCGCTCCCTCACCGGTCCCGCAGGACCGTCTCGCCCGGCGCGACCGTCGCGCCCGCGGAGAGGACGATCCCGACGTTGATCGTACAGTTGATCCCGGTTCGGACGCCGTCGCCACAGACGATTCCGAACTTCCGGCGGCCCGTGCTCACCCGGTCGCCCTTCACCGTGAGCTCGACCGGCTCGCCGTCGTGTCTGAGGTTCGCGACGGTCGTGCCCGCGCCGAGGTTGACGTCCTCGCCGAGCACGCTGTCGCCGAGGTACGTGAGGTGGGGAACCGCGGAGTCGGCCATCACGACGCTGTTTTTCACCTCGACGCCGTGGCCGACCCTGGCGTCCGGACCGAGGTACGTCGCGCCGCGGACGTACGCGTTGGGCCCGACGTGGCTGCCGGCGGCGACGTACGCCGGCCCCTCGATCACGACGCCGGGCTCTATCGTCGCGCCGTTCTCGACGACGACCGTGCCCCGCAGTTCGGCGTCGTCGCTCACGTCGCCGCCGACCTCGCGGTCGCACTCCGCGAGCTTCCACTCGTTCGCCGCGAGCAGCTCCCACGGCCGACCCACGTCGAGCCAGCGCTCGAAGGGGATCGACCGCACGTCGGTCGTCTCGCACGCCCGCTGGAGCACGTCGGTGAGCTCCAGCTCGCCGCGCTCGCTCTCGTCGACGTCGAGCCACGCGAGCGCCTCGGCGGGGAAGACGTACGCGCCCGTGTTCACGAGGTTCGAGGGCGGTTCCGCGGGCTTCTCGACGACGCCCTCGACACGCCCGTCGGCGACGCGCAACACGCCGTACGACGAGGGGTTCTCGACGCGGTAGGAGCCGACCGCGGCGTCAGAGTCGTACAGTTCCGCGAGCGACTCGCGGTCGTAGAGGGCGTCGCCGTTCAACACGACGAACGGCCCCTCCTCGAGTTCGCTTCGGGCGGTGCGGACGGCGTCGGCGGTCCCGCGCCGTTCGGCCTGCGTGACGGTCTCGATCGGGACCGGCCAGTCGCGGTCGGCGATCGCGGCTCGGACCGCGTCCGCCTCGTAGCCGACGACGACGACGATCCGGCTCGCGCCCGAGTCGATCGCGTCCTCGAGACAGCGGACGACGAGCGGCCGCCCGGCGACGGGCAGCATCGGTTTCGGCGTGTTCGCCGTCAGCGGGCGCATCCGGGTCCCCTCGCCGGCCGCGAGTACGACGGTTTGCATATACCCGCAACTCGCCGGACTCCGGGAAAGGTATTGCGACGCTACGCCCCCTGGGTGGCGTCGTCGGCTCCCGGTTATCCGCCGGCTACTCTCCGTCAGTCCCCGCCTCACTCGGCCCGCTCACTCGGTCCGTCCCCTCCGTTCGCCTCGTCGAGCGCGCGGTCGACGATCCCGCTCGCGCGCTCCAGGAGGGCGTCCGCGGCGTCGGCCTCGCGGGCCTCAGCCGTGATCCGGATCAGCGGCTCGGTCCCCGAGGCACGGAGGAGGAACCACCCCTCCTCGGCGTCGACGCGGACCCCGTCGAGCGTCGAGACGTCGGCGAATCCGTCGGTCACGCGCTCCGCGATCAGCGCCATCGCGGCGGTCTTGTGCTCGGTCTCGACCGAGCGCCGCCGGATCGGGTACCGCTCCATCGCCGCGACCCGCTCGGAGAGGGGTGTCTCCGCCGCCAACGCGGCGAGCCGGACCGCCGCGAGCGGGCCGTCCGGACACAGCGTCTCCTCGGGGAAGATCCACGCGCCGGAGGGCTCGCCGCCGAACGCGACCCCCGCCTCCGCGGCGCGCTCGGCCACGTACACGTCGCCGACGCGCGTGTAGACGAGTTCCGCGCCGACCGCGGCGAGCGCGTCCGCAGCCGCGAGGCTCGTGTCGACCGGCGCGGCGACGCGGTCGCCCTCGCCGGCGGCCGCCCGGCCGAAGACGGCGAGGAGCAGGTCGCCGGGGACGAACTCGCCCGCGTCCGTGACCGCCATCATGCGGTCCGCGTCGCCGTCGTGGGCGATCCCGAGGTCGGCGTCGACCGCCTCGACGGTGGCCGCGAGGGTCCCGCAGTTCTCGGCGGTCGGCTCGCTCGGGCGGGCGGGGAACCGGCCGTCCGGGGTCGCGTTCAGCGTCTCGACGTCGGCACCCAACTCGTGGAGCGCGTCGGCGGTCACGCCGCCCATCCCGTTGCCAACGTCGACGACGACGGAGAGGCCGGCGAGGGGTTCGGAGGCGGGGGCTCCGTCCCCGTTCGTCTCCGCCGCGCGCTCGCCGGCCGCGACGAGCGCGTCGCGGTGGCGCGCCGTCGCGTCGGTCCGGCGCTCGTACCCGCCCTGTCCCTCCCAGTCCGCGAGGTCGAACGCCTCCTCGCGGATCCGTTCCTCGATGACGTCCTGTCGCGCCGGCGGGTACGCCCGTCCCGAGGGGGTCCACAGCTTGAGCCCGTTGTCGGGTGCCGGGTTGTGCGAGGCGGTCAGGACGACCCCGGCGTCGGCGTCCAGCGTTCCGATCGCCCGCGCGACCGTGGGCGTGGCCGCGCGGCCGACGTCGACTACGTCCGCACCCGTCTCGCGGAGCCCCGCGACTAACGCGTCGCGGAGCGTCTCGCCCGTCTTCCGCGCGTCGCGTCCGACCACGACCCGGTCAGTTTCGGTGCCGACTGCACGCCCCACGTCGAGCGCGACGGCCGCGGTGACGGCCTCGCCGACGGGCCCGCGGATCCCGCTGGTTCCGAACATACCCGTGGCTCCCGTCGGGGAGACTTGTAACCTCGGGAAGAGGGGCGAGAAGGCGACGACCGATCTCAGATCCGGTTCTCGCGGCCGGGGTCAACGTCGATGGCGTCGACCGGACAGACGTCGACACACAGCATACAGTCGATACACTGGTCCTCGTCGGTCGGGTTCGCCTTGCGGTCGGACTCCGGGTGGCCGGGCGTGTCGACCCAGTCGAAGACGTCGACCGGACAGTCCTCCAGACACGCGCCGTCGGCCAGACAGATGTCGAAGTCGACGGCGACGTGGGTCCCGCGGATCCCGAGCGTCTCCGGCGGCTCGACCGGCCCCCACACGTCGACGCCGTGCTCCTCGCCGGTCCGTTCCGAGTTCCGCTCGAAGTTCGGGTCGATGCCCATCCTGACGGGACTTTCGCGCGTCGACAGTTAAACTCCGCGACGCCGGCCGAGCCGTGCTCTCCCGAGCGGCGGGTCAGCGGCGGCCCCTCCGAGCGACGGCTCCCCCGATCTCAGGGATGCGCGAAGTACGCCACGAGGTCCTCTCCGCCGGTCGGCCCGTCCGGCTCGTCGGTGCCCGTGGGATCGAACGAGTCGAGCCGGGCGAAGCCGATCCGCTCGAACTGGACCACGTCGTCGACGGCGGCGTCGGCGACCTCGGGCTCGGCGTACCCGCGCACGTCGCCCTCGAGGGTGCGGAGAAGCGTCTCGAGCGACTCCGCGGCGGGCACCCAGTGGACCACGTCGACGTCGCCGTCGCGGACCACGTCGATGTCGGCGTCGACGTAGACGAGCTCGTCGGCCTCGCGGCGCACGGGGCCGTACCCCTTCAGCCAGACGCGCTCGCCGGTGGGCGGGAGGTCCGATGCCTCCACGAGGACCCGTCCCGCCGGGATCGTCCGGTCGCCGCGGTCGGGGTGGTCGGGGTGTCGCGCGGGGCGGCCGGCGGCCGGCGCGGGCGCGTCGCCGTCGACGACCGGGAGCTCGACGGCCGGGTCGTCCTCGCGGTCGCGCACGAGGAAGAACCGGTCCGCCTCGTCGTCGACGCGGTCGCGGTTGTTGGCGTACACCGACGACATCGCCAGATCCACGTCGGAGGTCGACATCCCGAGTTCGGTCATCGACTCGACGAGCGCCTCGCCGCGGATCCCCCGCCGGCGGACCGACCGGATCGTCGGCGCGCGCGGGTCGTCCCACCCGGTCAGATCGCCGGCCTCGATCAGTCCCTTGATCGTCGACGTCGAGAGGCTCACGTCGTACTCGTCGACCTGGACGTGCCCCCAGTGGAGCACCTCGGGGTACACCCAGTCGAAGTAGTCGTAGACGAACCGCTGGCGCTTCGCGGAGTCCTGGAGGTCGATGCCGCGGATGATGTGAGTGACCCCCGTGAGGTGGTCGTCGACGCCCGACTGGAAATCGAGCATGGGCCAACAGCGATAGTCGGCGGCCGCCTCGCGGGGGTGGGGCGTGTCGATCATCCGGAAGGCGACCCAGTCGCGCAGCGCGGGGTTCTTGTGGTCGATGTCGGTACGTACCCGGAGGACCATCTCGCCGGCGTCGTACTCGCCGTCGACCATGGCCTCGAACTCCTCGCGGACGGTCGCCTCGTCCTTCCCGCGGTGTGGACACGGCTCGCCGTCGTTCTTCAGCTCGGAGAACGCCTCGCCGGAACACGAGCAGGTGTACGCGCCGCCGCGGTCGATCAGGTCGCGGGCGTGCTCGTAGTACGTTTCGAGGCGGTCGGACGCCCGCAGAACGCGGTCGGCCTCGAAGCCGAGGTACTCGATGTCTTCGAGGATCGCGTCGTACGCCTCGAGGTCGGGCCGCTTCGTCTCCGGGTCGGTGTCGTCGAACCGGCAGATGAACTCCCCGTCGTAGCGCTGTTTGTACGTCCCGATCACCGCGGGCATCCGGGCGTGGCCGATGTGCCAGGGGCCGTTGGGGTTCGGCGCGGCGCGCATCACGACCTCGCCCGCCTCCGCGTTCGGCAGGTCGGGGAGGACGCGGTCGTCCTCCTCGTCGTCGGCCTCAAGCTCCGCGAGTCGCTCGGGGGCCAACTCGCCGAGCCGATCGCGCCGCTCCGGCTCGTCCATCGCCGCGACCCGGTTCACGATCGGCGCGAGCACGCCGGGTATCTCGTCGCCGTGCGGGCGGAACTCGGGGTTCTCGCCCATCAGCGGACCCATGATGGCGCCCACGTCGGGGTCGCTGTCGTGTTTGAGCGCGTTGAACAGCGCGGCCGTCTCGCCGGCCGCCTCGACCCGCTCGCGGAGTTCGTCGTCCATACCGTCGGCTCGTCGGGGCGACTCAAAAACGCCGCGAAACCGTCGGCGTCACGGCGGGAGACGCGGATCGCGTCGGCGAGACGCAGGCGACCCGCCCGCTCCCGTCCCGCCGTCGGGGCCGCGGGTAGGGGCGTGGAACCATCGGAGACACGCGAACATAAACGGTCGAGACCGTTCACGCCGTCGAGCCGGAACGAGCGACGTGAACGGTCGCGACGTTTATGTGTTCACGACGACCTACTGAGGAGATCGGTCCGCGGAATTATAGCCGCTCGGGTTCTGAGGTCGAGTATGGAGACGCGCCGGACCGAGTCGGAACGTATGCGCCCCGGAGGTGCGGGATGGTAGAGCCGATGTCGCGCGAGGAACGCGACGCCGGCAACCGGAAAATAAAGCTCGGGTTCCTGCTTCTGGTGGCCGTCTCGCCGCCGCTCATCACGCTCCTCGGCGACCCGACGCCCGTTCAGTTGGCGGCCGCGACCGCCGGAGGCCTGATCCTCGGACTGCTCCTCGTCTGGTACCTGGGTCGGCTCGCGTCGGAGTTCACCGCGGGCGCTCGGCGGCTGCGATAGCGATCGATCCCCCGCCGCTCCGTTCGGAACCGTTTTGCCGGATCGCGGCTCGTGTCGGACCGGTCACGTTCGAGTCCGCGCTACTCGCTTTCCTCTCCCCCGTAACTGACCTCGATGCCGCGCGGCACCGGCCGGAGGAGGTACGTCCCGTTTCCGCGCTCGACCGGCGCGAAATCGGCGGTGAAGCTCGTGACGGTGTCCTCTCTGATCTCGAACTCCCGATCGAACGTGATCGGCGCGCTTCCGGGCAGTTCGACGGTCGCGTCGCTGCCGTCCACGAGCCTCGCGTCGGTTCCGGAGACGTCGAGCTGGAGGTACAGGTACGTCCCGGTGGCCAGATCGCGCTCGTCGATCAGCTGGGTTTCCTCGCCCCGTAGCTGGACGAGGTCGGCCTCCTGGGGTTCGTCGAACTCGTGGTACTCGCGTCCCTGCGGGTCGTCCTCTTCGTCGTCGGTCTCGTCGGCGGCTTCGTCATCGTCCGATCCCTCGTCGGCATCGTTCCCGCCGCCGTCGGGATCGGTCTCGTTGCCGCCCGCGTCGTCCCCTCCGCCGTCCTCGTCTCCGTCTTCCGCCCCATCGCCGTCTCCGTCACCGCCCTCGGGCCCCAGCCAGATCCCGTCGATCGTGACGACGAGCGACTCGAAGTCGTCGATGTCGGCCGGTTGGTCGGTGACCGAAGTCGCGAGCGTGCCGGTCGCGCGGCCGACGCAGCCGGCGATCCCCGCGGTCCCGAGCGCGGCGGCACCGGTCGCCCGGAGGTAGTCGCGGCGGCCGAACGCGTCGAACCGATCTCGCGTCCCGCTCACGTCAGACACCCCCGGCACCGCCGGCGCGGTCGTTTCCGCCGATATCGTTGCCGGCGAGATCGCTCACCGCGTCGCCGAGGTTCCCGATCTCGCCGGAGAGGAAGCCGTCGATCTCGTTCAGGAGCTCGCCGACGAACTCCGGAACCGGGTCCGGCAGATCGCTCGGCAGCCCGGCGTCGTCGCCGACGTTCCCGTCAGGGCCGACGTCGGCGGCGACCCCGCCGGCCGCAACGCCGGTTCCGATCAGTACGACCGCGGCGAGCGCTCCGAGGAGCGCGGTTCGAATGGCGTTCATTGCGACTCGCACACGAGCGGCTATCGACTTCAATGACCCACTCGCTTCGCCCGGTTCGGTCCGGATTAACTCGGATTAATCCGGTTCGAGCATCCGTGCGGCGGTCGATATCGAACGACCCGTCGTTCGGTGGGGTCGGTTACGCCGAGAGCGAGAGGAGCGGGCGACGCGTGGCGGGCGTTCCCTACCCCGCGGCCGGGAACGCCGAGTCCCCGTCGCCCCCGTGACGGAGGTACTGGATCGCGGCCCCGCCGATCAGGAACGCGAGAAACGCCGGCGTCGACGGGGCGGCCTGCTGGGTGATCGCGAGCGCCTCGCCGGCGAGGACGGCCCGCCACACCGGGTACGCCGTCGCGAGGACGCCGGCACCGAGTCCGGTCAGCGCCAGCGACATGATCGGGTCGGCGTACCGCATCGCCAGGATCCCGGCGACGATGCCGACGAAAAGCGAGGCGAGGAGGAACCGCTGGAACTCGGGTCGCGCGAACAGGCCGGATCCGGCGAGCGCCGCCGGGTCGATCGCCTCGACGACCGGCGCTTCGGACCCGGCCGGGTCGTACACCCGACCGAGGACCGACTCGCCGACCGTCAACACGAGCGTCGCGAGCGTCGAGAAGAGGAACGCCGAGATCGCCACGGCGAACCGGGCGACGAGCGGAACCAGCCCGCGACCGAGGAACGCGCCGATCAGCACGAGCGACGCGGCGAACCCGATCCGACCGCCGGTCGAGACGGTCCCGGAGGCGACCCTCGGGACGACGATCCAGCCGACCACCCCGCCGCCGGCCGCCCCGGCGATCCACCCGGTCCAGCCGAGGACGCGGTCCGTGAGGTCGTAGGCGGCGGCCACCAGCACGCCCCCGACGAGCGTGTTGACACAGAGCAACGCGAACACCACCGGCGTCTCCGCGAGTGACATGCGCCGGGCTACCGCCCGATGTCGTATAGTTCTATTGACGACACGCGCCGGTCGGGCGGTTCGCGGGTCGGTCCGGGCAGTCGACGGCCCGGTCCGGCCTACGCCTCGGCGTTCCGCTTGGTGTAGGCGTCGAGCGCCGTCTCGATCGTGGACAGGTCGCGGGTGACGCGGCCGTCGGCGACGCGCATGAACCCCGGCGTGTACGAGGCGGAGTAGTCGAAGATCCGGTTGACGCCGCGTTTGGGAACCGAGATCGGGGTGAACGACTCGACGGTGTACACCCGTGTGGTCGGGAACGCGGTCCAGAACGTGCCGCTGACCCACCGGTCCTCGTCGGCGAACGTCCGGCCGATCCGCCCGGTGGCGACGTACTCGCCGTCGTGATAGAACAGGACGAGGTCGCCGGACTCCATGCGGTCGAACGTCGAGCCGTTCCCGCTCTCGTCGTCGACGGCCCACAGCCGCGCCTCCTCGACGCTCGCGAGCGGCTCCGGCCGGTCGGGGTACTCGGAGAGATCGACCGCGGACCGGACCGTTCGATCGAAGTTCTCCGGGTCGACGGGGACGAGAAAGACGTTGGCGCTCATTGCCCCCCGTTTCGCCGGGAGGGATTTAACAGTTTGTAGGCGCTAAGTCCACTTCCTCAAGAAACGACCGAAGGGAGCGAGTAGGGAGGGGATACAGCGTCCCCAGAAATCGAAGATTTCTGGTGTGCGAACGAATCGCAAAGCGATTCGTCAACGCCGTCATCACCTGCTCATTCCTCCGATACAGCCGACCCGCAGGCCAACGCGCCGGAACGCTTCCCTATATATCTCGCATATAGATCAGCATGGCATCATTCACAGTTGAAGGTCAAGAAGCTCTCGACCGGGAAGTGAAGCCCTTCGGAAGCGGTGGTGCTCATATTACCATCCCGAAGCGGTGGATCGGGGCAGACGTGAAAGTAGTCCGCACCTCTGAGCCTGCCGAACCCGAGGAGTGAACTACCCCACCCTACTCAGCCACAGGTGTGGCTTCGTTGAGGGTGGGGCTTCCTGTTTCCACGACGCGCTTTGCAGACACCGAATGGGTGTCCGTAGGGAACGCAGTCTCCACAGACGTTGATTCGGGCCATCCCAGCCCTAGTTCAGCAAAGCCTCTCTGCAAGACGTTCATCGCCGCGTTCGCGTCACGGTTACACTCGAACCCACAACTCGGACACGAGTGCTCTCTGACCCAGATGGGTTTCGCTGTCTCCACACCACACGTCG
>NZ_JANHDM010000005.1 GCF_024494685.1 Halorubrum rubrum | reverse complement strand
TATCTTCACGCGAAAATACTTCTTGATCGCGTGCTTTCGCAACCACGCGGTCGAGCATCTTCGAATCACCAATTCAACCATGCTCGGCCGCATTCTTCACGCTAAGGTTGACACCCTTTGTCAGGCGGTGAACATCGGCTCCCGGTTCCGGAACCGAACTCCCTCGCGGCCGGGACGTGCGGTCCGGCGGGCGACACCGATATGATCCCTCGCGTCGAACCGTCGAGCGTGACCACACAGACGCCGGGCATCCACCACGTGACGGGGATCGTCGGCGACGCCGGGGCGAGCGTCGACTTCTACGCGGGGACGCTCGGACTCCGGCTGCTCCGGACGACGGTGAACTACGAGGACCGCCTCCAGCACCACCTCTACTTCGGGACCGGCGAGGGACGCCCCGGATCGGTCCTCACCGTCTTTCCCGACCCGACGGGCGCGCCGGGGCGCCCCGGCAAGCCGGGATACGAGTCGGTCTCGCTCGCGATCCCCTCCGGATCGCTCGACCACTGGCGCGATCGGCTGGCGGATCGCGGAATCGACGCGGACCGACTCCGCCCCGACGAGCGCTTCGGCGACCGCGGACTCCGTCTCTCGGACCCTGCGGGGACGACGGTCGAACTCGTCGCGAGCGGCGACGCGGGCGACCCGTGGACCGGGGGACCGGTTCCGGAGCGGGCCGCGATCCGGGGCGTCTACGGCGCGGCCGCGACGCCGACGGACCCGTACGGTGCCGCGGGCGTCCTCGAGACGCTCGGCTTCGAGTACGAGGCGGAGACGGACGACCGGATCCGGTACCGCGCGCCGGGCGGTCGGGCGACCGCCGTCGACCTCCTCGTCCGGGACGCGCCGTACCTCCGCGAGGGTCCCGGAACGCTCCACCACGTCGCGGTGCGGATGCCGGACCGCGAGGCGCTCCTCGGCTGGCACGACCTGTTTCGCGAGCGGGGATACGAGGTCTCCCGCGTGAAGGACCGGCACTTCTTCCACTCGCTGTACGTCCGCGGCCCCGGCGGGCTCCTCGTGGAGCTCGCGACCGAGGAGCCGACCCCGGACGGCCCGCGCGGACCGGGCCTCGCCGACCCCGAGGCGGACGGCCACGCGACCGACCTCTACCTCCCGGACCGGTTCGCCGAGGATCGGGACCTGATCGAGGGGCAGCTGCCGCGGATCGAGTCGCCGAGTCGGCGGTGACCCGAGCGTCGTCGGCATGACCCGGACGCTACCCGACGTCGAGGGCCCGCACGCCGACGCCCGGCTCGTCGTCGGGGGCGCGCCCGCCGCGGCGGCGGAAGTCGCGGTCGTCCTCCTCCACGGCCGCGGGGGGACCGCCGAGGGGATCGTGCGGCTGGCGGACGAGTTCTACCGGCCGGGCGTGACCCTTCTCGCGCCCGCGGCCCGCCGGTCGACCTGGTTCCCGGCGGGCCACGACGCCCCGGTCGCCGCCAACGAGCCCGCTCTGTCCTCGGCGGTCGACTGCGTCGCCGGCGCGGTCGCGGCCGCGGGCGACGTGGGGATCCCTCCCGAGCGGACGCTCCTCGTCGGCGTCTCGCAGGGCGGGTGCGTCCTCGCGGCGTTCCTGTGTCGCCGACCGCGGCGGTTCGGCGGGGCCGTCGTCGCCTCGGCGGCGTTGCCGGGCGAGGACCTCGAGACGCGGCGGGTCGCGGGGGTCGACGGCGACCGCGACGCCAGCACCCCGCTCGCCGAAACGCCGGTGTCGCTCGACTCGAGCGAGGCGGATCCGCACGTCCCGCCGGCTCGGGTCCGCGAGACGGCTCGGGTCCTCGGAGCGGGCGGCGCGGCCGTCGACGTTCGGATCGGTCCCGGATCGGGTCACGGGCTCTCGGAGGCGACGATCGGGCGGATCGGTGACCGGATCGACGCGCTCACTCCCTGACGCCGTCGTCGGTGATCACGGTGTCGATCATTCCGACGGGGGTCGCGTCGTAGCTGGGGTTCTCGATCTCGACGTCCTCGACCGGCTCGCGCATCACCTCCACGGCGTCGCGGAACTCGTTCTCGAACCGGAACTCCTCGATCGTCTTGGCGCCGGAACCGACCGCGGTGACGGGGACGCCGAGCTCGCGGGCGGTCACGACGAGCGGGAAGGTCCCGACCCGGTTGTAGTAGGTGCCGCCGGTGATACACGTGATCCCGAGCAGGACGCGGTCGCAGTCGCGGAGGGCGTAGCCCATCGCGCCGTCGACGACCATCCGCGCGTCGACGCGGTCCATCCCGGCGAGCGCGCGCGCGGTCTTCCGGCCGAGCGTCCGCGGGCGCGCCTCGGTCACGTACACCGTCAGGTGCGCGCCGTCGCTCGCGGCGGTCTCGATGGACTCGAGGACGGTCGTGGAGTAGTCGTGGACGAGAAGCGTGTCGCCGTCGACGATCCGCTCCGCGGCGTTGGCCGCGGCGGCCGCCTTCGAGGTCTCGACGTCCTCGACGACGCGGTCGATCACGTCCTCCAAGAGCTGTTTCGCGCCCTCGACCGTGGTCGGCTCGCCGACGATCGACCGCTCGACCTCGCGCATCGCGTTGTGGAGCGCGGCGTGGGAGGGATTCGACCGCCGTAACACGCCCGCGTTGTGTTCGAGGTCGCGCTCGAACTCGTCGACGGTGACGTACTCGCGGTCGAGCAGTTCCGCGAGCGACTCCGTCGCCTTCACGGCCACCGCGGAGGTGCTGTGGGTCCGCATCGCCCGGATCTCGGCGACCGTCTCGTCGATCATGTCCGGAGAGTCGACGCCGCGGTTAAAAGGGATTGCGGGGTTTCGTTCCTCCGCCAGCAGGCTTATATCGGTGAGCGGACGTGTGATCGATCATGAGCGAGAGCGACGAATCCGACGGGTACGAGCGACTCTTCGCCGATCCCGTCCGAGAAACGATGGACGGTGCCGCCTACGGGACGTGGCGAGCGATCACGGCCCCCGACGCGGTGTCGCTCGCGTTCGGGTTCCCGTATCCCGACGCGCTGCCGAACGGGAAGGTCAACGAGGCGGTCGACGCCCTTCTCGAGATCGATCACGAGGACGCGCTCCAGTACGCGGGCGGCGACTACGCGGACGCGATAACGGAGACCGTGGTCGAACGGACGCACGCCCGCGGGATCGAGTGTACCGAGGCGGAGGTTCACGTGACGAACGGCGCGACGCACGCGCTCGACACGGTCGCACAGACCTTCCTCGACCCCGGCGACACCATCGCGGTCGAAGCGCCGACGTACATGGGCGCGCTGCGGCTGTTTCGCAACTACGGCGTCGACGTCGAGGGGTACGCCATGGACGAGAACGGCCTCGACGTCGACGCGTTCGCGGCCGACCTCGCGGCCCGCGAGGAGGCGGGCGACCCGCTGCCGAAGTTCCTGTACACGGTCCCCGACTTCCAGAACCCGACCGGGGTGACGCTGTCGACGGACCGCCGGGAGCGACTCCTCGAGTTGGCCGAGACGTACGACTTCCTGATCGTCGAGGACGACCCGTACGGACAGCTCCGGTACGACGGCACCACCCCGGAGCCGCTCAAGTCGCTCGACGAGGACGGCCGCGTCGTCCGGGTCGACACCTTCTCGAAGACGATCGCGCCCGGCATCCGGACGGGCTGGGTCGTCGCCGACGAGGCGATCGTCCGGGAGCTCGACCGGATCAACGCGGGCGGCGAGAACGTGTTCACGCTCGGGCTGATCGCCCGCTACTGCGAGGCGACCGACTTCGAGGCGGACCTCGAGGACCTGCGCGCGGGCTACCGTGAGCGCCGCGACCGCATGCTCGACGCGCTCGACTCGCGGATGCCGGCGGGCGTGGAGTGGAGCGAGCCCGCGGGCGGCTTCTTCCTCTGGGTCGAGTTCCCCGAGGGGATCGACGCCGAGGAGCTGCTCGAGACGGCGGCCGAGGAGGGCGTCACGTACCTCCCCGGCTCGTACTTCTTCCACGACGACCGGGGGAGCCGGTACGCGCGGCTCTCGTTCAGCTACGTCACCCCCGAGGAGATCGAGGACGGGATCGCGGCGCTCGCGCGGGCGACGCGGGCGGCGCTGCCGGCGGTCGAGGCGTCCGACGACTGACGCTCCGCTCTGTTATCCGCCGTCGACGGGTGTTTACCGGCTCCGACCGTACTCGACGTATGGGCTACCCCGTCACCTACCACTGCCCGCGCTGTGAGACGATCGTCGAGATCGAACGCGAGGGCTACCTCGCGGACAAGGCGGTGCGGCCGTACCCCTTCGAAGGGTGGGAGTACGCCGACCCCGACGAGCCGTTCGAGGGCGACGCCGCCGACGGCGTCCGGTTCGTCTGCGGCGAGAGCGACGGGGTCGTCTGGGACCCGCACGGGGACGGGGTCGAGAGCGCGAGCGATGACGACGCCGACTCGTCGCCGGCGGCCGACGGCTGCGGCGAGCCCTTCTACCTCTCGTTCGTCCGCTACGAGGGGGGAGAAGAGATCGACCCGCGCGCCGAAAGCGAGTTCGTGACGATCGACCCGCGCCGGCGACCCTCCGGGCCGGCGGGACCGGGCGGGCCGGGCGGGTCCCGGTGACGTTCCCGCCCCGGTCTCGCGGCCGCGACCGGCAAGCCCCTTAGGCGGGGGCCCGAAAGGGAACGTATGGAGAGCATCAACCGGACCGCGATCGAGCTCGTCGACGAGGCGCTCGACTTCGCGGGCGAGCTCGACGTGGCGGGGTACGAGTTGGAGAACGGGGCGACCGTCGTCGACTTCGGCGTCGACGCCAACGGCGGGGTCGAGGCCGGCCTGCTTCTGGCCGAGATCCAGACCGCCGGGCTGGCGAGCGTGAACACCCGGATGGGCGAGGTCGCCGACGCGCCCCGCGGGTACGTCGAGCTGTCGACGGACCACCCCGCGGTCGCGCTGCTGTGTTCACAGAAGGCGGGCTGGGAGCTGGCGTTCGAAAGCGGGTTCGAGGGGCTCGGCTCCGGGCCCGCTCGCGCGCTCGTCGGGCAGGAGACGGAGTTCGAGCGCGTCGGCTACTACGACTCCTCGGAGTTCGCCACCCTCGCGATCGAGTCGACGACGCTGCCCGACGAGGAGGTCGCCGAACACGTCGCCGACCTCGCCGAGGTCGACCCCGAGGGCGTCTTCCTTCCGACGTACGCCACCGGCTCGACGGCCGGATCGGTCGCGACCGCGGCTCGCGCGGCCGAGCTCGCCGTCTTCAGGCTGCTCGAGATCGGCTACGAGCCGACCGACGTGCTCCACGCCTCGGGGACCGCGCCGATCGCGCCCGTCACCCGCGACGAGGACCTCGCGATGGGGCGCACGAACGACGCGTTAGCGTACGGCGGGGAGGTCCACCTCCAGGTCGCGCGCGACGACGACCGGTTCGGCGAGATCGTCTCCACCGTTCGCGACGACTACGGCACCCCCTTCGTGGAGGTGTTCGAGGACGCCGACTGGGACTTCTACGAGGTGCCGGAGAGCGTCTTCGCGCCGGCGAAGGTCACCGTCGACGTGGTCGACGGCCCCGTCTACGCGGTCGGCGAGACCGACGAGACGCTGCTCGCGGAGTCGTTCGGCTACCGCTGATGCGGATCAAGCCGGTCCCCGAGCCGCCCGCGGACCTCGCCGAACTCGCCGCGTTCCAGCGGGCGGTCCCGCTCGTTCCGGGCAGCACCGACGACTGCTGTGCGCGTCTGCGCGACCGCCGCGACCTCCCGAACCGCCAGCGCGCGAACGACTGGCTCGCGTTCCTCCGAACGCTCGGTCTCGCACGCGAGACGCCGCGAGGGTTCGTTCGCACCGACGCGGAGCCGACGCCGGAGTCGGTTCGGAACGGGCTTCGCGAGGGCGTCCTGTTCGTCCCCGAGGCGCTCTCGCTGTTGCGGGCGGCGTCGCCGACGGAGCCGGTGACCGCGGGGACGCTCCTTTCGGCGACCCGCGGGTCGGTCCCGCGGCACGACCGCGCGCGTGACCCGGAGTGGGAGCGGTCCTGGCGCGACCGCGCCGGCCGGCTCCTCCGGTGGCTCGCGCTCGTCGATCTGGCCGCGCCGGTCGAGGCGGACGACTCGGGGGCCGTGGACGACGAGGCCGAGCGGGGATACGTCGCCGGCGACGCCCTCGTGGACGCGTAACAAGCCTTTTGCCCGGAGCCGGAGACGGGATCGGTATGGGACGATTCGACGGGCGGCGGTCGCGGGAGGCGGTGTCCTACCGGCCCGCGAGCGTGAAGGATCTCCTCGTGGAGATGAAGGACACGGCGGAGCTCCTCATCGACCTGTCGTACTCGGCGGTGCTTCACGCCAGCCCGTCGGTCGCACGCGAGGTCGTCGAGCTCGAACACCGGATGGACGTCCTCCAGATGCGCGCCCGGATGAGCCTCATGCTCGCGGCGCGCAAGCCGAGCGAGGCGGAGACGCTCGCGCCCGTGCTCGGGGTCGTCGCCGCCGCCGACAAGGTGTCCGACGCCGCCGGCGACATCGCGAGGATCGTGATCGAGGAGATCGGGCTCCCGGACGCGATGCGCGGCGCGCTCACCGAGGGCGTCGAGACGCTCGTCCGCGGCACCGTCGCCGACGACTCGCCCTACGAGGGTCGGACGCTGAAGGAGATCGACCTGGAGTCCGAGACGGGCGTTCGGGTCATCGCCATCCGCCGGGACGACGACTGGATACTCAATCCCGGTCCGAGGACCCGGTTGAACCGCGGCGACGTGACGCTGCTCCGTGGGCCCGAAACCGGCGTCGCGGAGGCGTATCCGAGACTGACCGGCGAGGCGTTCGAGGCGGACGAGCCCGTCGAGCCCGCGATCGACGACCTCGAGCGCGCGGTCGACTCGATCGTGTTGATGAAGAACCTCTCCGAGCTCGCGGTCGATCTGGCCTACGGCTCCGTGCTCTTCGACAACGAGGAGCTCGCCGAGGAGGTGTACAACCTGGAGATCGAGGTCGACGCGCTCCAGTCGCGATTCGAGGCGTGGACGCTGCGGGCGGCGAAGGCGGCCGAGGATCCCGTCACGCTCCGGGGACTCATCCACCTCGGGGTCGCGACCGAGGAGATCTCCGACGCCGCCCTCGAGATCACCGAGGGAGTGATGCGCGACATCGGCGTCCACCCCGTCGTCGAGATGGCGGTCAAGGAGTCCGACGAGATCATCACCCGCACGCGGGTCGAGCGCGGGAGCGAGCTCGCCGGCACGCGGATCGAGTCCGGCGTCCCCGCGACCGAGATCGCCACGAGCGTGCTCGCGATCCGCCGCCCGGACGAGGGGTGGCTCGTCGGCCCCGACCTCGACACGACCGTCCGCGCCGGCGACGTGATCATCGCGAAGGGGACGCGAACCTCCGCCGCGGAGTTCGCGGAGCTGGCGACGTGACCTCGGCGATCCGTCCCGTCCGGGGCTACTACGAGGCGATAGACGCCGGCGACTACGACCGGCTCGCCGCCTTCCTCGACCCGGAGTTCGTCCACGATCGACCCGATCGCACGCTCGCGGGACGCGACCGGTTCGTCGCGTTCATGCGCGACGAGCGGCCGATGACCGACACCGAACACGTCGTCGACGCGATCTACGAGAGCGATCTCAGCAGCGGCGACGGTTCGGAGCCCGCCGGGTCCACCGGCGTGGCCGTCCAAGGGAGACTCCTCGACGCGGACGGCGACGAGCTGTTCGCGTTCGTCGACGTCTTCGACGTCGAGGACGGGCGGCTGACCGCGCTGCGGACGTACGTCCGGACGGACGGGTAGTGCCCGAACTCTCGTCCGACCGCGGCGCAGTCGCCTACTTTTCGTCGACGTGACGCACCGCGCTGGCGACGCCGCGGGTCGATTCGACCATCTCCGGGCCGGACATCTCCGCGCGGCCGACCGCGAACGCCCTCGGCCCCTCGATCACGACCTCGTCGCCGACTCGGATCCCGTCGTCGGCGTCGACGACGCCCGGCGCGAGCACGGAGCCGTGCGGCACGAAGGCGTCGATCTCGACCCGTTTCGTCGGGGCGTCGCTCTCGACCCACCGGCGCGCGCCGGCGAGGGTGAACGAGAGGGTGCCGTACTGCGGGACCATCGTCGCGAGCTGCTCGCCGGGCTCGCCCTCGCGGCCGGCGTCGGGGTCGTTCCCCCACACCTGGAGTTTGGGATAGCGGCCCGTCGTGCGGATGCCGGCTCCTCCGGCGCTCCCGCCGGAGCCGAAGAGGTCGTCGCCCGCGCCGTCGCCGAGCAGGTAGTCGGCGATCGCCCGCACCGTGTTGTGCTCCCGCTCGCGTTTGCTGTATGCGGGTTCACCCGAAAGCGCCGCGTTCAGCTCCCCGAGCGACTCGTCGGTCGTCGGGTGGTCGACGCAGGTGTACTCGAAAGCGGCGTCGATCTCGGGGCCGGCCTCGACGCGCTCACAGACCTCGCGGTAGCCGTCGGCGGGGACGTGGGCGACGACCCGCGAGTAGTCGTTTCGAGTCAGATACCGGCGGAGCACCTCGGCGACGAAGCCGATCTCGTCCTCGCTCCAGTCGCCGGTCACGACGGCGTCGTAGTGTTGGGCGGGGTAGGTCGTCTCCAGCTCCTGGGGAACGACGCCGATCGGCGAGGTCATCGAGACGGTGTGGCCGCGCCACTTCACCGCGTCGTGGAACTGGCGGTGGCTCTGGGAGTCGCTGTACGGCTTCGTCGCCGAGCAGGGGACCAACACCAGCGGCTGGTCGACGAATCGATTGCGGTAGCGGCTCGTGACCCGGTCGGCGAACCGCCGGATTTCGACGCGGTCGAGCGTCTCGGCGCTCGCGGCCGTCACCTCGGCGTCGCGCATCAGCGGCGTCCGCTCCTCGAGGTACGCCCACTGGTCGTCGAACTCGCGGAACGCGGCGGTGAGCCACTGCTCGTGGCGCGCCTGACCCTCGACGTAGTCGCGGAGCCGTCCAGCCCGGATCCGCTCGCGGACGCGGCGCAGTTCGGCCTCGAGGGCGTTCACGTTGTGCTCGGCGCAGTCCGCGCGGGTGAACTCCCCGCGGGGCGTCGCGCAGGCCGGACAGGCACAGGGAAGCTCCTCGAGGTCCTCGAGGAAGTGTTCCGCGTCGGCGGTGAGGTACATCCCCTGTGTCCCCTTCGTCCGCGCGAGCGAGCCGTCGACGAGGTCGACGCCGGCGTACGCGAGGAGGGCGACGTTCAGCGGCGTGGCGACGCCCGAGAGGAGGAGGGCGGTGTCGGCCGGCAGCGCCGCCCTCGCCGACAGGATCGCGTCGCGGAACGCCTCGCCGTGGCCGACGAAGCCGGGGGCGTCCGCGAGGACGTACGCGTCCGCTCCCACGTCGCGCGGGGCCGTCCCGTCGACGACCGCCGCGGTCGGCGCGTCGACCGCGGGGTGATCGACCCGGAACGACTCGCGAACCTCCTCGCGGGTCCCCGCCGGGAACGATCGGTGCGGCAACACGGTGAGTGACGCCTCGTCGCCCTCCGGCACCTCGCGGTCGGCGGTCCAGAGGCTGCCCGCGTCGACGAGGAAGGGATCCGCGGTCGCCGGCGTGGTCACCGGATCGGCGAGCCGAAGCTCCCCGATCCGGGCCGCACCGTCGCGTTCGAGGACCTCGAAGTGGTCGGTCATACGTCCCCTCGCCGGGGGACGCTCAACTCTCTTGTGTTCCACGTTCGAACGCCACCCCCGCCGCCGACGCCGTCCGTCCCGATCGGTCTCGTCGACCCGCCGATCGGGGGAGATCGTGGACCGCTCGGTCCCGCGGGACCGCTATCCGCGCCAATCGCTCGGGACGTACTGCCCGAACGCCGGGTCGGACGAGCGCGCGAGCGGACGGAACGCGCGTTCGCCGGCCACCCGGAAGGTCTCGATTCGTGACTGTCCCGGACCGGTGAGATACCCGACGTAGGACATCGCGAGCGGGTACGCGACGTCGTGACGGGCGGGGTTGACCGGAATGACGGCGTACTCGTTCCGGAGCAGTGGTGGCGGGTCGTCGATTCCGGAGTCGACGTGACGAGCGAGGTCGCCGTCGATACTCACGGCGAGGAAGGTTCCACGGTCAGTAAGCGTGTAGGCGTTCGTTCGCTCGGCGGCGATCAGCGTATCGCCCATTCCCTGCCCGGTTTCGAGATACCACTCGCCGGATGGATTGATGCCTGCCTCCTCCCAGATGTGCCGCTCCCGAACGTGTGTTCCCGACCGATCACCCCGCGAAACGAACGTCGCTTCCGTCTCCGCGATCGCCCGAAACACCGAGACCGGATCCCTTCCGGCCGCGCCTGCCGGGTCAGTCGACGGGCCGACGATCAAGAAGTCGTTGACCATCACCCTCCGTCGGTTGATCCCGTACCCGTCCGTGAGGAACTCGTCCTCCAGCGGGCGGGCGTGGACGAGCACTACGTCGCAGTCGCCGTCCCTGGCGATGCGGAGCGAGGCACCCGTCCCGCGTACGACCACCTCGACGGCCGTCCCGAACCGTTCGGCAAACTGACGGTTCAGGACATCCAGCAGGCCGCTATCGTACGCCGTCGTGGCTGTGGCAATCGTTACCGTGTCAGTGTCGGGCCCGCTCTCCTCGGTCCGACTCGTACACCCAACCACCGAGGAGGCACCGCCGAGACCGAGCACCTGCATGTACCGTCGACGGCGCATGCCTGACGTTGTCGGATACGGCTACATAATCCTAGCGAGTAACTTTCTTTAGTTACGAAAACGCGACGTTCCTTCCTCCCGACGGCTCCGTGGCGCCGCTCCGTCGATCGGCCCGACCGGTCCGGCTCCGAGGTGGCTCTTCGTGAAGTCGCGCCCTCTAATCAGCGAGACTGTTGAAACCCGTTATCTGTTGAACCTTCCAGCGAGGTCAAGACAGCAGAATACGTTTGAACGATCCATTACGATCCCCGTTCATGGGTGACGATGGGGCCGACGGCGACGAGCTACAGTTCCTATCCGAGAGATACCAACAACTGAGCGAAAACCAGATGCAGAACAACCAGATCATCCACACGACGTTCTACATCAGCGTCGTCTTCTTTGGCGCGATGGTGGGAGTGATCCCTACGATCGAAACCCAACCCTCTCGGGTGGGACTGTACGGGTTTTCGGTGGGGGTTTTCTTGGCCCTCCTCTTGTGGACGAGAACCTACATCAACCGAAGGGTGAACGAGGAGAAGATCAACGAGGTACTGACGGCTCTGAATCAAGAGAACCGAACGCTAGGTGGGATCGCGTCGCCTGAGAGATACTTCCCCGACCCGGGCGATCAACGCCAGGACTTCTGGACGAAGCGACGAGGCCGCTTTGGGCTCAAGGAGATCATGCTACAGTCCTACTACTTCGGGTTGGCCGTGATCGCCGTCCTGATCGCTCTCGTCGACCTATCGATCGTGGGATGAGTCGTCTCCCGTCCCGATCGATCTCACCCGACGTATCGACGGAGACGCTCAGTCGTCCGGCATCGATTCGCTCGCGTTTCGAACGTACTCCTCACGCGTTCGCATGTCGGCGTAGAGGTCCGAAACCACGTGAACGTAGCCCGACGCGGCGGTCACGAACGCCAGGTACGCGTCGACGGACCACACGAGGACGGTCAGCGTAGCGAAAAGGAGCATGTGACTGAACAGTCGCTGATCGCGCCACAGGTCTCCCGGCGCGAATATCGCCTTCTGGTCGACGAGCATTCGAGCCGGGCGACGCAGACACCGACGGACGTTCCTCCAATCGCCCAGGTTGAGCCGGGCGATCAGGAAGTGATCGATGTCGATCGCGACGCCGAGAACGACAACGTACGACCAGACCAGTAGCGGGTGAAACGGGTCGGGAGCGACGAACGCAAGGGGAATCCCGACCGCGGCGGAGACGAGCGCGTGGTTTCGAGAGTACATCCGTGGTGTCCGATATCGAGGAGTAATTCACCGACGGTTCGTCGGCAACCGATCGGAGCAGGGGCGGGCTGACCGGTACGCGGGCGACGGAACGACACCGACCCCGACCGGTCGTCTCAGTAGCCGCGGGTGATGAGGTAGTCCGCGAGGTCCTCCAACAGCGCCCGCGACTCGCTTTCGGGTAACACCTGGAGGTGCTCCTTCGAGCGGGCGGTGAGGTCCTCGGCGGTCCCGCGGGCGTACTCGATCGAGCCGGCCTCCTCGAGGACGGCCACCGCCTCGTCGACCTCCGCCTCGGTCACCTCGGCCGGCGTCTCGGCGTCGACGAGGCCGTCGACGTCGACGCCTTCCTGACGGGCGTGAAGCGTGATGAGCGTCTCCTTGCCCTCGACGAGGTCCGAGCCGCGCTGCTTGCCCAGGTCCTCGGAGGGGACCGTGAGATCGAGCACGTCGTCCTGGATCTGGAACGCTCGACCGGAGTCGATCCCGTACCGGTAGAGCGCGTCGGCGACCTCGTCGTCCGCGCCGAGCAGGACCGCCGCGGTCGAGGCCGCGGCCCCGTACAACACGGCTGTCTTCAGCTCGACCATCTCGAGGTACTCCTCGGGAAGGATGTCGTCGCGGGACTCGAAGGCGACGTCGAGGGCCTGTCCCTCGCAGATCTCCGTACACGTCGACGCGAGCAGCCGCATCGCCTCGAGCCCGTCGGCCGGGTCCGCTCCCGTCTCGCTCATGATCTCGAACGCCTTCGAGTACAGCGTGTCGCCGGCGAGGATCGCCGTCGACACGTCGTACTGCTCGTGGACGGCGGGGACGCCGCGGCGAAGGTCGTCCTCGTCCATGATGTCGTCGTGGATCAGCGTGAACGACTGGATCACCTCGATCGAGACGGCCGCGCGCATGACGTCGACGGGCTCGCCGTCGAGCGCGTCGAACGCGCGAAAGTCGGCGCTCATCGGCTCGACGCCCGTGACGGCCTCGGCCGCCAGCGTCGTCACCGTCGGTCGGAGCCGCTTGCCGCCCGCCTCGAGGATGTATCGGGACGCCTCGTAGAGCCGTTCCGGGCGCTGTACGGGTAACTCCTCGTCGATAGCGGCGTTGACCAGATCGCGCCGCTCGCGGATGGCGTCGAGCACCCGCGCCTCCGTCGTCTCGGTCGTCATTCGACGAGCTGGACGGTGTTGCCGTTCTGCGTGACGTGGAGGTCACGACCGAGCTTGTACCCCTGCGACTTCGCGAGGTCGACGTACGGCGAGCGACCCTTGAGGTCCTGGTGGCCGGGAATGACGTTCTGCGGCTGGAGGGTGTCCAGCATCTCGTAGTGGCCCTCCTCGCGGAGGTGGCCGGAGACGTGGATGTCGTCGAAGATGCGCGCGCCCTGCATCCGGAGCAGCTGCTCGGACTGGTAGCGCTGGCCCTCGTTGGTCGGCTCGGGGATGATCCCCGCGCTGAAGACGACCTTGTCGCCGTCCTCCAGCTCGTAGGGCGTCTCGCCGCGGCCCATCCGGGTCAACATCGCGCGCGGCTCGCCCTGGTGGCCCGTCACGATGGGGAGGAAGTTGCCCTTCCCCTCCTTCATGATGCGCTTGAACGCGCGGTCGACGGACTTCCGGTGGCCGTACATGCCGACGTCGCCCTGGAAGTCGACGAAGTCGAGCCGTTCGGCGGTGCCGGAGTACTTCTCCATCGAGCGACCGAGCAGCACGGGCTGGCGACCGATCTCGCGGGCGAACTCGACGAGCGACTTCACGCGGGCGATGTGCGAGGAGAACGTCGTGGCGACGATCCCGCCGGAGTAGTCCTCGACCGAGTTGAGGGTGTCGTGGAGGTGTTTCCGCGCGACCGACTCGGATGGCGTGCGGCCCTTTCGGCCCGCGTTCGTACAGTCCTCGATGTAACAGAGGACGCCCCCGTCTTGGCGGCCGATCTCGGCGAATCGGTCCATGTCGATCGGGTCGCCGATGACCGGTGTGTGGTCCATCCGCTTGTCGAGCCCGTAGACGATCGCGCCCTCGGGCGTGTGGAGGACCGGGTTGATCGCGTCGATGATCGAGTGGGTGACGTTAACGAACTCCATCTCGACCTGCTCGGAGTCGCCGATGGCCATCGTGCCGCCCGCCTCCATCTTCACGAGGTCGTTGTCGACCTGGAACTTCCCCTCGTCGGAGATCTGCTGTTTGACGAGTTCGATCGTGTACGGGGAGCCGACGACCGGCGCGTCATACCGGTGGGCGAGCTTCGGGATCGCCGCGATGTGGTCGAGGTGGCCGTGCGTCGGGACGATCGCCTGGACGTCGCCCTCCAGGTCGCTCATGATCCGGTCGTCCGGGATCGCGCCCATGTCGATCAGGTCGAGGCTGTGCATCTTCTCGGTCTCCACGTTGTCGTGGATGAGGACCTTACTGAGGTTCAGGCCCATGTCGAAGATGACGATGTCCTCGCCCGCACGGACCGCCGTCATCTGTCGACCGACCTCTTCGTATCCGCCGATTGTCGCGATTTCGATTTCCATGGTGTGTGTCTTCGAGCGCCGTCCTCCGGCGCCCTATCACTGATTCCCCGCAAAGGAGCCGTCAGCCCCGGCGTCTAACCGCGTGTCGGTGAAGGCCCCGCTACGGCCGAGCCGCCGTCGGCTCACCGTGTCCCGCGGGAGTGTGGTGTTCGCCGATACACCGTGGCGTGTTAAAAACGTCCGGGTTCGACGGCGTGACGCGGGAACGAAGCGGGCGTGTGGCTGTCATCCCCTCGCGTTGCCTCGAAGGTGGCCGCCTCCCGATATTTTTAATAGTGCGACGGGAGGCGGTAGGGACAATGAGTGGACGACCCCTCGACGTGCTCGAAGCGTCGCTCGAGGACCCCGTGACGGTACACCTCAAGGACGGCACGACGTACTACGGCATCCTGGCCGGCTACGACCAGCACATGAACGTCGTCATCGAACCCGAGGCGGGCGTGAGCGACCGCGTCGACGACGATCTCGACGGAGAGTTCGCCGTCGCGATCGAAGACACAACGATTATACGCGGCGATAACGTCGTTTCCATCAAAGCATGACCGGCTCCGGTACGCCCTCTCAAGGCAAAAAGAACAAGACGGTTCACGTGAAGTGCCGCCGCTGTGGCGAGAAGTCCTACCACCTCACGAAGGAGCGGTGCTCCTCGTGCGGCTTCGGGAAGTCCGCGAAGCGCCGCGACTACGCCTGGCAGTCGAAGGCCGGCGACAACTGACGTCTCGCGGTTTCTCCGTCTCGATCCCGAGCTGACAGCCGCCGCTCGGTCTCGACCTCCGCCGCCGTCCCCGATCGTCCACCGACATCGTCCGGGATCGGGTTCCGTCCGGGATCGCCAGACGAATCCGCCGCGAGCCCAACCGTTAACGGCGGGACCCACCGAGCCCGGACATGGACCTCTCCATCGTCGACCTCTCGCCGGTCCCGCGCGGCGGGACCGCCGCCGACGCCTACGCGAACACCGTCGAGGCCGCGGTACGGGCCGAACGGCTCGGCTACTCGCGGTTCTGGGTCGCCGAACACCACGGGATGGGCGACCGCCTCGCGGGAACGACGCCGGAGGTGCTCCTCGGACGGCTCGCGGGCGCGACCGAGTCGATCCGGATCGGGAGCGGGGCGGTGCTGCTCAACCACTACTCGCCGTTCAAGGTGGCCGAGTCGTTCGGCGTCCTCGACGGGCTGGCACCCGGCCGCGTCGACCTCGGGATGGGGCGCGCGAACGGCTCGCCGGCGGCCGATCGCGCGCTCGGCACCGACCGCGGCGTCGAGAACCCCGACGAGAACCACCGCGAGCGGATCACCGCGGTCGTGAACCACCTCCGCGACGCCTACCCCGCCGACCATCCCTATTCGGACCTCTCGGTGCCGGGCTCCGACGCCGGCCCCGCGACCCCGTGGGTGCTGGGGTCGAGCCCGGCGAGCGGCGCGATCGCTGGAGAGTTGGGGCTCCGCTACTGTTTCGCGGGGTTCATCCGTCCGGGGTTCGCCGAGCGCGCGTTCGCCGAGTACCGCGAGTCGTTCGACCCGGATGGATCGCCCGCGAGTCTCGACGAGCCGCGGGGGACCGTCGCGGTCAACGCGGTCGCGGCCGAGACGGACGAGGCGGCGGCCCGGCGGCGCGCCCCCGCGGAGGCGACGTTCCGCCGGATGCGACGCGGCGAACTCGGAGACGAGACGCCGACCGTCGAGGAGGCGATCGCCGAGCTCGGCGGCGCGCCGGACCCGACGCCCGCGACGCTCGATCCCGACGAGTGGCCGCGGTCGATCTCGGGCGGGCCGGAGACGATCGCGGGGGTCCTCGAGCAGTTAGCCGACCGCGTCGGCGTCGACGAGGTCATGATCCAGCACACGGTGCCGGACCACGGGGACGCCCTGGAGTCGCACGCGCTGCTCGCCGAGGCGACGGATCTGGACTCGCGGGCATAGATCGACTCCGGCGAGGTAGCTGCTCTCGACCCCGCGAACGCTCTTCGAGAAGCTGTCGAGAACGGATCGGTGACGAACTTCCAAAGCCCCAGCCGCGAGGAGACCGTACGCTCGCTGCGCTCCTCGTCACTCGCTCCGCTCGTTCCTGCGGTACTTGCGTCGCCTACGGTCTCCTCGCGGCTGCCCCTTTGAGTCCCGCCCCGCACGACACCGCACGGCACCTCACGCCTCCCCAGCCTCGCGGTTCGCGCTCTTCGAGCGCTCACCGCGTCCCTCGCGCGGTGCCGTTCGCGGCCGCCCCCGGCGGCCGCTCACGGGCACGCGCCACGGCAGATCGATTTATAAATAGGACGTAGTACGCATCGCGGCCGCGGCCCGCTACTCCACGCGCTCGCGGGCGGCAGCGACGAGCAGCGGCAGCATCACCGTCGCGTCGCCGTAGACGGAGGCGTTTCGCGCGTCCGTCTCGAGTTTCCCCCACGAGCGCGCCTCCTCTAAGGTCGCCCCCGAGAGCCCGCCGGTCGCCTCCGGGTCTATCGTGACCTGGACCGCGTAGTCGTACGCCCGCGGCGTGACGAGCATCGTCTGGAGGGTGAAGTTCTTCGGGACCCCGCCGCCGACGAGCAGGCAGCCCGCGTCGTCGGCGTCGAACGCGAGGTCGGTCAGGTCGGTCATGTCGGCGAGCGCGTCGAGGGTGAAGTCGGCCGTCTGGGCGTACATCCACGCCTGAAGGCCCAACACGGAGTCTTGAACCGCCGGACAGTAGACTGGCACGTCCGACTCGTAGGCGGCGGCGGCGACGCCCGCGTCCTCGGCGACGCCCTCGCGCTCGTTCACTTCGGCGTTCGCCCGGCCGAGTTCGGCACAGAGATCCGCGATCGACGCCGCACCCTCGCCCTCGAGCGCCGGAAACACCTCCTCGCGGAGGTGCCCCTCGAACTCGGCGAAGTGCTCCTGTGGCAGATAGACGTTGTAGATGCGGTCGACGCCCTCCTCGCGGAGGGTCTCGTCGTGCTCGCGGAGGCTCTTCTCGGGGTCGTGCGTGCGGCCGTGGTGGTGTTTCCCGCCGATCGCCTCGATCGCGTCGTGGGTGAGGTTCGCGCCCGTCGTCACCAGCGCGTCGACGTAGCCGTCGCGGATCAGTTCCGAGACGATCCGGCGCATCCCGGCGGGGACCATCGCGCCCGCGAGCGAGAGGAAGACCGTACAGTCGTCGTTCCCGAACATCTCCGCGAGCACGTCGCCCGCCTCGTGGACGTCGGCCGCGCCGATCCCGGCCTCGCCGTACGTCTCGAGGAGCTCCCCGACGGTCATCCCCGCGCCGACGCGCGCGTGCCCGACCGGGTCGTCGTCGAACTCCTCGCGGTGGGGATGGTCGTCGTGGCCGTCGACGCCCGCCTCGTGACCGTCCGCGTCGCCACCGTGGTCGTCCACGTCCGCCTCGGGGTCGTCGCTCATGTCCGCCACTGCGACGCGCGACCGTTTGAAACGACCGATCGGTCCGCCGCGAGCGCGACCGATCGGGGTTCGCCATCAGCCGAGGATCGCCCTACCCGCCGCTCACCGGCGGGAACAACGCGAGCTCGTCGTCGGCGTCGAGGACCGTCTCCATCCCCTCCTCGTGGTGGACGTTGCTCCCGTTGCGGAGCACGTTGATGTGGTCCGCCACCTCGCCGTCCTCGAGCACGCGGTCGCGAAGCCCCGGATGCGCCTCGAGGAGGGCCTCGAACGCGTCTCCGACCGTGTCGCCCGGTTCGGCGTCGACCGCGACGACGCGGTCGCCAGCGATCTCCGCGAGGTCCGCGAACAGCTTCCACTCCATACGCCATCCCCGCGGGGACGCGTCATTAGCGTTGTGTCACGTCCCCGCCCGTCGAGCCGCTCTCGGCGTCCACCGCGTCGCCGGCGTCGGCGGTGGAGTCCGGCCCGCCGCCGTCGCCGCCCTCCCCGTCACTCTCCCCCTCGACGCGTTTCGCCTCCGCCTCGAACCGCCGGATCGCGTCGGGCCGACCGACGAGGAACGCGGTGTCGCCGGCCGCGAACACGTACGCACGTCGGGGGATCGGCTGGACCGATCCCTCGACGGGGCGGACCGCGGCGACGACCGCGCTCACCTCGCCGACGGTCGTGCCGACGAGTTCGCCGCCGTCCTCGACGGTGACCGTCGCCATCGTCTCGTCGGCGTTGCGGAGCAGCGAGGCGAACTCGCGGTCCGCCTGCGGCTCCGCCGGGAGCGTCACCAGCCGGTAGCCGCCCTCGGGGGAGAGCGTCTCCGCGTCCGACTCGTCGAGCGCGACCGTGGCGGCGTCGCCGGCGACGCCCCGAAGCTCCCCGGTCGCGACGCGCTCCGCCTCGGGCTCCGTCCGCCATATCTGGACCATGTCGCCGGCGGTCGCGTTGTTCGGCGGGTCCGCGGAGAGCGCGACCGCGACCCGGCCGGGCGCGAGCGTTGGGCCGATCCCGGTCACCCGCGAGCCGACCGCGAAGTACTCGAGCGCGCCGTCCTGGTCGACGTCGACGTCGACGTAGCCGACCCCGTAGTCCGTCTTCACCCGCTCGACGAGCCGCTCGCGGAGCTGTTCGACCGTGAGGCCGCGGGCGAATATCAGCGTCCGCTCGGCCATCTCGGCCTTCTTTTCTGCGGTGACCGGCTCGTAGGTGTCCATGTCCTCGATCTCGTCGGCGGCCGGCAGCGTCACGGGCGTCATCCGGCCAACGCTCCTGACGAACCGGCTCATCTCCCCCTCGATCCCCTTCATGCCCGACAGCGCGAAGACGTCGACGGCGAGCCGGTCTCCCGCGTACCTGCCCGCCGGGGCGACGACGGCCGCGAGCGCGAGCGCGGCCACGTTGAAGACGACGGTCTCGACGGTGAGCAGCTCCGCGGTCTCCGCGCTGACGAGCGCCCCGAGCGACGTGGTGTTGAGGTACAGCGCGACGATCGAGACGCCGAGCAGGACCGCGACGCCCTCCGGGATCGGCGACCGGAAGTACCACCGATAGACGAGCGCGCCCGACGCCGAGACGACCACGGCGAGGACCGCGAACGTGACGAGCGTGATCGCCGCCACGCGCGGGTCCGCGAAGTTCACCCCGGTCGCGGCCGCCGCCCCCGAGACGCCGAAAACGCCGAAGAGACCGGAGACGGTCGCCGTCACGCCGCCACCTCCCCGAACCGGTCGAGCGCCTCGCGGGTACCGACGACGAACAGCTCGTCGCCCGCGGAGAGCGGCTGGTTCCCGCCCGGCGCGACGGTCCACTCCGCGTCGTGCCGCGCCGCGAGCACCGCGACGTCGTACGCCTCTCGGACGCCGATCTCGCCGATGGTGTGGCCGTCCAGCGCCCCGCCGGCGACGACCGTCACCTTCCGGAACCGCTTGCCAGCTCGGCGCAACAGCGTCGTCAGCTCGAACTCCCGGCGCGTCCCCCGCGAACACACGAGGACCCGCCCGCGACCGGCCCGCAACAGCGGGCCCGCCTCCGAGCGGTCGACCGCGACGGTCACGCGACCCTCGCCGCCGGTCGTGGTCCCCGTCGTCGGGGGGGCAGCCGGCGTCGCCGCCGGCTCGCCGCCGTCCGTTCGGGGATCCCCTCCCCGCCCGTTCTCGGGGGGCGGGTCCGCGTCAGGGTCGTCGCCCCCCGCCGCGGACGCGGTCGATCCGACGCCGCTCCCCTCGGCGGGTTTCCCGCCCGACTTCGCCGCCAAGAGCGTTCCCTCGACCGTGAGGTCGGACGTGACGACCCTCACGACGTCGCCGCGGGCGAGCCCGGTCGGCACGAGCGCCGGGACCGATACGGCCCGTTTCCCCTTCGGGACGCGCTTTGAGAGCCCGCCGGTCGGCGGGGCCGCCGCCACCGTCGCCCGCGCCTCCTCGTCGATCCGGACGCTCACGTCGACGAGCTCGAGCTCCGTCTTCAGCCGCTCGGCGAACCGCGTCTCCAGCTCCCCGAGCGGCACGTCCGCGGGGAACGTCCACTCGCCCTCGGCGATCGCCCGCCGGGTCTCCGCGGGCAGCGGCGGGTATCCCTCCATGTCGCCGACCTCGCCGGCGACGGCGACGCGGACCTGCCCCCGTCCGCCGACGAGCTCGACGACGTCGCTCGAGAGGGTGCGCTCGCGGAGCTTCCGGAAGGAGACGCGCTTGGGAACGTCAGCGCCGAGCTTGTCGCCCTGCGCGTGCGCGTACAGCGAGAGCATCAACACGACGAGGATCGCCGTGAGGATCGCCGGCGCGCGGTCGGAGCTGCGGATCGTCTCGTCGTTCAACGCGAGCAGCCCGCCGTTCACCCCCGCGATCGCCAGCGCGAGCGCCACGACCCCGAGTCCGGGGATCGTCACGCCGGTGAAGTACTTGAAGATGAACCCCAACACGCCGGCGATCAGCGCGGGGATGATCCCCGTGAGGACCCCCAGGTAGATGCCGAACAGGATCTCGACGGGCAGCGTCATACCCGGACAATTCCCGGAGCGGTTAAACCAGTACCGCCGGCGGCACGGCCGCCGCCGGCCGCTTCGATCGATGCCGGTCCCTCCCGCCGTCCACGGGGGGTTTAAGTTCGGTGTCGGCCACCGGGTGCCTATGGAGCGGACTCGCGAGTGGGCCTCGGTGCGGGCCTCGGTGGTCCTGACGTTCGCCGTGGCGCTGTTATCCATCGTCGTCGGGCTGCTCCACATCAGCGGCTTCAGCGTTCAAGGCCCCCTATCGCCGTACATTCCCGAACTCGTCCGGCGGACCGTCGGCTTCACCGGGACGATCACCGGCTTCGCGATGCTCGGGAGCGGGTTCGCGCTCAGGCGGGGATACCGCGTCGGCTGGCACTCCACCGCGGTCCTGCTCCCGCTGACCGCGGTTCAGGGGCTGCTCCAGGTGTCCGTCTTCTCGCTGCCGCTCGTCGTGCTCTCGCTCGTCTCCGTCCCCGCGCTCGTGATGAACCGGGGACGGTTCGACCGCGAGTTCACTCCCTCGCCGACGCAGCTCGCCGCGGCGGCGGCACTCGCGGCCGCCATCTCGTACGGGACCGTCGGCTCCTACGCGCTCCGCGACGAGTTCGCCGGCGTCGACACCATCGTCGACGCGTTCTACTTCACCGTCGTCACCGCCTCGACGGTCGGCTACGGCGACGTGACGCCGGACACCGGGATCGCCAAGCTGTTCGTGCTCTCCGCGCTCGTCATGAACGTCGCCGCCTTCGCGGTCGCGCTCGGGGTCCTCCTCACGCCCGCCATCGAGGCGCAGCTCTCCAAGGCGCTCGGAAAGATGACAGAGAAACAGTTCGACCTCCTCGACGGCCACGTCCTCGTGTTGGGAACCGGGGACCTGACGGAACCGATACTCGAAGAACTCGCGAAGCGGGGCGGCGTCGAACACGCCGTCGTGACGACCGACGAGACGGTCGCGCGGCGGCTCGACGAGCGCTCGATACCGGTGCTCACCGCGGACCCGAGCGACGTGGAGCCGCTCCACCGCGCCCACGTCGAGGACGCCCGCGCCGTCGTGGTCGCGACCGACGACGACGCCCGCGACGCGCTCGCGATCCTCACCGCCCGCCAGCTCAACCCCGACGTCCGGATCGTCGCGGCCGCGACCCAGCGGGAGAACATCGACAAGCTCCGGCGGGCCGGCGCGGACCAGGTCATCTCGCCGGCGACGCTCGGCGGACACATCCTCATCGACTGCGCGTTCGGCGAGAACGGCGACTCGATCGGGCGGATAGCGGACGACGCGTTCGACTCGGAAGGAGAGTAGCGGCTCAGCGGCTCCGCCGACCCTTCGTCTGGCGGTAGTCCCGGCTCAACACGTTCTCGCGCATGTGTTCCACGAACGCGGCCGCCTCCTCGTCGGACATCGAGTCCGGCTCGCGCATCGGGACGATCTCGAAGCCGCGGCCGCGGATCGTCGTCGCGTGCTCGGCCTCGACGTCGAAGGAGTCGGGCCGCCGGGTCGTGTACGCGACCGCCAGCTCGCGGAGCGCCCGGTCGCCGACGGCCACGATGATCTGCGGGTTGATCATCCGTATCTCCGCGTTGAGGAAGGGCTCGCAGGTCGCCACCTCCTCGTCGGTCGGCTCCCGCTCCGGATGCCGACAGCGCGTGAGGTTCGTGAAGAAGACGTTCTGTACGTCCGGCTCGGCCGCGTCCGCCGGCGATCTGACGAAGCCGAGGTCGGCGAAGATCGACTGGACGCGCTCGCCGCCGCCCTCGCCGGTCAAGGGGATCCCGTTCCGCTCTGCGGCCGCCGTGGGCCGTTCGCCGACGACGAGGAACTCCGCGCCCACGTCGCCGTAGCCGTGGACCACCCGGTCGCGGCGGTCACACAGCTCGGGACAGTTCTCGCAGTCGGGGTCCATCCCGAACGGGTTCGCGAACTCCTCCTGGGTTGCGTCCACGGCCGTGCTGGGGCGCTCGACGACCTAAAGTCTGGGATGTCGCGAGCGGATCGCGACCGCCGGCGGTCCGCGCCGACTCAGGCCGGCGTGTAGGCGTCGCCGTCGCGGGCGACCATGTCCTGTTTGCGCAGCGTCTTCAGGATGCTGTACAGCGACATCTTCTTCATGCCGAGCGAGTCGCCCATCTCCGCGACCGTCGCGTGCCCGTTGGTCGTCAGATAGAGGTACACCAGCTTCGCGCGCGGCGACTGTAGCTCCGGCGGGAGCGCGGGTGCCGCCGCGTACGCCGTCTCCGTCTCTAACATCTTACTCTGGGCCACGTATTCGACGATAATAAATCCCCAGTTCAACGATCGTCGAACTGTAGACGACCGCCGATACGGCCCTCACCGATGCGTTTCACGTCGACACCGGAGCCTCCGGAGCGCGGCTGGATCGGTCGGACCCGGCCGGTACTTTCGACCGTCGACGCATAGAGAACCGTGAACGATTCGCGACGCGGGGCGGCCCCCGACGCAGGGGTCAGTACGATCGGACCTTCGGCTCGTACGTCTTGGCCTCGCCCTCGAGGATCGCGGGCTTGTACCAGAGTTCGGGCTCGCCGTCGTTCCAGGAGACGAGCGTGTGTTTCAGCCAGTTCTCGTCGTCGCGCTCCTGGCGCTCCTTGCGCCAGTGCGCGCCGCGGAACTCCCGACGCGCGAGCGCGCCCATCGCCAGCGCCTCCGCGATGTCGAGGATGTTCCGCGTCTCCATCGTGTGGATGAGGTCGGTGTTGAACGTCCGCGACGGGTCCGACACGGCGACCTCCGCGTACGCCTCGCGCGCCTCGCGGAGGTCCGCGAGCGACTCCTTGAGGCCCTCTTCCTCACGGAAGACGTTGACGTTGGCCGTCATCGTCTCCTGGACCGCCGAACGGATCTCCGCGTGGTTGCGGCCCTTGCGCGCGAGCAGGTCCTCGACGCGCTCGCGGGCGCGCTCGATCTCCGCCTCGAGCAGTCCCTCGGCGTCCGCCGCCACCGCGCCGCCGTCGGCCGCCGCCGGGCCGCGGTCGCCGACCGCCCCCACGTCGACCTCGAACTCGTACTCCGCGGGCTCCCAGTCGCCGGTCCGGCCGGTCGGGATCTCCGCCTCGCCCATCTCCTTGCCCGCCGCGTGGTGGCCGGCGCGCTTGCCGAAGACGATGAGTTCCGGCAGGGCGTTCCCGCCGAGGCGGTTCGCGCCGTGGACGGACGCACACGCGCACTCGCCGGCGGCGTACAGCCCCTCGATGACGGTCTCGCCGTGCTCGTTCGTCTCGATGCCGCCCATCGCGTAGTGCTGGCCGGGCTTGACGGGCATCGGCTCCGTCAGTCCGTCGGCACCCTCGAAGTCCTCCGCGAGGTGGAGGATGTTCTCCAGTCGATCGAGGATGCGCTCCTCGCCGAGGTGCCGCATGTCGAGGTGGACGTACTCGTCCTCGATGCCGCGGCCCTCGTTGACCTCGGTCAGTTCCGCGCGCGAGACCACGTCGCGGGAGGCGAGTTCCCCGTCGTTGTTCGCGTAGCCGTGTTCGAACATGAACCGCTCGCCCTTCTCGTTGTAGAGGATCCCCCCCTCGCCGCGGACGCCCTCCGAGATGAGAACGCCCGTCGACGGGAGCGTCGTCGGGTGGAACTGGATGAACTCCATGTCCTCCATCGGGACGCCCGCGCGGTAGGCCATCGCGACGCCGTCGCCGGTGTTCGCGACCGCGTTCGTGGTGTGATCGAACACCTGGCCCATCCCGCCGGTGGCTAGGATGACGCCGCCGTTCGCTCGGAACCCGTCGACCTCGCCGCGCTGGATGTCGTAGGCGACGACGCCGTGACAGCTCCGGTCGGCGGGATCCTCCTCGTTGGTGACGACGAGGTCCATCACGTGCCACTCGTCGTACACCGTGATCCCGCGTTTGACCACCTGCTCGTACATCGTGTGGAGCATCTGGTGGCCCGTCTCCGCGCCCGCGTACGTCGTCCGTGGGAACGAGAGCCCGCCGAAGGGGCGTTGGGAGACGCGCCCGTCCTCCTCCCGCGAGAACGGCATCCCCCAGTGTTCGAGTTGGATGACCTCCTCGGGGCTCTCCTTACAGAGCGCCTCCACCGCGGGGGCGTCCCCGAGGTAGTCCGATCCCTTCATCGTGTCGTACGCGTGGTCCTCCCAGGAGTCCGCGTCCCGGAGCGCCGCGTTTATTCCGCCCTCGGCCGCGCCCGTGTGCGATCGCACCGGGTGTAGCTTCGAGACGATCGCCACGTCGGCTCCCTCCTCCTGTGCCGCTATCGCCGCGCGGAGGCCCGCCCCGCCCGCGCCGACGACGACGACGTCGTGTTCGTACATGATTTGTGATATGGTGTGTTGTTAGTGGTGAAGTCTCTTGACGGTGTTCCCGATCCCTACCAGAACTTCAGGTTGTTCTTGACCGCCTCGCGTTTCAGCTCCTGGATGTGCTCGGTCAGGGGGATGTCCTTCGGGCACACCTCAGTACAGGAGAACTGGGTCTGACACCGCCAGACACCGTGTTCCTGCTCGATTATCTCAAGGCGCTTCTGTTTGAGGTCCTCGCCCTCCCGCTCGTCCATCGCGAACCGGTACGCCTTGTTGATCGCGGCCGGGCCGAGGTACTCGTTGTCGCCGGCGGCGATGTTACACGAGGACATACACGCGGCACACCAGATACACCGCGTGGACATCTTGACCTTCTCGCGGTTCTCCCTGGTCTGGCGCTGCTCCTCCAGTTCGCCGTCCGGGTACTCGTTCGTCTGGAAGTACGGCTCGACCGCCTCCATCTGGTCGTAGAAGTGCTCCATGTCGACGACGAGGTCCTTCGTCACCTCGGCGTGCGGCAGCGGTTCCACCCGGATCGGCTCCTCGAGCTCGTCGATCTGTGTCTTACAGGCGAGCTTCTGTCCGCCGTTGACGAACATCGCGTCCGAGCCGCACACCGCCTGCCGGCAGGAGTGGCGGAAGGTGAGCGAGGAGTCGTACGTGTCGCGCGCGTACATCAGCGCGTCGAGGACGGTCATCCCCTTCGTGAACGGGACGTGGAAGGTGTCGAAGCGCGGCTCCTGTTTCCCCTCGACGTCGGGGTCGTACCGGAACACGCGCAGCTCGACGGTGTTCTCGTCGGCCGCCGCCCTCTCGGCCTCCTCGGCCTCGCGCTGGCGACGCCGCTCGTCGGCCCGTCGGCGCTTCTCCGCGCGGCGCTCGTCCCCCTTCGAAGGGGCTTCCGTCTCGGTTTCGGACGCCGTCTCCTCCGCGTTCTCGGTCTGTTTGGGTATCTGCGTGCTCATGGTTCGATCAGTAAAGCGGGATCCCCGCCCACGCGTTCGCGGTCCGGATCCCCTGGAGGATCAACACGACGCTCGCCGCGACGAGCGTCCACTTGATCACGGTGCGTTTCGTTCCCGTGAGTCCCTGGTTGACGAGGGCGTTGTAGACGCCGTTGACGCCGTGGAACGTCGCCGTCAGGAGGAACAACACCATGAGCGAGTAGTAGCTCATGGTCTCCATCCGGCCGGCGCTCATCAGGAAGGACACCTCGTCCGCGTGGTGGACGAAGTGGAGGAGGAAGAAGTGGAACGCCAACACGACGAGCAGGAACGCGGCCGTGACCCGCTGGAGCAGCCACATCCGCCCGCCCTTGTCGAACGAGGAGTAGCGCTGTGCCATCTCAGAAGGCCCCCGCGATGAACGTCGGCACCGACGCGACCGTGATGGCCCCCGTCAGCACCAGCGACGCGTAGAAGCTCTTGTCCTGTGACTCCAGTCCGACGCCGAGGTCGACGAGCAGCAGGCGCGCGCCGTTGAGCATGTGGAACACGGCGACGGCGAGCAGCCCGACCTCGAGGACCCGAACCAGCAGCAGGCCCTCGAGCGAGACGATGGTCTGCGTGTACACGTCGTTGCCCGCCTGGAGCACGGCCGTCTCCGCGCCCGACGCGGGGATCGCCGTGCTCAGGACGGCGATGTGGGTGAAGAGGTACCCGATGAGCACCCACCCCGTAAACTTATGAAATATCCACGCCCACATGCCGGCCTCGAACTCCCGCCACCGGCTGAAGTCCTCGATGAGGCCTCGATTGTACGACTGACTCATACGTGGGGACTCGGTACCGGGGTCGTATAGTAGTTACTACCACGGCCGGTCACCGGGGTGATCGCCGCCGTCGATCCCGCGACGGATCTCGCGACGATCGGCGGGCGTCGATCGCACGACCGACCGGCGTTCCCGTTCCGCGCGCCGCACACGGTGGCCTCGCGTGTCGCCCGCGTGGCGAGCCCCGATGCCAGTCGTTACCGCGCACGGATCGGTCGCGGAAGCCTTTTATGTGCCCCTCTCGCCTGTACGGACGCAATGGCGAAAGGCGAAGTTGATTTCTTCAACGACACTGGCGGCTACGGATTCATCGAGACTGACGACGCGGACGAGGACGTGTTCTTCCACATGGAGGACGTCGGCGGCCCGGACCTGGAGGAGGGTCAGGAAGTCGAGTTCGACATCGAGGAGGCGGACAAGGGTCCGCGCGCGACGAACGTCACCCGTCTGTAAGGCGTCAGGACGTTCTGTTGTATCGGCTTTTCGACCGTCCTACACCCGTTAGCGACCGCGCCGTGCCGGCGTTCGCCGGCCGTGGAATCCAGCAAGACCGTCCGCTACCGACGGGTTCCGGCGAGACGCGACGCTCACCGACAGGGCTTTGGGCCTTGCTGACTGACCGGTCAGTCAATGAGCGAGCAGCCGGGCGCGGCCGACGAGATCATGAACGGCGTCTACCGGGCGCTGTGTAAACACGGCTACGCGGGGCTGACGATGCAGGACATCGCCGACGAGTGCTCGAAGAGCAAGTCGCTTCTCCACTACCACTACGACACGAAGGAGGACCTCCTCGTGGCGTTCCTCTCGCGGGTCATCTCCGACTTCGAGCGTCGGATGTCCCGCAGCGCGGACGCGCCGCCGGTGGAGCGGCTCGTCGCGTTCGTCGGCTGGTTCGTCTTCGAGCCGGCCGAGACCGAGCGCGAGTCGTTCCACATCGGGCTCCTCGAGATGCGCTCGCAGGGACCGTTCAACGACCGGATCCGCGAGCAGCTGCTCCGGAGCGACCGGCTCCTGCGCGAGACCGCCGCGGACGTCCTCTCGGACGGGATCGACGACGGCGTCTTTCGCGAGGTCGACGTCGACGAGACGGCCGCGCTCCTCGTGGCGACGCTGGACGGCGCGCGGACCAGACAGATCACGCTCGGGACCGGTCTCGGCGGCGAGACCGCGTCCGGGGTCACCGGCGATGACGAGATCGCGTCCGAGGCCACTGGGAACGGCGACGAGGTCGCCTACGGCACGCCCGGCGACTGGAGGACCACCGACGGCGAACTCGGCGACGTCGACGCCCCCGAAGCCGACATCGCGTACACGCGGACGGTCGCGGAGGCGACGCTTCGGCGGATCGTCGAGCCACTGCTCGTCGAAGGGGTGGCGCTTCCGTCGCTCGACGAGACGCTCGAGCAACTCACGGCCCGGACTGGCGAGAATCCCACCGCCGGCCCCGACTCGGAGGGTGAGACGCGAGAATGATCCGGACGCACCCGGCGCGTTCGACACGCCCCGCGGGTCCGTGAGATGACTCGGCTCCCCTCGATCGGTCTCCCGCGGCTTCCGCCCGTGCTGCTCGCGGTGATCGCCAGCACGTTCTTCGTCGGGTTCGGCGGGGGCGTCGTCTTCCCCATCCTCCCGAACCTCGGCGCGGTCCTCGGCATCTCCGCGTTCATGGTCGGGGTGATCCTCTCCGCGAACCGCTGGGTCCGGCTCGTCGCGAACGCGCCCGCTGGCGCGCTCGTCGACCGCTACGGCACCCGCAAGCCCTTCGTCCTCGGGCTGTTCATCGAGGGGATCGCCACCCTCGGGTACGTCGTCGCGATCGCGTTGCCGTCGGCGGCGTCGCTCCGCCCGGCCGTGGCGGGACTCCCGACGGGGTCTGTCGGGCCGCTCGTCGTCGGCCCGAGCGAGTGGTTCGCGGCCCTCTCGGTCGCGGTCGCGCCCGAGGCGTGGTTCCTGCTCGCGCGCGTCCTCTGGGGCGTCGGGTCCGCCGCGGTGTTCGCGACCGCCTACACCATCGCCGCGGACGTCTCCGACAGCGGCTCGCGGGGGACGAACATGGGCGTCGTGCGCGGCGGCATCACGATGGGGTTTCCGGCGGGACTCGTCCTCGGCGGCGTCGTCTCCTCGGTCGCGGGCAACGTCGCGGCGTTCGTCGTCGCCGCCGCGTTCGCGCTGCTCGCGAGCGTCGTCGCCTACCGGCTCGTCCCCGAGACGCACGTGACGGCCGACGGCGAGAAGCGGTCGATCAAACCGTGGGAGATCGACACCTCGACGCCCGCGGTGACGGTCGGGCTCGTCAACTTCGGACTCATGTTCGCGTACATCGGGGCGCTGTTCGCCACCCTCGTGTTGTTCCTCGGCGAGACGGACATCTCGCTTCTGGGACTCGCCCCGCAGGGCACCTCGGGGCTGTTCATGGCCGGAACCGTGGTCTCCGCGGCGGTGTTCATGTTCGCCGGCGGGCGGGTCTCGGACTCCCGCGAGTCGCGGACGCCGATCCTCCTGGCGTTCCTCGTCGTCTCGTTCGTCGGCTTCCTCCTTCTGGCGCGGGCCGGCTCGTCGCTCGAACTCGGGGTGGCCTGCGTCGCCATCGGGGCGGGACAGGGAGGGACGAGCGGTCCGATGATGGCGCTTCTCGCCGATCTGACGCCGGACGAGCGGATGGGACGGGCCTCCGGCACCAACAACGTCTTCGGCGACATCGGCGGCGGGCTGGGACCGATGGTGTCGCTCCCGCTCGTCGAGACGGTGGGGTTCGCGCCCATCTACGCGGCGTGTGCGGCCGTGCCGCTCGCCGCCGGGATCGCGCTGCTCGTCGGCGTCCGGCGGGAGACGGGGACGTTCGTTCCCGGTCGCGACGCGGGCGAGTCGACCGGCGGGGAGGCCGCGCCGAGCGAGGCGTGACCGGACACCGTCGGACCGCCGTATGCGAACCGCTCGCGCCCGCTGGTTCAAAGAACAACCGTTAAAAGTCATCGGCGGGTTCGTACGGACATGGCTGGAACCATCGAAGCGCTCGTCCCCGGCGGGCAGGCCAACCCCGGTCCGCCGCTCGGCCCGGAGCTCGGCCCGACGCCGGTGGACGTGCAAGAGGTCGTGAGCCGGATCAACGAGGAGACCGCCGCCTTCGACGGGATGGAGGTTCCCGTCACCGTCGAGTACGAGGACGACGGCTCCTTCACGATCGACGTCGGCGTTCCGCCGACCGCGGAGCTGATCAAGGACGAGGCCGGCTTCGAGACGGGCTCCGGCGAGCCCCAGACGGATTTCGTCGCCGACATGTCCGTCGAACAGGTGAAGAAGGTCGCCGAACAGAAGTCGAGCGACCTGCTGGCGTACGACACGAAGAACGCCGCCAAGGAGGTCGGCGGCACCTGCGCATCCCTCGGCGTCACCATCGAGGGGGAGGACGCCCGGACGTTCGACGACCGCGTCGACGCCGGCGAGTACGACGACGTCCTCGAGGCGTAACGCTTCGGTTCCTTCGGTCACGCTTCCTGCGGCTTCTCGCCCGTTCTCGATCCGGCATCGTTGGCTCCGACACCCCTCAGTCGACGGCTTCCGCCTCCGGAGGGCAGATACGTCCCCGCGGCGAACCCCCGTCGATGACCGGGACGGACCACGAGAACCGGGGGTACCGGCGGCTGTTCGACCCCGACGGGCTGACCTTCGGGATCGGCTTTCCGCTCACCGGGACGAGGGAGTCGACGCCGGCGGTGAAGGAGGAAGTACGGCTCGCGAGCCACGCGGAGTCCGTCGGCTTCGACGGGCTCTGGGCGCGGGATGTGCCGACCTACTGGCCGCGGTTCGGCGACGCCGGCGGCGCGTTCGACGCGTGGCCCCTGCTCTCGCACGTCGCCGCGCACACGGAGTCGGTCGCGCTCGGCACGTCGAGTATCGTCCTCCCGCTGCGACACCCGATCCACGTGGCGAAGTCGGCGGCGACCATCGACCGGCTCTCAGACGGGCGGTTGGTCCTCGGGGTCGCCTCCGGCGATCGCGACCCGGAGTACCCGGCGTTCGGCGTCGACGCCGAGGAACGCGGGGCCGCGTTCCGCGACCGCGTCGAGGCGATCCGGGCGATCTGGCGCGAGGAGTTCCCCGCCGTCGCCGGCGAGTGGGGGGAACTCGAGGGCGACCTCGACGTGTTGCCGAAGCCGACGACCGACGCGCTCCCGCTTCTGCCGACGGGGAACGCCCGCCAGTCGACCGAGTGGATCGCCGACCACGGCGACGGCTGGCTCTTCTATCACCTCCCCGAGAAGACGCTCCGGTCGTACCTCGACCGCTGGCGCGAGCTCGCGGGAGAGAAACCGTTCGTCATCGCCGTCAGGGTCGCGATCGCGGACGACCCGGACGCCGAGCCGGAGCAGCTCCATTTGGGGTACCGCGCGGGCGTCCGCTGGTTCCGCGAGTACTTCCGCGACCTCGAGGAGTACGGCCTCGACCACGTCATCGTCGGTCTCGAGGCCGACGACCCCGCCGCCGCGATGACGACGTTCGCCGAGGACGTGATCGGGGGGCCGTAGTCGGGAGCGGCGGGTCGGCCGTCGGAACTCGACCCGATCGTCCGAACCCGAACCGACTTTGCCCGGCCGGCCGGACGGGGGGACATGACGCGACTCCTCGTCGCCGGCGAGACGCTCATCGACTTCGTTCCGGAGGGGCACGGCGCGCTCGACGCCGTCGAGACGTTCCACCGCCGGGCCGGCGGCGCGCCCGCCAACGTCGCGGTCGGGCTCGCGCGCCTGGGGGAGCCCCCGCTGTTCTGGACCCGCCTCGGCGAGGGCCCGTTCGGCGACTACCTCGCCCGGACGCTCGCCGACGAGGGCGTCCGCGAGGGCCTGATCGAGCGCGACCCCGACGCCGACACGACCCTCGTCTTCGTGAGCCTCGATCCCGACGCCGACCGGGCGTTCAGCTTCCACCGGAACGGGACCGCGGACACGCGGATGCGTCCGGGAGCCGTCGACGACGACACCCTCGCGGGGACGGAGTGGGTCCACGCCGGCGGCGTCGTCCTCGCGGACGAGCCGAGCCGGACGGCGACGTTCGACCTGCTCTCGCGCGCGAACGCCGCCGACGCGGTCGTCTCCTTCGATCCGAACGCCCGCCCGGAGCTGTTCGAGGGGACCGACTTCGCCGACGTCTGCCGGCGCGCGTTCGCGCTGTCGGACGTGGTGAAAGCGACCGCGGAGGACCTCGTCGCGGCGGGGATCGCGGGGCCGGGCGCGGACGACGGCGACGCCGCCGAACTCGCCCGCGCCGTCTGCGACCGAGGCCCCCACACCGCGCTGCTCACGCGCGGCCCGGACGGCGCGCTCGCGCGGGCGACGCCCGACGCGCCGTGGAACCCGACCGACGAGCCGCTCGTGGCCGAACACGGGGGCTACCCCGTCGATCCCGTCGACACGACCGGCGCGGGCGACGCGTTCACCGCGGGCGCGCTCGCGGCGCTCTCGGCGGGCGACCCCCTCTCGGAGGCGCTGGCGTTCGCGAACGCGGTGGCGGCCCGGTCGACGACCGCGAAGGGGGCGATGACGGCGCTCCCGACGCGGTCCGAGGTCCGGTCGCTCCGGGAGGCACACGAAGCGACGTAGGGAGGAGACGGCGATGTCGGCGGGATCGGCGGTCGAAGCGCAAGCGGCAGTGGGGCGGGATCGGCGGGGTGGGAGGGACTCAGGCGGGGTCCGCCTTCGTCACCGCGATCTCGACGTCGGCGGGGTCGACGCCGATCCGCGCGAACTGGGTCCGGACGTGTTCGCGGGCCGCGGCCACCGCCCGGTCGCGGGTGTCGAAGCCCCGAGGCATCGGCTCCTCGAACGCGACGCGGATCTCCGAGCCGTCGACGAGGAGCGCCGACCCACCGCTTTCGACCTGATAGAAGGAGTCGCACACCCAGACGTACGCGGCGTCATCGTCCGGCGCGCCCTTGTACGTCGGCGGGTCCTCGCCGCGCTCGAACACCGTCCCGGTGAGGTCGGTCCCGCCGCCGCTGCCGCGAACGAATATCATGTCCCCGATAGGGGCCCCACCGGTAAAAGCCGTCCGTGGCCGCAGTTCGTCACGCCTCGAACATTCGTCACTCCTCGAACATCGCTCACCGCGACCGCGGCCGCTCGGGCACGCGGTCGACGCGCGGGGGAAACGCTTTCGGCGTGGGCGACGGTGACTCGGACATGACCCTCGAGGACTTCACCGAGTACACCGACGACGGCGGCGACGCGACGGGATCCGACGGACGCGACGCCGACGCGACGGAGGCAGACCGAGGGGACGGCGCCGGATCCGGCGGGGGGTCGGCGGCCGGTACCTCGGACGTCGCGGACGCCCCCGACGCCGGGGACACCGCCGCCGGGGTCGCCCCCGACGCCGGAGGCACCGAGGACGCCGCGAGCGGCGACTTCGCAGCCTACGACGTCGACCCCGCCGGCAGCGACGCCGGCCTCGGGGTCGTCTCGGTCTCGCAGGGACTCCGCGTCTCCGAGGAGGACGACGACACGGCGCTCAAGGCGTTCGTCACGACCGGCAACCGCGACTCGGTGCGGCTGGGGAAGTACCTCCTCGTGCCGTACCCCGACGGCGAGCGGCTCTTCTCGCGGATCACGGCCTTGGAGTACGCCCAGGAGTTCCAGTCGGACGACGCCACCGAGATACACGCCCGCCGGCAGATGCGCCGCGACGGCTTCGCCGAGCGCGACTACAAGTTCATGGCCGAACTCGAGCCGATGTCGGTCGTCTACGACGACGCCGACGGCTTGAGCCGACGGATGACGGACCGGGTTCCGAAGCCGGGTGCGGTCGTCGAGGAGGCCGCGGACGACGCGGAGATCAAGACCGGGCTGAAGATCCCCGAGGAGGGCGTCTTCCTCGGCCACCTCTCCGTCGGCGGCGAGAAGGTCAGGACCGCGGCCGAGCCCCCGACGGTCGACTACCGGATCACGGACGACTACGCCGACGGCGATCCGCTCGCGTTCAGACACACGCTCGTCGCCGGCGGGACCGGGTCGGGAAAGACCCACGCCTCGAAGAACGTGCTCCGGCAGTACCTCGATCCCGACCGGAGGTACCCGATGGACGACGGCCGGGAGGCGCGGATGGCCGTGGTCCAGTTCGACCCGCAGGACGAGTACGCCCAGATGCACGACGACAACCCCGCGATGGACCCCGAGACCGCCCGGCGGTTCGAGCGCGAGGGAATCGCCCACGGCGGCCACGACGACACGGTCGCGCTGGTGCCGAGCGTCCCGAACGCGACGTACCCCGGCGAGGGCCACCGCGCCGAGCGGGTGGAGTTCACGATCCCGTTCTCGATGGTGAACGAGTACGACATGCCGTGGCTCGTCGCCGGCTCCGGGCTCAACGAGAACCAGTACCCGGCGCTTTTGACCCTGCTGAACCGATTCTTCTCCGACTACGGCGACTCCGGAACCTACCGCGAGTTCCTCTCGTACCTCGACGACCCCGCGCTCAAGGAGGAACTCGACGAGTCCGGACGGATCCACGAGAAGACGTTCGAGGCGGTCATGCGTCGGGTCCGGGGCGTCCCCGGCGGCGTCTTCGACGGCGACGCGAGACCGATCACCGACCTCGATCACACCCTCGTCCGCCCCGGCGGGCTCAGCGTCGTGCCGACCTACCACCTGCCGACCTCGAGACAGAAGGAGATCGTCGTGCTCGCGGTGTCGGCGATGCTCGTCGGTGACAAGCTCTCGAACGACCCGCGGAGCGACCGGGTGAAGGAGACGCCGCTTCTGATCGGGATGGACGAGGCGCACAACTTCCTCGCGGACGCCGACAACGTCCAGGCGCGGAAGGTGGTCGACACGTTCACCGAGGCGGCAAAGCAGGGCCGCAAGGAGCGGCTCGGGCTCTTCCTCATCACGCAGGACCCCCAGGACGTGGCCGAGTCGGTGTTCAAGCAGGTGAACACCAAGATCGTGTTGAACCTCGGCGACGAGGACGCGATCCAGAGCGTGAACATCCCCTCGAACCTCGCGGGGAAGGTGCCGTACATGGAGAAGGGGCAGATGGTGGTCTACTCTCCCGACAACTCCGAGCCCGTCGAGCTGATCGGGCTGTCGACGTGCGTGACTCGCCACGGAGAGTGAGCGGGGCGCGAACCGGGATCGAGCGGGGACGCGGGGCGCGAGCGGAGCGCGAACCGGGGACGCGGGGCGCGTTTCCGCCCCCGAAGAACCGCCGACGCGCTTTTGACCCGACCGTGAGAACCGTCGAACATGACCAAACGGATCCTGGTGGCGATCGACGGCTCGGAGGAGGCGGCCGAGGCGCTCCGGTTCGCGGCCGAGGAGTGGCCGGACGCCGATCTGACGGCGCTTCACGTGATCAATCCGGCCGACTCGACGACGGGCGTCGACGGCGGGTTCCCCGGCGCGGTCGACCAGTGGTACGACAGCGCGAGAACGCGGGGTGAGCGGATCCTCGCGGACGCGACCGAGGCCGTCGATCGGGAAGTCGAGACGCGGATGGAGGTCGGTCGGCCCACCACGACGATCCTCGACGTCGCCGAGGGCGAGAAGGCGAGTGACGAGAGCGAGGAGAGCGACGAGGACGTCCAACCCTTCGATCACGTCGTGCTCGCGAGCCGCGGACGGACCGGGCTCTCGCGGGTCGTCCTCGGCAGCGTCGCCGAAGGCGTCGTTCGCCGCGCGCAGGTGCCGGTGACGGTCGTGCGGTGAGCTACGCCGAGCCGTCCGGCTCCGCGTCCCCGTCGTCGGCGCTTCCCCCATCTCCGTCCCCGTCGTCGACGTTCTCCCCATCGCCGGCGCGTTCCGCGGCGACGACCGCGCCGAGCATCGACCAGCCGTCCTCGTCGGGACCGGACCGGCCGAGGAGGACCCGGTCGTGGTCCTCGGAGGTGACGAGCCGGAAGGCGGCGTCGGCGTCCGCGTCGGTCCGGACGCCCTCGCCGCGGAACTCCCGCTGGAAGAACTCCGTCGAGGAGAACGCGAAGACGCCGCTCTCGCCGGAGTCGAGCTCGAGGCGGATCGGGTCGGGCTGGACGTTGTGGATCCGCTTCGCGATCGGGTGGAGATCGGGCATACCCGACGTCCGTCGGTCGGGAACAAAAACCCGCCGTCGACGGACGCGCGAACGCCCGATGGCTCCCCGGATCCGGGAGGTCGCTCCGCGGCGCGTCGGCGAGTCCGCGGGCGTCGCTGTCCCGCCGGACGAGCCGAGAGGAGGTGGCGACCGCTCGGCTCCCGTTCTCCCGTCCGACGCTCGTCGCCCCCGATCGTCTCGCCGAGTCGCCCGCGGTACCGAAAGGGTAAAAGCCGGAACTGACCATAATACAGCCATCGTGACCGCGTTCTCGACCGGAACCTCGACCGGGGTGTCATCGACCGGGGTGTCATCGACCCGTGGGTGACGCCGACGTCTCGAACGTCGTCCTCGTCACGGTCGACTCGCTCCGGGCGGACGCGGTCGGGGCGTACGACGAGACGCGACACACGCCGGTCATCGACTCGCTCGCCGATCGGGGGACCGTCTTCGGTCACGCCTTCGCGACGGGCAACTGGACGCCCTTCTCGTTCCCGTCTATCCTGGCATCGAAGGACGTGTTCACCGGAACCGGCGACATCGGCGTCGAGGGGACCTCGACGCTCGCGGGGACGCTCTCGGACGCCGACGTGTCGACCGCCGGATTCAACGCCGCCAACGGCTTTCTCACCTCCCACTGGGGGTACGACGACGGCTTCGACGAGTTCGAGCCGTTCGTCGCCAGCGTCGGGTCGAGCATCTACAGCCGGTACCTCGCCACCCACCCGACCGTCGAGGCGTGGATCCAGCTCGCGGCGTCGCCGCTCAGACGTGTGGGGTCGTTGATCCGCGGCGAGACCGACGACCGACCGTTCCTCGACACGTCCCGGATGTTCGACGTGGAACACGCCGCGACGGCCTTCATCGAGGAGACCGACGCACCCTTCTTCCTCTGGATCCACTACATGGACGCGCACACACCGTACGTCCCGGCACCCAGGTACATCCGCGAGGTGTCCTCGAACTGGCTCGGGACCCACCGGATGCTCCACGCACACACCCGCACGGGGCTCGGGTTGGACGTCGACGACCGGACCCTCGAGGAGCTCCGCACGCTGTATCAGGCGGCCGTCCGCCAGGTCGACGCCAGCGTCGGTCGGGTCCTCGAGGCGCTCTCGGCGGCAGGGATCGACGACGACACCGCGGTCGTCCTCGCGGGCGACCACGGCGAGGAGTTCCAGGAGCACGGCCACCTCGCGCACTACCCGAAGCTCTACGACGAGCTGATCCGGGTCCCGTTCGTCGTCGACGTCCCCGGATCGCCGGGAGGACGGGTCGACGGACAGATCGCCCTCGACGCCATCCCGCCGACCGTGACCGACCTGCTCGGCGTCGACGCGCCGGCGGAGTGGGAGGGGGCGAGTCTCGCGCCGACCGTGATCGACGGCGAGGAACCGCCCGACGAGCCCGTGGTCTCGGTCACCGTCCGCGACGAGGAGGTGACCGCACAGCCGATCCCCCGGTCGCTCGAGGACGGGGAGCTGTACGTGAGCGTCCGCGACCGCGAGTGGACCTACATCGAGAACGTCGACGCCGGGACGACGGAGCTGTACCATCGCCCCTCGGATCCGCTTCAAGCGACCGATCGCTCGGCGGATCCGACCGAGGACGACCGGACGGTCATCGGCCGGTTCGCCCCCATCGCCGAGGCGCACGCCGAGTCGGTTCGCGCCGGCGGGCGCGGGGGGGACGGCGACGACGGAGAGGGATCCGTGGACGAGGACCTCAACGCTCGTCTGGAGGCGCTGGGATACCGATAGATGGTTCGGTCGTTCCTTCGCGGCCTCGTCTACGGGCCGCTCGCCGTCCAGCTCCGGCGCTTCGTCACGGTCGGGCTCGTCGCGTCGGCGATCCAGATGGTGCTCCTGTGGCTGTTCGTCGACGTGGCTGGGATGAACTACCTGCTCGGTGCGACGATCGCCATCGAGATCACGATCGTGTTCTCGTACGTCCTCAACAACGCCTGGACCTTCCGCGCCTCGCGAAACACGGGCTGGATCGGGTACCTCTCGGGGCTGCTCAAGACCAACCTGGTTCGCGGCACCGCGATCCCGATCCAGCTCGCCATCCTCTTCGCGCTCGTCGAGTGGGGGGAGGTCATGTACCTCGTCGCGAACGCGGTCGCGATCTTCCTCAGCGGGCTCTACCGATACGTCCTTGACGCTCGCTGGACGTGGGGTGACACGTGAGCTCCGTGACGCCGCTCGTCCCGCTCGTCTCGCTCGTCCCGCTCGCCGTCGACGGCGTACTCTCGGCTTTCGCTGGGGGCTTCGAGTCGCTCGTCGAGTCGGCGACGGGCTGGCCCGGCATGGGCGTCATCTTCGTGTACTCGTTTCTGATCGCGTTCGCGCTCCCCGGCCCGAGCGAGGTCGTCCTCGTCGCGCCGATCGACCTCGGGCTTCCGCCGTGGGCGCACCTCGGGAGCATCATGCTCGTCAGCGCGACCGGGAAGGCGGTCGGCAGCCTGTTCGCGTTCCACATCGGCCAGGAGGTCAAACGGTCCGGTCCGGTCGTCCGGTGGCTCCGGCGTTCGCGGTGGAACGTCATGGAGTGGTCGGAGAAGCGGTCGGTCGAGATCGCCCAGCGGTACGGTTACGGCGGCCTCGCGATGGCGCTGTCGGTTCCGTTCTTCCCCGACACCATCTCCATCTACGCGTTCGCGGTCCTCGAGCGCGACTACACCCGGTTCGCCGTGGCGACGTTCCTCGGGAGCCTCGGCCGGCTCGTCGTCACCGTCGCGTTCGTCGGCGGGCTCTTCACGGTGCTTTGAGTCGTCGCGTCCGAAAGCCGATCGAACCGGGTCGAACGAGCGGAAAACTCAAACCGGGTCGAACGAGCGGAAAACTCAAACCGGGTCGAACGAGCGGAAAACTCAAACCGGGTCGAACGAGCGGAAAACTCAAACCGGGTCGAACGAGCGGAAAACTCAAACCGGGTCGAACGAGCGCAGGATCTCCGCGAGCGCGCTGGCGAGTTCCTCGAAGCGGTCGATCTCCATCGAGTCGGTCGTCACCCAGACCCCGTGGTCGTTGGCGATGACGCGGGTGAGGTAGCCGTTCTCGAACACCCGGACGGTGAAGAAGTAGTCGCCGAGCTGCGTGTTGGCGTACAGCGATTGGGCGTGGAAGCCGTGTCGCTCGCTCTCGGCGAACCCGACGAGGTCGGCGGTCCGGCTCAGATCGCTCCGCAGGTAGAGCTGCTCGACGTCCTCCTCGGTGAAGTACGTGAGGCTCCGGAGCTCGTCCCCCGTCGCCGTCCGGGCCGCGCTGAGCAGTTCCTCGGTGTGTTCTTCGAGCGCCTGTGGCATGCTACCACGTATGTACAAGGGATACATGAGCGTATGGGTCACCCCGCGTTTTGCGACCGCGGACCCGTCCGGGGTTCGCGATCGGAGGGACAGAGTTTAGCGACTCGGCCGACATCGCCCGGACGATGAGCGACTTCGACGACGTCTGCGTCCTGTTGCCCACCTTCGAGGAGGCCGAGACGGTCGGCACCGTGGTCTCCTCGTTCCGGGAGGCGGGACTCCGGGAGGTCCTCGTTATCGACGGCGGGTCGACGGACGGCACCCGCGAGCTCGCCCGCGAGGCCGGCGCACGCGTCGTCGTCCAGTCCGCCGAGGGCAAGGGTCAGGCGATACGCGAGGCCGTCCGCGACCACGTCGACGCGCCCTACGTCCTGATGGCCGACGCCGACGACACCTACGACGCGGCGGACGCCGAGGCGATGTTGACGCCGCTCTTCGAGGGGGAGGCCGACCACGTCATCGGGAACCGCTTCGCCGACATGCGTCCCGGCGCGATGACGCGGCTGAATCGGCTCGGAAACCGCATCATCAACGGGGCGTTCCGCGCGATCCACGGCGAGGACTACCGGGACATCCTCTCGGGGTATCGGGCGTTCACCCGCGAGTCGTTCGGCCGGCTCAACCTCACCGCCGACGGGTTCGGCGTAGAGACCGAGATGGCCGTCGAGTGCGTGAAACAGCGGGTGACCGTGGCGGTCGTCCCCGTCACCTACCGGCCGCGTCCCGACGGCTCCTCGACGAACCTCCACCCGGTCCGCGACGGCGGCGTGATCTTCCTCGAGTTGTACCGGAAGGCGAAGACCAACAACCCGCTCTTCTACTTCGGGAGCGTCGGAACGGTCTCGACCGCCGCCGGGGTGCTCATGGCCGCGTTCGTCCTCTACCGCTGGATCGTCTTCGAGGTCGGCCACGAGATAATCGCGGTGGCCGCGACCGGCGCGATCATCCTCGGGATGCAGCTGCTCGTGTTCGGCGTGCTCGCCGACATGATCCTCTCCCTCCACCGCGAGCAGCTGGACAGACAGGACCGCGTCGTCGAGGAGCGACTGGCGTCACACGGCGGCAGGGGCGCGCGAGGAGCGGCCCCCGGATCGACGGCCGACGACCGACCCGACGGAGCGAAAAACGACCGACCCGACGGAGCGAAAAACGACCGACCCGACGGAGCGACCGGCGATCGGCCGGACGGGACGACCGACGGCCTCGCGACGGAGCCTCCGGGAAACTGAAGCGGATCTCGAACCGTCCACATCGTTTATGTTCCGGGTCGAACACGTCCACGCATGGACGAGAAGCGTTTCGTCGTCGCCCTCTTCGGTCTCACGGTCGCGCTCATCGCCGGCTACATCGCCTACCGCTTCGTCGCCGCCCTCACGGTCGCCGTCTTCCTCTACTACTCCACCCGCCGGTTCTATCACGACCTCGAGCGGCTCCGGCTCCCTCCGCGGGTCCGGGCGGTGACGGCGCTCTCGGTGATCGCCGTCCCGCTCATCCTGCTTTTGAGCGCCGCGGTGGTGTTGTTGGTCGTGGAGACGCGGCGGTTCCTCGAGGAGTTCCCGCTCGCCGAGACGCTCGGGTCGGGCAACCAGTGGGTACAGCGGCTGACGGAGCTGTCGAACCTCTCGCTCGGAAACGTCGTCGAGGCGTATCGGTCCGGCCAGTTCGACCCGCTGATCGACTTCCTCCTCGACAACGCCACGCTGTTGACGAACACGGTCTCGGGGCTGCTGTTAAACCTGCTCATCACCGTCGTGGTCACCTACTACCTGCTCCTCGACGGCTCGAAGTTCCACGAGTGGGTGCTCCGGTTCGACGACGACGCGATCGTCCGAGAGTACTTCGAGGCGGCCGACGCGGAGCTGGAGGCGGTGTTGTACGGGAACCTGCTCAACGTCATCGCGATATCGATCATCGCGATCGCGACGTACACCGGCTACAACGTCGTCGCCCCCGAGCCCGTCGCCGTTCCGTACCCGACGCTGGCGGGGGCGCTCACGGGCATCGCGAGCCTGATCCCGGTCATCGGCATGAAGATCGTCTACCTGCCGTTGGCCGCGGCGACCGCGGTTCCGGCGATCATGGGGAACGACACCGGACTGTTGGCGTACGTCGTCGGGTTCCTCGTCGTGGTGGTGGTCGTCGTGGACACGATCCCGGACATCGTGTTGCGGCCGTACTTCAGCGGGAAGACGACCCACGTCGGACTGTTGATGCTCGCGTACATCTTCGGCCCGGTCGTGTTCGGCTTCCACGGCCTCTTTCTCGCGCCGATCGTGTTGGTGCTCGTGTTGACGTTCGGGGACACCGCGCTGCCTCGCCTGCTCGGCGTGGAGCCGGAGGACCCCGCGGAGCGGCTCCCGGACGGCCAGCGCCGCCTCGACGAGTTCGAGTGGACGGTCTCCGGCAGCGACGCGTCCGCGGCCTCCGGCGGGTCGGGTCCCCGCCGGGACGACGACGACTGGCCGGGCGTCCCCGGCGACCGCGACCGCCCCGCGGGCGGCCGAAGGTCATAAATCCCCGTTCGCCGACCGCAAGGTATGCGCGTACACGTCATCGGCCTCGGCGGCGCGGGCGGCCGGATCGCGGACCGGCTCGCGGCCGACCACGACGGGGAGCCCTTCCTTCACGGCGTCTCCGCGTTCGACACGGACATGGCGGCGCTCGACTCGCTCGGGGCGCTCGGCGAGGAGCGGCGGTACCGGTTCGGGGACGCCGCGGGCGGCGACGGGCTCGACGGCGACCTCCACGCCGGTCGGGAGCTCGGCGAGGTCCACGCGAGCGAGCTCGGTCGCGCGCTCGACGACCAGCGCCCGTCGCTCGCGGAGGCGTTCGTCCTCGTCGTCGGCGTCGGCGGCGCGGCCGGCGGCGGGGTCGCCCCGGCGCTCGCCGCGGAGCTCGAGACCCTCTACGACGCGCCGGTGTACTCTTTCGCCGTCCTCCCGACGTCCGCCGAGAGCGATCCGGACGCGGAGGCGGACGCGTCTCCGCCGGGTGAAGCCGACGACGGGTCAGGCCCGCGACGACCCCTCGCGGAGCGCAACGCGGCCCGGACGCTGGGGGCGCTCTCGGAGCGGACGGCCGCCGTCCTCCCGTTCGACACGGACGCGTGGCTGCGCCGTGGCGAGACGATCGCCGACGCCCGAGACCGGGTGAACGGGATCGTCGCCGACCGGATCGCGGCGCTGTTCGGTGCCGGCGAGACCGACGAGAGTACCGTCACCCCCCAGCAGGTGCTCGACGCCAGCGACGTCGCCCGCGCGGTCGGCGACGACGGGGAGATCGCGGCGCTGGGCTATGCGAGCCAGGAGGTCGAGCCCCCGAAGGCGGAGTCGCGGTTCGGGCTCGGGCTGTTCGGCTCCTCGGAGCCGGAGAAGGTGGACACGAGCGCCGCGGTGTCGGCCGTCGAGACGGCCATCCGGAAGGCGACCCGCGGGAAGAACACGATCGAGGTTCCCGAGGGTCGCGCCGACCGAACCCTGCTCGTCGTCGGCGGGCCGCCCGCCTGGCTCAACCGGGAGGCGATCGCGGAGGGGCGGCGGTGGCTCGCCGAGGAGACCGGTTCCGGGGCGATCCTGAGCGGGGACGCCCCGGTCCCCGACGGCGAGGCGGTGTTCGCGATCGTGTTGCGGTCGGGGATCGACGAGCCGGAGCGGGTCCGCGAGATCCGCGCGTCGATCCCGGACCGGACCGAGTAGTCTCCGACCGAACCGGTTAACCCCGTTCGTTGCCCCGTTCCGGTCGTGAGTTCCCCTTCCGAGACCGCCGGGCTCGGCATCGACCTCGACGTGCGCGACGCGGAGGCGGTAGCCGACCGGCGCGACGAGCTGGTCGCCGCCGTCCGCGACCACGCCGGCGGGATCGCCTACCGGCTCGCGAAGCTCCAGGGCGGCGACTACGGCCGAACGACGCTGGAGACCGACGCCGGCGAGTGGACCGTCAAACACGAGGCCGGCGAGCTGGAGTTCCTGTTGTTCTCGCCCAAGCGCGGGTCGGACACCTACGTCGTCTCGACGAAACAGCCACCGGACCCCTCGGGGCTTTCGACCGCCCTCGAGGACTATCCGGACATGGTCGCCGCCTGGAACGCCTACGTCGACTCGCTGTCGGGCGTGCTCGACGGGGTCTCAGCGGAGTTCCCGGAACCCGCCTCGACGGACGGCGTCGTCGCCGAGCGCGATCGGGTGCTCGACTCGGTCCGCGAGACCTGCGGCGTCATCGCGGGCGAGGTGTACCGGTACGAGGGCGACGAGTACGGGACGTTCACCGCCCGCGTCGGCGGGGACCGGTGGGAGCTCAAGTGGGAGGAGGGGTCGGTGTCGTACCTCCGCGTCGGCGGCTCCGGCGGGCTCTACCTCCTCTCGCAGTACGAGGCTCCCTCCGCGGCCGACGTTCGCGAGTACGCCGAGCCGTTCGCGGGGTTCGTCGAGGCGTACAACGAGTTCGTCGAGGGGCTGGAGAGCGACCTCGCGACCGTCTCGGTGTAGCCGCGACCGGCGGCCGAGCCGCGAACGGTCGACGCAACCGCAATGGACACTTCCGGCGACCGCGACCGCCGGGATCAGGTTTATGCCCTCCTCTCCGACACAGGGAGTATGTCGACAGCGACCGCCGGATTCGTCGGACTCGGGATCATGGGCCTGCCGATGGCGAAGAACCTCCTCGACGCGGGGTACGACGTCGTCGGACACAACCGCTCGGCCGAGCCGGTCGAGGAACTCGTGGCACACGGCGGCGAGGACGGCGGGTCGCCCGCCGGCGTCGCCGAGCGAAGCGACGTCGTCTTCCTCTGTCTGCCCGATTCGCCCGCGGTCGAGGACGTGGTGCTCGGCGAGGGCGGCGAGCCCGACCCGGTGATCGACGGCGTGAGCGACGGGATGACCCTCGTCGACCACTCGACCATCTCGCCGACGGTCGCGGAGGCGGTCGCCGAGCGGCTCGCCGACGAGGGCGTGGACGCGCTCGACGCGCCGATCTCGGGCGGCGAGTCGGGCGCGATCGAGGGCACCCTCTCGATCATGGTCGGCGGCGACGAGGACGTCCTCGCGGAGCACGTGGACGCCCTCGAGGTCATGGGCGAGACGGTGACACACTGCGGGCCGAGCGGGGCCGGACAGACGACGAAGGCGTGTAACCAGATCGTCGTCTCCGCCCAGATGGTCGCGGTGAGCGAGGCGCTGGTGTTCGCGCACAACGCCGGCGCGGACCTCGAGGCGGTCGTGGACGCGATCAGCGGCGGCGCGGCGGGCTGTTGGACGCTCGACAACCGCGCCGAGTCGATGATCCGCGGCGAGTTCGATCCGGGCTTCTTCGCCGAGTACCAGTACAAGGACCTCCGGATCGCGACGGACGCCGGCGAGGCGTTCGGCTCGCCGATGCCCCAGACCGAACTCGCCCACGAGCTGTACAAGTCCATGGTCCAGAACGACATGGGCCGCGACGACAACTCGGGCGTGATGCAGGTCCTCGAGATGCTGGCGGGCGAGCAGGCGCGAGTCGACGGCCCCGACTGACGGTCGCCGAGTAGGATCCACGAACGTGGGCATCGATCGGCGGATTCAGGAATATTTATTCGTCGACGTGCGATATTCCGGGTAGATGTCGATCACCCTGCCCGGCCCGACCCTGGGCGTCGTCGGCGGCGGACAGCTCGGACGGATGCTCGCGGAGGCGGCCTCGCCGCTCGGCGTCGACGTGGTCGTCTTGGACCCCACGCCGGAGTGTCCCGCCTCGGGCGTCGCCCGCGACCAGATCGTCGCCGACTTCGACGACTCCGACGGGATCCGCGAACTCGCCGCGCGCGTCGACGCGCTCACCTTCGAGATCGAACTCGCCGACCCCGACGTGCTGGCGGCGGCGGGCGCGGAACACGACGTGCCCGTCCAGCCGGATCCGGAGACCCTCGAGACGATCCAGGACAAGCTGGTCCAGACGGAGGCGCTCGCGGACGCCGGGATCCCCGTGCCGGAGTTCGCCGCGGTCGCGACCGCCGAGGGGCTCGAGCGCGTCGTCGAGGAGTTCGACGGCGTCATGCTCAAGGCCCGTCGCGGCGGCTACGACGGCCGCGGGAACGTCCCGGTCCGCGAGCCCGAGGAGGCGGCCGACGCGCTCGCGGCGGTCGGCGGCGACGCGATGGCCGAGCGGTTCGTCGACTTCGAGCGCGAGATCGCCGTGATGGGACTGAAGGGAGCCGACGGCGTGACCCGGACGTATCCCGTGACGGAGACGGTCCACCGGGAGGAGATCCTCCGCGAGAGCGTCGCCCCCGCCCGCGCGGACGACGACGTTATCGCCCGCGCCGAGGCGGTCGCCGAGGACGTCCTCGAGTTCCTCGACGGCCGCGGCGTCTACGGGATCGAGCTGTTCGAGACCCGCGCGGGCGACGTGCTCGTCAACGAGATCGCGCCGCGCCCGCACAACTCCGGCCACTGGACGATCGAGGGGACGCGGACCTCGCAGTTCGAGAACCACGTTCGCGCCGTCCTCGGCTGGCCGCTCGGCCCGACCGACCTCGTCGCACCCGCGGTGGCCGCGAACGTCCTCGGGGACACCGAGGGGAGCCGGCCGGCGACCCTCCGCGGCGTCGAGGCGGTCCTCGACGCGCCCGACGCCGACCTCCACTGGTACGGCAAGGACGAGGCGCGTCCGCTCCGGAAGATGGGTCACCTGACGCTGACCGACGGGACGGCGGATCCCGAGTCGACCGCCCGCGACGCGCTGTTGTCGCGGGCGCGGGAGCTTCGCGACGGACTGACGTTCCGCGGATAGCGGGGCGACCGCTCTCGCCCGTCCGAACCGACGGTCAGGACGGTTCGGGAGCCGCCTCGGGCGCTTCGTCGCGTTCTCCGGATTCGGCGAACTCGACGCCGGTGATCTCGAACCGCGCGCCGCCGTCCTCGCTCTCCGTCGCCTCGATCGACCAGCCGTGGGCCTCGACGACGTCGCGGACGATCGTCAACCCGAATCCCGTCCCCGACTCGCGCGTCGTGAACCCGGCGTCGAAGACGCTCTCGCGCTCGTCCTCGGGGATTCCGGGGCCGTCGTCGGCGAGAAAGAACCCGTCCGGCAGCCCGCCGACGGTCACGGTCACCGGCCCGCTGGCGTGGTCGCGGGCGTTCCGGAGGAGGTTGTCGAGGACCTGTCGAAGCCGGGCGCGGTCGGCGAGCACGACCGCGTCGGCGACCGCGTCCTCGACGGCCACCGCGAGGTCGTCGTCCGCGACGTCGGCTTCGACCGACTCGAGGAGCGTCCGTAGCGGGACCGGCTCGAACTCGGTCACGGTCTCGCCCCGTCTCGAGAGCCGTAACAGGTCCTCGAGGAACTCGTTCATGCGGTCGACGGTGTCGTGGATCCGCTCGAAGTGCTCCCGTTCGCCCGTCTCGCTCGCGAGCTCCGCGTACCCGGAGATGACCGAAAGCGGGTTCCGGAGGTCGTGTGAGACGATCCCCGCGAAGGCGTCCAGCCGCTCGTTCCGCTCCTCGAGGGCTCGCCGCTGCTCCTCGATCGTGGTCACGTCGCCGATCAGGACGACCCGGCCGTACGTCTCGCCGCCCCGCTCCAGCGGCGACCGGCTCAACCGGAGGAACCGCTCCCCGCCCGGACCCTCGCGGGTCACGAGGACGGCGTCGTCCGCGGCGGTCTCGAGCCGGTCGTACTCCGGGAGCCGCGTCGAGATCGGCGCGCCGACCGCCGCCTCTCGGTCGCCGACGACGGTCTCCGCCGCCGGGTTGACGTCGACTATCGTCCCGTCGGCGTCGAGGACGACCACGCCGTCGTCCATCTCCGCGAGGACGACCCGCGACGCGATGGGCGTCAGATCGAAGAGCCGGTAGCGGAATACGGCCACCCCGAAACACGCCGTCGAGAGCGACAGCGAGACGGGAGTCAGGTTCACGGCGGCCGTCCCGAACGGCGGCAGCGAGAGGATCTCGAACACGTTCAACGCGAGCGGGATCAGCGCCCCGCCGATGAGCAGCACCGCCTGCCGTCTGATCAGTCCACCGGAGCGGAGCGCGTGCGACACGATGAGCGACGCCCCGGCGACGACGGCGACGTAGGAGACCGCGAGATGGAGGTGGTACGCCGGGCCGAGCGTCGTCTCCAGCCGCGCCAGCGATCCCGTCGAGACGAGCCGGGCGTCGATCAGGACCAGCGAGTACGGGTTCGTGACCAGCAACGCGAGCAGCGCGGCGGGGATCGTCGCCAGCGTCGCGACGACGGGCGGCGTGAGCCAGTCGTCCCGACCGGTGTACGCCAACGCGAACGCCAGCCACGCGAACGGCGTCGCGCCCCCACCGACGTGTAACAGCCGGTAGGCGAGCAGCTTCGCTTCGAGCGTGGTGCTCGCGACCTGGATCGCGTACGTCGCGGCCCACACCGTCACCGAGAGACAGAGAACGACGAACGCGGCGACCGTGTAGTCCCGTCGCTCCGCGGGAACCGTGGCGATCGCGTACCCCGCCCACAACGACGTCACGAGTGCCGACAGAAAGAGCAGGAGAACGTACGGGGTCGACTGCCACGGCATGTGTTCGTATCCTCAGTCGTCAACACTTAAAAAAGGTCGACCGCGCGGCCGCGTCGCCGCCAACCGCGTCCTCGAGCCCGCCCGCGTCCGGTCACCACTCGGAGAACCCACCGTCGATGAGGGTCTCGGTCTGGCGGTCGATGTACGCTCGCTGGGTGTCGTGGACCGCGTCGGCGAACGACGCGCCACTCTCGAGCCGCTCCCGGACGCCGGCGCGCTTCCAGTCGGCCGGGGTGACGCCGTGATCGACTCGATACCTGAGGGGGGCGAGCCACGACTCCGCCTCCGCCTCCGAACAGCCGGCAGTCCGGAGGCCGGCGGCCGCGTGGTCGAGGAGATCGTCGTACATCGTTTCGGCGTCCGTCGTGTGCTCGCCGTCGTAGCCGATCCACTCCATGTCGGCGTCGAGACCGTCGGCGACCGCGGCGTAGAAGTTGTCCCGCGCCGTCTCCCACCCGAGCCCGATGACGGGGTGTTCACGCCGCGGCAGCGCGCCCATCAGCCCCGCGAACGCGGCCTGGAACGCGATCGAGTCCCGGACGGTGGGCTGTGCGGGCACCGGACGGAACTCGATCCGGGCGTTCGCGCTCGAGCGGCTCGCTCCCTCGAACACCGGACGGACCCACCGCCAGTAGGTGCCGTGTTTCGTCCGGAACGTGGCGAAGTCGTCGTCGAACCGGTCGATGCCGGTCGGTTCGGGCATGGGGACCAGCGTCTCGTCGCCCGCGATCCGGTCGACGGCGGTCTCGACGTCGGACACGTCGCGGGGGAATCGCACCTTCTCCGCGTCGGTCCGGGCGTTGAGCACGGACTCGAACACGTGGACCCGGTTCTCCGTCGCGCCCTCCTCGAGGACCCGCTCCGCGTCCCAGTCGTCGTCGTAGAGGTCCGGCGGGAGCAGCGGCGAGTTCACGCCGAGCGCTAAAAGCGGTCCCGCGATCCGGAGCGCGTACCGGAAGTGGACCGGCAGCGTGTCGGCCTGTGCGACCTGGTAGTGCGGCTGGATCGAGGTGATGAGGCTCTCCGGCATCACCGTGTCGGCCTCCAGCGTGACGCCCGGTGCCTCCAGCGTGACCCCGGCGTCGTCGCCGGCGTTCGCCATCGCGTGGTAGCGGACGGCGTCGCTCATGTTCGCGGCGACGGTCACGCCGTCGAGGTCGACGCTGTCGGTGAGATAGCCGCGGGCCGTCTCGCCCGCCGGCGGGATCGTCCAGACGCCGTCCGAGACGAGCCGCATCCCCTCGACCCCGGCGGTGTTCTCCGCGGCCTCCAGCCGGGCGCGGACCTCCGCGAGCTGCGCGCGAAGGCCGTGGTCGGAGAGGGGTTGCGGGCTCGTCGACATCTCCGCGTTGTGGAGTCCGAGTTCCTTCTCGAATCCCATCAGTTCCAGGAGTCTACGGGGCACGCGCATCAGGGCGTACTCGCCCGCGCGGGACTCCTCGCTCCAGCGGCCGTCGGCGACCGCGTAGAACTCGTACTCGAAGCCGACGATCGACTGGTGGTTGTCGAACGCTCCGTCACGTAGCCCCTGTTTGACGACCTCCGCCTCCTCCTCGGCGCGCGCGGCGAACTCCTCCGCGTCGACGGCGAGCGCCTCCCGGACGCCGTCGGCGAGGGCCGACTCGGTGCTCATGCGATGGCCCGAGGGACCCCGGTTATAAAAGAGCCCCGACCCGGATCGATCCGGGATCGGAAGCGATCCGGACCCGGACCGCACGCTCTCCGTCCCGTATCGGCGCGTTTTTGCCCGGCGATCGCCGAGTCGGGACATGGAGTTCGCCGCGTTCGCCGAGCGGGTGGAGCGACTGGAGGCCGAGCCGGCCGACCTCGAGACGACGGCGATCGTCGCGGACCTGCTCGTCGCCGCCGGCGACGACCTCGAGACGGCGACCCGCTTCCTGCTCGGCCGGACGTACCCCGCACACGACGACCGGACCCTCGACGTCGGCCCCGCGTCGTGCCGGGAGGCGATCGCCCGCGCCGCCGGTCCGAACGTCACCGCCGACGACGTGGAGGCGCGGCTCGCCGAGCGCGGGGAGATCGGCGCGGTCGCCGCCGACTTCGACTTCGGCGGCCAGCGAGGGCTCTCGGCGTTCGGCGACGGGAGCGACCCCCTCTCGATAGCCGAGGTGGACGACACGCTCCGGGAGCTCGCGGCCGCGGCGGGCGAGGGGAGCGAGTCCCGGAAGGTCGACGCGCTGTTCGGGCTGTTCAACCGGTGTGACCCGGCGGAGGCGAGGACGCTCGCGCGGCTGGTGCTCGGCGAGATGCGGATCGGCGTCGGCGAGGGAACCGTCCGGGACGCGGTCGCCGAGGCGTTCCTCGCGGCGGTCGACGACGAGAGCGACGGCAGCGAGGAGGCGGCGGTCGACGACGAGAGCGACGGCAGCGAGGAGGCGGCGGTCGACGACGAGAGCGACGGCAGCGAGGAGGCGGCGGTCGACGACGAGAGCGACGAGAACGGGGACGCGAACCGCGCGAGCGATGGGGCGTACGCGGCCGTCGAGCGCGCCCTCCAGGTGACGAACGATTACGGCCGGGTCGCGCGCCTCGCCCGCGAGGAGGGAATGGAGGGACTGGACGCCGAGCGGATCCGGATCGGCAGGCCGGTCCAGGCGATGCTGGCGCAGGCGGGGAGCGCCGCCGACGCGGTCGAGTCGTTCGGGGAGGTCGCCGTCGAGGCGAAGTTCGACGGCGCGCGCGTCCAGGTCCACTACGCGCCGGGTCCCGACGGGTTCGGACCGCGGCTCTACTCCCGGAACATGGACGACGTGACCGACGCGCTCCCGGAGATCGTCGAGTTCGTGGCGGACCGCGTGGACGTCCCGGTCGTCCTCGACGGGGAGATCGTCGCCGTCGACGACGACGGCTCGCCGCTCCCGTTTCAGGAGGTACTCCGACGCTTCCGACGGAAACACGACGTGGACCGGATGCGCGAGGCGGTGACCTGTCGGATCCACGCGTTCGACTGCCTGCTCGCGGGCGGTGACAGCGACGGAGGAGGGGAGGACGGCGACGGCGCCCCCGACGACCTCCTCCGGGAGCCCCTCCGCGCCCGCCACGACCGGCTCGTCGACGTCCTCCCGGAGGCGGCGGCTGACCTTCGAGTCGTCGACGACGTGGAGGCGGTCGAGAGGATCGAGTCGGCGGCCCTCGAGGAGGGCCACGAGGGCGTCATGTTGAAAGACCCGACGTCGGCGTACACGCCCGGCGACCGCGGTCGCGACTGGCTGAAACGGAAGCCTGACGTCGAGACGCTCGACGCGGTCGTCGTCGGCGCGGAGTGGGGGGAAGGTCGCCGCGCGGAGCTGTTCGGGACGTTCCTGCTCGCGGTCCGCGACGGCGACGGCTACGAGCCGATCGGGAAGGTCGCGACCGGGCTGACCGACGAGGAGCTCGCGGACCTCACGGAGCGACTGGAGCCGCACGTCGTCGCCGAGTCGGGGACGGAGCTCCGTATCCGGCCCGAGGTCGTCCTCGAGGTCGGCTACGAGGAGATCCAGACGTCCCCGACGTACGGCTCCGGGTACGCCCTCCGGTTCCCCCGGTTCGTCGGCGTCCGCGAGGACAAGTCGGCCGAGGACGTCGACGCCCTCGAACGGGTCGCGAGGCTCGCCGAGAACGGAGCCGGCCCGGCCGACGACGCGTCCCTCGACTCGCGTTGAGCGTGACACGCGCGAAAGTCGCTTCCCGCTCGGCCCCGTACCGGTCTCCATGCCCGACCCTCTCGGCGACGCTGCGCGACGGCGACTCGCGGAGGCGGCGACGAGCCGGCTCGCGGCGCGCGGGTACGACGTGACCCGTCCGGAGACCCGAGCGGAGCCGCCGGCGGTCGCCGCGCGGGACGGGAAGGCGCTCGGGATCGAGCCCCTCACCGAGGCGGACGCGACGCCGACGACGGTCGTCTCCCGGATCGGACACGCGCTCGAACGCGACCGTCGCGCCCTGTTCGTCGTCGCGGACGACGGCGTCGCGTCCGCGGTTCGGTCGCTCCTCACGGACCCGCCGCTCCTCGTCGACGAGGCGAACGGCCGCCGGACGTTCCACGAGGGCCCCGACCGGGTCCCGGTCGACACCGCGTCACACCCCGGAAACGCCGGCGGCTACGCCTGCGTCCGCGTCGACGATCTCGCCGGCGTCTCGCGAGGAACGGACGCCGATCCGACCTTCCGCTGGCGCGAGACGGACACGCCGGCGGGTCCGGTTCCGTCCGCCGACGGCGTCGACGCGGCCGCGACCGGACCGGACGGCCGCCCCACGACCCCGCGGTTGGTCTGTGAGGTCGACGATCGGGTGGTGGCGGTCCTCGGCGGCGTCGACGGCCTCCGAACGCCATCCGCCGGGGCGTTCCCGTACGTCTACCGACGCGACCCGACGGACAAGCGGTTCCGCGTGCGTCGTGGCGACGACGGGACGGTCGTCGAGACCGCGAGCGGCTTCGCGGCGATGCGCGCCGCCGGGTTCGTCCCGGTCCCGATGCCGCTCGTCCCGGAGCACGTCCTCGGTTCGGGGGTCGACGTCGACGACGCGTGGGACCTCGTCGTCGTCCGGGACTCGGACGTGGACGGATAGCCACGCTCAAGGGGAAACCGAACGGATCACGCGACATGACCGTCAGGTACGACGACCTCGCCGTCGAGTGGCTCGGCTACGCGACCGCCCGCGTCTCCGCCGACGGGGGGCCGGTGGTGTACACGGATCCCGGTCGATACGGCGTCCTCGACGACTACTGGGCCCGCGACGGCGACGTCGTCGTCGTCACCCACGATCACCACTACGACCCCGCAGGGATCCGCTCGGTCGCCGACGCGGACGCGACGCTCGTGATCTACGAGGGCGTCGAGCCCGACCGGATCGGCCGCGACGTGGAGTCGGTCGAGGCGCTCGCCGCCGACTACGACGTGGTCCGCGTCGACGACGAGACCCGCGTCGACGTCGAGACCGCCGACGGGACGGTCCCCGTCTGGACGGTGGCCGCGCACAACGAGCCGGACGGCCCCTGCGCGAACGACGACGGGACGGTCCCGCACCCGGAGGGGTTCGGCTGCGGCTTCCTGTTCTCCGTCGGGGACCGGACCGTGCTCTGGCCCGGCGACGGCGACGCGCTCGACGGGCTCGCCGAACTCGACGTGGGCGTCCTCCTCGCGAACATCGGCGGCGGCGGGATCGTCTCCGACCGCCACGCCGCCGCCGATATGGCCGAACGCATGGCTCCCGACCTCGTCGTGCCGATCCACTACGACACCTTCGACGACCTGGAGGCTGACGGGGAGGCGTTCGCCGGCGACGTCGCCTCCCGATCGATCCCGGTCGCGCTCGACGAGCGCTCCGTACGGCAGTGAGGCCGGGGTCGGCGAACCGTTTTTATCCTCGGCCTCGTAGGTCGGCGTATGTACGTCCGCGACGCCAAGAACCGTGACGAGGCGTGGTTACTGGACGCGATCGAGCGACTTGGGCTCGACGACGTCGCCTTCCGGTCACGGGACTACGTGATCGCGGTCGACGAGGAGACCGGCGACCGGGCCGGCTTCGGTCGGCTCCGGCTCCACCGGGGGGACGACGTGGAACGGATCGAGCTCACCGGGATCGGCGTCCTCCCGGAGTGGCGGGGACGGGGCGTCGGGGCGCACGTCGTGGAGCGGCTCGTCGACACCGCGGCCGCAGAGGGGTTCGAGACGGTGTACGTCCTCACCGACCAGCCCGACTACCTGACGCAGTTCGGCTTCGAGGCGGTCGACACCGACGACCTCCCGGCGGCGCTCTCCGACCGGCTCGAGGAGAAACGCGAGTTCCTCGGCGGCAGTGTGGTCGGCCTCCGCGTCGGCGTCGACGACTTCGAGATGCCCGACCGGCTCCGCGAGGCGTTCAAGAACGCCGACGCCGACGGATCCGACGGCGACGACGAGGGAGGGCCGGAGGAGCCCACCGAATCCGCCGAGGACTTCGGGATCGACCCGGAGACGGCGACCTACAAGTACGACACCGGCCGCTGACGTCGCCGCTCCGCCGTCGACCCGACCGCTTATCGGGTCGCCGGCCGAGGGTCGGACATGGACCTGATCGAGGCCGCGCGCGACGCCCTCGCCGACGCTCACGTCCCGTACTCCGAGTACCGCGTCGGCGCGGCGCTCCGAACCGCCGACGGCACCGTCTACACCGGCTGTAACATCGAGAACGCCAACTACTCCAACAGCCTCCACGCCGAGGAGGTCGCGCTCGCCGAGGCGGTGAAGAACGGCCACCGAGAGTTCGACCGCCTCGCCGTCTCCTCCGGCGTCCGCGACGGCGTCACGCCCTGCGGGATGTGCCGCCAGAGCCTCGCCGAGTTCGCGGACGACGACCTCACCGTGGTCTGTGACGAGGGGGACGGCGAGACGAGCGCGTACACCCTCGGCGAGCTGCTCCCGAACACGATAAACCAGGGGACGCTCGACGACGCACGGGCCCTCTGAGACGAGGACCGGTCCTCTCGAGCCGGAACTCCTTTTAAACGCCTCGCCGAAAGTCGGGGACATGACCGACGAGTACGACGCGCCGGCCGCCGGCGACAGCGAGGACCCGAACGACGAGGTCCAGTACCACCTTGAGGTCGGCGAGGGCGACGTCGCCGACGCCGTCCTCCTCCCCGGCAACCCGGAGCGGGTCGACAAGATCACCGCCCTGTGGGACGACCACGAGGCGGTCGCCGCCCACCGCGAGTACCGCACCGCGACCGGACGCTACGAGGGCGTGCCGATCTCGGTCACTTCCACCGGGATCGGCTCGCCGTCGGCCGCCATCGCCGTCGAGGAACTCGCGCGCGTCGGCGTCGACACGTTCGTCCGGGTCGGCTCCTGCGGCGCGATCCAGCCGGGCATGGACGTCGGCGACCTGGTGATCACGACCGGCGCGGTCCGCCAGGAGGGAACGAGCGACGAGTACGTCCGCGAGGACTACCCGGCGACCGCCGACGGCGAGGTCGTCTCCGCGCTCGTCGCGGCCGCCGAGCGGCTCGGCTACGACTACCACGCCGGGATCACGATGAGCGCCGACTCCTTCTACGCCGGACAGGGTCGGCCGGGATTCGAGGGGTTCGAGGCGGCCGGCTCCGACGAGCTGGTCGCGGCGCTCCGGGACGCGAACGTGAAGAACATCGAGATGGAGGCGTCGGCGATACTGACGATCGCGAACGTGTACGGCCTCCGAGCGGGCGCGGTCTGTTCGGTGTACGCCAACCGCGTCACCGGCGAGTTCCGGACCGAGGGAGAGTCGCGAGCGGCGGAGACCGCGAGCCTCGCCGTGAAGCTGCTCGCGCGCATGGACGAGGTGAAACGCGAGGCCGGCGCCGACCGCTGGCACGCCGGGCTGTCGATCTGAGCGGGCGGCTGGGGCGGTCGCGATCACGTGGTCGCCCCGCGAGAGCGGTTCCAAAGCGTCTTTACCCGCGGACCGCGGATCGATATCCATGACTACTCAGGTCGTCGTCGTCGGCTCCGGCTACGCCGGTTCCGGGGCGGTGAAGGCGTTCGAAGACGAGGTCGGCGCGGGCGAAGCGGAGCTCACCTGGATCTCCGAACACGACTACCACCTCGTCCTCCACGAGGTCCACCGCGCGATCCGGAACCCCGCCGTCGAGGACAGCATCACCATCCCCGTCGGCGAGATCATGTCCGACGAAAGCCAGTTCGTTCAGGGTCGCGTCGTCGACGTCGACACCGACGAGCGGACCGTCGAGACCGACGGCGAGGAGACGATCGAGTACGACTACCTGCTTCTGGCGATCGGCTCCACCACCGCCTTCTTCGGCATCGACGGCCTGAAGGAGCACGCCCACCAGCTCAAGAGTCTCGAGGACGCCCGCGCGATCCACGAGGACGTCCGCGAGGCGGCCGGCAACGCGACCCGCTCCGAGCCCGCCACCGTCGTCGTCGGCGGCGCGGGCCTCTCGGGGATCCAGACCGCCGGCGAGATCGCGGAGTACCGCGACAAACACCGCGCCCCGATAGACATCACGCTCGTCGAGGGGTTGGACGAGGTGTTCCCCGGCAACGACCCGCAGATCCAGGGGGCGCTCCGCCAGCGGCTCGAGGACGCGGGCGTGGAGATACTCACCGGCGACTTCATCTCGAAGGCCGACGAGGACGCGGTGTACCTCGGCGGCGGCGACGACGAGGAGCCGGAGGAGCTGGGCTACGACGTGTTGATCTGGACCGGGGGCATCACCGGCCAGGAGGAACTCGACGCGGTCGAGATCGAGAAGGACGACCGCTCGAACCGGGTGTTCGCGGAGTCCGACTTCACCACGAGCGACGACCGCGTCTTCGCCATCGGCGACACCGCCCTGATCGACCAGGGCGGCGACGACGTGGCGCCGCCGACGGCCCAGGCCGCCTGGCAGGCCGCGGCGGTCGCCGGCGAGAACCTCGCACGGGCCGCCCGCGGCGCGCCGCTCCAGTCGTGGCAACACGAGGACAAGGGGACCGTGATCTCCGTCGGCGAGGAGGCGGTCGCCCACGACGTGGTCGGCATGCCGATCAAGACGTTCGGCGGCACCCCCGCGAAGCTGTTGAAGAAGGCCATCGCCTCGCGGTGGATCGCGAAGGTCTCCTCGACCGGACGCGGCGTGAGCGCGTTCGGCGACATGTAAGACCACCTTTTTCTCGTCGGGTTCCCTCGCTCACTGCGTTCGCTTCGGGAACCACTCCTCGAAAAACCTGGAGGGAAAAAGCCGACTCCGCCGTCTCCGACGGCTCCGTCGGTGAACCGCTCGCTTCGCTCGCGGATGCTCACTACAGGCGAAGCAACGAGCGATCGCGGCGGCGTCGCCGGCGGCGGAGCCGCCGGCTGCCAGAGGCGCGGAGCGCCTCGCTGCGCCGGTGAGCGGGCCGAAGGCCCGCGAACCCGACCGCGAGGGACGCTGCGAGCGGTGCGAGGGACGAACGGAGTGAGTCCCTCGATACGCGAGCGGCGAAGCCGCGAGCCGCGAGCAGCGAGGCTGGGGAGGCGTGAGGTGCGGGACTGTGTGGGTGGGACTCAAAGGGGCAGTCGCGAGGGCGAAGTCCGACGAAGCACGCACTGAGGGAGCGAGCACCGCGAGCGACCGAAGCGCACAGCGAGTCGCACGAGTCCTCGCGACTGGGGCTTTGGTGGTCATCACCGCCCCAGCAACGATCCCCTCCTATCCATCCAACGCTCCCCCGAAACACCCGTTCTACAAGCACTCTTCAGCGACCAGTAAAATTCACTCCTTACCCTGTCTGAAAAGCATATCTCGACGGAACCGGACCCATAACCCTTCCGCTACGCCGAGCCGCGTCGCTCTCGGATCGCGGGTACGGAAACGAGTCCACGACTACCCGTGTCGGTCGCGCTCCGCGGTGGCTCCGCTCGCTGCGTCAGTGTGCGGCGTCGCCGGCGGGCGCGTGCATGTCGTCGATGCGGAGGATGAGCACGTTCGCGGTGTCGTCCTTGCCGTCGACGGTGCCCTCGATGAGCAGCTTCGAGAGCGGCGTGGGGCCGACGGTCACCGAGTCTCCCTCGTGGAAGTCGCGTACCGACCCTTGGACGTGGATCTCCGCCCGACAGAGTTCGGGGTGGTGGACGCTCGAGAGGTCGATCCCGTCGACGTTCACGCCCGCGACGGTCTCGCCCTCGTGTTTGATCGGGACGTGTGCGGGCTCGTCCATCCGCTGGATGTCGAGCGCCTCGTAGGCGTTCGACGTGGGTTTGTAGCCGCCCTTCGGGCCGGGGACGCCCTCGACGAGCTGGAGCGCCTTCAGGCTCTGCATCTGGTTCCGGATGGTCCCCGGATTGCGGTCGACCTCCTCCGCGATCGCTTCGCCCTTGACGGCGTCCTCCTCCTCCCCGTAGAGGTTGATGAGCGCCGAGAGGATGCTCTTCTGGCTCGACGTGAGTTCGATCGATGACATGGGTTCGAGTAGATGGCGACCCCGCATAAAGGCGATGGAAGTCACTTATAAATTGATCGACCGTGGCGGACCGACCCGTTCGCCCCCCGCCGGCGTTCACCCGTAGAGCCGGCGGTATCGGAGGTACGCCGCGGGGCTCGCGAACACGACGAGGAGCCCGATCGCGGCGAGAACTACCCCGACCTCGCCGAGGAGGACCCACAGCCCGAATCCGGCGAACGCGATCACCGACCCCGTGAACGCGACGGTGATCACCGCCCCGGCCGGGCCGATCTCCTCCGGACCGACCGGTCCCGGCTCGCGGTCGCTCCCGGTCGCGTCGGTCCCCTTCGCGTCGGTCCCGTCTACGGCGTTCCCCTTCGCGTCGGTCCCGTCTACAGCGTTCCCGTCCGCATCGTCCCCGGCCATGCGCGTTCGTTCGGCGGCGACGAGGAAACCGTGGCGGATCCGGCCTCCCGCGGATCCGACGGTGGCGAATCCGACCGGTCGCGGAGCCGGTTCTCCACGGCTTTGATTCTCCGTGAACCCACTCCTTTCAAGCGGCGGGGGGTCTCCCTACCGATATGACGAGAGTCAGAATCATCGGCGCACCGACCGACTACGGAGCCAACCGACGCGGGGTCGACATGGGCCCGTCGGCGATCCGCTACGGCGGACTCGCAGACCAGCTGTCGTGCGCGGGCGCCGAGGTCGTCGACGCGGGTGACCTCCCGGTCCCGCGCGCCGAGGAACGGGATCCGGACACCGACGCCCCGAAGGCGGGCGACGCGAAGTTCCTCCACGAGGTCGCCGACGTCTGTCGTCGGCTCGCCGACGAGGTCGACGGGACGCTCGCCGACGGGGCGGTCCCGCTGGCGCTCGGCGGCGACCACTCGATCGCGATCGGCTCGCTCGTGGGGACCGCCCGCGACACCGACGTCGGCGCGGTGTGGTTCGACGCCCACGCCGACCTCAACACCCCGTCGACGACGCCCTCAGGTAACGTCCACGGGATGCCCCTCGCCGCGGCGCTCGGGATCGGCGAGTTCGCGGACACCGAGTGGGCGAACGCGACGGGGCTCGAGCCGGAGAACGTCGCGCTCGTCGGGCTCCGATCGGTCGACGACCCGGAAGTGGAGCTGTTGCGCGAGCACGGGTTCTCCGCCTACACGATGTCCGACATCGACGAGCGGGGGATCACGGACGTGACGGAGGACGCCCTCGCGGCCGCCTCGGCCGGCGTCGACGGCGTCCACGTCAGCCTCGACCTCGACTGGCTCGATCCCAAGGAGGCGCCGGGCGTGGGGACCCCGGTCCGCGGCGGGGTCACCTACCGGGAGGCCCACAGCGCGATGGAGATCGTCGACGACGCGGGCTGCCTCCGGTCGATGGAGCTCGTCGAGGTGAACCCGACGCTCGACCAGCACAACGAGACGGCGGAGCTCGCGACGGAGCTGGCCGCCAGCGCGTTCGGCAAGCGCGTGATCTAGGGCCCGTTTTCGGGACCGTTCCGGGGCTCCGAACCGTTCGGTTCCCCCTCGATCGCACGGACCGTTGCCCCGCGCGTATCACGCGCGACGTGGAACGGGGACGGCACCGTCACGCCGGTGTGGTCGTCATCGGCTCGTCGCCCGAGGGCGGCTCCGACCGTCCGGCGACCTCGACGACCCCTCCGAGACCCGTTTGACCGCGTTCACGCCCCGCGGTCGACCGTCGCGCCGAGGTCGGCCATCGTCTCGAAGAACGTCGGGAACGAGACGTCGACGTGTTCGCCGCCGCGGATCGTCGTCGTGCCCTCCGCCGCGAGCGCGGCGACCGCGAGCGCCATCACGATCCGGTGGTCCGCCCGACCGTCGACGGTCGCGCCGCGGAGGTCGCTCTCGGAGCCGTGGACCGTGAGCACGTCGGGCTCCTCGGTCGTCGCCGCGCCGAGCCGCTCCAGCTCCTCGGCCATCGCGGCCACCCGGTCGGTCTCCTTGTAGCGGACGTGCTCGCAGTTGGTGATCCGCGTGTCGCCGTCGGCGACCGCGCCGAGCGCCGCGATCGTCGGGAGCAGGTCCGGCGTGTCGCCGACGTCGACCTCGACGCCCGAGAGCGCGGACCGCTCGACCGTGATCACGCCAGCCTCTCGGTCCCACTCGATCGACGCGCCCATCCGGTCCGCGACGTCGACGATGGCGGCGTCGCCCTGCGCGCTCGGGCGGGCCCCCTCGATCCGGACGGCACCGTCGGGAGCGGCCGCGACCGCGCCCGCGGCGACGAGATAGGAGATCGACGAGAAGTCGCCGGGGACCGCGTACCGGCCGCCCTCGGGGGCGTACGTCTGGCCGCCGGGGACGACGAAGCCCGCCGCGCCGTCGGCGGTCTCGCTGCCGACCGGGTCGGCGGTCACCCCGAAGTCGGCGAGGAGTTCGAGCGTGATGTCGACGTACGGCGCGGACTTGAGCTCCGTCGTCAGCGACACCTCGACCCCGTCGTCGGTGACCGCGCCGGCCATGAGCAGGGCGGTGACGTACTGCGAGGAGACGTCGCCGGGGATCGCCACCTCGCCGCCCGAGAGCGGCCCGAAGACGACGAGCGGGGCCTGCCCGTTCCCGCGGGTCGACTCGGCGCGGACGCCGAGGTCGGTGAGGGCGTCGAGCAGCGGCCCCTGCGGACGCGACCGGAGCGAGGCGTCACCGGTGAGGACGGTCCCGCCGTCGCCGAGCGCGGCGGTGCCGGTCACGAGCCGGGTCGTCGTCCCCGAGTTCCCGCAGTCGATGACGTCGTCCGGGACCGCGGGTCGGCCGTCGAACCCCTCCACGTCGACCGCGTCGGTCTCCGCGTCCCACTCCGCGGGGACCGGATCGACGGAGCCGCCGAACGCGATCACGGCACGGGCGGTCGCGCGCGTGTCCGCGGAGACGAGCGGCGAGGCCACCGTCGCGCCGTCGCTGTACCCCGCCGCGAGCAGCGCGCGGTGCGTGTAGCTCTTCGAGGGCGGCGCGCGCGCCGTCCCTCCGACCGCGGACCGAGTGACGTGAACGTCCATACCGCCCCATGTCGCGCGCGTCGGTAAGTGAATACCGGATGCGACGTGCTCACGTCCAAGTCGAGGCACGATCGCACGGCACCTGCGAGGCGCTTATCTCTCTCGCGGTCGTACGCGCCGACGTGTTCGTCGGCCACGCGCTGCTCGCGTTCGCCCTCGCGGCCCTCCTCGCGGACCGGCTGGGCTGGCCCGCGGAGCGCGCGCTGGCGCTCGGCGCGGTCGCCGGGGCGTTCGCCGCGCTCCCCGACGTCGACATGGCGTACGCGGCGATCGCCATCGACTTCGGGAGCCTCACCGCGGAGTCGCTGACGCGACCCAGCACGCTCTGGGACGCCACCCGCGAGGTCCACCGCGCGGTGACCCACTCGCTCGTCGTGTCGGTGCTCGCCGGGGGCGCGTTCGGCCTCTGGGCGGTCGCGTGGGACCGTCGACCGGCCGTCCGGGCGGCCGGCTCCCTCCTCGCGGTCGGCGTCTTAGCCGCGATCGTCGGCGTCGGGTCGGCACAGAACGGCACGCTCGGGCTGGTCGTCCTCGGGACGTTCGCGGTCGGCGGGCTCGTCGTCACGACGCTCGGTCGGCTGCGGACCGACCTCTCCGGGCGGGCCGTCGCCGCCGCGGCCGTCCTCGGGCTGTGCTCGCACCCGTGGGGCGACCTCGTCACGGGCGAGCCCCCGCGACTGTTGTACCCGTTCGACGTCCGTGTCCTCGACGGTCGCGTGCTGCTCCACGGCGACCCGACCGTCCACCTCCTCGGCGCGTTCGCGCTCGAGCTGGCCGTCGTCTGGCTCGCGGCGGTCGCGGTCGCGACCGTGACCGGCCGGTCGTGGCGGGACGCGATCGATCCGCGCGCCGCGGCCGGGCTGGCCTACGGCGTCGCCGCCGTCCTCATGGTGCCGCCGACGCTCGAGGTGTCGTACCACTTCGTGTTCTCGATCCTCGCGGTCGGCGTCGTCTGCGGCGGGGCGTCGCTGACGACCGGGTCCGCCCGCCCGATTCCGCGGCCGAGCGCGTCGCGTCGCCGTCTATCCGCCGCCGCGCCGTCGGCGTTCGGGGGGACGTTCTCCGCGCTCGCCGGGATCACGGCGGCGCTAGTGGGGTACGCGGCCGTGTACCTCGCGGACGAGGCGCTCTCGGCGGTGCTGGTCGGGCTCTTTTCGATCTGAGACCACTACGGCGCATCCGGAACCGTCGCCGATCAGATCGCCGGGGGCTCCTCGCGGCCGATGACGATCACCTGTCCCTCGACGTCCTCCAGCGCGGCGACGCGGCCGCCGATCTCGACGCGGCCGTCGTCGGTCTCGACCACGAGCGAGGCGACCTCCTCCGTGTCCTCGAACGCGACGTCGACGACCCGGCCCCGTACCGTGACGGACCTTCCCGTCTCGATGTCGCGACCCTCGACGGTCGCGTAGAAGTCGTCGCCGTCGAACTCCCGGACGTCCTTGACCGCTCGCCGGATCGAGGCGTATCGGCGCGGGAAGGGTCGGGCCTTCCCGTCGGCCGCGAGCGTCTCCGCGGTCGTCCACAGGACCGTCCCGAAGAAGCCGGAGACGAGGAAGCCGAGCGCGGAGCGGTTGAAGATGACGCCGTACCGCTCGCGGTCGTCGCGGAGGGCGTCCTGGGTCGCGTACACGGAGTACTCCCCGTCGCCGACCGCGAGGACCGGCGTGGTGATCCCCCTGCGTGCGCGAGCGATGGTCGCGACGTCGAGGTAGTCGAAGTCCTCGGGGTCCGGCGCGCGGGAGGCCGGCGTCACGAGGAGCTCGACGCTGATGCCGTTTTCGACCTTCAGTTTCAGCTCCTCGCGGAACCGACGGAGGAGGTCGGGCGTGAGCGAGACGGCGAGTTCGTACTCCGCGCCGCGTATCACCTCCTCGAGGTAACGCAGGATGGTCGAGCGGGACTTCACGAGCGACACCGCCTCCGTCTCGCGGGTCGGCGCGGTGTAGCGCGCCTCGAGCTCGTCGACCATCTCCGTGAACGACGAACGAAGTTCGTCGAACGCGTCGTCCGGATCGACCGCCACGATCTTCATCGGACGTGACTCGCGGAGCTCGACGAATCCGCGGTCCGCGAGGCTTCGCACCGTGTCGTACACCCGCGGCTGCGGGATGTCGGTCCGGTCGGCGATGTCGCTCGCGGTCAACTCGCCGTGTTCCAACACCGCGAGGTACGCGTCGATCTCGTACTCTCCCAGGTTGAACCGGTCCCCGACGTGATCGAGCGTCGCCCGGAGGTCGTCTGCCATGTTCGGTCCGTCGGCCGCATCCGGTATAGCTTTTTACTATGAGATGAGTTGTACGCGATTCTGGAGACGGATACGTCGACGACCGCGCGGACGCCGGCTTACATGTACATCCGGTCGTAGGTACCCTCCGGCTCGCGCTCCTCGATCCGCTCGGCGAGGTCCTCGTAGTGGCGGCGGATCTCGGCCGCGAACGCTTCGAGGGGGCCGGCGTCGACGTCGAGGTCGTAGAGGTCGGTCGCCGTCTCGACGAGCCTGACCGCCGCCTCAACGTCGGGGGCCTGTGCGTGGACGGGCGTGACGAACAGGCCGACGCCGAGCGGGGAGTCCATCCCTCGCTCGAGCAGCGCGGCGTTCACGCCGTCGAGGAAGCCCGACTCCATCGGCGGCACCGTCGCGTCCGCAAGTCGGGACTCCCGGTAGTCGTCCGTTGCGACGTAGAACGTCCGGTGGGCGTCGGGGCCGTGCGGGATCGGAACGCCCGCGAGGACGGCGACCTCGTCGACGTCGTTCGCGGCCGTCCACTCGAGGACCGATTCCGCGAGCGACTCGCCCAGATAGGGGGGGACGAACTGCTCGGCGACGAGGACGGTCACGTCGACGTCGTCCGCGGAGTACAGCCGGGTCGGGTGGCGCGGTCGGCCCTTCTTGAAGGGCGTGATCGAGGGGAGCCCCTCGGCGGTGACGTGGCCTTTGACCTCCAATTCGAGGTGTTCGATCAGGTAATCGACGGCGGTGAGTCCGGCGAGACCGTACGAGGAGAAGCCCGCGATGAGCGTCTCGCTCGGCGTCGACTCGTGAGTGACGCTGAACGTCGCCCGACGACCGAAGGTCTCGCGGCTCGGGGCGGGCGGGCCGCGGCCGATCGGGGTGTCGTCGTCGTCGTCGTCGCGGTCGCGCGGGGTGTCGATCGCATCGAGGGCGGTGTCGTCGTCGCGGTCGTGCGGGTCGGGCATGCGTCCGACTTCGACCGGACCGATGTTATGGTTTCCCATGAGGTGCCCCGACGCCGGTCGCCCACCGCGGGATCGTCGAGGGTCCCGTCGGGACGTCCGGTCCCCACAAGACACTTGAAACGGAGGCGTGAACTCCGCCACCGATGGATCGCCGCCGAGTAGCCCTCCTGCTCGTCGCCGTCGGGCTGTTGTGTCTCCCGGCACCGCAGTACCTCGGCCTGGCGGCGGAGGCCACGTCCCCGCCCGCACAGTCCTCCCAAGTATACGCGGCCGAACCGATCGACCTCGGAAACGAGTCGGACCGGGAGCGGCTCGTCGACCGCCACGGCGACGCGGTCGCGCTCGCCGACTACCGGCTCACCGCCCGTCACGGCGACGAGTACCGGTCGGTCAACGCCACCCGCCGGGCGCTGGAGTCGGCGATGGCGACCGGGTCGGCGACGGTGTCGGACCCCGGCGCTCGCGCCGATCTCGAGGCGATCGACGCCGAGTACGCCTTCGTCCGCGACAGCGACGCCGGAACCGAGGGATACTACCGACTGACCGTCGCGGCGGACGGCTCGACCGTCCGCGCCGAGTCCGTCTCGCTCGTCCCGGTCGCGGACGCGGTCGCCGAGGAGGCCCCCCGATACGCGGACCTCTCCGCGGCCGAGCGGCGGACGGTCGACGAGGTGGTGAACGGGTCAACGGAGGCGGATCCGGGCTATCGACCCGGCGTGAACGATCCGTACGTGGACCGGTTCCCGACCCCGATCTGGCGGGGCGACACGCTCTACAGCGTGTACGTCACCGGCCACGTCGACGACTTCGGTCCCGGATTCGCCGGCTTCGTCGTCGGCCTGGGCGTCGCGTCGGTCGGGGTCGTCCTGGTGGTCGTCGGCGGCGGAGTGTACGCCTCAGACCGGTGGATCGGGTAGCGTCGTCGTCGGCCGGCGTGGATATCGGTGGACCGAACGACGCCCGCCGAGCGCCGGCGTCCGCCTCCCGGAGGAAACGCTTTTTCGGGTGGACGACGCGGTGGAGGTATGGCACAATCGGCGGGCACCGCCCCGATCGTCGAGTGGTCCTCGTGGCTCGCCGCGATCCCTGGGGTGCGGCTGCTCGTCGTCGTCCTCTCGGTCGTCGCAGGCGCGGCGCTCGCACGGATCATCGTTCGGGTCATCGGTCGGCCGGTGGCGCGACGGTTCTCGCGGCAGAGCGTCGCACAGACCGTCGTCCGCGGCGTCCGTGTCGGCACGATCGTGGCCGCGTTCCTCACCGGGCTCTGGGTGGTGGGGTTCCAGTTCACCGACCTGCTGATCGGGACCGCCGTCCTCTCGGCGGTGGTGGGTATCATCCTCGCGCCGCTGGTCGGGAACTTCATCAACGGCGTGTTCGTGCTCGCCGACCAGCCGTTCGAGATCGGCGACATGATCGAACTGGACGACGGAACACAGGGGTTCGTCGAGGACATCACCATCCGGTACACGAAGGTGTTCACCCTCGACAACACGTTCCGGGTCGTCCCGAACGGTGCGATGCGCGAGCGCGACGTGACCAACTACTCCGCGGAGGACGAGCGCACCCGGCGCAGCATCGACGTGCTCGTCACCTACGAGTGCGACGTGACGGAGGCGCGTCGGCTCATCGAGCGCGCCGCCCGCGACTGCGAGGCGGTCATCGACGGCGGCCCGGACATCCGGATCGGGGTAGCCCGCTACACGGCGAGCCCGGACTGCCGGATCCACGAGTTCGGCGACGACGGCGTGTCGTTGCGGCTCCGCTACTGGGTCAAGAAGCCGTACAAGCTCGGGAAGGTCCAGTCGGACGTGAACATCAACATCCGCGAGCGCCTCGCCGACGCCGACGTGGAGATGGCGTACCCGCACCGCCACCTCGTCTTCGACGACACCTCCGGCGTCGCCGAGGTCGGCGTCCGCGAGACGGCCGGCGAGCCCGACGCGGCCGACGACTCCGACGCGGCTGTCGATCCCGACGGCTCCCCCGCGTCCGCGACCGAGCCCGACCCGCCCGACGACTCCGACGTGACGCCCGCGTCCGAATCGTCCCCCGAGTCCGGATCGATCGACGAGGACGAACGGTCGTGAGGAGTCCCGTCAGGCCCCGAGTTCCGCGATCGGAAGCCTGATACGTCGACTGAGCGGTTATCACACAGTGACCGACGAGCCCTCCACCCCCTCCGGAGACGTCCCTGACGGCGACGGGTCCGGCGAGGACTCGATCACCGAGGGCGGCCTGCTCCGGCCGCTGTTCCGGCTCGCGTGGCCCGTCGTCGTCATCCAGCTGCTCCAGGTGACGTACAACGTCGTCGACACGCTGTACCTCGGCCGACTCTCGGCGGAGGCCGTCGGCGCGATCAGCCTCGCATTCCCCCTGATATTCCTGCTCATCGCGGTCGCGGGCGGGTTCACCACCGCGGGCGCGATCCTCGTCGCGCAGTACACGGGCGCGGAGGGGGACGAATCGGCGGGACTCGTCGCCGGACAGACGATCCTCACGGTGGCGGTCCTCTCCGCGTTCATCGGGATCGGCGGCTACTTCTACACCCGCCCGGCGCTGGCGCTGCTTCCGAGCGACGCCGAGACCGCGGCGACGGTGATCCCGCTCGCGGCCGACTACATGGAGGTCGTCTTCCTCGGGATCCCGCTGATGTTCGGCTTCTTCGTCTTCTCGGCGCTGATGCGGGGGTACGGCGACACCCGGACCCCGATGGCGGTGATGTTCGTCTCCGTGCTCCTGAACGTCCTCCTCGACCCGTTCCTGATCTTCGGGTTCGCGAACAACCCGCTCTTCGATTGGCTCGCGTCGCTGCCGGGGGTCGCGGCGCTCGATCCGGTCGGGCTCGAAACGTCGCTGCTCGCGGCGACCGGGTTCACCGGGTACGGCGTCGCGGGTGCCGCGCTGGCGACGATCGCCGCCCGCGGGGTCGCCACCGGGATCGGGATCTGGGCGCTGTTCGCGACCGACCTCGGCCCCGACGTGGGGATCGCGGACCTGCGGCCGGACCTCGGCGTCATCGAGGACGTCTTCCGACTGGGGTTGCCCTCCAGCGTCGAGCAGACGACGAGCGCACTGGCGATGATCACGCTCACCGCGATGGTGGTCACCTTCTCGCCGCCAGTCGTCGCCGCCTACGGGCTCGGAAACCGGCTCATCTCGCTCGTGTTCCTCCCGGCGATGGGGCTCGGCCGCGCCATCGACACGATGGTCGGACAGAACCTCGGCGCGGACCGCGCCGACCGCGCGGGCCGCGCCGTGCGAGTTGCCGCGACGACCGGGGCCGGCGTGATGTTCCTCGTCGCCGTGGTCGCGGTGGCGTTCACCGAGCCGATCGTCTCCGTCTTCTTGGGCGACGTGCCCGACGCGCCGGCGACCGTCTCGAACGCCGTCGAGTACGTCCGGATCCGGTCCGTGGAGTTCGCCTTCATCGGCGTCTCGCAGGTGATCCTCGGGGCGTTCCGCGGAGCGGGGAACACGAAGACCGCGATGGTGATCTCGGTGCTCACCCTCTGGGTCGGCCGCGTCGCCAGCGTGGGCTACCTCGTGTTCGTCGCGGGCTGGGGCGCCACCGGCGTCTGGGTCGGAATGGCGCTCGGAAACGTGCTCGGCGCGATCGTCGGGGTCGCGTGGTTCTCCCGCGGCACGTGGGCGAACCGATACATCGAGGAACCAGCGCCGGATGTCGATCCCGTCGCCGAGGACTGATCGAACTCGGTGCCGGCACGGATCGAACTCAGTGCCGGAACACGTGGATCGCGTCCGCCTCGCGCACGAGACAGAAGCGCGCCCCGTCGTTCTCGGGGAACCGCGTCGCGGACTGGCGAGTCGTGAAGAGCCGGTCGAACGGCTCCCCACAGGCCGGACACGCCACGGCCTTCCGGTTCTCCCAGAGGCTCGTGTCGCCGGCATCACGGAGCTGTTTCAGCGCGTGTCGGTGCTCGTGGACGTCGAACTCGGGCATGGTCGGCGGTTCGGGTCCGGACGCTTGAACGTACGCCCGAGAGTATCAGGCCTGAGAGGGCGGCCGGCGGAGCGGATCGGCGGCGGACTCCGGTCCGACCGACTCCGCTCCGTCTCTACGATCCGATCTCGTCGGACCGGCTCCGATCCGGCCCTACGATCCGATCTCGTCGATCCGATCGCGGGCGCGGTCGAGGGACGCGCCGTCGCCGGTCCGGACGTAGTCGCCGAGGGCGTTGGCCGCCTCGACGAGGGCGTCGGCGGTTGCCGGCGCGACGTCGCCGCCGAGCGCCTCGACGCGTTTCGTTCGATCGCGGAGGCGTTCGAGGACGTCGCGCGCCGGCGCGACGCGCCCCGTCGGGTCGCCGCTCGCGTCGGAGACCGTCACCGACCGCTCGTCGTCGCCCGCCCCGTCACGCACCAGCGCGTCGAGGAACGTCGAGAGGTCCTCGCGGTACTCCTCGACGGCGCGAGCGGCGGCCATCCCTCGGGCCTCGCGCGCGGTCTCCGGAACGTCGGTCGTCGCCGGCCGGTCGCCCTCCGCCGCGCCGGCGAGCAGCGCGAGGAGGTACTCCCGGTCCGCGTCCGTCGGGTCGCGCAGGCGGTCGTGGACGTCGACCGCCTCGAGCAGTTCGCGCGCCGCGAGGTACGTGTCGTCCAGTCGCCGGAGGTCGCCGCCGCGGACGAATCCCCGCTTGCGGACGTACTCGCGGAGGTCACGTTTCAACTCGTCGACGCCCTCCGCCGGGAGCGTCCCCCGCGCCTCGCCGAACCGGGCACGGTGGGCGCTCAGATCGAGGGAGACGGGCGCGTCGGTGTGGAGCGCGCGGTCCGCGGTCCCGACGCTCCTGAGGCTCCCGCAGTCGGGGCACTCGACGCTCCCGGTCTCGTAGTACGACCAGCGGCTCCCGCAGTCGCGACACTCGCGTTCGCCGCGGACCTTCATGCGCGGGCCTTGGTCACCTCCGGGGTAAAGTACTGCGGGTCTCGGCCGCGGATCGGTCCCGTCGGCGTGGCCCGAGACCATCGGCGCGGGGATGCGACCCGGAGACACGGACGGGCTCGCGTGAAGATGATATATATGGCAGGCCCGTGAAACGGCCGGACATGAGTTGGAGCGCCGTCGACGCCGTGGACGACGCGGTCGAGGCCACCCGCCGGTTCCTGTTCCCGTTCAGCCCCGTTCGCTGGGCGAAGCTCGCCCTCCTCGTCCTCCTGATGGGAGGTGGCGTACAGACGAACGTCTCGGTCCCGTTCTTCCCGGACTCCGAGTTCACGACCGGTCCCGGAGATCCGGTCGGGGGGCCGACGGCGGGACCGAGCGGCGAACCGCTCCTCGGCCCGAACGGACTCCGGGGCGACGTCGGACTTGAGGCGGTCGACGTGACGCTCCTCGTCGCGATCGCGGCGGTCATCGTCGTCGTCGCGGTCGCGGTCTCGATCGCGTCGCTCTCGCTGCGGCTGGTGTTTTACGACGCGCTTCGCACGAACGAGGTCCGGCTCTGGCGGCCGTTCGTCGACCGCCTGCGACAGGCGCTCGGGTTGTTCGTCTTCTCGACGCTGATCAGTCTACTGCTGGCGATCCCAGTCGTCGTCGCCGTGCTGACCGAGGTGGACGTCGGCTGGAGACCCGCCGACGCGCTGGGGTCGGCCGTGGCGGGCCTTCCGACCTGGGGGATCGGGGTGCTCGTGGCGCTCGCGGTCCTGCTCGCGGTCGTCGTGCTCTTCGTGCTCCGGTTCACCTACGAGTTCGTCGTTCCGGTGATGGTCCTCCGCGACGAGGGCGTCCTCGCGGGGTGGGGGCGGTTCCGCCCGACGCTTCGCGGGTCGTGGGTCGAGTTCCTCCTGTATCTCGTCGTCCACTTCTTCCTGGGCGTCGGCATCTCCGTGGCGGAGAGCTTCGTCTTCCTCTTCGTCGGCGGTCTCGTCGCGGTGTTCGCCGGCGTCGCCGTGCTGATCGCCGGCGGGCTGCTGGGCGGCTTGCCGGCGGTGACCGGAACGACCGCCGGGCTCGCGGTGCTCGCGGTCGTCGTCGTCGTCGCGCTGCTCGCGCTCTTGATCCTGCTTCTCCCCGTCCGGCTCCTCACCCGGACCTACCTGATCGCCTACGAGGTCTCGACGCTCGGCGGCATCGACCCGGACCTCGCGATGCTGGACCGGGAGATCGACCCGAACGCGCCGGGCGGTTCGGGCGATTCGGACGGTTCGGGCGGCGACGATGGCGGCGGTGACGGCGGGTCGAGTCGATCCGACGACGCCGTCGATTCGGGTGGTCCCGACGGAGGCGGGAGCCCCGAGGGATCCGAGGGTTGGGACGAGTCGGACCCGTGGGAGTCCGCCGACGAGGGCCGCGATCCCGAGGACCGATCCGACGACCCCTTCGGATCGGATCGGTGAGCACGCGGGGCGCGAGCGGATCGGCACACACGGCCGACATCGATCCGGGCCCGATCTCGCGGATCCGGTCGCCTGGTGGCGTGAGAGGGGTTAGACGCGTGTCGAAAGTAACTCTCGACGGGTACGGATAGCTTTTTACTCCGTTCCCGAAAGGAGGTACCCATGGGATTGGACGACGACGCACGCGAGTACCACCGGCGGGACCCGCCGGGGAAGATCGAGATCTCGACGACGAAGCCCACGAACACCCAGCGAGACCTCTCGCTGGCGTACTCTCCGGGAGTCGCCGCGCCGTGTCGGGACATCGCGGCCGACCCGGAGTCGGTCTTCGAGTACACGGCGAAGGGGAACATGGTGGCGGTCGTCTCGAACGGGTCGGCCGTGCTCGGGCTCGGCGACATCGGCGCGGCCGCGTCGAAGCCGGTCATGGAGGGGAAAGGCGTCCTGTTCAAGCGGTTCGCCGACATCGACGTCTTCGACATCGAGCTGGACATCGAGGCGGTCGACCCGTTCTGTACCGCCGTCTCCGCGATGGAGCCGACCTTCGGCGGGATCAACCTCGAGGACATCAAGGCGCCCGAGTGCTTCGAGATCGAGGAGCGCCTCCGCGAGGAGATGGACGTTCCCGTCTTCCACGACGACCAGCACGGGACCGCGATCATCTCCGGCGCGGCGTTGATGAACGCGACCGACATCGTCGACAAGGACCTCGCCGACCTCGAGATCGTCTTCTCGGGTGCCGGCGCGTCCGCCATCGCGACCGCGCGTTTTTACGTCTCGCTCGGCGCGAAACGCGAGAACATCACGATGTGTGACTCCTCGGGGATCATCACGGAGGCGCGGGCGGACGCGGGGGAGGTAAACGAGTACAAACGGGAGTTCGCTAGCGACGCGGCGGGCGGCGACCTCGCGGACGCGATGGCGGGCGCGGACGTGTTCGTCGGCCTCTCGGTCGGCGGGATCGTCTCCCAGGAGATGGTCCGGTCGATGGCGTCGGACCCGATCCTCTTCGCGATGGCGAACCCGGACCCGGAGATCACCTACGAGGACGCCAAGGCCGCCCGCGACGACACCGTGATCATGGCGACGGGCCGGTCCGACTACCCGAACATGGTGAACAACGTGCTCGGGTTCCCGTTCCTGTTCCGCGGCGCGCTCGACGTGCGCGCGACGGAGATCAACGAGGAGATGAAACGCGCCGCCGCCGAGGCGCTCGCGGAGCTGGCCCGGAAGGACGTCCCCGACGCGGTCGTGAAGGCGTACGGCGACGACCCGCTCCAGTTCGGCCCCGACTACGTCATCCCGAAGCCGCTCGACCCGCGCGTGCTCTTCGAGGTCGCGCCCGCGGTCGCGCAGGCGGCCATGGTTTCCGGCTCCGCGCGGACCGAGATCGACCTCGAGCGGTACCGCGAGCGGCTCGAGGCGCGGCTCGGCAAGTCCCGCGAGATGATGCGGGTCGTGTTGAACAAGGCGAAAAGCGACCCGAAGCGGATCGCGCTCGCCGAGGGCACCGACGAGAAGATGATCCGCGCGGCCTACCAGCTCTCCGAGCAGGGGATCGCCGAGCCGGTGTTGCTCGGCGACGCCGACGAGATCGCCCGCACGGCCGACGAGCTCGGGCTCTCGTTCCGGCCGGAGATCGTGGACCCCGACGAGCGGGACGTCACGGCGTACGGCGACCGGCTCCACGAGCTCCGGAAGCGAAAGGGGATCACCCGGCGCGAGGCGAACGAGCTCGTCCGGCGGGACACGAACTACCTCGGGAGCGTCATGGTGAAGGCGGGCGACGCCGACGCGATGCTGACCGGGCTCACCCACCACTACCCGTCGGCGCTCCGGCCGCCGCTTCAGGTGATCGGCTCCGCCGCCGACACCGACACGGTCGCCGGCGTCTACATGCTGACGTTCAAGAACCGGGTGGTGTTCTGCGCGGACACGACCGTCAACCAGGACCCGGACCGGGAGACGCTCGCGGAGATCACCCGCCACACCGCCGACCTCGCCCGGCGATTCAACGTCGAGCCGCGCGCGGCGGTCCTCTCGTACTCGAACTTCGGGAGCGTCGACAACGAGGGCACCCGAAAGCCTCGGGAGGCGGTCGAACTCCTCCACGACGACCCCGAGGTCGACTTCCCGGTCGACGGGGAGATGCAGGCGGACACCGCCGTCGTCGACGAGATCCTCAACGGGACCTACGAGTTCTCCGAGCTCGACGAGGCCGCGAACGTGCTCGTGTTCCCGAACCTCGAGGCCGGCAACATCGGGTACAAGCTGCTCCAGCGGCTCGGCGGTGCGGAGGCCATCGGCCCCATGCTGGTCGGCATGGACGAGCCGGTCCACGTCCTCCAGCGCGGCGACGAGGTGAAAGACATCGTCAACCTGGCCGGCGTCGCGGTCGTCGACGCACAGGAGTGAACTGACCGGTCGAGCCCCCATCCCGGAGAACCCGCCGACCCGACGCTCCCACCGATCCCCGCCGACCCGACGCTCCCACCGATCCCCGCCGACCGATCCTCGAAGGTTTATGCTCTCCGCCGAGGACCAGGCGGTATGTCACACAGCGTCTGTCTCACGTACGACTTCGACGCCGTCGCCGGCTGGACGAGCGCCGGGATGCCGGAGTACCGCTCGTGGGGCGTCTACGGGGCCGAGACCTGCGTCCCGCGGCTACTCGACCTCCACGACCGGACCGGCGTCCCCTCGACGTGGTTCGTTCCGGGACACACGATAGAGAGCTTTCCCGAGGCCGCCGGCGCGATCCATGACCGCGGCCACGAGATCCAACACCACGGCTGGAGCCACGACCCCCTCCCCTCCTTCGGCTCCAGGGAGGCCGAGCGACGCGACTTCGTCCGCGGGATCGAGGCGATAGAGGAGTTGACCGGCGAGACGCCGACCGGGTTTCGCAACCCCGCCGGGGGGTTCTCGGAACACACCGTCGACCTGCTCCGGGAGTTCGGCTTCGAGTGGGACTCGAGCGGCACCGAGCGCGACCTCCGGCCGTACTATCTCCGCGAACGGGGGACCGTCGAGCCCGACCGGCCGTACCGGCGCGGCGAGCGGACCGACGTCGTGACGGTCCCGGTCCCGTGGCACCGCGACGACTGGCTCCAGCTCTTTCCCGTGGCGTCCGACCCGCAGTTCGTCTCCTACGGCCACGAACCCGACGTGTTCCACCGCTGGCGGACGGAGCTGGACTGGATGCGCGACCACGTCGAGGAGGGCGTTCTGACGCTGCTGTTACACCCGCAGTGTGCCGGTCGCGCCCCGTTCGTCGCCGAACTCGAGGCGTTCGTGGAAGACGTGACCGACCTCGACGACACGGCGTTCGCCGACGTCTCGACCGTCGCGGCGTCGTTCTCGTCGTAGGGATCGTTCCCGTCGAAGCGTGTCGGACCGCGCGGCCGCCGCTCCTCAGTCGCCGCCCGCGCCCGACCGGTAGCGCCGGCTGACGACCTTCCAGCGGCCGGACCGGAACAGCCCGTAGTTGATCAGTCCCGGAACGAACGGCTCCAAGATCAGCGCCAGGTAGAGTCCGACGACGCCGAGCGGCGTGACGAGCCCGACGAGCGCCGCGGGGAGCGCGAAGGCGTACCGCCCGAGCAGCGAGGCGACGAAGGGCCACCGGGTGTCGCCCGCCCCCACGAGCGCGCCCGAGGCGGTCCCGTCGAGGCCGAGTCCCACGGCGCTCACGGCGGCGACGCCGATGAACGCCGCGGTCGCGGCGACCTCCTCGGGGCCGGAGACGAACAGCTCCGCGAGCGGCGACGCGAGCAGGATCACGACGCCGGCGAGGGCCACGTAGATCACCATCGCGAGCCGGATGATCTCCGCGCCGTAGGCCCCGGCTTCTTCCTCCTCGTCGGCCCCGAGCCGCTGGCCGACGAGCGAGCTCGACGCCAGCGACATCCCCCAGTTGACGCTGTTTATCATCGCGCGAACCCGCCGTGCGACCTCGAAGGCCGTGACGACGACGGGCCCGAACGAGGAGGCGACCCACAGAAGCGGGAAGACCACGAGTCCCTGTGCGAGCCGCCGGCCGATCTCCGGGGCGGAGACCTCGAGCAGCTGTCTGACGATCGCCGCGTCCACGACCGAGCCGGTGACGGCGATCGGGACCGGGCTCGGCTCCATCCCCAGGCTCCCGTACGAGCGTCCGAACATCCCCCACCCGAGGACGACCGTCACCGCGCCGGTCGAGAGCGTCGTCCCCAGCGCGACGCCGGCGACGCCCATGTCGAGCCCGAAGATGAACAGCGCGCTGAGCACGACGTTGAGCACCGCGCCGCCCGTCCGGGCGACCATCTCGGTGAAGGTGTCGCCCACGCCGGTGTACGTCCGGCTGGCGATGAGGTTCAGGGTCTCGAAGAGCACGGCCGGCGTGACGTACAGCAGGTACACCGTGCCGTACCGGAGCGAGTCGGGCTCGGCACCGAGGACGCCGATCAGCTCGGGCGCGAACGCCGCGAATATCCCCATGATCGGCAGCGACATCGCCGCCGCGAGCAGCGCGCTCTGCGTGACCACGCGCGAGGCGCGCTCCGTCCGACCGCCGCCGTAGTTCTGCGAGACGAGGCTCACCGTCCCGCCGGCCAGCCCGAGCCCCAACAGGACGACGATGCTCCAGTAGCCGAGCGCGAACGCCAGCCCGGCCGTCCCGGCGGTGCCGATGGCGATCCCGACCATCGCCAGGTCGGCGGTCTGTTTGGACATGATCGCGAACCCCGTCACCACGCGCGGCCAGGCGAGATCGAGCGTGGGGCGGAACCGCTCGGCGTCGATGATCCCCCAGCGATCGAGGTACCGTCCGATGGCGTCGACCGGGTCGCGAGGGATCGGCATGCTAGATACAGCGTCGGACGGCACTTCCCTCTGGCGACTTCCCGAGTCGGTTGCCGGGGAAAAGAGGAGATGGGTGAAGGGAGAGGACGGGTGAAAAGGGGGGATCGAGGAGCCGAGTCAGTACAGCTGTCGCTCCCGCGACTCCCGCTCCTCCTCCTTTTCGGCCTCCTCCTTCAGCCGTTTCCGGCCCGCCCGGTAGTCGCGGATCCCCGGAATCAGCTTGTTCTTGACGTCGAGCAGGAACGAGACGATCCCGTAGGCCCAAAAGAAGAACAGGACGGTCATCCCGCCGTAGTAGACTAAGGCGACGACGTTACTCATCGCCCTCACCCGAGTGGCTCTCCGGAACCCGCGTCTCGAACCCCGAGCTCGTGAGGTCCTCGACGCCGTGGACCAACGCGTCGCCCGAGGCGTTATCGAAGAGGTGGACCTTCGTTCGGTCGAAGACGACCTCCATCTGCTCGTCCTCCGCGATGTCGCGGTCCGGATCGACGCTCATCAACAGCTGGTCGGAGCCGGTCGCGTCGCCCGTCATCGTCTGTGAGCTCGTCTCGTCGAAGGTGAGGTAGACGAAGATCTGATCGCCCATCGGCTCGAGCACGTCCGTGGTCACCTCGATGGGGTCCGACGGCGTCGAGATGGCCCCCTGCGTGTCGGTGGGATAGACGTCCTCGGGGCGGATCCCGACCGTCACGTCGTCGCCGGCGGACGCGCCGGGAACGCCGTCGACGTCGATATCGAGCGAGAAGTCGTCGGTCTCCACCCCGTTCGCGGTCAGCTTCCCCCGAAGCAGGTTCATCGACGGCGAGCCGATGAAGCCGGCGACGAAGAGGTTCGCCGGCTCGTTGTAACAGACGAGCGGCGGATCGATCTGCTGGAGCTCGCCGCCGTCGATCACGGCGATCCGGTCGGACATCGTCATCGCCTCCGCCTGGTCGTGGGTGACGTAGATGATGGTGGTGTCGAGCTCCTTGTGGAGCCGCTGGAGCTCCGTGCGCATGTGGACGCGCAGCTTGGCGTCGAGGTTCGCGAGCGGCTCGTCCATGAGGAAGACGTCCGGCTCGCGGACGATCGCCCGCGCGATCGCGACCCGCTGGCGCTGGCCGCCCGACATCTCCTCGGGCATCCGGTCGAGCATCCCCTCGAGCTGGACGACGTCGGTGGCGTGTTCGACGCGCCGGTCGATCTCCTCCTGGTCGTAGTCGCGGAGCCGGAGCCCGAACGAGATGTTCTCGTAGACGTCCATGTGCGGGAACAGCGCGATGTTTTGAAACACCATCGCGACCCCGCGGTCCTTCGGCGGCAGGGACGTGACGTCCCGGTCTCCGATGGTGATCGTCCCCTCGGTCGGCTTCGTGAGTCCGGCGATCGTCTCCATCGTGGTCGACTTCCCGCACCCCGACGGGCCGACGAGACAGATGAACTCCCCGTCGTCGATGTCGAGGTTCATGTCGTCGACCGCCGTGACGTCCTCGTAGCGTTTCGTGACGTGTTCGAGTGTTAAGTTGGCCATGGATTTACTCCTTTAATCCGCCCGCAGTCAGTCCGCTGACGATCCGTTCCTGTGCGACGATGACGATGATCACGATCGGCAACACTCCGACGATGCTCGCGGCCGCCATGAGGTTGAACTCCGTCGTGTACTGCGTCTGGTAGCTCAGGATACCGCCGAGAAGCGGCGACCAGTTCTCGGGGCTGTTCTCCAGCGCCATGATCGAACTGAAGAAGTACTCGTTGTAGACCGTGATGAACGTCAACACGGCCGCGGTCGCGAGCCCCGGCGCCGAAAGCGGCATGATGACCCTGACGAGCGCGCCGAGCCGGGTCGTTCCCTCGACTCTCGCGGCGTCCTCCAGCCCGTCCGGGATCTGTGCGTAGAAGGTCGTGAGAATGAAGATCGCGAGCGGCAAGAACAGCGCGCTGAACGGCAACACCATGCTCGCGGGAGTGTTCACCAGCCGCGGCGACTCGAAGAGCTCGATCCCGAGGAACGGGATCACGACGGCGTTTCCGAGGAACGCGTCGAAAAGTGGCACGAGGAACGCCGCCGGAGGGAAATACGAGATCATCAACACGACGAGCATGAGGACGCCCCGTCCCGGAAACTCGAGCCGACCGAAGACGTACCCGGCGAGGGTGGCGACGGCGAGGACGATCACCGTCGTCGAGATCGCGAGCACGAAGCTGTTGAACATGAACAGGTGGAACGGGACCTGCTCGAACATCTCCACGAACGCGTACACGTTGAATCCCTGCGGGTGCGGGAACTCCACCCCGATGATCGGGAGGGACCAGTCGCCCGTGAGGATCTGGCTCGTCGGCGTCAGCGCCAACACGAGAAGCCAGTAGAACGGGAACAGCGTCGTGACCAGGAAGAACCCGGCGGCGACGATGAACAGCGCCCGGTAGAGCCGGTCGCGTTTCTCCTGGTCTTCGATCACGCTCTTCGTCCACCGCGCGAGCGGTCCGCCCTCCGATTCCGTCGAGTCGTTCGATCCGTCGATGGTTGCCATCTCAGAACCCCTCCTTGTACCGCTGGTAGATGACGACCGAGGCGATCATCCCGACGATCCCCGCGGTGACGAACGCGATCGCGGAGGAGAGCCCCCGGCTCGAGTAGAACGTCTCGACGACCATACACGACAGCGACGGGACGGTCGTACAGCTCGAGACCGTGTCGATCAGCCCGTAGATCCGCATCGCATTGATCGTCCGGAAGAGGACGGCGATGATGAGCGTGGGTAACACGAGCGGGAACGTGATCAGTTTGAACTGCTGCCAGGGGCTCGCGCCGGCGACCTTGGCCACGTCGTAGAGGTTGCGGTCGATGCTCTGGAGTCCCGCGAGGATGAGAAGCGCCATGAACGCCGACGTCTTCCAGATGTCGGCCACCGTGATGATCAGGAACGTGCTCGCCGGATCGTTGAGCGTGTTCGTCTCCGCCACGAGCCCGAGCGGCGCGAGGTAGCTGGTCAGAAAGCCGGTACTCGGGTGGAACATCAGGTAGAAGATCATCCCCTGGATGACGAGCGGGATCGCCCACGGAATGATGATCGCCGCGCGAACCCAGCGCCGTCCGCGGAAGTCCTTGTCGAGGATGAGCGCCTGCCCGAAGCCGATGATCGTCTCGAAGGAGACGCTCACCAGCGTGAAAAGCAGGGTCACGATCAGGGTGCTGCGAACCCACCCCTCGAGGTGGACGAACGGGAAGCCTCCAGACGTCGTCACGTCGGGAAGGAACGTGACCGATCCGGGGAGGCTCGGGTTCGCCGCGCCGGTGAACAGGTCGACGTAGTTCTGGAGCCCGACGAACGTCGGCTCTCCGCTGCCCAACACTCCCGTGAAAAGCGACAGCTCGAGCGTCCGCAACAGCGGGTAGAAGGCGATCGCCCCGAGCAGGACGAAGACGGGGGTCAAGAGCAGGTAGGCGAACGCGGTCTCGCCGAGGTTCTCGAGCCACCGGCTGAGCGAGACTACCGGCCCCGGCCACTTGGACTCGTGTTCGCGTCCGACGCTCTCTGCTTCGGTGCTCATCGTTAGATCAGCTTTCCTCGCTGGCCTCTATCGCGTCTTGAAGCGCCGATGCGGCGTCACCGGGACTGGTGTCGCCGGCCACGGCGGCGTTGACCTGTTCTGCGATCGTCGTCGACTGGGACGGCCACTCGGTCGTGACCGGCCGCGGCATCGCGCCCTGCCCCGCCACCTGGAGCGTGCTCATGTAGTTCGCGACCACGCCGACGCTTTCGGGGTCGGTCACGGTGTCCGCCTCGAAGAGCGCGGGTTTCGGCGGGAGCCACGCGATGGTCTCGAGCATGCCGATGTTGAAGTCGTCCTGCGTGGTGGCCCGCAGCACCTCCAGTGCCGCCTCCTTGTTCTCGGAGTTCGGATTCATCGTGAGGTGCCAGCCACCCTGTGCGGAGGTCGAGCCGCCGGTGCCCGGATACGCCCCCTCGCCGTCCTCGACCGCGTACGGCATGGGCATCGTGCCGAGGTCGCTCTCGTCGTCGAAGCTCTCGTAGTCGCCGGTGAGCGCCTCGACGATCGCGTACGGCCAGTTCCGGTGGAAGGCGGCCTGTCCCTCGGTGAACGGTGCGAGCGAGGGGTTCTCCGTCCAGGACGTGATGTCCGAAGAGGCGAGGCCGGTCGGGTACGCGTCGAGGGTGTTCTCGTCGTCCTCGGACGCCGCGAGCGTGTACATCATGCGTAGCGCCTCGATGAACTCCGGCTCGTCGATCGTGACCGGGCGGTCGCCGACGGGACCCTGGAGGTTCTCGTCGCCGCCGAAGTACGCGCCGCCGAAGGAGGTCATGACCTCGTTGAAGCTACAGCAGGCGGTTCCCTCGTAGATGTCCATCTGCGTCGAGAAGCCGAACTCGGCGTCGGAGACCTCGACGATCTCCTGGGCCATCTCGCCCCACTCCTGCCACGTCATGGGCTCGCTCTCCCATTGAGCGAAGTCCTCGTCGGTGTAGCCCGCCTCGCGGGCGTAGTTCTTGTTGTACAGCATCACCGCGTAGTCCGGGAACAGCGGGACGCCGAAGAGGTCGCCGCTCTCCGTGTCTCGGACGGTGTCGGTGAACGCCTGGAAGTAGTCCTCGTTGATCGTCGAGAGCGTCTCGTCGTCCAACTCCTCGGTGAGGTTCGCGAGGTAGCCGCGCTGGATGAAGACGTTCGCCCACCCGGTGTCCATCATGAACAGGTCCGGGCTGGTCTCCTCGGCCTGGAGCAGCGAGACGTACTGGTCCCGCTGCTCGCCGGTGTCGTTGGACTGTTCGCTGAACTCGATCTCGATCTCCTCGCTGAGACCGTTCTCGTGGAGGAGGCCCGGCATGTCCTCTCTGATGTCCTCGATGGTGGTCGATCCCATGGCGATCGTCACGGACGTGCCGCCGCCCCCGCCGCCGTCGCCGCCGTAGATACATCCCGAGAGGCTCGCTGCCGCCCCTCCGGCCCCCGTGGCCTTGATGAACTTACGGCGAGAGACGCCCGATCCGATCCGACTCGCGTCGTGTGAACGACTGTCCTCCATGGCAGATCGTGTTATTTGTGACTATTTATAATTAATGGTGCCTGTTACAACACCGGTAGTAAGTGTTTCACGATCGGTCTGACGGATCGCCGACTGCCCGGCGACGGCGGGCGGACGATCGCGTCTCCCTCGGGCTCTCGGCAAAACGTTACTACGAGCGTCGCCGAGGGCGCGAGGTACCGCCCGTTGGGTCCGACGCTGCGGTGACCGCGTGATCGCCGTCGGGCGATCGGCGACGTGTTTTTAACCGTCCGGCGTGGTCTACGACCGAGACGATGCCACGGGAACAGTATCAGACGAAACTGGAGAACCTTCGCGACGACGTGCTCTACATGAGCGAACTCGTCGCCGACCGGCTCCGGATGGGCCTCGACGCCCTCGAACGGCAGGACGCCGAACTCGGCGAACGCGTGATCACGGGCGACGCCGAGGTCAACGAGCTCTACTTGGAGCTGGAACAGCAGTGTACGGACCTCATCGCGCTTCAACAGCCGGTCGCCGGCGACCTTCGCTTCATCGCGGCCTCGTTCAAGATCATCACCGACCTCGAGCGGATCGCCGATCTCGCGACCAACCTCGGCGAGTACGCCGACGAGGCCGAACGCGAGGTGTTCCCGGACGTCGACGTCCAGCGGATCGGCGACGACACCCTGGAGATGCTCGACGTCGCGATGGCCGCCTACGCCGAGTCCGACCCGAGCCGGTGTCACGAGGTCGCCGAGATGGACGACGACCTCGACGCGGCGTGCGAGGCGGCGAGCGACCTCGTCGTTCGCGACCTGATAGAGCAGGACCACCTCGACGAGGACGCTGACGTGGAGGCGACGATGGCGAACGTCTCCCGGCTGCTGTTGACGATCCGCGACCTCGAGCGCGTGGGCGACCACGCGGTCAACATCGCCGCCCGCGCGCTGTACATGATCGAGAACGACGACGAACTGCTGTACTGACGCTTCCCGGCCGCTCGTCGCGCTTCCGACGCGTACATATTACGGCCCGGTGAGATGTGGACATGAGCACGTACATCACCGACGTTCCCGTCCGCTTTCGCGACATCGACGCGATGGGACACGTGAACAACGCCGTGTACGCGACGTACCTCGAACAGGCGCGGACGGACTACTTCCGGGACGTCCTCGACGCGGACCTCTCGGCCGTCGCGACCGTCCTCGCGTCGGTGTCCATCCAGTTCCGGCGGCCGGTCGAACTGGAGAGCGGTGCGGTCGCCGTCGAGGTCGACGTGCCCGAACTCGGCGAGTCGAGCGTGCCGATGACCTACGAGGTCCGAGCGGAAGGGGACGTGGTCGCCGAGGCGGAGTCGGTCCAGGTCGCCGTCGACGACGACGGGTCTTCCCGTCCGATTCCGGCGGCGTACCGGGAGGCGATCGAGGCGTATCACGACCTGTAGACGGCCGTTCCGATCCGGGGTGACACCGGATCGCTCACGGGAGATATCTTACGTTCGTGATGGAACGATCGGGCGCGTCGACGTGCTTGTAGTACGGGTGTTTCAGTAGAGATCGGGGTGATGAGAATGGGATCGGTATTGGGATGATGAACATCTCTAAAGCCCTAGTCGCGAGGACTCGTGCGACTCGCTGTGCGCTCCGGTCGCTCGCGGTGCTCGCTCCCTCAGTGCGTGCTTCGTCGGACTTCGCCCTCGCGACTGCCCCTTTGAGCCCCGCCCGACCGCACCACCGGAAGACGGTCCTGCGCTCACTTCGTTCGCTGCGCGGGCTGCGACTTCCATGCTCCCGCTCGTTCCACTCGCGGGAACGCACCCGCACCTCACGCCTCCCCAGCCTCGCCGCTCGCGCTTTCAGCGCTCGCGGCATCCCTCGCGCGCGGTTCGCGCCCGTCGGGCGCTCACCGGCGCGCCACCGCACCGCGAATCTCTCGCTTCTTCACCTGTACTGAGCGAAACGAGGACGGGCCCACGCTGAGAGAGGAGGTCAACCGATCGAAAACGAGGGGTCGTCCGCTCCGGATTATTCGGACGGCTGCTCGTCGCGCTTGCGGTAGGCCTCGACGCGCTCGCGCGCCGACTTCACGGCCTCGCGGGCCTCACCCTCGGCGCGCTCCTCGAGCGATTTGAGGTCCGCCTGGAGCTTCTCCAGCCGCGACGGCTCCGGCTCCTCCTCGGGCTCGTCGCCGACGAGCTTCGAAACCCGATCCTGGAGCGGTTCGAGCTCCTCTTTGACGCCAGCCTTCGCGTGTTCTGCCGCTCGACCCAGGTAGTACCGCGCGTCCTCGAAGTGCTTGCTCATATCTGTCCTTTGTCCGAGGACGGATATATGCTTTGTGGAGATCGCGTGCGAGGGAATCACACGTTAGGGACCCGAGCCGACGATCGGAACGCGTTGGGCGCTGCTCGCTCAGTACGACGGCGACTCCTCGGATTCGCCGTCGCGCGCGTTCGCCACCCGCCCGAGGGTGAAACACAGGTCCGAGAGCCGGTTGAGGTAGGTGACGGTCGTCTCGTTTATCGGCTCTGACGCCGCGAGTTCGACGGTCCGCCGCTCGGCTCGGCGGACCACCGTTCTGGCGTGGTGGAGCGCCGCGCCAGCGGGACCGCCACCGGGCAACACGAACGACCGCAGCGGATCCAACTCCCCGTCGAACTCGTCGATCCACCCCTCCAGCCGCTCGACGTGGTCCGGTTCGACCGACGGGTCGTCGGGGTCCGGATCGGGGTTCGCGAGGTCGGCTTGGACCACGTGAAGGTGGTTCTGGACCGCTTCGAGCACCTCGTCGAGGTCGTCGTGGCCGGTGGGGCGGATCGTCCCGACCAGCGCGTTCGCCTCGTCGACGGTGCCGTACGCCTCGATCCGGTGGCTGGACTTCGACACCCGGCTCATGTCGCGCAGATCCGTCTCGCCGTCGTCGCCGCGGCCGGTGTAGATCGTCATGCGAGCGTTCGCTCGACGTACTCCAGAACGTTCGCGCTCTCGGCCATCGTCACGCCGCGCTCGTCGTCGACGAGGACGGGAACCCCACGCTGGCCGCTCACCCGCTTGACCTCGTCTCGATCGGAGTGTAACGCGTCGACCCACGTCGTCTCGTACTCGATCCCGGCGTCGGCGAGCGCGTCGTGAACCTTCTCACACCACGGACATCCCTCGAGAGCGTACAGTCGGACGGACATGAGAGGATCGTGGGCCCGCGCGGGCAAGAAGGTACGTGTCCGGCGGGCCCCGAACGTGAGCGACAAAGCAACCCTTAAGTCCCGACGTCGGGAACGATTGACCGCACGGGTCGGTGGTCTAGTCCGGTTATGACGGCTCCTTCACACGGAGCAGGTCGGCGGTTCGAATCCGCCCCGACCCATGAGAGTTTTGCGGAACGGAGTGGAGCAAAACGCGAACGCGGAGCAGACGGTTCGAGCCCAGAGGTCGAGCGGCACGAAGACCTCGCGGTTCGAATTCGGCCCGACCGATCGCTGTTACCTCGAAACGACGATCGACAGTCCGTTACATCGAGATGGCCGCGCGGATTCGAGCCGAAGGGGCCGACTCCCTATCGACGTCTCGTTTGAAGCCGATCGTCGAGCGCGCCGATGCTATCCGTCGGTCGTCGGAACCCCGGTGAACTCGAACCGTGCTCCTCCCTCGGTACCGTCGGTCACACGGACGTCCCAGCCGTGGGCTTCCGCCACTTGCTTGACGATACGGAGTCCGAACCCGGTGCCCTCATCGGCGGTGGAGTAGCCGACGGTGAACACGTTCTCCCGGTCGGCTTCCGGAATGCCGGAGCCGTCGTCCTCGACGTAGAACCCGCCGTCGAGTCCGCCGACCGTCACGGTAACGCTCCGTCCGCCGTGCTCGACGCTGTCGTCGGGCGAAGTCCGACTACTCGTGGAACCGCGTTCCACGCTCTCGCCGGGCTCCGTCGGATCCCGGCTGCTAGTCGAGCTGTGCTCGACACTGTTCCGAAAGAGGTTCTCAAGGAGCTGTCGCAGGCGACGCCGGTCGGCCGGGAGGTTCCGGTCGGTCTCGGTCACGAGGGTCGCGTCGGCCGTCGGGACCGTTCGCCAACAGGTCTCGGCGAGCGCTGCGAGCGCGATCGACTCCGTCTGCGACGCCCGTTCGCCCACGCGAGACAGCGTCAGGAGGTCGTCTATCAGCGCGTCTATTCGGTCGTGTGCCCGCTCTACCGCCTCGAGATGGTCGCTCTCACAGTCGTCGGCGAGGAACGCCGCTCGGCCCTGTGCGATGTTCAGCGGGTTGCGCAGGTCGTGGCTCACGACGCTCGCGAACTCGTCGAGGCGCTCGTTCGTGGCCTCCAGCTGCCGTTCACGTTCCTTCTGTGCGGAGACGTCGCGGGTGTTGATGACGTAGTTCCCGTCGGGCGTGGGGTTCGCCGAGGCGACGGATTCGACCCACGTGTACGTTCCGTCGGCCCGTTCGTGTCGGTACTCGACCGCCTCGACGTGGTCGTCGCCGGTGACGACGGCCCGGAACGCGGCGACGACCACGTCGCGATCCTCCGAATGGACGTAGTCGGCGACCTGTTCGCCCACCAGTTCGTCCTGGTCGAACCCGTAGATCCGTTCGATCGCGGGACTCTCGTACCGAACGGTCCCGTTTTCGTCGAGGACGGTCAGGAGGGTCGTCGAGTGTAACGGGAGGACCTCAAGCGAGACCTGCGGTTCGGCGTTCGTCGACGAAGGCGGATCCGCCGGTCCGTTTCCGTCCATACGACCGCATTCGGGCGGTCGTGTGTGGTTCTTTCTCTCAGAATTTCCGATCTGATTCGACGGCCACGAGTATGATGTTCGCTCGACAGATCGCGTCCGATCCGCCGGCCGCGGCCGTCTCTCCCCGCCGTGTCGATGCGTCGCTGCTACTCCCGCACGATCGCACCGACAGTGTCTGGGTGAACATTCGGCTCCTCGTCCTCAAACGGGTCGTACGAGCGTCGTCCGGGGAGCGTACCTGAAATGTCGCCCGCGACACTACCGGACGAATTTCTACTAGTAGGCCGGGAGGAAATGAATTGGCTGATCTGAGACACTCATAACGGAAGAGAGCGGGCCGTCTTATTTTGTGCGTCCGCAAAAAAATAAGCTCTCACCTTGTCTCGCAACCGGACTATCGGCTTGTTCCTTCTCGTCACACTCCTGTTCGGGACAGCCTTCCCGGCAGTGAAGACCGGCTTGTCGTTCATTCCACCACTGCTTTTTGCAGCGACCCGGAGCTACCTGGCCGCTGCTCTACTGCTAGTCTACGTCGGCGCAACGACGGAGTACTGGTATCCCCGGTCTCGACCGGACGTGACAGCGGTGCTCGCCGGAGGGCTGTTTCTGGTCGGCGGAACGGGGATCGGCTTCGTCGCCCAGCAGTTCATCACCGCCGGCGTCGCTGCGATCATCTTCAGTCTCGCCCCCATAATCACTGCGGTGCTCGCGTGGCCGCTCCTTCCGGCCGAGCGGCTCGCTGGCCGCGACTACGTCGGTGTTTTCCTGGGCTTCGTCGGAATCGCCGTCGTCATCCGTCCGATCCGGCGGGCTTTCTCAACCCGGAACTCATCGGGAAATTGCTCTTCGTCGTCGGTGTGGTCATTGTTGAACTTGGGGCCGTATTGGTCCGACGAAGCCGGACTTCCATGCCAATCCCAGCGCTCACCGGTTGGGCGATGGTGGTCGGGGTGACCGTCCATGTCGTATTCGCACTCGCAGTCGGCGAATCGATTGCGCACATCCAACCGACGCCGCTGGCAGTGGCGATGGTTGTCTATCTCAGCATCTTCATCGGGGTGTTTGGACTCGTAATATACCTCGTGTTGATGGGTGAGGTAGGTCCGTTGAAGGCAAACCTGACGACGTATCTCACCCCATCGTCGCATTGGCGATCGGGTGGGTACTACTGGGCGAGCGCATCCAGCCCCTGACCCTCGTCGGCTTCGGGATCATCATCGCTGGATTCGCGCTCCTGGAAAGTCGGGAGATTAGCGCCGAACTCGTCAAATACCGCAGCCTCTACCGGTGAACCTGTTGTCCGTAGTTGACGGTGCGAGAGACTTACCCTCGGAGATCAGCATACCGTTTCCGACAGAGAATGGATAGGCAGAAGCTGTATCAACCTATCTAATTTCGCCTTGCCCTCTAGTTTGCAGGTTCCCCGGACTAGTCGTTGTAGACCCGCCCATTGAGGAACTTCTGTAACGCTTCCGTGAAGAACGCCGGGTTGTCGATATTCGAGGCGTGCCCAGCGTCGGGGATTTCGGTGACTCCTGCCGTATTCGGGATGAGCTCGCCCATCAGTACCGCATGGTAGCGCATGAGTGACGGCTCGTCCTCGCCGTAGAGGATGAGCGCCGGTACGTCGATTTGCGAGAGGTCGACGTTGCCACCACGAGGGAAGGCAACGAGCGAGTTGACGATCTTGACGAACTCCACGTGGGAAATCGTCGGGCCTGTGTCGATTAGTTCCTGGACGGTCCCCCCTTCGCCTACAACTCCGGGTTTGATGAGATTGCCGACGCGCATCTGGAAGCGGTTGAGCGACTTGTACCGGATGACGCGGTCGAGGGCGGCGAAGACCCGGAGATTTGTAAAGAGGAGCCGCCCAGTGAGGCCGAGCGGTGCCTGGGTGAACGTGTCGGCCAACACGAGGCCGGCGACCTTCTCGGGATACGTTGCCGCGTACGCCTGCGCGACGCATCCCCCCAGCGAGAGACCACACAGCACGGGCCGTTCGAGGTCGAGCGCCGTGAGCAGCGCGTCTAGATCCTCAACGTAGAGGTCAACCGTGTAGGTCGGCACGTCCGACCCACCGGTTCGACCGTGCCCCCGGACATCATGGGCGACTGTCGTGAACTCGTCGTCGAGGACGTCCATCTGAGTCGCCCACATACGGTTGTCCATGATCGCGCCGTGAATGAAGACGACCGGGCGTCCGTCACCCCGTCGTTCGTAGTACGTCTCGATTCCGTTCGTTTGAGTAGTTGGCATTGGCGTCCTCAACCTAGTAGTCTGACAAGAGTGTAATCAGCAGAACGGTGAGCACAGCACGTCTGGGTAACATATTAGTCATTCTGTTCACCGGTCCGAAGATGATGCCCTAACACTACCCAAGCAAGTCCGTAGAATACCATTGGTCCGCCCCACGGATCAGCACCTTCTCCCATTACATACGTGGTAAAGGCGATAGTGAGTGGAACGCCAATCGGGAGCGCCAAAATCAAGAGCCATGCGGCAACCCGTGGAGTAACGTCGGCGCGGAGCATCGCAATCCCAAAGCCGATTGCACCGATCATTGTGACGAGAAGCCCAAACAAAAACCCGATGAAGGCAACCCCTGGGCCGTATTCGGCGATCGGGAGCGAAATAGCAGTTACGACAGTGCCGCCGGACATGGTCCAGTAACTCAGCTTTCCAAGCCGACCAAACCAGGTGCGTTCAGACCTATAGTACGCCCACAACCCAACAACGAGGAGAAAAAACCCGGCGACAGCAAACGGTGAGACGATTTCAAATTCTCGTTCGTTCAGTACGGTGAACAGCGCAAGACCCGACACTGCTACGAGCGCTCCGCCGACAAGTTCACCGAGAATGCTTACTTGGTGCCAACGACCATTATTAGCGGTCTCAGATTTTTTGTTCTGGCTCTCTTCGTGTTCGATACTCATATAAGCGAATCGGGCCCGACGCTCTTTTACTCCACACCTTTTGAGTACGATGAGCCTTTTTGATTAAATGGGTAACCGGCCCCCTCAAGCGGAAGACGAGTTCGTGACCTGTGTTCACTTATGGCACACGCTGAAGGCGAGCGTCTAATTACGGATGTTGAGGGAAGATCGTGATTTACATCAACGGAATGCGGCTCAACAAACTTCGTGCGATCCTCAGGTAGATCATAGCCCTCAGGAAGCTCACAAAATGTTCGATCGTCTTGAGGCTGATCCCGACAGCGGATTCCTGGGGTACCAACCTGCATTCATAAGACTCCGCTCGGGTGCGGCCATTCAGTACTAGCGATCGCTTGAGGATCTGAAACGCTTCGCGCACAATACTGACGACCTTCACGTTCCAGCGTGGAAGTGGTACAACGAGAAAGTCGACGCTGGCGGTGGAGTCGGATTTTGGGCGGAACTGTACGTCGTTACGGACGGCAACTACGAGACGTTCTATCGGAATATGTAGCCCATCGAACCTGGTGCCGTCGGGGGACTCTTGCCAGCCGAAGCCCGCAACCGACGATTGGATCTCTCCGAACGGGGCATTCCTCGGACGAATACCGTTGAATCCAATAGTGACGGTGTGGGTGCGTAGTGAATCCCTGTCCCCACTCTTGCCGAATTCACGGCCTCTATTCAGCACCGACATCAGGTGATGAGAAAGAAATAGTACTCCCGGTGGTCCTCATTCCAAGCTCCCATCATCAAGCGTTTCCCGAGAATACGACTGGATAAGGGCTCCTTACGGGATAATCGATCCCTCTAATCGACTGATGTTGATTCGTGTATATTATACCCAGATAATTTTACTAGCATACTCAAAATGTACGCCCGCAACACTACCGACCGAGAATCTATAGTAGGCTCAGTGGAAGTGAAATCGCGCGTCTCGTGCCGTTTAGCCAGGGAATCGAATGGGAGACGGAATGTAGGAAGCTTTAGATATCTTCTTGGCGAAATGTTGAATTCACATCGCAAATTCCAGAATTCGTTGCTCAGGCGCTGATTGCGGACGATACGACTGATCAGCCACTAAGCGTCGCATCAGAGAGCCAATCGCTTTCACGTTGGATTACGTAATCCAGTCATGGGCCGGGATGACATACCACGCCAGGAGACAGAGTCACCAATCGATGACATCGCGTATCTCGCGCGGTCGGGGCACCGAATAGGAGTACTCGCTACGTTGGCCGAGGAGCCCAAGAAACGTCACGAGCTGTGCTCGTCGACCGGCGCATCGTCACCGACCATCGGTCGAATCCTTGGTGATTTCGACGACAGACGATGGATCGTCAGGGACGGCTCGACGTACGAGTTGACACCGCTCGGTGAGTACGTGGTAGAACGCTTCCAGGACCTGCAGCGTGCGATGGAAACGGAACGGGAACTCCGCGACGTGTGGGAGTATATTCCGCGAGAAATGGAGGGGTTCTCAGTCGATCTGTTTGCCGATGCGGTCGTCTCGTATCCAGGCCCGGGATACCCATACGAGCCGGTCGAGCGCGTCAGCCAACTGGTCGAAGGAACCACGAAGCTCCGCGGATTCGGAACCACCATCTTCAAATCAGTCAACAACGAGACCATCTGCCGGTGCGTGATGGATGGGATGGACTACGAGTACATCTACCCGCCGGAAGTCTTGCGTGCGACCATCGAATGGGACCCGGAACGGGTCGCTCAAGCTGCGTCGTGCGACAACTGCACCATACTCCTGCACGATGCCATCCCCGACAAGGAACGGTGTGGCCTGGGTATCTTCGACGACCGCATCGGGATCTGCTGTCACAACCAAGAAACGGGGTTGCTCGAAGCCGTCATCGATACTGACGATCCAAACGCCCGAGAATGGGCCATCTCGGTATTCGACCGTCACCGGGCCGACGCCCGTCAGTTCTCCCCGGCGGAGAACACGGACCTGCTTCCCGACGACGCGACCGCCTGAGGCCCATCTCGGCTGACGCTCTCTTCCGAACAGCGATCCAGCAGCGAACCGGTTTCACCGATCGAAATTCTTTCGTCCGGGATCATGACGTTTCCTGCGAGCGTGTCTTCGAATGCTGACAAACCATGACAGTATACGACAGCACGGTCGAAACGAACCAAGCGATCGTCCGTCGAATTCCGACTGAAATCTTCGACGACGGGGACGTCGGTCTGGTGGACGAATTGTTCGCTGAAGACTTCGTCGGCCACGTTCCACCCGTCCCGGGAGAGCTGCACGGTCCGGAGGGCTTCGAAGGGGTCGTCCGTGCGTTCCGGACGGGGTTTCCGGACCTGAGACATCCCGAAATTCACCTCGTCGGCGACGGTGACACGGTGGTCGCTCGTTTGGTGGGGGTCGGAACGCACGAGGGAGAGTTCCTGGGGATCCAGCCGACGGGCGAACAGATGGAGACGACGGCCATGGAGATGTACCGCCTCGACGACGGGGTGATCACGGAAGCGTGGATCAACGTCGATATGCTGGGGATACTTCAGCAACTCGGGGTCGTTCAGGACCTGTGAATCTCTACGGCGCATTCATATTCGACGACCACGCGTGAATCGGTGGCTAAGACGCCGATAGCGGTGTCGTACAGGTGTACGTGGACACCGACGCACCCGAAACCGGGCCGAATCCACATTCGAATCGTATCGTCGGGAGGCGAGATGCAGTACCTCGCAACGATACCGTCCCGAGTCGCACCACTCGTTCATCCGGCAAGACTGAGTCGTTCCACTTCATTGGAGCGTCCCGTATGGGGGGAAAATTCCACCGATTAACTACAAAATCCGACGCCCCGTACCGTCTGCTATGTCTCATCGAGACATGCCAACGCCGACGAACCGTAACGAATCGACCCGAAGACGCCAGCGGAGGGACGACTGATGAGCGACAAGGAGCTGGAGGATTATCTCATCCTCCGCGAGATCGACCCGCCAGTGACACACGCCGAGCGCGAACGAGCCAGCGAACGGTCGATCGCCGCGGTGGAGACGGTGCGGGACCAGGGCGAGGGTATCGACTGGGTCGAATCACAGATCATGACGAACGAGGAGGACATGGTGACGGCAACTCTCTGTCACTTCAGGGCCGAGTCGGAGGAGACGCTTTACGAGCACGCCGACTGTGCCGGTCTTCCGGTGTCGCGCATCTTCCACCGGGGGGAGCCCGTCGAAGGCCCGGATCGGTAGGGACCCGTTTCGCGTTAGTCAATTTTTACGCGCCGGGCTCGATCGCTTCCCGGAGTGCCTTCGGATTGAAACGCCGCAGTCGCGTCGCATCGGACCAGTAGGATTCGAAGAGCGTCTCTGCCCACGCACGGGCTTCCGGGTCCTCGGTATCGACGAATGCACGAGGGGTTCCCGTATCCGGGTCGCGGACACCGACGCCGATTCGGGCGTCCAGGATAACGAGTCCGAAGGGAAGTTCGTCGTGTAACCGCATCGTGAGAAACTCGCTCGCGCAGAGCTCGACACACTTCTGTGGATAGTTCTCGATGATGTCTTCGGCAACCTCCGGGCGTTCGATGACCTTCGTCTCCAGACCGTCGAGCACCCGACCGTGGACCTCGTCGATGTAGGTCGGGGCGACAGCGTAGGAATCGAACATCCGCAGCGTGTCCGTTTCCGTAACGAGAGAAACGAACCGAGCCAGCGGACCGAACGGATCGCCCTGATCCGCCGTCGTGACGGTCGCGTCCGAGAAGGCGTTGATCGGGCACCGAGGTCGGAGACCGGCGACAGCGTCGAACAACGGGGCGAGTCGCATGACCGTTCGCATGTCCGCCTCGAACGTTGCGACGACGTCTGCGACCGCCGCACCGAGTTCGGTGAGGGTGTACCTCCCCTCCGTTCGTTCGACGAGACCACGCTCGGCGAGTGAGGTGGTGTTTCGATGAGCGGTCGACTTCGAAATCTCCAGGCGCCGTTCGAGATCACGCCGATCCAATGGCTCCTCTCGTAAGACCCCGATCATCGGCGCCCTTCTGACGACCTCGATGAGCAGGTCGCGGGGAGGATGGGTGTCTTTGATCATGGATGTGACTATCGTTACCAACATACAAAGAATTTGACCGCGGCAGTCTCCATGTATCCGTGGTCTCTTACACAGATCAGAGTTATTTCAATACTCGCTGAGTATTTACTGCCTTTGATACTGACGCATCGCAAGGTACCATCCAATTCACCGGCAAACGCTGTGAAATCAGGCCATCGTGAATCGTTCCACGACGCCCTTCTGATAGCCTAGATGACTCGTGGAAGGGTGGTATAGGACGATACCGCCCACCGTCGGGTTCAATTTCACGGCGTGAAAAAATTTCTCAAGGAATCATGACGTCACTTCGTCCCCTGGTTCTACTCATGGGTGACTCAGACCTCTTAGACAAAGCAGCGGTCGAAGCGCTTGGAGAAGGATTCCGCGGGACGGTCCTCCGTCCGGGCCAGTCGGGCTACGAGGATGCCAGGACGATATGGAACGCGATGATCGACCGGGAGCCGGCAGTTATCGCTCGATGTGAGGGAGCCGCTGACGTGATCTCGGCCGTGAACTTCGCCCGGGAACACGACCTGCTCGTCTCGGTAAAGGGGGGTGGCCACAACGTCGCGGGCAACGCCGTCTGTGACGACGGCATCGTGATCGACTGCTCGCCGATGAACTCGGTCCGCGTCGATCCCGACGCGAAGACCGCGCGCGTCGGACCCGGCGCGACCCTGGCCGAGTTCGATCACGAGGCGCAGACATTCGGACTGGCCACGCCCGTCGGTTACAACTCGACGACCGGTATTGCCGGGCTCACTCTGGGTGGTGGATTCGGGTGGCTCTCACGCAAGTACGGTCTGACTGCCGACAACCTCCTGTCGGCCGACGTCGTTACCACCGACGGCGACCTCGTTCACGCTAGTGAGAACGAAAACGAGGACCTCTTCTGGGGCATCCGCGGCGGTGGTGGAAACTTCGGAATCGTAACCTCGTTCGAATTCCAACTCCACGAGGTCGGTCCAGAGGTTCTCTCCGGCTTGCTGGTCTATCCGTTCGAAGACGCGAGCGAAATTCTCCACGCGTATCGGGAGTTCGTGTCCGACGTCGCTGACGACGTGACGGTCTGGGCGGTACTTCGGCACGCACCACCGCTCCCGTTCCTTCCCGAGGAGTGGCATGGGAAGAAGGTACTCATCCTCGCGGCGTTCTACGCGGGAGACATAGACGAAGGCGAAGAAGCTCTGCAACCGCTCCGTGCGATCGGCGAGCCCATCGTGGACGTCATCTCACCACACACGTACGTCGGCTGGCAGCAGGCCTTCGATGGATTGCTTGAGCCCGGTGCCCGCAACTACTGGAAGTCCCACAATTTCGAGACGATCACCGACGGCATGATCGAGAAATTCGTCGAGTACATGGAGCGAATGCCGACGAATCACAGCGAAATCGCCATCGCCCAGTTGGGTGGAGTTATAAACGAGGTGCCGACCGACGGGACGGCCTATCCGCATCGGGACGCCGAGTTCCTGATGAATCTCCACACACGGTGGGAGGATCCCGAACTCGACGAGGAGTGTATCGCGTGGGCTCGCAATCTCTACGACGAGATGACTCAGTACGCAACAGGTGGTACCTATGTAAACTTCATCACAGAGGAAACGGGCGAGGAGCAACTCGCGTACCGCGGAAACCACGACGAATTGGTTCAGCTCAAAAGCGAGTGGGACCCGGAGAACCTGTTTCGGATGAACCAGAACATCGAACCGACTGTTTGAGAATTATCTTCTCAATCGTTCGGATCGCACATTGTCGTGACCGGAGCTGACAGTTATCTAGCGGGATAGGGCGCTAAAACCTCGCGCTTCAGCGCGGGGATACAGCGCCCGCATGTGGTTTTAAGGGATTCTACGACGTGTTGAATGCTAACCGAGGCGGTCTACTCGCCCTATCCCAATGAGACAGTATCGGGATTCGCCCTTTCGTCGTGGAAGGCACCCTTCCATCAGACGAACAGGGTGTAAGAAGCCCAAGATACCCCCGAATCCCCGCCTCACCGCCGAGGATAGGGGTAACGGTAGCGTGGCACTGCCAGCATTCCCTCGGGAATGTTAAACCGTAAATCTCCCAAACTAGCAAGCTTTCGCTTGTGGGAAGCTCCGCCGTTTACGGCGGAGAGGATGTCACCTGCAGGTCACTCAGAGGTGTCTAAACACGGCCTGTGATACTTAACCATCTGGTCGAATATACAGTGTTCCCGGCAGACATCATTCCACGCTCGTCATCATCGGCTATTTTCGGAAAATACAACGAGAAAAAGCTCGTAGTGGGATGATCTGTCCCAACAGTAAATTTCAGTAGAAGTAATTAATATTATTCACAAATAATTCTAATAGTATGCAGAAAATGTACGCCCGAAACACTACCGGACGAATATCTACTAGTAGGCTCGGTGAAAGTGTAGTACCTGTTTTGAAGGCCTCAAACCCGTGAAACAGATAACCTGCTCAAACCCATGGATCGAGTTCTTCTCGTCCACCGAACGCATCTCGGGTCGGATACGTATCGACCATCGTAATAAGACCAGCCGCAACCTGATACGCCGGTATCGTATCGTCGTAGAGGAGAACGATGCCTGCGTGGGCATCTGGCGGTAGTCCACCGAAGTCTTTCACGTCACTCGTTACGGTGATCAGTTGGTGTTCCCGCGCGTACGGTAGGACATCCGCCTCGTCATCGGCTCCCTGCCAGAGCGCATCGCGGACGTGCTCGGCGTGGATTCCTTCTTTCTCCAGATACGTCGCCGTCTTTGGATCGATGTTCTCGTCGAGAAGGAAACGCCATCCATCCATCCATTTCAGGAAGCGTCGGGATCGACACCTTCGGGGCGATCGATCGAGTCGTGGAAGTCCACTATCGCGTCTTCGCGCTCTCGTTCGGCCGCACGCATCTCCCGTGGGTGGTCGTGATAGTATGCCAGCGCGTGGTACACGTCAGCCATGTCGAGATCGTACCGGTCGGCAACAGCTTCGGGATCTTCACCGCGTTCTTCGACGAGGGCGTACACCTGGCGGACGCTGATTCGACGCCCCCGGATATGGGGCTCGCTCATCAGCCCGTGTACGATCCGCCGGGACTCTCCCCTGGCCATGCCCAAATGTTGCGGCTACTCCCGCAAAAACATACTGTTGACTGGGTTGAGAGAGTACTTATCACCCGTGAAATGTACGCCCGCGACACTAACGACCGGTCTCATCTCCGGCAGCGTGCCGCGTCGACCGGGAAACCCTCGTGGCGGGCGGTCGCCTGCGCGGCGACGGGCGGGTCGCTTCCGCGACCGGATGTCACGTGCCTGGGTTCTCCGCGCGGTCATCGCTCCCAGCCGGGAGTACTCGGGCGGGGACTGAGGGCACGCGTTCCGTCGTACGCGACCCGGTGATTTAAACGACCGGTCGTCGGAACGCGGTCGGGAACGGAGCGGCGGTCACTCGGTCGTTCCGTCGACGCTCTCAGTTGGGTCCTCCGCCCGCGGTTCGTCGACCGACACCGGCTCGATCCCCCTCCGTTTCGCGTCGAACTCCGAGAGGAGGTAGACGAGCCCGACGATCATCGCCGCGCCGAGCAGTAACAGCGCGAACGGCGTCACGCGGGTGACCCCCCACACGAGCAACAGTACCGCGACTACGACGCCGACCGTCCCGGCGTAGTACAGCTGCGTGCGGACGTGATCGATGAGGTCGGACCCGGTGAACGTCGCGGAGAGAACGGTGGTGTCGGAGATCGGCGAGCTGTGGTCCCCGAAGATCGCCCCCGAGAAGATGACGCCGACCATTACGGCGACGAGCGTGTGACCCGCCGCACCGCCGCCGGTGACCTGCCAGGCGACCGGGATCGCGATCGGCGTCAGGATCCCCATCGTTCCCCAAGAGGTGCCCGTTGAGAACGCGATGACGCCCGCGACCAGAAACACGAGCACCGGGAGCAGCGACGGCGACACGGTTCCGACGGTGAGCTCCGCGACGTACTCGCCGGTCCCGAGTGCGGAGATCACCTCACCGATCCCCCACGCGAGCACGAGGATGGAGACCGCGGTGATCATGATCCCGAAGCCGTCGATGGCGTACTCGGTGGCGTCGCCGACGCCGAAGACGTCGTACGCCTTCCCGAGGAGGAAGCCGGTCGCGACCATCGCGAACGAGCCGATCGTCAGCGCCACCTCGTAGGCGGCACCGAGCGCGGCGTCCCACAGCGCCCCGCCGGCGGCCGTCGCGTCCCCGGCGAGGAGGTCGGAACCGAACGCGGTGGCGGAGAACCCGCCGGTCGCCAGCGCGGTGGCGAGCGTGACGACGACGAGGACGCCGACCGGCGCGAAGAAGTTGACGAGCCGCGGGGTCGACGCCGGCGGCTCGCCGAGCTCGGTCGCGACGTCCTGCATCGGGACCGCTCCCCGACGTGTGACCTCGCCGGCCGTCCACGACCGGTGTTCGGCCGTCAGCATCTCGCCGTAGTCGCGTCCCGTTCCCACGATCACGACGACCATCACGATCGCGAGGATCGCGTACATGTTGAACGGGATCGCGGAGAGGAACACCTCGAAGGTGCTCGGGCGGTCTCCGGCGGCGACGCCCGCGGTCTCGTACCCCTCCGTGATGAGCGAGAGCTGGAACGCGACCCACGAGGAGATACCGAGCGTCGCGACCGGCGCGGCCGTGGAGTCGACGATGTACGCCAGCTTCTCGCGGGAGATCCGAAGCCCGTCGGAGACGTCTTTCATCGCCGAGCCGACGATCGCGGTGTTTGCGTAGTCGTCGAAGAACATCAGGATCCCGAGCGCCCACGCGGCCAGCCCGGCCTTCCGTTGGGTGTCGAGCCGTTCCGTCGCCCAGTCGCGGACCGCGTACGTCCCCCCGAGGTTCCACACCATGGCGACCCCGGAGCCGAGCAGCAGCGTGAACACGAGGATCGTCGCCTGGAACTCGTCGGAGAGCGCGGCGACGATCCACTCGAACGTCCGGACGATCCCGATCCCGCCGGTGTAGATCACGGCCCCCGACCAGATGCCGAGGAACAGCGACAACACCGCCTTCCGGGTCAGTATCGCCAGCACGATGGCGAGCAGCGGCGGGACGACTGAGAGCGCGCCGAATTCGGACATTCCCGGCAACTGCGACTCCTAAATATATAATTAGGCGCCCCGATCGCCGCGTATCCGAACGCACTTACGTGACTGCCTCTCACAGTCACGCAATGTCTGTACGAGTCGGTATCCTCGGTGCGACCGGTGCGGTCGGTCAGCGATTCATCCAACTGCTCGATGACCACCCGATCTTCGAACTGGCGGCCGTGACGGCGAGCCCGGAGAGTGCGGGCCTGAGCTACCGCGAGGCCGCCAAGTGGCGCGTGGACACCGCGATCCCAGACGACGTCGCCGAGATGGAGGTCGTCGCGACCGAGCCGGCGGCGATCGCCGACGCCGACGTCGACCTGCTCTTCTCGTCGCTCCCCTCCTCCGTCGCCACCGAGGTCGAGCCGCCGTTCCTCGAGGCGGGATACGTCGTCTCCTCGAACTCCTCGAACGACCGGATGGCGGGGGACGTCCCGCTGACCATCCCCGAGATCAACCCGGACCACCTCGGGCTGATCGACGTCCAGCGCGACGAGCGGGGCTGGGACGGTGCGCTGGTGAAGAACCCGAACTGCTCGACGATCACGATGGTTCCCACGCTGGCGGCGCTCGACGAGTTCGGACTCGAGGCGGTCCACGTCTCCACGCTTCAGGCGGTCTCCGGGGCGGGCTACTCCGGCGTCACGTCGATGGAGATCCTCGACAACGCGATCCCGCATATCGGCGGCGAGGAGGACAAGATGGAGACGGAGTCGCGCAAGCTGCTGGGCTCGTTCGACGGCGCGGAACTGTCGCTTCACGACGCCGACGTGGTCGCCTCCTGTAACCGGATCCCCACGCTCGACGGCCACCTCGAGAACGTGTTCGCGGACCTGGCCGACGACCCCGAGCCGGCGGCGGTCCGAGACGCCATGCGCGCGTTCGAGAGCGCCGATCTCTCGAGCTCGCCCGACCAGCTCATCAAGGTGTTCGGTCCCGACGAGCCGGACCGCCCGCAGCCCCGGCTCGACCGGATGTACGCCGACGGGATGGGCATCGTCGCCGGGGGCGTCGAGTCGACGACGAAGGGGGTCCAGTACAACTGCCTCGCACACAACACGATCCGCGGCGCGGCCGGCGCGTCGATCCTGAACGGCGAGCTGCTCGTCGAGGAAGGGTACGTCTGATCCGACGAACGGGATCCGACGACGCCACGGCGGCCGAGCGGCCGTGCGGTCAGTACGGGTGAAGAACCCGGTCAGTACGGGTGAAGAGACGAGTGATCGTCCGAGCGGTGGCGCGCGTCTCCGAGCGCCCGAACGGGCGCGAGGAGCGCGTGCGAGGGAGTCGCTGGCGCGGAACCGCGCCAGCGACGATCCCGTTCTACTCGCTCAGTCGGCCGCCTGCCCGCCGTCGACCGGGATCGTGACGCCGGTGATGAAGGAGGCGTCCGCCGAACAGAGGAACGCGACGACGCCCGCCATCTCCTCGGGATCCGCGCTCCGACCCATGGGAACCTCGCTCATCGTCGACGTGTCGAAGGGCAGGGTGGACGGGTCGACGCCGCCCCGCATGTTCTCGGCGATGTTCGTGTCCGTCGGGCCCGGCGCGATGGCGTTGACCCGGACGCCCCGGCCTGCGTACTCCAGTGCGACCGTCTTCGTCAGCCCGACGAGGCCGTGTTTGCTCGCCGAGTAGCTTGCGAGTCCGCCCATCCCGACGAGGCCGGCCTCCGAGGCCACGTTGACGATGACGCCGCTCCCCTCCTCTTCCATGACGTCGAGTTCGGCCCTCATACACGCCCAGGCGCCCTTGAGGTTGACGTCCATCAGCGTGTCCCACTGCTCCTCCGTGATGTCGGTGACCTCGGCGAATCCGGTGAGGATGCCCGCGTTGTTGACCGCGAGATCGAGCCCCCCGTACGTCTCGACGGCGACGTCGACCATGCGCTCGACCGCCTCGGTATCGGAGACGTCGACCTCGACGAACGTCGCGTTCCCGCCGTCGGCCGCTATCGACTCGACGGTCTCTCTCCCGCGCTCCTCGATCACGTCCGCAACGACGACGTCGGCACCCTCCTCGGCGAGGCGGCGGGCCGTCGCCCGTCCGATCCCGGATCCCGCTCCCGTGACGACCGCCGTCTTCCCGTCTACTCCGTTCATGTTCCCGTGAGCGTTTGATGTCAACCGAAATATAGCTTCTCCCCTCGACGATCGATCGGTCCGAGCGGCGGACGCGCTCCTACTTCCCCTCGAACTCCGGCTCCTCGTCGCTCATGAACGCCGTGACCCCCTCCATGAGGTCGTCGGTGTTCATGACGTGGCCGAAGCCCATCGCCTCCACCTCCAGTCCGGCGTCCGCGTCGGCGCGTCCGGCGTGGATCGCCCGCTTCGTGTACTTCTGGGCGATCGGCGGGCCGCCGGCGAGCCGCTCGGCGAGCTCCCAGGCACGATCGTCGAGCTCGTCGTTTCCGACGACCTCGTTGACGAAGTCGTACTCGGCCATGGTCTCTGCGTCGTAGCGGTCGGCGGTGAGGATGATCTCCTTCGCGCGTCCCTCGCCGACGATCCGGGCGAGCCGCTGGGTTCCGCCCCAGCCGGGGAGCAGTCCGAGGTTCAGCTCCGGCTGGCCGAGCTCCGAGCGCTCGGAGGCGACCCGCAGGTCCGCCGCGGTCGCGAGCTCCATCCCGCCGCCGAGACAGTAACCGTCGATCCCGGCGATCACGGGCTTGTCCGACTCCTCCAGCTTTCCGAAGGTTCGCTGTCCCTTTCGGGAGAGCTCGACCGCGTCGATCGGGTCGGCCCCCCCGGCGGCCATGCTCTGGACGTCCGCGCCGGCCGAGAAGGCTCGGTCGCCCGCACCGGTCACGAGGATCGCTCGCACCTCGTCGTCGGCGTCGAGCCGGTCGATCGCCGACCCGAACTCATCGAGCAGCTCGTCGCTTATGGTGTTCATCCGGTGGGGACGGTCGATCTCGACGTGGCCGACCCGCCCGTCGACGGTGACCGAGAGCGTGTCGTAGTCGGCGGCGTCGCCCGCGTTTTCCCCGTCCTCGGCTCCGTTTCCGTGGAAGCCGCCCGCCTCGGCCGCCTCCCGGAGGTACTCGGTCGCCTCGTAGCGTGCCTCGCCGGTCTCCTCGTGGAGGGCGTCGAGGACGTCACGGAGGGCGGAGAGCCCCTCGTCGTCGGCGAGCTTCGCTGGCCCGTCCGGGAAGCCGGCTCCGAGCTGCATGGCCCGATCGATGTCGGCGGCGTCGGCCACGTCGTCGCCGACCAGGCCGGCGACCTCGTTGGCCATCACGGCGAGCAGCCGTCGCCGAACGTCCTCGTCGCCCTCGCCGGTCGGGACCTCCACACCCCCGTCCTCGTAGTCGTAGAATCCCGACCCGGTCTTCTTCCCGAGGTCCTCGTTCTCGACCTTCTCGACGAGCAGCGGGCAGGGGCGGTACGCCTCGCCCAGCACCTCGTGCATGTACTCGAGCACGTGATACCCCACGTCGATCCCGACCTGATCCGCGAGCTCGAACGCGCCCATCGGGAGCCCCATGTCGTACTTCGTCGTGGAGTCGACGGTCTCGACCGTCGCGTCGCCGGACTCGACGATCCACGCCGCCTCGTTCATGAGCGGGACGAGGACGCGATTGACGACGAATCCCGGACTGTCCTTGCGGACGCGCACGGGCGTCTTCCCCATCTCCTCGGCGAGGCCCTCTATCAGCTCGAGGGTCTCCCCGTCGGTGTGGGCCCCGGAGATGACCTCGACGAGGTCCATCCGCACGGGCGGGTTGAAGAAGTGCATCCCGCAGAACCGCTCGGGTCGGTCCGTGACCTCCGAGAGCTCGGTGATCGAGAGGCTGGAGGTGTTCGTGACGAGGACGGCCTGCTCGGGGGCGTGTTCGACCACCTCGTCGTACACGTCCTTCTTTATTCCCATCTTCTCCGGGACGACCTCGATCACGACGTCGGCGTCCGAAATCGAGTCCGCGAGGTCGACGAACGTCTCCACGCGGTCGAGCGCCGCCTCGGCCTCCTCGTCGCTGAGTCGATCCTTCTCTGCGAGCTTGCCGAGCGACCACTCGATCTGGTCGTAGCCGTCCCGAACCAGCTCCTCTTCGATGTCGCGGAGCGCGACCTCGTAGCCGGCGAGCGCGGCGACCTCGGCGATGCCGTGTCCCATGTTTCCGGCCCCGAGTACCGCGATCCGCTGAACGTCTTCGAGTCGCATACGGGAGGGTCGCAAGCGCTCCGGTTCAACGTTTCCATTTCCCAAACGAGAAACTAAATGTTAGTTTATTTGTGCGTCGACGATCGGTTCGTCGACTCCACTCGCGACCGGAAACGTACACGTGTCTCCGCGCCCAACGTCGGGTCGATGGACGATCGAATCGCGGCGACCCTACGCGAGGACCCGACGATGGCCGCGCTCGTCGACCGCCACGGCCGGCTCGCCGTCGAGCCCGCGGACGACGAGTTCGCGCGCCTCTGTACCTCGATCGTGAACCAGCAGCTCTCGACCGCCTCCGCGGCGGCGATCCGCGAGCGGTTCCTCGGCGTCCTGGGCGGCGACCCGACCCCTGGCCGCGTGCTGGCCGCCGACGAGGACGACCTCCGGGAGGCCGGCCTCAGCCGCACGAAAGTCGAGTACCTGCGGTCGGCCGCGGCGGCGTTCCGCGACGGCGAACGCGACCTCACTCGGGAGGGATTCGCCGCCGCCGACGACGACGCGGTCGTCGAGGCGCTCACCGAGATCCGCGGCGTCGGCGAGTGGACCGCCCGGATGTACCTCATCTTCGCGCTCGGTCGCGAGGACGTGCTGCCGCTCGGCGATCTCGCGGTGCGGAAGGGGTTAGAGCGGGTGTACAACGACGGTGAGGACCTCTCGCGGGCGGAGATGCGCGAGATCGCCGAGGCGTGGCGACCCTACCGGAGCTACGGGACGCGGTACGTCTGGGCCGAGTACGAGTCGTAGTCTCGAGAGTCGCATCGCCGAAAGTCGTAGCCTCAGGCGGCCTTCGTCGGCGTGTACGTGTGGAGCCGGTAGAGCAGTCGGGCGACCGCGAACAGCACCGCGATCGCGTACACCGTCGGGAGGAACGCCGGGGCATCAACGAGGGCGACGACGACGCCGACCGCGATCCCCGCCAGCCCGATCCGGAGGACGGTGTTGCCCGCGACCTCCGCGACGACTTCGTCGGGGACGGACGACGTTCCGTCGTATCCCGCGAGCAGGAACGTCCACCCGCGGAACCTGATCAGCCACCCGACGATCGTGAGGAGACAACCGACCGCGATCCACTCGACCGAGAGGGAGGGCGACCCGAGCATATTCCGCGGTTCGTCGCTCTCTCCCATAACTGTACGGCCGGGCGATCCTCCCGATCGGATCGTCTCAGGTCGACCGTTCGTCGACTCCTCCGCGCGGAACGGCGACGACGGACGCGATCAGGACGTCCGGATCAACGCGACTCCCGACGACTCAAAACGAGACGTGCGACGTCGACCCCGGTTCGTCGTCGTCGATCCCGCCCTCGCGGAGGAACGCGTAGCGGTCGTCGGCTAGGTGGACTGCGCCGTCTTCGACCGCGAGGTCGACTCCTGGGAGCGTCGTCCCGGCCGCCGGACCGTTCTCGCACTCGCCGGAGCAGGCGTCGAAGAGCGACCCGTGTCGCGGACAGACGATCGCGTTCTCCCGCACCGCCGCGCCGTCGCCGGCGTCGAGCCGCTGGCTCTCGTGCGGACAGGTGTTGGTCCACGCACGCACCCCCGGCTCCTCCGCACAGCGCACGAGGATCAGTTCCGTCTCGGTCGCGAACGGGTCCTCGGCGGTGAACCGGTACGACCCGTTCTCGGGGACGGCCTCGAGGTCGACGATCCGGGTGTCGTCGGACATCGGCCCCTTACTCCTCCTCTTCGAGGATCTCGCCGGACTCGCCGCGTTCCGTCTCGTCGGTGTCCGCGCGCTTCCGGACGTTGACGCGGTAGTCGGAGAGGATGTCCCGGCCGAGAAGCAGCGGGTAGTCCATGTGCCCGCGGTCCTCGACGCTCGCGGTGACGGTGTGTTGGTTGCCGCCGATCCCGATGACGAGGTCGACGACTGGGCGGGCCTTCCCCCCCTTCACGCTGCCGGATTTCACCCGCGTCATGCTCTTTATCGGCCCCGCGCCGATCTCCGCGGCGAGCGAGGTGTCGATGCTGGTCCGGGTCGCACCCGTGTCCGACTTCGCGAACGCCTGTACCGACCCGGAGGTGCCGGTGGCGACGACCTCCTCGATGTAGCCGATGACGGGCTGTTCGGACGGGCGTGACTTCGGCTTCGGCGCACACGAGGGGCGGGAGTCGTCGAGGGTTCCCGCGATCCGTTCCACGTCGTCGTCGTCGACCTCGCCGTTGACGGTCTCGATCGCCAGCTTGGCGATGTGGGGTGCGGGGCTCGTGCCGGTCGCCTCGAAGAGGCCCTTGAACCCCGCGGTCGGGTTGACCTCGAGGACGTACCAGCCGTCGTACCCCTCGACGAGGTCGACGCCGGCGTAGTCGAGCCCCATCACCTCCGCGGCGTACAGGGCGGTGTCGGCGGCCTCCTCGGGCATGTCGTCGGTGGCGTCCTCGACCGCGCCACCGAGCGCGACGTTGGTCCGCCAGTCGCCCTCGGGCGCGTAGCGGTACATCGATCCGATGATCTCGTCGCCGACGACGTACACCCGCAGGTCCCGGTGTTTCTCGTCGTCGCGGTCGATGAGCTGCTGGAGGAACGCCTGGCGGTTGCCCACCTTCGGGTTCACCCGCTCCGTGAGGTCGACCTTCCACGTGCCGCCGCCGTGGGTGCCGATCGCCGTCTTGTACACGCCCACGTCGCCGAAGCGCTCGCGGTCCTCGTTGAGTCGGTCGTTCGAGAGCGCTAACAGGGCGTCGGGCACGCGGATGTTCCAGTCGGCGAGCGTCGCCGCGGTCGCGAACTTGTGGATCGACGCCAGTACCGCGTTCGGCTCGTTCAACATCGGACGGATCCGCTCGAAGGTCGCCGCGAGCCCGAGCAGCTCCGCGGGCTGGTCGGTGTTCGACAACAGCAGCCGGTTCGCGATGACGTCGACGGCCGGTTCCACCGACACGTCGCCGTCATCGACGCTTATCGCCGCGTTCTCCTCGCGGAGCCACACCGGCTCGTGCCCGAGCCCCTCGACCGCGTTACAGATCGCCTTCGTCTCCTTGCTGTTGTGTAACGACAGCACGCCCACCCGTACCGGGTCCGTGGTCATGCTGGTGAGTGTGACGGCCGGGATGAAAACTGGTCCGATCGTTTCACACGATTACGCTCAGTCTGACACGTCCGTACCCCGTGCGTCACGTATATACCCGCCCCCCCGTTCGCGTGAGACATGGGAAACGACCGGGCGTTCACGTACAACGGCGGCGCGGTCCCGCCCGGCGAGACGCAGAACATCCGTTACGGCATCAGCGAGACGTACCTCGGCGACCCCGTCCGCATCCCGGTGACGATCGTCAACGGCGAGCGCGACGGCCCGACCGCGTTCCTCTCCGCGGCCTCGCACGGCGACGAGCTCAACGGGATCGAGGTGGTTCGGGAGGTCGCCCACGAGTGGGACCTCTCGGCGCTCCGCGGCACCCTCGTCTGTCTGCCCGTGCTCAACGTGCCCGGCTTCCTCGCCCAACAGCGGTACCTCCCGGTCTACGACCGAGACCTGAACCGGTCGTTTCCGGGGAAACCGGGGTCGACGAGCTCGAAGCGGATGGCCCACCGGATCTACGCGAACTTCATCGAGCCGTGCGACTTCGGGATCGACTTTCACACCTCGACGCGGGGGCGAACGAACATGCTCCACGCCCGCGGCGACATGACCGACGAGGGGGTGTACCGCCTCGCGATGGCGTTCGGCTCGAGCGTGATAATCGACAGCGACGGTCCGAGCGGGACCCTCCGCGGGGAGGCGACCGCGGACGGCATCCCGACGATCACCGTCGAGATGGGCGAGGCACACCGGTTCCAGCGACGGCTCATCGACGACGCGCTCGCCGGCGTCCGGTCGGCGTTCGCGGAGTACGGCATGCTCGAGACGGAGGCGGTCCGCTGGCCCGGCTGGCGAACGATCGTCGCGGGTTCCGGCGAGAAGACGTGGCTCCGCGCCGACTCCGGCGGGATCGTCGATACCCACTCCGAGAGCGGCTCGCTGGTCCACGAGGGCGAGCGGATCGCGACGATCACCAACCCGTTCAAGGAGGACGCCGTCGGCGTGAAAGCGCCCTTCACCGGTCTGCTTATCGGCGTCCTCGAGAACCCCGTCGTCTACCCCGGAAACCCCCTCTGTCACCTGGTCGAGGTCGACGAGTCGACGAAACGAGTTCTCGAGTCCGAGAGGTCGTCGGCCCAGGGATCCCCGCGCTGACCGCCGATCGGCGATCGTCGACCGTGCGGCTTCGCGGCTCTCCGCCGGTCCGACGAAACGATCGGTATTACCCGCTGGGCTACGAAGGGACAGGCGAAACGTAATGACCGGACCCATCGGGAAACTCGGAGGGGAGCGCCGATGAACCCCAACCGGGTCGATTTCGTCGTCGATCTGGCGTACGGCCTCATGATATTCGTCGCCGTCGTCCTCTTTTCGGTCGTCGGCAACCGGGTCGGCATCGCCTTCGGGCTCGGCGTGCTCGTCTCGTACGCCATCCACGTCTTCTGGAAGATGGCCCGGTTCGATCCCGAGTGGATGACCGAGGAAGTCACGGAGAACGTCGAGGAGACGCTCCGGACCGAGGTCGACGCGGTCATCGACCGGCTCGAGGAGGTGAACGATCGCGTCGACCGTCGCCCCCGCGCCGACGAGGTCGAGGAGGCGGTCGACGAGAGCGTCGGCAAGGTCTCGGAGGACGTCGAGAAGACCGTCGAGGAGAAGGTCGGCGAGGTGACGAAGGACGTCGAGGAGACGGTCGAGAAGGTCTCTGAGGACGTCGAGAAGACCGTCGAGGAGACGGTGGGCGAGACGGTCGAGAAGACGGTGGGAGAGACCATGGAGAAGACCGTCGAAGAGCAGGTCGGCGAGACGGTGGAGGAAACGGTGGAAGGAACCGTAGAGGAGACGGTCGAGAAGACCGTGGAAGAAACGGTCGACGAGACGGTCGAGAAGCGGATCGAGGAGGTCGTCGACGAGGACGACGACGGTACCGGAGCCGACGACGAAGAGAAGAACGACGACGAAGTGAAGAGAGACGACGCGTCGTAGGATCGCGCCGTTTTTCGTCCCCTCAGCGTCGGCCGTGGACGCCGACCGCGACCGCCGCGACGACCGACAGGAACCCGGCGAGGAAGCCGACCGGCTGAACCACCAGTCGCTGGATGACGACCGCGCCCGGCTCGCGTTCGACCGATCGGGTCCAGAACTCGTAGTGCGTTCCCTCGTGAGCGACGACGATCAGCCCGTTCCCGAGCGTGGGGCCCGGCGGGTACGACAGCGACCCGACTCGCTCGTCGGGGTCCTCCACCGTGAACCCGCCGTCGGGGGATTCGCGGGCGCGATCGAAGGCGACGCGGGCGTCGGCGTCGAGGTCGTCGCGGTCGCGCACGTCGGCCTCGTCGTAGGAAGGCGTCTCGGGCCCGACCGGCTGGACCGCGTGGGCGTACGCGGTCGTCGGCTCGGTGACCGGGACGGGGAGGTACAGCGGGTTCGCCATCAGCAGACCGCCGAGCGCGAGGAGGAGGACCGCGACGGTGACGCGACGGGACATGGGATCGCTATCGGCGGGGCGCGACAAGAGGATTTCCGCCGGGAGAGGGCGGTCGGCATCGCGGCCACGGTCGGTATCGCGGCCACGGTCGGCATCGCGGCCACGGCCGGCGTCCGCGACGGTGCCCGCACGGAACGCCTATCCGATCCGGGAACGCGATCCGAGACGTGACCGACGACCTCGACACGCCGGTGCTCGACGACCACCTCCACCTCGACCCCCGGCACGGCCGCGGAATCGACGCCGTCGACGACTTCGTCCGCCTCGGCGGCACCCATCTCCTCGTCGTCAACAAACCCTCGTGGCTCCTCGGCGTCGATGTCGAGGAGCCGGAGGACTTCCGGGCGGTCTTCGAGGAGACGATCGACGCCGTCGACGCCGCGACTGAGGCGCTCCCCGGCCGGGCGTGGCCCGTCCTCGGCGTCCATCCGGGGCTCGTGAGCCGGCTCGTCGACGACCGGGGGTTCACGCCCGAGGAGGCGCGCGACCTGATGTGCGGGGGGATCGACGTCGCGAGCGAGTTCGTCGAGGTCGGCCGCGCGTTGGCGCTGAAGTCCGGCCGGCCCCACTACGACGTGAGCGACGCGGTGTGGGAGGCCTCGAACGCGGTGACCCGACACGCGTTCGAGCGGGCCGCCGAACTCGACTGCGCCGTCCAGCTTCACACCGAGGCGAGCGAGGACCTCACCGACCTCGCGGACGCCGCCGAGTCGGTCGGGCTCGATCCGACGAACGTGGTGAAACACTACGCGGCCGGGCGCCTCGTGGGACCCACTCCAAGCGTGATGAGCGAGAAGGACCGGCTCCAACGCGCCGCGGAGTCGGGCGAGCCGTTCCTGATGGAGACGGACTTCGTCGACGACCCCGACCGGCCGGGGATGGTGCTCGGCCCGAAGACCGTCCCGCGGCGGGTTCGCTGGCTGCTCGCGTCGGGGTACGAGGAGGCCGTCCGGCGCGCGCACGTCGAGACGCCCGCCGCGGTGTACGGGATCGACACCGAGGCGACGCTGGGAGAGTAGCGGGGGTACCGGACGATCGATCGCGATGGCGGGGGAACCGATCCCAGTTCTCAGCCGGGTGTGACGGCGTCTCTCGGGGGCTACGATAAGAAAGGCCTTTGAGTAGTCCGGGTGAGGTATGGGGTATGACCGAGGACGAGGCGGTGGAGACGTTCTACTCCGAGGAGCGCTGGCAGAACTGGCTCGACAGGCTCGCCGACGAGGACCTCGACCCCGAAAACGAGGACTCGGCGCGCTTGCTCTTGAACCTCCAGGACGACGCCGCGATCGCGATCGCGAAGATCCTCGCGGCGCTGGAGGAGGACCGCATCGACGAGGACCGCGCCGTCGAGGAGATCCGGGACGTGAGCGACATCGTCCTCGCGGAGGTCTCCTTCGACGACGAGGACAAGACCATGCTGATCGACGGGGTCCAGACCTCGCTCGTGCCCGTCTTCTACGCCGCCGAGGAGTTCGTCGTCGGCGGCGTCGTCGACGGCGACGTCGACGAGTTCGTCCACGCGGCCGCCGACGCCGAGGCCGACGAGGATCTCGACGCCGCCCTCGGGTACGTCGTTCAGGCCGGCACCCGCGTCATCGACGGCGAACGTCTCGACATGGACCTCGTCGAGGAGCTGGAGTACGGGCTCGTCTCCGAGTGGGTCAACGGGCTCGACTCGCTTCAGTCCGCCATCGAGGATCCCGAGGTCGTCGAGGAAGACTGAACCGCCGCCGCTTCCCGTCCTGCGCCCGCTCCGTTCTCCGGGCCCCGCTCCCGACCCCGTTCTCCGGGTCCCGCCCACCGACCCTCGCTCTCCGCTCTAAGCCGTCACGGTGAACAGGAGCAGGTTGTGGACGGCCGGACCGAGTCCGACGGCCGCGACGAAGCCGAGGAGGAGCAGCCCCTCCGCCGGCTCCTCGCGGACGTACGGAACGAAGAGGTACACCACGGCGCTCGCGACCGCCAGCTTGACCAGAAGGAAGAGCCACCCCTCGCCGAGCACCGGAACCGCCGGAACCCAGTCGAGTTCGAGGATGATCCGTGAAAGCGGGCTGCGCTCGCCGAAACCGAGCTGGGCCACCCCGATCGCGGTCGAGAAGCCGTCGAGCGCGTGCCCGAACACGGCGAGCGCGCCGACGCCGCCGGTGACGGCGACGCCAGGCTCGACCCGACCGAGCGCGCGCCGGACGAGCGCCGCGACCGGGATCGAAGCGATCGCCGCGACCGCCGACCAGTACGCACCGGACCCGGAGATCCCGCCCGCGACCGCGACTGCGACGACCGGAGCGAGGACGAGCGTTCCCGCGGCCGCGAGGAGGGACGGGACGCGTCCGGCGTCGCCCCCGACGGCCTCGGCGACAAGCCAGGTCGCGCCCGCGAGCGTCGCGACCGTGAGGTACACCGTCGGCGACCCGCCGAACGGCGCGAGGAGACCGGGAAGCGTCTCCACGACGTACAGCACGTGGAGCGCGGAGCCGAGGGCGATCCACGGGGTCAACGCGAGCACGTGCGGAGCCGTGACCGACGGTCGCCGCCGACGGAGCGCGACCGCGACCCCGCCGCCCGCGACGAGGACGACGAGGAGGTACGGGAGCGGGGGCAGCGTCGTTCCCGCCGGGAGAAACGGGAGGTCCCCGAGGGTCGCGGGGATCGGTGTCGCCGGTCGGAGCGTCTCGGACGCCGACTGGCGGAGCGCCATCGACGTCGAGGTCGCGATCGGCGTCACACCGAGAGGACCGGCTGGCTCGCGTACAACAGGACGTACTCCGCGGCCTTCTCGAGCACCTGTCCCGGATCGCCGGTGACCGGCTCGCGGGGGACGACGATGAAGTCGGCCTCGATCTCCTCGGCGGTGTCGAGGACGACGCTCCCCGGATGGACCGTCTTCACCTCGGTGGAAAAGCCGTACGCGATGGAGTTGCTGTGGCCGACGCCCGCCTCCTCCGCGCGTTCCGCGACCGACTCCGTGAACGCCGCGGTGTCCTCGGCGACGTCGCGCTCGTCGATCGATCCGGACTCCAACGCCCGGACGACCTCCTCGTCGAGGACGTACAGCGCGTGGACGCTCGCGCCGTACTCGCTCGCGATCCCGATCGCGTAATCGACGGCCTCGTGGGACGCCTCGCTGCCGTCGACGGGCGCGAGGACGAGGTCGATGTCGAGCTTCGTCATACCCGACTCGACGGCGGGGGAGGTCAAAAAGCCCGTCGGATGGCCGACCGAACCCGGATCGTTCGCCTCGACGCGTCCGTGCGGCTCGCTCACCGGTCCTCGAACGTCGACAACGGACGCTGTCCGGCGTCGCGGCGACCGGGTTCCGGGACGTTCGTCGCGATCACCTCGTCGACCGCCGCCCGGCCGTCCACGTCGCTGTTGATCGCGCGGGTCGCGTCCACGGTGTCGACGTGAAAGCCCGCCTCCGCGTACCGGTCGTACGTCACGCCGCTGTTCGAGACGAGGACGCTGACGCCCCGCTCGTCGAGGGTCGTCGCGGCCTCGATCAGGCGCTCCTGGTCCTCACGGTCGAACCCGTCCGCGCTGTACGCGGTGAAGTCGGCAGTCGGACTCATCGGCTCGTAGGGCGGATCGAAGTACACCAGATCGCCTGGATCGGCGGCCTCGAGGACGTACTCGAAGTCACGGTTGCGTATCTCGACGTTCTCGAGCGCCCCGCTCGCCCGCCGGATCCGGTCGCGTTTGACCCAGTCCGGGTCCGCGTACCGCCCGATCGGGACGTTGAACCCGCCGTCGGCGTTCTCGCGGTAGAGGCCGTTATAGCAGGTCCGGTTCAGGTACACTAAGAGTGCGGCCTCCTCGAGGGGGTCGTACTCGCCCGCGTACGGCCGGTCGTTGAACCGGGCACGCTGCTGATAGTAGTAGCTCTCCACCTCGCGTCCGCGCTGGGTCGTCTCGGCGTACGGCAGGTTCGGGTCCGGATCCGATTCCGGGTCCGCGAACGACTCCAGCCGCTCGATGAGCCGATCGGGCTCGTCGCGGACCCGCTCGTACAGCGAGACGAGCCGCGGGTTCGCGTCGTTGATCGTGCCCGCGTCCGGTTCGAGATCGAAAAAGAGCGCGCCGCCGCCCACGAAGGGCTCGTGGTATCGGCCGTACGACTCCGGGAACCGCGCGTACAGCGCGTCGAGGAGCTGCCGCTTCCCGCCGGCCCACTTGAGGATCGGCTCGGCCATGCGATGTCGAGGGTGGGCCGCCGCCGAAAATAAACGTCTCGGGAGCGCCCCGCGGAGGAGGTACGTTCATATCGTCAGGGAGCGTTGCGGACGTATATGACACGAACGATCAAGTTAAATCAGATCGACGGCGTGCTTTCCGAGTTCGAGTATCCCGTCGAACCCGCGACCGTCGCGACGGCGTGCGACGACGTGACGATTCGACTCGCGGACGGCGAGGTCAACCTCGGCGCGACGGTGAGCGAATCGAACGCGACGGCGTTCGCCTCGGCCGAGGAGCTCGGCGAGGAGCTGATGAGCCTGCTGCCGCGGCGCGCGGTCGGCGAGCCGTTCCAGTCCGACGGGGACGCGTGAGCACCGCCGACCGGCGTCGGGAGGAGCCCGTTCGTCGGGTCGTCGACGTCACCGGGACGCGATACGCGATGTGGCGGTGCGGGGCCTGTGGCGAGATGGGACGGCTCCGACGAACGCTTCCGTCGGCGTGTCCGGGCTGTAGCGCCGGAACGGAGTCGCTGTTCTACTGGGCGGAAGACTGAGATCCGGGACGGTTCGAGACCGCCCTCAGATAGTCACGGCGTTGTCAGCGATGAAGTAGATGTACGCCCACCAGAGGTAGCCGGCGGCGAGGACTATCGCCGTGAGCGCTTCGAGGACCGTCACGTAAGTGTTCCCGTGCGTCTCGCGGAACTGTTGGACCAACTCGATCCGCTTCCACACGGGCATGAGCGGCTCCGGAACGATCTCCTCGAGGCCGCCGACCTCGGACGTGTCGATCTGGTCCTCGGTGGAGTCCTTCGTCGAGCTCATTGGTTCACCCCCGAGGCGAACGGCAGTTTCATTCCACGCACCATCACCTTCTCGCCGACGAAGACGGCGACGAAGACGGCGATCCCGGCGAGTTTCACGGCCAGCATCGGGTACGCCATGATCAGGACGCCGAGTACGGTCAGCCCGGCGCGGGCGAGGACGATCCGCCCGACGGACAGCTCGAACGGGTAGTTCAAGCCGTAGATTATCGCGATCGCACCCAGCATCACCAGCGCTCCGAGGAACATCGTGTTTGCGCCCGGCGACATCGATATCAGTCCCGGATTGTAGACGAACGCGACCGGCAACACGAAAAGCGGCGCGGCGATCTTCAGAGCGGCCCCGCAGGTCCGCCAGAAGTTCGCCTCCGCTATCCCGGCCGCGACCACCGCCGCCGTGGCCACGGGTGGCGTGATCCCGGCGAGGATCGCCGCGTAGAACATCGTGTAGTGGGCCGTCAAGCGGGCGATCCCGAAGTCCGAGACGAACGTCGGGACGATGAGGATGGCCACGATGACGTAGGCGGCGACCGTCGGCATCCCGACGCCCATCACGATGGCGACCGCCATCCCGAGCAGCACGGCGAAGAGCAGGACGCCGCCCGAGAGATTGATGAGCAGGAGCGCGATCTTCGCGGGGACGCCAGTCGTCGAGAAGAGGTTCACGACGCCGCTCACCACCACGAGGATGATCGCGATCGGCGCGAGGATGATCGCCCCGCGGCGGAACCCGTGGATCGTGTTCTTGATCTGGGTCACGAACTCCGTGACGAAGGTCGTCTCGGAGCCGTCGACGAGACGCTGTACCGGCGGCATCAGGACGCCGGTGAGCACCATCGCGACGACGGTGTACATCGCCGAGGTCATCACCGTGTACTGAGCGAAGCCGAGGAAGTAGATCAGGACCCCGAACGGGATCCCGAACCGGAGCCCCTCGATGACCTTCTCGTTCGTGGTCATCTCCTCGTCGAAGAACTCGGAGAACTCCATGTCCTGGTCGCTCGCGTCGCTGATCGCGGTGTAGTGGACCGCGATGGCGATGGAGGCGACCAGGATGGCCGCGGGGACGATCCCGGCGATGACGATGTTGAGGTACGCGACGCCGAGGTACGACGCCATCACGAACGCGGACGCACCCATGACCGGCGGAAGCACCTGCCCCGACGTCGAGGCGACCGCCTCGATGGCGGCGGCGCGGTGGCCCGCCATTCCGCTCTCCTTCATCGTCGGGATGGTGAACGACCCGGTCATGGCGGCGTTGGCGGTGTACGAGCCGTTGATCGAGCCGATGACCGCCGACGAGAGGACGGCCGTCTGTGCCACGCCCGACCGGATCCGGCCGGCCGCGACGATGGCGAGCCGGAGGATCAGGTCGAACGCGCCGTACGCGAACAGCAGCCCCGCGTACAGCAGGAACGGCGCGATCCACGACGCGGTCAGCTGCGTGAGCGAGCCGTAAAAGCCGTACAGGTCGGTGACGAGCGCCTGGAGCAGCGTCAGTTCGCTCATCCCCGCGTGTCCGAGGACGCCGGGAACGCTGTCCCCGAAGACCGCGTACACCATCACGCCGATGACGAGGCCCAAGAACAGGTTTCCGAACTCGCGCCACGTGAGGTACAGGAGCGAGACGATGACGAGCCGCGCGAGCATGTACTCGTGGGGCGTGGCGAACCCCTGCCGCAGGAGGTAGACGGTGTCGAAGTTCGCGAAGAAGTACGCCGAGGCCGTGATCAACACGCCGGCTGCCGGAAGCAGGACCGCGGCGTCGATCCAGCTGCCCTCCTCGAGCGACTCCTTCGTTTCGTTGAGCGCGTACACCGTCATGATGCCGCCGACGAAGATCACGCCGTACTTGACCGGCGACCACGTCTGCGTGTATATCCAGCCGAGCGCCACCGCCCAAAAGAGGACGGCCGCGAGCGTGACGGTGATATCGAGGCCGCGAAGCCAACTCGACGGTCCGGTCGTGTGTTCCGCTTGTGAATCCATTTGTTGTGTCGTGTAGAAATGTAATGTCGTTCGTCGGCTACGCGATCGAAGCGGGGATCAACGGTGGGTCTACTCTCCTTCCTGGAGGTTGTCGTCCCACGCGTCGTTGTCCTGGTAGTACTGTACCGCGCCGGCGTGGACCGGGATCCGCTCCTGGGCGTACCCGAGCATGTCGGCGGTCGACTCGTAGTCGTTGAACTGGGCCTCGCCCTCGTTCACGACGTCGTTGTGCTCGTCGACGACGCGGCACAGCTCGTAGACGGCGTCGGCGTCGGCCTCGGGGTTGAACGTGTAGAGCACCTCGAGGTCCCAGGTGAACACCTCGTCGGTCCCGATGTCCGTGTCTGCGATCGGCCAGTCGTCGTAGCTCGTGGTGGTCGTTCCGGCTCCCGCGAACGACTCCGCGGACTCGATGAGCGCGTCGGTCGGCTCGACGTAGTGGAGGTCGACGCGAGAGGCCATCTCCTGGACGAAGCCGGTGTATCGCACGCCGGGCGTCCCGTACGCGATGCTGGCGTCGATCGTCCCCTCCTCCATCGCGCCGGGCGCGTCACCGACGCCCATGTCCTGGATGTTCATCTCCTCGTAGACGTCCGCGGTCGGGTCCTGTGACCAGACGTCGAGCGTCGTCGCACGCGTGGAGTACCCCGGCTCCGCGGGGTAGACGTTCGCGCCCGCGAGGTCGTCGAACGTCTCGATGTCCGTACCGTCGCGGGCGACGACGTAGATGCTGTACGGGAACGCCGAGAACCCGTACTGGGGGATGCGCGACACCGGCTGTTCCCCGAACTGGCCCGTCTCGTCGAGCGCCTTGTTCAGGGAGTTGTTGTCGGTGATGCCGGCGTTGAACTGCTCTTGAGCCATCCGATAGATGGTCCCGATGTACCCCGGACTCTCGATCGTCGAGTACTCGAGCGTGTCGCTCTCCTGGCTCACGGCCCGCTCGACCGCCAGTCCGACGTCCTGGGTTCCGCCGGCGGAGGTCCCGACGCGGAGTTCCAGACTCGCCTCGTCCGATCCGTCGTCACTGGAGCCGTCGTCGCCCGAACCGTCGTCTCCGGAGCCGTCGTCACCGGAGCCGTCGTCGCCCGAACCGTCGTCGCCGCCGCCACCGCCGCCGCTACATCCGGCGAGTCCCGTTACCCCTGCCGCGGCCGTTCCGTACAGGAACTTGCGTCTGTTAACGTCGTTGTCAGCCATGTTCGAATGTGATGTTCACTTCGGTACATAATAAGGTATCTGTTTGTTCCAATATTCATTGGTTATTCAATAAAATAATACACGAATAACATATCAATCTACTCATCTTTACCCCGGTCTTGTCCGATCCGATCACTCGATTCGAACGGGCCGAAAGACCGAAAGATCGGTCACACAGTTGGCGGAATAGGGACCAGAAGTCGCCGATCGTACGGGAGTCACGGCGCGGCGGTTCAAACATGTCTGTTTCAAAACACTATTCGACGAGCGCGACCGTCACGGGACAGTCGGCCGAGAGCAGCACCGACTGTGTGGTGCTCCCGAACAGGACCTTCCCGGTCGGGCTCCGTCTGCGCCCGCCCATCGCGATCCCGTCGGCGTCGATCTCGTCGGCGACGGCGAGGATTCGCTTCGTCACGTCGCCGTGTTCGCGGCGCTTCGAGACCGTCACGCCGGCCGACTCGAGGTGATCGACGACCGCGTCCACGCTCTCGGGGAAGTTCGTCTCGTCCCAGACGTCCTCGGATTTCACCTGGCCGCCCTCGCCGGTGACGTCGAACTCCTCGAAGACGTTGACCACGACCGCCTCGACCTCCTCGGCGGCGCTCGGAAGGTTGCTCACGGCCTCCGCCGCGGCCATCGATCGCTCTCTGTCGTCGCCCACGGGAATGAGAACTCGATACATGCGGATACATCGCGAGGGTTTCGGGATAAAGGTTCCTACGGATCCGGCTCGTCGTTCCGGTCCCTACCGAGTCACCGGCGCGTCGACCGATCCGATAGACTCCACCGCCGCGCGCACGCGATCGCCGGGTTCGATGGGCGCGGCTCCGGGAGTCCCGGTACTGAACAGGTCGCCCGGCTCGAGCGTCATCACGCCCGAGTGGAACGAGACGATCTCGGCGGGGGGAAACAGCATGTTCCGGATCTCGTTTTCGGCCTCGATCTCGCCGTTGACCTCGGTTCGAACCGATAGCGACGACGGATCGAGCGGCTCCTCGGGCACGACGATGACCGGACCGGGAACGAGGAACGTGTCGAAGCTCTTCGCACGCGTGAGGAATCGCGGGTTCCGCTGGAGGACGTCCTCCGCGGTCATGTCGATCACCGGCAGATAACCGGCGACGACGTCGTCGACGTCGGCCTTCGCGACGTTTCGGCACGTTCGTCCCATCACGACGCCGAGTTCCGCCTCCGCGGTCACCCGGTCGCTTCGGTCGGTCGTCGGCAGCCGGATCGGGCCGCCGGGTCCAGTGAGGGCCGTCGGGGGCTTCATGAAGCTCGCCGGCTCCGCTGGGCGGTCCTCGTCGAGATCGCCCGCGTGCTCCTCGTAATTCAATCCGATCCCCCAGAGCTTGCCGAACCGCTCCAGCGGCGCGGCGAACGTCAGGTCCGCCGCCGGGACCCGGTCGGCGGTCGCGTCGTCGACGTCGCCGAGCGTCCCGTCGGCCGCTCGCGGCAGCGCCTCACGGACGCTCCCGAGGTCGGGTTCGATCGACGCAAGCGGGACGAAGCCCTCGTCGTCGCCGAGCAGCGCCTCCCCCGTCGCGGTGCGTGCGAGGTACTTCATTCTCACTCCTCCCGGTCCGTCCAGAAGTCGAAGGATCGCCCCGGCGCGAACACGTCGAGGCCGACGGCGCGCTCCTCGCCCGTGTTCTCGACCCGGTGGGCCTCGTTCGACTCGAGCAACACCGAGTCGTTCTTTTCGAGCGTGACCGAGTCGTCCTCCGTCGCCACGGTGAGTTCGCCCTCGAGGCAGAGACACACCTGCTCGTTCTCGTGGTCGTGCATCGGCGAACTGTGTCCAGGCGGCTTCTCGAACCACTCGAAGGAGAACTGGTCGCTCCCCGCCATCGCCACCCGCCGCCACCCCTCGTCCGGCTCGTACGTCTCGGCCTCGTCGAAGGCGACCGGTTTCATCGGGGCTCCCCCGTCGGTGCGTCCGCGGTCTCGCGCGTCTTTCGAACCATGATAGGCCCGAACACGACGCGGGTGATAACGTTTACCGTCCCGGTGGGTTGGGCGCGTTCGGGACGCTCACGGTCCGGAGATCCGGGCGGTTCCGTCCTCGAAGGTCACCGCCACGTCGCGTTCGCGAACCGTTGCCGCCTCCGGAAGGTCCCCCACGACCGCCTCGGAGACGTGGAGCTCGCCGAGGTCCTCGGTGTTCCGGATCCAGACGATCCGAACCGTCTCGGGGTCGTAACCGCCGAGGGCGGCCAGCGCGGTCCGCAGCGCGAACTCGTCGTCGGGCGCGACCACCGGGAGCTTCGACTTCGCGAGCGACCCGCTCGTGAGCGCGTTCGCGTACGTCTTCTTCACGTCCAGCTGGTCGATCGCCGCCCGCCGGGTGAGGTCCGCGAGCCCGATCCCGTTGCCGTTCCCCTTCGTCGCCTCGGTGAGTCCGCGCACGTAGATGAGGTCGATGTCGGGCGTCTCCGGGTCGGGCGCGTTGAGGACGCGGTAGCGGCCGATCACGTTCGTGTCCATTCCCGCTCCCGAGATCTCCTTGCCGATCTCGTCGACGACGAGGAGATCGATCTCCTCGACCGGCAGCGTCGCCATCTCCTCGTAGGCGCGTTCCAAAAGCTCCGGCTCCCGCTCGAGGAACGACCCCGCCGGGACGGCCTCGACGTGGGAGAGCTCCTCGTCGAAGTTCTCGACGAGTGCGAGTCCGCCGAGCAGCGGAACCGCCTCCTCGATGACGTCGAGCGCGGCCGTCAGCGTCTCGACGTACCCCTCCGCGATGGCCGTCGAGTGGAACGACTTCGCGCCGCGCTGTTTGCCGAGGCCGACGACGGTCATCTTCGCGAGCCCGCTCTCGATCGGCCCGCTGAAGTTGGTGTGTGCCTTCACGCGATTCACCACGACGACCGCGTCGGCCGAGAGCGCCGCCGTCGAGAAGTACACCGGGACGTCGGTGTCGCCGACGGTCACCGTCTCCAGCGCCTCCGCGTCCATCCGGGCGTCGATGGGGGCACCGACGCTCTCCTCGTCCATCCCGAGCGCCCCGAGCACCTCCCGTTGGCCCTCCGGCGTCGCCCCGCCGTGGCTCCCCATCGCGGGCACGACGACGGGGTCGTACCCCCTCGCCTCCGCCCAGTCGACGGCCGCGGCGGCGACCTCGTCGATCCGGTCTATCCCCCGGCTGCCGACGCCGATCGCGACGGTGTCGCCCGGCTCCAACCCGTCGACGTCGAGCCGGTCCAGTTCCGATCTGGCCGTGCCGACCGGGTCCGCGAGCGTCTCGCTCGGCGGCTCGTATCGGACCCGCGCGAACGCCGGGAGCGGCTGTGCGTCGATGAGGTGGTCGACGTCGCTGCGGTCGGGAAACTCCATGTGTGGGGGCTCGTGACGGAAGGGGATATACTGATCGAGGATGGTGCTCGTTTACACGCCGATCTCGGTACAGGCGAAGGAGTGATCGATTGTGGTGGCGCGCCTCCGAGCGGCCCGCCGGGCCGCGAGGAGCCCGCGAGGGACGCGGTGAGCACTCGGAGAGTGCGAACCGCGAGGTTGGGGAGGCGTGAGGTGCGGTTGCGGAGCGGTTAGGCGGGACTCAAAGGGGCAGTCGCGAGGGCGAAGTCCGACGAAGCAAGCACTGAGGGAGCGAGCACCGCGAGCGACCGAAGCGCACAGCGAGTCGCACGAGCCCTCGCGACTGGGGCTTTGAAGATGGTCACCGCCCCAGCAACGATCCGCTTCTATCCATCCAACGCTCCCCCGAAACATCCGTTTTATAAGCAAACGAGTTCTACCGGCCGGTTCGTCCCCAGAAACCGCGATCAATAGCACGAAACCGGGGTACGATCGAGGAACGGATCGGGTCGAGGGATCGCCCACGACGTTCGAGGAGGTGTCCGTGGTCTGTAACGTGTATATTGCCCGTATGACGAGTTATTTACGAACACGATTAGCCGCTCACACATGGAGATCACACAGGTCGAGTCGTTCCCGATCGAGCTCCCGTTGGAGTCGCCCGTCTCCTTCTCCAACCGGACGCTCACGTACCGGGACCACGCCATAACGTACGTTCGAACCGCCGACGGCCTCGAAGGAGTCGGCTACTCGCTGGGATACGAGGGTGCCCACCTCGTCGCCGACGCGGTCGAGTCGATGCTCGAACCGATCGTCCTCGGCGAGGACCCGCGCGACACGACCCGCCTCTGGCGCGAGATGTACGACGGCAACGTCCAGATCGGGCGGATGGGTGTCATGTTACGCGCCATCTCCACCGTCGACATGGCGCTCTGGGACCTGAAGGCGAAGGCCGCCGACCAGCCGCTGTACAAGCTGCTCGGGGGAAACAGCGAGTCCGTTCCCTCCTACGGCAGTGGGGGGTACTACCGCGACGAGAAGGGCCACGAGGCGTTGCGCGGGGAGGTGCGCCGCTACGTCGAGGAGGGCCACGAGGTCGTGAAGATGAAGGTCGGCCGCCTCTCCGTGGACGAGGAGGTCGAGCGCGTCGCCGCCGTCCGCGACGAGGTGGGGTCGGAGACGACGCTGCTCCTCGACGCCAACGGGGTCTGGGAGTCGACGACCGAGGCGGTCCGCGCCTGTCGGGCGTTCGAACCGTACGACCCGTACTTCATCGAGGAGCCGGTGATGATCGACCGCGTGGAGACGATGGCCGAGGTGAACGACGCCATCGACTACCCGGTCGCCACCGGCGAACTGGAGGGGACCCGTCACAACTTCGCGCGGCTCAACGACACGGGCGCGGCGACGATCCTCCAGCCGGACGTGACCGTCTGCGGCGGGATCACGGAGTGGCTCCGGATCGCGAACTACGCCGCGACCTACGACGTGCCGATCGCGCCCCACTACAACTGGAACATTCACACCTCGCTTCTCGGGGCGATCGACAACGGCCTCTGGATCGAGTACTTCTACCGCGACATGGACGTGAAGGCGTTCGACGACGTCGTCGCGGAGCCGCTCGCGCCCGACGACGACGGCCGGATCGCGATGCCCGAGGAGCCGGGCCACGGCGTGACCCTGGACGAGGACGCCCTGGAGGAGTTCAGCGCATGAGGGACTACTCGGATCGGATCGACGTCCGCGACGCGGACCGGGACGTGGCGATCACGAGCATCGACGCCTGCGTCGTCGAGGGCAACTTCGAGTGGAACCTGATCAAGGTCGAGACCGACGCCGGCGTCACGGGGATCGGCGAGTCGTACCGCGGCGGCGGGATCCCGGAGATCGTCGAGTACACGAACCGCTTTCTGGTCGGCGAGAACCCGCTCGACGTGGAGCGGCTCGTCCGCTATATCTTCCAGGAGATGTCGGGCCACGGGGGTACCACGGGGAAGGTCGTCACCGCCGCGTCCGGCATCGAGATCGCCCTCTTGGACGCCGCCGGGAAGATCCTCGGCCTCCCCGTCTACCAGCTCCTCGGGTCGAAGTACCGCGACGAGGTTCGGATCTACTGCGACTGTCACGCCGGCGAGGCGTACGCGGTCGAGGACGGCGCGACGGCGTACGCGGAGGCCGAGGCGTACTCCCCGGAGGCGTACGCCGCGGAGGCCGCGCGCGTCGTCGACATGGGCTTTTCGGCGCTGAAGTTCGACCTCGACCTGCCCGCCGACAACGAGAACGACCCGTACAACGGCCGGCTGACGAACGCGGCGATCCGCGAGAAACGGGAGATCGTCGAGGCGGTTCGCGCGGAGATCGGCTACGACGTCGACCTCGCGTTCGATTGTCACTGGGACTACTCCGTCGAGAGCGCGAAGCGGTTGGCACACGAGCTGGAGGAGTTCGATCTGATGTGGCTCGAGGACCTCGTCCCGCCGGAGAACATGTCGGCACAAAAGGAGGTGACGAAGGCGACGCGGACGCCGGTCGCGACCGGCGAGAACCGGTTCCGCGTGTTCGAGCTGTCGGACCTGATCTACGACCACGGCGTCGACGTCGTCACGCCCGACCCGACGACCGTGGGCGGGCTCCACGAGACGATGCGGATCGCGGACCGCGCCGAGGAGAACTACATGCCGATGTCGCCGCACAACGTCTGTAGCCCGGTGGGGACGATGGCGTGCGTCCACCTCGGCGCGGCGACCCCGAACTTCGACCTCCTGGAGTACCACGCGCTCGAGGTCGACTGGTGGGACGATCTCGTGGTCCGCGAGGAGCCGCTCATCGAGGACGGCCGGATCGCGGTTCCGGAAACGCCGGGGCTCGGGATCGAACTCGACACGGACGTCGTCGACGAGCACCTCCTCGAGGGAACGACCGGGTTCTGATCCCGGCAGTACCCGTCGAAACGCGGCCGCAGTCGCCGGATCGTCACCGGAGGGGATCGTCGGGATCCGACTCCGAGGCATCGACCGCGGCCGCGCCGTCCCGGAGGGTTATTTATTCGTGGATACGTACCCCCGTACATGATCGATTATTTCGATTTGGAGGCGTCGCTCTCCCAGGAGGAACGGCTGCTCGTCGACTCGGCGCGGTCGTTCGTCGAGGGGGAGATCGACGACATGGGAGAACACTGGATCGAGGGGACCTTCCCGACGGAGATCATCCCCAAGATGGGCGAGATGGGGTTTTACGCGCCGAACCTCGAGGGGTACGGCCTGCCGGGCGTCAGCGAGACCTCCTACGGCCTCCTGATGCGCGAACTGGAGGCGTGTGACTCGGGACTCCGATCGATGGCGAGCGTCCAGGGCGCGCTCGTGATGTACCCGATCCACGCGTTCGGCAGCGACGAGCAGAAGGAGGAGTGGCTCCCCGCCCTCGGCGAGGGCGAGGCCGTCGGCTGTTTCGGCCTGACCGAGCCCGAACACGGGTCGAACCCCTCGGCGATGGAGACGCGCGCAGAGAAGGACGGCGACGAGTACGTCCTGAACGGCTCGAAGACGTGGATCACGAACTCCCCCATCTCGGACGTCGCCGTCGTCTGGGCGCGCGACAAGAGCGAGGAGGACGACCCGGTCCGCGGGTTCCTCGTCGAGACCGACCGCGACGGCGTGACGACCAACAAGATCGACGAGAAGCTCAGCCTCCGCGCGTCGATCACCGGCGAGATCGCGCTCCAGGACGCCCGGATCCCCGAGGAGAACCGCCTGCCGGGCGTCTCCGGCATGAAGGGCCCGCTGTCGTGTCTGACCCAGGCACGCTACGGCATCGCGTGGGGCGCGGTCGGCGCGGCCCAGGACTGCTTCGAGACCGCCCGCGAGTACGCCACCGACCGCGAACAGTTCGGGAAGCCCATCGGCGGCTTCCAGCTCCAGCAGCGCAAGCTCGCGGAGATGGCGACCCAGATCACGCTCGCCCAGCTGCTCGCCCACCGGCTCGCCGAGCTCAAGGAGGCGGGCGAGATGCGCCCGCAACACGTCTCGATGGCCAAGCGCAACAACGTCCGGATGGCCCGCGACCAGTCGCGGATCGCCCGCGAGATGCTCGGCGGCAACGGGATCACGGCCGACTACTCCCCGATGCGGCACATGACGAACATGGAGACCGTCTACACCTACGAGGGAACCCACGACATCCACACGCTCATCCTCGGCGAGGACCTCACCGGGATGCAGGCGTACCAGTAGGGAGGTAGCGGTCGACCTCCGCGGATGAAGGCAGCGGCTCCGAGGCGATCCCGCGTTCTAGTTCTCGCGTGAAACGTCCCGTCGATCCTGTCCGCGTATTGACCGTCCAGAATTCTACCAGCTCAGAGGGATGTTCCGATAACCGTGCGAGATACAGAGCGCGTATCGGTCACGACACTGCTTTCATATTCGAGGACTGAAGGAGTAACGTGTCTGAAGAGCAGTTCCAATACGAGTCAATTGGCGTTATCCGGACGCCATTCGAATCGCCGGACGGAATGCCGATTCAACCGACCGGAGCGGATGACGTAGAGGGTACTGTCGAGATAGACGAGTCATACGCGGAGGGATTACAGGATCTGGACGGGTTTTCTCACTGTATCTTGCTGTATCACTTTCACGCAGCTGCCGACATCGCTCCCGTGGAGGTTGAGCCGTTTCTTGATGAGGAAACAAGGGGCGTCTTTGCTACGCGGGCACCACAACGTCCGAATCAGATCGGCCTCTCCACTGTCGAGGTTGATTCCGTCACAGGTCACGAAGTGATTGTTCGCGGAATCGACGTCGTTGATCGGACGCCGCTGCTGGATATCAAACCGTTCGTTCCTGACTTCGATGTTCCCGATAATACAGACACGGGGTGGATCAACGCATCGAAGTCAACGATCCAATCGAAGCAGGCTGATGAACGGTTCCTCTGAGAGACTCACCCTGTATTCAGCGCGCGCGTTCTATCAGAAAGTCATCTTTATTGTGACGAGCACGTATCGCCGCGTATGTCCTCTTCCCTCCAGGACGGCGACGCTATCCAGCATCTCTACGACGCACTCGAGGCGGCCGATGGCGCGGAAAAGAACTATCACATCCGCCAGGCACTCCAGCTGTACCGAGTCGCGGACAAACGAGACGACTGAAAGCGCATAGCACCTGTCAGCAGTATGACGAGGTGTCTCTGGAGCCTGGGCTCGACGCAGAGGAGATCGTCGAGGTCGAGTGCGCCGCAGAGTATGACCATCTGAGATGGTGAGGTGAACAGGTCGTCTGTTCGACTTCCTCAAGAAACACACTTCTGTACGAGACCTTCAGCGTGGACTGCCCTCGTTGCGACGAGACGAAGGGGCACATGTCCGACCAAGCAGATCGGTGTTCATTGCTCGTGTGGTGTCACGTTTTCCTCGACATCGAGGCGTCGCCAAGGACAACCTCACACCCTACCTCAGAGCGTTTCACCTTCGGCAACGAGTCCGCCGCAACCCCGGTGATGAACACTCAAAACGATCCTCGAAACCGCGCTATGAGCCTACCAACGATCGCTTACCCGAGATCGAATGTCTCATTCGTATGGTTGTTCCAACTCTGACTCCTCAAGGTGGTGGCGAGGGCTTTCATTTTCGTCAAACGTCACGTCGGACTGGTCGATGTTGCTCAGTCCTTCTGCATCCGTCATGTCGACTCTATCCAGCAGTTCGAGGTTGTAGCTATCGACCTCCAGTACCGTTTCGAGCAGGCCGCCGTCGATGACTGCCGTTTCGGGCAACTGCCGATCGGCACGCCAGTAGTTCCAGAACCGCCCGCGGTCCGTGATGTACTCCCGTCCGTTCTCGTCGGTACCGCTCGCCGAACCGTCGTCCAGTTGGTCGGCTGGCGCCGAGATGTTGTCGGCGAGAACGCGCTCTACCTCGCCTGGATTCTGGACGTAGTCGAACCGCAGGTCCGTTCCGCCGGGAACGAACAGCGCGAACCGCCCCGTCCCGAAGTTACCGAGCGCGTCCGTCGAGCCGTCAGCGTCCTCGTGGATCGCGACCGCGATGTCCTCGTACGGGACGTCTGTCCCGTCGAAGGCGACGTGGTCCCGGTAGAACGCGACCGGTGCTTTGTTCCTGTGTCGCCAGGCGGTGACAATGGTCGCTAACAGCGTCGAACTGAGGCTCACGACGAGAACGCCGACGAGCTCGCCCGTCTTGAGTGCCGATGCGATGGGGCCGCGGACGAATACGGCGACTATCGTTACAAGGAGGAACAGCACGAAGACGTTCCCCCAGACGGCTGGCTTCCAGTCCCTACCGAAGACAGCGATCGGCTCCCGATCTGTCATGCGTGGTGATGCCTTTTTAATATCAAAAAACTACTTGAAGGCTACGCGGCGCTCGTCAGTAAGCGCTACCCCGTCTCTCGGACGCCGGAAATTCCCGCGGGCTCACGCTGCTCTGCGTTCCCGAGCCCGTCGCTCTTCGGCTTCACTGGCAGCCGCTGTGCTGTATGTACGCTCTGTATCTCGTAAGGCGTTCCTAACAGAACGAGAGAGGTGTAGGCCGACTCTGGTCTATGAATCCCCTGTACTGAGCGAAGAGTCCGACGGTGTCGTCTCCCCTCAGGCGACCCGATTGCGGAGATCGGCGTACTCGCCCGTCTCGGCGGCCCGCTCGACGTTCTCCACGAGGACGTCGGCCCGGCGCTCCCAGTACTTCGGGGTGTGTCCGGAGACGTGCGGCGTGAGGAGGACGTTCTGGAAGCCCCACAGGTCGTGATCGGTGGGGAGCGGCTCCGGGTCGGTCACGTCGAGGGCGGCCCCGTGGATCGCGTTCGACCGGAGCGCGGAGACGAGCGCCGGCGTGTCGACGATCCCCCCGCGGGCGACGTTGACCACGATCGCGTCGGTCGGGAGCGCGTCGAGTTCGGCCTCGCCGATCAATCCCTCCGTGGTCTCGGTGAGCGGACACGAGAGGACCAACACGTCGGTCCGCACCAGCGCCTCCGGGAGGTCGTCGTAGCCGACCACCTCGTCGGTCGGGCCGTCCTTCTCCGGCGTGTGGCGGACCCCGATCGTCTCCACGTCGAACCCCGCGAAGCGCTCGACGATCGCCTCGCCGATGGCTCCGAGCCCCACGACGGTGACGGTGCTGTCCGCCAGCTCGGTGAACGACTGGAACCGACGCCACTCGCGACGCTCCTGTCGCCGGATACCCTCGTCGAGCCGGCGGACGAAGGTGAGGACCCACCCGAGCACGTGCTCGGCGATGTTGGGTCCGTGGACGCCCGAGGCGTTCGTGACGGCGACGCCGCGGTCGGCGAGCGCCTCGAGCGGGAGGTGGTCGACGCCCGCGGAGTTACACGCGAACAGCCGCAGGTTCCGAGCGTCCTCGACCTCGTCGGCGCTCAGCCACTTCCCGGCGACGACGGGGGCCTCGGCGAGGTACCGTCGTCGTTCCTCGCCGGTCCGCGCGAGGCGGACGGTGTGGTCGGGGAGGCGATCCCGGAGTATCTCGGCGTAGTCGGCGGCCGGGATCCCGTGCGCGTCGTGATCGAGCACCGCGATGTCGGTGGGGGTCGGCTCCGCGTTCATCGTCCGGGGGTCGACGTGGGGAAACAAAGTATCCGCGGTCGCGGCGGGGAACTCAGCCGTCCATCCGGATCGGCGGCGCTCGGCTCATCAACACCAGACAGCCGATCCCGACGACCGCGCCGACGACGCCGGTCGCGACGCCCACGAGCCGGACGGCGGGAACGAACTCGATCCGCGCGCTCGCGACCGCGATGGCCCCGCCCATCAGGATCGGTGTCAGCGTCGCGCTCGCGCGACCGGTCCCCTCGCTCAGGCTCACGAGCCCGCCGCGAAGCGCCGTGGGCGCGAGGTCCGTGACGATGCTCCGATAGATCGACAACACGAGCCCGAAGCCGGCCCCCATCAGGACCACCCCGAGGGCCGCGATCGGCAGCGCCGTCGCGAGGAAGACGAGCCCGAGTCCCACGCCTATCGAGACGTTCGCCGCGATCAGCGGGTAGAGCCGGTCGTCGAAGACGGCCGAGATGCGCCCGGTCTGAGTCGCCGCCAACGCGTACGTGAGACTCGCGAGCGCCGCGAGGAGCCCGGCCTGCGCGGGCGTCCCGCCGAGGACGTCGACGACGACGATCGAGTTGTAGGTGAGGAAGCCGAACCACGCCAGGTTCGCGGTCCCGCGGGCGAGCACGATCGTCCACGCGCGCCGGTGGGCGACGAGGGTTCGGAGGTCACCGAGCTGCGTCCGGAGGTCCTCGTCCGACCCGTTCGCGGCCTCCTCGTCCATCGGCTCCTCGAACCGGAGGTAGACGACCGCGGCGATCGGGAACGCGATCGCGTACAGGAGGAACGGGTACTGCCACGCGAACCCGACGAGGACGCCCGCGATGAGCGGGAAGACGGTCTGTGAGAGTCCCGACCCGGTGAACCGGAGCCCCTGGGCGGTCGCCTCCTTCGTCCCCGTGTAGAGGTCGCCGAGGCTCGTGATGATGATCGGCGTGAGCGCGGCGAAGCCGATCCCCTGGAGGAGCCGGAGGGCGAGTGCCGCGTAAAAGGTCGAGACGAACGCGATCGCGGTCCCGGTCAGCCCGAACCACATCAGCCCGAAGATGAGGACCGGCCGCCGGCCGTACCGGTCCGCGATCACCCCGGCGATGGGGATGACGATCACGGCCGGACCGGTGAACGCCGACATCAACAGCCCGACGTTGGCCGCGGACGCACCGAGCGGCTCGACGAGCGATCCGAGCACCGGCGAGAGCAGCGCGGTCCCGAGCGGCGGGAGAACGTTGATGAGGAGCAACAGCTGGAAGGGACGCTCCCGGACGATCCCCGAATCGCTGCCCGCTATCGACGGCGTCGAGACCACGGATACTCTCCTGGAAGGGGGTGCCGTACATGGGGCTACGTCTTCCGGCAGAGATCGTTGCGACCGACGGACCGAGACCCTCCGGCGAGGTGCGGGGCGGCTGCGGTCGGGCGGGACGCAGCGGGCAGTTTCGAGAGCGGAGCACGGCACGGCAGGGATCGCAAGGGGTGACCGGAGCGACCGACTGAGGACCGTGGTTCGAGACGGCGGCGTCTCCTCATTCCGGACGTCTCCGGCTCCCGGCTGGCAGCCAGATCCTGCGGGTTCCGGCCACATCACCGGAACGCCTCGCGTTCCGGTTAGCAGACGGAACGCGACGCGTTCTGACGACAGCACGAAAGGCGCTTTGCACCTTTCGAACGCAGCGAGACCGCGCGAGTCAGGCGAGGAGAGGGCGACCGTAGGGAGTCCTCGGGCGGCGAACGGCCGCGAGGCACTCCGCGCCGCCGGCGACGAGCAGGACCGGCGGATCCCCGCCGGCTGCGTTCGCGCTCACTACTCGTCGGCGTCCTCCGCGAGCCCGTAGTAGCCGGGGCTATCGTCGGTCGGCGGCTCGGCGACGACCATGTCGCCGGCGTGGACCATCACCCACGGGATCGCCCAGTCGATCAGCACGGCCTCGGTGTCGGCGTCTATCTCGGCGTCGGGCTCGAGCCCCTGGAGCAGTCGCCCGATCTCCGGGATCGTGTACAACAGGTCCGGCTGGAACAGTTCTGCCGGCTCGTAGAAATCGCACGGGAACGTCTCCTCGAAGGCGGATTTCGGTCTCGGCATGTCCGTCGGCTACGCGTTCGGTTGCGTAAACGCTGGCGATGTTCGACGCGATCGACGAGACCCGGCACGGCCGTCGCTGGCGGGTGCGTCGGTGGAAAAAACGTCGGGGTTCGACGTGCGGGGTTCGCGTTCCGGCTGTCGGATTACTCGAACAGCTCGACGGCCTGCTCGTAGCGAGCGGACGGCTCCTCCCAGTCGACGACCTGGAAGAAGTTGTCGACGAACTCGCCGCGGGCCGGGCCGTAGTCGTGGTAGTAGGAGTGCTCCCAGACGTCCAGCGCGAGGATCGGGTGACCGCCCCAGATCGCTCCCTGGTCGTGTTTGTCGACCACGACGTTGCGGAGCTGGTTCGAGAACGTGTCGTACACGAGAAGCGCCCAGCCGCTCGCCGCGGAGGCCGCCGCCTCGAACTCACCCTTCCAGGCCTCGTACGAGCCGAAGTCCTCCTCGATGCGGTCGGCGAGGTCTCCCTCGGGCTCGTCGCCGCCCTCCGGCGACATGTTCTGCCAGAACAGGTCGTGGAGGATGTGACCCGAAGAGTTGTGGGTCACGTTTCGGATCGCGCCGCCCGACGAGGAGAAGTCGCCCTCCTCCCGGTTGGCTTCGAGCGTCTCTTCGGCCGAGTTCCAGCCGTTTACGTAGCCCTGGTGGTGGGTGTCGTGGTGCCATTCGAGCACCTGCTCGGAGATGTGCGGTTCCAGCGCGTCGTAATCGTACGGAAGCGGATCGAGTTCGTAGCTCATGCTTGTATCACCTGTCTCCAACATGGACAGGAAACCTGTTAAAGATAATGCGTCACCTGATACCACACGTCACCGGACGCGAGTGTTACCGGACATCGACGAACGAGAGCGGTACGTTCGCGGTTCAGGCCGAAAAGCTCGCTCGACCGACGCCTGCGAGCCGACCGTTACGAGGACAGAATGAAACCATTATCGGTTACGTAGTGGGTGGCGAAGCGGCACGACGTGAAGCGTGCCGCGCGCTCTCCGATTCGGATCCACATCACGAGCCGCGCGCGGCGCGAATTGCGTCGCGCGCTCACGGTGGGACTGGGATTCGAACCCAGGAAGCCGTGAGGCTACCGGTTTTCAAGACCGGCGCAATGGGCCACTCTGCCATCCCACCTCGAATTCACGTGTCGTGGCCCCTCGACTAAGGGGTGTCGGTGTGTGTCGACGTCGTCGAAACGTTCACCGGAAGAGCCGGAACGAACCCTGCCCGACGACGACCTCCGAGGAACCGTTCTCGGTCGTGCTCGTCACCGACATCTCGCTGACGCCGATGGAGCCGCCCGAGCGTACCACCGTCGCCTCCGCCTCGAGGTCGCCGTTCGCCGGCCGGAGGTAGTTCGTGTTGAGATTCACGGTCGCCACGCCGCCCGAGAGCGGGTCCTCGAAGACGGTCCGTTGGGCGAGCCCGCCCGCGGTGTCGATCAGCGTCGCCGCGACGCCGCCGTGGATCGTCCGCCCGTCGGCGTTCGTCAGCTTCCGGTCGAACGGGATCGACAGCACCATCCGCCCGCGTTCGACGACGTCGACCGAGGTGTTGAGCCACGAGAGGTACCCGTGCTCCTCCTCGATCCGACGTTCGATGAGCGACACCGCCTCCGCGGGAAGCGGCTCCATCTCCGAGACGGCCTCTTCGTCCATACCCAGGCGTCGCCGCCGACCCGTTTGTATCCAGGGGATCCGCGCGAACGACCCGTCGGTTCATACCCGATCCCGCGGCAGACCCCCCGTGACCTGACGAGCCGTCCGCGGCGGCCGAGGCGGGAGCCCGGCGCACCGCCGCGGAGCACGACCGCGAGCGCCGGCTGTTCGCCCAACCGCCTCCCCGGAAAAGCGCGGTACGTGCCCACTGAACGCGATCCGTCGAACAGGATCCGCCGAACCCGCGTTCCGGTTCCGGCTCCCAGCTCTTACCCGACGCCGAGACGGATCGGGTCGTCGCTCGGCACGACGTCGACCGAGACGCGGTCGCCGACCGCGAACTCGTGGTCCGGACGGATCACCTTCGCGCCGTAGTCGCCGTCGCGGGCCGCGAACAGCGACAGCCCGGTGACGCGTTCCCCGTTCGCGGTCACGTCGATCGGCTCCCATTCGATCCCTCGATCGGTGGCGACGCCGACGCGCGTTCCCCACAAGGAAACGGTCCGACCGAGGTCGACGTCGGCGAACCCGCCGCCGCCCGCATAGTGGGCGAGCCCACCGTCCAACGGAACGCCGTCGTCGCTCGCGATCGCCGCGAAGCGTTCGCCCGGATCCGGATGTGTCGGTGCGTCCAGAACGACGTGACTCGGCCCGCGCGTGAGGACTGTTCCGGTACCGTTCCAGGAAACGCCCGCGACGCTCACGTCCACGTCGACTGGGAGCGACCCGCTCGCACGGAGCACGTCCGTCCCCGGCGCGCGAAACCCGAGGTGAACGTGGTCGTCGACCCACCGGCCGAAGAAGCCGGAACGCGTCATCGGCCCGAGGGAGTCACCGACGTCGACCCGATCGCCCGGTTCCACGCTCGGGATCACGTGGAGGATCCGCGCGATCGTGCCCGGTTCCGTTCCGGTCCGCCGACACCACTCGTCGTCGAGGTCGACGACGATCAGGTGGTCCTCGGACGCGGCGTACGACCGGTCCGGACAGCCGACGGTGTGCGTCTCCCGGACGACGCCGGTGACGGGTGAGACGCCGTCCTCGCCTGGCGGATAGAGGTCTATCGCGCGTCCCGCGTCGTGTGCGGGGTACGGGGAGTTGAACCGCGAGAACCGACGGTATCGGGAGAGGATCCCGACGGGAAGTCGGACCGGCGCGGTCACTCCGAGACGACCTCGATCCCGTCGATCGCGAAGCACGCGCCGCCGACCGCCTCGTCGACGACCCGAACGGACCAGCCGTGCGCGTCGGCGATGTCGCCGACGATCGCCAGCCCGAGGCCCGTGCCGTCGGCGAGCGAGACGCCGCGTTCGAAGACGCGGTGACGTTCGTCGGACGGGATCCCCGGACCGTCGTCGGCTATCCGGAGCGTGACGCCGTCGTCGGTCCGTTCCGTTCGAACACGAACGGTCACGTTCTCGCCCGTGTGCTCCACCGCGTTGCGAAACAGATTGCCGACGAGCTGTCGGAGCCGATCACCGTCGGCCAGCACCGTCTCGTCGGCGTCCTCGACGACCAGGGTCGCCGAACCGGTCTCGAGTCGCGACCAGACGGTCCGAACCGTCGCGTCGATCGAAACCGGTTCGACCGCGTCGACCGTCCGTCCGGCGGTGGCAAGCGAGAGGAGCCCCTCGATCAGTTCGTCCATCCGCTCGTGGGCGTCCGCGGCCCGCTCCAACGCGTCGTCGCCGTCGTCGCCGTGACGCGCCAGCTCGACGGCAGCGGTCGCGGCCGCGAGAGGGTTCCGGAGGTCGTGGCTGACGACGCCCGCGAAGTCCTCGAGCCGCTCGTTCTGGCGTTCGAGCTGCCTCTCTCGGCGCTCCAGCGCCGCCTGCCGACGCTCCCGTTCGGTCACGTCCCGAAGGAGGAAGACGTGACCGCGGTCCGTCCCGTGCGGATCAGTGATCGGATCCTCCTGGATGTCGAACTGGCGGTCGTCGATGGCGATCGGGTGTTCGTCTCCGGACACCAGGCCGGGAAACGCCGACGACAACGACTCTCCGACGGCGTCGTCCGGAAGGATCCCCTCCGCTGCGGGGTTGAGATCGCGGATCCGTCCGTCGGATCCGGTCACGATCACGGGGTCCTGCATCACCTCGACCGCCGTGTCTCGCGCGACCACCGCGGCGTCGAGAGTTCCGAGCCAGAACACCACGCCGTACAGGAACACGCCGTGGACGACGAACGCCGCAGGGGTCCAGTCGACCGTCGGGTAGCTCCCGAAGTCGAGGACCGTCACGACCCCGGCCAGAAGCGGGAACAGGGTTCCGAGGAGGGCGACGAACGTCTGGAGCCGGTAGCGGTTCCCGGTCCGTCTGTAGAGGTCGACGATCACCAAGATTCCGGCGACGTACAACCCGTACGCGTAGAGGACGAAGGCGATCCCCGCCGGACCGAGCCCGGTCTCCACGAGCGTGAACGGCCCCTCGACGACCGGTTCGAAGGAGAGTCGCGCCAGCCCGTGCGTCCGGCTCGACCACGCCAGGAGAATCCAGAGGAAGGCGGGCGTCGCGAGCCCGACCAGCCGGCGCTCGGTCCGCCACTCGTCGCGGCCGGCGTACGCGAACGCGAAGGCGATCCAGAGCACGGGCATCGCGGCGAGGAAGGGCGTCGCGGTCTGGAGCGCCCCGATCATCACCAGCGGATCCGGGCTCGCAACTCTGATCGCGTACAGAACGACGACGACGCCGGCACAGCCCAAATAAAGCGAGACCTCGAGTCCGCCCGGCTCGGCGCGATCCCGCCACGCGACCCGTCCGAGAAGGAGCCCGACGGCTCCGGCGAGCAGACAGGCGAGGAGGTACGCCTGGACCGGCAGCGCGGACGGGTCGCTCATCGATACCGGAACGAACCGCAGGACCGGCAAAACCTTTGCGCCATTCTCCGCAGCGACCGTCTCCGGACGCAAGCGGTTTGTCGGTCCGTCGCCTCACGAGTCCCATGCGGATACTTCGTGGACGGAGTCCGACCGTTCGGGCCGACCGCGAGCACACGGCTCGGCTTCTCGCAGCCGCGGCCGACGGTCTCCCCGGCGTTCGGGTCTGGGCGCCTCCCCGGCAGGTCGCGTTCGGCCGGCGCGACGCACGGGAGCCTGGATACGACCGGGCTCGCCGGGCCGCCCAAACGGTCGGGTTCACCCCGTTCGAGCGCGACGTCGGCGGCAGGGCGGTCGCGTACTCCGGGGAAACCCTCGCATTCGCGGTCTCGATCCCGCTCGACGGGAACCGCGGGAGCATCGACGAGCGGCACGCGACGGTCGCCGGCGCGGTGCGATCGGCGCTCGAGGGGACCGGGGGCACGGTCTCGCACGGCGAGCCGCCGGACGCCTTCTGTCCGGGAGACCACTCCCTTCGCGTCGGCGGAACGTCGGCGGGCGGAAAGCTCGCGGGGATCGCCCAGCGAGTCCGCGCCGACGCCGCGCTCGTCGCGGGCTGTCTCGTGGTTTCGCGGTCCGACGCGGCGGCGTCGACGACCGCCCTCGAACCGGTGTACGACGCGCTCGGCGTTCCGTTCGAGCCGGAGTCGATCGGGAGCGTCGCGGAAGCCGGAGGGCCGAGCGACGGGAGACGGGTCGCGCGGGCCGTCGAGAACGCACTCGTCGAGCGGAGCGACGGCGACCCTCGGCGGGTCGAACGCGTGGGTCCCGAGCCGTGGTGATCCGGTGAGGACTCCGGCGGTGTCGACGTGGGCGGACGTGGCCTCGACGAGGTCGGCGGCGGCGACAGCGAGGCGGTCGTTCCCCGTGCTCTCGGCGTGTCGGGCTTTCGACGTGCTTTTTATTCGCGGGCGTCTCGGTCCGCGCATGGCCGAATTCAAAGTCGTCGTCGCCGACCCCGAGACCGGCGAGACGTTCCAGCGAGAGGTCGACGGACAGGACGCGAACCGATTCCTCGGTCGAGACGTGGGCGACGAGATCGGCGGGGACGCCGTCGGGCTCCCGGACCACACCGTCGAGATCACCGGCGGCTCGGACGAGACGGGCCGACCGATGCGCGAGGACGTCTCCGGAACGCGCCTGAAGGAGCTGCTCTTGGAGGGCGGCGTCGGGTTCAAGCCGTCTCGCGAGGGCGAGCGCAGACGGATCACCGTCCGCGGTCGCGAGATCGCCGACGACGTGGCCCAGATCAACGTCTCCGTCGTCGACGGCGAGGGCGACGTCGCCGCCGCGTTCGAGGACGACGAGTAGTCCCCCTTCAATGCCACGCGTTCCCTCCGACGACGAGAGCGTCGCGTCCGTCCGCGTCACGCTCGCCCGCAGCGGCGGCACCCGCAGACCCTGCGTCCGGCTCCCCGACGACGCCGACCTGTCGGGTCGCGTCGAGTCCGGCTCCTGCGCGTCGCTCTCGCTCGCGGACGGGGACCTGGTCAGGGTCGTCATCGACCGCGAGGAGTACCACGCGCGCGTTCTCGCGGACGCCACGGGGCGGCTGCTCCGGAGCGCGTCCGACAACCGGCGGCTCGCGCGCGAGCCCGGCGAGGGCGAGAACCGGCTCGCCGAGTGGCTCGACGCCAACGACCGGGAACCGGGCGAGAGCGTCGTCCTCGACGTCGTGGTTCCCGGCGACCTGTACGGCCTCCGGATCCCCGGCACGCGAGCGGTCTACGACGCGGACCGCGGCCCCCGATCCTCGCTTTCGGACATCGCTCGGGATCTCGACGACTGAGCGCCGGCCGGATCCCTTATTCTCTCGCGACCCCGAGCCCTATGTATGAAGGAGGTCGACGCGGATCTGACGGCGCTCGACCGGGCGATCATCAACGCGTTCCAAGGGGGCTTCCCCGTGACCGTGCGCCCGTTCGAGCCCGCCGCGGCCGCGCTTCGCGAACGCGGGTTGGCGGTCACCGGCTCCGAGCTCTGCGAGCGGGTCCGGGAGCTCGACGAGTCCGGCGTGCTCTCGCGGTTCGGCGCGCTCGTCAACGCCGAGGAGATCGGCGGCGCGGCCTCGCTCGTCGCGATGCACGCGCCCGAGGAGCGCTACGAGGAGGTGGCGGAGACGGTCAACGACTTCACCGCGGTGGCGCATAACTACGAACGGGAACACCCCCACCTCAACATGTGGTTCGTCGTGAGCGTCGCCGACCACCCCGACCCCGACAAGGACGGTGGAGACCGGGTCGAGGAGGTGCTCGCGGAGATCGAGGCGGCCACCGGCCAGGAGACGTACAACCTCCCCAAGCTGCGGGAGTTCCACGTCGGCGCGCGGTTCCTCGTCGACGGGCCGGTCGCCGAGGGCGACGTGGACCTCTCGGATCTGGCTCCCGACGTCGAGCAGTCCGGTCGCTCGACGCTCTCGCCCGCCGAGCGCGACCTCGTCGTCGAGATCCAGGGCGGGCTGCCGATCACGGAGACGCCGTACGCGGACGTGGCGGCCGCCATCGACGCCGACGTCGACTGGGTGGTAGAGACGATAGAGCGCTTCCGCCTCGAGGGGAAGGTGCGCCGGGTCGGCGTCATCCCCAACCACTACGCGCTCGGGTACACGGAGAACGGGATGACCGTCTGGGACGTGCCCGAGGAGGTCTTAGCGGAGGTCGGCCCCGCGGTCGCGGAGTTGGACTTCGTCACCCACTGCTACCAGCGCCCCCGGCACGCGGGCGTCTGGGAGTACAACTTCTTCGCGATGACCCACGGGCGGACCGAGGCCGAGAGCGAGCGCCGGGTCGCGGAGGTGAAAGAGACGATGGCCGACCACTGGGACGTCGGCCCCGACGACTGGGACACGCTGTTCTCGACCCGGATCCTGAAGAAGACCGGGATCCGGATCGAGGAGCGCGCCGACAGCAACACGGCCTGATCCCCCGTGGAGACGGCACTCAATCCATGATCCCGCTGTATCACGACCTCTCCGAGGAGACCGTCCTCGTCGTCGGCGGTGGCGCGGTCGGCAGACGGAAGGCGCTCGGGTTCGCCGAGGAGGCGCGCGTCGTCGTCGTCAGTCCGGCGTTCGACGACCGACTGATCGAGGTCGCGGCCGAGATCGGCTCGTCGATCGAACTGATCCGTGCCGCCCCGCAGGCGGAGTCGATCCCCGAGTGGATCGACCGCGTCGCTCCCACGCTCGTGGTCGCCTCGACCGACGATCCCGCGGTGAACGCGGCCGCGGAGGCGGCGGCGCTCGACTCGGGGGTCCTGGTCAATCGCACGGACGTCTCCGGCGGCCGCGATCCGGGGAGCGTCGTCGTTCCGGCGACCGTCGCGGACGGCCCGGTCAGGGTGGCGATCTCCACGGGGGGGCGGAGCCCCGCGCTCTCGAGGGCGCTCCGCGAACGGATCGGCTCGGAGATCGAGGGAGCGGGCGCGATGGCCGAACTCTCCGGGGAGCTGCGCGAGGCGCTCTCGAAGGCGGGCGTCGACCCGGAAACCCGTCGGGAGGCGATCCGTCGAGTCGTGCGATCCGAGGGGGTTTGGAAGGGTTTACAAAAGGGGAGATCCAAGGCTCGAATCGAGGCAAACAACGTGATCGAGGAGGTCGTCGACCGATGAAGGAGCCGGGTGCCATCACGGGTGTGAGCGTCGCCCACGGGTCCGCGACGATCGACGAGATCGGCGCCGCGGGAGGCGAGAGCGTCCGAGCGACCGTCTCGGACCTGCTCGCGCGCGACGGGGTCGAGGAGGCGTTCGCCGTCCGGACGTGTAACCGCTCGGAGGCGTACGTCGTCACCGACCGGACGGTCGAGGGTCGGGAGGCGCTCGAGTCGTTCGCGCCGTCCGTCCGCGGCGCGGCGGTCAGCCGGCTCGACCACGAGGGGAGCTTGGAACACCTGATGCGCGTCGCCGCGGGGCTCGAGTCGCTCGTGCTCGGCGAGGATCAGATCATCGGCCAGATGCGGGAGGCCTACGAGGAGTCCCGGTCGGCCGGCGGGATCGGCCCCGTCCTGGAGGACGCCGTCACCAAGGCGCTCCACGTCGGCGAGCGCGCCCGCACGGAGACGGCGATAAACGAGGGGGTCGTCTCGCTCGGCTCCGCGGCGGTCCGGCTCGCGGCCGGCGAGGTCGACCTGACCGACGGCACCGCCGTCGTCGTCGGGGCGGGCGAGATGGGCACGCTCGCGGCCCGCACGCTCGACACCACGGCGGTCTCGGAGATCGTCGTCGCGAACCGGACGGTGCCGAACGCGCGGTACGTCGCCGAGGAGGTCGACACCGACTCGTCGGTCGTCCACCTGAGCGACCTCGCCGCCGTGGTCCCCGACGCGGACCTCGTGATAACGGCGACCGGCAGTTCGGAGCCGGTGCTCGGTCCGACGGCCTTCGTGGGCGCGGACCGGGTCGTCTGTATCGACATCGCCCAGCCGCGCGACGTCGACCTGGAGACGGGCGACGTCGCGGGCGTCTCGGTGTACGACATCGACGACCTGGAGGACGTCACCCGCGAGACCCGCGAGCGGCGGAAGGCGGAGGCCCGCGAGGTCGAGTCGATCATCGACGAGGAACTCGACCGGATCCTCCGGTCGTACAAGCGCAAGCGCGCCGACGACGCCATCTCGGCGATGTACGCCGGCGCGGACCGGGTCAAGGCCCGCGAGCTCGACCGCGCGATCACGAAGCTCGAGGCACAGGGCGGACTGACCGACGACCAGCGCGAGACCGTCGAGGCGATGGCTGACGCGTTGGTCGGCCAGCTGCTCGCGGCCCCCACCCGGTCGCTTCGGGACGCCGCCGGCGAGGACGACTGGGAGACGATCCGGACGGCGCTCGCGCTGTTCGACCCCGAGTTCGACGCGCCGCCGGAGACGCCCGGCGGCGGGTCCGAGGAGGACGTCGAGGCCCCCGCCGGCGCGCCGTTCGACGCGATCCCCGACTCCGCGACGGAGGAGCTCGACGACTGACGGGAACGCTTTTTCCTCGCGGCCCGTACGGATCCGCATGGAGCTTCGGACCTTCGTCGACCGGATGGACGGCCGGCTCGATACCGACGCGTACGCCGACGTCGACGCCAGCGCGAACGGCCTCCAGGTCGGCCCCGAGACGGGGTCGGTCGGGCGCGTCGCGTTCGCGGTCGACGCCGCGACGGCGACGATCGAGGCGGCGGCCGACGCCGGGGCCGACGTCCTCGTCACCCACCACGGGATCTCCTGGGGCGGGATCGACCACGTGACCGGGCGGACGTACGACCGGATCGCCGCGCTCGCGGAGCGCGACCTCGCGTTGTACGTCTCGCACCTCCCGCTCGACGGGCATCGGGAGCTGGGGAACGCCGCCGGCGTCGCCGACGCGCTCGGGCTCGCCGATCGGGAGCCGTTCGGGACGCTCGGGCCGGTCACGATCGGGACGCTCGGAGAGACGGGCGAGCCGCTCCCGCCCGAGACGATCCGTGACTGCCTCGACGGGTTCGAGGGGAGCACGAACGGGACCCGCGTCCTCGAGTTCGGGCCGGACCGGATCGAGCGGGTCGCGGTCGTCACCGGCTCCGGGGCCGACTGGCTCGACGAGGCGGCCGCGGCGGGCGCGGACGCGCTCGTCACCGGCGAGGGAAAACAGCAGGTGTACCACGACGCGCGGGAGGCGGGGCTCACGGTCTTTCTCGCGGGCCACTACGCGACGGAGACGTTCGGGGTGCGGTCCCTCCAGTCGCTCGCCGAGGAGTGGGGGCTGGAGACGACGTACGTGAGCCACCCCACCGGAATCTGATCGACGGGCGATTCCGGGGCGGGGGCGGCCACGAGCGGTCCGCGGCGGTTCGGGAGGCGATCGGACAAACGGCTCTTTGTGTCTACGCTACGTTATAGCCCTCTCCCGGCGTCCTCGACGGTATGACACGACAGAGGCGACTCGTCGCCGGGGTCGGGGTGGCGCTCCTCGTCCTCCTGGCCGGCTGTTCGGGCGTAACGGGAACCCTGGCCGACGATTCGGGATCGGCGGAGACGACGGAAACCGACGACCTCGAGCGGTCCATCGAGGTGGCCGCGGAGGGCGAGGCGTCCGCGGAGCCCGACCGCGCGACCGTGCTGGTCGCGGTCGAGTCGACCGGGGACGACGCGGGGACCGTCCGCGGCGACCTCGCCGAGAGCGACGACGCGCTCCGGAGCGTCCTCTACGACTGGGGGCTGAGCGAGGAGGACGTCCGCACCGAGCGCTACGACATCCGGCAGACGCGCGAGACGCGCCCGGACGCGAACCGCAGCGAGTACGTCGGCGTCCACGTCTACGCCGTGAGCGTCGACGACGTGGACGCGGTCGGCGAGGTCATCGACGTCGCGGTCGGCGCCGGCGCGGATAGCGTCCAGCAGGTCCGGTTCGGACTCAGCGACGAGCGCGCGGACGAGCTCCGGTCGGAGGCGCTCGGCGACGCGATGGACAACGCCCACGCGGAGGCCGACACGCTCGCCGCCAACGCCGACCTCGAGGTGACCGGCGTCTACACGGTCTCGACGACGGACGTCCGGACCAGCCCGTACGCGACCAGGGCCCTCGCGGCCGAGGCCGACGACGCCGGCGGTGCGCCCGGAACCGGGATCGAGGTCGGCGACGTCGACGTGACCGTCTCGGTCCGGGTCGTGTTCGGCGCGGAGCGGGCATAGGTGAGATCGCCGGCGGACGCGACCGCCGCGTCGGACGCGTTCGCCGTTCTCGCCCGAACGCAACCCTTACCGCCCGGCTACCCGCAGTCGGGGTATGCGCGACCACTTCGAGATCCGGGACCACGACGCCGCCGGGCGGATCGGTCGGCTCGAGGTCCCCAGCGCCGGCGTCACCGTCGAGACGCCGGCGCTCCTGCCCGTCGTCAACCCCAACGTGCTCACGGTCGAGCCCGAGCGGCTCCGGACCGAGTTCGGCGCGGAGATGCTGATCACGAACTCCTACATCATCCGGAGCACCGACCGGATCCGCGACCGCGTGCTCGAAGAGGGGCTTCACGACTTCCTCGGGTTCGACGGCGCGATCATGACCGACTCGGGATCGTTCCAGCTGGCCGAGTACGGCGACATCGACGTCACGACCGCCGAGATCCTCGAGTTCCAGCGCCGGATCGGCAGCGACGTGGCGACGCCCGTCGACGTGCCGACGCCGCCGGACGTCGACCGCGAGCGCGCGGAACGCGAACTCGCGACGACGGAGCGGGCGCTCGCGGACGCCGAGGCCGCCGACACCGGGGAGATGCTCGTCAACGCGCCCGTCCAGGGATCGACGTACCCGGACCTCCGGGAGGCGGCCGGCCGCCACGCGGCGGGGACCGACCTCGACGTGTTCCCGGTCGGCGCGATGGTCCCGCTCATGAACGCCTACCGCTACGCCGACGTCGTCGAGGCGGTCACGGCCGCGAAGCGCGGGCTCGATCCGGACTGTCCGGTCCACCTCTTCGGCGCGGGCCATCCCATGATGCTCGCGCTCGCGGTCGCCATGGGCTGTGATCTCTTCGACTCCGCCGCCTACGCGCTGATGGCGCGCGACGGGCGCTACCTCACGGTGTCGGGAACCGATCACCTCGAGGAGCTGTCGTACTTCCCGTGTTCGTGTCCGGTGTGTACCGAACACGATCCCGCCGACCTCCGCGCGGGCGACGACGACACGGCAGAGCGGCTGCTCGCCGAGCACAACCTCCACGTCACCTTCGAGGAGATCCGCCGGATCAAAGCCGCCGTCCGCGAGGGGACCCTGCTGGAACTCGTCGACCGACGCGCCCGCGGCCATCCAGCGATGCTCGACGGCTACCGCGCCCTCCTCGATCACGCCGACCAGTTGGAGGCGACCGACCCCGTCTCGAAGGACGCGTTCTTCTACACCTCCCACGAGGCCGCGCGCCGCCCGGAGGTCGGCCGCCACCACGACCGACTCGCGCGCCTCGAGACCCCCGAAGATCTGCTTCTCACGGAGTCGAAGCCGCCCTCGACGCACGACCACGACGCGGTGTGGCGGGTGAAGCCGCCGTTCGGTCCGTTCCCGCGGGCGCTCTCGGAGACGTATCCGCTCACCGCCGAGGTCCCCGAGCGGGTCGACGTCGCCGCTCAGGCCGCGGCCGCCGAGGGCGTTCGCCGGCTCGCCGAGACCAACCCCGAGACCGCGATCACGCTCGGCCACGACGGCTGGGCGGAGACGGCGCTCGAGCGGGTTCCCGACCGCGTCGCCGTCAACGACCTCCGGGACCTCGGCCGGTAGGCGTTCCCGTTCGGCCGGATCCGAGCCCGCTCACTCGACCGGGTCCGTTCGGGCCGGCATCCGGTCCGTGAAGTCCCACGAGTGGAGCCGTTCCGGCTCGATCCGGACGTGGACCTCCTCGCGTCCCGGTCGCAGGAGTCGCTCGCCGAGTTCGTTGTCGGTCCCGCCGAGATACCGCTCCAGAAGCGACCGGAGGAGCCGTTTCTCTCCGTCGGCGGTCACCGTCGCCCGACCCCGACCGCGAACGCCCCGGTAGGGCGGATCGTTCGTCGATATCTCGAACGAGACGCGGTCGTCGGCCGCGAGGAAGCCGACCACGTCGGCGTCCGCGCCGGTCGCACAGTGGATCGCCCCGTCCCACCGGAACCACAGCGACACCATCCAGGGGTCGCCCGCTGGCGTCCGGCAGCCGACCCGAACCGGGATCCGTGCGTCCGCGAGGAACTCGTCGACGCGCGCCCGGTCCCACGGGCCGGTGAGGTTCATGGGAACCGTGGGGGCGGGACGGGCCTAAAACCACCGTCCGGATCGCGGGTTCGGGACGGGCGGGAGGGACGCTCACGGACGCTCAGGGGTCGACCCGCGCCAGCCAGGCCACCGGGTCGTCGATCTCCCGGTCCGTCGGGAGGTGTTCCGGGCGCTCCCACACCGCGCTCGCGGCGGCGACCCCCCGCTCGTCGGCGACACGCTCGAAGAAGGCGGCCCCGCGCTCGTACTGCCGCCGCTTGAGCCCGAGCCCGAGGAGTCGACGGGCGAGCCGCGTCACCGGCCCGCCGCCGCCCCGCCGCTCGTCGATCTTCCGGCGCAGGTCGGCGTACTCGTCGTCGAACGCGCGGTCCATCAACAGCTCCGCGTATCCCTCGACCGCGGTCATCGCGGTCTGGAGCTCGGCGAACGCGTCGGGGTCGAGTCCGCTCGCACCCAGCCCGTCGATCCCGCGTTCGACGCGCGACTCCAGGTATCCCGACAGCCACGGGGCCGCGCCGAACTCCGCGGCGTGCGTCACCTCGTGGAAGGCGATCCACCGGCGGAACCGCGGGTACGACACGTCGAGGTCGGCGGCGACCGCGACGACGTTCGGGTGGACGAAGTAGAGCCCGTGGTCGGCGTCGGGCTCGTCGGCGAGCAACAGCGGGTCGTACTGGCCGAGCACGTTCCGCGCGAGAAATCCCAGCGCGAACGCCATGGAGCCCGTGTTGACGACCCGCGAGAGCTCGGGCATCGCGGGGGACGCCGCCGCCTCGATCGGCTCCATCACGTTCCGGAACGTCTCGAGGTTCGCGTCGATCCAGTGGTGACGGTTCTGGACCTCGATCGCGTCCGGGACGGCGAAGTCGACGCCGGCGACCTCGCGGAGCCGGTCGCGAGCGTCCCGCACGTCGGTCGCGTAGCCCCGCCGGTCGGCGGGCGTCAAGTCGAGCGCTCCCGGCTCCGTACTCGCCTTCGCCGCCTCCCCGGCTTTCGCCCAGTCGACGACCCCGGTTCCGGACGCCTCGGAGACGGCACGAAGGCTTCGGAGGATGTCCATACGCGCGGGAGGCGCGCCGCCCTCAAGTCCCTTGTGTCGGTCCGGCGCGTGACGGCGGCGGCGCGGCCGATCTCACGCGCCGAGGTCGTCGAGCGCCTCGGCGTCCTCGAGGTCGCCCTCGCCGAGCACGCGTGCGGCCGCGATCCCCAGGGCCGCGAGGAGCGCGACGACCGCCAGGCCCCCCAGGATCGACTTCGACGAGCGCTCGCATCCGAGGATCCCGCCGCCGGTCGCGTCCCTCGCGGGGTCGTCGACCCCCTCAACGTCGGCAGCCTCGTCTCCGTTTCCGCCACCGAGAAGCCCGTTCTCCCCGATGCGGACCGATCCCTCCTCCAAGTGGATCTCGAGCAGCGTGAACGACGTGTCACTCATGGCCGGTACTTCTCGGGCCGACCGCTTAACCGTGGCGTCGGTCGGAACGTGAACGTTCGGCCGCTTCCGCCGCGATCGCCGGGTCGCGGGCGGGATCGCGGGGTTCTTTTTGTCCGATACGAACGGGGACGCATGGACGAGTCCCGCCGCGCGTTCCTCGACGACCTGCTCGCGACGCCGAGCCCCTCCGGGTTCGAGACGGCGGCCCAGCGCGTCTGGGTCGATCACGTCTCCGCGTTCGCGGACGACGTCACCACGGACGCGTACGGAAACGCCGTCGCCGTCCACGAGGGCGACCCGGACGCGCCGACGGTCGCCGTGGCGGGCCACGCCGACGAGATCGGGTTCATCGTCCGCGACGTGCTGGAGGAGGGATTCCTCCGGATCGCCCCGGTCGGCGGCTCAGACCGCACCGTCTCGAAGGGCCAGCACGTGACGGTCCACGCCGACGAGCCTGTCCGGGGCGTCGTCGGCCAGACCGCGATCCACCTCCGCGATCCCGATACGGACGAGTACGAGGCGATCGAGGGACAGTTCGTCGACGTGGGCGCGAGCGACGCCGACGAGGCCCGCGAGCACGTCTCGATCGGCGATCCGGTCACGTTCTCGAGCGGGACCCGAGAGCTCGTCGGATCCCGGATCGCCGCCCGTGGGATCGACAACCGGGCCGGGATCTGGGTCGCCGCGGAGGCGCTGCGCCGCGCCGCCGCGGCCGACGTCGACGCCACCGTCCACGCGGTCTCGACAGTTCAAGAGGAGGTCGGGCTCCGGGGCGCGCGGATGGTCGGCCACGACCTCGAGGCGGTCGACGCGTTCGTCGCCGTCGACGTCACTCACGCGACCGACAACCCGGACGTCGACGCCGAGCGGCGCGGCCCCGTCGAACTCGGCGACGGGCCGGTGATCGGCCGCGGCAGCGCGAACCACCCGGTCCTCGTCGACCTCGCCCGCGACGCCGCGGCCGACGCCGGAATCGACGTCCAGCTCCAGGCGGCGGGGACGCGAACCGGCACGGACGCGGACGCGTTCTACACCGCCCGCGGTGGGGTCCCGTCGCTCACCGTCTCCATCCCGAACCGATACATGCACACGCCGGTCGAGGTCGTCGACCTCGAGGACCTGGATCGCGTCGCCGACCTGCTCGCGGCGGTCGCCGGCGCAGCCGAGACGGTCGACTCGTTCGCGGTCGATCTCTGACGCGTTCGCGGCCGATCGCCTCGACGAGAGCGACCGTGAACGACCGACCCGACCGCGACAGAACGACCGGCCCGACCGCGACAGAACGACCGACCCGACCGCGACAGAACGACCGGCCCGACCGCGACAGAACGACCGACCCGACCGCGACAAACCGAGACACGGCGCGGTCGAAACGGAACCGTTTTAGTGTGGAACACCCTACCCGGAAACGCGACGGAACGCGGACGCACGCTCTGGTGGTGTAGTCCGGCCAATCATCTTGCCCTCTCACGGCAAGGACCAGGGTTCAAATCCCTGCCGGAGCATCCAACCCCGTCGCGTTCTCCCGGCCTCTCCACGTCCTAGCCGCGGGTCCGTACACTGGAGACGGTCGTTCACGTCGAGCGGAACGTCTCCACCCCGTGCTCGTCCCCGACGCGTAGAGCCGACGTGCCGACACGTGCCGTTTCGCGCCGACACGCATCGTTTTGACCGGGGACTCCGAAAGGGACGGCGTGAACCGAGTCCGCATCGACGACGTGGAGAACGACGTACAGCCCGCCGCGGTGATGCGGAAGCTCACCGAGCCGCTCGGCCTCACCGACGTCGCGATAAACTACTACGAGCTCGAACCGGGTGACAGCTTCGCGTTCGCGTACCACAGCCACGAGGTACAGGAGGAGGTGTTCTGTGTCCTCTCGGGCACGGCGACCTTCGAGACCGAGGACGGACCGGTCGAGGTCGGTCCGGACGAGATCGTCCGCTTCGGCCGCGGGGAGTTCCAGCGCGGCTGGAACCACGGGAACGAACGGATCCGCGCCCTCGCGATCGGCGCGCCGCTGGAGTACGGCACCCAGCCGAAGCTCCGGTACTGCGAGGAATGCGACGCCGAGAACGACACGAAACTGAACCGGACCGATGACGCCGACGGCGAGGAGGTCGTCGTCGCCCGATGCGTCGAGTGCGGGTCCGAGACCGGTCGCTGGTATCGCGGATCGATGGACGGGAGGGTTCCCTAAACGCCGGAACCTCCGTCAGGCGGGAACCGTATCCGTCCCGATCTCAACCGGTCGCGACCGCCTCCTCGAGTACCGTCTCGTCGCCGTGTCGAACTTCGACTCGGTCGGGAATCGGAGCCGCCGTGAACGCGATCTCGACCTCGTAGGGGTGTGCCTCCCCGACGTCCGGACACGCGTCGCCCTCCCAGTCGGGGTCGTCCTCGGTCGTCAGCCGGATCAGGAGACGGGATCGGGTCAGATCCGCCTCGACGAGGTCCACCCGGTAGCACTCGCGTGCGCCGGCGAGCACCTGCCCCCTGACGGTGAGACGCGGCGGGTCGGCCTCGAGCGCCCGGAGCAGGACGGCGGCATCCCGATACGCGGGGTCGCCCGGATCGAACGCGCCCGTGTGCTCGCGGCGGAGGGTCACCTCGGCCCCGTCGACGTCCTCGGGGATCTCGCCCCAGGGGGGCGTCGGGCAGCCGGCGAGCGGACCGGTCGCGCCCGCGACTGCGGCCGCGAGGAGGGCTCTCCGTCGCATACGTGGAGGGTGAACCGGGCCCGAGAAGTGTCTTGTGCGGCGTCGGTTCAGTCGTCGTCGGAACCGACCGCGTCGTCGCTCTCGTTCCGGAACGCCTCGCCCGGTCGGAAGCCGTCGTCGCCGCCGTCGGTCTCGACGGCGGAGCGCGAGGAGTCTCCGGAAGCCGGCGATCCGGTCGGTCCCGCCGGATCGCTTTCGGCGTTGACGGGAGGATCGCCGACCTCGGCAGCGACGTTGCTGACGTCATCCGACGAGGTATCGCCGTCGGGGTCGGCCTCGACCGGCGAGTCCGCCGCGACCGTCTCCACGTCGGCCTCGAACTCGAAGCCGTCCTCTCGTTCCGTGCGCGTCTCGAACTCCCCGGCCAACGTGCGAAGCTCGTCCGCACGCGCGGAGAGCGACTTCGCGTTCGTCGAGATCTGCGCGAGCGCCGCGGTCTGTTCCTCGGCCGCGGCCGAGACGTTCTGCGCCTCGCTCGCGGTCTCGACGCTCACCTCGGAGACCTCGTCTATCATCGAGACCGCCTCCTGGGTGGAGTCCGCCTGGTCGTCGGTCGCGTCGTTGATCGACTGGATCCCGGCGTTGACGTCGGAGACGTTCTCGGCTATCGTCTCCAGCGTGTCGACGGTCTCGTCGACCACGTCGCGCCCCTGCTGGACGTCGGCTTCCATCGCGAACATGTCGTCGGCGACGGAGTGGGTCGACTCCTCGACGCCCTCGATGAGCGCTTCGACCTCGGTCGTCGCCTCCGCGGTCTCCTCGGCGAGTTCTTTCACCTCGCGGGCGACGACCGCGAACCCCGAGCCGGCCTCGCCGGCGCGCGCGGCCTCGATCGAGGCGTTGAGCGCGAGGATGTTGGTCTGCTCGGCGATGTCGTCGATCAGCCCGACCACTTCGCCGATCCGCTCGACCTCGTCGCGGAGCGTCGTCATCTCCTCGACGGTGCGTCCCATCTCCGATTCGATCCGGTCCATGTGGTCGATCGCCTCGCTCGCCCGGTCACGGCCCTCCTCGCCGGCCGTCGCCGTCGTCGCCGACCGCCGCGCCAGGTCGTCGGTCGAGGAGGCGATCTCCTCGACGGTCGTCGAGAGATCGTTGAGTTCGGCGGCCGCGGTCGCGAGGTGCTGTTCCTGGCGTTCGGTGCCGACGGATATCTCCTCGACGCTCTCGGCGACGTCTGCGCTCGTCGACTCCACCTCCTCGGCGGAGGCCGTCACCTCGGCGCTCTCTTCGTCGACCGTCTCCGCCGCGTCCTGGATCGCGACGACGAGCGCCTCCACTCGATCGAGCATCTCGTTTACCGACTCGGCGATCTCCGTCATCGCCGCGCTCTCGCTCTCGGGTTCGAGCCGGCGGGTGAGATCCCCTTCGGCGACCGCGTCGATCGTCTCGCCGTAGTTCTCCGCCTTCGTCTCGAGGTGTGCCGAGATCGCCTCCGCCTCCTCGCGTGCGGCGGCCGCCTCCGTCGCGGACTCCTCGGCGGCCGCGATCTGTTCGCGCAGCGTCCGCCGGATGCGGTCGATGAGCGCGGAGAGCTGACCGAACTCGTCGGTGCGTGACCGGTCGATGTCGACGTCGAGATCCCCCGACTCGATCGCCTCGGCGTACCCGCGAAGCTCGTCGACGGAGCCGTTCACGTCCCGCGAGATCAGAAGGCCAACCGCGAGGAGACCGAGGACGGCGATCCCGATCAGCAACAGCACGCTGCGTGTGACGTCGGCGACGGTCCCGAACACTGCCTCCTCGGGCGCGGCGACGACGACGGCCCAGGGCTTCCCCTCGATGGGAACGGTGGCCGTGACGAGCCGATCGGCGTCGACGACGGTCTGTTCCTCGCCGGTCACCTCGTCGACGCGCGGCTCGGTCACGTCGGAGCGCAGGTGCGGGAGGTCCTCGATCAGGAAGTAGTCGTTCAGGATCGCCTCGCCGTCGGGGGCGAGCGCGACCCGACCGGTCCGCGTCGAGACGACCTCCATGTCCGCGCCGTCGACCGGCGGCGTCAGCAGGTCGCCGCGCCGTGTCAGGTCGGCCGTCACCACGATCGCCTTGTCCGTGTCCGTGGTGACCGGGCTGACGAAGCCGATCCGCTTCTCGCCCTCGACGGTGTACGGCTCGAACGAACGGGCCTCCTCGTGGCTCTCGAACGCGCTGGGGCCGACCGCCCACGGCCGGTCGGCGAGCGTGTGTATGGTCCCCTCCTTCATCGGCGAGGTGCTCACCAGTATCTCGTCGGACGAGAGGTCGTAGTAGTGGACGTCGACGACGTACTCGGGGAGCGCCCGCTCGTTGCTCCGGAGCTCTTCTCGGATGGAGTGTTGGTTCGAGGTCCGGATCTGACGGGCGGCCGAGATCCGCACCGCGTGGCCTTCGCCCTCGTCGATGAACCCTTCGATGCCCTGTGCCTCGCGCTCGGCCGAGGAGAGCAGCGTGTTCTCCGCGTCCGACTCGACGCTCGCTTGGACCTGATCGAACGTCAGCGCACCCGCGCCGAGCAACACCGCCGAAACGACCAGTATCACGCCCGCGATCTTGAAGAGGTACCGCCCGCGAAGCCGGTCGTAGATGCGCCGAGCGACGCCCGGTCCGTCGTCAGTTGGCATTGTACCGCGGTTCTCATATGAGGTTATAAACGCACACGGTAGATTATCATAGTAGATAATTCGATGTGGTCGCGTCCGTCGTCGTCGGTATCGACGGCGGGCGGGGTCGCCGCCGCCTCCGTAACCACTATCCGCACCCCCGGCGAACCGGGTGTATGGACTGGCCACACGACCCCGACGGCGAGGAGGGGAGCGAGGGCATGCGTCAGTACGGCCACGCGGTGCTCGCGAAGAAGATCGACGAGGAGGAGGACTTCCCGCTCTCGGCGGCCGACTACGTCGAGGAGTACGGCGACCACCCGATCCGGATCGACTACGAGACGGTCGTCTCCGTCGAGGAGATCTTCGAGGGCGTCGAGACGGAGGAGTTCGGGGACTTCGTCGAGTTCCACCAGGAGCTCGGCCGGGCGATGCGCGAGAACGGCTACTGGTTCTACGAGGGCGCGGACCGGTTCGTCGGCGGCTCGGCGTAGCCGTCCGGCCCGGCCGCGGCTCGGCGACTCCGGCGACGCCGCCGATCCGGCTCCGTCCCATTTAAGCCACCCCGCGGTGACCGACCGGACATGAGCAGCGAACGGATAGTCGTTCTCGCCCACGAGAAGTTTCCGGACGAAGCGAAGACCGCCCTCGGCGTGATGCGGTACGGCGATCAGACGATCGAGGCGATACTCGACCGCGACCGCGCCGGCGACCGCGTCGCCGACCACGACCCCGACCTCCCGGACGCGCCGATCGTCGACTCCTTCGAGGAGGCGCTCGCCGCGGCCGAGGGGGGCGTCGACGCCCTCTACATCGGCATCGCGCCGATCGGCGGGGGGTTCGACGAGACCTGGCGCGACGACGTGCGCGCCGCGATCGCGGCGGGCTGTGACGTCGTGAGCGGGCTCCACTACTTCCTCAACGAGGACGAGGACTTCGCGGCGCTGGCGGCCGAACACGGCGTCGACCTCCGGGACGTTCGCAAGCCGCCCGAGGACCTCGGCGTCGCGACCGGCCGCTCCGCCGACGTCGACGCCGACGTGGTGCTCACGGTCGGGACGGACTGCTCGGTCGGCAAGATGACCGCCTCCCTGGAGATCGTCGAGGCAGCCCGCGAGCGCGGGATCGACGCCGCGTTCGTTCCCACCGGCCAGACCGGCATCATGATCGCGGGCTGGGGGAACCCGATCGACCGCGTGATCTCCGATTTCACCGCGGGCGCGGTGGAGGAGATGCTCCTCGAGATCGGCGACGACCACGACCTGCTCGTCGTCGAGGGGCAGGGGACCATCGTCCACCCCGCCTACTCGGCGGTCACCTGCGGGATCCTCCACGGCTCGATGGCCGACGGGCTCGTCCTCTGTCACGCCGCCGGTCGCGAAGCGATCCACGGCTACGAGGAGTTCGCGCTCCCGCCGCTCGCCGACTACGTCGACCTCTACGAGGACCTCGCGGAGCCGGTCCACGAGACCGAGGTCGTCGCCGGCGCGGTCAACACGAAGGACGTGGCCGACGACGACGAGGCCGGATCGATCGTGGACGCGTTCGGCGAGGAGGTGGGCGTTCCCGCGGCCGATCCCGTCCGGCACGGGGCGGACCGGATCGTCGACGGCATCGTCGAGGAGGTGCTCGAGGGATGAGCCTCGAGACCACCTTCGAGCGGGTCTCGATGGAGCTCGAGGAGCCGTTCACGATCTCGCGGGGAACCCAGACGGAGGCCGAGAACCTGATCGTCCGCGTGACCGACGACGCGGGGACGACCGGCGTCGGCGGCGCGGCCCCCGCGCGACACTACGGCGAGACCGCCGACACGGTCGCCGCGGTGTTGCCCGGCCTGCTCGACGTCGTCGAGGAGGTCGGCGACCCTCACGCGCTGACGACGATCGAGTCGCGGATGCGGGAGGTCGTCCAGGACAACCCGGCCGCCCGCTGTGCGGTCTCGATCGCGCTCCACGACCTGGCCGCGAAGCGGCTCGGCGTCCCCGTATACCGACTGTGGGGACTCGACGCCTCGGCGACGCCGGACACCTCCTTCACCGTCGGGATCGACACCACGGAGCGGATCCGCGAGAAGGCCGCGGACGCGGCCGCCGCCGGGTATCCGATCCTGAAGGTGAAACTCGGCGGCGACCGCGACCGCGAGATCGTCGAGACGGTCCGGGAGGCCGCCCCCGACGCGACGATCCGCGTCGACGCCAACGAGGCGTGGACGCCCCGCGAGACGGTCGAGAAGAGCGAGTGGCTCGCGGACCTGGGGGTGGAGTTCATCGAGCAGCCGGTGCCCGCCGAGGAGCCCGAGGGCCTGAAGTTCGCCTACGAACGCTCGGCGCTGCCGATCGCCGCCGACGAGTCGTGCGTGGTCGCCGCCGACGTCCCGCGGATCGCCGATCGGTGCGACATCGCGAACCTGAAGCTGATGAAGACGGGCGGGCTCCTGGAGGCCCGGCGGGCGATCGCGACCGCGCGCTCGCACGGGCTCGAGGTGATGCTCGGCTGTATGATCGAGTCCAACGCCTCCATCGCAGCCGCGACCCACCTCGCGCCGCTTCTCGATTACGCCGACCTCGACGGCTCGCTGCTGCTCGCCGAGGACCCCTTCGACGGCCCGGACCTCGCCGGCGGGGCGATCCCGCTCGCCGACGTCGACCGCGCCGGAACCGGTGCGGTCGATCGGTGAGCTACCGGAGGAACTCCACCGCGGCCCCCTGGCCGAACCCGACACAGAGCGTCGCGAGCCCCCGCTCGGCGTCGCGTTTCTCCATCTCGTGGAGCAGCGTCACGGGAAGGCGCGCCCCCGAGGCCCCGAGCGGGTGGCCGATCGCGATCGCGCCGCCGTTGACGTTGTAGATCTCCTCGTCGACGTCCAGTTCGCGGCGGGCGTACTCACACTGGGAGGCGAACGCCTCGTTGAGCTCGACGAGGTCGTAGTCGTCGACCGTCGTCCCCGCCCGATCGAGCAGGTTCCGGGTCGCGGGGACCGGGCCGATCCCCATCACCGTGGGGTCGACGCCGGCGACCGCGTTCGTCCCTACCTCCGCGAGCACGTCCAAGCCGTGGTCCTCGGCGAACGCGCGGCTCGCCACGAGCGTCAGCGCCGCGCCGTCGGAGATCTGCGAGGCGTTCCCGGCGGTCACCGTGCCGTCGCCGGTGAACGCCGGCGGCAGCTCCGCGAGCGTCTCGGGGGTCGTCTCCGGGCGGATCCCCTCGTCCTCCTCGACCGGTCCGTCCGCCGTTTCCACGGGGACGATCTCGTCGTCGAAGCGACCCGACTCGGTCGCCTCGGCGGCGCGCCGGTGGCTTCGGGCGGCGTACTCGTCTTGCGCCTCCCGGCTCACGCCGTACTCCTCGGCGACCTTCTCCGCGGTCATCCCCATCTGGAGCTGGAAGACGTTGTACCGCTCCGACAGCTCCGGGTGGAGGTGCTGGTAGGAGTCGCCGTCCATCGGGACGCGGCTCATGTTCTCGACGCCGCCGGCGATCACGCAGTCGCGGTTGCCCGCGGCGACCGCGTCGGCCGCGGAGATGGTCGCCTGCATCGAGGAGGCGCACCACCGGTTGATCGAGGTGGCGGGCACCGACTCGCCGAGATCGGAGAGCAGCGCGACGACGCGCGCGACGTTGTTGTCCTGTTCGGTGCGCTGCTGGGCGACTCCCCACATCAGGTCGTCGACGTGGTCGCTCGAGAGTCCCGTCTCCGCGAGGAGGTGGTCGACGAGCCGGATCGAGAGGTCCTCGCTGCGGACGTCCGCGAAGACGCCCCCCTCTCTCCCCTGTGGCGTTCGGTACGCGGCCGCGATCACCGGCGTCGTGGCGTCGGTCATGCCCGAACGGAGAGCCGTGACCGGCTTAAATTGGCGTGGAACCAGAGAAAATTCCCCTGGGGTTTATCGTTTACTATTTGCGGTCGGCGAACAGGCTCTCGCCGGTCATCTCCGCCGGCCGGTCGATCCCCATGGTCTCCAGGACGGTCGGGGCGACGTCACACAGCGACCCGCCCGCCCGGATCGCCCGGTCGCCGTCGCCGCCCTCGGGCGTCAGGTAGACGAACGGGACCGGGTTGTAGGTGTGGGCGGTGTGGGGGTCCTCGGGCGTGCCCATGTCGTCGGCGTTGCCGTGGTCGGCGGTGACGACCGCGTGGCCGCCGGCGTCGGCGACGGCGGCGAGCAGCCGGGAGAGCTGCCGATCGACCGTCTCGACCGCCTCGACGGCCGCCTCGAAGTCGCCGGTGTGGCCCACCATGTCCGGGTTCGCGTAGTTCAACACGACCAGGTCCGGGTCGTCCGTCTCGACCACCCGGATCGCCTCGTCGGTGAGCTCGCGGGCCGACATCTCCGGCTCGAGGTCGTAGGTCGGCACGTCCGGGCTCTCGACTATCGAGCGTTGCTCGCCGGGGAACTCGACCTCCCGGCCGCCGTTGAGGAAGTAGGTGACGTGCGGGTACTTCTCCGACTCGGCGATCCGGAGCTGGGTGCCGCCGGCCTCGGAGACGACCTCGCCGATCGTGTTCGTCGGGATCCGCGGCGGGAACGCCACCGGGAACTCGAACGTCTCGTCGTACTCCGTCATCGTCACCAGCTCGACGTCCGGCTGGTCCACCTCGATCCCCCACTCCGGCTCGGTGTCGGTGAGCATCCGCACCAGCTGGCGCGCCCGGTCCGCGCGGAAGTTGAAGAAGACGACCGCGTCGCCGTCGGCGAGGGCGGGCTCGCCGGAAACGAGCGTCGGCTGGATGAACTCGTCGGTCTCGCCGCGGGCGTGCGCCTCGCGGGCGGCCTCGACCGCCGAGGCCGCCTCGTGTGGCGCGTCGCGGTTCACGATCGCGTCGTAGGCGCGTTTCGTCCGCTCCCAGTTCTCGTCGCGGTCCATCGCGTGGTACCGGCCGGTCACGGTCGCGACGTGGCCGGTCCCGCGCTCCTCGGCGCGTTCCGTGACCTCCGCGAGGAACTCGTCCGCGATCTCCGGGGCCGTGTCCCGACCGTCGGTGAACGCGTGGGTCGTCGCGGGGACGCCCGCCTCGGCGGCTGCGTCGATCAGCGCCTCCAGATGCGAGACGTGCGAGTGGACGCCGCCGTCGGAGACGAGCCCCATGAAGTGGACCCGGCCGCCGGTCGTCTCGACGCGCTCGAACGCCGAGGCGATCGCGTCGTTGTCGGCGAACGTTCCCGCCGCGAGCGCGTCCGTGATTCGGGTGTACGCCTGCTTGACGACCCGGCCCGCGCCGATGTTGAGGTGACCGACCTCGGAGTTCCCCATCTGTCCGTCGGGGAGCCCCACGCGCCGGCCGTGGACGACGAGCGACCCGTACGCCCCTCGGTCGGCCGCCGCGTCGAACGTCGGCGTGTCGGCGGCCGAGACCGCGTCGCGTCCCTGCGCGTCCGGGACCGCGGGATCGTCCGGCTCGCGGCCGGTCCGGTGTGGCGAGTCGCGGCCGAGGCCCCAGCCGTCGAGTACGACGAGTGCTGTCCGCATACCTCACCCTCCCTGCCGGGAGGTAATTACCCTTCGTTCCGGAGCGTCGGGGGCGCGGCGACCCCGCGAGGGCCGCCCGATCGCGGGAAGCCAACCTTTTGTCCGTCCGACGCTAACCACACGTTAATGGACTCCGCGGTACTGCTCGATCTCCTCGGAAACGAGAACCGGCGACGCATCCTCCGGCTGCTCGCCGAGAAACCCTGTTACGTCACGGAGATCTCGGAGTACCTCGGCGTGAGCCCGAAGGCCGTCATCGACCACCTCCGAAAGCTGGAGGAGGCCGGGCTGATCGAGTCGACCACCGACGACCAGCGGCGGAAGTACTTCCGGATCACCCGGAGCCTGCGGCTCGAGGTGAGCGTCTCCCCGTACGGGTTCGGCGCGAAGAGCGCGTACCCCGCCAGCAACAGCCTCGACATGTCCGGCCGGTGTCCGCACCTCTCGATCGAGGCCCCCGACGGGGAGGAGGGCGGCGACGAGATCGCGGACCTCGCCGCCGAGTACGGTCGGCTCCGCGAGCTCGACCGGGAGCTGTCGGTGGCCAAGCGGTGGGTCCACGGCCGCGTCGAGGACGCGCTCGCGGAGATCGACGAGCGGCTCGGTACCGAGGCCGACAGCCGGTTCTACGCCGCGGTGCTCGCCGCGCTGGCCGAGACCGACGGCTCCGTCGAGGCGGTCGTCGACGAGGTCGGCGCGCCCGAGGACGCCGTCGTCGACGCCCTCTGGCGGCTCGCCGACGTCGGCGTCGTCACCCGCGACGACGAGCGGTTCCGGATCCGGTGACGGGAGCGGTTCAGGACTCGGTGAGGGCGGCGGCAGCCGCTTTCGGAAGCTTTTGACCGGCGGCCGGCGCAGTACCGACGTGAGCCGTTACCGAAACCTCTCGTTGTTCCTCCTCCTCGCCGCGGTGTGGGGGTCGGCGTTCATGGCGATCAACGCCGGGTTAGCGTACTTCCCGCCGGTGTTGTTCGCCGCCATCCGGTACGACCTCGCGGGCGTGGTCATGCTCGCCTACGCCGCCTACGTCGTCGACGACCCGATCCCGCGCGGCCGCGGCGAGTGGACGCTCGTGGCCGTCGGCGCGGTGCTCCTCATCGCCGCCTACCACGCCTTCCTGTTCGTCGGCCAGACCGACCCCGAAGTGACGAGCGCGGTCGCGTCGGTCACCGTCGGCCTCTCGCCGGTGTTGACCACGGTGTTCGCGCGGGCGTTTCTCCCCTCCGAGCGCCTGACGTTCCTCGGCGTCGTCGGCCTGCTCGTCGGGCTCGCCGGCGCGGGCGTGCTGGCCGCGCCCGATCCCGCGAACCTCGCGGCGGGCGGGACCGTCGCCAAGTTCCTCGTGTTCCTCGCGGCCGCGTCGTTCGCGCTCGGATCGGTGCTCACCCGCGCGCTCGACGTGGGCATGGAGATAGAGACCATGGAGGCGTGGTCGATGCTGTTCGGCGCGGCGATCATGCACGTCGTCGCGGTCGGGCTCGGCGAGTCGATGGCGGAAGTCGTCTGGACGGCCGACGCGCTCCTCGCGCTCGGCTACCTCGCGGTGTTCGCGAGCGGTCTCGGCTACCTCATCTACTTCCACCTCCTCGACCGGCTCGGGCCGATCGAGATCAACCTCGTCTCCTACGTCGCGCCCGTGTTCGCGGCGCTCTCTGGGTGGCTCGTGTTGGACGAGGGACTCACGCCGAACACGGTCGCCGGCTTCCTGCTCATCTGTTGTGGCTTCCTGCTCGTCAAGCGGGCGACGATCCGCGACGAGCTCCGCCGCCGGGGCGTGGTGGCGTAGGCCGCGGAAGCTCCCGCGGCGCGAACCGCCCCGACCCAGCAGGCCTTTGTCGCGTCCGCGCGAGTCGGGGGCATGAACCGCACGGAGCTCGCCGCCCGGATCGACCACACGGTGCTCGGCCCGACGACGACGCCCGCGGACGTAGAGCGCGTCCTCACGGAGGCCACGGAGCACGGCATGAACGTCTGTATCCCGCCGTGTTACCTCGCCGAGGCGGCCGAGCGCGACGCGGCACCGGACACGATCGCGACCGTCGTCGGGTTCCCACACGGGCAGTCGTCGATGGACACCAAACGCGACGAGGCGGTGAACGCCTGGGACGACGGGGCCGACGAGATCGACCTCGTGATCAACGTCGGCCGGCTGACGGCCGGCGCGGACGACGCGGTCGCGGCCGAACTCGCCGAGGTCGTCGCGACCGTTCCGGTACCCGTGAAGGTCATCATCGAGACCGCGCTCCTGACCGACGCCGAGAAGCGTCGGGCCTGCGAGGCCGCGGTCGACGCCGACGCCGACATGGTGAAGACCTCGACCGGGTTCGCCGACGGCGGCGCGACGGTGGCCGACGTGGAGCTGATGAGCGAGTACCTCCCGGTGAAGGCCTCCGGCGGCGTCGGCTCCTACGAGGAGGCGATGGCGATGGTCGAGGCCGGCGCAGAACGGATCGGGGCCTCCTCGGGGGTCGCGATCCTCGACGGCGCGCCGGAGTGAGCGCGGGAATACGGGACGGTTAGCGGGCGTCGTTCTCGCCGTTCCCGGCGTCGCCTCCCTCGCCGTCCTCGACCGCGGGCGTCGCCGGCTCGGTCTCGACGCCGACCTCCGCGTACGAGTCGTCTCGGTCGCGGGATCCGGACCCGAACAGCCGGTCGAGGAGGCCGCGGTCGTGGCGCTTCTCGGCGAGCAGCACCGAACACTCCACGTCGTACAGCACGTCGAGCACGAGCGAGCCGCGGACCAGCCGCGAGAGCAGCCCCTTCTCGGTCGCGCCGATCACGAGCAGCGTCGCGTCGCGAGCGGCCTCCGCGATCCGCGACTCCACGTCGCCCGACTCAACCCGAAGCTCCGCGTCCTCGAGGCCGTTGTCCGCCGCCCACGACTCGAGGAACGCCTCCCCCTCGGCACGGTCGTCGGCGACGTGGAGCAGCGTGACCTCCGAGCCGAACTCGACCTGGAGCGTCCTGGCGACAGCCGCGGACAGCTCGGAGTCGGGGCCGCCGGCGGTCGGGACGAGTATCCGGGAGGCGTCGAGCCCCCGGTCGCGGAACACGAGGAAGTCACACGGCAGCGAGTGGGCGAGCTCGTCGATCGCCGACTCGGCCCGGCCGGGCGCGCCGTGCGAGTCCTCACCCCAGCCCATCACCGTCAGGTCCGCGCCGTAGGTCCGCGCGGCGTCGAACACCTCCTCGAACACCCGGTGGGAGAGGACGACGTGCGTTTCCACGTCGACGCCGAACGTCTCGGCGTCCTCCTTCGCCCGGTCGAGCAGGTCGTGGGCGGCGTCGTGTGCCCCGCGCTCGCGGGCGGCCTCCAGCGAGGTCTGATCCGGCACGTTCGCGATGTTGACCGCGACGACGGTGCCGTCGTGCCGCTTCGCGAGCGCCGACGCCAGCGTGATCAGGTGCTCCTCCGTACGCGGGTTCGCGATCGGCACCATCACCCGATAGTTGCCGCCGCTGGGTTGGAGGGAGGTGGCCGCCGACACCGCGGGTTTGGGAAGCTCCTCCGAGCGGTCCAGTACCCACGATCCGAGCACGCCTCGCGACTCCACCCGCTCGCGAGCGTACACCAGGTACCAGAGGGTGGCGAACGCGACGAGCCCGAACGAGAGCAGGATGATCTGCGGTTCGATGTAGACGATCAGCGCGAACGAGGAGACCGCGCCGACGATCGGAACGATCGGGTACAGGGGCACCTCGAAGTCCGGGTCGTACCCCTCGACCCCCGACTCGCGCATCACGATGAGCGCGATGTTGAGCAGGCCGTACACGACGAGGTGGAGGACCGACCCCATCGTCGACAGCGACTCGACGCTGCCGGCGACGAGGAACACGAGGATCAGGGCGCCGGTGAGCGCGATCGACTTGTACGGCGTGCCGAACCGCTCGTGGATCTCGTTGAGCTTCGGCGTCACGATCTTCTCTCGCCCCATCGCGAAGTTGATCCGCGACGACGAGAGGATCGAGGCGTTCGCGGAGGAGGCGGTCGCGAGCAGGCCGCCGACGAGCAGCATCGCGGCGCCGACCCCGCCGAGCGAGTAGCCGAACACCGCGTAGTTGCCGAACAGCAGCCGCGCGGCGTCGACGACCGCCGTCTCGTTGTTCGCGACGAGGTCGGTCGGTACCGCCGCGAGCAACACGACGAGGAACAGCGCGTACACGACCGTGACGATGACGACCGACCCGAGTACCGCGAGTGGGAGGTTGCGGCCGGGGTTCTTGATCTCCTCCGCGACCGACGTGATCTGGACGAACCCCAGATACGAGACGAAGATGATCCCGGTCACCGGCAACACCTCGGCCGGCGTCCCCGGCGGCGCGATCGGACGCAGCGACTCCATGTCGGCGTTCAACAGACCGACGACGGTGAAGACGGCGAGGATCCCCAGAAGCGACAGCACGATGACGATCTGGAGCCCGCCCGTCTCCTTCGCCCCGAAGTAGTTGACCGCGATAAAGAGGAGGGCGCCGGCGAGCCCGATCACCTGGGCGGCCTCCAGGGTGACCGGACCAAGGCCGACCGGCCCGATCCCGACGAGGGCGTTGACGTACTCGCCGAGGCCGTACATGTAGAACGCCGAGGCGAACGCGAGCCCGAGCCAGTTGGCCCAGCCGGCGATGGAGCCGAACATGGGGCCGAGCGCCCGGTTGACGTAGAAGTACGCGCCGCCGGATTTCGGCATCGCCGTGCCGAGTTCCGAGGCCGAAAGCGCCGTGAACAGCGCGATCACGCCGCCGAGGACGAACGTGGCCGCCGCGAGCGGCCCGGCCCGCGCGACCGCGGTTCCGGGCAGCACGAAGATGCCGGCACCGATCATGGTGCCGATCCCGATCGTGAGCGCCGCGAGGGGGCCGAGGTCCTTCGCGAGCTCCTCGTCGCCGCTCACGCGCGCCCCTCCGTCGTGACGCCGTCGTCGACGATCGACGCGACTCGCTTCGAACTACGCGGGGTCATGGGGTGCACTCTCTCGGCTAGGGATTTAGGCGGTTCGTTCGTCTTCGGGTCGCTCCCGGTCCGTTTTTGCCCGTCCGCGCCGGAGGGGACGGCATGACCATCGACACGGGGACGGTGGAGGAGCTGATCGAGTCGGGGATCCCGGAGTCGGTCGCGCGGGTCACGACCCCCCGGATCCACGACGACGAGGACGAGGACGCGCACTTCGCGGCGGTCGTCGTCTCGCCCGCCTTCGAGGGAGAGTCGCTCGTCGACCAGCACCAGCGGGTGTACGACGCCGTCGGCGACGACATGACCCGGTCGATCCACGCGCTGGAGATCAAGACCTACACGCCCGAGGCGTACGCCGAACACGGCGACGGAGCCCTCGCGGACGACCTCCGGACGGCCGGGCTGTTCCCGGTCGAGTAGGGTCGATTGGGCGGGGTGATCGAGCAGGTCGGCCGGGAGGTTTTCGGTCCCCGCGGCCGTCGTCACGACCATGTCGTCGTCGCCCTCCACGTTCGACCGACTCGCGGACGCCTCCCGGCCGGTCGTGACCCTCTTCGTCCTGCTGTTTCTCGCCGGCGTCTACCTCCGTGCGAGCCGGGTCGACCCCGCGTTCGGCGTCATCGTGGTCGTCTTTCTCGTGATGAACGGCGGACTGATCGCGCTCGGCGGGTGGGCCGCGGGCCGGAAGGGGGACTGACGGCGCGGAGCGGGGTCGACGGGCGGCTCACTCCTCGGCGGAGTCGGAGTCGGCGGTGGCGGAGTCGGCGGCGGACGAGCCCGCGTCACGGTCGGCCAGCCCCGCGAGGTGGCCGATCTCGGGCAGGATGATCTCCTCGACGCCGAGCCGCACCGCGTTCTCCGAGCCGGGGAGACAGCAGACGACGGTCCCGTGGGCGACGCCCGCGGTCGCGCGCGAGCCGACCGTTCGGGTGCCGACCTCCTCGGTCGAGAGCCGCCGGAACAGCTCGCCGAAGCCGGGGAGGTCCTTCTCGAAGAGCGGATCGACCGCCTCGGGCGTGACGTCGTCGGGGGTCACGCCCGTGCCGCCGGTCGTCACGATGGCGTCGGTGTCTCCGCGTCGTGCGAGTCGATCGACCGTACCCTGGACCCCGTCGAAGTCGTCGTCGACGAGTTCGCGGACGGCGACCTCGTGGCCCGCGTCCTCGAACGCCTCGACGAGCAGATCGCCGGAGGCGTCCTCGGAAAGCGACCGGGAGGAGGAGACCGTGACGACCGCGACGGCGACCGACTCCGCGTCGTGAGCGTGGTGGTCGTGATGGTCCGCGTCGCCAGTGTGATGGTGATCGTGGTCAGCGTCGTCGTGGTGATCGGCGTCGTCGCTCATGGGCGTCCGTTCGTCCGGGTGCGTGAAAACACCACTCGTCGCGGTCGGACGGTGTGATAAATGCTGACGACGTTCCTGGCTTCCGAGAACCTTGATACCGACTTTCATTCGACATGATGTATCAGTATCTGTGACACGAAATAGTGACTTTGCTGGTGAGACGGTCGTCGCGACGGGTGCCGGTTCGGGGATCGGCCAGGCAACTGCCATCGCGTTCGGAGAAGCAGGAGCGAACGTCGTCGTGGCGGATATCGATCAGGACGGTGGAAGGGAAACCGCTTCGACGATAACGGATGAGACGGCAGGAGACGGGACGTTCGTCGAAGTCGATGTCACCGACGACGCGGACGTCGAGAAGATGGTAGAAACGGCAACGTCGGAGTACGGTGGCCTTGACGTCGCGTTCAACAACGCGGGACTTCCCGGAACGTTCGATTCGGTCGATGAGATCTCGGAAGAGGACTGGCAGGCGATTATCGACGTGAACCTCTCGGGGGTCTGGCGAAGCATGCGCAAGGAGATCCCAGTGATGCTCGACCACGGCGGCGGTGCGATCGTCAACACGGCCTCCATCCTCGGAAAAGTGGGTGAAGCGAGGACGCCGGCCTACACGGCAGCGAAACACGGAGTTGTCGGTCTCACGAAAGTTGCGGCGCTCGAACGGGCGACCGAGGACATCAGGGTGAACGCGGTCTGCCCCGGGTATATCGAAACCCAAATGCTGGACGATGCCGGCGTGACGACGGACGAAGAGTTACGCGCTGAAACTGAAGCGCTTCACCCGATGAAGCGACTCGGAACGGCTGACGAGATCGCTGAAGCCGTCCTGTGGCTCGCGTCTGACGACGCGTCGTTCGCCACCGGTGAAACGCTGGCTATCGACGGCGGATACCTTAGCCGGTGACGTCTCGACGAGACGTGAACGTTCCCTTGCCCTGACTCGTCCGTCGGGACCCACACCTCCTCTCCCATAGTTTGTATCGAACGACCCTCCCGTGCGAGAGTTCTTCGATGACACGCTACTCGCGGTGATCGGTAGTGCCCCCACCTGACCGGAGGAACCCGATCACGGCCAGTCGTCGCGGGAGGGTTCCTCGGGTTCCTCGACCTCCTCCGGCGTCGCGAGGGTCCACCCGGCGGCCTCCGCGGCGTCCTCGACGTGGAGGAACTCCCAGTCCGTCGCCTCCGCGACCGCCGCGTCCTCGTCGTCGACCCCGACGAAGACGTGACGGTCGGTGTCGAACTGGCTCCTGATGTTCTCCAGGCTCTCCTCGACGCCGCGCGGCCCGGAGAAGAAGTCCTGGCGCACGCGGTGTTTCCGGGTGAAGTTCGTGACGACGTACGTGGGCTTCTCGCTTACCACCCCCACGTACTCCGTCCACTGTCGAGCGCCGCTGAACACGGCGTTCGGGTCGGCGAGCGCCTTCAGCGCCTCCAGTTCGAACGCCAACGTCATGTCGCTTGATCCGCCGCTGTCCATGCGTCACGTTTCGCGTCGCGGGCGAAAACGACTTCGCTTCTCGCGTGAACCGCGGGAAGCGTGGCGACGAGGAGGATCTCGAGGGGATCGCCGCCGGCTCAGCGGGCACGGATCCGATAGTAGTCGGTGAACTTCACCACGTCTCCGTCCTCGAGGTCCGCCGACTCCGGGGCGGTCCGCGGCCGATCCGCCAGCTCGGCGACGGCCACCTGGCTCGCCTCGGCGAGCTCGTCGTAGTGGCGGACCCGTGCGTCGGGGGGTACACTCCCGGTGCGACGTAGCCGCATCTGCCGCCCCTCCTCTCGAAACGCCATATGCCACTATTTACCATGGTGTTTGTTAACTCTTCCGGAAGATCGGGCGACGGTTCACGAGCCGGTCGTGCGGTCCTCGCGGCGCGGCAGCGTGACAGTCACGACGGTACCGCGGGGCTCGACGTCCGCGACCGTCGCCGATCCGCCGGACTGCTGGAGCACCCAGTACACCAACCACAGTCCCAGTCCGCTGCCGTGATACAGCGCGTCGACCGCGCGCCCGGTCTCCAACACGTCGCGGTTCATCCCGTGTAATCCGGGGCCGTCGTCGACGACCTCGATCGTCAGCGTCTCCGGCGACGTCTCGACGGAGACCTCGACCGACGGTCGGTCGCGGTCGTGATGGACGACCGCGTTGTGGATCAGTTCCTCTATGGCCCGGTCGATCCACTCCGTCGCGGACGCGACTGCCGCGCCCACCGCCGGCGTCGTCGCCGAGATCGTCGCCTCCGGGAACTCCGTGGCGGTCGCCGCGACGATCCGGTCGACCGTTCGGCCGACGTCGATCGGCTCCGTGTTCGGGGGGTCGCCCAAGACCTCGGTGATGTGGTGGGCCTTCTCGCTCGTCGTCAGAAGCTCGTCCGCACGCGCGACGATATAGGAGGCCGCCTCGGCGAGGTCGTCGCCGTCGCCGGCGGTCCCCCCCGTGTCCCCCGTAACGATCTGTTGCGCCCGTCCCCGGATCACGGTCACGGCGTTCCGGAGGTTGTGCTGGAGCACCCGGTCGACGACCCGGAGCTGCGTCGCCCGGTTCTCGCTGTCGGTCACGTCCCGAAGGACGCCGACGACCCCGGCCACGCCGCCCTCCTCCTCGGGGGCCTCGAGCGGGTAGTAGCGCACGTCGAAGGTGCGGGTTCCCCGCTCCGGGTGGGTCCGCGTCGTCCGGTACTCGACCGACTCGCCCCGGAGCGCGCGGTCGACGTGGCGTTTCACCTCCGGGTACCGCTCGTCGTCGACGACGTCGCCGAGCGTGAGCCCGCACACGTCCGACTCCTCGATGCCGTGGTACGTCCGGTACTGACGGTTGGCGAATAAGAATCGCTCCTCGCGGCCGACCGCGGCGATCAGATCCGTCGCGCCGTCGATGGCGCGCTCGAACCGCTCCAACTCCCGCTCGCGGGCTTTGATCTCCGTCACGTCCCGGCAGATCGCGAACGTCCCCGCCAGCTCGCCGTCGCCGTCGTAGTAGGGGTACCGTCGCGTGCTGAACGTCGCCTCTCGCCCGCTCGGCTCGAACGTCGGGGAGACCTCGTACTCCGCGAGTTCCGCCGTCTCGAGCACCTCCTCCCGATGCTCGTCGATCGTCGCCGCCGTCTCCGGGTCCATGAACGCGAACTCGTCCGCGCCGTACAGCTCCTCCCGCGACACGCCCGCGAACTCGCTTACCGCCTCGTTGAGCAGTTCGAACTCGCCGTCGAGGCTCTGTAACAGAATGGGCTCGTCCAGCCGCTCGACGATGTCGCGGTACTGTTTCAGCCGGTCCATGGCCGCCTTCCGCTCGGTGACGTCCGTCTGGATGGCGACGAACCGCGAGACGGCCCCCGACTCGTCCAGCACCGGCGCGATGGTCTGGTGGGCGTGATACAGCTCGCCGTTCTTGCGGCGGTCGACTATCTCCTCTTCCCACACCTCGCCCGCCCGGATCGTCTCCCACAGCGACGCGAAGTAGTCGTCGGACATCTCCCCGGAGCTGAGGATCGCCGGCGTCTCGCCGAGCGCCTCCGCGGCCTCGTAGCCGGTGTGCTCCGTGAACGCCGGGTTGACGTACCGGATCGTCCCGTCGACGTCGGTGACGTAGATCGCGTGGCCGGCCTGCTCGATCAGGTTCCGAAACGTTCGAAGCTCCCGGTCCCCGTCGTCGCCGTCGCGCTCCCGGAAGCTGCCGGTGTACACGCGCCGACCGCCGCTCTCGTGGTCGTGGAAGCGGACCGAGAAGGCGAGGGCGTCGCCGTCGGCGGACGCGAGCGGGACCGTGACGTCCCCCTCGCCGACGAGTCGCTCGGGGTCCTCGAGACGCGCACGGAGGGAGCGGGCGCGCTTCTCGGCGGTCGTCGACGGGATCAGCGACGCGAACCGGCGATCGACGAGGTCCTCCGGGGCGTACCCGAGCGTCGATTCGACCGCCGGGTTCGCGTAGACGACCGTCCCCGCGTCGTCGAGCGAGATCACCGGGTCCGCGCTCTCCTCCACGAACGACGCGAGGAACCCGTCGTCGGGCGGGTCCGACCGCTCGTCGACGGTGCCGTGTGACATACCCGTCCAAGATCGGCACGACGTGAAAAGGTACTGTTCCCTGCGGGAGGCCGAGAACCCGTGGCCGGGAAAGCGAGAACCCGCGGCCAGAAGGGCATCCGCGGCGACGACGGCCGGTCAGTGCTCGGTCGACGCGACGAGGTCGTCGACGGAGAAGCCGGGCTCCATGAGGAGTTCCCGCTGACCGCTCACGTCGCGCTTCTCGCGCATCAGTTGTTTGAACGCCGACTGCGGCGAGAGGTCGCCGATGAGCACGCCGCCAATGACCCTGCCGTCCTTCAGCGCGACGCGACGCCACTCGCCCTCGTCGGTGGTGGCCTCCACCGAGTCGTCGCCGAGCGTCGGGTGGCCGAACGAGAGGAACGGGAAGTCGAAGTGCGTGATCGAGTACGAGGAGACCCACTCGAACGGCTCGCTGCCGTGGTCGATCATGTTGTGTGCGGCGATAGTCCCCTGCTCTTTGGCCGAGCCCCACGCGCCGTTCTGGGCACGCTCGCCGAGGATCGTGTCGTAGAACTCCGTGATATCGCCGGCGGCGAACACGTTGTCGACGTTCGTCCGCATGTACTCGTCGACGACGATCCCGTCGTCGGTCTCGAGCGGCGTGTCCTCGAGTATCTCCGTGTTGAAGTCCAGCCCGATCGCCACGCCCGCGAAGTCGCACTCGTACCGCTCGCCGTTCGGGTCGACGGCCGCCTCCACGTGGCCGTCGTCGTCGACCTCGAAGTGGTCCACGCCCGAGCCGAAGACCGGCTCGACGCCGCGCTCGCGCATCGCCTCGTGCATGATCTCCGCGCCCTCGTTCGAGAGGGCGTACCGCCACCAGGAGTCGCCGCGCATCAGGTACTTCGCCTCCACGTCCTGCGCGCCGCAGATCGCCGCGAAGTCGATGCCGAGCAGCCCCGCGCCGACGATGACCCCCCGGTCCGCGTCCTCCACGCTCTCCTTGATCTTCCGGGCGTCCTGGAACGTCCAGAAGTGGTGAACTCCCTCGGCGTCGGCGTTCTCGACGGGAAGCTGCTGGGGCGTCCCGCCGATCGCCAGAAGCAGCGAGTCGTACTCGATCGTCTCGCCCTCGTGGGTCCGGATCGCGTCGTTCTCGACGTCGACGTCGACGACCAGCGTGTTCAGCCGGAGGTCGACGTCGTGGTCGTCGTACCACGACTCGTCGTGGATCGAGATCGGCGCCTCGGGGAGCTTGCCCTTCGCGAACTCCTTTATCAGGATCCGGTTGTAGAGGGACTCTCCCTCCTCGGTGATGACCGTGATCTCGGCGTCAGGCGCTTCCTCGCGGAGGGTCTCGGCGGCGGAGGCCCCCGCGATCCCGTCCCCGACGATCACGTACGAATCGCTCATGGGCGGCGTTTCGGATTGGGGGTTAATGTGGATTGTCATCCGCGTTCAGAACCGTGATAGTCTCTCGCTCCCCAACCGTTTCGACGTTCCCGACCGATCGATCCGGCGGATCGGCCGTCGGATCCCCCCGTCGTCGCCACAGATTCAAGGCCGTCGCCGTCCAACGACGCGTATGAAGATCCGGCAGAACATCCGCCACTGGGCCGCGAAAAAGGCGCTTACGACCCCCGTGGTCGGCGACGTCGCCAACGACAAGCTCGTCGACCTCCACACGAGCATCTTCCTCAACAAGGCCGACGAGGAGCGTCGCGAGGAGCGCAGAGAACACCTCGACGATTTCTTCGACGCGACGATGGACGCGTACGTCGCCGCCTTAGAGGCCGGCTTCTCGGAGGCCGAGGCCCGCGAGATCACGCACGTCCAGGCCAACTTCGACTTCTTCAACCGCGGCTGGACGGAGATGATGGAGATCCCCGGCGACGAGCTGGAGGAGCACTACCGTCGGTACGAATCGTTCTTCTCGGAACACGGGATCACGATCGACGACCCGCTCGGCGAGTTCCGCCCGGCGGACGGGATCGCGGGCGCGCCCGAGACCCCGGAGCGGCTCGAGACGGCGGAGTACGAGAACGCGCTCGCCGGCTTCGCCGACGACGTGTACGTGGAGACCGACGACGGCGAGACGGTCGTCGGCGGCGACACCGAGGAGCCCGAGGAGGTCGACCCTGCCGCCGCGCCCGGACTCGACGAGGACGAGGCCAGCGCCTGAGGGGAGACCTCGGCGCTCATATCCACTCGAAGCCGGAGTCGTCTCGTCCGCTCGTCGGGTCCGGCACCGCCTCCGCACCCGCCACCGCCTCCGCACCCGCCACCGCCTCCGCGGCCGCGACCCCCGCGGCGACCCGCGTCGCCGGCGAGCCGCCGAACCGGTCGAGCCGGCCCCCCGGACCGGCGTACGCGACGCCCGGAGCGCCCGCCTCACCGAGGTCGGTCGGGACGCGCTCGCCGGGACGAGCCGCGACGGCCGCGGCGGGATCGCGGGCGACCCGGAACGACCGCACCGTCTTCGGCGAGAACGCCGGAAAGAGGTCCTCGAGCGCCGACAGCCATCGATCCCGGACCCTCTCCTCGCTCCCGTCGCCCACGCCGTCCGCGTCGGCGACCGTTCCGCCGCGCCCGACCAGATACGTCAGGTGATCGCCGCCGTATCGCTCGGGAGAGATCAGGTTCGTGTGCGCGAACAGGGTTCCGAAGGGGGCGTCCTCGCCCGTCGAGAGCGCCCCCGGCTCGACGGTCACCCGCCACGGGTCGACGATCGGCTCGTCCGTCGTGACGAGCGCGCACGTTCCGGGGACCGTCCGAATGCCGGGATCGACTCCCGTCACCGCTCGGAGCGTCGACGGGCCGGCGGCGACGACGACGCCCTCGCAGCCGACGACGCGGCTCCCGGCCGGCGTCTCGACCGTCAGCGGGATCCCGTGTCCGTCGCCGTCGCGGTCGACGCCGGACGCGTCGACGTCGGTGACGCGGCTCCCGGTCCGTATCGCCCCCTCGCCGATCGCCCCGACGAGCGCGTCCACGAGAAGAGCCGCCGAGCCGTCGACGTAGCCGACGGCCGCTCCGTCGCGGTGGCGTCCCTCCCGCGACCCGAGCCACTCCGCCAGCCACGCCGCGGAGACGTCGGCGGCGCGGCCGCCGAACTCGGCTCGAAGGGCGGGCTCGACGTACCCCTCGTAGGTCGACCGCGACGCGCGCTCGGTGACGAATGCCTCGACGGTCGTCGCGTCGAGAGCGGTTCGGGCGGCGTCGGGGGCAGCGGCGTCGTCGGCGTCGACGCGACGAACCATGCGGGCGAGGCGTGCGGCCCGAACCGCGTCGACGATCCCGGTTCCCGGATACGCCAGCCGCTCCCACGGGGCGTCGAGGGGGTGGACGACCCCGTCGCGGTACCGGGCGGTTCGACCGCGTCGCCACGCGATCCGGTCGTCGAGGCCGTGGTCGGCCGCGAGCGAGGACAGGGCGTCGTCGCCGCGCGAGAGGTAGTGCGGGAACCGCTCCACCGGGTCGCCGGCGGTGTCGACCGTGCGCGCCCGTCCCCCGACCGCGTCGGTCACCTCGAACAGCCGGACCGAGTGACCCGTCTCCCGGAGTCGAGCGGCCGCCGCGAGTCCGACGAGCCCGCCGCCGACGACGCCGTACATACGGTCTAGGAGGGGTCCTCGTCGGTAAGTGTGTTGCGGGGATCGGGCGCGTCTGCGGGATCGGGCGAGGCGGGCGGGTCGAGCGGATCGGGCGGATCGGCGGGGTCGTCTCCCCCGTCGCCCAGCCGGTCCGCGAGGAACCGCCGAACTGCCTCCGGGAGATCGTCGTCTCGGTCGCGGAAGACGGCCAGCCCGGCGCGGTACCGCTCGGCGTCGGCGCGGGTCGGCGCGGGCGCGTCGGCGGGTCGCTCCAGCTCGAGTTCCGCGAGGCCCGTCTGCTGGCCGGTGTAGGCGAACCCGCACTTGTAGAGCGCATCGTAGGCGAACGGGTTGTTGACGGCGATCCGGACGCGCTCGTACCCCGCGTCCGCGAGCCACGAGACGGTCCGCCGGACCAGCTCGGGACCGAGCCCCTCGCCGCGACGCGCGACGTGGACGGTGACGTAGCGGAGCCGGCAGCACGACGGGTCGGTCCGGTCTGGCGAGAAGGAGACCGCCGCGAGGACGTCCGTCTCGAACGCGTCCGGATCGACGGTCTCGGGGAGCGACTCATCGGGCTCCCACTCTGGGACCGCGTCGGAGCCGTCGCCGGTTCGCAGGAACGCCTTGCCCGTGTCGCCGACGACGAACTTCCCGGCGTACGCGAACGCCCGGTAGTCGAGCCGACAGGTCGCCCCCTCCCCCGCCGCGCCCGCGACCGTGAACGCCGTGCGATCCGATACCATGTTCGTCGCTACGCGCGGGGAGACGTAAACGGTCCGGACGGTCGCGGCGGGACGCGGGCGGGAGCGTCCGCGGCGTCGACGGGGAGCCGCCGGCGTCGGATCCGGAGCTATAACTCCGCGCCGGCCGCAGGGCCGCCATGTACGGCCTCGGCGACGTTCGCTTCTTCGACCGGATCGCGCCGCTTTACGACCTCGTCATGCCGCCCGCGAACGGCGCGGCGCTCGCGGCGGGGTTCGACCGCGCGGAGCGACCGATCGACCGCCTCGTCGACGTCGGCGGCGGTTCCGGGCGCGCCGCGGCCGCGCTGACGGGACCCGAGATCACGGTCGTCGACGCCTCCGCCGGGATGCTCCGCCGGGCCCGAGGCACCCGCGGACTGTCGGCGATCACCGGCGACGCGGGTCGGCTCCCGTTCCGCGACGGCAGCGTCGACGCCGTCATGGTCGTCGACGCGTTCCACCACCTGCCGGACCGGGGGGCCGCCCTGCGGGAGGTCGCGCGGGTCCTCGCGCCGGGCGGCGTCCTCGTCGTTCGCGAGTTCGACCCCACGCATCCGCTCGGCCGGCTGCTCGTCGCCGGCGAACACGCGATCGGCATGGGGTCGCGATTCTCGACGCCCGACGCGCTCGCGGCCGACATGGCGGCGGTCGGGCTCGATCCGGCGGTCGTCGACCGCGGGTTCGGCTACACCGTTTCGGGCGTTCGGGTCGGGGAGGACGCGTAGGGGGTCTGTGGGCGGTCGATGACGGGGGCCCGACCTCGGAAGCGGTCCGATGTCGAGACGGTCCGCGCCTAGTCCTGTGGGCGTCCGTGCGCGTGGTCGGTCTCCTCGCCGTGGTCGTGGCCGTGGTCGTCGCCCTCGCCGTGGTCGTGGCCGCCGCCGTGGTCGGCCCCGCTGTCGTTCGTCTGGCCGAGCACCTCCGCGCCCTCGCCGTCGATCATGTCCATGTTCTTGAGGTTGTCTCTCTCCTCGAAGTCCGCGACCGCCCCCATCACGTCCGCCTGGGTGATGGTCATGCGGTCCTCCGTCAGCGCGCCGAGCACCGCCTCCCGAAGCACCATCCGGAGGTCGGAACCCGTGAGCCCGGTGGTCCGGTCGGCGACCTCCGCGGGGTCGAAGTCGGCGATCTGCATCTCGCGAGTGACGACCCGGAGGATGTCCGCGCGCATGTCGCGGTCGGGTTTGGGGAAGTTGACGATCTCGTCGAAGCGCCGCCAGGCGGCCGCGTCGAGCTGGTCGGGGTGGTTCGTCGCGCCGATGAGGAGCACCTCGTCACGGACGAGCGACACCTCGTCGATCGACTTGAGGAGGGTGTTGACCGCGCGTTTCAGGGCGGCGTGCTCGTCCGAGCGGCGCGTCTTCGCGACCGAGTCGAACTCGTCGATGAAGAGGATACACGGCGAGAGTCGCTTGGCGACCTCGAAGGTCTTCTCGACGTTCTTCGCCGTCTCGCCGAGGTACTGGCTCGTGATCATCGACATCTTCACCTCGACGAGCGGGATGCCGAGCTGGTGGGCGAGCGCCCGCGAGACGGTGGTCTTCCCGGTACCCGGCGGGCCGACGAACAGCAGCTTCCCGATCTCGCGGAGCCCGATGCTCGCGAGGTACTCGCGGTGTTCGATCGCCTTCACGATCTTCTGGATCTCCTCCTCCTGGTCGCCGGTCAACACGAGGTCCTCGAGCGTGGTCTCGATCTCCTCGGGCGCGCGGACGTTGACGAGGTCGAGCATCTCGCCGTCCTCGTCCTCGTCGAAGTACTCCTCGAGGAGCGCGTCGATCCAGACGCGATCGGCCTGGATCGGCCGGACGTCCTCGCGCGCCTCCTCGCGGGAGACGGGAGCCTCGAGACCGTCTGCGGCCGCGAGCGCCGCGACGAGCGTCGGGTTCGAGGCGATCCGGTCGTCCTCGGCGTGATCGCGGTACCACTCTAGTCCCATCTCGGGCTGGGTGAGCGTGATCTCGCCGGAGAACTCCGTGTGTTGGGTAAAGAGGAGGTCGGAAACCGCGTCCCAGGGACGCTCGACGCCGGTCGCCGTCCGGGTGCTGGCGTCGGTCGCCTTCAGCGGTCGCTCGACGCCGCCGGGGGCGTCCTCCGCGGCGTCGGCCGACCAGAACACCCGCCGGAACCGGGGCGGAAGGTCGTTCTCGTCGAGGTCGCGGTTCTCGCTGTAGAAGTGGGTGGTCAGAACGAACTCGACAACGTCGAGCGCCGGGTCACTCATCCCCGTTAGGTAGCCGTGGCACGCGTTTAAGCGCGTCGAACCGCGGATCGGATTCGACCCCTCGTGACGTATCGAACCCTTATTAGTCTCGGTGTGAGACGGGAAGGTATGAGTTCCGAGGACGCCGCGGCCCCCGATCCCGACGGCGGGGGCGCCGACGCCGCCATCGACCACGAGAACGCCGCCCAGGACGTCGTCGCCGTCGACCCCGACGACACCCCGCAGGGCACCGTCAACCGGCTCGACGCCCACACCGGCGACGGGATCCGTCACCGGGCGTTCACCTGCCTCGTCTTCGATACCGACGGCCGGATCCTACTGGCCCAGCGCGCCCCGACCAAGCGGCTGTGGGACGGCCACTGGGACGGCACCGTCGCCTCCCATCCCGTCGAGGGACAGTCCCAGGAGGACGCCACCGAGACGCGGCTCGAGGAGGAGCTGGGGATCACGCCCGACCAGTACGACGACCTCCGGGTGACGGACCGCTTCGAGTACAAGCGCTACTACCCCAACGAGGGCGTCGAGTGGGAGGTGTGTGCGGTGTTGAAGGTCACTCTCGAAGACACCTCCCTCGACCCCGACCCCGCGGAGATCGGCGGCCGGATGTGGGTCGACTACGACCACCTCCACGAGAACCCCGCGCTGTACCGCCAGCTCCGTCTCTGTCCCTGGTTCGAGATCGCGATGCGGCGCGACTTCGCTTAGTTGAAGGCGGAGCCGCGACTCCCTCCGGTATGACCGTCGTCGTCGTGTTTGCGAACCCGCCCCGCGAGGGGCTCGTCGCGACCGGGCTGGCGGAGTCGACACCGCTCTCGACCGCCGAGGCGGCCGATATGTACGAGGCCGCCCTCCGCGACGCCGTGCTCGCGGTCGACCGCTCCGGCGGCGACCTGCTCGTCAACTACCCGGCCGAGGACGCCCTCCCCGAACCGCACCGCACCGACACGCCGCCCGAGGCCGAGCTCCGCGCGATCGTCGCCGACACGCTCGACGGGACCGGCGACGTCCGGTTCGAGCGGCAGGTCGGCTCGACGTTCGGCGCGCGTGCCGGCAACGCCGTCACGCACCTGCTGCGCGAGGAGAACGCGGACTCGGTCGCGGTCGTGACGCCGACCGCGCCGCTGCTCTCGCGGACGGTCGTCGACTCGGCGGCGATGAAGCTCCGGACGAACGAGGTCGTGATCGGCCCCTCGACCCGCGGGCGGGCGTACTACGCGGGCTTCGCCGAGCCGATCGACTTCGAGGGCGCGTTCGACGCGCCCGCGCTCCCGACGCTCGCCGCCCGCGGGCGCGACGCCGGGCTCGACGTGGAGTTCGTCCAGTCGCTCCCCTCGCTTTCGACCCGCGCGGACCTCCTCGACACGATCCCGCTGCTCCGGGCGCGCTTTGCCGCCGAGCGGATCGTCCCCGACTACACCGCCGCGTTCGTCCACGAGCACGGCCTCGACGTCGTCGTCGAGGACGGCGAGGAGCGGATCGTCCGGGACTGATCGTCCGGAACCGACTCTCGGGAGTCCCGTCCCGCGCCGTCGACGCGGCCGCTACGCCGAGTAACCCGCGAGCCCCGCGATCAGGTCCGCGATCCCGTCGTCGTCGAGCTCCGTCGCGAGCGACGCGACCGCCTCGCGGCCGACGCGGTCGGCCGCCGCGCGGACGGCGACCCGCTGGTCGCCGAGCGGGACGAACCCGCAGCCGAGCCGTTCGGCCGTCTCGCGCAGCCCTAGCCCCGCGTCGGCGTCCCCGTCGAGCACCCGCCGGACCGGGCTCTCGAACGCCCGGAGCGTCAGCCCGTAGCCGTCGATCCGCTCGGTCAGGTCGCCCCTGGCGGCCGAGCGCTCGTCGGCCAGTTCCGCCAGCGCGTCGTCGAGGCTCCGGCGAAGCCCCGTGCCGGTCGGTCGGTTGACGAACCGGAGGTCGCGGTCGAGGAGGTCCGCGAGCCCCTCGACGTCCTCGGGGTTCCCGGCGGGCACGACGAGCCCCCACTCGCGGTTCCACCCGCCGAGGACGACGTCGTCGACGTCGCGGTCGGTCGGTCCCGCGGTCACGGCGACGTCCGGGACGCCGTCGCGGAGCCGCCGGTACCCCTCGCGCGAGCCGACCGGGAGGTATCGCGGGCTCTCGATCCGGTCGAGCAGCCGGTTGACCGCCGGGTCGTCCTCGCCGACCCCGAGCAGGGTCGGCGGGCGGACGTCCGGCGAGAACAGCCGGACCGTGACGGGCTCGCCCGCCTCGAGGTACTCCGTGTCCGGGTCGACGGCGACGACGCCGTCGGCCTCGACGAGGCTCGTCGTCGCGCCGGAGCCCTTGTCGACCGGGTAGACGATGGGGGCCGTCGAGTCGCCCGCAGGGCCGTCCGCGGCCGCGCCGTCAGCCGCCGCGTCGTCGCCCAGGTCGAGCAGGCCGACCGGCATCAGCCGGAGCCGCCCCTCGGCGTAGCGCTCGCGGACGGCCATCCGTCCCTCGACGGTCGCGGTCCGCGGCTCCGGGAGCCCCGCGGCCTCGCGGATCGCCGGCGCGACGAACGTCCGGAAGATCGTCAGCGCGGAGACGGGGTAACCGGGGAGCCCGACGTAGGCGGACTCGCCGCCGTCGGCGCGGTCGAGCCGCCCGATCAGCATCGGCTTGCCCGGCTTGACTGCGACGCCGTGGAGCAACAGGTCGCCGCGCTCCTCGATCACGCGGTAGATCACGTCGACCGCGCTCGCGGAGGTCGACCCCGACGAGAGGACCAGGTCGCACTCGTCGGCCGCCTCGCGGAGCAGCCGCTCCATCTCCGCGTAGTCGTCGCCGGCGTGGGGGTAGAGGACGGGCTCGCCGCCCGCCTCCGTGACCCCGGCCGCGATCGTCGTCGAGTTCACGTCGTAGATCTCGCCGCGCGAGGGGTCGAGGTCGTCGCCGGGGCGGACCAGCTCGTCCCCCGTCGAGACGATCCCCACGGTGGGTCGACCGCGGACCGGGACCTCGTCGACGCCGAGCGCCGAGAGCAGTCCGATCTCGCGGGGGGTGAGCCGGGTTCCGGGGCCGAGCGCGCGGGCCCCCGCGGCGATGTCCGCGCCCGCAGCCATCACGTGGTCGCCGGGCGCGACCGACGTGCGGAACGCGATCCGGTCCGGTTCACCCCCCTCAGTCGGCCGCTCGTCGGTGCGCTCGACCATCACCACCGCGTCCGCGCCGTCCGGCATCACCGCCCCGGTCGACACCTCCGCGCAGGTCCCCGGATCGACGGTCACCTCGGGGGGCTCGCCCGCGTGGACCGCACCGACGAGGTCGAGCGCGACCGGGTCGGCCTCGTCGGCTCCGAACGTGTCGCGGGCGCGGACCGCGTAGCCGTCCATCGACGCGCGGTCGAACCCCGGCACGTCGATCCCGGCGTCGACGCGCTCGGCGAGCACCCGGCCGCGGGCCTCGCTCAGCGGGACGGACTCCGGCTCCGGCGAGAGGTCCAGCGACGCGATGGCGTCGCGGGCGGCGTCGGGCTCGGCCAGGTCGCGGAACTCCTTGCGCTCCGTCATTCCGTCACCTCCCAGAGCTCGACGTCGACGACGTCGCCGGCGTCGAGCCCCTCCCGCGGCTCCGGCACGACGACCCAGCCGTCCGCGAGGGCGACGCTCGAGAGGACGCCGGACCCGCTGGCGCGGGTGGGCGTCGCGACGAAGGGCGGGTCGCCGTCGCCGCTCCCGCCGGCCTCGTCGTCGCCTCCGCCACCTCTCCCGGCGTCACCCTCGCGGGACAGCTTCACGCGAGCGAACGTCCGCGTGCCGGGCTCGCTCGCCACCTTCCGGTCGAGCCGCGCGCGCCGGGTCGGGAACGGATCGGCGGTCGTCCCGCCGACGCGCTTCTGGACCGGCCGGAGGAACTGGACGGCGTTCACGATACAGGCCACGGGGTAGCCCGGCAGCGATATCACGGGCGTCCCCTCCACCCGCCCGAGACACACCGGGTGGCCGGGTTTGAGCGCGACGCCGTGGACGAGCACCTCGCCGAGTTCGTCGACGACCTCCGGGAGGAGGTCGCGCTCGCCGACGGAGGAGCCGCCGGTGGTGACGACCACGTCGGCGTCGAGGTCGCGCTCGATCGCGGCCGCGAGCGCCTCCTCCTCGTCGGTGACGACCTCGCGGTACCGCGGCTCGCCGCCCCAGCGCTCGACCAGTCGCGAGACGGTGAGCCCGTTCGTCTCGATAACCTCCCCTGGGTCGGGATCGGACTGAACCAGCTCCTCGCCGGTCGGGATCACGGCGACCGCGGGACGTTCGTTGACGACGACCTCCTCGAGGCCGACCGACTTACACAGCCCCAGATCGGACGGGCGGAGGGTCTCGCCCGCCTCGTAGAGCCGCTGGCCCTCCGCCACGTCCTCGCCCGCCGCGCCGACGTTCTCGCCGGCCGCGACCGCGTCGAACGTCTCGACCTCGTCGCCGACGGCCTCGACGTGCTCGATCATCACGACCGCGTCCGCGCCCTCGGGGAGCGCGCTCCCCGTGTGGACGCGGGCCGCCTCGCCGGGGGCGACCGACCCGTCCTCGCGGTCCCGATCCCGCAGGACCGCGGGCGATCGGTCCGACGCGCCGAAGGTGTCCTCCGCGCGGACCGCGTACCCGTCCATCGCCGCCCGGTCGTAGCCGGGAACCGGCGCGGGCGCGTCGATCGGCTCGGCGAGGACGCGACCGTCGGCGTCGGCGAGGGCGACCGTCTCGGTCCGGCCGCGGGGCTCGACGGCGTCGAGCAGCGTCGCGCGCGCCTCCGCGACGCGGGTCCGCTGCTTGAACCCGGCCTCGTGTCTGTCGTGGCTCATGGCCGTCCGTTTCGCCTCCGCGGGCAAAAACCCCGCCTCCCCGGCGGCGTCGCCGGCTCCGCACTGCGCCGGCCGCCCTCCCGGAGCGCCGGACCTACCGGAACCACGAGAGCGCCCGCCCGAACCGGTGGACCCCCTGTGAGAGGCCGACTCGCGTCATCGAGACGGCCTCGCTCGCGGCGCGAACCGCGGCGGTGGTCCCCCGGTCCGCGCCCGTCCGGGCGTAGTAGCCGGACTTCCGTCCGGCGGCGATCAGGTAGTGCCTCGCCGCCATCGGAACCGGCGCGCGCTTCCCGCTCGCGCTCGTCGTCCCCTCGCGGATCGCCGCCAGGACGTCCTCGGCGGTCACCTCGTCGACCGACGAGCGTCCTCTGATCGTCAGCTCCGTGAACGCGCGACCGACGTAGTTCAGGTGGTGGGCGTCGCTGGCGGCGACGCCGGGGTAGCCGTGGAGCGCCGCGAACCGTCTTGCGCGTCGGTTGCGGTAGCCGGTGAACAGCCACGCGTTGAACACCTCGATGGCGTCGACCTCGTCGACGGCGTCGACCGCGGCGGGGTCGTCGGACGCCGGGAGGGGAACGTCGCGTCTGCGGACGCCGTGACGCGACCGCTGGAAGGGATGGGGGACGATCGCGACCCCGCCGCGGTCGTGGATCCACGACACGGTCGCCGCGTACGACTCCCCGCGCGGCGGCATCCGATCGACGCCGACCGCGAGCAGGTGGCCGTCCGCGGTCGACACCTCGACGCCGGGGATCCCGACCAGCCCGTACTCGGGGGCGAGTTCGGCCGCCCGCTTCGACTCCCCCATCGTGTCGTGGTCGGTGATCACGACCGCGTCGAGCCCGATGTCCGCGGCGTGTTCGAGGAGTAGATCGACCGGCTCGTGGCCGTCGTAGCTGTCCTCGGAGTGGACGTGCGGGTCGATCCTCACGGTGACGCTGGACACGCCCCCGAATAGACGGTCGACGGCATATAAGGATCCGATGAGCGGACGGCCACGGACTCGTCGTGGGACGGTCCGTCGAGGCACGACTCGTCGCGGAGCGGATCCACCCCGCCGGCTACTCGAACAGCCCGCGAATGCGGTCGACGACGGACGACTCGTCGGCCTCGGCCTGCTCCTCCGCGCGCTGCTGCTCGCGGAGCTCGCGGAGCGCGGCGGCCTGGTCGTCGGTGCCCTCGCCGCTCGCGGTCTTCGTCTCGCCGCCCTGGAGCCCCTTGAGCTGGGAGACCGCGTCGTCGACGGTACCGGAGGTGGTCCGCGTCTCCGTCGCCGACCCGGAGAGCGCCCCGCTGTCGACGTCGGCCTCGTCGACGGCACTGGTGTTCAACTCCAACCGGCGGCCAGTCGGGCGCTCCACGCCGCCCCAGGTGAGTTCGGCGTCGTCGAGCTCGCGCTCGATGTCGGCGCGGACCTGCTCGTCGGAGACGGTTTCGGTTCCCGCGCTCTCGCCGCCCGCGTCGGCGTCACCGGCCGCGCCGCCCGCACCGCTCGCGGCTCCGGCTCCGCTCGCCGCCGCGCCCGACGCCCGCTCGACGCGGTGGGCGACGAGCGCCGCCCCGGTCGCGCCGATGACGGCGACGAGCCCGACGCTGTACAGCGCAACGACCTGCGCGCTGTAGTCCGGCGGTTCGGCGACGTTCCAGTCGTGCGGGTACACGCGGACGAACCACGCGACCGCGACGAGACACACCGCGGTCCCGGCGCTCCCGAGGTACAGCATGCGGCGGTCGACCGGGAGGAGGACGACGACGCCGAGGAGCAGCCCCGGGAGCCCGAGCGCGGCGGCGACCGCGGCCACCTGCCGGACCGAGTACGTCGAGAGGGTGTTCGGCGGCAGCGTCGCGCTGTAGAGGAACACGACGACGCCGACGATGCCCAGGCCGAGCCCCACGAAGAAGAGCCCGAACCCGGCGTACACGTCCACCGCGCGGTCGGGGTCGCCGACGTAGCGGCGGTAGTAGTCGAAAAGCGGGTTCGACTCGATCGAGTCGCTCATGTCTCGACGTTTCCGCCGAGTCTAATGATTGTTGCCCCCGACCGGTCGGGCCGGTTCCCCTCGCGTCCCGCAGGTGACTCCCCGCGTGCCACGAGCCTCGTGAGCCGCGCTCCCGCGACCGCAGCTCGCACCTCAGCTCGCCGGTTCCATCTCCTCCCAGTCGGCGGCGTCGCCGCGCAGCAGCGACCCGACGATCCAGACCACCTCGTCGACGCCGCGGTCCGCCTCGAGCTCTCCCCGATCGACGCTCTCCACGAATCGATCCAGGTCCTCGAGGTCGATACGTCCGGTCGCCACCGCGTCCGTGATCGTGTCCGTGTCGCTTTCCAGCACGCCGAGCAGGTCGACCCCGTTCGTTCCCATTACAAAGACTACTATAGAACGAGTTAATATATTAGTACCGGTTCATCCGGTCGATGCGTTCGCGAGGAACACTCTCGAGCCAACGTTCGTGAGGAACGCCCCGTCCGGGGCCTCTCGTGATCCTCGGGGTCCTCGCGACCCCCGTATTTTTCACGACCGGCGTCCACCGTCCATCCGAGAGACCGTGTCGAGCGAGTGCCCGCGCTGTGGATCCGCGCTGACGACGTTCACGCTCGACGGGGCCGAGGCCGTGGGCTGTGACGCCTGCGGCTACGCCGGCGTCGAGGTCGACCACTCCGGCGAGCCCCGTCTCGTCGAGAGCTGGGAGGAGGCGCTCGAACGCTTCGGTAGAAAGGTCGAAGAGGGCGAGGAGACGGACGGCGAGGAGACGGACGGCGAGGAGACGGACGGCGAGGAGTGAGACATGCCACCGCTCGAGATCACCGACGACCACCGAGAACGCATCGAGACCCTTCGCGAGGAGCTGGCCGACCGACACGCCGGCCCGTACGCGACGGTCGGCACCGAGGAGGTCCTCGCGTACCTGCTCGACCTCGCGGAGGCCGTCGACGACCCGGACCGATCGGCCGATCCCGACCGACTGGCCGGCCGGTCGGCCGGCTCGAACGCGGACGACGACGGCGACGCGGATCGGCCCCCGTTCGACCGCGAGGCGGCGCGCGAGGCGCTCGAAGCGCGCAACCGGAGACACGGCGACCCCGAGGACGCGGACCGGTCGGACCTGTACTCGATCGCCGCCGCGTTCGACGTCGCCGGCCGCAGCGACATGACGAAAGCGGAGCTCGTCGAGGCGATCCTCGACGCGGCCGCCGAGCTGGCGGCCGACCCCTTCGCCCGCGTCGACGTGGAGGTCCCCGACGCCGCGGACGAGAACGACGCCGCGGACGGAACCGACGACGGCGGGACGGCGTCCCCGGACGCCGAAAGCGACGACGACACCGAAAGCGACGACGACACGACCGATGTCGACGACGGCGGAGCCGGACAACTGAACGCGATGATGAGCCTGCTCGACACCCACGACGACAAGTGGCGGGAGGGCGACGGCGACGTGCGATACGAGGTGGACCTGCCCGACGGGAGCGTCGAGACGGCCCGCACCAAGGACGACGTGCGGGCGCTGCTGTTCCGGAACTACTGACCGATGAGACCCATCAAGACACTTCGCGAGTGGATAGGCGGCCTCCTCGGCGGTTCGGAGGAGGCGGACGCTGACGAGGAAGCTGACGAGGAGACGGCAGAGTCGGAGCCGGAGGAACCCGACGACGACCGGCTCGACCCCGCTGCCGTGACCGAGACCAGGTCGGCCGCGACCGACGACGCGGTCGACAAGCTCCGGTCGGTCCGGGAGGGAGCGTCCGCGACGGAAACGGGGTCGGACGACGGATCGGTGGGAGGAGACGGCTCGACGAGGGAGGACGACTCGACGAGGGCGGACGACGCGTCGACCGGGGCGGTCGACGGGAACGACCCGACCGATCCCGCCGCCGACGACGGGAAACGTTAGGTTCCGAGGGCCGAAGGCAGTGACATGACCACGGATCGGGAACACGTCCTGCGGACGATCGAGCTCGCCGAGGAGGCGGTCGCGGACGGGAACACCCCGTTCGGCGCGCTGTTGGTCGTCGACGGCGAGGTGCGACGGGAGGCGAGGAACACGACGCTCACCGACGACGACGTCGGCGCCCACCCGGAGCTGAAGCTGGCGCGGTGGGCCGGCCGCGAGCTCTCGGCGGCGGAGCTGGCCGCCTGTACGATGTACGCGAGCACCGAGCCGTGTCCGATGTGTACCGCCGCGATCCACTACGCCGGGATCGGCCGCGTCGTCTTCGGGGTCGCGGGCGAGACGCTCCACGAGCTCACCGGCGGGGCGATCCCGATCCCCGCCGACGAGGTGATCCGGCGAGCGGACGGCGACACCGTCGTCGAGGGACCGATCGCGACTGAAGCCGCGATGGCAGTTCACGAGTCCTTCTTCGGAGCGTGACGGGCTCTACCGGGGGCGAACGCGACCCGCCCCGCGTCACCGCCGTCGGCGCGGCCGCGGTCGACGAGTGGTACGCCGTCTCGAACCTCCCGGAGCCGGACGGCGGCGCGTACGCCAGCGAGGTCGAGACCGCGCCGGGCGGCGTCGGCGCGAACGTCGCGGTCGGCCTCGACCGGCTCGGCCGCGACGTCGGGCTCGTCAGCCGCGTCGGCGACGACGAGTACGGCCGTCTGGCACGCTCCTGGCTGGCCGAGACGGGCGTCGACGTGTCTCGGGTCGCGGTCGGCGACGACCCGACGACGCGCTCCGTGATCCTCAGCGCGCCGGACGGCGAGCGCGCCATCGTCACCGCCGGCGAGAGCTTCCGCGAGCTCCGGCTCGACCCGCCGACCCTCGAGTCGGTCGTCGCGAGCGAGGTCGTCTTCCTCACGGCGTACGCGCCCGACCGGGTCGCGCGGGCGGTCCTCGACCGGGTTCTCGACCTCCCCGAGACCGACCGGCCCGCGCTCGTCTTCGACCTCTCGGGGCCGGTCGAGGAGCTCGCCGGCCGCGGGACCGAGCCGGAGACGGTCCACGGCTACCTCCACGGCGCGGACCTCTTCGTCGCCGGCGGCGTCGCCGCGCCGGCCTACTTCGGCGGGCGCGAGGCCGCCGTCGACCGGCTCGCGGCGGTCCGCAGCCCGGACGTCGGCCCCGCGGTGCTCACCCACGGCGCGGACGGGATGACCGTGATCGCCGGGGGCGAGACGACACCGGTCGACGCCTTCGAGGTCGACGTCGTCGACACGACCGGGGCGGGCGACGCGTTCCTCGCCGGGCTGATCGACCGGTGGCTTCTGGCGGAGGAGGAGCCGTCGGACCGGCGGGACCGGGACGCCCTGGTCGCCGCCGTCCGGTTCGCGGCCGCGGTCGCCGCGATCAACTGTACGGAGCGGTTCACGCAGACCGGACTTCCGACGCGCGAGGGGGTCGAGTCGTTCCTCGCGGCGCACGGCGCGGACCCTCAGTAACCGAAACGGGGAAGAGCCCGTACTCACCGCGCCTCGTCCGCCCGCGCCACGAGTTCCGCGACCCGGTCGACGTCCACCGGCGCGGTCGTCTCGCCGTTCTCCTTCAGCGCGGTCCCGACGATGACGCCGTCGGCGACGCCGAGGAGGTCGCCGACCGTGTCGGGTCGAACGCCGCTGCCGACGAACACCGGCGTGTCGAGGCCGTGACGCTCGCGCTCGGCGACGACCGCCTCGAGCGCGTCGTCGTCGACCGCGTGGCCGGTTCCGGATCCGGAGGCGATCACGGCGTCCGCGAGGCCGCGCTCGGCGGTGTCGGCGAACGACTCCGCGGAGTACCCCGCGGGCGCGAGCGGCGCGGAGTGTTTCACGTCGGTGTCGGCGAGGATCCCGACGTCGACGCCGAGCCGCTCGCGGAGCCGGACCGTCTCGTGGGCGCGCCCCTCGACGATCCCCTGGTCCGTGACCCGCGCGCCGGTGTGGACGTTCACGCGGACGAACGCCGCCCCGACCGCGGCGGCGACGGAGACGGCCGCCTCGGCGTCGTTGCGGAGGACGTTGATCCCGATCGGGAGGTCGACCGCCCCGGCGACGGCCGTCGCGGCGCGCGTCGTCGCCGCGACGGTGTGTTTCGGCACGTCGTCGGGGTAGAAGGGGGCGTCGCCGAAGTTCTCGATCATCAGGCCGTCGACGCCGCCGGCCTCGAGGGTCCGCGCGTCGTCGACGGCGCGCTCGACGGCCGCGTCCATCGCGACCGCGCCGTCGTCGGGCGCGCCGGGCGCGCCGGGGAGGGCGGGCAGGTGTATCATGCCGATCACCGGCGCGTCCGTGCCGAACGTGGAGCCGAGATTCATGGCTCCTCCGAGGACCGGGGGCGGTTTAACCGCCTCGTTGCGGGCGAGCCCGCCGGCGGCGTGCGCGACCCGCGCACGGAAGGTACAAACCCTTCCGAGACCAACGGGAGCACATGACATCCTCGCTCGCCGACGAGCCCGTTGAGCCGTCCGCGGAGGACGACGAGCCGCTGACGCCGGAAGAGTACGCCGACCACCTCGCCGAACTCGGCGACGCCTGGGAGGTGATCGAGGAGCACCACCTGGAAGCGACGTACGCCTTTCCGGACTTCCAAAGCGCGCTCGCGTTCACGAACGACGTGGGCGAGCTCGCCGAGGCGGAGTGGCACCACCCCGACATCCACCTCTCGTGGGGGGAGGTCGGAATCGAGATGTGGAGCCACGACATCGACGGCCTCCACCGGTCCGACTTCGTGATGGCCGCGCGGATGGACCGGATCTACGACGAGTACGACGAGGAGTGAGCGGGACCGGTCGACGTCGACGGGTCGGATCCCGGTCGGCCAACGAACGCTTGTGAACTACCCCGACCTACTCACTCGCCGCTGACGCGGTTCGTTCCTTGAGGTCGGGGGTTCCTGTTTCTACGACACGCTTTGCAGGGACCGAATTGGTCCCCGTAGGGAGCGCAGTCTCCGCAGGCGTTGTTTCGGAGCGTCCCGCTCCTAACTGCTTGATTCCGCGAGAAAGAATATTCCATGCCGCGTTCCAGTCCCTATCGGCGGTGAAGCCACACGAGGGGCACGAGTGTTCCCGCACCCACAACGGCTTGTCTGTCTTGACACCGCAGGCAGCGCATTCTTTGGTTGTCCCTGATGGTTCTACCGATACGAAGTACGTGCCTTCACGTTCGCACTTGTACTCCAGCATTCGCAGGAAAGTCCCCCACGCCGCCCCCGCACGGTTGCGTGAGTTACCAGAAGTGAGGCGAGAATGCCCCTTCCTCGAGGAGCGACCAACGGGAGCGAGTAGGGAGGGGATGAATCGCCGCACACCACTACAAACCATTAATACAACATATCGATAATCAATAGGTAGCGACGGAGTACAGTCACCGCTACCATGCCTACCCGACACAAGAGGTAGCGGCTGAACTAGACTACCATATCGACATTCATCGCCAAGCGTACAACGACACCCTGCACGAGTACGAGAACGTTGACGCCGACGACATCGGCTCTGCGTACAAGCACCACTCCCGACTCCCCGACTGGAAAGACGAGTTCCCCGTTTTCCCGGAAGTCAACTCGAAGGCTCTGCAACGAACCGTCACTCGGTTCTACCAGAATCTCACTGGACTCTCCAAGCAGAAGCAAAACGGACGCAAGGTCGGGGAGCTCAACTGGAAGTCTCCGAGAGAGTTCCAGAGTATAACGTATTCGCAGTCCGGCTTCAAACTCAAAAACACGAGTGGCCGACGCGCGACGCTCTGGCTCTCCAAAATCGGAGAGATCAAACTCCGCTACCACCGCGAGATCCCCGACGAAGCAGCTATCAAAGAGGTCACAGTGAAAAAAGAGACGACCGGTGACTGGTTCATCTCTTTCGGGCTGGAAACCGACGAGGCTGACCTGCCCGAGAAACCCGACGTGGACTCGCTCAACACGGACAATAGCGTCGGGCGTTGACCTCGGCATCCTCAACTACATCCACACTTCGGACGGTACGACTGTGGACTGGATCGACCTCGAAGACGAATACGAGCGTCTGTACCGTGAACAACGCAAACTTTCACGGAAAGAACACGGGTCAAACAACTACGAAAACCAGCGCCAAGCGGTTGGGAAGGTCAAACGCCACATCCGTCAGAAGGTGCTGGACTACCAGCACAAGCTCACGATATGGCTCGTCACAGAGTACGATGCGGTGTTCGTGGAAGACCTGAACGTCGCTGAGATGCTTCAAGACGATGGGAACGCGCGGAACAAGCAGGCTGCGGCGTGGCGACAGTTCATCACTCTTCTGGAATACAAAGGTGAGCTGTACGGGACACACGTCGTGCAAGTCGAAGCAGCGGGAACGACGAAAGAGTGTGCGACGTGTGGTGTGGAGACAGCGAAACCCATCTGGGTCAGAGAGCACTCGTGTCCGAGTTGTGGGTTCGAGTGTAACCGTGACGCGAACGCGGCGATGAACGTCTTGCAGAGAGGCTTTGCTGAACTAGGGCTGGGATGGCCCGAATCAACGTCTGTGGAGACTGCGTTCCCTACGGACACCCATTCGGTGTCTGCAAAGCGCGTCGTGGAAACAGGAAGCCCCACCCTCAACGAAGCCACACCTGTGGCTGAGTAGGGTGGGGTAGTTCACTCCTCGGGTTCGGCAGGCTCAGAGGTGCGGACTACTTTCACGTCTGCCCCGATCCACCGCTTCGGGATGGTAATATGAGCACCACCGCTTCCGAAGGGCTTCACTTCCCGGTCGAGAGCTTCTTGACCTTCAACTGTGAATGATGCCATGCTGATCTATATGCGAGATATATAGGGAAGCGTTCCGGCGCGTTGGCCTGCGGGTCGGCTGTATCGGAGGAATGAGCAGGTGATGACGGCGTTGACGAATCGCTTTGCGATTCGTTCGCACACCAGAAATCTTCGATTTCTGGGGACGCTGTATCCCCTCCCTACTCGCTCCCTTCGGTCGTTTCTTGAGGAAGTGGACTTAGCGCCTACAAACTGTTAAATCCCTCCCGGCGAAACGGGGGGCAATGAGCGCCAACGTCTTTCTCGTCCCCGTCGACCCGGAGAACTTCGATCGAACGGTCCGGTCCGCGGTCGATCTCTCCGAGTACCCCGACCGGCCGGAGCCGCTCGCGAGCGTCGAGGAGGCGCGGCTGTGGGCCGTCGACGACGAGAGCGGGAACGGCTCGACGTTCGACCGCATGGAGTCCGGCGACCTCGTCCTGTTCTATCACGACGGCGAGTACGTCGCCACCGGGCGGATCGGCCGGACGTTCGCCGACGAGGACCGGTGGGTCAGCGGCACGTTCTGGACCGCGTTCCCGACCACACGGGTGTACACCGTCGAGTCGTTCACCCCGATCTCGGTTCCCAAACGCGGCGTCAACCGGATCTTCGACTACTCCGCCTCGTACACGCCGGGGTTCATGCGCGTCGCCGACGGCCGCGTCACCCGCGACCTGTCCACGATCGAGACGGCGCTCGACGCCTACACCAAGCGGAACGCCGAGGCGTAGGCCGGACCGGGCCGTCGACTGCCCGGACCGACCCGCGAACCGCCCGACCGGCGCGTGTCGTCAATAGAACTATACGACATCGGGCGGTAGCCCGGCGCATGTCACTCGCGGAGACGCCGGTGGTGTTCGCGTTGCTCTGTGTCAACACGCTCGTCGGGGGCGTGCTGGTGGCCGCCGCCTACGACCTCACGGACCGCGTCCTCGGCTGGACCGGGTGGATCGCCGGGGCGGCCGGCGGCGGGGTGGTCGGCTGGATCGTCGTCCCGAGGGTCGCCTCCGGGACCGTCTCGACCGGCGGTCGGATCGGGTTCGCCGCGTCGCTCGTGCTGATCGGCGCGTTCCTCGGTCGCGGGCTGGTTCCGCTCGTCGCCCGGTTCGCCGTGGCGATCTCGGCGTTCCTCTTCTCGACGCTCGCGACGCTCGTGTTGACGGTCGGCGAGTCGGTCCTCGGTCGGGTGTACGACCCGGCCGGGTCCGAAGCGCCGGTCGTCGAGGCGATCGACCCGGCGGCGCTCGCCGGATCCGGCCTGTTCGCGCGACCCGAGTTCCAGCGGTTCCTCCTCGCCTCGCTTTTCGTCGGCATCGTCGCCGGGATCCTGGCGATGCGGTACGCCGACCCGATCATGTCGCTGGCGCTGACCGGACTCGGTGCCGGCGTCCTCGCGACGGCGTACCCGGTGTGGCGGGCCGTCCTCGCCGGCGAGGCGCTCGCGATCACCCAGCAGGCCGCCCCGTCGACGCCGGCGTTTCTCGCGTTCCTGATCGGCGGGGCCGCGATCCAGTACCTCCGTCACGGGGGCGACGGGGACTCGGCGTTCCCGGCCGCGGGGTAGGGAACGCCCGCCACGCGTCGCCCGCTCCTCTCGCTCTCGGCGTAACCGACCCCACCGAACGACGGGTCGTTCGATATCGACCGCCGCACGGATGCTCGAACCGGATTAATCCGAGTTAATCCGGACCGAACCGGGCGAAGCGAGTGGGTCATTGAAGTCGATAGCCGCTCGTGTGCGAGTCGCAATGAACGCCATTCGAACCGCGCTCCTCGGAGCGCTCGCCGCGGTCGTACTGATCGGAACCGGCGTTGCGGCCGGCGGGGTCGCCGCCGACGTCGGCCCTGACGGGAACGTCGGCGACGACGCCGGGCTGCCGAGCGATCTGCCGGACCCGGTTCCGGAGTTCGTCGGCGAGCTCCTGAACGAGATCGACGGCTTCCTCTCCGGCGAGATCGGGAACCTCGGCGACGCGGTGAGCGATCTCGCCGGCAACGATATCGGCGGAAACGACCGCGCCGGCGGTGCCGGGGGTGTCTGACGTGAGCGGGACGCGAGATCGGTTCGACGCGTTCGGCCGCCGCGACTACCTCCGGGCGACCGGTGCCGCCGCGCTCGGGACCGCGGGGATCGCCGGCTGCGTCGGCCGCGCGACCGGCACGCTCGCGACTTCGGTCACCGACCAACCGGCCGACATCGACGACTTCGAGTCGCTCGTCGTCACGATCGACGGGATCTGGCTGGGGCCCGAGGGCGGTGACGGAGACGGCGATGGGGCGGAAGACGGAGACGAGGACGGCGGAGGGGACGACGCGGGCGGCAACGAGACCGATCCCGACGGCGGCGGGAACGATGCCGACGAGGGATCGGACGATGACGAAGCCGCCGACGAGACCGACGACGAAGAGGACGACCCGCAGGGACGCGAGTACCACGAGTTCGACGAACCCCAGGAGGCCGACCTCGTCCAGCTACGGGGCGAGGAAACCCAGCTGATCGACGAGCGCGATCTGGCCACCGGGACGTACCTGTACCTCCAGCTCGACGTCTCCGGAACCGACGCGAGGCTCGTGGACGGCAGCGACGCGACCGTCGAACTGCCCGGAAGCGCGCCGATCACGTTCGATCGGGAGTTCGAGATCAGAGAGGACACCGTCACGAGCTTCACCGCCGATTTCGCGCCGGTCGAGCGCGGAAACGGGACGTACCTCCTCCGGCCGGTGCCGCGCGGCATCGAGGTCAGTTACGGGGGAGAGGAAAGCGAGTAGCGCGGACTCGAACGTGACCGGTCCGACACGAGCCGCGATCCGGCAAAACGGTTCCGAACGGAGCGGCGGGGGATCGATCGCTATCGCAGCCGCCGAGCGCCCGCGGTGAACTCCGACGCGAGCCGACCCAGGTACCAGACGAGGAGCAGTCCGAGGATCAGGCCTCCGGCGGTCGCGGCCGCCAACTGAACGGGCGTCGGGTCGCCGAGGAGCGTGATGAGCGGCGGCGAGACGGCCACCAGAAGCAGGAACCCGAGCTTTATTTTCCGGTTGCCGGCGTCGCGTTCCTCGCGCGACATCGGCTCTACCATCCCGCACCTCCGGGGCGCATACGTTCCGACTCGGTCCGGCGCGTCTCCATACTCGACCTCAGAACCCGAGCGGCTATAATTCCGCGGACCGATCTCCTCAGTAGGTCGTCGTGAACACATAAACGTCGCGACCGTTCACGTCGCTCGTTCCGGCTCGACGGCGTGAACGGTCTCGACCGTTTATGTTCGCGTGTCTCCGATGGTTCCACGCCCCTACCCGCGGCCCCGACGGCGGGACGGGAGCGGGCGGGTCGCCTGCGTCTCGCCGACGCGATCCGCGTCTCCCGCCGTGACGCCGACGGTTTCGCGGCGTTTTTGAGTCGCCCCGACGAGCCGACGGTATGGACGACGAACTCCGCGAGCGGGTCGAGGCGGCCGGCGAGACGGCCGCGCTGTTCAACGCGCTCAAACACGACAGCGACCCCGACGTGGGCGCCATCATGGGTCCGCTGATGGGCGAGAACCCCGAGTTCCGCCCGCACGGCGACGAGATACCCGGCGTGCTCGCGCCGATCGTGAACCGGGTCGCGGCGATGGACGAGCCGGAGCGGCGCGATCGGCTCGGCGAGTTGGCCCCCGAGCGACTCGCGGAGCTTGAGGCCGACGACGAGGAGGACGACCGCGTCCTCCCCGACCTGCCGAACGCGGAGGCGGGCGAGGTCGTGATGCGCGCCGCGCCGAACCCCAACGGCCCCTGGCACATCGGCCACGCCCGGATGCCCGCGGTGATCGGGACGTACAAACAGCGCTACGACGGGGAGTTCATCTGCCGGTTCGACGACACCGACCCGGAGACGAAGCGGCCCGACCTCGAGGCGTACGACGCGATCCTCGAAGACATCGAGTACCTCGGCTTCGAGGCCGACCGCGTTCTGCGGGCGTCCGACCGCCTCGAAACGTACTACGAGCACGCCCGCGACCTGATCGACCGCGGCGGCGCGTACACCTGCTCGTGTTCCGGCGAGGCGTTCTCCGAGCTGAAGAACGACGGCGAGCCGTGTCCACACCGCGGGAAGGACGAGGCGACCGTCCGCGAGGAGTTCGAGGCCATGGTCGACGGCGAGTACGACGCCGGCGAGATGGTCCTCCGGGTACGTACCGACATCGACCACAAGAACCCCGCGCTGCGCGACTGGGTCGCCTTCCGGATGATCGACACGCCCCACCCCCGCGAGGCGGCCGCCGACTATCGCTGTTGGCCCATGCTCGATTTCCAGTCGGGCGTCGACGACCACCTCACGGGGGTCACTCACATCATCCGCGGCATCGACCTCCAGGACTCCGCGAAGCGCCAGCGGTTCGTCTACGACTACTTCGACTGGGTGTACCCCGAGGTGCTCCACTGGGGGCACGTCCAGGTCGACGAGTACGACGTGAGCCTCTCGACGTCGACGATCAAGGGACTGATCGAGGCCGGCGATCTGACCGGGTGGGACGACCCGCGCGCGCCGACGATCCGGTCGGTCCGCCGGCGGGGGATCCGCGGCGAGGCGCTCGTCGAGTCGATGACCGAACTCGGGATGTCGACCTCCGACGTGGATCTGGCGATGTCGTCGGTGTACGCCAACAACCGCGACCGCGTCGACGACGAGGCGGACCGGTTCTTCCTCGTGCGCGACCGCGAGGACGACCCGGCCGTCGAGCTCCCGGTCGTCGACGGCGACGCGCCCGCGCCGGCCGCCGGCCGCCCCGCGCGACACCCCGACCACCCCGACCGCGGCGACCGGACGATCCCGGCGGGACGGGTCCTCGTGGAGGCATCGGACCTCCCGCCCACCGGCGAGCGCGTCTGGCTGAAGGGGTACGGCCCCGTGCGCCGCGAGGCCGACGAGCTCGTCTACGTCGACGCCGACATCGACGTGGTCCGCGACGGCGACGTCGACGTGGTCCACTGGGTGCCCGCCGCGGAGTCGCTCGAGACGCTTCTCCGCACCCTCGAGGGCGACGTGCGCGGGTACGCCGAGCCCGAGGTCGCCGACGCCGCCGTCGACGACGTGGTCCAGTTCGAGCGGATCGGCTTCGCCCGGCTCGACTCGTTCGATCCCACGGGCACCGACGAGCCGGACGGGCCGACCGGCGGAGAGGACCTCGTGGCGTACTTCGCGCATCCCTGAGATCGGGGGAGCCGTCGCTCGGAGGGGCCGCCGCTGACCCGCCGCTCGGGAGAGCACGGCTCGGCCGGCGTCGCGGAGTTTAACTGTCGACGCGCGAAAGTCCCGTCAGGATGGGCATCGACCCGAACTTCGAGCGGAACTCGGAACGGACCGGCGAGGAGCACGGCGTCGACGTGTGGGGGCCGGTCGAGCCGCCGGAGACGCTCGGGATCCGCGGGACCCACGTCGCCGTCGACTTCGACATCTGTCTGGCCGACGGCGCGTGTCTGGAGGACTGTCCGGTCGACGTCTTCGACTGGGTCGACACGCCCGGCCACCCGGAGTCCGACCGCAAGGCGAACCCGACCGACGAGGACCAGTGTATCGACTGTATGCTGTGTGTCGACGTCTGTCCGGTCGACGCCATCGACGTTGACCCCGGCCGCGAGAACCGGATCTGAGATCGGTCGTCGCCTTCTCGCCCCTCTTCCCGAGGTTACAAGTCTCCCCGACGGGAGCCACGGGTATGTTCGGAACCAGCGGGATCCGCGGGCCCGTCGGCGAGGCCGTCACCGCGGCCGTCGCGCTCGACGTGGGGCGTGCAGTCGGCACCGAAACTGACCGGGTCGTGGTCGGACGCGACGCGCGGAAGACGGGCGAGACGCTCCGCGACGCGTTAGTCGCGGGGCTCCGCGAGACGGGTGCGGACGTAGTCGACGTCGGCCGCGCGGCCACGCCCACGGTCGCGCGGGCGATCGGAACGCTGGACGCCGACGCCGGGGTCGTCCTGACCGCCTCGCACAACCCGGCACCCGACAACGGGCTCAAGCTGTGGACCCCCTCGGGACGGGCGTACCCGCCGGCGCGACAGGACGTCATCGAGGAACGGATCCGCGAGGAGGCGTTCGACCTCGCGGACTGGGAGGGACAGGGCGGGTACGAGCGCCGGACCGACGCGACGGCGCGCCACCGCGACGCGCTCGTCGCGGCCGGCGAGCGCGCGGCGGAGACGAACGGGGACGGAGCCCCCGCCTCCGAACCCCTCGCCGGCCTCTCCGTCGTCGTCGACGTTGGCAACGGGATGGGCGGCGTGACCGCCGACGCGCTCCACGAGTTGGGTGCCGACGTCGAGACGCTGAACGCGACCCCGGACGGCCGGTTCCCCGCCCGCCCGAGCGAGCCGACCGCCGAGAACTGCGGGACCCTCGCGGCCACCGTCGAGGCGGTCGACGCCGACCTCGGGATCGCCCACGACGGCGACGCGGACCGCATGATGGCGGTCACGGACGCGGGCGAGTTCGTCCCCGGCGACCTGCTCCTCGCCGTCTTCGGCCGGGCGGCCGCCGGCGAGGGCGACCGCGTCGCCGCGCCGGTCGACACGAGCCTCGCGGCTGCGGACGCGCTCGCCGCGGTCGGCGCGGAACTCGTCTACACGCGCGTCGGCGACGTGTACGTGGCCGAGCGCGCCGCGGAGGCGGGGGTCGCGTTCGGCGGCGAGCCCTCCGGCGCGTGGATCTTCCCCGAGGAGACGCTGTGTCCGGACGGCCCGCTCGCGGCGGTCCGGCTCGCCGCGTTGGCGGCGGAGACACCCCTCTCCGAGCGGGTCGCGGCGATGGAGCGGTACCCGATCCGGCGGCGCTCGGTCGAGACCGAGCACAAGACCGCCGCGATGGCGCTGATCGCGGAGCGCGTGACCGACGGATTCGCCGACGTCTCGACGCTCGACGGGGTCCGCGTCGACGCCGAGGAGGGGTGGTTCCTCCTCCGTGCCTCGGGGACCGAGCCGCTGATCCGGATCACGGCTGAGGCCCGCGAGGCCGACGCCGCGGACGCCCTCCTGGAGCGCGCGAGCGGGATCGTCGACCGCGCGCTCGACGAGGCGAACGGAGGGGACGGACCGAGTGAGCGGGCCGAGTGAGGCGGGGACTGACGGAGAGTAGCCGGCGGATAACCGGGAGCCGACGACGCCACCCAGGGGGCGTAGCGTCGCAATACCTTTCCCGGAGTCCGGCGAGTTGCGGGTATATGCAAACCGTCGTACTCGCGGCCGGCGAGGGGACCCGGATGCGCCCGCTGACGGCGAACACGCCGAAACCGATGCTGCCCGTCGCCGGGCGGCCGCTCGTCGTCCGCTGTCTCGAGGACGCGATCGACTCGGGCGCGAGCCGGATCGTCGTCGTCGTCGGCTACGAGGCGGACGCGGTCCGAGCCGCGATCGCCGACCGCGACTGGCCGGTCCCGATCGAGACCGTCACGCAGGCCGAACGGCGCGGGACCGCCGACGCCGTCCGCACCGCCCGAAGCGAACTCGAGGAGGGGCCGTTCGTCGTGTTGAACGGCGACGCCCTCTACGACCGCGAGTCGCTCGCGGAACTGTACGACTCTGACGCCGCGGTCGGCTCCTACCGCGTCGAGAACCCCTCGTCGTACGGCGTGTTGCGCGTCGCCGACGGGCGTGTCGAGGGCGTCGTCGAGAAGCCCGCGGAACCGCCCTCGAACCTCGTGAACACGGGCGCGTACGTCTTCCCCGCCGAGGCGCTCGCGTGGCTCGACGTCGACGAGAGCGAGCGCGGCGAGCTGGAGCTCACCGACGTGCTCCAGCGGGCGTGCGAGACGACCGACGTGCGGTCGATCCCCTTCGAGCGCTGGCTCGACGTGGGTCGGCCGTGGGAGCTGCTCGCGGCGAACGAGTGGAAGCTCGCGGAGTGCGACCGCGAGGTCGGCGGCGACGTGAGCGACGACGCCGAACTGCGGGGCACGGTCGTCGTCGAGAACGGCGCGACGATAGAGCCCGGCGTCGTGATCGAGGGGCCGGCGTACGTCGCCGCCGGCAGCCACGTCGGGCCCAACGCGTACGTCCGCGGCGCGACGTACCTCGGTCCGGACGCCAGGGTCGGCCACGGCGTCGAGGTGAAAAACAGCGTCGTGATGGCCGACTCCGCGGTTCCCCACCTCACGTACCTCGGCGACAGCGTGCTCGGCGAGGACGTCAACCTCGGCGCGGGCACGACCGTCGCGAACCTCAGACACGACGGCGAGCCGGTCGAGCTCACGGTGAAGGGCGACCGGGTGAGCACGGGCCGCCGGAAGTTCGGAATCGTCTGTGGCGACGGCGTCCGAACCGGGATCAACTGTACGATCAACGTCGGGATCGTCCTCTCCGCGGGCGCGACGGTCGCGCCGGGCGAGACGGTCCTGCGGGACCGGTGAGGGAGCGATAGACCGTGTACAGGACGGGCCACGTCGGGGCCGCGCTCGCGGCGTACGCGCCGGTCGGGTTCGGCCTCGCCGCGTTCGCCGGGCTCGAACTCGCGGCGGGAGCCGCGGCGGTCGTCGTCTGGACGGCGATGGTCCCCGACCTGGACACGCAGATCCCGTTCGTGAACCACCGCGGGATCACGCACACCGTCTGGTTCGCGCTCGCGGTCGGCGTCGCGTTCGGGCTCGTCGGCGGAGCCGTCGGACTCGAGAGCGGCCCGGTCGTCGTCCTCGCGCTCGCCGCGCTCGCGTTCGTCCTCGGCGCGGGGACGGTCGTCTCACACCTCCTCGCCGACGTGATCACGCCGATGGGGATCCGGCCGTACGCGCCCGTCAGGGACGACCACTACACCCTCGACCTCGTGAAGGCGGCGAACCCGATCGCGAACTACGCCCTCCTCGTCGCCGGCGGCGCGGTCGCCGGGATCGCAGTGCTGGCCGGGGCGGTCGTCGGCGGGTGAGGCGGTCGTCGGCGGGTGAGGGGAGTGAGGCGGTCGTCGGCGGGTGAGGCGGGCGACGGCGATCAGCCGGGGCGACGGCGATCGGCCGGGCTCAGTCGACGGGATCGAGCCCGGCGTCGCGCCGGACCGCGTCGACGTACCCGCGCGTGAGGTCCTCGAGCCCGTGCTCGATCCGGTAGTCGAGATCGGACCGGGCACGTGTGAGCGCGAGTCGCTGGGCCGACCAGTCGCGGTCGGCGTCGTCGGCCACGGTCACCGCCGCGTCCGGGAGGAGCCGTCGAACCGTCTCCGCGGCCGCCGCGACGGTCGCGACCTCGCCGCGGACGTTGTAGACGCCGTGTTCGAGGTCGCTCGCGGACGCCAGCGCGGCACGCCGGAACGCGTCGGCGGCGTCCCGCACGGAGAGCCAGCTCACGGCGGTTCCGCCGCCCTCGACGCGAACGAGATCGCCGACCGCCGGGCGCTCGAAGAGGTCCGAGAACGCCGTGAAGCTCCGTCTGAACGGCCCGAAGACGCCGGTCGGTCGGAGCGCGACCGCGGGGACGCCGTGGTCCTCCCGGTAGCGTCGCGAGAGACACTCGGCGTGGCGTTTCGCGGCGGCGTACGGCGAGTCGGGCGACAACAGCGCGTTCTCGGGGACGGACCCGTCGTACGCCGATCCGGGGCCGTACACCGTCTCGCTCGACGTCACCACGACGCGGTCGATCCGATCGGGGAGGAGCCGGGCGGCCTCGAGCACGTGGTTCGCGCCGAGCGCGTTCACCCGCGTGGCCGCGAGCTCGTCGGTTCGAACGTCCTCGCTCAAGAGCGCGGCCAGGTGGACGATCCGGGTGGCTCCGCTCTCGCGGATCGCCCGAACGATCGCGGCGACGTCCGTCACGTCGCCGCGCCGGACCTCGACCGTCCCCGCGACGCCGAGCCGTTCGAGGAGGGCGGCGTCGGGCGCGGCGTCGAAGGCGACGACCTCGTGGCCGTCGTCGACGAGCCGCCGGGCGAGGTGTGATCCGATGAAGCCCGTACCGCCGGTCACCAGTATCGTCTCGGTCCCCGCGTCGGTGTCGGAGGCTGTCACGGCTCGATCGGCGTCCGGTACCCATTGGCTGTATCGATCCCGGCAGTATCGGACGGTTCGATCCCGCGGAACGAGGTTCGACCGTTCGCGTGACGTGGTCGCGGAGGGCGTCACGCGAACGTCGAGACCCGGACTCGTCAACACGGGAGATACGTCGGCGACTGGCGGACTCGAGTGTCAACAAATTGTTGTATGGCCGGGGTGGGCTCCGAACCCACGATCTCCGCATGTCCCAGGTCCGAGGCTCGGCGGAGCCACGGGAAGGACGCGGACGCTTCCAAGGCGTCACCGCACCGAATCTCTGAACCCTATGAGTGCGGCGCTATGTCCAGCTAAGCCACCCGGCCTCACGCTTACGTATCGCGATGACACTCTTTAACCTTCCCATCCGTCGGGGGGATGAGAGGAGATCGCACGCCGTCCCGCGAGCGTCGTCGCGACCGGATCCACGACCGAGAACCGGACCCCGCGGATTTATGCCGGACGCCCCGGACGTTCGGCGTATGAGCCTTCCGGAACTACTGTCGGGGGCCGCCGGCGACGAGGAGGTCGTCGCGCGGGTCCCGCTCGGGGGGGACGACCTCCTCGCGGTCACGCCCACGCGAACGCTCGTGTACCGCGCCGACGGCCTGCTCTCCGACGAGACCGTCGAGGAGTACCCGCACGACGCCGAGCGGATCGCCGTCTCGACCGGCCGGCGGAAGTCGAAGGTCGTCTTCGGCTACGGCCTCGACGGCGAGGAGACGCTGGCGGTCCCGTCGAAACGCCTCGACGACGTGGTCCACCCCGTCCTCGCCGGGGTGCTCTCCGCGCGCGGCGTGACCGACGCCGGCGAGTCGGTCGAGCGCACGTTCCGCTTCTCGGAGCTCACCCTCGTCGTCACCGACAGCCGGCTCGTGAAACACGTCGGCTCGGCGGTCTGGGACGAGGAGTTCGAGGAGTTCCCCTACGCCGACCTGACCGACCTCGACTTCGAGGAGGGGACGGTCGCGACCGCGGTCGTGCTCACGCACGACGGCCGCTCCGAGCGGTTCAAAGCGCCCAACGAATCGGCTCGAGCCGTCAAGGAGAGCCTCGTCGACGCGGTGTGCGCGTTCCACGGCGTCGGGAGCCTCGAGGAGCTTCGGGTGACGGTCGCGGACGACGTCGACGAGGACGAGGGGACCGCGACGTCCACCGGGACGACCGACTTCGGCGAGGGCCCCGACCCGCTCTCGGCGTCGCCGGCGGCCGACGCGGAGATCGAGGCGGAAACGAGGACGGAGTCGGCGTCCGATCCGGGAGCCTTCTCCGAGACGAGAGCGGAAGAGACGGAACTCGGCGACTCCGCCGAGGGCGACCTCGACCGCGGCGGAACCGACGGCACGGCCGGGGGCACGAATGCGGCCGGACGCGCGATCGACGCCGACCCGGTCGAGTCCGACGGCGCCGACGGTGACCCGCTTGCGGACGAGTTCGAGACGTCGACGGCGGACGCGAACGGATCGACCGCGAACCACGAGGCGTCGACGGACGTCTCGAACGCGGCGAACTCGACGGGGTCGACGGCCCCGGCCGACGCCGTCGACGGCGACGGATTCGAGGGGTCGCCCTTCGAGAGCGCGGGCGTCGAGGACGACGGCCTCGCCGCGGAGGTCGCGGCGCTCCGACAGACCGTCGAGGCGCAGTCGGCGACCATCGAGCGGCAGTCCGAACTCATCGAGCGGCTCATCGAGGAGCTTCGACAGGGCAGATAGCTCCGTCACTCGGCGTCCCGGCCGGTCACCTTTCGAACGCACGAGGAGCCGAACGGCCCGAGTTCGCCGGCCTCGAACCGGACGAAGTGCCCAGTCGTGATGCCTGCACCACATCGCTTACACTCGAACTCGCCCTCGCGGGCGACCACTTGGCTGTCGTACTTCACGTAGGTTCCGCCCCGAAGAACGCGTAGTCGGGCGTTCTCGCGGTCGATCACGCCACGTTTCTCAGCCGTATCGAGTATCTCACGGGTGAGCGCGGGGTTCGTGGTCACCGTCTCGATCCGGTCTACCGCCTCGGGAAGCGAGAGCTCCTCGCGTTCGAGGTGTGCGAGGAGCTCGACGCCGAGATCCACCTTCTCCGCGCGCGTCGCCGGCTCGCTCACGCCTGAGGCGACGGTCGTGACGGACATAAGTCGGTCGGGAGCAGGCGAGCGCGGAGGCGACCGAGAGCGAGCGGGATCGAAGTCGATGGGGGACGGGTCACAAGGGCAAGACAGTTACCCCGCGGCCGGCTTCCCACCGCATGGACGTACTGGAAGTCGCCGCGCGTGCGACCGCGACCGGGCCGGTGTGTGACGCCTGTCTCGGTCGGCTCGTCGCCGACCGGAGCTTCGGGCTGTCGAACGCCGAGCGCGGGTCGGCGCTGCGGGTCTCGCTCGCGCTGCGCGAGGACGACGACCACGAGCCGGTCGCGACCGCGGACTGCTGGGTGTGTGAGGGACGCTGTGCCGAGTTCGACGCGTGGGCCGAGCGTGCGGCCGAGGCCGTGGAGGGGACCGAGTTCGCCACCTACAACGTCGGGACGCGGCCGCCGCCGCTGATCGAGGAGAACGAGGCGCTGCTCCGCGAGGAGGCCGGGGTGGAGGCGGACGCCGGCGAGCCGTTCAAATCCGAGTTCAACCGCGAGGTCGGCAAGCGGGTCGGTCGGCTCACGGACGCGGAGGTCTCCTTCGACCGCCCGGACGTCCAGTTCACGATCGATCTCGCCGAGGACGCCCTCGACGCCAAGGTCAACTCCGCGTTCGTCTACGGTCGCTACCGGAAGCTGGAGCGCGACATCCCCCAGACCGAGTGGCCCTGCCGGGAGTGTAAGGGGTCCGGGCGGCAGGGGGCGGACCCGTGTGACCACTGCGGCGGATCGGGCTACCTCTACGACGACAGCGTCGAGGAGTACACCGCGCCGGTCGTCGAGGACGTGATGGACGGCACCGAGGCGACGTTCCACGGCGCGGGCCGCGAGGACGTCGACGCGCTCATGCTCGGTACCGGCCGCCCGTTCGTGGTCGAGGTCGCGGAGCCGCGCCGCCGCCGCGTCGACACCGACCGGCTCGAGGCCGACATCAACGCCTTCGCCGAGGGGTCGGTCGAGGTCGAGGGGCTCCGGCTCGCGACCTACGACATGGTCGAGCGCGTCAAGGAACACGACGCCTCGAAGCGCTACCGCGCGCAGGTGACGTTCGACGGCGACGTCGATGCCGACGCGCTTGCGGCCGCGATGGACGAACTCGCGGGCGCGACCGTCGAGCAGTACACCCCGAACCGCGTCGACCACCGGCGCGCGAGCCTGACCCGCGAGCGCGACGTGTACGCGGCGACCGCCGATCTCGAGGATTCGCGGCACGCCACCGTCGAGATCCACGGTGCGGGCGGACTCTACGTCAAGGAGTTGATCTCCGGCGACGAGGGACGGACCGAGCCGAGCCTCGCCGGGATCCTCGGCGTCGGTGCCGAGGTCACCGCCCTCGACGTGATCGCCGTGGAGGGCGAGGACGAGCCGTTCGAGGACGAGGCGTTCTTCCGGGAGTAGGAACGCCGGCGGCTTCCGTTCCGGACGGGTCCGACCCCGCCCTCGAGGGGGGAAGGACGACCAGAGACCCACGGAGCGGGGCTCGGCGGAATACCGAAACGGGAACGACCATCGGGATTTATCATGCGTCTGTCTGACGCGTAGGGTATGTACGGGAGCGACGCCGACGACGGGAGCGGTGAGGGCGGCGGGGTCGGCGAGGGCGTCGGTGACGTCGGCGGGGAGACGCCGACCGATCCGGCGACCGAGAGCCGACTTCCCGCGACGGGTCCGTCGCTGGAGACGGCCGTCGAGGAGGCTGCCGCGTCGGTCGGGACCGCGGCGCGCGCGACGCTGAACGGGGCCGATCGCGCGACCGGACCGGAACGGACCTCCTCGATCCTCGTCGCGGTCGCGGTCGGCCCCCACTCCGGCGTGACGGTCGACGTGGCGAAACGCGTCGCCGAGGCGACCGACGCGTGGCTCGAGCTGTTCCACGTGACCCCGTCGATCGACGGGATCGACGGAGGCGCGTCCGACGCCGACTCGGTGGACGAGGACGGCGCCGAGGAGGCGGCCGGCGAGCGCATCCTCGACGCCGCTCGCGACCGGCTCGGCGCGTTCGACCGCGTCGACCGGTGGCTCCTCGAAAACGACTCGGTCGCCGGGGCGATCGTCGAGCAGTCGCCCTACTACGACCTCGTGGTCGTCGGCGCGCCGACAACGGGGACCGTCGGCCGGCTCGTCTTCGGCTCCACGACCGACACGGTCGTCGACGAGTCCGCGGTCCCCGTGGTCGTCGTCGAGGCCGACGGCGAGACGCCGATCGTCGAGGAGTAACGACCGGAGCCCGCGGTCCGCCCCCGATCCGCCCCCGATCTGCCGCCACCGTCGCCACGAGCGCCGAACGCACAGCGACGGCGACAGGGTTAAATCGGTGTACATACTTGTACATTACAACACGGACTCATACATCGGTGAACATTATGGACATTCAGCACACGGTCGAACGCGTGACGAACGGGGAGGACCTGTCGCTCGAGGAGGCGCGCGAGGCCGCGCGGCTCGTCTTCGAGGAGATGACGGAAGCGCAGATCGGGGCGCTGCTCGCCGCGTTGCGTGCGAAAGGCGAGACCGAGGCGGAGATCGCGGGATTCGCCCGAGGGATGCGCGACGCGGCCCGGACGATCGATCCCGACCGAGCGCCGCTCGTCGACACCTGCGGGACCGGCGGCGACGACTACGACACGATCAACGTCTCGACGACCGCGGCGATCGTCGCCGCGGGCGCGGGCGTGCCGATCGCCAAACACGGCAACTACTCCGTCTCCTCCTCCTCCGGCAGCGCCGACGTGCTCGAGGTCGCCGGCGCGAACGTCGAGGCCGAGCCCGCCGCGGTCGAGGCCGCCATCGAGGCCGACGGGATCGGGTTCATGCTCGCGCCCGTCTTCCACCCCGCGATGAAGGCCGTCATCGGCCCGCGGAAGGAGCTCGGGATGCGGACGATATTCAACGTGCTCGGCCCGCTGACGAACCCCGCGGGGGCGGACGCCCAGCTGCTCGGCGTCTACGACCCCGACCTGGTCGGCCCGATCGCCCGCGCGCTCGCGCACATGCCGGTCGATCGCGCCCTCGTCGTCCACGGCGCGGGGATGGACGAGATCGGGATCCACGACGAGACGGTCGCCGCCGAGGTCGACGGCGGCACCGTCCGAGAGTTCACGATCACGCCGGAGGAGCTCGGCGTGGAGCGAGCGCCGATCGAGGCGGTCGCGGGGGGAACGCCTGAGGAGAACGCGGCGGACCTCCGCGGCATCGTCGACGGCTCGGTGACGGGACCGAAACGCGACCTGATCTTAGCGAACGCGGGCGCGGCGATATACGTCGCCGGCGAGGCCGACTCGCTTTCGGCGGGCGTCGAGCGCGCCGCGGCGGCGATCGACTCGAGGGCGGCCGCCGAGAAGTTCGCGGCGCTCTGTGAGGGGACGACCGCGGAGCCGGCTGCGGCCGGGTCTGGTGCGGCGACGGGGTCCGGGTCGGAGGGCGAGTGATGGCGCGGGTGAAGGTGTGCGGGTTCACCGACGAGGCGGACCTCCGCGCGGCCGTCGAGGCGGGGGCGGACGCGGTCGGCGTGATAACCGAGGTTCCGGTCGACACCCCTCGCGAGGTCGACCCGGCGCGCGCGGCCGACCTGCTCGCCGACGTGCCCCCGTTCGTCACGGCGACGCTCGTCACGATGCCGACCTCGGCCGAGCGCGCGGTGGAACTCGTTCGGACCATCGGCCCCGACGCGCTCCAGTTACACGGCGAGTGGACGCCCGACGAGGTCCGCTTCATCCGCGCGGAGACGGAACGGAAGGTGCTGGTCGCGATCGACGCGACCGATCCGGCGCGCGCCGAGGCGTTCGACGGCGTCGCCGACGCGCTCGTCGTCGACTCGACGCGCGAGTCCGGCGCGGGCGGCACCGGCGAGACCCACGACTGGGCGGCGACCGGCGAACTGGCCGAGCGGCTGACCGTCCCGATCGTGCTCGCCGGCGGGCTCACCGCGGAGAACGTCGCCGAGGCGGTGCGGGTCGCGGACCCGTACGCGGTCGACGTGGCCTCCGGCGTCGAACACGTCGAGGGACGGAAGGACCACAACGCGGTCGCCCGCTTCGTCGCCAACGCGGGCCGCGAGATGGAGGTCGCATGACCGGGGACGCTCCGCGGACCGTACTCGACCGCTCGCGATCCGAGTTCGTCGAGCTGGTCGCGGACGCCGAGCGGCCGGTCGTCGTCCGCACGGCCGCGTCGCTCGACCCCGAGACGACCCCGCTCTCGGCGTACGCCACGCTCGTCGGCGACGAGCCGTACGGCTTCCTCTTAGAGTCCGGCGAGAAGGTGGCCTCGAGCGACCCCGACGGCGCGTTCACCGCGGGCGGGAAAGCCGACAGGCACGCCCGCTACTCGTTCGTCGGCTACGACCCCGAGGCGGTGGTCTCCGTCCACCCGGACCGCACCGAAGTGACCGAGCTCGGCCCCGCCGCGACGTTCGTCGGCGACGTGGACGCGGGCGGCGACGGGGTCGACGATGCCGACACCGACGACGGGGGCGTCGACGACGACCGCGACGCCATCGACCGGCTCCGGGCGGCGTTCCCCGACGTCGCCCGTCGGGGCTTCCCCGAGACGGACCGGCAGATCCTCTCGGGCGGCTTCGTCGGCTTCCTCGCGTACGAGGCGGTGTACGACCTCTGGCTCGAGGAAGTCGGCGTCGAGCGCCCGGCGACCGAGTTCCCCGACGCCGAGTTCCTGTTGACGACGCGGACAGTCGTCTTCGACGAGAAGGAGGGGACCGTCGATCTGGTGTTCACGCCGGTCGTCGGCGTCGACGACGACCCCGGCAAGGTGTACGACGAACTCGCCGCGGAGGCGGACCGCGTCGCCGACGACCTCGCGGCGGCCGGCCCGCCGGACCCCGGCGGCGTCCGCGTTCGGGAGGAGGAGGCCGACCCGCAGGCGGCCTACGAGGAGGCCGTCCGGACCGCGAAACGCCACGTGCTCGACGGAGACATCTACCAGGGCGTGATCTCCCGGAGCCGGCGGCTCCGCGGCGACGTCGACCCGCTCGGGCTGTACGCGGCGCTCCGGGAGATCAACCCCTCGCCGTACATGTACGTCCTCAGCCACGACGACCGGACGGTGGTCGGCGCGAGCCCGGAGACGCTCGTCTCGGTGAAGGGCGACCGCGTCGTCTCGAACCCGATCGCGGGCACCTGCCCCCGCGGGACGAGCCCGGTCGAGGACCGGCGGCTGGCCGGCGAGATGCTCGCGGACGGGAAGGAGCGCGCCGAACACACGATGCTCGTCGACCTCGCGCGCAACGACGTGCGCCGGGTGTCCGAGCCGGGGTCCGTCCGCGTCGAGGAGTTCATGAACGTGTTGAAGTACAGCCACGTCCAGCACATCGAGTCGACCGTGACGGGGACGCTCGCGCCCGACTGCGACCCGTTCGACGCCACGCGGGCGGCGTTCCCCGCGGGCACGCTCACCGGCGCGCCGAAGGTGCGCGCGATGGAGGTCATCGACGACCTCGAGACGACCCCGCGGGAGGCGTACGGCGGGGGCGTCGGCTACTACTCGTGGACCGGCGACGCGGACTTCGCGATCGTGATCCGGACGGCGACGATACGCGAGGGGATCGACGGCTCCGGCGAGACGGGCTTCGAGGACGACGAGCGCGCCGGCACCGACGAGATCACGGTCCGCGCCGGCGCGGGGATCGTCGCCGACTCCGACCCGACCGCGGAGTACGAGGAGACCGAGCGCAAGATGGAGGGCGTCCTCGCCGCGATCGAGCGGGTTCGCGAGGACGACCCTCGGATCGAGGGGATGGGCCGATGAAGGTCGTCGTCGTCGACAACTTCGACTCGTTCACCTACAACCTCGTCGAGTACGTCTCGGAGCTCTCGGTCGGCGGCGGAGACGGTGAGGACGGCGGCGGTGAGGACGCGAGCGAGGACGTCGACATCGCGGTGTTGAAGAACACCGCGTCGCTGTCGGCGGTCGAGTCCGAGGCGCCCGACGCCGTGGTGATCAGTCCCGGACCGGGCCATCCGAAGAACGAGCGCGACGTCGGGGTTTCGGCGTCGGTGCTCCGGGAGCTGTCCCCCGACGTCCCGACCCTCGGGGTGTGTCTCGGGCTGGAGGCGGCCGTCCACGAGTACGGCGGCACGGTCGGGCACGCGCCGGAGCCGGTCCACGGCAAGGCGTTCCCGGTCGACCACGACGGCGCGGGCGTCTTCGCCGGGCTCGACCAGGGCTTTCGGGCGGGGCGGTACCACTCGCTCGTCGCCACGGAGGTGCCGGACGAGTTCGCGGTCACCGCGACGACCGACCACGCGGGCGAGCCGGTCGTGATGGGGATCCGGCACCGCGATCACCCGATCGAGGCGGTCCAGTTCCATCCCGAGAGCGTCCTCACCGCGGTCGGTCACGACGTGATCCGGAACTTCCTCGAGTCGGTCGCGTAGGTCGCGTCCCCTCTCTCCCGCTCCCACCCAGTCTCTCCCGCTCCCACCCAGTCTCTCCCGCTCCCACCCAGTCTCTCCCGCTCCCACCCAGTCTCTCCCGCTCCCACCCAGTCTCTCCCGCCCCGTTTCTCAGCGCGCGTCGTGAACGACCTCGCCGTCGACGACCGTCATCGCCACGTCGACGTCGCGGATCGTCTCCGGGTTCTCCCACGGCGACTCCTCTAAGACGACGAAGTCGGCGCGCTTGCCGACCTCGACGGTGCCCAGCCGGTCCTCGTCGAAGCCGGCGTACGCCGCCCCGCGGGTGTACGCACGGAGCGCCTCCGTCACCGAGAGCCGCTGGCCCGCCGCGGGGGCGTTGACGGCGTGGTGGATCCCGAGGAGGGGGCCCATCGGCATCCCGTCGGAGCCGAACGCGAGCCGGACGCCCGCGTCGAGCATCTCGCGGTAGCGGTTGGTCTCCGCGGTGCGCTCCTCGCCGAGGCGCGCCTCGTAGAGCCCGTCCTCCCGTGCCCACTTCAGGAAGTTCGGCTGGACGCTCGCGACGACGCCCGTGTCCGCGAGCCGCTCGACGGCGTCGTCGTCTGCGAGTTCGACGTGCTCGATTCGGTGGCGGTCCGCGCCCGGATCGCCCGCGGCCGCCCCCTCGTAGGCGTCGAGGGTCGCCCGGATCGCCTCGTCGCCGATGGCGTGGGCCGTGAACTGGTAGCCCGCCTCGGTGGCCTCGCGCACCCACTCGTCGAGTTCGGCGGGCTCGATAACCCACTGGCCGGTCTCCTCCGGGTCGTCGGCGTACGGCTCGGAGAGCCGGGCGGTCCGGCCGCCGAAGCTCCCGTCGGTGAACGACTTGATCGCGCCCGTCCGGACGAACGCCGATCCCGCGTTCGTCGCGAGCCCCACCTCCCGGAGCGCGTCCAGGTGGTCGGTCCAGTAGTTGATCCGGACGCGCGCGGTCAGCTTTCCCTCCGCGTCGAGGTCGCGGTAGACCCGCGGAGCGTGCGAGTCCCGGACCATGTCGTGAAAGGCCGTGATCCCCCGTTCGGCGCAGAGTTCGAGGCCCGCCTCGACGGCCGCGCGCGTCCCCGCCACGCCGGGCTCGACCGCCTCGTAGACCGGGTCGATCGCGCTCTCGAGGAGGACGCCCGTCGGCTCGCCCGCGTCATCGGTCGGGACGGTTTCCTCGGGGACCGACTCCAGCGCGTCGGCGAACCGATCGAGGACGACCCCGTTGACCGCGGCGACGTGCATGTCCTCGCGGAACGCGGCCACCGGGCGGTCGGTCGAGACGCGGTCGAGGTCGTCCCGCGTCAGGTACCGCTTTTCCTCCCACGTCGACTCGTCGTAGCCGTAGCCGAGCGCCCACTCCGTCGCGGGGTCGGCGGCGGCGGCGGCGGGATCGGCGGCGTCTCCGTCCGCCCCCTCCAGTTCCTCGGCCCGTTCCGTCAGCAGATCGATCGCCTCAGCGGGCGAGTCGGCCGCGGAGAGGTCCGCGTGGACGAGCGACCGCCCGACGGTCGTCAGATGCGTGTGCGCGTCGACGAACCCCGGCAGGAGGACGCGTCCCGCGAGGTCGACGACGTCGGTGTCGACGCCGGCGAGGAACTCGACGTCGTACGTCCGGCCGAGCCGGACGACCTCGCCGTCGCGGACGGCGACCGCCTCGTGGGTCTCGTCGGGCTCGGCTAGCGTGTGGACCTCCCCGTTCAGGAAGACCCGGTCCGCGGCTTCGCTCATGAACGTCCTCCCGCGCGGGACGGATTAACCGTTTGGGGCGGACCCTGACGAATCCTCTCGCTCTCCCGGTCCGGGAACCGGGCACACCTTTTATTCGGTCACCGGACGAACCCTCGCACATGTACGATCGAATACTGTTCCCGACGGACGGCACGAAGGGCGTCGACCGCGCGACCGACCACGCCATCGACGCGGCCGACCGCTACGACGCCACGCTCCACGTGCTCTACGTCGTCGACAGCGACATCGTCAACGCCTACTCCGGCGACGAGTTCGTGGACGGCTCCGAGGGAGCGGAGGAGACCCTCGAGGACAACGGCCGCGACGCGCTCGAGGCGGTCGCGGAGCGCGCGGCGAGCGCGGGCGTCGAGGTCGTGACCGACCTCGTGTACGGAAAGCCGGACGAGGCGATCCTCCGGTACATCGACCGCGAGGACATCGACCTCACCGTGATGGGATCGAAGACGCGGCCGGGTGAGTACCGGCGGATGCTCGGCTCCGTCACGGAACGCGTCTCTCGACAGTCGCCCGCGCCGGTGAGCATCGTGAAGACGACCGTCTCGGGCTGAGCTCGAGTCGCAGGCAGCGTCGTCGCAGTCGACCTCGTCGATTTTCACTTCATCAGACACGTTCTCGTTCGAAACGGACAGTCTATACTGTCTGCTTGTGGTACGGGTGTTTTGGTGGGGATCGGGGTGAGTAGAACGGGACCCTTGCTGTCGCGGTGACGATCCCCAAAGCCCCAGTCGCGAGGACTCGCGCGGCTCGCTGTGGTCCTCGTCACTCGCTCCGCTCGTTCCTGCGGTCCTTGCTTC
>NZ_JANHDM010000004.1 GCF_024494685.1 Halorubrum rubrum | reverse complement strand
CTTTTGAGCCAGCGACGCGGCTTGCTTAACGAAGCGGAAGAGGAGTTTGGACACATTCGGCTCTTCCGCTTCGCTTCCGCCTTCAGAGCGACGCTATCCTGCTGCCTTCTGCGGATTCAACAGAGCAAAATCATCAGATATTGAGCCAAAAGAATGCAAGAAAGAAATCCGATCTGACTCAGGATCAGGACTCAAATCGAGAGTCGACGACCTCTTGGATAATGGCGGCACATACGTACTGGTTATTTTTGAAGAATTAAGCGGCGTATCCCCACGAAATGATAAAGATATGTTTGAACGGAGGATGGAAGCGCTAGAAGAAGAGTTCGCTGCACAAGGTTATCCCGATGCAAACATCAGAATCTACGATAGCAGTAAAATCGTTGGGTTCGTTAATCGATTTCCTGCTCTCGTTGCGAAGTACAAGGGAATTGAACATGTGATTGATCATTCGACATGGCACCGCGAAGCTACAAAAGACATTGAAGAGTTCTTTCCCGATACCAAACGAGATAAACAAATTGAAAAAATTCAGAACGTTCTCAGAGATTCGAATGACCATTGTACTGTAATAAGGGTCACGGGACCACCTGATATTGGAAAAACGAGACTGGTCTACGAAGCACTTTCCGAAGACGATCTCCAAGAGCGAGTAATCTACAGCACGGCAAGGGAATTCGAATGTAGCGGCGTAGCCAGCCGTTTACGAACAAACCCAGACTGGTCAGCTATTCTTGTTATCGATGACTGTGACTCCAAGGATCACGAGCACTTTCAGCAACGGTTCAGCGGTGAATCTGACCGGTTGGCATTAATCACTATTTCTGCCGATCCAACCAGTACGGGAGCTGATCATCGTATTTCAGTGGAACAACTGGAGAAAAACAAAGTTAGAGAAATGATAGAGAGCTTAGATTTTGAGGTGAAAGAAAATGCCTGACTTTGACCGCATCGCCGAACTCGCCGATGGTTTTCCCAGCTTTGCAGTTATGATCGCTCGTAATGCAGCCAAGTCGGAGGAGCCGCTTGACAATCTCTTGGAAATCGGTGATGAAACACTCATCAATAAACTGATCGGCAGTGAGAACATGGGGGAACAGGAATTGAAGAAACACCGACGAGTTCTCGAAGTATTTGCTTTGTTTGACAAAGTTGAATGGAAGCTCGAAAACGAGGAACGCTCTGAAGAGGCCAGATGGTTGGCGGAGGTTGCCGGGTTTGAAGAGCACGAAGAAGAAATCGAGTTCAACGAAATCGTAGATTATCAAAGAGAACGCGGCATCCTCACTGGAGAATATTATCTATCTGTAAGCCCTCTTCCCCTAGCTACCCACTTGTTAGGTTCATGGCTCCGAAAACACGGCAAAACAGAGATCGAAGAGCTTTTTGAGCAAATGCCTCCCCAAATGTTCTCGCGCTTTGGAGAACGGATCCCGTATATGGCTGCGTATCGACCAGGCCGTCAATGGATCGCTGAAAGATTATCCCAAGATGGGATGTTCTACGAAAACGATGGGGATCTCCTAACAACCGACTGGGGTAGCCATCTTTTCAAGCAATTTGCTGAGGCAGCTCCAAGAGAAGCAATAAAACCACTTGAACATTTTATTGAACAAAAATCAGTTAACGAATTATTGGAATTTACCACTGGGCGACGGAATATTGTTCGGTCAATTCAATATATGGTCGTCTGGGATGATACATTCAAGCGAGCTGCTAAAATACTCCTTAATTTAGCAGAGGCCGAAAACGAGGAATACGCCAATAATGCGAGTGGCATCTTTACCAATCTTTTCTCACCGGGATGGGGGAAACTCGCACCGACAGAAACAGCACCTCAAGAGCGGCTTACAGTCTTAGAAGAGGCTATACGGTCAGATTCTGAGAAGCGGCAACTCTTAGCTGTGAAAGCCGCTGGTGTTGGACTACAAAATCCCAACCGAATCACGAAGACTGTTGGTCCCGAATATCAGGGTGCACGAGAGTCTCCGGATTTATGGCAGCCTGAAACTTATGGAGATTTGTTCGACTATTATCGATCTGTTTGGGAGTTCCTGCAGGAGGAATTAGACGAGATGCCCGAGCAGGTTCGTGGTGAAGCAGTGGAAGTGATGTTGGACGCGGTTAGGGGCTTAGCAAAACTTCATCCGTCTTTGTCACAGATGATTAGGAGCTCGTTAGAAGAATTCTCGGAGTATGATTGGGTTGATAATGGACGAGTGATTCGAACGTCAGTAGATTTAGTGCACTATGATTCCGATGAGTTAGAGGATATTGAGGAAGCTGAAGAATGGCGGTCTTTTGTTGTAGACATCTCTGAGGACAGCTTCGAAACCCAGTTGGAGCGCTACGTTGGTCTAAACCTTCTTGCGGATGATGATGTTTATGAGGAGAAACTGGGTGAACTTGCTGCTAAGGCTATTGAGGGCCCTCAGAAGCTTGAGTCACAGTTGGATTGGTTAGCTACTTCAGTCCCAAATCAATATCGAGCGAGGGAATTCGGCTATGAGGTCGGGACCCGGGATGAGAATAATTCCTTTTTGTCTGATATTCTTGCCGAGATAGATCAAGCACAGGATGATGATAGGTCGATTAGCTTTCTCAGCGGATACCTATCTGCCCTGCATGAGCGTGACGAGGCGGCGCGTCAAGAGGTGTTTGATGATATTCAACAGAATGATCGTCTTCGACCTTATTTGGTGGATCTCATCCGGCTGTCTGCAGTAACTCCGAGGGATGCTGAACGTATCGTTGAATTGATTCAAGAAGGAGAAGTATCAGCATCCAGTTTACGAGGACTCGAAATGGGCGGTGTTAGTCGCAACTTCGAGGAGCAAACGTTTCGGGAAATTGTCGAATTACTATTGGAAATTGGGGCGGATGAAGCTGCAACGATACTACCGACATTTTTCCATTACTATGTCTATCCGGACGAAGCTCCTGAACTCCCTGAGGAGTTGACGCTTGAACTCCTCACCCATCCTGCTTTCGTAGAACCTGAGCAAGATATTGTAGTTAGACAGGGTATCAGCCATGATTGGAAGGAAATTGCGCACGAATATATCCAACAACATCCGGATCATATCGATGATGTGTTAGAAACGATTCTCGACATATTAGGAGATAGGGGCTCGATTATAGGAGGATCTCCCGAAATCAAAGAGCTTCTTTACGACATATTGCGAGATCAGCCAGAGAGAACGTGGAATAAGATTACTACCGTCTTGGATGAACGGGACGAACGTCTTGTACCACTGTTCCATTGGTTTAGAGGGGATGCTCCACGTATTGATGATAAACCAATAGAATACGTACCACCCACCCATATCTGGGAGTGGATTGAAGATAATGAGGAGGTAAATGCGATTCTTGCAGCCCGGATAGTACCAGCTGAGTTTTTCCACAGTAATGAACGTATTTGTCTTGCGCAAGAACTACTCAAACGATATGGAGATCGAGAAGATGTCCGTAATGAGCTAAGCGCGAATTACCATACCGGATCCTGGATGGGGCCGGAGAGTAAACACTATCAGCAAAAGAAGGACCAATTAGAGTTATTCAAAGAAGATGAAAGTAATGAGAATGTGCTGCGGTGGATAAACGATGAAATAGACGCTCTTGAAGAACAGATAGAACAGGCTAAGAAAAACGAAGAACGACTGGGATTCGATTCAGATTGAGCGAAGGCTTATGACATATAGTCTGATAGTTTTGAATCATAGGCTCATACGCCGCGTGTTTAAGTGGTCGGCGTAGTTAGACTACACCACAGAAGTCGGAAGCCACCACGCCGAATTGGCGGACGGAGACGACCTGAGCTTAGATCAGCGATCTCGCGCAGGTCCCCGAATCGCCGAGTTCAGTCGGAACATACCTCAGAAATACTAGCTATCTGGGGTATGCCTTCCAAGCTCATGGCCCGGGTTCAAATCCCGGCCGGCGCATTTCTCGAACGAGGTGAGAGAAATCGCCGACGGATTTGAACCCTATCAGTCGCGCGCAGCGAGCGAAGCGAGCGAGCACGTCTGATTCCGGTTCAAATCCCGGCCGGCGCACTCTCCGACAGAGAACTTCTCTGTAGTCAATTCTCAATCCAGTGCTACCGGAAAGAATATCAGTCGAAAAGTGGTCCTACCACGAAAATGAGAATTTTCTGGCTGAGATTCTGGGTATTGGTTTCGTCATTTTGGGTTACGAAACCACTGGTAGGTAGTTACGGTGTACTCAACGATCATAGTAGTTGAGACTGGCCGTCTCAAGCTACACGATTCTCGAACTGCTTCGACGAGGCTAGGGGCGGAGTATCCTCGTCAGCAATTTCGTCGCTTTCATACCTAACACCCATTACGGTTGACACCGTATTTCTGCTCAACGATGTCCATCGACCGAGATACCTTCGAGAAGACGAGCGAGGACGAACTCGAGGAACTTTCCGTACCGGATCAGGTCCTCGGATTTCTCGCCGCCAACGATGATCGCGCGTTCAAGGCCCGCGAAATCGCCTCTCAAATCGGTCTCGATGAGGGCGCGGTCAGCACCGCGCTCTCGAGGCTGAAGGACCGCGATCTCGTCGAACACAAAGCGACGTACTGGGTGATAACCGACGACACAGAGCGACTCGACGGATACAGCGGGTACGAACGAGCGACCGCCCTGTTCAACCAGCGACTCGGTACAGAGGACAAGGAATCCTGGCGCGAACACGCACCCGAGGAACCACATCCGAGCGTCGAGGACGAACAGTGACCGACGAGGAGAGACCGATTTTCGAGCGTGGCGACGTCGTCTACGGGGACGATCCGTTCAAAAGCGAGGAAGATGATCGGCCCTGGCTCATTCTCTCGAATCATGAAGGCCGTCCGTTCCACGGCGAGCAGTATATTGCGCTCACGTTGACGTCGAAATCCTGGATGGACGGCCTGATCGACGTTCCTGGTGGGAGTTGGCTTCGTGGGGGGATCCCGGATGTGAGTCGGATTGTCCCGTGGGGAGTCCAATCAATTGACCACGAGGATATCGACTTCTGGCAAGGTCGCCTTGACAGCGATCTCGTCGACGAGGCGGTTGCTGCGCTCGTCGAAGAACTAGACTAGTGGAGACCCGTTGAGATTCTATTTATCGAAGGTCTTCTACTGAAATCGCCGCAGGATTTGCATCAGAGAGCGAGCGACCGTGGTTCAAATCCCGGCCGGCGCCTCCTTCCGTCGGTCGCATGCCGTCCGTAACCCAACCGTGCTCGAACGGAGTTCACGCGCGGAAACGAGAGAGCGTTACGAGTGGGCGAGGTTCAACTCGATCTCGTTCACGACGCTTCGGACGAGATCCGGCAACTCGCGTTTGAACCGCTCGCCAGTGAGGCGATGCGTTGGGCCTGCGACGGCCAGCGCACCGAGGACGTCCCCGTCCGGCCCCGTGACGGGAACGGCCACCGATCGGAGCCCTTCGGTGCTCTCCTCGCTGTTGAACGCCACTCCCTGGTCCCTGATCTCCGCGAGTTCCTCGAGGAGTGCCGCTTCGTCGCCGATCGTCTGTGGCGTCGCTGCCGGGAGGCCGTGGCGGTCGACGATCTCGCGAACCCACTGGTCGGAGTAACGCGAGAGGATCGCCTTCCCCGCTGCCGTCTGGTGCATCCGAAAACGACGACCCTCACGGCCGCGCGAATACACGCCGCCGTGGCTGACCTCCCGGTAGAGGACGACCGCGTGGCCGCGCTCTTCGACGGCGAACTGGGCGCTCTCTTCGGTCTGTGCCGCGAGGTCGCGCAGTTTGTGTTTGATCTCCGTCGATACCGGATACTGCTCACGCACGTGCGCACCCAAGTCCAGGTACCGGAGTCCGAGCCGGTACTCCTCGTCGTCCTTCACGACACACCCGTGTTTCATCAGCGATCGTAGGTGTTTGTGGACTGAACTTTTCGAGAGCCCGGTCCGCTCGGCGAGGTCGGTCACGCCCGCCCCCCCCGACTCGCGAAGGGCCGTAACGATAGTGAACGACGTATCGATGCTCTGTATCGTCGATCCACCCGATCCAGGGTCGATTCCTCCGGGCTTCCACTCTTCCATCGGATCGGAATGGACGAAGAACGAAGAAGAAATTTTCGCTGATCGGAAACGATTTTGAATACCGTTTCTTGATAATAGACGGGCCGTCGGACACGGATCCCTCGTCTCCCCTCCACTTTCGACGTCTCGAATCGATGTGCGTCGCCGCTACGGTCGTCTTCAACGGGATCCGACGACGGCGAAGCGCGTCCGTCGGCGACGTGGTGTCGACGAATGGCGTTCTGCCGTCGAGAATCGCCTCGGTGTATATGTATGTCATCGACCACGGGGATCGTATGAGTTCGACAGCGGAACGGCGGATTCGATCGATCGACGACCTGGAAGTCGTCGTCGACACGGACTTCCACCTGACGGAGCGCCAGGAGGACATCTTCCCGTACCTCGAGAGCCCGTTCGACGAGTTGTTGAACAGCCAGCAGGGTGACGACTACGGGTACCTCGGTCGTGTCTATCCTGCCCACGGGATGGTGTACTCCGTGACGATCGGGAAAGCCGACTCGGAGACCGTCCGTACCAAGGAGGACATTCGAACGGGACGGGATCTCGTCGAGTGGGACAAGGCGATCATCACCCCGACCCAGAACCTCTATCTCGGGGCGGTTCACCACGACGACCTCGCCGCCGCGCTCGCGACGGCGTACAACAGTTGGCTCCTCGACGAGATCGTCGACCCGGACGACGGCCTCTACGGAGCCGCCCTCGTTGCCCCCCAGAAGCCGCAGAAGGCCGCTGAGGAGGTCGAACGCCGCGCCGACGAGGACGGCATCGCGGCGGTGATGATCCCGAGCGGATCGGTCGATCCGCTCCTCGGGCACGAGTCCTACTACCCGCTCTACGACGCGTGCGAGCGGGCTGGATTACCGATCAAGATGCACAACGCCGCCGGCACGATGATGACGCGGTTCCCGTCGACGTGGCAGGCGATGGACCGGGCCCTCCCGGTTCACGCGACCTCACATAACATGATGCACCAGACGAACCTGGCGGACATGTTGACTCGAGGGGTTCCCGAACGCTTTCCCGATCTCACGTTCGTCATCCAGGAGTCCGGTCTCGGCTGGTATCCGTACTTCATGCGGCGGTTCGATCACGACTACATGGGCGCAAAGTGGGACGCGCCGATGCTCGAGAAGCGTCCCAGTGAGTACCTCAAAGACCAGTTCTACGTGACGAGCCAGCCCGTCGAAGGTCTGGACGATCCGGAATACCTCACGGAGACGATCCGGCACTTCGAGGGCGAGGACAGCCTGATGTTCTCCTCGGACTACCCGCACTTCGACTTCGACAACACCGGAGAGCTGCTGAAGATCCTTCGGTCCGAGTTCTCGAGCGAGGAGATCCAGAACGTCTACGGCAAGACCGCGGAACGAGTCTACGCCTTCGACTGACCATGAGTGAATCCACACGACCGAACATCGATCGGGACGACCTCCATCACGTCATCGCGGCGCAGGACATCGCCGACGGCGAGCGCGTCATCGTCGAGATCGCGGGGCGTGAGATAGCGGTCTTCAACTCGAACGGAGAGCTTCACGCGCTGTCGAACTACTGTACACACCAGGGAGGGCCGGCCTGTGAGGGTCTATTGAGCGGAACCCTCGACGTCGACGAGGACGACGAACTCGTCTGGGCGTGTGAAGACGAGATCGTCGCGTGCCCGTGGCACGGCTGGGAGTTCGACATCACCGACGGCACCCACACGGCGAGCGACGATTACCGGCTGCCGACGTACGACGTTCACGTTCGGGACGGCGAGGTCTACGTCGAACTGTAGCCCGCGTTGGCTCGAGACGAACCACCCTCGATACGACTACCCGAACGAACCCCTCGGACGATGACTCGGTACCCCGAGAAACGATCGCGACGAGACGGCATCGAATCGCCGGACTGGCTCGACGACGACGAACCGTACGCCGACGTCGACGTCGACCGGCTTCCGGACTGGTGGCGCGACGTGGTCCGGGAGTTCGAGGAACACGACCTCCCCCCGTATCGACCGCCGCGGTTTGCGGACGGCGTGCTCGTCCCGCCGCTGCTCGAGCGGCTGGAGGCGGAGCACGGCGTCGAGATCCAACTGATGAGCATCGACGTCGACCATGGCGACGCGTGGGGGCTCCGCGTCGACGGGAAGGTCATCGCCGCGGTCGAGCGGGAGCGAACGGCCGACGGGCGTACACGGTACGGCATGACGGGCGAGGAGTTCATCGACGTCGTGCGGGAACGGGTGGAAGCGGTCCCGGACGCGTCGGACCCGAACGATCGGAGGTAGCGGTCTCCGCCGGGCTGCCGGCGGTGTGGGGGAGTCGCATCGCTCACGACCTCCCCCTCGCGACCGCTCGACGATCCGTCCACCGCCGGCTTCGAGGGGGTTTCCTCCCGGTCCCCACAGCACGACCGAGCGATCGATGGGTCGCGTTCGGGTTCGACCGCGGTGATCATCCGTCGAGTTCGACGGCGGCGCGTTCTCAGCCTCTCGAAACGCTTCCCGTCGCGCGGGAGCCGTCGCCGGTGTATAACTCGGTTCCGAGCCGACGTCCACACGTGAGGTGACGCTCATGGCATACCAAACGGGGAATCCCCTGACGACCGACGTCGAGTTCGCACTGGACGGCCCGTGGACCGCCTACTGGGTCGCGTTCCTGCGCGTCGTCACCGGCTGGTGGTTCTTTCACGCCGGCGTGACGAAGCTCATCGAGGACGGGCTGGCGTACACCTACGGCCCGGCGTACATGTCGGAGATGACCGGCACCGCGCTCGGTCCCATCCCGGTCTGGATGGGGAACAACCTCGCGTGGCTCATCGAGCCCGGCGTCCCGCTGTTCGAGACGCTGATCGGGCTGGCGCTCATGGCCGGCGTGCTCACCCGCTTCGCCGCGTTCGGCGGGGTCATCTTCATGGTCCTGTTCTGGATCGGCAACGCCGGCTTCGGCAACGGCCTGGTCAACGGCGACTTCATGGGCCTGCTGTTGTTCCTGACCGTGATCGTGTTGGCCGCCGGCCGGTACTACGGCCTCGACGCGGTCATCGAGCGCACCGAGTTCGTCAAGCGACGCCCGAAGCTGCGGTACCTGCTCGGCTGAGGAGGTGACACCCAATGAACGACCTAGACATCATCGACAGGGCGGCGATGGCGCTGAGCGCCGGACTGATGCTGGTGGGGATCGTCGTGTTCGGCACGATCGAGATCCTCGCCGGGCAGCCGTACAGTCCGGTCCCGATAACCAACGACGCGGGCGAGGTGGTCGCGACCCCGCTCGTCGACCCGACGCTCCGGACGGCCTTCGTCCTCGCCGGGATCGGAGTCCTCGGCCTCTACGCGGCCTACAGGCTCGTGACGCCGGTGCCGGAGGAGACGACGGAGCGGACCGGCGTGACGGCCGACTGACGCCCGCGTTTCGCCCGCGACGCTTCCGGTTCTACGGCTCTTCCGACTCTCCTTCGTCCCGGCCGCGACCGATCACCCGTCGGACCGACGGGTCCGCGTCCCCGACGCGCGGACGACCCCGTAGCAGTTCCCGCTCGAGACGTCGACGTCGTCGACGCGGAGGTCGCTCGCCGCGAGGTCCTCCTCGAACTCCTCGGGGTCGTAGACGTGGTAGTACCGGGGAACCGTCTCGCCGCCGGGGAGCGTCCAGTCGACGGTCGTGTCGAACCCCGACTCGCGGTCGAACCGGTCGTGGGCCGTGCTCCACGCGCTCACGAGCGCGACCCCGCCCGGCCGGAGGACCCGCGCCAGCTCGTCCAGGCTCCGGAGCCGTGCGGCCCGCGGCGAGAGGTGATGGAGCGTGGCGACGTATACCGCCAGGTCGACCGCGTCCCCCGCGATCGGGAGCGCCGCCGCGTCGCCGTGGACGAACCCGACCCGGTCGTCGAACTCGCGTTCCCGCGACCGGCGCACCGCCTCACGGAGCAGTCCGCGGCTGATATCGATCCCGACCGCCCGCTCCGCCCGGTCGGCCAGAAGCTCGGTGTGCCGCCCGTTCCCGCAGCCGACGTCGAGCGCGCGGTCGACGCGTCGTCCCTCGAGGAACGACTCGACCTCGGGCCAGGCGTACTCCCGCGTCTTCGAGAAGTGGCCGGCGATCCGGTCGTACGTCGACTGCGGGTCCATACCCGGCGATCGGTGGCGACGGACATAGGTTCGGTGGACCCGCCCGCTCCCTGGTTCTCCGATCCGTCTCGCGCTCACAACCCGCCCATCGCCGCGAAGGCGACGAGCGTCGAGGCGAGCAGGATCGCCGCGTGTTTCGCGCCGTCCTTGGCGGACCCCTCGCCGAGCTGTCCGGCGACGATCCCCGAACACAGCGCCTGGATCGCCGCCGCGTGGAAGAACAGCCGCTCGTACGCGCTCGCGTCGATGTCGCCGAGTCCGCCGACGATCCCGCCGCCCGCTCCCGCTCCGACGCCGGTTCCGGTGCCCGTCTCCGCGGCCGCGCCCGCCATCGACGCCTCCTCGACCGCGGGGATGAACGACACCGAGAGGGCGGCGATGACGCCGAGGAACACCAGAAACGAGATGTAGATGACGATGAGGTACGTCAACATCACCTGTCTGCGCTCCCGGCGGAGCGTCCACGTCGCCCGCGCCTCGTCGGCCGCGATCCGGAGGACGGGCGCGACGTCGTCGCTCGCGTGTATCGCGTTCGTCACGAGCACGACCGCCCGCGACGTCATCGGCGAGGCGACCCGGCGCTCCAGGCGGTGAAGCGCCGCGGTCACGTCCGCGCCCCAGTCCACGTCGCGCCGGGTGCGTTCCAGGTCGGCCGTCAGCGCCTCGAGGTCGGTTCCGGCCACGCGGCGGATGCTCGCGACGACCGAGGTCCCCGCCTCGTTGACGCTGGCGAGCCGGTCGAGGAAGTCGGGGATCGCCGCCTCGATCCGACGTATTCGGCGCTTTCTGACCTCGTAGACGACCGCGTACGCCACGAGGACGAACGCGGACGCGCCCACGGTCGGGGCGTCGACCTGCGCGGCGATCTCCGTCGCCCCGCCGGTCGACAGCGGGTGGACGGCGACGGCCACCCCCAGGATCGCGATCGGCACGGCGACGGCGAGGACGGCCTCCGGCGACCGCAGGACGCGTTCGACCGGCGAGTTCGCCCACGCTCGGACCGTGCGGAACCGGTCGTAAGCGCGGAGGCGTTCCCTGCTCGCCTCCCACCGGTCGGCGACGTCCCCGCCGTCAGATCGGGGAGCGGCCGACGCCGCGGGTCCCGCCGCCGAGGCCCGGCCGCCGCTCCCACCGTCGCCGGCGCGGTTTCCGTCGCGGTCGTCGTCGGCGCGACCCTCGTCGCTGCCGCCGTCCCCGTCGCGTCCGGCAGTGCTGCCGTGGGACGTCTCCGACGGCCGGACCCGCTCGCTGCCGCCGATCCCCTGCGTGATGCTGTCGACGTACACCGCGAACCCGAACGTCGCGAGCGGGACCGCGACGTAGACGACGACGCGCAAGAGCGGGAGCGTGTCCTCCAAGACGAGCCCGATCACGACGAGGATGGTGATGAAGAACAGCGGGCCCGCGACGAGCGTCGTGACGTACGCCTCCGCGAACGTCGACAGCAGCTCGAGGTACTGCTCCTGTTTCGACTCCGCCTCCTCCTGGTAGCGCTCGTACTGGTCGTTGAGGAACGCCGACAGCGACCGGCCGGTCCCGAGGACCGACGCGAGGTTCTCGGCGAACTCCGAGAGGTCGTCGCTCGGGGTCCGGCGGGCGGTGTGGCGGAGCGCGGTCAACACGTCGGTCCCGAACGCGTTCATCTCGCGGACCGCGACCGACAGCTCCGTGGCGGCCTCGCCGTACACCGCCTCGTTCTCCGCGAGCGTGTCCATCACTCGGGGGAACGGCATCCCCGACCGCGAGAGCGCGTACACGAACGCAACCGTTCGCGGGAGCGTGGCGTCGATCTCGACGGCGCGCGCGGTCGCCCGCTGGCTCAACAGGGCCCACCTGGCGTAGTACGCGCCGGCCGCAAGCGCCGCGCCCACCGTGGCCGACGCGACCGCGAGGAGCACGAACAGCTCGAGGAGGCCGACCTCCGTCAGCCGCGTCAGTCCGGCCACGAAGGAGAGCGGTCCGGGGAGGACCTCGCTCAGACGGTCGCCGCCGACCTCGAGCGTTGTCAGAACCGCCGCGGCGAGGTAGACGCCGATCACGCTCCCAGCGACGCCGAGGACGCCGGCGTAAAGCAGCGTTCGCGAGGCGTACTCCCGGTGGGTTCCCCCCACGTGAGCGGCACGCATCAGGTCGCGCTCGCGTTGTCTGCGACCGTGGCTCGCGACGTAGTCGCCGAAGAGCGACAGCGCCAGCCTGGTGACGACCAGGTCCGCGCGCGGGACCGCCCGCGACGCCGCGAGCGCGAGACAGCAGGCGACCGCGAGGACGAGCGGGAGGTACGCGATCATCCGCCGTCGGCCTCGGCCCGCTCCTCGAGCCGTTCCATCACCCTATCGGCGTCCGCGTAGTACTCGTTGACGAGCGCCGTGAACCGTCTGAACCCGTTCACGCCGAGCGCGGAGAGCAGCTCGAGGAACCGCTCGCGGCGGTCGATCTCCCGGAGCAGCTCCGAGCGCGACCATCCCCGTTCCGTCTGTATCTCCTCGAGGAGCGAGGAGTCGTTTCGCCGGAACTCGTCGGTCTCCGCCCGCCACTCGAACGCGGAGGAGTAGTCGAGCTCGCCGGTCCGCTGGTCGATGCCGCCGATCTCGCCGATCGTCTTCGCCCGGCGGACCCGCTGGTCGTTCGAGCGCGTCAGCGTCTGGACGGCGAGCATGTCGAGCGACTGGACCATCGCGCGCGGGACGTTGATCGGCTCGTTCTCGAGCCGGTTGATCACGGTCTCGATCGAGTCGGCGTGCATCGTCGAGAAGGTGGTGTGGCCCGTGTTCATCGCCTGGAACAGCGTGATGGCCTCCTCGCCGCGGACCTCGCCGACGATGATGTACTCCGGGCGGTGTCGAAGCGCCGACCGCAGCAGATCGTACATGTCGATGTCGTTGCCCTCGTGGCGGCGCTCGCGGGTGACCGAGGAGAGCCAGTTGTCGTGGTACAAGGAGAGCTCGCGGGTGTCCTCGATCGAGAGCACCTTCGCGCGCGGCGGGACGAACATCGAGACCGCGTTCATCGAGGTGGTCTTCCCGGAGGCGGTCCCGCCCGCGAAGATGAGGCTCTTGTTGTGCTCGATACAGAGCCAGAAGTACGCCATCTGTTCGATCGAGAAGGTTCCGTACTCGATCAGGTCGATCGGCGTGAACGGCTCGTCGGCGTACTGGCGGATGGTGAACGCGGACCCGCGCGGGGTGACCTCCTCGCCGAGCGCGAGTTCGGCGCGCGACCCGTCCGGGAGCGTCGTCTCCACCATCGGGTCGCCGACGGAGACGTGTCGACCGGACTGCTGGGCGAGCCGGATGACGTAGTTGTCGAGCTCCGCCTTCGAGAACGAGACGTTCGTCTCGACGTCGGTGTACTCGTCGTGGTAGACGAATATCGGGAGGTCGTACCCGTCACACGAGACGTCCTCGATGTGGTCGTCGTTCAGGAGGGGGTCGACCTTTCCGAACCCCCGGAAGTCGCGGTAGAGGTAGTACGCGATCGAGTGGAACGTGTCCATCCCGGCCTCGACGCCGTACCCCTCGAGCAGCGACTCGAGTTCGGCCCGGAGCGTCTCCTCGTCGGTCCGACCCGTCCCCTCGCGGTAGAGGAGGGGATCCCGGATGTCGTCGGCGACGCGGTCGAACAGGTCCCGCTCGAAGTCGTCGAGGACGGGCTCGACCGCGTAGTAGCGGTGTTCGCTCTCGCGTTCGTCGTAGGTGATCACGACGTACGCGTACGGCGCGTTCACCCAGTAGCGGTCGATCTCGCGCTCGTCCGGCGGCGCGGTGAAGGCGGCGAGCGGGCCGTCCTCGCCCGGCCTGAACGGACGGACCGAGAGCTCCGATCCCCGGAGCATCTCCCACGTGCGCTCGAGGCGTCGGCGGAACGCCCCGACGGCGTCCGCGATCCCCTCCGCGCGCGTGCCATCCGCCGTCGGTGCGTCTCCCGACATCTGTCGTTAGCGGTGTACACGCGGCTCCGAGTTAAAAGGACCCCGTCGATTATCAACGCCGAGTCCGCGGTCCGCGGACGAGCCGGGAATCGCCGCCGGCCCGGAGCGACCGGTCCGGGCTCGTCGAGCGCCGACCGATCCGGCTCCTCACCCCGACGGTGCCCGTTACGTTCATACGGTCGGGCCGCTAAGCACGGCGTAGGCAATGCGGCGTGACTACTTCGAGTTGACCGTCGAGGGCGTCGACGAGGACGCCGGCGAGCCGACGACTCCGTTGGTCCGCATCGACTTCCACGGACCGGAGGGGCTGTTACGCGACCGGCTCTCGGACGCGGACGGCGAGCTGCTCTCCGCGGGCGCGATCGACGTCGCGTTCCGACTCCGCGAGCCGCTCGAGAGCGGCGACGCCGAGGGCGTCGTGGGCGTGACGAACCGGTTCACGGGCGATTTCGTCCTCGAGCTCAACGAGACCGCGGACGACGTGCTCCCCTTCATCCGCGCCGCCCGCGACTCGGTCGACGCCGCCGGCGACGACGCGCGATACCGCGTCGAGATCGACCTCGACGGCGAGCGGCTCGTGAGCTACGACAAGCAGACGTTCCTCGTGTACGACCACGAGGGGAACCTCCTCCGGAACGAGAGCCTGATCCCCTCGGGCGTCGAGCTGTGACCCCGGACGATCCCGTTTCGGCTCCCCCGATCACAGGCTGACGTTGTCGGCGACGAACCGCACCGCGTCGCCCGGCCGCAGGTCGAACGCGCCGTCGCCGCGGCCGTCGTTGACGTCACACTCCGCGTAGCCGTGGCTCCCCACGGTGACGAGCTGCTCGCCGGGCTCGACCGCGCCGAACGTCTCCGCCACCGGCGTGAGGTCGCCGTCGACGCGGATCCAGTCGCGCCCGCGGACCAGTTCGCCGGGGACGTTGGTGATCACGTTGCCGAAGCGGTCGACCGCGAGCACCTCGCCGTCGATCGCGGCGGCGTCGCCGTCGCCGTCACGCTCGACGCTCGGCTCCGGAAAGGCGAGGTCGACGGGGTCGCTCGCGGGCGAGAGGTCGTCCAGGGCGGCGAGCGCGTCGGCGACCGCCTCGGGTGTCGGTCCCGCGGCGGGCGGCGTCTCGTCGGCCGCCGCCTCGTCGATCGCCACCCGGATCCGTGCGGCGGTCGGCGCGAACACGTCGCGGCCGTGGAAGGTTGCGCTCGCCGGGTCGTCGACGTCGATCGTTCGGACGTCGACATCGGATCCGTCGCCCGCCAGCGCCCGCGCCGGCGGCATCGCGAGCCCGTTGTCGGGCGCGACGATGGCGTGGGAGCCGGCGCGGACGACCAGGGCGTCCCGCCCCGTGCCGACGCCAGGGTCGATCACGGCGCAGTGGACCGCGGGCGGGAACTCCGGGAGGACGAACCGGAGCCAGAACGCGGCCGCTCGCGGGTCGCCGCGCGGAAGGTCGTGGGCGACGTCGACCAGTTCGGCGTCCGTGTACCGGCGGATGACGCCTTTCATCGCGGCGGGGTACGGCGAGCCGAAGTCGGAGGTGAGCGTGATCACACCGGTTTCGGCGTCCGGCGGACGCTTAAAAGGGGCGAACGGCGTCGACCGAGCGCTCCGCGACGGCAACGCCTTACGACGCGTCGGACATCCCCTGAATCGTCCCGATCGAACTACTGGTCCGAGGGCTCGCCGCCGTTCGAGTCGGTCTCGGCGATCCGACGGATACGCTCGACGCCGCCGACCTCCTCGATCACGTCGGCGACGGCGTCGGGAACGAGGGCGTCCCAGTCGCGGCCGCGGACCATGCGCTCGCGGAGTTCGGTCCCCTCCAGCACGTCGCGCCGGAACATCGGCGACTGGCGCACCTCCACGCCGGCCTCCTCGAAGAGTCGCACGACGAGCGGGTTGTTCGAGTACGCCACGTCGAACCGCGGGGTCATGCTCCGGACGTGGCTCACCCAGACGGAGTTGCGGTCGAGGTCCTCGATGGGGACGACGTAGGTCGTGACCGGGAGGTCCTCAACGGCCTTCGTCACCATCATGACTCGCTCTCCCGCGGTGAACGGGTTGCGGGTCGTGTGCGAGTCGCCGGCGGAACCGATCCCCAACACCAGCTCGTCGACCTCCTCGGCTATCTCCTCGACCATGTGTCGGTGGCCGTCGTGAAACGGCTGGTACCGCCCGATGTAAAAGCCCCGCATGGATACACGATGTGACGCCGGGATTTATAAACCTCGTGGGACCCGAACGCCGACGGAAACGGGCGTTATACGCCGATATCGGGAGTCTGAAGCGTCGGGGCGCGATGGTCGCGGGGAGAAAGTATATCAGTAGCCGACCCTTCCGTTCCGATAACGGACTTCGATTCTATGAGCAACGAGAAGGACACGAACGACCCGCCGGAGGAGGACGCCTCGCCCCCGGACGACGACGCGCCGGAAGGGGCCGAGGAGGACGTTCGAAATCCGGAGGAGAACGGCGAGAACGCTCCCGGAGAGGACGCCCCCGGCAAGAGCACCTCCGACGAGCGGCGTCGGGACCGCTCCGGTGACGGGGCGGATCACACGGGACCGGATCCGGTCGACGACGGGTTCCGCGAGCCCGAGATCGCCCCGGCCGAGGAGGACGCCTCCGATGACGGCGGCATCCCCTCGAACGACGGCGAGGAGCCGTCGCCCCCGCCGGAGGCCCCCGACGAGGTCGTCGACGCCGGCGACGACGGCGGGATCGACGACCTCGGGAGCACCGTCGAGGTCGAGGGCGCGGAGATCGACGAGGACCCCGACGAGGACGACCTCCTCGGCGGGCTCAAGATCGACACCACCTCCGAGATCTCGATCCCCGACCGGCTCGTCGACCAGGTGATCGGCCAGGAGCACGCCCGCGACGTGATCATCAAGGCGGCGAAACAGCGCCGCCACGTGATGATGATCGGCTCGCCCGGTACCGGGAAGTCGATGCTCGCGAAGGCGATGTCCGAGCTGCTCCCGAAAGAGGAGCTTCAGGACGTGCTGGTGTATCACAACCCCGACGACGGCAACAAGCCGAAGGTCCGGACCGTCCCGGCCGGGAAGGGCGAACAGATCGTCGACGCCCACAAGGAGGAGGCCCGCAAGCGCAACCAGATGCGGTCGCTCCTCATGTGGATCATCATCGCCGTCGTGTTGGGCTACGCGCTCATCATCGTCGGCCAGATCCTCGTCGGCATCATCGCGGCCGGGGTCGTCTACCTCGTCTTCCGCTACCTGAACCGCGGCTCCGACGCGATGATCCCGAACCTGCTCGTGAACAACGCGGACACCAAGTCCGCGCCGTTCCGCGACGCGACGGGCGCACACGCCGGCGCGCTGCTCGGCGACGTCCGCCACGACCCGTTCCAGTCCGGCGGGATGGAGACGCCGAGCCACGACCGCGTCGAGGCCGGCGCGATCCACAAGGCGAACAAGGGCGTGCTGTTCGTCGACGAGATCAACACCCTCGACATCCGCTCACAGCAGCACCTCATGACGGCGATCCAGGAGGGAGAGTTCTCGATCACGGGCCAGTCCGAGCGCTCCTCGGGCGCGATGGTCCAGACCGAGCCCGTCCCGACGGACTTCGTCATGATCGCGGCGGGGAACCTCGACGCGATGGAGAACATGCACCCGGCGCTGCGCTCCCGGATCAAGGGGTACGGCTACGAGGTGTACATGGAGGACACCATCGAGGACACCCCGGAGATGCGCCGCCAGTACGTGCGCTTCATCGCCCAGGAGGTCGCGAAGGACGGCCGCCTGCCGGAGTTCACCGCGGAGGCGATAGAGGAGGTCATCCTCGAGGCCAAGCGTCGCTCCGGCCGGAAGGGGCACCTGACGCTTCACTTCCGGAACCTCGGCGGGCTCGTCCGGGTCGCCGGCGACATCGCCCGCGGCGAGGACGCCGACTTCACCACCCGCGAGCACGTGCTCCAGGCGAAGGGGCGCTCGCGCTCCATCGAACAACAGCTCGCCGACGACTTCATCGAGCGCCGGAAGGACTACGAGTTACAGGTCTCGGACGGCTACGTCGTCGGCCGCGTCAACGGGCTCGCCGTCATGGGCGAGGACTCCGGGATCATGCTCCCGGTGATGGCCGAGGTCGCGCCCTCGCAGGGGCCCGGCGAGGTCATCGCCACGGGGCAGTTAAAGGAGATGGCTCAGGAGTCGGTCTCGAACGTCTCGGCGATCATCAAGAAGTTCTCCGACGAGAACATCTCGGAGATGGACATCCACATCCAGTTCGTCCAAGCGGGCCAGCAGGGCGTCGACGGGGATAGCGCGTCGATCACGGTCGCGACCGCCGTGATCAGTGCCCTGGAGAACGTCGGCGTCGACCAGAGCCTCGCGATGACCGGCTCGCTCTCGGTGCGCGGCGACGTGCTTCCCGTCGGCGGCGTCACCCACAAGATCGAGGCGGCCGCGAAGGCCGGCTGTACGCGGGTCATCATTCCGCAGGCCAACGAACAGGACGTGATGATCGAAGAGGAGTACGAGGAGATGATCGAGGTCATCCCCGTCTCACACATCAGCGAGGTGCTCGACATCGCGCTGGAGGGCGAAGCCGAGAAGGACTCGCTCGTCTCCCGGCTCAAATCGATCACCGGCTCGGCGCTCAAAGACCAGGGCGTCTCCGGACCCTCGAGCCCGAGCCCGCAGTAGCGTCGCCGCGCGGCCTCGGTCGTTCCCGCCCCTTTTTGTACGGTCGAGGACGTACTGAACTCCATGTCCGGAAAGCCGACGGTCGGCGAGTACATGACTCGGGACGTCGAGACCGTCAGCCCGGAGGACACCGTGTCGTCGGTCGCGAAGCGGATGGTCGAGACGGCCGGTCACAAGGGATTTCCCGTCACGCAGGGGCGGACCGTCGAAGGGTTCGTCTCGGCGGGCGACCTGCTCTTGGCCGACGACGACGCCCCCGTGTTCACGGTGATGTCCGAGAACCTGATAGTAGCGCATCCCGACATGAAAGTCACCGACGCCGCCCGTGTCATCCTGCGATCGGGGATCCAGAAGCTCCCGGTCGTCGACGACGCGGACAACCTCGTCGGGATCATCTCGAACACGGACGTCGTTCGCTCGCAGATCGAGCGGGCGACCCCCGGAAAGGTCGGGAAGCTGATGCGCACGCTCGAGCAGATCCACGGCGTCGAACTCGACGAGGAGCGTCGCGAGGTCCGCCTCGACGACCTCACGCCCACGCAGGCGCGGGTGTACGCCGACGAGCTGGAGGGCAGGCAGTACGAGCTGGACCGGGGGCTCGCCGAGCCGCTCGTCGTCATCGACAACGACGGCGTCCTCCACCTCGCCGACGGCCACCACCGCGTGATGGCCGCACACGAGATGGGAACCGAGAGGATGGACGCGTACGTGATCGTCACGCGGACCCCGGTCGACCTCGGGATGGCCAAGACGGCGGAGAAGGAGGGGCTGGAGTCGATCGGCGACATCGAGGTGGTCGACTACGCGCGTCACCCGCTCGTCGAGACGACGAAGCGGCTCCAGTGACCGGGGGCGGGGGATTTTTCGCCGCCGCCCGCGAGTCGAGGGTATGTCCGAGTATTCGGTCCGCGCGGAGTGGGAACGGCTCTCGGCTGTCAGGGTTCACACGCCGGGACTCGAGCTGTGGTCGGGGAGCCTCGCGCCCGAGGCGAACCTGTTCGAGGACCACGTCCCGCCCGAGCAGGCGCGCCGGGAGCACGAAGGGCTCGTCGACACGCTGGAGTCGACGCACGTCGAGGTCCACCGGCTCGCCGACGACCTCGCGGCCGGCGACGCGCTCGACGACCTGACGCGTGACGCCCTCGAGGACGGCGGCGTCGACCGGATCGACGACGTGCTCGCCGCCTTCTCCCCGCGCGAGAAGCTCCAGATCGTCCTCTCGCGACCGAGCCTCACGCCGAGGAGGACGGTCGACGGCGGGACCGACGGCGCGTCGGTGGCGCTCGACGCGCCGATCTCGAACGTCTACTTCCAGCGCGACACGACGATCGTCGGGGACCGAGGACCGATCCTCTGTCACATGTCGAAGCCGATCCGTCGGCGCGAGGAGCCGATCGTCAAGCGCGCGTGGGAGTCGATCGGGGCGGACCTCCGCTACGAGATGACGGGCGAGCCGCTCGAGGGCGGCGAGTTCATGCCCGCCGGCGAGTTCGCGCTGCTCGGCGTCTCCGCGGAGGTGGACGGCGAGGAGCACGTCATCCGGACGAGCTACGAGGCGGGCGAGCGACTCATGCGGGACGGGGCGGTGTCCTACGACGAGTTCGGGCTGGTGCGCGCGCCGTTGGAGGCCGACCGGACACACCGGGTCGACCGCGGGCTCGGCTCGCGAGTGATGCACCTGCTCGGCTGGTTCAACATCGCCGCCGAGGGGCTCGCCGTGCTCGACGCCGACCTGGCGGCCGCAGCCGACGTCGACGTCTACCGCAAGCGCGGCGACGTCTACGAGCACAGCCACACGACCTCGACGCTGGAGTACGTGCGCGACGAGAAGGGGTTCGACGTGATCGACGTCGCCGACGGGGAGCGGTGGCCGACAAACTTCCTCGCGATCGACGACGGCACCGTGATCCCGCTCTACGAGCCCGACGGGGACGGGGAGTACCGGCCCGAGGAGAACCCCACGATCGAGGCGCTCCGCGACCGCGGCGTGGACGTCCTGCCCGACGGGATCGGGATCCCGCGCGCCGCGCTCACGAACGGGGCGGGAGGTCTCCACTGTATGACGACGCCGATCGCCCGCGAGTAGGGTCGCCGAGTCGGCGTCGGAGCCGGGCGACCGGCCGCCGTCGCGGTCGGCCGACGGACACCTTTTTGTAAACGAACCGAGTAGTTCGGCGCATGGGACGAATCAGAACCGCGATCTCACGGGCGAAGTACGCCGCCGTCGGCGCGGCCGTCGGGGCCGCGGTCGGCGGGCTGGTGAACCGGAACGCGGCGAGCACCGGCGGCGCGCTCGGCGGCCTCGCCGGCGCGACGATCGGGGAGGTCCGAGTCGGCGAGTGCGGCCTCCTCGGTGGCCTGCGGTCCGAGGACGACGGCGACTCGGCGGACGACGACGCGGAATCGGTCGAATCCGCCGCTTGAGGTGGACGGGGATCCGTCGGCCCCGTCGGCCGGAAACTACCCCGGAACGACGTTCGACCGACACACCGGGACGCATATACGAGTTCGCGCGCAGTTCTCCGAGTATGACCACCGACGAGAGCGACGCGGGCTGGTTCGCGTCCGTTCCGCCCGACGACCTCGACGCCGCCCGCGACGCGATCGAGGGCGGCAGCGCGGAGGTCCCGGCGGACTGGCCGCGTCTCGCGGTCGCGTCCGGCTTCGCGGCCGACGCCGGCGACTACTACGACCGTCTCCGCGAGAGTACCCTCCACGCGGCCCGCGAGGCCGTTGCGGAGCGCGAGCGCGCGGACGACCGGCAGCTGATCCACGCCGTCCGCGCCATGGACGACTGCGAGCGCGTCGCGAACGAACTCGCGGAGCGGGCCGTCGAGTGGGCGGGGAGCCGCTTCGACGGCGCCGACTCCGGGATCGCGGGAGCCCGCGCGATCGCCGAGCGGGAGCCCGACGACGACCTCGACCGACGAGTGATCTCGCTGGCCGCGCGCGCGGCCGCCCTCGCGGACGAGCGGGACGAGCTCGCGGCGACGATCGACCGGGTCGCGCCCGCGGTCGCGCCGAACCTCGCCGACATGGCCGGCCCGGAGCTCGCCGCGCGGCTGATCGCGCTCGCGGGCGGGCTGGAGTCGCTGGCGAGGAAGCCCTCGGGGACCGTCCAGGTGCTCGGTGCGGAGGACGCCCTGTTCGCGCACCTCTCCGGGCGGGCTCCCTCGCCGAAACACGGGATCATCTACACCCACGAGTTCGTCCGGGGGACCCGCCCCGAGGACCGCGGGTCGGCCGCGCGGGCGCTCGCGGGGAAGCTGGCGCTCGCGGCGCGCGCGGACCACTACTCGGGCGAGTACCGCGAGGTGCTCCACGAGGACCTCCGCGAGCGGATGGCGACGATCCGGGCGCGGGCGGACGCGAACGGGGACGAGACGGGGGACGGCGATGAGTAGCTCGGCGCTTCCCGCCGGCGTCGAACGCCGCGAGATCGACGGCGAGGCGCGGCTGGCGACTCGCGGCACGCCGGTCTACGGCGAGCCGACGGACGGCGAGTGGCGCGCGTGGGACCCGGAGCGGTCGAAGCTCGGCGGCATGTTCGAGCTCGGGTTCGACGTCGGCCTCTCCGGCGGCGAGACCGTGTTGTACCTCGGCGCGGCCTCGGGGACGACCGTCAGCCACGTCGCCGACTTCGCCGGGGCGACGTACGCGGTGGAGTTCGCCCCGCGGCCGGCGCGGGACCTGCTCGAGGCGGCCGAACCCCGCGACCGGCTGTTTCCCCTCCTGAAGGACGCCCGGAAGCCGGAGACGTACGCGCACGTCGTCGAGAGCGACCTCGACGCGCTCGTCCAGGACGTCGCGACGCGCGGACAGGCCGCGGTGGCGACGCGGAACGCGCGGTTCCTCGCCGACGACGGGCGGCTGTTGCTGGCGGTGAAAGCGCGCAGCGAGGACGTCACCGCAGAGCCGGACGACGTGTTCACGGAGGTGCTCGCGGAGCTGGAGGGGGCCTACGAGGTGCTCGAGACCGGTCGGCTCGACCGGTTCCACGAGGACCACCTCGGGGTCGTGGCGACGCCGCGGTGAGTCTCTCCTTCCGACGGCGTCACCACGTCGGCGGCGAGAAGCCGGCGTTCTCCAGGAGGGGTTTCCAGCGCTGCTGGACGGAGAGTCTCGAGACGCTCATGGCGTCGGCGACGGCGGACTGGGGGCGCTCCTGGCCACGGATCAGCGCGGCGGCGTAGAGGCTGGCGGCGGCGGTGGCGGGTTTCGAGCGCTCCTCGTCGGGGATCTCCGAGAGGAACAAGTCGGTCGCGGTCGAGCAGGCGTCCTCGTCGAGGTCGAGAGTCGCGCAGGCGTCCTCGATGCGGTCGATCCACTCGGCGTTATCGACGCGGTCACTCGCCCGGTACATGCCGCGTGGTTGGCGGCCGAGGTACAAAAAGGAGCCGCGGGCTTCGCGGTCGCGGCGGGTCGGGCCGGCGTTCGTCAGGTTCTTGAATCGGTTTCGCCTACCGGTTAACGCGCGCGGGTTGCCGAGCCAGGCCAAAGGCGTAGCGCTTAGGACGCTATCCCGTAGGGGTCCGCCGGTTCGAATCCGGTCCCGCGCATACTGCCTCGAACGAACGTGAGAGGCATGTATGCGCGACGGAGGATTCGAAGCAGGGAACGGAGCGAAGCGGAGTGACTGAGGTTCGAATCCGGTCCCGCGCACTAAGTGAAGGAGCGTAGCGACTGAGCGAGGGAGCAGGCCGGTTCGAACCCTACCGGTCGCGCGCAACGGAGCGAGCACGTCCGGTTCCGGTTCGAATCCGGTCCCGCGCACTGAACGGAAGCCGACGAGCGAAGCGAGTCGGCTGGAGTGAGAGAGCAGGAGCGATTCGAGCCCGACGAGAAAGGCGCAGCGAACGCAGTGAGCGAGAGTTCTCGGTCCCGGTTCGGATCCGTTTTGCGGCCACAAACCGTATTCCGGCTCGAACCGTGCGTGCCCGCATGGCCCGTGAAGTCACACACGAGGCGGCGGAACCGGTGCGGCTCAACGAGACGGACATGGGAGACGACGGCCTGATCTACGTCTGTCGATGCGGGCTCTCGGGGTCGAAACCGCTCTGTGACGGCTCGCACAAGGCCGCCGCCGACGAGGAGGACGGCGTCCTCTACAAGTACGCGAACGACGATCCGGACGGACCGCGGCGGGAGGTGGCCGAGATCGTCTACGCGGACGAGTGACGGACTTCCAAACTCCCAGTCGCTCGGCTGGACGAAGCGGGGAACGCGACCTCGGAAAACGCCTCCAAAGCCCCAGTTGCGAGGACTCGCGCGACTCGTTGCGCTCTTCGCTCAGTCGCTCTCGCTCCTTCGCTCCGGTGCTTACGTCGCCGTGCTTCGCCCTCGCAACTGCCCCTTTAAGTCCCACCCGACCGCGACCGCCCCGCACCTCACGCCTCCCCAGCCTCGTCGTCCGCCCTCCGCGTCGCTCCGGTCGGCCGACTCCCTCGCGAGCGGTTCGCGGGTGCTGTCGCACCCGCTCACCGGCGCGCCACCGCACCGGATCGCGTTGGGCCGTCCACTTGTCGGGGACGGTTTCAAGTACTCGCTGCCCTCACCCACGAGCAGTGATGGAGCCGCCCGACATCGAGCGGTTGGACGAGCGGACGATCCAGCGGATCGCGGCGGGCGAGGTGGTCGAGCGACCGGCCAGCGTCGTGAAGGAGCTGGTCGAGAACAGCCTCGACGCGGGCGCGAGCCGCGTCGCCGTCTCGGTCGAGGCCGGCGGCACCGAGGGGATCCGCGTCCGCGACGACGGCGTCGGGATCCCGGAAGACCAGCTCGAGGCGGCCGTCGCCGAACACGCCACCTCGAAGATCGCCGACATCGACGACCTGGAGGCCGGCGTCGGGACGCTCGGCTTCCGCGGCGAGGCCCTGTACACGGTCGGGGCGGTCTCGCGGCTGACGGTCCGGTCGCGGCCGCCGGGTGCCGAAGCGGGCGCGGAGATCACCGTCGAGGGCGGCGACATCGGCGAGGTGCGCCCCGCGGGGTGTCCGACGGGGACGACCGTCGAGGTCGAGGACCTCTTCTATAACACGCCCGCCCGCAAGAAGTTCCTCAAGCGGGTGACCACGGAGTTCGACCACGTCAACACGGTCGTCACGGGGTACGCGCTCGCGAACCCCGACGCGGCCGTCTCGCTCGAACACGACGGCCGCGAGACGTTCGCGACCGAGGGGAACGGCGACCTCCGGTCGGCGGTGTTGGCGGTGTACGGCCGCGAGGTCGCCGAGTCGATGGTCCCGGTCGACTGGGAGCCGGCGGCGGGGGCGGACGAGGGTCTTCCGGCGAACCGCGTCACGGGCCTCGTCTCGCACCCGGAGACGACCCGTTCGGCCCGCGACTACCTCGCGACGTACGTCAACGAGCGCTACGTCACCGCGGGCGCGCTCCGCGAGGCGGTGCTGGAGGCGTACGGCGGCCAGCTCGCGCCCGACCGCTACCCGTTCGCGGTGCTGTTCGTCGAGATCCCCCCCGACGAGGTCGACGTGAACGTCCACCCGCGGAAGCTCGAGGTTCGGTTCGACCGCGAGGCCGGAGTCAGAGCCGCGGTCGAGTCGGCCGTCGAGGAGGCACTCCTCGATCACGGGCTGATCCGGTCGACCGCGCCGCGTGGACGGTCCGCCCCCGACGAGGTCGACGTCGTCCCCGAGACCGCGGACGGCGAGGTCGTCGGCGGGGGCGTCGCGGACGGGCGAAGCGGACGTGAAGCGGACGAAGCCGATCCGGGCGGAGACGGAACCGCCGATCCCGAATCCGCGTCAGCGGCCGGTCCGGATCCGGCGTCGGCGACCGAACTCGACCCGGACGACGAGGACGCCTGGTCGGTCGAGGGGCTCACGGGGGAGTCGGACCGCGACGCCGACGGGGACCGCGGCTCGGGCCGCGACGACGACGCGGGCGGTCCGGCGTCCGACCGTCCCTCCCCGCGGAGCTGGCAGGCCGACGACGCCGAGGCGGGAACCGAGGCCGGCGAGGACGGTCGACCCGCAGACGCGGTCGCCCGATCGCCGGCGGACGGTTCCGGTCCCGCCGACCGCGACGCGGCTCTCGACTCCGGTTCCGCCGTCGACCCGGACTCCGGATCCGTCGGCGTCGACTCCGGATCGGCCGGCGGCTCCGATCCCGAGTCCGCCGTCGGCGCCGATCCGACGCCCCGACGTGCCGCGACGAACCAGCGAACCCTCGGCGGCGAGGAGACGAGCGCCGAGCGCGCGTACGACTCGCTGCCGTCGCTCCGCGTGCTCGGCCAGCTCCACGACACGTACGTCGTCGCCGAGGCCCCCGACGGGCTGGTGTTGATCGACCAGCACGCGGCGGACGAGCGGGTGAACTACGAGCGACTCCGTCGGGAGTTCGCCGAGGGGCCGCCGGCCCAGGCGCTCGCGGAGCCGGTGACGGTCGAGTTGACGGCGCGGGAGGCGGCGCTGTTCGGCGACTTCCTGGCGGAGCTGTCGGGGGTCGGGTTCCGTGCCGAGCGTACCGGCGAACGCGAGGTCGTCGTCGAGGCGGTCCCCGCGGTCTTCGACGCCGCGCTCGACCCCGAGCTGCTTCGGGACGTGCTCACGGAGTTCGTCTCGGACGCGGCTCGAACCGCCGAACCGGCCGACGGTGACGAAACGGACGCCGATGCCGCCGAGGTCGCCGAATCCACTGCCGCGCCCGACTCGAACTCGGTGGCCGACGCGGTCGACGAACTGCTCGCCGACCTCGCGTGTCATCCGTCGGTGACCGGGAAGACGTCGCTCACGGAGGGGAGGGTCGTCGACCTCCTCGACCGGCTCGACGCGTGTGAGAACCCCTACGCCTGCCCGCACGGCCGGCCGGTGGTGATCCGGCTCGACCGCGAGGAGCTGGAAACCCGGTTCGAACGCGACTATCCGGGACACGCCGGCCGGCGCGCGGAGTGATCTCCCGGCCCGTCGCCCGCCGAGAGGCACGCTTTTGGTGTGCCGGTCGGACCCGGACGTATGGAACGCGTAGCGATCATCGGCGCGTCGATGACCCGGTTCGGGCAGCGCGACGCGTGGGTTCGGGAACTGCTCGCGGAGGCGGGCGAGGCGGCGCTCGCGGACGCCGGCGTCGACGGCGGCGACCTCGATCACCTGTACGTCTCGAACATGGCCAGCGGCGAGTTCGAGGGACAGACCGGCGTCCCGAACGCGCTCGCACACGACCTGGCGGCAACGCCCGCGTACACGGCGCGGATCGACCAGACCTCCTCCTCGGGCGGCGCGGGCGTCTACGCCGCCTGGCAGTCGATCGCCTCCGGCGCGAGCGACCTCACGATGCTGGTCGGCGGCGAGAAGATGACCCACCGAAGCACCGCCGAGGCGACCGACGTGATCGCCTCGCTCACCCACCCCGTCGAGTACAAACACGGCGTGACGCTCCCCTCCTTCGCGGGGCTCACCGCGCGGCTCTACCTGGACACCTACGACGCCCCACGCGAGAGTCTCGGAAAGGTCGCCGTGAAGAACCACAGAAACGGCGTGGACAACCCCCACGCCCAGTTCCGCAAGGAGGTGGACCTCGAGACCGTCCTCGAGTCGCCGGTCGTCGCGGATCCGCTGCGGTTGTACGACTTCTGTCCGATCACCGACGGCTCGGCCGCGCTCGTGTTCTGCCCCGAATCCGTGGCCGAGGAGTACGTCCCCGACGACCAGTACGCCGTGATCTCCGGGATCGGCGGCGCGACCGACACCCACGTCGTCCACGAGCGCGCGGACCCGACCACGATGGGCGGCGTCGTCGACTCCTCGGCGATCGCCTACGAGATGGCCGGGGTCGGCCCGGACGACGTCGACGTCGCGGAGCTCCACGACATGTTCACCATCCTCGAGTTCCTCCAGAGCGAGGACCTCGGCTTCTTCGAGAAGGGCGAGGGGTGGAAGGCGGTCGAGGAGGGCGTCACCGACCGCGACGGCGACCTCCCCATCAACACCTCGGGCGGGCTCAAATCGAAGGGCCACCCGCTCGGCGCGAGCGGCGTCGCACAGGTGTACGAGATAGTCAAGCAGGTCACCGGCGACGCCGGCCCGCGGCAGGTCGACGCCGACACCGGACTCGCGTGTAACGTCGGCGGGTTCGGGAACTGCGTGACGACGGCGATCCTGGAGGGAAGCCAATGACCGACGACGACACGACGGGGACGACGGACGCGGTGGACGCGACGAACACGGCGGGTGAGACGGGATCGGCCGACGGAACCGACGGCGAACCGGTCTTCGAGGCGGCCGAGTACGCCGACGGGACGGTCACCTACCCGCCGCACCCGGTCGGGCCGGACGGCGCGGAGCGGGTCGGGACCGTGGACCTCCGCGACCGCGAGGCGCGCGTCGTGACGTGGACCACCTCGACGGCGACGCCGCCCGGCGTCCGCGAGCCCAACACGCTCGCGATAGTCGAGTTCGAGACGGACGAGGGGTACGACGGCCCGCCGGTTCGCGCGCTCGGACAGGTCGCGGTCGACCCCGACGACCCCGACGGCGAGACGTACGACGTCGCCATCGGCGACCGCGTCGCCCCCGTCTACGCCGAGGAGCTCCGCGAGCCCGGCGCGGGGATCCGCGAGCCCGCGAGCCAGGCGTGGGACGGGTTCCGGTTCCGACCGGTCGAGTAGCGGCCGAGTCGCCGGCGGACGCGGCGGGTGCGGCGGGTACGGTGGCTGGTCTCCGGCAGCTCGGTCACCGCAGCATGTGGACGCCGAGCGCCGAGGTCACGACCCCGCCGAGCACGATCGGCGTCCAGTAGGTTCCGCCGCGGAACACGAGCACGGCGGCGGTGATCACGGAGGCATCGATCCCGGTGATCGGCACGAGCAACGCCACGTAGGCGGCCTCGATCCCCCCGAGACCGCCCGGCATCGGCGTCGCGCCGGCGAGGTTCGCGAGCGGGATGGCGAAGAGCACCACGTACGGGGGAATCGCGTGACCGACCGCGGCGAACGCCGCCGTCAACGCGATCGCCTGCGCGAGCCACCCCAGAAGCGACAGCGCGACGACGATCGACAGCCGCCACCGGTCGGTTCCGACGCGCTCGATGTCGTCGAAAAATCGGGTCAGCCGTCCGGTGAGGTCGGCCTCGAGCGTCGCCGCGTCGTACCGTCCTCGCCCGAGCCGGTCGACCCACGGGGTGACGAACGCCGGGAGCCGCACGATGAGCGTCTCGCGGTACCGCCAGACGACCGCGATGGCGAGCACGACGCCGCCGACCAGCGCGACGGCCGAGGCGACCGCGGTTCCGAGGCGGTCGCCGACGGCGGCGGTGGTCGCGTAGTAGCCGACGCCGACGAAGACGAGGGAGAGGGAGGGGACGACGTTGAGGACGTCGACGCTCGCGATGCCGGCGAGCCCGGTCTCGTACCGGCAGTCGGAGACCTTCGAGATGAGCAGCGCGGCGACCGGCTCGCCGCCGGCCTGTCCGAACGGGGTGACGTTGTTCGCGAAGACGGCCCCGACGTAGACGAGCACGGACGTGTGGACGGGGATCGAGACGTCGAGCGAGCGGAGGACGGTCCGGAGCATCAGCCCCCAGGCGGCCAGCCAGCAGAGCGCGAACGCCGCGGTCGCCGCCACGTACGCCGGGTCCGCGGACGAGAGGACGTCGAGGACGTCCCCCGCCCCGACGAGGAAGAACAGCACCGCGAGAACGGCGACCGCCGCGAACGACCCGAGAAGCAGCGCGCGGCGGTTTCCGTCGGCCATGCCCGACCCTATCGGGGTAGCGAACTTGAAACGTCTGATCGGACGCGGCGACGGGTCCGGATCAATAAGAATACAACGTTCGATCCGAAACGTACCCGCAACCGATGGAAGACCAGCGTTTCCTCGAATCGGAGTGGGACTACTGTCTGGTGCTCGACGCGTGTCGATACGACGTGTTCCGGGACGTCTACGACGACTACCTCGAGGGCGACCTGGAGAAGCGCTGGAGCGTCGGCTCCTCGACGCCCGAGTGGGCCTACCGAACGTTCACGGGCGATCACGACATCGCGTACTTCTCCGGGAATCCCTTCATCAACGACCTGGGGATCCCGCTGAACGAGCTCAAGTGGGGCGCGAGCTGCGACTACGAGTGGACCGCCTCCGACCACATCAGCGACATCCACGACGTCTGGAAGACCGGCTGGGACGACGACCTCGGGACGGTCCCGCCGGGGGGGATCGCGGAGGCGTTCAGAGACGAGCAGGCCGCGGTCGAGGCCGCCGACCGCACCGTGCTCCACTACATGCAGCCGCACGCGCCGTACCTCTCGCGCGGCAAGGGCCAGAAGCTCAAACAGATCCAGAAGGGGATCAAACGCCAAGAGCAGGAGGCGAACGAGGACGGAGTCGACGGCGACGACGGGAGCGACGGGTTGCTCTCCTCGCTCAGCGATTCGATCCGACCGAAGATCGAGAGCCGACTGGACGACAGCCAGTTCGCCCAGAAGGCCGGGCTCTGGCTGGAGCTCGATCCGGCCGACCTCGTGAAGGACGGCACACGAGTTGCCGCGCTCCGGTTATACGAGGAGAACCTGCGGATCGCCTTGGAGTCCGTCGCCGACCTGGTCGACGAGCTCGACGGGACGGTCGTCGTCACCGCCGACCACGGCGAGGCGTTCGGCGAGGAGGGCGTCTGGGAACACCACATCGAGACGCACATTCCGCCGCTGATGGAGGTGCCGTGGCTCGAAGTGACGTGACCGCCGGACGATGAAGGTGAGCCACTACTTCGAGTTCGAGTCGCGGGTCACGGGGGGGATCCGCGAGTCCGTCGCCCACCAGCGGAAGATGCTCGACCGGCTCGGGATCGAGTACACGACGGAGCCGACGCTCGAGGCCGACGTGTTCCACTGTAACCTGCTCGGTCCCCGGTCTGCGTGGTACGCGCGACGCGCGGCCCGACGGGGCGTGCCGGTCGTCGCGAACGCGCACGTCACCGCCGAGGACTTCGGCGACAGCTTCCGGTTCACGAACGCGCTCGCGAGGCCGCTCCGGCCGTACCTCCAGTGGGCGTACGGGCTCGCGGACGCGCTCGTCTGTCCCTCGGAGTACAACCGCGGAGTGATCGAGTCGTACGTCGACGTCCCGACGACGGTCATCTCGAACGGGGTCGACCGCGAGAAGCTCGCCGGCTTCGAGGCGCTGGAGGCGACCTACCGCGAGCGGTACGACCTCGAGGCGCCGGTCGTCTTCCTCGTCGGCCACGTGATCAAACGCAAGGGACTCGAGACGTTCGTCGAGACGGCCCGCCGGCTGCCCGACGTCGACTTCGCGTGGTTCGGGCCGCTGGACCTGTCGTTGAAGGGTCGCGAGACGACGGCGCTGATCGAGGAGTCGCCGGAGAACTGTACGTTCACCGGCTACGTCGACGACATCCGGGGAGCGTACGCCGCCGGCGACGTGTTCTGTTTCCCGACCCACGAGGAGAACGAGGGGATCGCCCTGCTGGAGGCGATGACCGCGGGGAAACCGGCGGTCGTCCGCGACATCGAGCCGTTCGCGTGGCTCGAGGACGGCCGGGAGTGTGTAAAGACCGCGGCGGACGCCGGCGTCGACGCCTTCGTCGAGGCGATAGAACGGCTCGCCGACCCCGACCTCCGAGACCGGCTCGGCGCGAACGCGGCCGCCCGGAGCGAGGAGTTCTCGCTCGATGCGGTCGCGGAGCGCTACCGGTCGCTGTACGAGGAGGTGGTCTGAGTGCGGATCGGCTTCTTCACCGACAGCTACTTCCCCGGAATCGACGGCGTCACGTACACTATCGACCTCTGGCGCGAGGAGCTGGAGGCCAAGGGCCACGAGGTGTACGTGATATATCCGGACGGCGACTACGAGCCCGACGACCGGGAGATACCGGTCAGGTCCCTCCCGAACCCGTTTTATAAGGGATATCGGATCCCGACGTACCGCCGCCTCTCGACGCTGCCGACGCTCGACGTGGTCCACTGTCACGGCCCCGCACCGGTCGGGATGCTCGGCCGGTACTACGCCTGGAAACGCGACGTGCCTTCGGTGTACACACACCACACGCCGCTCGAGGAGTACTTCCACCAGAGCGTCGGATCGGAGGCGGCCGCAACGGCGCTCTCGCGGCTGTACGTCCCGCTCGAGAACGCGTTCCTCCGGACGTTCGACGTCGTGACCGCCTCGACGAAGCGGATCGACCGCGACGTCGAGCACGTCCCGCTTCCGGTCGGCATCGACATGGACTTCTTCGAGCCGACCGCGGAGGACTGGTACCCCGACCGAACCGTGATCGGGTACAGCGGCCGGCTGAGCATGGAGAAGAACGTCGAGGAGATCCTGCGAGCCGCCGAGAGCCTCCCCGAATATCGGTTCGTCGTGGTCGGCGAGGGACCGCGCCGCGAGGCGCTCGAACGCGACGCACCGGAGAACGCGACGGTCCGCGATTTCCTTCCGCGCGAGGACCTGCCGATCTTCTACTCCTCCATCGACGCGTTCGTCACGGCCTCGACCGGCGACACGCTGGGGCTGTCGACGCTCGAGGCGAACGCCTGCGGCACGCCCGTCGCCGCGGCCGACGTTCCACCGTTCGATCAGACGATCGGTCCCGGAAACGGCGAACGATTCGCCAGCGGCGACCGCGAGGAGCTGGTCGAGGCGGTAGAGACCTGTCTCTCCACGGATCGGGACACGAGGGCCGCCATCGAGCGGTTCGACGTCGACCGCACGCTGGAGAACCTCGAACACCTCTACCGCAACGCGCGAACGCCGGACGACCCCGCCGCGACGGTCGACGACGGCTGGCCGCTCTCCGAGGACCTCGTCGAGTGATATCGGAGCTTAGATCCGGCGGAAGTCGCCGAGCCGCGTCCCGTCGAGGAGGTAGGCGTCGCCGGCGACGAGCCCGTCCGGGAGGAACGGTGCGAGAAACGATTCCCCCTCGACGTTGATCCACGTGCCCCCGGAGCGCTCGTTGAACGCCGGAAACACGACGAGTTCGGGCCCGATCTCCGCGGACTCCCGACCGGCTCCGTCCGGGTCGTCTCCATTCCCGAAGACGGACGACTTCAACGGACCGCGTAACCACGCGCGCTCGGTCCGCGACCCACCGACCGCGTCCTCGAGTCTGACCTGCGGATGCTCGTGGCCCATACAGACCACGTCCGCGGACCGGAGTGACGGGTCGGGCCGGGTGTGACCGTGGAGGACGGCGACGCCGGACCCGTCGCCGGTCGACCCGCCGCTCCCACACAGGACGCCACCGCGGGGACCGATCACGTCGAGACGGTCGGCGAACGCCTCCGCGACGCCGGCGTCGTGGTTTCCCTCGACCAGCGTGATCGGAACGCGCTCCGTGACCGCCGCCACGAGCGCCTGTATCTCATCGCGCTCTCTGCCCTCCGGCGCGCCGACGCGGTGGGCGAGGTCGCCGAGAACGACGAACCGATCGACGCCGGTTTGGTCGATCAGCGAACGGATCCGGTCCCGTCGCTCGTCGGCGCGGCTCTCGAGTTCCACCCCGCGTTCGTAGCGGAGGCCGACCTCGATGCCGGCGTGGACGTCAGCGACGAGCAGCGCCCGCTCGTCGCCCAGGTCGGCGACGGCCGCCGGCTCGCCGACGACCGGCTCGACCGCGGCCATCAGATCGCCTTGAGTAGCCCGTCTCCCGGCTCGTAGCACTTCCCGCCCATCAGCGCGTCCTGGACGGCCTCCTCGACGGCTTCGGGGTCGACCCCGTGCTCGGTCGCGACCGCCTCGACGACCGCCTCGCGGTCCGCGCCGTCGCCGTCGTCGAGCGCCTCCATCTCCTCGACCGCCGCGGCCTCGAGGTCGACGTCGTCGGGGGCGAGGGTCTCGTCGGGATCGGCGGCGTCGTCTTTGGCGGCGGTTCCGGCGTCCGCGGGCTCGACGTCGCTCACGCTCTCGGCGTCCGGGGACGGCTCGTCGGGTTCGGGCACGTCGATGTCGGCTTCGCCCGGCTCGTCGACCTCGGATCCGGTCGAGAAGTCGGTGCCGAACTCGGCTTCGATCTCCTCGCGCTCGTCGTCGTCGAGCTCGTACATCTCGTCCGTCCCGTCGTCGTCGAAGTCGCCGAGACCGGGTTCGTCGTCGGCATCGTCGGAATCGTCGACAGCACCGTCGTCGTCGTCACCGGCGTCCTCGGCCCCGCCGAAGTCGCCGAGACCGTCGGGGCCGTCAGCGACGTCGGCGTCCTCCGGTCCGTCGTCGACCGCCCCGGTCGGCGTGGACTCGTCCGAGGGAGCCTCGTCGGTGGAGTCGAGTACCGACTCGTCGGTCGCTTCCTGCGATCCGATCGACGGCTCGGTCGATTCGTCCGGCTCGTCCGGTTCGGTCGATTCGTCCGGCTCGTCCGGTTCGGTCGATTCGTCCGGCTCGGTCGGCGTCGCCGCGTCCGCTCCGGCCGCCGTCTCGACTCGCACGTCGGTGTCGGGCAGCGGGCCGATCGTCGCGTCGCCGCCGGCGTCGGGCGCGATCTCGGGAGGGCGGACCTCGTCGCGCTCGCCGGCGATCAGCTCCAGCGCGTCGACGGCCATCCGTCGGACCGCCTCGACGTACGCGGGCGAGGTGTCGTAGTGGGCGAGCGCCTTGGGGATCCCCGCCGCGAGCGACGCGGAGGCCCCGCCGGCCTCGAGCGCGCCTCGCAATTCCTCGCCGCGGAGGTCGGACGCGATCGCCCGCTCGAGGACCGCGAGGCGGTCGAGGGTCCGCTCGGCCGCGGAGACGACCCACCGGTCGCGGGTGTCGGCGTCGACCTCGTTCAGGCTCTCCGGGCGGACGGAGGTGAACACCCGATCCGAGTCCTCCGGCTCGAACGTCCGGGCCTTGCCCGTCAACGCGACGAACGCGGGCGTCTCCGCGCGTTCGAGGAACGCCTGCTCGTCCGGCTGGTACTGGCCGGCGTACGTCACGAACGCGCCGGAGGGGTCGACGACCCGGCCGCGGCTCGTCTGGTCGTTGACGCGCTCGACCTCGGTGAGCACGCCCGCGACGAACAGCCGGTTGACTCGCGCACCCGTCGGCGTCACGACGTAGTTCGGGGCGCGCTCCTCGTCGCTCTCGGAGTACGACAGGGAGGCGTCGTCGAACTCCGCCGCGAACAGCCGGTGGGCGACCTCGCGGGTGCCCGGTCCGTCGTCGCTCATGCGCGCACCTCCGCGAGCGTCGCGCGGGCCGCGTCGGCGGGGTCGTCGTCGGCCGCCTCGAACGCCGTGGCGTCGAGGGTCGCGCCGTACTCGTCGACGGAGAGGCTCCCGCGGACGCGGTAGGCCCCGCCCTCGAGCGTCTCGGCGATCGACTCCGCGACGACGTCCTTGTCCATCGCGTCGGTCGCGGCCGCGAGCGCCTCCTCGAGCCCGCCGCCGTACACCGCGGCCGTGAGGTCGGAGTCGAGCACGACGGTGACGGTGTCGGTGCCGTCGTCGAGGATCGCCTTCACGCGGAGGTCGTCCTCGCCGTCGACCTCGCCGTGGCTCCGGCACTGGCCGTTCTGGATCACGCGGCCGCACTCCGGACAGCGCTCGATGAGCCCGGAGCCGTCGCGCACCTCGAGGACGTTCCCGACGAGTTCGACGTCGAACACCCCGCCGGAGGCGACCGCCTCCGCGACCGACAGCCGCGGCGCGCTCTCCGTCACCTCGACGGGGTCCGGAAGCGGCGTCACCGTCGTGAACTCGGTGAGGTTGATCGAGGGGACGCCGCGGAACTCGCGGGCGTACACGTCCTCGATCCGGAGGTCGGCGCCCGCCTCCAGCTCCGGACGCGGGTCCCAGTCGGTGAAGGGGAGCCTCGCGGTCGCGTCGCCGACGACGCCCTCCCGGATCTCCGTCTCGCCGTCCCGACCCGAGATCGTCTTCGACTCGACCTCCAGGACCCGGACCTCCACGTTGCGGCCGCGGTCACCGGCCGCGATCTCGACGAGGTCGCGGTCGCCGCCCACCTCGCGGTCGACGGAGACGGGCTCGTCGGCGATCGCGACCGTCGTCGACTCGTTGAGGTTGAGCTCGGGCTCGCCGTCCCACTCGCGCACGCCGGCGTTGCCGATCGTGAGCGAGTCGCCCGGCTCGAACCCGAAGTCCTGCCAGGCGGTGTAGGATATCGTCCCCGTCCCGTCGGCGAGCTCCCCCTCGCGGATCGTGAGGTCGTCGCCCTGATACCGGATCGTGCGGGTTCCGCGAGTGAGCACCCGGACGGTGACCGTGACGTTCCCGTGGTCGGTCGTGATCTCGGCGAGGTCGACGGACTCCGGGGTCGGACTCGACCCGCCGCCACCGCCGCCGTGTTTCCGCCGGACGCTCTGTTTGGCCTCGTCGATCGGGACGCTGTACTCGAGTAGGTTCTCCAGGTCCGCTTTGACCTCCGCCTTGTCTACGCCGAGGTCGGAGGCGAGCTCCTCGGCATGGCTGTTGACGTCCATCGCTCGCGAGTTCGACGCGACCGCACAAAAGGGTTCACCCCTCCCGTCCGGCACAGCTAAACCGCTCCCGTCCGCAGGGGGGCACATGGCCGACATCGAGGCGAACGAGGTCGGGATCGACACGCGCGTCACGGCGGAACGGACCGTCATCGACGTGACCGGGACGCGGGACGTCGCGGTGGTCGTTCGCTCCGCCGGCGGCGAGCGGATCTACCTCCCGCCGGAGAGCTTCGACGACCCGGTCTCGGAGTCGTCGTACGCGTCACCGTACACCTCGCCGTACCAGGGCGCGGCGGCCCGCGAGGAGGACGGCACCCCCTACCGCGGGGCGACCGACAGCACTCGCGGCGTGATCGAGACGGCCGACGGCTTCCGGATCCGACACCCGGAGCCGGCGACCGAACTCGACGTGTACCGGGAGAACTAGACGGAGTCGAGACGGGATCGGGACGGGGTCGGACGGCCGGCTCTCCGCGCCGCTCAGGCGACGTCCTCGTAGATGTCCAAGGTGTCCTCGGCGACCGCCGACCAGTCGCGGCGCTCGTACTCCGGCGGCGACTCGCGGTCGAGCGCGGCCGCGAGCCCGTCGACGATCGATTCCGAGTCCGGCGTGACCTCGATCAGACAGCCCTCCGGCAGGATCTCGGCAGCGCCACACCGCGTCGAGACGACCTGCGTGCCCGCCTCCAGCGCCTCGGTGATCGTGATACCGAACGGCTCGGAAAACGAGGGCGAGACGAACGCGTCGCTCGCGGCGTAGTAGTCGCCGAGCTCCGCCTCGGGCACGTAGCCGACGAACTCGACCTTCTCTCCTATCCCCAGCAGCTCGACGAACCGCTTCAGCTGTTCGGTCTGGTGGCCGGAGCCGCCGACGACGAGCGTGACGTCGCGGCCGCGGAGCTTCTTCATCGCGTACAGCAGGTGGGAGATCCCCTTCTGATCGGTGTGTCGCCCGACGAAGAACAGCATCTCGCCGTCGATCCCGAGGTCCGCACGGACGTCCTTCCCGGAGAACGTCGGCGTCGAGAAGCCGTTGTAGACGACGCGCGAGTCGGCCCCGTACAGCTCCCGGATGTCCGCGCGGACGATCTCGCTCACGGCGATGTTGACGTCGGCCGCGTTCGCGAGCCGTCGCTCGGTCTCGACCTCGCGCGTGGGCGGGTCGATGTTCCGGTCGCTCGCCAGCGAGTGGAACGAGGAGACCCACGTCGCGTCCGAGGCTCGCGACGCCTCCCGGCCCGGCCCGTAGCCGAACCAGTCGTGGGTGTGGATCACGTCGTAGTCGGGGGCGAGTTCGACGAAGCGGTCGCTGAGGCGCCCCACGCGGGTCGCCACGTCGCCCTCGCCGGTCTCGACGCCCTCCAGCCCCGGCTCGTCGTCGGGCGCCAACTCGGCGGGCAACACCAGCTTCGCGTCCACGTCGAACTCGTCGCGCAGCCCGGAGAACAGCTCCCCGACGTGGACGTCCAACCCGCCGGTGACGTTCGGCGGATACCCCCAACCTAACATGAGCACGCTCGGCGGCATACGCCTACGAATGGGGAGTCGCTACTTAGCTATGGTCCCTCGCGGTCGCCCGAAACGATATCGATCGTATCAGGTGATCGGATCCGATACGTTTTGTCACCGATCAGACGTTTCGGTCGATCCACTTACAGAATTCGTCGAAGTCGAGCGCGCCACACTGGTCGGCGACGTTCCGGAGCGTTCCCGTTCGGATCTCGTCGTGAAGCGGGATACTCATACCGCCGAACACGCCGCACCACAGCAAAAGGGTTCGGACGGTTCCCACCGCGGATTAGTCGAGTTCAGGCGGCCGAGACGGCGTCACGGAGCGCGGTCGTGCGGTCCGTGATCGACGCCGCCGCCGCCTCCACGGCGTCGAGGGGATCGCCGGACTCGGATTTCACCGTGAGCACGGGGTCGGTCTGGCCGCCGGACTGCTCGGGGTTCACGTCGTAGGTCGCGGCGGCGACGTCCTCGGTCTCCAACAGCGCGCCCTTCAGCACGTTCATGAACGTGTGGTCCTCGCCGGCGATCTCGATGCGGAGTTCCGTGTCGGTCTTCTCGATGACCCGCAGTTCCATACCCGTGATTCGCCCGAACGGCGTTTCAACGTTTCGTCTCCCGGATATCGTCGCTCTCGTGGCGGTCGCGCGGCGATCGAAAAGGGAACGGGGTCCTCCGGGGGGCTACTCGTCGACCGCGACGTCGTCGGCGTCGACGTCGACGGCGGCCTCCTCCTCGGCGGCGATCTCCTCGGGGCGCGCCTCGAGGGTCAGCTTCTGGACCTCGACGCGGCGCAGCGGGTAGATCGTCTTCGCGTCGGCGTAGATCGCCGACGAGAGGTTGCCGTCGACGATCGCGTCGACGAACGACTCGAAGGTGCGCTCCTCGGCGGCGGCGTGGACCTTGTCGATCATGACGCGGCGGATCGCCTTCTCCTGGGAGCGGTCGGCCTTCTTCGTCGTCAGCGCGACCGGCTGGACGCGGATCCGGTAGTCGTCGGTCGTCACGACCGTGATCGACGCCTCGACCTTCGACGCGCCGCGGCGGACGAGAGAGCGCAGGTAATCGCGCGTCAGCTCGTACTTGATGAACTCGGTGTACGCCGTGTCGCTGCCCACGTCGGTGATCTTGAACGTGAGCTTCGTGTTGTTCGCGCTGGAGTCGCCGGTGAGCTCCCCCAGGGTCGTCGTGATCGTGCGGCCGACCACCTGGTCGGGCTCGTCGGCGAGCGTCTCGCCGAGCGCCGCGCGGTCGAACTGTTCGGGTGCCAGTACGTCGTACCAGCGTTTCTGTTCTCTGCTCTTGGAAACTGATCGTTCGCTCATGTGTTGGTGTCGGTGTGTGTGTCCGTGTCGGTGTCTCGTGTCTCCGCCGCGTCGGCGGTCGTCTCGTCGCCGACCGCCCTATCAGCGGTTCGGTGTTCGCGTGCGCGTTCGACGATCCGTTCCGCGACTCGCAGGTTCACCACGTAGTCGTCGACGGTCGACCGCAGCCCGCCCGTCGTCGGCCGCTCGATCCGGCAGTCGATCGCGTCGCCGTCGACGCGGACCGCCATCGAGTCGGTGTCGTCGGGCGCGAGCGCGGCGGCGACGAGGTCGGCGTCGGCGTGGGTCGTCCGGACCGCCGCGGTCCGGGACCCGCCCCGCCCGGCGGCCGGGGCCTCCCCGTCGGTCGCGACCGCCGATCCGTCCGCGACCGGGTCGTCGCTCATAGCGACCCCCGGAGCGCGGCCAGCGCGTCCGTCGGGTCCCCGTCGACGGCGATCCCGCCGCGGGTTCCGTTCCCCCAGCCCTCGCCGCCCGCCTCGCGGGCGGCCGACCGGCAGGCGTCCCCGATCCCGCGGTCCGCGGTCGCGGACGCCGCGATCGTCCCCGAGGACTCCCCGAGGGCGATCGTGACGGGCTCCGGCGAGCGGAAGTCCCGGACGATCCGGGCGACCACGGGGAGCACGCCCGCCGGGGCGTCGACGCGGGCGACGAGGCAGCCGTCGTACCGGCCGGTCGTCGCGGCGTCGACCGCGCGGTGGGCAGCGGTCCCGTGGGAGCGCCAGGCGTCGACGGCGGCCGCCCGGAGGCCGTCCCCCGGATCGGCCGCGAGCGTCAGGGCGACGCCCGTCCCCGGCTCCTCGCGCGCGAGCGCCTCGAGGACGTCGGCGTAACCGCCGACCGTCTCGAACGGGGCCGCGTCCGCGTCGATCGCGTACGGCCGGAGCGCGCGCTCGACCGCCGCCGCGCTCCGCGCGCTCGCGTCCTCGGCGGCGGCGACGTCGACGGCGACGAGCGAGGCCAATCGTCGGTGGGCGTCCTCGTCGAGTTCCGCCGGGAGGTCGAGCGCCGCGAGGGCGGCCCGCGTCGCCTCGACGTCGCCTGAGTACGGCGTCCGGAGCAGCGTCGAGGCCGCGAGCCCGTCGGCCAGGTCCGCGGTCGGCACCGCCACGCCGGGTCGGCGCGAGACGAGTCCGGCGCGTTCCGCGGCCTCGAGCGCGTCGCCCGAGCCGTCGGTGCCGGGCACGGAGCCCGCGGCGACGACCCCGGCCAGCGCGATCACGGGGTCGGGCTCGACGCCCAACTCGCGGGCGACCGCGAAGGCGGTCGTGCTCGCGGGCCGTCCCGCGCCGGGAACCGCGTGTGGACCCCGGTCGGCCCCGAGGACCACCGCGACGTCGTCGCCCTCGGCGTCGGGGACCGGGTCGCGTGCGATCCGGACCTGGAACGGCACCTCCCGCTCCCGGAGCGCGCGAGTGAGCGTTCCGGCGGCCGCGAGCGCGTCGCCGTCGTCGGTCGCGACGAGCCGGACGAACGGCGCGTCGGCGAGGACGCTGGCGAGCGCGTCGGGGGCGGGCGCGGAGTCGGCGGTGGTCTCGGTCACGGGCTGGTCGGTGGGATCGGGTCGGTGTGGCGGTGGGGGATCGGTTCGGCGGGTCGTCGGGCCGGCGTGGCGGCTACTCCTCGAGGAGTTCGACGGCGTTTTCGTAGGTGTAAACGAAGTCCTCGTCGAGCTCGTCGCCGCGGTAGTAGTTCACGAGCCGGCGGATCTTCGACTCAGTGTTCTGGAGCGCGCGCTTGTTCTGGTAGTCCTGTCCGTTCTCGGCCATGTGCTCGCGCAGGCGAACCGCGCGTGCGAGCAGGTTCCGCAGGTCCTCGGGCAGGTCGGGCTCGGCGTCGTGTTCCTCGAGGATCTCGGTGACCTTCTTGCCGGTTGCGAGCTTGACGTCGGGCACCGGGACGCCCTTGACGCCCTCGTCGCGCAGCGTGATCCCGATGACGCTCGGGTCCTCGCCCTGCTCCGCCAGTTCGACGACGCGGGACTCGATGTCCTCGGCGTCGACGTCGCTCCACTCCGGGTTCTCGTCCGTCGCCGGCTTGTCCGAACCGGACGAACCGCGACGGCGCGTGTGCATTCGTGCCATTGTCTGGTGTTGGAACGGCACAACCGCGAGTACGTGACCGCCGCCCGCGGGACGCGGTTCTCGGAGCGCTCGCGTTCGCGAGCGGGTCCGACGGGCCCGAAACGGGCCGCTCTCGCGTCGCCGGGCGGCGGTGCACCGCTACGTTCCCAAGCCGTGGGCGAAGAGGCCCCGGCGCGTCGGATCCGCAGCTGTGCTGTTCCCGTTCGACCGGTCGACGCCCGAACGCTTAAGCGTGTTCTTGTCGACCTCGCGAAGAGCCGTCGGAACCGTCCGGGATCGATGGCGTCGAGATCCCCGTCGACGGAAAGCAGTGCTTAAATTCTCCCTGTGAGATCGATTCGTAGGCGAGATGATCACATGACAGACCGACCAGACGGCGGGGATTCGTCCGTCTCGATGGACGCCGGTGGCGGTTCCGAGGCCGAACCGCGGATCAGCTTCTACGGCGGGAAGTGGGCGAGCACGCTCCCGCTCGGATTCTTCATTCTCTGGGCCGTCTTCCAGAGCGGCGTCCTCGGAATCGGCGACACGAACGGGCTGGTGATCGGGGCGCTGATCGGGACGATCCTCGGGATGTTCTTCGTGCGTGGCGACTGGAAGACGTACGCGGACACCATCTTCGAGGGGATGACCCAACGCGTCGCCGCGACGGCGATCGTCGCGTGGCTGTGGGCGGGCATGTTCGCCGAGACGCTCCAGGTCGGCGGCTTCGTCGAGGGACTCATCTTCGCTGCCGACGCGCTCAACGTCGGCGCGGCGACGTTCCCGGCGGCCGCGTTCGTCCTCTGCGGCCTGCTCGCGACCGGGATCGGAACGGGGTACGGAGCCACCGTCGCGTTCGTGACGCTCTTTTTCCCGGCCGGCGTCCTCATCGGCGCGAGCCCGGTGTTGCTCTTCGCGGCGATCCTCTCGGGCGCCGTCTTCGGCGACAACCTCGCGCCCGTCAGCGACACGACGATCGTGAGCGCGGTGACGCAGGACGCCGACATCGGCGGCGTCGTCGCCTCACGATTCAAGTACGCGATCGTCGCCGCGGTGCCCGCCTTCGTCGCCTACCTGATCATGGGTTCGATGCTGTCGGGGGCGAGCCTGGAAGGCGCCGCCGCCCTCCGCGACACGGCGACCGCGCCCGGCTTGGTCCATCTGGTCTCGATGGGAGTCGTGATCGCCACCGCCGTCGCGGGGCGACACATCGTCGAGGCGATCTCCTGGGGCCTCGTCGTCGCGGTCGGCTTCAACCTCGGGCTCGGGCTCTCGTCCGTGAGCGACGTTCTCGTGTTCACCGTGACCGAGGCCGGGACGGTCACCGCGCTGCCGTTCGTCGCGGTCGGCGACACGGCGAGCGTCGGCGGGAGCCTCTACACCGGCGCGATCGGGTTCTTCCCGCTCATCGTGTTGACCCTCCTCATCGTGTCGATGGCGCAGATCATGATCCGCGGCGGCGGCTTCGCGGCGATCCAGGAGTTCCTCTTGAACTCCGTCGCGACCAACGTCCGCCGAGCCGAAGTGACGATGGTGCTCGGTACCGCCGCGATAAACGGGATGATCACGATCAACACGGCCGCGGAGATCGCGATCGCGCCGTACATCGCGCGGATCGGCGAGAAGTTCAACATCAACGGCTACCGTCGGGCCAACATCCTGGACGCGAACACGTCGGCGCTCGGGTACATCTTCCCGTGGGCAGGCGGCGTCTTGGTCGGCTACCAAGTGATGGTCGGGCCGGACGGCCTCGGCGCCGAGTACGGACCGGAGATGGTCGTCAATCCCATCGAGGTCGTGCCGTACGTGTTCCACGGCTGGTTCCTCGTGATCGTCTTCCTGGCGGCGGCGGTCACCGGATTCGGCCGGGAGTACGTTCCCGATCGGACCTCCGAGGAGGTGTCGCGCGCATGAGCGCGCTCGACAAGTTCCTCGCCGGGTGGTCGTTCAGGAGTTCGACGCCCGACTACGAGCCGGGCGACGCGATCGAGGTGATGGTCACCGGCAGGGAGGGCGACACGGCGGTCGCCCGTATCGGCGACTCGACGCTCCGGATCGAGGACGCGCCGGCCGACGCGGTGAACACCCGCGTGCTGGTCGCCGTCGACACGTGGGACGGTTCGACCCACACCGGATCCGGGACGTACCGGGAGACGGTCGGCGAGAGCGCCTTCTGAGTTCCCTCGCGTCCGCCGCCGCACCGGACCGGGCCGCTTTTTAAGACGACTCCCGAAGGGGAGGCCGTGCTATCGGTCGAGCTGCACTCCCACTCGGCGCTGTCCCACGACGGGCGCGACCCGGTCGATCTCCTCTTGGAGCAGGCCGCCGCGGTCGGGCTCGACGCGCTCGCCGTCACGGACCACGACGAGATCGACGCGAGCATCGAGGCGGCCGCGAAGGCCGCCGACTACGGCCTCGTCGGGATCGTCGGCATGGAGGTGACCTCCGCGGCGGGCCACGTGCTCGCGTTCGGGATCGACGAGCTCGTTCCCAGCGGGCTCCCGTTCGACGAGACGCTCGACCGGATCCGCGAGGCGGGCGGGATCGCGGTCGTCCCCCACCCCTTCCAGAAGACGCGCCACGGCGTCGCCGCGCACGTCTCCGACGAGCAGCTCGCGAGCGCCGACGCGATCGAAGTGTACAACTCCCGGCTCTTCACCGGCCGCGCGAACCGCCAGGCGGAGACGTTCGCCGTCCGCCGGAACCTCCCGATGACCGCCGGCAGCGACGCGCACATCTCCGAGATGGTCGGCCAGGCGGTCACCGAGGTCGACGCGGACGAGCGCTCGGCCGACGCGATCCTCGAGGCCGTCGCCGACGGCCGGACCAGCGTCGTCGGGAAGCGCACGCCGTGGCGCGTCTCGCTGCGACAGTTCGCCGGCGGGGCGAAACGCCGGGCCTTCCGAACGATCGACGGACTCCGGTGACGGGGCGAACGCGATGACCGCCGACCGACCCGACGGGACTCCCGATCGCTCCGACACGACTCGTCTCCGGGGCGCGTCCGCGAGCCTCGTCGCCGACGCGATCCGCGATCGCGACCCGCTTCCGGGAACCCGCGGGTTCGCCGGGCTCCTCGCGGATCCCCGCGCGGCGGTCGACGAGCCGGACCGGACCGTCGCTCGCGACCCCGTCCTCGTCCGCGACGTCCTCGGACGTCAGCCCCTGTTCGTCGAGACCGACGCGACCGACCCCGCGGAGCCGGGGGCGTGGAGCTTCGACCGGAACGACCTCCGGAACCCGGAGCCGGTCCCGGCCGGATCGGTCGTCTCGGCGTCGGAACGCGACCGTCGCTGGTCGCTCCCGACGTACGCCCCCTCGAGGCCTGGAGCCGCCCAGGCCGCCGTCGACGACGCGATCGACGCGACCCTCGCCGAGTTCGCCGCCGAGACGGCCGATCCCTCGACCGGTCGGCTCGCCGTGGCGTTCTCCGGCGGGGTCGACTCGGCGCTCGTCGCGAGCGCGGTCCCGGACGCGCCGTGTTACGTCGCGGGGTTCGAGGGGTGTCACGACGTCGCGGCCGCGCGGGAGGCCGCGGCCGAGATGGAGCTGGACCTACGGGTGGTGGCGCTCTCGCACGACGACCTCCGGCGGGCGATCCCCGACATCGCGTCCGCGACCGGCCGCCGGAACCCCATGGACCTCAACATCGCCGTCCCGCTGTACCTGACCGCGGAGGCCGCCGCGGCGGACGGGATCGATCGGTTGGCGGTCGGCCAGGGGGCCGACGAGCTGTTCGGCGGCTACAGCAAGGTCGTCGACCCCGCGAACGACGACCGCGTCGACGCCGACACCGTCCGGGGTGCGCGGACCGAGACGGTTCGGACCCTCCCCGCCCAGCTCGAACGCGACGTGCCGGCGCTGCGGGCCGCCGGCGTCGAGCCCGTCGCGCCGCTGCTCGACGACCGCGTCGTCGACGCCGCGCTTCGGCTGCCGGGCGACCTGCTCGCGACCGCCGACGAGCGGAAGGTGGCGCTCCGGCGCGCCGCGGCCGGACGCGTCCCGGAGTCGGCGTACGCGGCCGACAAGAAGGCGGTCCAGTACGGCACGTACGTCTCGCGAGAGATCGACCGGCTCGCACGGCGGAACGGGTTCAAACGCCGGATGGACGACCACGTCGGGCGGTACGTCGACGCGCTGCTCGAGGGCACCGTCTGAATCCGAATTCCGTGGAAAAACCGGCCCGCGTGGGCCGGTCCTGACCAAGCCGCGCGTTGGAGTACCAGTCCTGCGGCCGACGCCCGATCGGTCCGGGCGTCGTGATAACGAACGCCGGGTATCGTATAAAATCCGCGCAGTGGCGACAAATATGACCGCCCGAAGCGAGCGAACTCCACCGATCCTCGGGGCGAACGCGTCGATTTCGGGACGAACGTCAGATACTGCCCGCACATTCGGGCCGAAATTCGACGCTTCCGCGGCGGCGCGCGTCGGCGACGTGGGTGACCTCCCGGCCGCGGATCACCTGACGAGGTACGGGTCGCTGCCGGCGATGAACCGGCCGAGGTCGGTCTCGCGCCGGAAGTCGGTCGAGCGGAGCCGCCGGAGCGCCTCGACCAGCTCGTCGGCGTCGCCGTCCTCCCACTCTCCGGGGTCTTTGATCGGGAGGACGAGCCAGCCCGATCCGAGCAGCTCCTCGCCGTGGAGCGCGTCCATGTCGACCTCGGTCTTCCACGCGCGAGCGGTGTACTGCCGGAGGACGTGGTCGGTCGCTTTCGCGCCGACCGGGAGGAGGACGTGCGCGGCGATCGCCCGGAGCTCCGCGTCGAAGTACCGCTCCATGTCGTCGTAGGAGGCCGCGGTCGGCTCCCCGTCGGGCAGACACATGTGGAGGTACGAGAGGAACGTCCGGTCCGTCGACACCCGACCGGAATCGTCGTCTCCCGCTCCGGACGGGGCGTCGCCCTCGCCGTCGGCGTCGCGCGGGACGTCGCCCCGGTCGACTCCCGCGAGGAGCCCGGCGTCGGTCAACGCTCCGAGGAACGCCGACGACCACGGCTCGCCGGTGAAGGGGATCCGCTCCTCGAGACCGCCGTGAACGCCGGGGTGGTCACCGATCACGTGGAAGTCGGCGTTGGCGTCGCCGTACCCCGGAACGAACGCTGGACAGTCCGGCCGCATCCCGAACGGGTTGCGCGTGCGGTCGGTGACGTTCTTCACGGAACCCGGTAGGAACGCGACCCGTAATAGACCGTTCGATACCGAACCGAGCCGGCGATCGACCGCGCCGCGTCGTCGCCGCGAGCGCCGATCGACGCGGCCTCCGAACGCCCGTCGAGAGCCGCCGCAGGTAGGCGCATGCGCGGCGAGGGATTCCCATAAGTTATGGAAACGAGTCGGGTTCGACCGGCTTGGGATACGCCTCGATCGTGATCCGCCGACGGAAGTTCAATTGATCCGAAACGTTCGAGAAAATCGCCAGACTGCGCCGGGGTGTCCACGGCATGCCGGTCACAAAGTATATATACGGCCCTCGACTTCGGACCATCGAAGACCCATGTTCGACCGCATCCGCACGGCGGCCCTCTTCGGCCTCCACCAGGCGACCGTTGCCATCGGGATCTCCGCGTTCCCCGTGGCCGTCTTCGCCCGCAAGCAACTCGGAATCAACATCCCGGTTCACCGGCTCGTCGAGACCACCACCGAGGCCATCGAGGCCGCCGAGGAGTAATCCGAGCGAACGCCTTTCGTCGTTTCCGTCGACTCAGTCCCCGCCGAGCCACGGCATCGATCGTCAACCGTTTGATCCGGGTTTCCGCCGGCTTCCGGCCCGTTTCGGCTGATCGCCGTTCCGCCGTCCCCCGTCCCGGATATGGTCGTCGGAACCGGCGGCGGGTCCCCGAAGGGTTGCCTTTATCAGCGCGAGGGGCCAACGAGGCGGTAATGCGAACACCGACCGACGATCTCTCCGACGGGGCGTCCCTCGAACTCGGCCGCGACCAGCCGGTCTTCGGCCCGGAGCTCGGCGAGTTCGAACACAGCGAGCGCCGCGCCGCACAGGCCGACGGCGAGGGCGAGATGAAGACCGGTACGACGACGGTCGGCATCCGCACCGCCGACGGCGTCGTGATGGCGACGGACATGCGCGCCTCCCTCGGCGGCATGGTCTCCTCGAAGGACGTCCAGAAGGTCGAGGAGATCCACCCCCGCGGCGCGCTCACCATCGCCGGCTCCGTCTCCGCCGCCCAGAACCTCATCTCGACGCTCAAGGCGGAGACCAACCTCTACGAGGCCCGGCGCGGCAAGGACATGTCGATGGAGGCGCTCTCGACGCTCACCGGCAACCTCCTCCGCACGGGCGCGTTCTTCATCGTCCAGCCGATCCTGGGCGGCGTCGACGACGAGGGAGCCCACATCTACTCCATCGACGCGCTGGGCGGAACCACCGAGGAGGAGTACACCGTCACCGGCTCCGGCTCGCAGTACGCCCTCGGCGTCTTAGAACAGGAGTACCACGACGACGTCACCGTCGAGGAGGCGAAGACCATCGCCGCGAAGGCGATCCAGTCCGCCGTCGAGCGCGACCTCGCGTCCGGTAACGGGATCAACGTCGCCGTCGTCACCGACGAGGGCGTCGACATCACCCGCCACAAGGACTTCGACGAGCTGCTGTAGACGGCCCCGCCGCGACCCTTTCTCGGGTATCGTTCGGTCCCGCCGCGAGAGGCCTCCACGTCCGTCGTCAGGCCCGGTCGACGTCCTCCTCGGGCGGTCGGATCCCGTCTCCCCAGTAGAAGTGCGGACCCAGGAGGAGGTAGCCGCCCGAGAGGAACAACAGCGCGAACGCGAACCCCTCGCCGATCCACGGGGGGAGCGCGGTCGTGAGCGCGTGCGCGACCGGCGTCACCACCACGGCCGCCTGAACGAACCCCATCACGAGCGCGTCCTGTGCGTGTAGATCGGGATAGGTCACCGTCGACCCCATGAGCACCGCGAAGGCCGCGGTCGCGACGACGAGCGGGACCGGCGCGGCGTAGCCCGCCAGCACCGCGGCCGCGAGGACCGTCGCCGCGAGCGTCGTCGGCACCCCGACGGTCTCGCGGCTCCCGCTGTCGTAGGCCGTGTACAGCCCGAGCCGGGCGACCGCCATCGCGACGAAGAGGGCCGTGGCCCCGAGGCCGCCGGCGACGAGGAACGGGCTCGCGGCGAACGAGTCGGCCTCCAGAACGATGGCGGCGACGAGGGCCGCGGGCGCGACGCCGAAGGAGGCGACGTCCGCGAGCGAGTCGAGGTACGGCCCCGCGGGCGTCGACCCCCGGTGTCTGGCGACCACGCCGTCGAGGCCGTCGGCGATGGCGGCCAACAGGATCAGCCGGGCCGCCAGCGCGGCGTCGACGGTGGCGGCGACGACCGCGAGGAAGCCGACCGCGGCGTTGGCCACCGTGACCGCGTCGGCGAGACCCAGCCGACCGACCCGCAGAGACATACCGGATCGGTCGACGACCCCGCTTTTAGGGTTTGTTATCCTCCGGACGGGATCGGCCGGCGGGCGAACTATTAAGCGTCCGATGACCTAATCCACGGTATGGACCCACTTCCCCTCCAAACCGGTTTCGGACTGGTGAGCGTCGGCCTCCTGTTTCTCATGCTGGTGGTCGTCACGCTCTGGCAGTCCGTCGAGATCGTCGACGCCTACGACAAGGAGGCGCTGACGGTGTTCGGCGAGTTCCGGAAGCTGCTCGAGCCGGGTATCAACTTCATCCCGCCGTTCGTCTCGCGGACGTACGCGTTCGACATGCGGACGCAGACGCTGGACGTGCCCCGCCAGGAGGCGATCACGCGTGACAACTCGCCGGTGACCGCGGACGCGGTCGTCTACATCAAGGTGATGGACGCGAAGAAGGCGTTCCTCGAGGTCGACGACTACAAGAACGCCGTCTCCAACCTCGCCCAGACCACGCTCCGGGCCGTCCTCGGCGACATGGAGCTCGACGACACCCTGAACAAACGCCAGGAGATCAACGCGAAGATCCGCCGCGAGCTCGACGAGCCGACCGACGAGTGGGGGATCCGCGTCGAGAGCGTCGAGGTGCGCGAGGTCAACCCCTCGAAGGACGTCCAGCAGGCGATGGAGCAACAGACCTCCGCGGAGCGCCGGCGTCGGGCGATGATCCTCGAAGCGCAGGGGGAACGCCGCTCGGCGGTCGAACAGGCGGAAGGTGACAAGCAGTCGAACATCATCCGCGCGCAGGGGGAGAAACAGAGCCAGATCCTCGAGGCGCAGGGTGACTCCATCTCGACGGTGCTTCGCGCCCGCTCCGCCGAGTCGATGGGCGAGCGCGCCATCATCGAGCGCGGCATGGAGACGCTCGAGGAGATCGGGAAGGGCGAGTCGACGACGTTCGTGCTCCCGCAGGAGCTCACGAGCCTCGTCGGCCGCTACGGCAAGGCGCTCTCGGGGTCGGACGTCCAGGAGATGGACGGCCTCGAGGGACTCGAGTTCGACGAGGACACCCGCAAGATGCTCGGTCTCGACGACATCGACGAGATCCTCGGTCAGATCGACGAGGCGGCCCAGATGGACGTCGAGGAGCTCGAGAAGGAGGCCGAGGCGGTCAAGACCGGCGACGCGGGCGCGAACATCAAGTCGGCCGACGAGGTCATCCAGGAGATGGACGAGGAGGTTCCCGACGGCGAGGTCGAGCCGGCAGAGGAGAGCTGAGACGGAGATTCGACGTTTCCGACCCGAACGAAGCGCTTTTGCCGGGCGATCGCGTATCACGGAGCGTGACCGAAGAGGTCGACGAACGGAAACGCCGAACCCTGCGGCGGTTCGCCGCCGTCGGAGCCGCGGCCCCGTTCGTCGGAACCGCGAGCGCCGCGGACGACACCAACGAGACGCGGGAGGCGATCCGCGGATACGTACCCTCCACGCCGGGGGCGCACTTCTCGAAGCTCCGCGACGACCTCCGGCTCGGGACGGGGGAGGCCCAGTACCACCTCCGGAAGCTCGAGGAGGCGGGCGAGATCGAGTCGGCGAAGGACGCCGACTACCGCCGGTACTTCCCGGCCGGCCGGTTCGACGCCCTCGACAAGCGGGCGCTCGGCTACCTCCGCCGGGAGACGCCGCGGGGGATGGTCCTCGCGCTGCTCTCGGACCCCGACGCGACGGGCGCGGAGATCGCCGACGCGCTCGGCGTCTCCCGGCCGACGATAAGCGCCGCGGCGGGCGATCTGGCCGCGGCCGACCTCCTCGACCGCGCCGACGGCTACGAGCTGACCGAGCCGGAGCGGCTGTTGACGCTCGTCGTGCGGTACGCGGACTCCTTCGACGCCGACGCGGTCGCGTTCGCCGACGACGCGGCCTCGCTCGTCAGCTACGACCCGTAGTCGCCGCTCGGCCGCCGCGACGGGGGTCCGCTAGGCCGTCACCATCCACGTCGTGCCCGAGGAGTAGCCCCACTTCTCGACGTCGAGCTCGCCGGCCGCGTCGGCGACCGCACCCATGTTCGCGCCGACCTCCTTCGCGGAGAGGCCGAGCTCGTCGGCGATCAGCCGCGATTTGAAGTAGGTTCGGTCGTCCGCGTTGGTCCGGAGGTACTCGAGGATCCGCGTCTGTTTCTCGGAGAGGCCGGTCGGTTCGACCGCGACGGGCTCCGCGCGTGCCGTGCTCATGTCACCACACAGGAAGGCTACCCCCAAAAGGCGGTTGGTAGATCGGGTTAACACCGTCACGTCGTGCGGTTTCGACGCGATATCGGCTCGTCGGACCCCCGCCGACGGGCCGTTGCGGTACGAATCCCGAACTCCGAATCTCGAGCCCGAACCGGCCTCGATCCGGGTTTCCGGATCGGTTCTGCCGTCAGTACAGATCGGAGACGAAGGGACCGAGCGCGCCGGAGACCGCGGCGGCGAGCGCGTCGGCGCGGTCGAGGCTCCCGTTCGTCAGCGCGCCGGCGGCCCCGCCGCGTCGCGCGACGCCCGTCGTGTCGAGCACGTCGTCCATCACCGGCCCCAGCTCCGCGCCCGACTCGACGCGGTCGGCGACGCGGTCGGGGAGACGGAGGCTCGGCCCCGCGCCGCGGCCGACGCGGTCGCCGTCGTCGACGGCCGCCCACATCACGAGGAAGAGGCCGTCGACGCCCTCGAACCGGGCGACGCCGCCCTCGAGGCCGACGCCGAGGTCGTATCCCCCCCTCTCGAGGACCGCCGCCGCGCGGTTCTCCGCGCCGGCGACGGTTTCGGCGTGGCCGGTCGGCTGCTCGCTCACGCCGGAGGCGACCGGGACGGACTCGACGGTCGGCGCGGGGGCCTCGATCGACCCGTCGACGTCGGACCCGCCGTCGGCGGATCCGTCGATCCCGAGCGCCCGCTCGACCGCCCGCCGCTTGGCGGGATTCCCGCTGCCGACGCCGACACGCGGTCCCCGGTCCGGCGTCACGGCTCCGCCTCGTCGGCGAACAGCCCAGCGAGCCGCTCGATCCCGTCGATCAGGACGGGGCTCGGCTGGTTCAAGAGCGAGTCGTCGATCACGTGGACCGGCGCGTCGATCCACTCGCGCTCGGCGACGGTCGCGGGATCGACTCGGTCGCCGCGCCCGCAGACGTGGACGACGACGCGGTCGGGGTCGGCGGCCGCGACCGCCTCGGGGTCGACCTCGCGGGAGCGCTCGCCCGCGTCGACGAACGGGTAGCGGCCGCCGGCGGCCCGGATCGCGTCGGGGACCCAGTTGCCCGCGGCCATCGGCGGGTCCGACCACTCCTCGCAGTAGACGACGGGGCGGTCCGCGCGCTCGTCGTTGGCCGCGTCGGCGCTCGCGTCCCCGATCGCCTCGATCCGCTCGCGGGCGTCGGCGGCCAGCTCCGCGCCCGCGTCCGGTCGTCCGACCGTTCGGGCGATCCCGCGGAAGTCCTCGATCACGTCCGCGAGCGTGGCCGGTTCGCGGTGGTCGACGGCGAGGCCCCGCTCGCGACACTCCTCCGCGATCCCGGTCTGGAGGCCGTCGCTCGTGAACACCACGTCCGGGTCGAGTTCCGCGACGCGGTCGAGGGACGGCGTCGTCCACCCGCCGACGGCGACGGGGTCCACTCCGTGCGCCGATCCGGCGTCCGACGGCGGGTCGCAGTGACGGGTGACGCCCACCAGGCACTCGGCCGCGCCGAGCGCGGAGAGGGTCGCGGTCGCGCTCGGCGCGAGCGAGACGACGCGAGGGTCGGTCATGGTGTGGAGTTCGCTCCCGCGGCTCGAAAGCGTTCGGATCGCGGGGGACGGGGGTGACCGTCGAACGGCGGCCGGCTCCGCCGCCGATCTCCTCGCCGGCGTCACTCGTCGACAACTCTTGTGATCGATCGTGTTCATTCGTCGCCGGCGCGGCGACACGTTCCGGGTCTTTTAAGTTACGTTCGCCCGTCTATCGGACAAGACTGCTCCCGAGCGTTCTCGATTACACCGGGGGACAGAGAGCTATGACCGAACGACTACATACCCGAGGGAGTCGCACCCGCGGGGAGACGGAAGAGGAATCGGAAAGCACCGACGAGACGCTGCGCTGTCCGGAGTGTGACGGCCAAGTCATCAACGACGAGGAGCACGGGGAGACCGTGTGTGCGGACTGCGGGCTCGTCGTCGAGGCGGACTCGGTCGACCGTGGCCCGGAGTGGCGCGCGTTCGACTCCCGCGAGAAGGACGAGAAGTCCCGCGTGGGCGCGCCCACGACGAACACGATGCACGACAAGGGGCTCTCGACCAACATCGACTGGCGCGACAAGGACGCGTACGGCCGGTCGCTCGGCGCGCGCCAGCGCCAGAAGATGCAGCGACTCCGGAAGTGGAACGAGCGGTTCCGGACGCGCGACTCGAAGGAACGCAACCTGAAGCAGGCGCTCGGCGAGATCGACCGGATGGCCTCCGCGCTCGGGCTACCGGACAACGTCCGCGAGACCGCCTCGGTCATCTACCGCCGCGCGCTCGACGAGGACCTCCTCCCCGGCCGCTCCATCGAGGGCGTCTCCACGTCCTGCGTGTACGCCGCCGCCCGGATGGCGGGCGTCCCGCGCAGCCTCGACGAGATCGCCGACGTCTCCCGCGTCGAAAAGGCGGAGATCGCCCGGACGTACCGCTACGTCGTCCGCGAGCTCAAACTCGAGGTCAAACCCGCCGACCCCGAGCAGTACGTTCCCCGGTTCGCCTCGGATCTCGAGCTCTCCGAGGAGTCGGAGATGCGCGCGAAGGGCCTCCTGAAGAACGCGAAGGAGAAGGGCGTCCACAGCGGGAAGTCGCCGGTCGGCCTCGCGGCCGCCGCCGTCTACGCCGCCGCCCTCCTCACCAACGAGAAGACGACGCAGGCAGCGGTCTCGGAGGTCGCCGACATCTCCGAGGTCACGATCCGGAACCGCTACCACGAGCTGCTCGAGGCCGAGGACGGCCTCGTCGCGTAACCGCGCGGATCGACTCGCTCGTTCTCACCCTCCCGATACGATCCACGGACCATGACCCGCTCACGCGACCTCCTCTCCGGCGTCTCGCTCGTGCTCGTCGCCGGCTGGTTCCTCGTCACCACGGGCGGGGGCGGCGGCCGCGCCGCCCTCCTCGTCGCCGGCGTCGGCTGCGTGATCGCCGGCGTCGCGTACCTGCTCGCGGGGGCGGGCGTCGACCCCGCCGTCGCCGGCCGCGATCTCACGCCCGACCGATTCCGCGCGCTCGCGATCGTCGCGCTCGGGGGGGCGATCCTCGCGCTCGGGCTCGACGGCGTCGCCGGCGGCGTCGACGCGCTCTCCGTCGTCCTGCTCCTCGGCGGCCTCCTCGCGGTCGCCGCCGGCTGGCTCAGAGCCGTCCGCGGCGGACGCGCCGAGGCCGTCCGGGCGGAGTCCCGGTCTGACGGGGACAGTTAACTCCCCCACCCCCGAAGGGCCGGACATGTTCGAGGAGTTCGTTCTCGCGGCGAGCACCACCGACCTGTCCGCGGAGCCGCGCGCCCGCGAGGCGGCCGACGCCGTGGAGTTCCGCATGGACCTCGCCGAGGAGCCGCTGGACCAGCTCGCGGCGTACGACGGGGCGCTCCCGCTCGTCGTCACGAACCGCGCGGACTGGGAGGGCGGGGAGGCCGACGACCTCGGCCGGTACGACGCGCTCGCGGAGGCGCTCGCGCACGAGGCGGTCGTCGCGGTCGACGTCGAGCTCGCCGCGCTTCGGGGGAACGCGCCGACCGGCGAACGCTCGCACGCGACCGCCCTGCGATCGAGCGCCCGCGAAGAGGGCGTCGAGGTGATCGCCTCCGTCCACGACTTCGAGTCGACGCCGGAGGTCGGGACGCTCGTCGACCTGCTCGCGGACGCGGCGAGCGAGGGCGACGTGGGGAAGCTGGCGACCACCGCGAACGGCCGCGAGGACGCGCTCGCGATGCTGCGCGCGACCAACGAGGCGACCGCCGCGGGCCGCCGCGTCGCGACGATGTGTATGGGCGAGCCCGGCCGACACACCCGCGCGGTGGCCCCGGTGTACGGCTCGCGCATCGGGTACGCGCCGGTCGACGCGGCGGACGCGACCGCCCCCGGCCAGTACCCGCTCGCGACGCTCCGCGAGCTGGTCGACGGGTTGCGGGAGGAACCGTGAGCTCGGAGGGGAAACGGTAGCCGGAGGCGGGACGGTCGCCCGCTCAGTCGTGGCGGAAGCAGCGCGATCCGGTGAACGCCATCGCCATGCCGTGGTCGTCGGCGGCGGCGATCACGTCCTCGTCGTTGACCGAGCCGCCGGGCTGGATCACGGCCTCGATGCCGGCGTCGGCCGCCTCCTCGATCGCGTCCGGGAACGGGAAGAACGCGTCGGAGGCCATCACGGCCCCCTCGGCCGACTTCCCCTCCGCGTCCTTCTCGGCTTTCATCGCCGCGAGCGTGACCGCGTCCACGCGGGAGACCTGCCCCATGCCGACGCCGACCGTCTCGGTGCCCGTCGCGAACAGGATGCCGTTGGACTTGACGTGTTTGAGCGTCTTCCAGGCGAACAGCATCGTGTCGACCTCCTCGTCGGTGGGGTCGCGCTCGGTGACGAACTCCAGGTCGGCGGCGGTCGGCGACTGGCGGTCCCGCTCCTGGACGAGCCGTCCACCGACGATCGGCTTCTCGACGAAGCGCTCGGAGAAGCGCGCCTCGCCCTCGCCGAGCGGCCCCACGTCGAGCACGCGGAGGTTCTTCTTCTCGCCGAGGACGTCGAGCGCGCTGTCGGTGTAGCCGGGCGCGACGACGACCTCCTTGAACGACTCCGCGATCGCCTCTGCGGTGTCGGCGTCACACCGGCGGTTCAAGGCGACGATCCCGCCGAACGCCGACTTGGCGTCGGTCCGGAGCGCCCGGTCGTACGCGTCCGCGAGCGTGTCGCTCGTCGCGCAGCCGGCGGGGTTAGTGTGTTTGATCACGGCGGCGGCCGGCTCGTCGAACTCCGTTATCAGCCCGAGCGCGGCGTCGGCGTCGTTGTAGTTGTTGTACCCCATCGCCTTCGAGCCGGGGTTCAACTCCTCGGCCCCGACGACGCTCGCCTCCTCGCAGGCGGGGTCCGCGTACAGCGCGGCCTCCTGATGGGGGTTCTCGCCGTAGCGCAGCGAGTCGGCGCGGTCCTCCGAGACGAACCGCCGGGCCGGGAAGGAGCCGCCGGTGTCGCCGTCGATCCGGACGGACCGGGGGATCCCGTCGTCGTCGGTCTCGATATCGACGTTCCCCTCCGCGAACCACCGGACCGCCCGTGGATACGCGGTGAACTCCGCCTCCTGGAGGACCCGGCGCTTCAGCGACGCGGCGTCGTCGTCGTCGTAGACCGGGACCGGCTCCTGGGTGAGGATCGGGCCGTCGTCGACCGCCTCGGTGACGACGTGGACGGTACAGCCGGTCGTCCTGACGCCCGCCTCGAGCACCTGCTCGTGGGCGTCGGTGCCGGGGAACGCGGGCAGCAACGAGGGGTGGACGTTCAGCGTCGTCGGGGCGGCCGCGAGGAACTCCTCCGTGAGCACCCGCATGTAGCCGTCCAGACAGACGACGTCGAAGTCGTACCCCGAGAGCCGGTCGAGGATCCGGCGCTCGTGGCTCTCTCGCGACTCGCCCTCCTCGCGGACGACGACCTCGGTCGGGATCCGCCGCTCGGCGGCCGCCTCGAGGACCGGCGCGCCCTCGCGGTTCGTTAACACGACCGACAGCTCCGCGCCGGCCGGCGCGACGTCGGCGATGTGTCGCAGGTTCCGTCCCCGGTTGCTGGCGAGTCCGGCGATCTTCATGTCCGATCCCTCCGACCGACCGCGTTTATCCGTTACGGTCGTCGTCGGTCGAATATCCACGATCGAGGATAAGTATCCGACCTTGTTGCCGTCAACGTCGCGTGAGTATACACCTCCGTGGGTAGTTCCATCGACACGCTTTTGCGCGCTCCGGGGGCACTCGCGGACATGACCGACGATCCGATCCCCGGACTCTCGCGCTCGGACCCGCTCGCGGCCGTCTCCCCGCTCGACGGGCGGTACGCCGGCCGAACCGCCTCCCTCTCGCCGTACGCGAGCGAGGCGGCGCTCATGCGGGCGCGGACCCGCGTGGAGGTGGAGTACCTGATCGAACTGGCCGACCTCGAGGCGACGCCGATCGCGCTCGACGGGGCGGAGGCCGCGGCCCTGCGCGACCTCCACGCGTCCTTCTCGGCGGAGGACGCGAGGCTGATCAAGGACCTGGAGGTCGAGGGCGCGGCCGGATACGCCGCCACCAACCACGACGTGAAGGCCGTCGAGTACTTCCTGCGGGTGCGCCTGGAGGAACTCGGCGAGGCCGGGACGCTCGCGGATCCCGAGGCGCTGTTCCCGTGGATCCACTTCGGCCTCACGAGCGAGGACGTCAACAACCTCGCCCACCGGCTGCTCGTCGGGCCGGCGGTCCGCGAGGTGCTCGTGCCCGCGATCCGCGAGGTGCGCGACGCGCTGGTCGAACTGGCCCACGAGCACCGCGACACGCCGATGCTCGCGCGGACGCACGGCCAGCCGGCGACGCCGACGACGTTCGGCAAGGAGATGGCCGTCTACGCCGCGCGGCTCGGCCGGACGCTCGGCCGCGTCGACGCCGCGGTCGACGGCCTCTCGGGCAAGCTCGCCGGCGCGTCCGGCACCTACGCCGCCCACGTCGCCGCCTACCCCGACGTCGACTGGCGGGGCGTCTCCCGCTCCGTGGTGTGGGGACTCGGGCTCGATCACGCGCCGCTCGCGACGCAGGTGAACCCGTGTGACGACCTCGCGGCGCTGTTCGACGCGCTCCGGGGCGTGAACAACGTCCTGCTCGATCTGGACCTCGACGCGTGGCTGTACGTCTCCGACCGCTACCTCGGGCAGCGCGCCGTGGAGGGCGAGACCGGCTCGTCGACGATGCCGCACAAGGTGAACCCGATCGACTTCGAGAACGCCGAGGGGAACCTCTCGAAGGCGAACTCCGACCTCACCTTCCTCGCCGACTACGTCACGACCTCGCGGCTCCAGCGCGACCTCTCGGACTCGACGGTGAAACGCAACGTGGGTGCCGCGTTCGCCCACTGTCTGGTCGGCTACTCGAAGACGGCAGACGGGCTCGCGAAGGTGGTCCCGAACGAGGTCGTCATGCGCGAGGAGCTGGAGGCGACCCCCGAGGTGATCGGCGAGGCGGTCCAGACGATCCTTCGACGCGAGGGCGACACCGACGCCTACGAGCGCGTCAAGGCGCTCACCCGCGGCTCGCGGGTCACCCTCGAGGACTTCCGCGCGCTGTTCGACGACCTCGACGTCGACCCGGCGGTCCGCGAGGAGCTGCGGGCGCTGACCCCCGCGGGCTACACTGGGATCGCGGCCGACCTCGCGGACGGCGTGGCCACCGCGGCCTCCGCCGAGGCGGGCGACGTTTCCGAGGCGGGCGACGGCTCCGACGCGGCCGACGACACCACCGATCACCGGGAGTGACCTGCCCCCGAACCGAGAGCGGAACCGTTTTTTCACGAGCCGCCGGCCGAATCGACATGGTCTCCCTCCGTAAGCCCTCCGCCGTTCCGGTCGTCGGCGTCGTCGCCGACCGTCGAACGTACGCGAACCTGGCGTACCTGCTCGTCAGTGCGCCGCTCGGTATCGCCTACTCGATGCTGCTCACCTTCGGGGTCGTGTTCGGGACCCTCCTCTCGGTCGTCGCCGTCGGGGTCGGGGTCCTGTTCGCGACCCTGATCGGGTCCCGACTCCTCGCCGGGATCGAACGCCGACTGGCGAACGCCGCGTGGTCGCTCGACCTCCGGCGTCCGGACGACGTCCCCGACGACGCCGACGGGTTGCTCCCGCTCGCGAAGGGGTACGTCGACGCGTCGTCGACGTGGAGGGGACTCGGGTTCCTCTCGTTGAAGGTCTGGATCGCCGTCCCCGCGGTGTTTCTCCTGTTCGGGATCGCGACCGTGCTCTCGCTCGTCGCCGCGCCGGTCCGGTACCCGTACACGGTCGAGTTCGGGACCGTCAACGGCGATCCGGTCACGTGGACGATCGATACCCTCCCGGAGGCGGCCTTAGCGGTGCCGGTCGCGCTCTGTGGGCTTCTCGTCGTCCTCCACGCGTCCAACGCGGTCGCGTACGTCGCCCGGCGGATGGCGATCGGGCTCCTCGGCCGCCGCCGGGACGGCGGGTGACGGAGCCGTCGAACTCAGTGGTCCGCTCAGTGGTCGGGGTCGACGAACTCCACGAGCACCCCGCCGGTCGACCGGGGGTGGAGGAACGCGACCTCGTGACCCCACGCGCCGGGCCGGGGCTCCTCGTCGACGAGGTCGACGCCGGAGTCGCGGGCGCGGTCGAGCGCCGCGGAGAGGTCGTCCGTCGCGAGCGCGACGTGGTGGATCCCCGGCCCCTCGCGGTCGAGGTAGTCGGCGATCGGTCCCCCCCGCGTCGGCTCCAGCAGCTCGAAGTAGCCGCCGTCGTCGAACTCGAGGAAGACGACGCGCATTCCGTCGAACGTCTCCTCGTGGGCGACCGGCGTCTCGAGGAGTTCGGAGAACAGGCCGGCCAGCTCGGCGGCGTCGCGCGCGGCGACGCCGACGTGATCGAAGCGCATGCCGGAAGGACGGCGCGGCTCCGACTTATAGTCGAGCGGCGCGACCGACCCGGCCGTCGCGGCAGGAGCCGCCCGGAGGGAAAGGTTTGGGTGCCGCCGAACGAGAGATCGAACGAGTCGTGTCCGACCAGAGCCCCGACGCGCAGACGGAGCAGAAGACCTCCCGGACCATCCTCGATACGATCCTCGAGGGCGCGCTCCACGAGATGAACCGCGAGCGGTCGGGACTCCTGCTCTCGGGGCTGTCCGCCGGGCTCGACATCGGGTTCGGTCCGCTGATGATGGCGGTGGTGTTGACCCTCTCGCCGGGGGGATTCGGCGACCTCACCACCGAGCTGCTGTTGGCGGGCGTCTACTCGATCGGGTTCATGTTCGTGATCCTCGGGAGGTCGGAGCTGTTCACTGAACACACCACACTGGCGGTGATCCCGGTCCTCGACGGTCAGGCGTCGCTCCGCGACCTGGGCCGGCTCTGGGGACTGGTGTACGTCGGCAACCTCGTCGGGGGGCTCTGTTTCACCCTGCTCGTGATCCTGTTGATGCCGGAACTCGGCGTCGTGACGCCGGCCGCGTTCGAGACGATCGCGTTGAAACTCGTCACCCACGACCTCCCGTGGCTGTTCGTCGGCGGCGTCTTCGCCGGCTGGCTGATGGGCCTCCTGGCGTGGCTGATCGCGGCGGCCCAAGAGACGACGAGCCGGCTGATCCTCGTGTTGGTCGTCACCGGAACCATCGGGCTCCTCCATTTACCCCACTCGATCGCGGGCAACGTGGAGGTGTTGTTCGGGCTGTTCATGTCGCCCGCGATCACCCCGGTTGACTACGTCGGATTCCTCGTGCTGGCGACGATCGGAAACGCCTTCGGCGGCGCGGTGTTCGTCGCGCTGTTGAAGTACGGCCACGTCGTCCGCGGCGCGAGCTGACGGCGGTCGTCAGTCGCCCCCGAGCCGATCTCAGCAGCCGTACCACGGCTCGATCGCGTCCTCTCGGAGGGTGAGCCCGACGTCCTTCGGTTCACACTCGAACTCGATCGGCAGGTCGGGGTCGTACCGCCACGTTCGCGAGAGGCCGTCCGCGGTGAACGCGTGAACCTCCTCGGGGACCGCCTCGAACCCGTCACGCGACGCGATCGTTTCGGGTTCGAGCGCGAACACGCGACCGAACAGAGTCTCCCCCTCGCCGTCCACCACGCGAACCGCGACCTCGACCGCCGAGTCGGTGGCGTTCTCGACCGTCACCTCGTTGGGGCCGTCGTCGTCAGGGGCGGTCTCCGGGACCACGCCGCCACAGCCGGCGAGCGCGGCCGACGCCGCCGCCCCGGCCGCGGCGAGGAATCGCCGTCGAGGCGGCCGGCGACCTCCACCCTCGGTCGGCGTCGGATCGGTGAACGTCGTCGGATCGGCGGACGTCGTCGGATCGCCAGTCGGCGTCGGATCGGCGGACGTCATCGGCCGGGGCTGTACTCGCCGAACTCCTCGCGGAACACGTCCGAGACCTCCTGGACGGTCGCGTACGCCTTCACCGCGTCGACGATCGGGGGCATCACGTTCTCCCCGCCGCGGGCGGCCTCCCGGACCGCGGCGAGCGCGGCCTCGACCGCCTCGTCGTCGCGGCCGGCCTTGACCCCCTCGAGCCGCTCGCGCTGTTCGGCCTCCTGTTCGGGATCGACCTCCTCTAGGTCCATCTCGGGCTCCTCGTCCACCCGGAACTCGTTGACGCCGACGATCACGCGCTCGCCCTCCTCGATCTCACGCTGGCGCTCGAAGGCGACGTCCTGGATCTGCCGTTGGACCCACTGGCTCTCGACCGCCTCGAGCGCGCCGCCGCGACGGTCGATCTCCGCCAGGATCTCGAACGCCTCCTCCTCGATCCCGTCGGTGAGGCTCTCGACGTAGTAGCTCCCGGCGAGCGGGTCGATCGTGTCGGCCGCGCCCGACTCGTGTGCGAGGATCTGCTGGGTGCGCAGGGCGGTCCGCACCGACTTCTCGGTGGGGAGCGCGAGCGCCTCGTCCTTCCCGTTCGTGTGGAGGCTCTGGGTTCCCCCCAACACCGCCGCCAGCGCCTGGTAGGCGACTCGAACCACGTTGTTCTCGATCTGCTGGGCGGTCAGCGTGGAGCCGCCGGTCTGGGTGTGGAACTTCAGCTGTTTGGACTTGGGGTCCGTCGCGTCGAACCGCTCGTCCATGATCTGCGCCCACATCCGGCGGGCCGCCCGGAACTTCGCCGCCTCCTCGAAGACGTTGTTGTGGGCGTTAAAGAAGAAGGAGAGCTGGGGGGCGAACTCGTCGACGTCCAGTCCGGCGTCGAGGGCGGCCTCGACGTACTCGATCCCGTTCGCGAGCGTGAACGCCACCTCCTGGGCGGCCGTCGAGCCGGCCTCTCGGATGTGGTACCCCGAGATGGAGATGGTGTTGAATCCGGGGACCTCCTCGGCGCAGAACGCGAAGATATCGGTGATGAGCCGCATGGACGGCTCCGGCGGGTAGATGTAGAGGTTCCGGGCGACGTACTCCTTCATGATGTCGTTCTGGATCGTCCCGCGCAGCTCCGATCTCGGGACGCCCTGCTGGTCGCCCATGGCGACGTACATCGCGAGCAACACGGCGGCGGGCGCGTTGATCGTCATCGACGTGGAGACCTCGTCGAGGGGGATGCCGGAGAAGACGGTCTCGAAGTCGTCGAGCGTGTCGATGGCAACCCCCGAGCGGCCGACCTCCCCCTCGGCCATCGCGGCGTCGGAGTCGTACCCCATCTGCGTCGGGAGGTCGAACGCCATCGAGAGCCCCGAGGAGCCCTCGTCGATGAGGTACCGGAACCGCTCGTTGGTCTCGGCGGCCGTGCCCATTCCGGCGTACTGCCGCATCGTCCAGAGCCGGCCGCGGTGCATCGTCGAGTAGACGCCGCGCGTGTACGGCTCCTCGCCGGGGAACCCGGCGTCCTCGCGGTAGTCGTGATCGGCGACGTCGGCGGGGGTGTACAGCGGGTCGACCGACTGGCCGCCGGTGTCGGTCGTGAACTCCTCCTCGCGCTCCCCGAACCGGTCGACGGTGTCGCCGTAGGTTCCCTCCTCCCAGGACTCCTTCGCCTCCCGGATCTCGGCAAGCTCCTCGGGGTCGTACATTACCTACACGGTCGACCGACCGCGACTTAACGGTTGACCCGACCCCGCCGGCGGTCCGGTGGTCCGGCGTTCCGGCGGAACCGGAGGGACGCGAACCGGCTCGAGTCGATAACGCGGTCGCCGACGTGGGCGGCTCGTCGACGTGGACGGTTTTATGTCGTGGCCCCGATCCGCCCGCATGGACGTCCTACCCGAGCACACCAGGCGGTTCCTCGCGGCGACGGCACCCGAACACACGGCGGTCCAGGCTGAGATGGCCGCGCTCGCCGACGAGTGGAGGTTCCCGATCATCGGCCCGGAAGCGGGAGCCGTCCTCCGGCTCCTCGCGCGGCTGGCCGACGCCGAGCGCGTCTTCGAGTTCGGCTCCGGTTTCGGCTACTCGGCGACGTGGTTCCTCCGGGGCGGTGCCGATACGGTCGTCTGTACCGAGTTCGACGCCGAGGAGGCCGAGCGCGGCCGCGAGTTCGCCGACGAGTACGGCTACGCCGACCGCGTGACCTTCGAAGTCGGCGACGCGATGGAGACGATCGATCGGTACGACGGCCCCTTCGACGCCGTCCTGATCGACCACCGGAAGGCGAGCTACGTGGACGCCTATCGGTCCGTCCTCCCCACGCTCCGAACCGGCGGCGTCGTGGTCGCCGACAACGTGACCGCCGGACCCGTCGACTTCGAGCGCCTGGTCGCTCACGCGGCGGACGGCGAGCCGTTGCCGAGCGCCGACGTCGACGCGGCGACCCGCGGGATCGGCGAGTACGTCGACGTGGTTCGGAGCGACGACGCGGTCGAGACCGTGATTCTCCCGGTCGGCGAGGGGATCGCCGTCTCGACGAAGGTGGTATAACAGGGCGGCCGCGGTCGAACTCAGTACTCGAGGACGCCCGCGTGCCGATCGATCGCGATCACGGCGACCGCGCCGGCGACCGCGGCGGCCGCGAATCGCGGGAACGCCTCGCCCCACGTCCCGCCAGAGTCGGCGAGCCGCATCGAGACCTCGATCACCGGAGCGCGGAGCGCGCCGACGATCAGGCTCACGAGGAACGCGAGCGTCGCGGCGCGGGCGGCCTCGAGCGCGCGTCGAACCGCGTGGGCGATCGTGAACAGCCCGAGGACCCCGCCGGCGAGGAACGCGACGATCGGCGGGAGGGCCCCGACGATCCCGGCGGTTCCCTCGCCCGCGGCCGCCGCGGCGATCCCGTCGAGGAACGCGCCGAGCGTCCCCGACATGAACTCGTACTGTCCGAGGACGACCAGGAGCAGCGATCCCGAGAGGCCGGGGAGGACCATCGCGCTGACCGCGACCGCCCCCGAGAAGAAGACGACCGGGAGCGCGTGGCCGAGCGCGGTCGCGGCGTACCCCGACGCGAGAAACGCCGCGAGAAAGCCGCAGACCGCCGCCGCCTTCCTGCCCGTCGTCTCCAGATCGACCGCGCCGTAGAGCACGAACGCGGAGGCGGCGATCAGCCCGAAGAAGAACCCGTACGTCGCGACGGGAACCGCCGCGAGGAGCGCGTCGACGAGGCTCAACACGAGGACGACGGCGGTTCCGATCCCCGCGCCGAGGACGGTGAGGAACCCCCCGTCGACCTCGCGGAACGCGGCCCGCGCGTCGGCGCGGTCGCTCGCTCGTATCCCGGCGAGCACGCGCGCGATCCGGTCGGGATCGATCGCGGTCACCGCCGCGATCAGCCGCTCGTAGATACCGACGATGAGCGCGATGGTGCCGCCCGAGACGCCCGGAACCGCGTCGGCGGACCCCATCGCCAGCCCCTTCAGGTACACGACGAGCCAGTCCCGAACGTCCGCCATCCGGATCAGGTGGCCACGGCGACGCGTTCGGGGGCGACGAGCGAGCCGCTCGACTCGTTCGTCTCGTCGTCGGCTGTGCCGGTACTGCCTTCGTCGGACCCGCTTCCACCGTCGTCTCCCGACAGGACCTGTTCGAGTTCGACGGTCGCGGCGGCGTCATCCTCGCCGATCACCTGTGCCTCGGTGACGTTCACCCGTCCGGCCTGTGGGGTCACGTCGTCGTCGCCTGACGCCACACCCGTCGTGACCTCGTAGGGACCGGTCGCCCGCACGCTCGTATTGGTGTACCCCTCCTCAGGCCCGAACTCGTCGTATCCGGTCGTCGAGTACGGCACTGTGAACTCGAAGTTACCATCGTTATCGGCCTCTGTGTACTGTTGATAGACGAACGTCTCGCCGGAAGGTTTCTCCATTTCGACGGCCGCTCGAACTTCCTCGCCCGGCTCCGCGCCGCTTCCCTCGATCGTCGCGCCGGGGACGCGCTCGAACGTCTTCACCCAGTTATCCTGGAACGCGGCGAGCGCGGATTCGCCGAGGACCTCCTCGAAGTCCACGCCGAGCTGCTGGAGCACCCGCACCTGTCGTGCCGAGGCCGACTGCCCTTGCGACTCGGTCGCGTGGACGAGCCGGTGGTGTTCGAGCGCGTCGACGCGCTCGGACGGAAGCCCGCCGACCCCGCCGACCTGGGCGCTCCCGTCCTCCTCGACGTACTCGCGGGCCGCGGAGACGTTCTCGAACTGGCGGACCATCGACCGTGGATCCTCGGGGAGCACGGCGAGTTCGACCCGTTCGCCGTCCGCCGTCTCCGCCGTCTGCGTCTCCCAGTCGACCACGACCGGCTCGGGCTCGACCGCGCTGCCGTAGTGTTCGTACAGCCGGATCATCTGGCTCTCGTGGTAACGCTGAGTGTTCACCTGCATCACCGTACCGAACCCGCCCTGCTGACCCTGTCGGTAGATGGGTCGGTTGAAGTCCTCCCGCGTCACGTTCCCCTCGTCGTAGAACGTCACGGGCGCGCCGAACTTGGAGTTCGGCGAGGCCATCTCGCGGTCGACCATCACGTATCGGGTGTGTTCGCCCTCCTCGCTCTGGCTCGCGAGCACCTCCCGCGCGGCGTCCTCGCTCGGCGCAAGCAGGTAGTTCGCCGCCTCGGCGGCGTTCTGCTGGAACGGGTTGGCGTTGGGGATCCGCTCGGCGCGGGTGGTGATCCAGTGGCCGTAGTCCCACCACGACTGGACGCCGTACGCGCCCTCCGGGTAGTCGAAGTCGCCGTCGGCGGGGCGTTCGTAGGTTCCGTAGTACTCCATGGAGTTGTCGGCACCCTCCAGTTCGCCGGGGTGCGGCGTCTCGTCGTTCATCCACTGGAGGCTCTCGTCCCACTCGACGACGCTGCCCGGTCCGGTCGAGTTGCCCGCGGTCCACACCGGCGTGGCGACCCCCACGAGCGGCACGAGGAGGACCGCGAGCACCGCGACCGCGGTCAGGACCTGCCACCCCTCGATCTCGCGGAGGGCACGGAGCGAGGTGAGGTCGATCGCGTCGAAGACGACCTGGAGGAAGTACGCCGCGCCGACCGCGACGACCACCGCGAGGTAGTAGTTGAAGCGGCTCTGGGTGAACGCGGCGCTTCCGATGAACGCCGCCCACACGACGAAGTAGAGCTCCTCGGCGTCGTACTCGACGAGGAACGTCGCGCCGACGAGGAACCCCGCCGCGAGCACGAGCCCGACCACCTGCCAGCCCACGCCGACGAGGCCGCCGACCGCGCCGTACAGCTGGGGTACCGCGTAGACGGAGCCGACGACCGCGAGTGCGGCCGGAATGTACAGCGTGTGGTTCGGGTCCTCGGAGCGGTAGAGCGGGCGCGCGACGACGTAGAGGACCGCCGCGAGCGCGAGGAAGAAGGCGAGACCGTACTGACCGAGGACGAATTCCGCGAAGGAGGCGTCCTGAAGCGGTGGCGCACCCTCCCCGATCGTCTGGAAGCTGGCGCTCGCGCTGAAGCCGACGAAGTTCAGGAGGTTACTCGAGAGCGTCGACCACAGCGACGGAAGCGCGAGCCACAGGAATCCGGCGGACGCGACGATCAGACCGCCGACCGCCGCCGGATACGTCTCGGTTTCGAGCTCGCGTGACTCCCACTGGCGGGCGAGCCACGCGAGGAAGACCGCGCCGACGGCGACGCCGATCGGGAGGATCACCTGGAGCAGCGAGTAGCCCGTCACGTCGAACGAGAACGTGTCGAGGGGGATCAGCTGCATCAGTCCGGCGACGCCCATCGAGACGGATCCGGCGAAGGCGATCGGTTCCGGGCTCCTGCCGTGGTACGTGTCGCTCGTGATCTTGAGCGCGAGGTAGACGCCGGTGAACCCGACCATCAGGATCCCCGGCTGCCACGTCCAGATGTAGAGGCCGAGCGCGACGCCGGCGGCGGCGGCGTACGCGACGGGGCGGCGGAGGGCGTCCCAGTCGCGGTCGACGACGAGCTCCCAGACGGGCACGTCACGCTCCGCGGCCGCGAAGGCGACGAGGAACGCGAGGACGGCGACCGACTGGAAGAACACCTCGGCCGCACTGTGGTCGGGGAACCCGACGAGCGAGTAGGTGAAGAACGTGCCCGGAAGGAGCGCGAGCACGCCGGACGCCACGAGGGCGGCCGGGCGGTCGACGAATCGCCGCGCGATGAAGTACGTCGGGACCGCGACGAGGGCTCCCGCGATGGGTGCCATGACGAGCATGACCTCCTCGGGGCCGCCCATGATCGGACCGGCGATCCAGATGCCCACGGCCATGATGTGGTCCCAGAGGGTGCCGAACTGTCCCGCCTGATTCCCGAACGGGAACCCGGTCCACACGTCGTACGGGAGCGTGTTCGGCCAGTTCTCGAGGAGGTAGCTCGTCTCGCGGAGGTGGTACCACGGGTCGTTCCCGCGGAAGTACACCTCGCCGTCGCGGACGAAGTTGCCGTACGATCGGAGGCGGGTCCACAGCATGAAGACCAGTATCCCGAGGAGGGCCGGGACGTGGTACCACCGCTTGAGGAGGTCGAGGGGAGCGTCGTCCTCCTCGGCGGTGTCGGTTCGCTGGCTCATTACACGATGACTCTTCGAAAACGTCCATAAGCCTTGTTATATACCGAGCACGACTCGGTCAGAACGCTTATTCGCGACGCGGAGAAACCGCCGGCCGATGAAGGTCTCCGTCGTCGTCTGTACGTACACGATGGACCGCTACGACGCGTTCACGGAGGCCGTCGAGAGCGCACTCTCCCAGACGTACGACCCGATCGAGGTCGTGTTGGTGATCGACGGCAACCCCGAAGTGTACGAGCGAGCACTGGAGGACTTTGGTGCTCGTGAGAACGTCGTGATCCACGACAACGAGGAGAACCGCGGGATCTCCTACAGCCGGACGAAGGGTGGGGAACTGGCCTCCGGCGAGATCATCGCGTTCATTGACGACGACGGAGTCGCGGAGGACGACTGGATCGAGTCGCTCGTCGAGGTGTACGAGACGACCGACGCGATCGCGGTCGGCGGCGACGTCAAACCCGACTGGCAGGGTGACCGGCCCGACTTCTTCCCCGAGGAGTTCTACTGGCTCGTCGGCTGTGTCGAACCTGGCTTCGCGGAGGACGGCGAGGAGGTCCGGAACACGTACGGGTCGAACATCTCGTACCGACGGGAGCAGTTCCTCGAGGTCGGCGGGTACGATCCGAACACGGGACGGAAGGGTGACAAACACCTCCAAGCGCACGAGGCTCCGGTCGGGATCCGTCTGTTGGAACAGTTCGGGAAGGGAATGGTGTACGCGGAGGACGCGGTCGTCCACCACACCCTGTTCGAGTACCGAGGGGAATTTCGCTGGCTGCTGTTTCGGTCGTTCTGGCAGGGGTACTCCAAGCGCGTGATGGATCTTTTGTACCCGGACGCGCCCGACGCCAAGGGAGAGTATCTGAAGTGGCTGGTGACGGATAGGGTGCCGCGACGGCTGGAGGGGCTCGTTCGGTCACCGTCGCGAGCCGCGGTGGCACAGTTGGCGGCGATCGGCGTGTTTACTGGAGCGGTCGGGTTGGGGTATCTGTACGCGGTGGTGACGCCGGACCTAATCGAGAAGGCTAACGCGTAGGTTCGGGAAAGTCTCTTTCCTCGCCGAACAGGAACTCGTAGTAATAGCCGAGGCCGCGACACGCAAGCATGGCGACTGAGAGGAACGCGAACGCGAGACGCGTGAGCGACGAATCGGGGGCGTCACCGTCCTCTCCACTCGGTCCGTCGGGCCTCGGCGGGATCCCTGGTTTCCCGTAGCGATCCGGGTAGTAGCGCTGTTTCTGACAGAATCCCCGCCCAACGCGGAAGTTCTTTTTCGCGAGGGACTCGAATGAGGTTCGGGCGGGATGGTAGACGATGGCGTCCTCGGCATATCCTTGCTTGTAGCCCGCTTTGTGGACGCGTTCGCCGAACTCTCTATCGCCCCCCGAGATGAGTCGGCTATCGAAGAGTCCTACGTCTTCGAATATTTCTCGGCGGACGAGAAGTGCGCACGTTGGCGCGTAGTTCTCCTCCTCGAGATATTCCTTCACAGGGAAACCAGTTTGAGCGTTGTATCTGCCAACGAGGGTGTCTTTCGGGCACGTGAGTTCGACGTTACACCCGAGGTAATCGATGTCTTGTTCCTCCATTGTTTTGAGGGCTGTTTCCAACCAGTCCTCGTCGACAGTTTCGTCGGCGTCAAGGAAGGCTAGAATATCACCGCTCGCGTGTTCGATTCCTCTATTGCGAGCAGCATAGGAACCCTGTATCTCATCTTCAACGAGGAGATGGACCTTTTGGTAGTTTTCTGCGTAGTTACGAATTACGTTGGCAGTGTTGTCTGTGGAGCCGTTGTCGACGATGAGGATTTCGGAGATTGCTGAAGAATTTAATAGGTATAAAACAGATTCGAGAGTTTTCGAGATACCGCTTGTATCATTATACACTGGAACAACCAGATGGGCTATTCGCTCTTGGGTCACTCGTCTATTGAGTTCGCGAGTAAACGTATTTTATCGTTACGTCTTCGAAGAATATCAACAGTAAATCCCAAAAAATGTCATTCGGTTCCATCTCTCCTAAGAGAGATTTGATCACAAACTCTTCGTTCTGATAGTCAACAATCCGTAGGAATTCACCTCAAACAAGGCTTTGACACCACCAACGGTTCTCTCAAGATATCCAGAGTGGAGTCGATATTGAATCTGTAATAGATCCCATTCAAAATGATCAACAATAGATGAAACCACAGATGAGATCACTCTTATTTGTAAGAAAGTGCTATAACGTTCTATATTTGCGGAGTCAGGTCCAAAATAGAGTCATTCACGTCTTAACTGAGAGTACACCTTTACAGATTGTATAGTTTAAAAATTTTACAATATACAAGATTAAATAAATTAACAAAGGGGGTTTGAGATTCCTGTGTTCTATTCTTGATTCTACGAGGGGAGGGTGGGAGTAGACGAACCGGAGAAAGCGGATGGACAGCAAGATCGTAGCGATGCCAGAGTTAGACTTGTCCCTCACCAATTCGCGCAGCTTTCTTCAGGTGGGCCTTAAATGTGGTTCGAGCAGGATGGCGTACAATGATGTTAGCGGCGTATCTACTGTTGAACCCTGCTTTGTGTACGCGCTTGCCGAATTCTTTGTCGCCACCGGACACTAATGATTGGTCGAACTTCCCGACTTGCTTGATGATCTCTTTCCGAATAACCAGCGCACATGTCGGTGCGAACTGTTTAGATTTCAGATAATGTTCGACAGGAAGCCCCATCACGACATCATAGCGTGCCCAGAACGTATTCTCTCCCTCTGGAATGTACATTTCAATGTTACAGCCTAAATAATCAATATTCTCTTCTTGAAAAATTTTGCAAACTTCCGAGATTCAGTCATTTTCAACTTAACATCTGTATCAGTGAATGCGAGCATTTCATCGGATGTGTATGTAATTCCCGTATTTCGAGCCGCGTAAGAACTCTGAATATCTTCCTCCTTATAACCGACAACGATCTCGGGGTATTCTTCTTCGAATTCGTTAATAACATTTGATATTTCGTCTATTGAGCCGTTGTCAACTATAATGACTTCAAATGGAGGAGAATCTCGTTGATCGATGTGATTAAAAACATTCCCGGTCTTGGGTTTAGTCGACATGGATCTCGGTGAACTACCGGCCCGGTCACTTCGGAAATTCCGGAAAGACGGAGTGAGAGAACTTCTTTTTGAGGGCCGTGATGTCCTAATCCAAGATCTCCTCCTCTACAGAATCGTGTGTAAAAAGTATCTCCGAGAGAGAATCGACGTTCTAAGTCGGGATGAGATATACGACCTAGAGCAATGCTATGTATTCGATGAATTCGAGGAACCCATGCGACTCAAGGGATTATCTGGATTTCGAGGATTAGATGAGCCGAGCGAGTATATTGCCGGCGATAGGTTCGTCTGCGAATTCTCCGACGTAACGCTCCTAGGGCCGGCTGGTCCTGGGGTCACTAACCGGGGAACAGTTATAGCAGATTCAGTTGGAACTCCTCCCCTCGTTCCCAGACGAACTGGTGTTTCGGTATCCCAATCAATGGCGAAGAATGGGATTCGACCGACACTCAACGCTCTCCAAGGGAGAGCTACTGCGGACCAACAAATTGGAACAGCTACCTTTGCTGCGTCACCGTGGAACAACTACTACCACTGGACAGCTGAGTGTCTAATCCGCGTACGATTACTCGAAAAATATGGTGATCTGACTGGAACGTATCCGACGCTACTCATTCCGAAGGAACGCTCTTCTTGGATGGATGAATCTCTCGAATTACTGGATTACTCCGGGGACATTGTAGGATTCGGAGCCAATATAATGAAAGTCGAAACGCTTGTCGTTCCGACATTTCCTGATCCGATTCCGAGAGAGTGTTTCTGGATCCGTGACCGAATGAGAGCTGGTCTCAGATATAATGACAATCACGATAAGCGTGTTTTCGTCGCACGTGAGGATGCAACTGTCCGTCGTATTGCAAATCATGACGCCGTACAGCAAGTCCTTGACCGCTACAACATCGATACGTATCTGCTGGGAGAACTCAGTGTGAAAGAACAGGTTGAACTGTTCAGTAGCGCCGAACTCGTCGTAGGACCCCATGGAGCAGGATTGACGAACATACTGTACGGCGAAGACCTGACCGTAGTCGAACTATTCGGAGACAAAACGATGGCAACGTTCGACCGCCTCGCAGAAAATATGAATCATGAGTATCAATATCTCAAATGTGAGCAGGATGGATTAGACATTCGAGTTGACGTGGACAAACTTGATGAGACTCTCCAGAGCACCCTCAGAACCAACTGAGTTGATAGTATCTAGTTTATAAGTATCCTAGATCCTCAAGACGATCCTCAGCTGTTGTTTCGTTCGTAGATTCAGGGGCGGGAGCATGCGATTCGTACTTCTCGCAGTCCGTTGCAGAGGTATTCACCCAAGGTACTTTCCGCATACACGGTAGCGGACAGTCGATGACATGCCTGTAGAACCCGTACTCACCAAACGCCTCACCGTGATCTGCGGTGATTATTACATCATTCGCATCCAGATTCTCCAGTAAACGCTCTACCTCGTCTAAGACGAGCTTGAGATGGGTCAGGTATTCGTCCCAAGCGGCTTCTCGGGTAACATTTCCGGAACGGAGTGCGTCGAACGGCCGAAACAGTTCAGAACGATCAGCAAGCGAAAACGGATCGTGCGGGTACATGTAGTGGACGAGTTGCTCCGTCTGACGTTCTCAACCCGCTCTAATCGCTCTATCAGTAGTGTATTTCAGATGGGTTCGTGAACTGGCATTACCGTTGATCATCCACTCGGTGTCTTCACCAAATTTTCCTCGCCAGAGTTCTTCGAGGTAACCGAAATCCTCGTCGTCAATGACATCGTACTCAGTTGGTCCGAATGGCACCGCGGCATGTCCGGTATCACCTCCCTGGCCGAAAACGCGATCCGTGTAGCCGTTACCGAAAATGTACGCCGTCTGTTCGATCTCGTTACTACTATCTAGAATTAAAGATATGAGTCATCCATTCGAACGGCGTACTCCCAATAGATATCATCGTCTCCTCCACCGCTATAAAATCGTACTCGTCCTCGACTTCACGAAGAGCGTCTACACGGCAGGCATCAAGAAGAATTAGAGCATCCCACTCACGCTCGAAAATATTCGTTCCCTACGGTCGCCATTTTGTGATACTAAGAAGAAAGGCGACGTAAATGTAGTATATCGGGCGTATGAACCGCAACGTGAGCGGCTTACTGCTATTACGGAGATTAGAAAGGCTCTGTGACACCCATTTCTGAAAACTGACTGCCATTACTAACGATCAGTCTCGTGTGTGTATATTTGTACCGAACTACTCATAAGACGAAAAACTCTCATCAGAGATCTTTTGGTCTTTCTCCCATCAAAGTATACAAATATACTCCTGACCTATACCCATGAATCAGCCGAACGTTCTTTTGGTGATACTCGATAGCGTACGGGCAGAGAACGTTGGACACTTGGGATATCCAAGAGATACGACGCCGAATCTAGATGAGTTTGCCGAGAATTCAACAACCTACACGAACGCACGCGCGTCCGGTATCCATAGTATATCAAGCCACGTGAGTCTATTTACGGGATATCACGTCGCTGAACACCGTGCCACTTCTCACGGGGCAAGTATTCAACCAGGGCATACTATCTGGGAGGACTTAGCCGAGAAGGGCTATCAGACCGGGCTATTCACCCCGAATTCGATTGTCGCGGAATCGTCCAACCTCTCCTCCTTCTTTCAGACCGTCGTCGGTCCGAAGCGCCGAGAGCTCGCATTTCCCGAAGCGATGGGGCCGAAACAGGTCAAAGGCGATCCGAACTATCTAGAGTACCTCCGTGCTGGTTTCCGTTCCGATGCGCCACTCAAGGCGATCATCAACGGCCTATCTCGTGAGTTCGGTCGGTCGAAAGCCACACACGACCCGAAGCGTGAGCATGGCGGCGAGTACATCAAGGAGTTTCGAGAGTGGCGAGACTCCGGTGATGGTCCCTGGGCGGCTTGTCTCAATCTCATGGACGCACACTATCCGTACATACCACTGGATCAGTTCGATCGTTGGGGTGGAGAGACTCTTCAGAAGCTCCACCGTGAGGCGATGGGAGGGCCCCTCACTACCAAGTATCTAGGAGAGAGGCCGTTCTGGGAGCTGGAAGCCACCGAGAGTCTCTACGACGATTGTATCCGGCAAGCAGACGCCTATGTAGGTGATCTGCTGGAATATCTGCGATCCGTAGACGAACTCGAGGAAACACTCGTTGTAGTGACCAGTGATCACGGAGAGGGCTTCGGTGAATACAGCGTACTGAACGATGAGGTTCAACTCATCGATCATAGCTGGGGAATCGGCGATGAGGTGTCACACGTACCACTCGTCGTCAAACATCCTGGGCAGTTCAGCGGTGATTCCGTGAATGCTCCTGCGACACTTACACGATTCCCTGCTGTCGTGGAGAAAGCAGTCAACGGAGAACGAACACGGTTTACGCCGAACGACGGGATCACGATTACGACATCATACAGAATCGCAGAACCTGGCGATCAGCTGCCGATTCCTCGAAATAAGCGGGAATCGTATTTTGGACCATGGCATGCCATCTGTCGGGAGCACGACGGGCAAGTGGTTGTTGATGCGGTTCGTCGTGGAGATCGAGTTCAGTACACTCCCGACACTAGTCGCCACACAGGATCTGCTGACAGGGAGTACGTGGAGTCGATAATAGGACAATTATCGAACGCGAACATGACTGAGGAGGAAAATGAACTAGAGCGCGAAGTCGAACAGCGCCTCCACGAACTCGGCTACATGACGTAGTCTCGTTCAGTGCGCCGAAATTGGACGAGAACTGCTCTTACCAGTATCGAAAAGGAGCCCTTATTGTCCTCTCTCACGCCAATCGATACATGCGTCTGGGACAGACGTCAATTATCCACTTCGCGTCCCGTTTCTCGTCATCCGTGCTTGGGTTCGTCGCGACCGTGTTTATCGGACGCATACTCGGTTCCAACGGCCTCGGCACCTACTATCTCGTTCTCTCGATGATCGCTTGGTTGGGTATTCTCACGAAGATGGGCGTTCCTGGTGCCATCACGAAACGTATCAGTGAGGGAGAATCACAGAGTACGTACGCTATCGCGGGCGTGTCCATTAGTGCCATCCTCTTCGTAGCGGTCGCCATTTGCGTGATCCTGTTCAGGGAGTCAGTAAACAGTTATATCGGGTACCCTGCTGCGGAATTCGTTGTTCTATTGCTGTTCGTGAACCTTGCTCAGTCGTTGGTGAACGCCGTTTTAAAGGGACAGAGTCTCGTTCACGTGTCGGGTATTTTCAATCCGATTCGAACGGGAACCCGGAGCATCGTTCAGATCTCTACACTTTTTATGGGCCTCGGTCTAGTCGGTCTGTTTGCTGGATACGCTATAGGATACGCACTCGTCGCAGTACTCGGAACGTGGATAGTCGTCCAGAACTTCGGTCGAATAACGCTACCCCGACGTTCTCACTTCCAAAGTATAATTTCGTACGCGAAGTTCTCATGGATCGGTTCTCTCCGTTCGCGAGCGTTCAACTGGGTGGACGTGTCAATTCTCGGTTTTTTCGTGTCGTCCTCGCTTGTCGGTATCTACACGGCGGCTTGGAACGTCGCCGTCTTTCTGATACTGTTCGGTGGTTCGTTGAGTCAGACGCTGTTCCCTGAAATGAGCTCGTTGTCCGCCGATGAAGACCGAGAAGCGGTCGCCGATCTCTTCGAAACCGCTCTCGCATTTGCGGGATTAATTTTGATCCCCGGGTTAGTTGGCGGAACGATCCTCGGCGAACGACTCCTTCGAGTGTACGGAGAGGAATTCTCCCGAGGAGCAGTCGTTCTCTCCGTGCTTATCGTCGCCACACTAATTCAAGGATATCAGCGTCAGTTCACGAATACATTAAACGCGATCGATCGGCCCGATCTGTCGTTTCGTGTCAATACTGTATTCATTATCGGAAACGTGGTACTAAATCTCAGTATCATTCCCCGCTTCGGTGTCGTCGGCGCAGCTACAGCGACGGCCGCTTCCGTCGCTGTGAGCCTTGGTATGGCTTACGCTGTACTTTCGTCATTGATCACGTTCTCAATCCCAGTCGGAGAGATCGCCAAACAGTGGATCGCTGCGGCGATCATGGGCTTGTTCGTCTATACCGGTGTATGGCTAGAGTCCACATACTCGATCGTCGGCCTCAACATCGTCGTCGTATTCGCGTTAGTCGGGTTGGGGGCGGCAGTGTATTTCACAACACTGCTCACGATCTCAAGCCGTTTCCGGAAGACTATCGTTGACAACCTTCCCGTACAGATCAGTCTTTTCGGCGAGGATTTGAGAGATTGAACAATTATAATGGTTCGTCTGTCGTTCCACTTCTGTCCGGCCACATCCCAATAGCGTACATGGGAACCCACGAACGATTTCATCTTGCTTCGGAAGGAAGTAGACGTGATCGAAGCAATCATGCTTGGCGCACGCATGAATGAATACCTTTGCCTGGGCTCGACTATCAATCGCGCCGTATAGCTTAGTAACAAAGTATTCACCACACCACTCTCATTAGAGATACAAACGATCGTACTTGCTACAGGCAAGGGCACGCGTCTCCAACTGATCACCGAAGACGATCGTCGGGGTCACCGACATACCTTCCAGCGACACGTCTTCGACGACCTGATCGACTGTAGGTTCACAGAGCGAAGTGTCGTCGGCTACAAGGCCGAACAGATCATCGACCGCTACGGCGACAACCACGACTCGGTCGCCGGCATCGGCGACGAGACCACGCTACCACGTCAGCCCCTCGTACGTAATCCCCTCGCGCCGCTCGACGATCCGTCGACCGTCGATCACCACGGGTTCGGCCATCGCGTCGAACTCCCCGTCTAACGCCGCGAACTCGTCCCAATCGGTCACCACGAGCGCGCCGACCGCACCTTCGATCGCCTCCCCCGCCGACTCCGCGTACTCGATGTCGGGGAAGCGCTCGCGCATCGTCTCGGTCGCGACCGGGTCGTAGCCGACGACCGCCGCGTCCCGCTCCAGTAGCCCCTCGATGACGGGGATCGCGCGGGAGTTGCGCGTGTCGTCGGTGCCGGGCTTGAACGCCAACCCGAGGACGGCCACGCGATCGCCCGCGACGTCGACGTGGGAATCGAGCAGCTCGAGCATGCGCTCGGGCTGGCCGTCGTTGACCGCGACCGCGGCGTCGAGCATCGCGGGCTCGTACCCCTGCTCGCGGGCCGCGGCGCGGAGCGCGTCGACGTCTTTCGGGAAACAGCTCCCGCCCCAGCCGACCCCCGACCGGAGGAACCGCGCGCCGATCCGGTCGTCGAGCCCGACCGCGTCCATCACCTCGTAGGCGTCGATCCCGAACGCCTTACAGACGTTGCCGAGGTCGTTTGCGAGCGACACCTTCGACGCGAGGAAGGCGTTGTTGGCGTACTTGATGGTCACGGCCGTCTCGGGGTCGGTTCGGACGACGGGGGCGTCAGTGGTCTCCAGAAGCGGCTCGTAGAGCGCCTCCAGCCGATCCAGCGCCCACGTCGCCTCCGTGCCGAAGACGACCTTGTCGGGCTGTTTGAAGTCCGCGACCGCGGTTCCCTCGCGGAGGAACTCCGGGTTCGTCGCGACCTCGACGCGGTCGGCGACCGGTCCCGCGCCCCGGCGGACCGCGTCGCGGATCGTCGCCACGCCTCCCGGCGTGATCGTGCTCTTGATCACGACGAGGTGGCGATCGTTCTCCCCCGTCCCGCCGGTCGCTCCGTCGCTCGCCCTCGCGATCGCCTTGCCGACCGTCTCCGCGGCCGCGGAGAGTCCGGCGAGGTCGATGCTCCCGTCGGAGTTCGACGGAGTTCCGACCGCGAGGAACGTCAGATCGGCGTCGGGAACGCCGTCGTAGGCGGTCGTCGCCCGGAGGCGGTCGCCGGCGTGTTCGGCCAACAGCTCGTCGAGGCCCGGCTCGTGGATCGCCGCGTGCCCGTCGTTTATCGCCGCCACCACGTCGGGGTCGATGTCGACCGCGGTCACGTCGTGGCCCGCGTCCGCGAGGCAGGCCGCGAGGGTCGTTCCGACGTAGCCGCTTCCGACGACGCTCACTCGCATGTGTGGGTGCGCGCGTCCCGGAGGCAAGAACGTTCCGCGTCCACGCGCTCGTCACCTCCGCGTCCACGCCGACCGTCGACCGTTTCCGGCGGACCGCCGACCGAGTTAACTCCCCGCCCCGACTACGCGGTCGCATGCCGGACCATCGAGCACGGGCGACCGTCAGCAGCCGCCGGGAACTGCTCGCGGTCGCCACGCTGCTGGCGGTCCCCGTCGCCGTCGTTCCGGGTTCGGCCGGCGATCCGACGCTCGTGAGCCTGTGGGGACTCGTCGGTACGGGAGCGGTCGGATCGCCGTTCGGGGTTGACGCCTACCCGGTCTGGACCTACTTCGCCGACGGGCCGCGCCGCTTCGGGGCGCTCCCGCGGTCGATCCGCGTCTGGCCGCTCGCGACCGCCTTCCACCTGCTCGCGACGATCAGCGCGGGCGGCGGCGTCGCGGTCGGCCGCGAGGACCGGCGCGTGACGGGCGGGCTCCTGCTTCTCGCCGCGATCGCGAGCCTGTGGGTGGGGGTGGGCGTGGCGGGTCGGTTCGGCGTCGGGGCCGTCTCGGGATGGCTGACCGTCCTCCCGGTCGGTGCGGCGGCGACCCTCGCGGTCGCGGCGACCGCGTACCGAGGCGATCTCCGCGCCGTCGTCGGTCGCGGATGACCGGGAAACTCGCTCGAGTGGGGGGCGTCGCGCTCGACCGCGACGAGCACCGCGTCCTCCCGACGGGTCACTCGCTCCGGTCGTCGAGAAACCGCCGGGATCGGGAGCGGAGTTCCGAGCGGATCACCCTCCGGGTCGAGCCCTCGCCCTCCCTGGAGACGTCCGGATGTCGCTCGCGGAGAAACGCCTCGAACGCCCGCTCCGCGAGCGCGTCGGTCGTGACCGGGCGGCCGCGGTCAGCGATCCGCGTCGCGATCCGTCGGAGGCGCTCGCGGCTCCCGTAGGTCGCGGCCGCGTCCGTGGGCGAGACGTCATCGGCGCCAGCGTCACCGCCTCGTTCGACATCGGCGTCACCGCCTCTGTTCTCAGTGATCTCGTTCCGGATCACGCCCCGACCGCCCGCCTTGTTCCGGACGACGACCCCGGCCGCAGGGCCGTCGTACCACGCGGACGACGGGACGGCGTAGGACTCGGGATCGAAGTCGCGAGCGCGGCGCTCGCGTTCGACGGCGTTCACCGGATCGAGCCCGAGCCGCTCGAAGATCGCCTCCGCGGCGTCCGGCGGCCGGAACGCGCCCGCGTCCGCCGACCACACGTCGTGTCCGAGAAACGACGGCGTCCGGGACCAGTCGTACCCGATCGTTCGCCGGCCGGTCGCCACGCCGAAGAAGACGACGTCGGACACGTCCTCGACCGCGTCCCGGAGCGTCTCCCGGTCGAACCGCTCTCTGACGTGGCGGACCGCGTGGCCGTACGCGTCCGGGAGTTCGCCGGGGTCGTCGTAGACGGCCTCCCGATCGCCGAACCGGATGAGCCCGGAGTCGGTCATCCGGAACCGGAGGTGCCAGCCGTCGATCAGTTCGAGGAGCCAGAGATGTCCAGAGAGGAGCCCCTCGGGAGCGTCGGAAACGGTCGGAAGCGACGGATAGCGTTTCATGATGGAGGGGAGAGCGGGGAGCGGCCGGTCTCCGACCTCGACCGCGTCGGTGACGACTCCGGGTCGGCGTCGGATGACTCTTGTGGCGGCCGGCGGATTCGACCGGGGAGGAAACACTCATGGCATCGGTCTGACTAGTGTTCGGCATGACGGGGCCCGACGGATCGGGGACGAGTCGCGACCGGGACGGTGCCGGAGCGTCGGCGATCCGGGGTCGGCCCGCCAGGCGGTCCGTGCTCCGCGGGACGGCCGGAATGTTGTCGGCGATCGGCGTCTCGGCGTGGGGGATAGCCGACGAGTTACCGACCGCGGCGGCGACGAACCACGTACCGGATCGAGCGATCTACGTCGGCTCCGACGACGGCTCGCTGTACGCGGTCGACGCCGAGACCGGCGAGGCGGTCTGGCGCTTCGAGGAGCCGAGCGACGCGGTCTCTTCCTCGCCGACGGTCGTCGACGGCACCGTCTACGTCGGATCGACGGACGGCTCGCTGTACGCGGTCGACGCCGAAACCGGCGACTCCGTGTGGTCCTTCGAGGCCGGCGACGGCGAGGACGGGGGGATCGTCTCCTCGCCGACCGTGATCAACGACCGGGTGTTCGTCGGGTCCAGCTCCGGATCGATCGTCGCGCTCGATCGGAGCGAGGGAACGGAGGAGTGGCGCGTCTCCGACGCCGTGAGCGCCGTGGTCTCCTCGCCGGCCGTCGACGGGGAGACGCTCCACGTCGGAACGGAGACGGGAGCGATCCTCGCGCTCGCGACCGCCGACGGGACGGAGCGGTGGCGAGTCTCGGACCCCGAGGACGGACTCTCCTCGTCGCCGGCCGTCGTCGACGGGACGCTCTACGTCGGCTCCTTCGACGAGCGACTGTACGCGGTCGACGCCGAGGCCGGCGAGACGACGTGGAGCACGGACCTCGGGGACATCGTCTTCTCCTCGCCGACGGTCGTCGACGACACCGTCTACGTCGGCTCCGTCGGGGTCGACGTCGGGCTCCACGCGCTCGACGCCGAGACGGGTGAAAAGCGGTGGACGAGCGACGGGATCGCGGGCGTGGTCTCCTCGCCGACGGTCGTCGACGGCACCGTCTACGTCGGTTCCGTCGGCGGGTCGCTGTACGCGCTCGACGCCGAGGACGGCGATCCGGAGTGGTCGAAGAACACCGGCGATCAGGTCAACTCCTCGCCGACGGTCCGGGAGGGAACGGTGTTCGTCGGGAACGCCGCCGGAGAGGTGTACGGATTCGACGCCGAGAGCGGCGAGCGACGATGGCTGTTCGACGACCCCGAGGACGCGGTCTTCTCCTCGCCGACGGTCGTCGACCTCGCGGGCGACGGCCACGGCGTCGGGTCGCGGACGTCGCTCGGGACGCTCGGACACCATCACGTGGCGGCGGGCGTCGAGTTCGAGGGGGGAGGCGACTCCTCGAGCGGTTCGACCGGTTCGACCGGTTCGGACGACTCGACGGATCCGGACGCCGACGACTCCACGGACGGCGGCGCCGACGACGGTGGCTCCGGCCCTTCCGACGAAAGCACCGCCGAGTCGGGAGCCAGTTCGAACGACGGCACCGCGGCCGGTTCGGGCGCCTCGGGCTGGGCGAGCGGGATTCCGGCGGTCGGGCTCCTCGGCGCCGCCGGCGGGCTCACGGTCGTCGCGCTCGCAGCGTATCGATTCCTCGGTGCGAACTCGGGCGGTTCCTCCCCGGTGACGGGAGCGGGAGCGGACGCCGGCCCCTCGTCGACCGGACCGACGTCGCCGGAAGCGAACGAGACGAGTTCGACGGGCGTCGCGGGAGCCAGCGACTCGGAGGCGACCGGCGTAACGGGGACGAAGAACGCCGGGATCGACGCGTCCGGGACCGCTGACGCCTCCGACGGCGTCGCGTCGTCTCCGGAGACGACGGGCGACTCGTCGACCGCGTCGTCGACTCGCGCGTCCACCGGACCGGAGGAGGACCCGGAAGCCACCGACAGCGGCGGCGGAACCGGTACAGGCGTCGAGGCCGCCGGCACGGGCGTCGAGACCGCCGGCTCGGACGGGGCCCCGTTGCTCGCGGCGGTGGACGAGCTCTCGTCGATCGACTCACTCGGGTCCGTCGGGCCGCTCGTCGCGTACGCCGTCACCGACGAGCGGATCGACGGCAGCGACGGACGGATCCTGGCGCTTCCGGACGCCGCGGAAGGGAGGGGTCTCACGGAGCGGTTCCGCTCCGTCGCCACCGACTGGGGCAGCGTCAGCCACTACGACGGGATCGTCACGGTGTACGGGTCCGGAGCCGAGCCGTACCCGTGGATCCTCACCGATCCGATCCAGGACGTCCCCACGCTCGGCGACCACCTCGACGACCCGCCCGAGGACCCCGCGGCCCGGCTCTCGCCCGTCGTCGACGCCGCCGAGGCGATGTCGCAGGCCAGCCGGTACACGGTCAGACACTACTACCTCTCGCCGGAGACGGTCCGCGTCGTCGGTTCGGGGACGAAACCGACGGGAATCGTCGACGACTGGGGCGTCAGTTCGGTGGTGGACACGCCCGAACACGGAACGCGTGCGGCCTCGCCGTACACGGCCCCCGAACAGCTCCCCGACTCGGAGGAGCCGCTCTGGCGGGGCAAACCCGACACGTACGCGCTCGGCGCGCTCGCGTATCACGCCGCGACGGGGAGTCCGCCAGCGGGCCACCGTCCCGCGAAGCCGAGCGAGCACGCCGGCGTGCCGTCGGCGCTCGACAGGCCGATAACCCGCGCGATCGACCCGGACCCGGACGAACGGTACGACTCGATCGGCGAGTTCGCGCGGGTGCTCAGGCTGGCGGTCTTCGACTGAGCGACCGCCCCACGTCGACGACGCGGGATCGATCCCGTGCCGGTTCGAAGCCCGCAATGATTCGGTATCGATATCGAGAATAGATGGACAAGTGATATATTAAGCGATCGAGAACGTGTCACTGTATGCCATCACGTCGTCGATTCCTGGTTGCGGGGGCCACCGCGGGGACGATCGCCCTGAGCGGGTGTACCGACGCGGTCGAGGTCGCGACACAGGAGGAGATCGAGCGGTCCGCGGAGCCGGCCGAGCCGGCGGAGTCGAGCGTCGAGGAGACCGGCTTCGAGGAGGTTCGAAACGAGACAGTCGTGGTCGAAGAGGAGTTCGAGGAGTTCGGCCAGCGGCGGGAGTTCACCGCGCGCACCGAGGTCCGCGCGTACCTCCGGGAGATCGAGTCGGAGCTGACCGGCCAGGAGCAGTCGGTGTTCGCGGTCGTGAGCACGCCCGGCGTCTCCGCGGCCGGCCAGCAGCTCAGCCCGCTCGCGAACATGGACGAGGAGGAACTGATCGAGGAGGCGCGCGGCGAGATCAGCGCCGAGTACGAGGGCGAGATCCGCGACCCGGAGCTCGACGAGACGATCGAACAGGAGGTGTTCGGCGAGACCACCGAGGTGAGCGTCTACGAGGCGACCGTCGTCCTCCCCGACGGCACCGAGGAACGAGGGTACATCCACCTCACCATCGTCGAGCGCGGCGAGGACGTGGTCCTCGTCGCCGGCGCGTACCCCGCCGAGGCCGAGGGCGAACGCGAGCGGATCGAACGGCTCTTCGAGTCGCTGGAGCGAGACGAATAGAGTCGATCGGCGATCAAAGGAATTCCCCCCAATAGGAAGTCTCTGAACTCGACTGCTCGAGTTCGCCGGGAACGTACTCGACGGCGACCCACGGCTCGGGGTCGGTTCCGGTGAGAGTTCGGTCGGAGAGAATGACTACGACTGGGACGAGTTGAGATCGAAGTCCTCCTCGAAGACCTGGTTCTCCCCGCTGAAGTCGACGGTTCGCGATTTCGTCTCGTAACCATCAGCGCTTACTTCAACCCGATATTCCCCGTTCGAGGGGATCCCAGTGACCTCGTATTCTCCGATCAAGCTGGATGTCGCCGTTCGGACGTCACCCGGAGCGATCGTCACCTCGACGGTCGCGTTCTCGATCGCTTCCCCGTTCGTGTCGCTGATATCTCCTGTGAGACTTACTCCCGTCGATTCGAGTTCGATGTCAGCCTGCTCACCGAACGACTCCACGGTGTGCTCGGCCGACTCGTGGCCGTCGGCCTGGGCGCGCACGGTGTAGCTCCCCTCGAGGTCGTCGACGCTGAAATCGTAACTGCTCCCCTCGACGGAGTCGACGGTCTCGCCGTTCCCGTCGAGGAGTTCGATCGTCGCGTTGAGTTCGTCGCCGTTCGTGTCGACGACCGTACCGCTCACGGTCGCGCTGGTCGGGGCGAGTTCGACCTCGTTGGTCCCGTTCTCGGTGACGTCGACCTTCGCGGTTCCGTACTCGAAGACCTCGGTCGATTCGGCGGAGATCTCGTACGTTCCGGTCGAGACGTTCTCGAGGGTGAACGTTCCGCCCTCCGCCGTCGTCGTGTTCGCCGGGCCATCCGTCTCGTTTCCGTCCGCGTCGACGATCCGTTCCGCGGTCACCTCGACCGACGAATCGATCGTCTCTCCGTCCGCGTCGACCACGCTCCCGCTGATCGTGGCGAGGGCGGCGTCCGTCCCGTTGGCTGCGCCGGGGTCGTCGCCGCCCCCGCCGCCGATCAGGCCGAGGGCGCTCGCGCCGAAGAACCCGCCGATCAACACGATCAACACGATCGCGCCGATGGCGACGTACTTGCCGATCTCGGCCATGTCGAACCGGCTCGAGGAGCCCGCACTCGAGAGCCGGTCGGCCGTGGAGCCGCCGGAACTCGGCGCGCTCAACGCCGGGACGCGCTGGCTCACCCGCCGCCGGATCTCCGAACTCGAGAGGCCGTGCTCCCGCGAGAGCGTCTGGACGGACTCGTTGATCGAGGCGATCTCCTCGTCGATGAGCCGGCTGCGGATCGACTCCTTCGTCGACTCCCACCGTTCCTCGGTGTCGCCGATCGGGGCGATGCCGCTCGACCCGTCGGGGGCGACCACCAGATCGAAATCCGACAGCGCGTTCGACTCCGGCGAGTCCGCGACGGCGGCGCGGTTGTACGTGCCCATGAGCTCGTTGACGAGCCCGAGCGCGCTCTCCGCGTCGCGCACGCCGACGGTCCCGCCCTGCCGCGAGCCGACCAGCTCCTCGAGTATCGCTCTGTCCTGATCGGAGCCCGGCAGCGAGGTGTTGCCGGCGTCGAGCGCCCGGAAGACGCTCATGTCGTCGGCGGAGTCGTCTATCGTGTATCCCCACTCGGCCTCGATCCGGTCCCGCAGCGCGTCGATGAACTCCCGCATCGACCCGTCCCGCGTGGTGTACACGGCGTAGAACTGCTCGGTTCGGGCGTTCCGGGTCTCCCGCGCCCGGAAGAACATCGTGAACTTGCGCTCACGCCCCGCCTCGATCGCGAGTCTCACGCCGGCGGGACCCAGGTCCTTCACCCGTTCGTTCGACCGGCCGCCGCCGCCCGTCGGCGAGTGTTCGTTTCCTCTCGTGTCGTATACGCGTAGTGATGGCATCCGTGGTCACCCCATCTTCTCGAGGAGTTCGTCGAATCCGACGGTCATCACGTTCCCGTTGCGGTCGCGCATCGGAACGCGTTCGCCGTTCTCGTCGGTCGTCGTCTGGTAGTACACCGGGTAAATGTCCGACCCGGAGGTGTCCTGTACGAGCGTCCGAACCGTCTGGTTGTTCTCGATAAGCGTCTCGCTGACGAAGTCCTGGAACTCGTCGAAGTACTGGTGGGCCTCGAGCGCCTGCTTGTCGCGGAACTCCTCGGCGAGGATGTCGCACTTCGTCGCGACCAACAGCACGTCCTTGTTCGAGGCGACGTCCAGAATGTCGAAGTACGGCTCAATCTCCAGCGGCTCGTTGTTGTGGTACCGCTCGACGTCGATGATCAAGATCAGCGTGTTGGCGTCTCGAACCCGCTGGGCGAGCAGCCGGAGCGTCGAGTTGTCGATCTCGTCGTCCGGACTCATCAGCGCGTTCGGCAGGCGTTCGAGATACTCGCCCGCGTAGTCGAGACTCGACAGCTCGATGTTCTTCGGGAACACCCGGCCGTCGACGAAGTTGAAGTTCAGGTCCTCGACGTCGGTCTGTCCGGTCGCGTCGAGCTTCCAGCCGGTGTCCTTCGACGCCGCGTCGAGCGACCCGACCAGCTCCATGAGGTCGCTGCTCGGGTTCAGCGGCGTGTCGGCCTCGCGGCCGACCGCGTCGTCGAGCGCGGCCAAGTACTTCCCGACGAGGAACAGCGACTTCCCCGACCCCTGCGGCCCCAACACGAAGAAGTTCTCCTCGGCGTCGTAGGTCACGAACCGGCGCAGCGTGACCACGAACACCGCCGCCATCAGCGTGTTCACGCCGACGCCGGCCCACTCGACGCTCACGTTCGGGCTCGGCGGCACGATCCGTACGGTCTCGGCGGAGACCTGGAGGATCTGCGGGAAGTTGACGTGGTATTCGATCAGCCCGCCGACGACGATCATGCTGATCAGATAAAACAGGAGCGTCGCGGAGCGCCGGAACTCGAGCGCGCTCGCCGTCCGAACCTCGAGCAGCTTGGGGCCGCCGCCGACGAGTCCGCCGCCGACGAAGCCGCCGAGGACCCACACGATGTTGGCCCCGAAGTCGATGTTCGGGATGAACAGCCCGATCGACAACAGCGCGACGAGCGCGGAGACGGTCCCGAGACACAACAGTATCCCCTGGACCCGCTTTTTCGGGTCGAGGGTCACGAGGATCAACAGCCCGAGGTAGAGCCCGAACATCAGCGCGGAGAACTGTTCGAGGGTGACGCCCAAAAGCGGGTTCAACGCGAGGATGGCAGGCCTGACGATGTCCGACGCCTGCCACGCCTCCCCGAGCGAGACGAAAAGCGGGCCGGCGACGATCACCATCACCGCGAAGTACACGACGAGAAAGACCTTCTCGCCGTTCTCCTCGAGGAACTCACCGATCGCCGTCATCTACCGATCACTCCCCCCCGTCCGTCGTCTCGGAGGGCACGTCGGCCTGTTTCGTCCCGTCGGAGAACGGAACGCGCTCGATGTGCTCGTTCAGGAGGTCGTCCTTGATATCCCCCTCGTCGCGGAGGAAGAACTGGGTGTCGTTGGGGTTCTCGAGGTTCAACACGTCGTTGCGGCGGACGTACTGTCCCTCGTCGAGTCCGTAGGTGTGATGGACCAGGATGTCGGTGTCGTCGGATGCCTCCTTGGCCCGGTAGCCGGTCTGGTAGCCGTCGGCTTCGACCTCCGCGCGGAGGTTGTCCAGGAAGATCCCGTCGATGAAGATCCCGAGCCCGATGTCCCAGCTTCCGCCGGCCTCGACCGGGAACGACGCGAAGTTCTCGCTGCCGGCACCCAGGTTGTACGCGCCCTGGAAGACCGGCTTGAGGTCCGCCACGTCGCCGATCTGGTTTATCGCTCGACTCATCACCCCGACGACGATGTTCATGTCGTTGTAGCGGGAGCGGTCGCCGCTGATCCGGCGTTTCCGGATCCCGGTGTACTTGGGGTTGTGCGCGTTCTTCGCGAGCTCCTCGAGGGAGCCGCGGAGCCGCTGGCGCTCAGTCTCGTCGTCGAACAGCTTGCTCTCCGCGATGTCCGAGTCGTCCCTGAGCTGGAGGATGTCGTGCGGCTTGACCGTCTTGACGTAGTGGTACTGCTCGTCCTCCGTCGAGACGGTGGTCTCCCGGCTCTCGTTGTAGTTCTCCCGCAGGTTCCGGTACTCGTTCTGCGAGTTCATGAACACGTCTCGCGGGCCGTTGAGCTCCTCGAAGAGGCTGACGGTCCCCTCGTACAGCTCGGCTTTGTGCTCCGCGTCCTCGAGCTCCGACTGTAGCTCGTCGCGCCGGCGCTCGATGTCGTCGGTCTCGATGACCTCGTCTTTGATCAGCTCCTCGAACTCGCGCGCGAGCTCGGAGAAGCTCGCGCCCGCGTCGAGCTGCCGCTCGATCTCGTCGAGCGCCCGCGGACTGTCCGTCTCGAGTTCGGCGCGCGTCTCCGTGAGGATGTCGCGGCGGCGATTCTCGAGCTCCTCCTCTATCGTCCGCTGGAGGCTGCCGACGGAGAACTCCAGCTCGATCGACAGCGAGTCGCCGGCGCGGGAGATCGTGAACACCTCGTTGTCGTCGAGCTGGTTGCGCTTCATCCGGTAGTTCTTCTGCGCCTGCTTGCGCTCCTCCTCGCCGGAGGTGTCCCACGGGAGGATGGACTCGAGGGTCCCCTCCTCCTGGTTCATCTGGAGGAACGCCTGTTTGGCGTCCGCCAGGTCGGCCAGGGAGGCGTTTATCCGTCGTTCGGTGTCGGAGACGTTGATCCCGACGCGGTCGAACTCCTCGGAGAGCTCGTTGAGCGTACTCCGGACCTGTCCGTCGCTCACCGCCTCGAGCTGGTCTTCCGTCTCGGCGTTCTTCACCTCGCGGCCGTACGTCTCGAGGGCCATCTCGAGGTCGTCGCCCATCCGCTCGGCGTCGATCGAGCGGCAGTCCTCGTACTCCTCGTAGATCGGCTGGACCGACCGCTCCCACTCGTCGACGCGGCGGTCGACCTCGTCCTGTTGGGACCGCCGCCGCTCCTCGAGCTCCTCGTCCGCGTCCTCCAAGTCGGACTGGAGCCGGTCTCTCCGCTCCGTGGCCTCATCGAGTTTTGCCTCGAGCTGGTTGAGCCGGACGCCGGCGTTTATCGCCTCGTCCTCCAGCGCGAGAAGGTAGCTGATCGTGCTCTCGACGCGGTTGTCGTCGACCGCGCGGAGCCGCACGAGGAGGTCCTTCCGGTGGGCGAGCCGGTTCAGTTCGTCGCGGATCACGTCGCCGAGCTGCTTGTCGATGCTGTCGACGAACTGCTCGCCGTCGCTGCTCACCTCGGCGGTACCGGCGCGGATCGAGCCGCCGATCACCTCGATGAGCTCGACGATGTCGTCCGCCTCCATCTCCGCCTCCGAGACGATCTCGCGGTAGATCGAGACCGACTCGTAGTCGAGCTCCGTGAACAGATCGAGGTCGAGCAGCGACTTCACGTTGTTGAGCCGCGTCTCGAGGTCCGTCCGGTCGGAGTCGTGGAGCTCGCCGTTCATGCCGTCGGGGCTCCACTCGCGCGAGAGGAACCGGTCGACGCCGGCGTAGATGTCCGCCTCCGCCTCGAGGGCGTCCTGTTTGGCGTTCAGGATGTCCTTCGTGACGGTCTTCGCGTCCTGTATCGCGTCGACGTTGTACCGGAGGACCTGCGGTATCCCGATGATGAAGGGAGCGTAGGAGGGCGTGTCCGCGAACGGGTCCTCCATGTCCATCATGTTGTAGTAGGTCGCGATCAGGTAGATCGCCGCCCGGTCGAACTCTAAGAGCGCGTCCGAGCTCTGGAGGATGTTCGCCTTCTTCCCGCCGAACCCGGTGGGGTCGATCGGGATCAAGATTCGGTCTTTGAACAGGTCCTCGTCCTGGAGGCTGAGGTACTCCAGTTCAGAGAGCGCGGCGTGGGCGTTCGCGTTCTCCGCGTCGCCCTCGTCGTCGTTCGGCAACACGCCGAACAGCGTGATCTCGGCCGTCCGCTGGGTGCGTTTGAGGTGTTTGACGAGGTCGATGAAGATCCCCGAGCCGGAGCCGCCGCCGAGCCCCGCGATGACCGCGACCTTCCCGCGGCCCGGAAGGTCGATGGCCGTCCGCACGTCGTCGTCCTCGGCGTACGCCTTGTAGTAGAGCCCCTTCCCCAGGCCGCGCTTCCGGACGACGCCGGTGGCGAAGTCGAGGTTCTCGTTGATGAACTCCGGTTTGAGCCACCAGTTCTCCTCCTCCATGCCGACCCCCGAGGCGATCCGCGGCACCGCCTCCTCGCCGATGAGGTCGTTCTGGTCGTGGAGCTGGATGTTCCGGGTGAGCGGGATGTACTCGATCGATATCTCTCCCGGTCGACCGGTGTGTTCGGAGCGGAGCCGGTCTTTCGTCTCCTGGATCTGCTGTTCGATCTCCTTGATCCGCTCGAGGTCACGGTTCTCCTCCTCCTCCGCCGTGTCGATCACGGTCACGGTCAACGTCTCGGGGTTCGGGCGAGGTCGCAGGACCGCCTCCTGGACCCAATCGGCTTTCAGTAGCTCGTACGTAATGGCCTTCCCAGCACCCCCGATCGCAAATATTCTGCTTGGGAGATTCATGCTGACACTCAATGATCCTTACAACTATCTATAAATTATTCGATGGCTGGATGTTTTTTTGACAGATCCCGTAAACGAACGCGGACGGATCGGCAGTTTCGACCTATATACCGGATCCGTCCGCTCCCCACAGGTACAAACCGCTCGTCGTGGTACGGATGGGCATGTTGCCGATCGCGGACCGGTTCGAGGCGGAGTACGAGGGCTGTGAGGTGCTGTACGGGCGCGGGCGGGTCGCCGACCTCGGGTCGTCGCTCGCCGATCGAGGAGTCGACGACGCGCTCGTCGTCTGCGGCTCCAACGTCGGGGCGAACGACGACCTCATGGACCCGATCCGGGAGGGGCTCGGCGACCGACACGCCGGGACCTTCGACGGGACGACGCCCGAAAAGCGGGCGGAAACCGTCTTCGACCTGCTCGAGGCGGCGTCGGCGACGGGCGCCGACGCCCTCGTCGCCGTCGGCGGAGGAAGCAGCCTCGACGTCGCCAGACAGGCCTCCGTCCTCGCCGCGGACGGTCGCGACCTCGCGGCCCTCGAGGCCGAGGCGCGCTCGGGGTCGATCGCGCCGGCGACCGCGGAGCCCGCGCTCCCCGTGGTCGTCGTGCCGACCACGTTCGCGGGCGCGGACCTCTCGGCCGGAGGGTCACTCGAGGTGTACTCGGCCGCCGAATCGCCGACGGACCACCCCATATCGGTGCGGGGCTCCGCCATGCCGGTCGTCGATCTGCTCGATCCGGACCTGTTCGAGACGACGCCGCGGCCCGTCCTCGCCGGCTCCGCGATGAACGGCTTCGACAAAGGGGTCGAGACGACGTACGCCCGCGACGCCTCGCCCGTCAGCGACGCGACCGCGATCCACGGGGTCCGACTCCTCTCCGGGGCGCTTCCGGTCGTCGCGGGCGACCGCGCTGGCGACGAGGCCGCCGCGATGGACCGGGCCGTCGCGGGCGCGCTGCTCGTCCAGATCGACCGGAAGATCAACGTCATCCACGCGTTCGGTCACGGCTTCGCCCGCCGGTACGACGTCCAACAGGGGGCGATCCACGCGGTCGTCGCCCCGCACGTCCTCGCGTACCTCTTCGAGGAGGCCGACGCGGGCCGCCGGGCGCTCGCGGCCGGGTTCGGCATCGACGCCGAGGGACGCGACGACGACGCGGTCGCCGAGGCGGTCGTCGACGCGGTCGCGGCCGTCCGCGACGCCCTCCCCGTGCCGGACCGCCTGCGCGACCTCGACGCCGTTCGGGAGGACGACCTCCCCGCGATCGCGGCGTTCGTCGCCGAGGACCCGCCGATGGAGCGGGCGCCGGCGGGGATCGACGCCTCTCCGGAGCGGATCGAGGGCGTGCTCCGCGGGGCGTGGTGAGGCGGTCGCCGACGGCGGGGACGGCCGGTCGCGACGCTCGACTAATCGTCGGCGACCGCCGCGTCGGGGCGGTACGCCTGGCTTATCGCCTTCCACTTGCCCGACCGGAACCGCCAGTAGTTGATCGCCGCGGGGATCGTCGTCTCGGCGAGGAACGCTAAGTAGAGTCCCCACAGCCCGAGCCCGGTGGTCGCCCCGACGTACGCCAGGGGGATCGACACGAGGAACATCCCGACGAACTGGCTGGCGAAGGGTATCTTCGTGTCGCCGGCGGCGTCGAGCGGCCCCGCGGCCCCGCCGGAGATCCCCTGGAAGATCACCGCGACGCAGGCGGCGTACACCAGGTTCACGGCGATGGGGACCTCGGGGCTGGCCGCGCTCTCCGCGAAGAGCACCACGATGTCGGTCGCGAAGACCGCGATGAGCGCCGCGCTCACGAGGTACGTCCCGACCGAGAAGCGGATGATGTCGCGGGCGTACGCCTCGGCCTCGCCGGGGTCGTCGCCGCCGAGCTCCTGGCCGACGAGGCTCGAGGACGCGAGGCCGAACCCCCACCCCGGCGTGTTCATGATGCCCCAGATCCGGCGGGCGATGACGAACGCCGCCACGGTGTTCTCGCCGAAGATGTCGAGGACGGACAGCATCGGGAACTCCGCGGCGGTCCACACGAGGTTGCGAGCCCCGACGGGGAGCCCGATCTCGACGAGGTCGCGCAGCATCTTCGGGTTGAGGTACGACCCGAACGGGTCGATCGCGACCGGGAACGCGCCCAGAAGGGGGAGCCGCCCCCACGCGATCCCGGCGGCGAACGCCGCGGTGACGACGACGTTCGAGAGGACGGTCCCGAGTGCGGCCCCCTCGACGCCCCACCCGAGCCCGAAGATGAACCCCACGTTCAACGCGACGTTCGCGATCGCGCCGCCGGCGCGAAGCTGCATCGCGGTGTAGGCGTCGTCACAGCCCACGAGCACCCGGCTCCCGACGAGATTCAAGCCCGCAAAGGGGACCCCGAGCCCGACGACTCGCAGGTAGTCGGCCCCCAACCGGATCGCCGCCTCGTTGCTGCTGATGAGCGAGATGAGTTCGCTCGGGTACGTCCAGAAGACGACCGTGACGGGGGTGCTTATGACGACCACCAGGAGGGTGCTGGCGCGGACCGCGTCGCCGAGCTCCCGGAACGACTCCGCCCCGTAGCGCTGTGAGACCAGCGCGATGGTCCCGCCGGCGACCCCGCCGCCGATGGCGAACGCGACGCCCCAGAACGGGCCGGCGAAGCCGACGCCGGCGACCGCGCTGGTCCCGATGGCGACGCCGACCATCGCCACGTCGACGGCGTTCTTCGACATTCGAGCGACGCCCGTGACGATCCGCGGCCACGCGAGGTCCGTCGTCCGGACCACCCGGTGGCGATCGATCAGCCCCAGGCGCGCGAGCCCGAAGCCGATGTAGAGAACGACGAGTCGGAAGGGATTCGGAACGGAGGACACTGGAAGTACGGACCCTTTCCCGGCAGCAATAAAGGCGTTTCCTCACGCGGCTGGCATTTCCGGATCGGCATCGGCCGATCGTGGCTCTCAGGTCCCGGAGACGAGGTAGACGGAGGCGACGGCGAAGGCGATACCGAGCGCCTTCCGCGCCGAGAACGACTCGCCGAGGAGGACCACCCCGATCAGCGAGGAGAAGACGAGGAAGGTCGCGAAGATCGGTGTCACGACGCTGACGGGCCCCAACGAGAGCGCGCGGTACAGCGCGAGGATCCCGACGCCGAGGAAGACGCCGGCCGCGAGCACGTGGAGCAGCTTCGGGGAGCCGAGGTGCGAGCTGAAGCCCTGGCCGGTGTACCAGACGACGCCGGCCGCCATCGAGACGAGGAGGGTGTTCGAGACGATGACGGCGACGTCGCTCGGGACCGCGTTCGGGCCGGTGGTCGCGATCCGCATGAGCGGCGAGACGAACGTGTACGCGCCCATCGCCAGCAGCGCGTACGGGAGGTAGGTGGTGTCCATGTCGGGACGTGCGGCGGCCGCGACAAGTGTCTGCCGACCCGCGACGGAGGGGGCCGTCGATCCGCGGTGGAACGCTTCAGTACGTTTTTGCGTCGAGCGGCCGAACGGACGAACATGGAGTCCACGTTCGACCACGTGATGATCCGCGTCGAGGATCTAGAGGAGAGCCTCGACTGGTATCAGACCCACCTGAACTACGAGGAGAAGGGTCGCTGGGAGGCCGACACGTTCACGAACGTGTTCCTCGGCCCCGAGGACGTCCACGACGCGGGTGCGCTGCTCGAGTTGACCTACAACCACGACGGCCGCTCCTACGAGATGGGCGACGCGTGGGGCCACATCGCGGTGCGCGTGCCCGAGGACGCGCTTCAGGAGTCGTACGACCAGTTGATGGAGGAGGGCGTCGAGGACTACCGCGACCCCGAGTCCTGCGGGAACCGCTACGCGTTCGTGAAGGACCCCGACGGCCACGAGGTCGAGATCGTCAAACGCGACTACGGCGCGAAGTGGAGCCTCGATCACACGATGATCCGCGTCGAGGACGCCGACGAGGCGCTCGGCTACTGGACGCGCAAGTTCGAGTTCGGCGAGGCCCGCGACCGCTGGGAGGCCGACACGTTCGCGAACTACTTCGTCGCGCCCGAGGACGCCCCGAGGGAGGCGATGAAGCTCGAACTCACCTACAACTACGACGGCCGCTCCTACGAGATGGGCGACGCGTGGGGCCACCTCGCGCTCCAGGTCGACGACCTCGACGACGCCTGGGAGGAGTTGATGCTCCGTGAGGCCGCCGACTACCGCGACCCCGAGTCGTGTGACGACCGCTACGCGTTTACCAAGGACCAGGACGGCCACGAGGTCGAACTGGTCACCGAGGACTGACCGACCGGCTCGGTCGACGCTCACGTTCGCCGGCGGGGCGCGTTCGTGCTCGGTCGGATCGGTCGGCGTAGAGAAAGCACTTATCGGTCGCGTCGAACCGTGGAGGCGATGCCCCGCTCTAGACGGTCGACCCTCCGGAGCAGCGTAACAGCAACGGCGACGGGACTGGTTGGCTGTCTCGGATTCGGTGGGACGAACGAGACGGTCGCCGTTCACGTCGACAATGAGAGCAGTACCGCTCACGAGGTAACGGCCTCGGTGACGTTCGAGGGCGACTCGCTCTTCGAACGGACCGTCGCGCTCGACGCCGGCGAGTCCGAGAGCGGATCGTTCGAGAACCCGGAAACCGTCGGCTCGGCACGCGTCGAAGCCACGTTGGAGGACGGTTCGCCGACGACCGATCCCGTCCGAGTCGGACCCGGAACGGGGATCCGATCGATCACTATTCGGATACCCGAACGTGAGGTAGTCGAGATCCGGGCGGGACGAACGTAGCCGAACGAGCGAAGCGAGCCTCGATGAAACCCGGTCTCGGGGCACCGCCCCCTCGAATCGCAGAGACGTCGTCGATCGGATCGCGACACGTCGGCGCGCCGGATGACGGAACCGATCGTCGGTGAGCGAACCGATCCGGCCCCGTTACGGGTCGACGGATCGATCCACGGCGTCCGCCCTCATCAGGTCTCCATCGGCCGGAAGACGACGATCCGCCCGCCGTCGGTCTCGCGCTCCCCGACGCCGGCCTCGACCGCGGAGCCGACCTCGATGGCGTCGCCGTCGACATCGACGCCGCCGTCGCCGTCGACCTCCCGAACGACTCCGGTCAGCCGGACCGGTCCGAACTGCGCGACGGCGGTGACGTACGGCGCGTCGTCCGAGAAGCGCGGCGAGGGGACGTGGACGACGGTGTACGTCTCGACGGTCCCCTCCGCCGGGAGCGGCTCCTCCGAGAGGTCGGAGGCACCGCACTCCGGGCACACGCGCCGCGGCGGCAGCGACCCGTGACCCTCCGGACAGACGAGCGCGTACCCCTCCTCCGCCGCGAGCGCGTCGAGCCACTCGTCGTAGCCGGCGTTCGCGGCCGGCGCGCTCCCGCCAGACTCGGCCTCGTCCGTCATTCCGCCACCTCCAGCACGTGGACGACCGCGCTCGCGACCGTCCCGCCCGCGTTGTGGGCGACGGCCACCTCGGCGTCGGGCACGTGCTCGCTGTTCGGATGGTCTCCCCTGAGCAGCCGCGTCAGCTCCGCGATCTGCGAACCGCCGGTCGCGCCGACCGGGTGCCCCTTCGCTTTGAGTCCCCCCGAGAGGTTCACCGGGAGGTCGCCGTCGGCGGTCGTGTAGCCGTCGCGGGCGGCGGCGATCCCCTCGCCCGGCTCCGCGAACCCGAGCGCCTCGATCGCGAGCACCTCGGCGATCGTGAAACAGTCGTGGACCTCCGCGAGGTCGACGTCGGCCGGCCCGATACCGGCCGCGTCGTAGGCGGCGGTCGCGGCGTCGACCGCCGCGGGCGTCGCGGCGAGGTCCGCCCGGTCGGCGAGCGCCATCCGATCGGTCCCCTGCCCCGTGCCGGTCACGGCGACGGACGCGTCCAGATCGTTCTCGGCGGCGTACTCCGCGGAGACGAGCACGAGCGCGCTCGCGCCGTCGGTGATCGGGCAGGCGTCGAAGAGGTGGAGCGGCTCCGCGACCGGCGGGGAGTCGAGCGCCTCCTCGACCGACACCTCGCTGCGGAACTGGGCGTACTCGTTCGGGAGGGCGTTCTCGTGGTTCTTCGCGGCGACGTGTGCGAGGTCCTCCCGACTCCCGCCGTGCGCCTCGAAGTAGGCGCGGGCCATCAGCGCGTACGCGCCGGGGAACGTGACCCCCGCGCGCACCTCGAAGAGGTCGTCGGCGGCGATCGCGAGCCCCTCCGTGGCCCCCCCGGTGTCGAGGTTCGTCATCCGCTCCATCCCGCCGGCGAGGACGACGTCCGCGTCGCCCGCCGCCACCGTCCGGACCGCCTCGCGAACCGCGACCCCCGCCGACGCGCACGCCGACTCGTAGCGGGTGGCCGGACAGCGGACGCCCGCCGCCTCCGCCATCAGCGGGGCCTGGTGGCCCTGGTGCTCCGCGAGCGCCCCCATGAAGTTGCCGTAGTTCAGCTCCTCGGCGTCGTCCCGGTCGACGCCGGCGTCGGCGAACGCGCGGTCGGCCGCCTCCGCGAACAGGTCCCTGCCGGTCCGCTCGGGGTGGCTCCCGAACCGCGTGAGTCCGACGCCGGCGACGCGTACCTCGGTCATACACGATCGATGGCCGGGGACCGCGTTTAGCTCTGCCGGAAGCGGGAACCGCGGGGACGAAGAAACTGGCTACGCTATCCGATGTACCGCAGGTCGTCGTCGGGGACCGCCGGCCCGTCCTGCATCTCGCGGATCTTGCCGACGACCTCCTCCATCTCCTCGGCGCGGTCCTCGAGGGAGTCGTAGCCGAGTTCGAACCCGAGCAGCGTCTCGAGGACCTCGAGCACTGCCCGCGCGCTCTTCGGGTCGACGAGGTAGCCGCTCGTCTCGCCCATCAGGCAGGCCGCCTCGAACCCGCGTCGGCCGCCGAGCCCGAGTACGAGCCCCGAGACGCCGACGATCCCGCCCGCCGGCTCGTCCGGCCGGAACTCGACGCCCGCCTCGCGGAGGTCGTCCGCGAGCGCCGCCTCGGAGACAGCGCCGAGCACGGTGTACTCCTCGACGAGCTCGCCCGTGGGCACGCCGCCGAGCGCGAACGCGCGCTCCGCGCCGAACGACTCGGCGACGTCGAGGAACGTCGAGGTGAGTCGGTAGTGGCCCGCGTTCGACCCCGCCTGGTGGTCTCCCGTCAACACGAGGAGGTCGGAGCCGTCGGTTTCGACGGCGTGGAACTCCGCACAGGTGAGCTCCGCGACCCCGTCCTCGCCGTCGACGCTCACCTGCGGCGGGAACTCCGTGGCGTACACCCGCCGGACCAGTTCGCCGTCGAACTCCTCGAGGAGGTGTTCGGCCGCGAGCTTCCCCACGTGGCCGACGCCCGGCAGGCCCTCGATCAGCACCGGGTCGTCGAGCTCCCGCGTCGCCACCTCGTCGATCTCGATGTCGTCCATACGGTGTCCGTGCGGGCGGCGGTCACAAGAGGATGGCTATTCGGGGATCACGGTCGGGGCGCGTCCCCGGTCGCCGTCACTCGGGACGGTCGGGGCGCGCCCGACGACGGTACTCGCCGTACCGGTCGGTCGGGTCGAAGGGAGCCGGCGCGCCGTTCTCGGTCGGCGCGCCACAGAGCGGACAGCGGTCGCCGAGGGTGTACACCGGCCGGTCGTGGGTCGCTTCCCAGTCGGAACAGCGTCGGATGTCGGAGTGCACGGGTGAGAGAGGTGACGGAGGTGAGACGGCGACGCGGGTTACTCGTCGTCCTCGCGCCGCTCGCGGTGGAAGGATCCGACGCCGCCGGCGGACTCGATCGCCTCGCGGGCGCGCTCCGCGGCGGCCTCGAGTTCGTCCTCGGCCGTCTTGTAGTCGGGCGCGCGAACCTTGATCCGGTACTCCGGCGAGCCGACGTAGCCGACGTCAAGCTCGACGCCGTCGGGGATCTCGCCGTTCCCCTCGGCGGCCGCCAGGGCGCTCTTGACGTCGTCGACGCCGTCGGCGGCGGTCGACTCGAGGTCGACGTAGCCCGTGACGTCGACGTACGGGACCGAGACGTTGTCTCGGGCCGCGTCGACGATCGCCGCCGCCGCGTCGTCGTCGAGGTCCACGTCCTCGAGCGCCTCGAGCCCGCGGATGGCGGACGCCTCGAAGGCGTCGTACAGCGAGTCGTACTCGCGGAGGAGCGCGTTGGCGACCGCGGTGTAGCGGTCGTCGTCCACGTCCTCGCCGAGCGCGATCAGCATCCAGTTGTCGGCCTTGCGCTCGTTCTTCCAGTCCTGTATCGTCTCCTTGCGCTGGTGTTCGTTGACGTCCTTGATCGACAGGTCGATCTGGTTCGAGGACCGGTCGACCTCCAGCACCTTCGCGACGACCGTCTGTCCCTCGCGGACGTGGTCGCGGACGTTCTTGATCCAGCCGGAGGCCACTTCGCTGATGTGACACAGGCCGCGTTTGTCCTCGTACTGGTCTAGATCGACGAAGACGCCGAAGTCGGCGATCTCGTCGATCTCGCCGACGACGAGCTCACCGGGTTCGGGCCAGCCGCTGTACTTCATGATGGGAGGCGAGGCGGTTACCGCGCCTCAACGGTTTCCACGACGTCGCCGGCCAGCTCGGCCTCCCCGCCGGTCGGGGTCGCGAGCGTGGTGCCGCAGACGGCACACGAGACGACCGAGGACGCCTTGCCGAAGACGACTTGTTCGTTCTCACAGTCCGCACAGCGCACGCGGTAGAAGCTTCCCGCCATGCTCACTCCTGGAACGTGAGTCGGCCCGCGCGCCATCCCTCGCGCATGTGGGCCTTCCCGCAGTCGCTGCAGCGGTACTTCAGGTGCGTCTTCTTGGTGGGCTTGTCCCCACCGGGCACCTTCGAGTACCCGCCGGCGTTGCCGATCGTCGCGAGCGCGCGGCGTCGCTGTCGCGCGTCGCGTTTCATGCCGGTCGCACGGCCCGATCGGACCTTCTCGACCTCGTGCTCCTGGTGGGAGTCACAGTGAGGGCAGTACGTATTGAAGCGGCGTGGCATTTCCATGGATATCTACCTTGGGAGGCGGTTCGACGCCGACGCTTAAAACGGGTTTGGTCTGGCGTGGACGCCGGGCGGCGCGAGGGCCGCGTCGCCGCGACGCTCCACCACGTCACCGCCGCGACGCTCCACCACGTCACCGCCGCGACGCTCCACCACGTCACCGCCGCGACGCTCCGCCACGTCACCGCCGCGACGCTCCGACCTCACAGCGTGTAGTCGTGCTCGCCGGTCTCCGACTCCAGGAAGGCCGTCAACAGATCGATCGTCGCGCCGACGTCCCGCACGTTCGCGGTCTCCGTCACGGTGTGGAGGTACCGCGTGGGGATCGAGATCGCGCCGACCGGCTTCGCGCCGCCCGGCGTCTGGAACCCCGCCGTGTCGGTGCCGCCCGCCGGCAACACCTCGTGTTGGTGGTCGATGCCGTTCGACTCCGCGATCTCGGTCAGCCGCCGGTGGACCTTCGGGCTCGTGATCACGGAGGAGTCCTTGAGCTTGATCGCCGCGCCCTCGCCGAGGCTCGTCACCGCGTCGGCCGCCTCGCCGATCTGCGGGACATCGTTCGCGACGGTGACGTCGAGCGCGATCGCCAGGTCCGGATCGATATCGACGCCGAGCGCGTGCGCGCCGCGGAGGCCGACCTCCTCTTGCACCGTCGCGGCGAAGTGGATCGTGACCTCCGGCTCCTCGATCCGGCGCGCCGCCTCGAGGGTCGCGAACAGACAGACGCGGTCGTCGAGCGCCTTCCCGGTCACGCAGTCGCCCATCCGCGTCGTCGTCTGGTCGAGCGTGACGAGATCGCCGACGCTCACCGCCTCGGCGACCGCGTCGGCGTCGCGGCCGAGGTCGATGAAGACGTCCGACACCTCCTCGTCCGCCTCCGTCTGCTCGTCGGTGAGGGTGTGCGGCGGCACGGAGCCGATGACGCCCGTGAGGTCCTCCTCGCCGTGGACGGTCACGCGCTGGGCCCGGAGCACCCGCGGATCGAACCCGCCGAGCGCGTCCACCCGGACGAACCCCTCGTCGTCGACGTGCCGGACCATGAACCCGATCTCGTCCATGTGAGCCGCCACCGCGACCGAGTAGTCCGGGTCCGCGTCGCCCTCGATCGTCCCGACGACGTTCCCCATCGCGTCCGTGCGGACGCGGTCGACCGAGTCGGCGAGCTCGCGGCGAACGATCTCGCGGACGCGGTCCTCGTAGCCGGGAACCCCTCGGGCCTCGGTCAGTTCGTACAGCAGGTCGGAATCGAGCGGGTCGTCACCGTCGAACGGGTCGTCGTCGGACGCGGCGGACATACTCGGGACGAGCGTCGCCACGGTCAAAGTACCGTAGGTTCCGGCGACCGTCCTTCCGGTGTCGGAAACGGTGAACCGATTTCCCGTGGTTCCACAACGCTTTTGCGGGCCCTCCGGAGAGGTGGGAGCATGACGGACGTCAAAGCGGAACTCCGCGAACAGTTCATGGACGCGTTCGGCGGCGCGGACTTCCCCGTCCAAAACCAGATGGATCTCGTCCCGGCGCTGCCGAACGGGCCGGCGACGAAGTTCGAGGCGGGCGACGTGAGCTTCACCGCGATGGAGCTGGCCGCCAAGCTCGGCAGCGCCCAGGACTTCCCGTACGACACCCCCGAGGAGCTCGTCGACGACATCCTCGATGCGCTCGAGTCGAAGGAGCTGATCTGAGGCGGTCGAGGTCGAGTCGGAATCCCCGCTTCCACCGCGTGTACTTTCGCGGCCCCGGCGTAATGAGAGGCAATGGAACCGGATTCCGGCAGTCACTCCTCTCGAATCTCGTATCCCGTCCGTTTGGCATCGGTAAGCAACACGTCGTCTATGACCCCGAACGCGACTTCCTCGTCGTCGAACCTATCCTTGTACAATAGATCGCCGGTATCGGCAGCAAAAGCGATCACTTCTCCCCGATCACTGCCTGCCCATACTCGATCCCCATCGGGTATCGGGGCGGTTGCTACTGACCCGTCAATAGGGGACTCCCAGTGGCGCTCTCCCGTCGAACGATCGTACGCTCGAACGAATCCTGCGGGATCACCGACGTAGAACCGTGTATCTCCGATGGATGGACCGAGCGGTTCGGTCATCGATTCCGTTTGCCACAACGTTTCGTAGTCGTTCGCGTCCACCGCGGTGACCGTTTCGTTGACCCGCTCGTATGCGTACAGCGTCTCGTCGGCGTACGTTACGCCGCTAAATCCGAGCGTCAGTTCGATCGTCCCCTCTTCGGTACCGGTTTCGGCGTCGTACACGATGATCTCGTCCGTCGTTCCCACGAACGCTCGACCGTCGTAGCCTTCCAAACCGACGACGAATCGGGTTCCGAGTTCGTCGTCCCACAGTTCATCACCCGTCTCGGCATCCAGTGCCCGGACCACTGAGTCCTGCTCGTTATCCGTTCCACCGCTTTGGCCCCCGTAAACCACACAGTCGTCGATCCGTGTGTAGTGGTCGATCAGGTCTCTCGTGCCGTTCGTTGCCGTTTCGTCGGTCCACTGTACGTCGCCGGAGTTAGGATCGAACGCGTACAGTCGAGCGTTGTCCGCATCACCCGCCTGACCGCTTGTACCGGCATAGATCGCCTCCTCGTAGACGGTTCCGGTCGGGTCGAGTTGGATGCCGTATGCGTCCGAGAGGTCGTCCGTGTTCCACGATACGGTACCGTCGGGATCGAGACGGACCAACGTATCGAGTCTGAACCGACCGACGAACGTCGAATCGGCGGCGAAAACGTCGCGAAAACGGAGGTCGAGATCCCAAGCCGGTGTTAGATCGAGCGACGTGATCTCGTCGGATTCGTCGCTCGACGGTTCGGAACCTTCGACCGAGTCGTCGTCAGCCGACTCGCTACCGTTGCCAGCAGCCTCGTTTTCGGACTCCTCGGGCTCATCGGTGGGTTCCGATCCGTCATCCGCGGCAGTCTCTCCGACTCGAAGGCACCCTGAAACTACGCCAGCGCCACATACAGCGATCAAACGTCGCCGTCGCATAACGTTCGATCATACGACAAGTTATTATTTAACAATATCCTCTACAGAGGAGCTGATCTCCGAAACGAATATGAAAAGCATCGACGAATCGAGAGCGTACGACCCGGTGGTTGAGACGGTTCCACCGGTAAAGTCCCATCTGAAATATAATACATTCATGTTTTCTCGTAGCGTCTCCGTTCCCGCCGGCGAGAGGTTGATAGGCACGCGGCCGTTAACTCGGCCGTGACCGTGGCCGCTACCGGCGTCGTCCCGCAGTGGGTGCTCTGGGGGGTCGCCCTCGGCGTCGCCGCGAGCGTCGTCGTCGCGATCGTCTTCTACCTCGGGCACCGGCTGTTCCCGGAGGAGGCGTCGTCCGTCGAGGGGACGCCGAGCGGCGACGCGCGCCGTCGTGGGGAGATACGCGCGTACCTGGCGGCGATCGGCGAGCGCTTCCTCGAGGACCACGCCGTCGGCGGGGTGGTCGTCCCCTTCTACCTCCCGGCGCGGGGGGTCGCCGTGACCTTCGACGCGCACGACTACTTCCGGCTCGAGGGGGAGAACGTCCACGCCGTGTTGTGCGAACACGAGATGCCCGGCCGCGGGCTGGGCCGGCGGCTGCCGTTCGACGTGACCGAACCCGACTGGGGCTCCGATCCCGATCGGTCCCGCCGAAACGACCGCGTCGCGGACGCGTACGCGGAGCTCGGGCTCCCGACCGACGCCGACGCGGACGCGGTGAAACGCGCCTACCGCGAGCGCGTCAAGGAGACGCACCCGGACCGCGGCGGCGACGAGGAGGCGTTCCGTCGGGTCCAGGAGGCGTACGCGACCGCCAGCGACCACGCGGACGGACGCGGGAGCCGATCCCGCTCGCCGCGGGGGTCGACCCCGGCGGGCCGGGCGGGTCGGGCGAAGCGGGCGGACCGAGCGGAGCGACACGGACGGACGAACCCCCGGAACTGACCGGGGCGATCTCGACGGACGCGACCCTCTCTCGGGTGGGGCGCTCGTCGTGAACGTTTTGGTCGTGCGCACCGAGTCGAACGGTATCGATGAACACGGAGAACGCCTGTCTCGGCTGTGGCGAGCCGTTCGACTGGGGGGAAGACGAGTGTCCCGAGTGCGGCTGGAGTCGCGAGGCGTGGGCCGCCCGCGGACGACATGGCCTACAGACGGAGGGACACGGCGAGCCGGAGCGGGACGGCGGCTCCGGCGGCGGGATGGGCGGTCTCGGGCCGATCCGTTGAAGTCTCGGGCCGATCCGTTGACCGGGGTGTGGGAGCCCTAGGCGGTCGGATCCCCAGACTCTCCCGGTCCGTTCGGCCCGTGGCGGGCGCGGTGGAGCGCGTCACACACCGCGCCCTGGCCGCCCATGTTGACGTCGGCGAGCCGCGATCGCTTCTGGACGAGAGCGAGCTGGTCGGCCGGGATCGGCTCGCCCTCGGGGGTGAGAAACAGCGTGTCGTCGTCGGTCGTCACGTGTCCGCTGGCTTCCGCGCGTCCGAGGTAGTCCGCGACGGGCTCGCGATCGACGACGACCGAGAGCCCGTCGAGCGCGACGTGGGCGTCGTCGCCGTCGAGACTCACGTCGCCGCGGTCGAGGTCGACGATCTGGACGGGATCGACCCCGGCCGCCAGGAGGGCCTCTATCGCCTCGCGCTGTCGGGAGACGCGGGCCTTGTCGGCGATCGTCGCTCTGACCTCCGCGACGCCGCCGTCGGCGTCGGGGAACGTCTCGCCGAAGGTGTCCCCGGCGTTCACGCCGGTCGTGATCTCCTCGGCGTGCATGTGGTCGTGGAGCTCCACCCGCGCCTCGCGGACCCACTCGAGGTCCTCGACCTCGTCGCGCGCGTCGACCGCCATCATCCACGCGAAGGCGGGCGAACACCAGGCGGTCGGGAGCGTGAACGTCACGCGGACGCGATCGTCGTCGATCTCGATCGTGCCGACGTAGTCGAGTTCGACGATCGAGCGGGCCAGCTCCGGGTCCTCGACGCGGTCGAGCCGCGCCGTGACGGCGGCCTCGTCGCGATCGTCCGCGGTGTCGGGGACCGCGTCCCTCGCGCCGGTCCCGCCGGCGTCCGTGCGGCTCCCCGACATCAGTCCGCCGCGGCCCCCGCGTCGCCGCCGTAGTGGTCGACAAGATCGAACCGCTCGGTCACCGCGTCGTCGCGGAACTGCCGCTTCTTCTCCTCGATGTCGATGTCGTACAGCCGGGCGGCGTTCTCGCCCATCACCTTCCGCATCGTGTCGACGTCGAGTTCGACCCCGTACTCGTCGCGCTGTTCGTCGGTGAGCTCGGCGTTCATCACCTGGTCGACGAGCCAGTCGGGGTTCCACAGCGCGTAGTCGGAGCCGAACAGGACCCGATCCTCGCCGAGCCAGTAGAGCAGCTCGCCCATGATCTCGCCGAACTTCCGCGGGCGGTTCGTGGTCATCGCCGAGGCGACCGCGAGCCCGCCGTAGACGTTCGGCTCCTGGGCGGCGATCCAACAGAAGTCGTCGAGTCGCGGCAGTCCGACGTGGTTGACGATGAAGTTGAGCTCCGGGAACGAGGAAGCCGCGTCGTCGACGTCCTTCACGTCGAAGGCGTCGCGGTTGAGCGGCCGGATCGTCGGGCCCTTGTGCGCGTTGATGTTCTCGATCCCGAGGTCGGAACACTTCTCTAAGAACTCGAAGGCGTCGTCGCTATCGAGCCGCCACCCCTTCGACTCCCCGCGCCACGCGGCGGTGTACAGCTTCACGCCCGGAACGTCGTACTCCTCTTTGAGGTGTTCGAGGTACCGGAGCCCCTCCTCGCCGTCGCGCGGGTCGAAGCTCCCGTTGAGCACGAACCGCTCGGGATACTCCTCGGCCAACTCGGCGTTCTGTTCGGTCGTGTTGAACCCCTCGTCGTAGAACTCCGTGAGGTACGTGGGCTGGAAAACCGCCATGTCGACCGCCGCGTTCCCGAAGAGGTCCGTCGCCATCCGGTCCGCGCCGTAGTGGCGGTACTCGTCCATGTCCCACTGCTTCTCCTCGGGGGTGAACCCGGTGTGGTAGTCGTAGAAACACTGGATGAACTGCTCGCCGCCCTCGTGGGTGATGTTCTCCCGACGGGCGTCCCACAGGTGGACGTGGCCGTCGATGACGAAGATCTCCTCGCCGTCCATTTCGTACATACGGGTTCGACTGAGATGTGTGTACACATAACGATAAGGATCGTTCAGGATAGTTACAGATGGTCGACGGGCGCCGACGCGAAGCGGCTCGTCCGCTCGAGCCGGCATTCATAACGAACGTTTATGTGAAAGGCCGTGGGAGCATGGATCACACATGGAAGCAGCCAGACTCCACGCGTACACGGACGACATGAGCGAGGGGCTCACCATCGACGAGGTCGACCGCCCCGCGGCGACGGGCCCGGACGACGTGATCGTCGAGGTCGAGGGAGCGGGGTGGTGTCAGACCGACAACCACATCATCGAGGGGATGTGGGCGGAGTACGTCCCGCAGGACCTCCCGATGACGCTCGGCCACGAGAACGCCGGGACGGTCGTCGAGACGGGCGAGGACGTCGAACTCGTCTCCGAGGGCGATCCGGTCATCTGTCACCCGGTCCAGACCTGCGGCACGTGTCGTCCCTGTCGGCTCGGCGAGACGATGTACTGCGAGAACAGCGCGTTCAACGGGCTGACCACCGACGGCGGCTTCGCCGAGTACCTCCACACGAGCGAACGCTCGGTGATCCCGCTTCCGGGTGGCGTCGAGCCGATCGACATCGCCCCCCACGCCGACGCGGGGATCACGGCGTACCACGCCGCCAAGAAGGCGGTCGCCGACCTCAATCCCGGCGACCACGCGGTCGTCATCGGCGTGGGCGGTCTCGGCCACATCGGGCTCCAGTGTCTCGACGCGATGAGCGCGGCCCGGATCACTGCGGTCGACCTGAAGGAGTCGGCGCTCGACTTGGCGGACCGCTACGGCGCCGACCACCTGATCGACCCGACCGAGGACGACGTGCCGGCGGAGATCGAAGCGATCACGGACGGCACCGGCGCGGCGCAGGTGCTCGACTTCGTCGGCGAGGACGTGACGACGGCGTACGCGCCCGACATCACCGCCGCCGGCGGCGATCACCACATCATTGGCTACGGCGGGCACGTCCACGAGCCGGCGCAGGCCCTGGTGAACGGCGAGTTCTCCTTCGTCGGGAACATCGTCGGGCGCTACGCCGAGCTCCAGGAGCTCGTCGCGCTCGTCGAACAGGGCGACGTCGACCTCCACACCAGCCGATACGACCTCGGCGAGGTCAACACGGTCGCCGAGAAGCTCGAGCACGGCGAGATCGACGGCCGCGCCGTCATCACGCCCTGAGGAAGGCTCAAGCCGGCGTTTCACTCTCGGAAAGAGATATCCGACGCCTCCGTAACGTTCGCCTATGGACGCCGATCTCTCGCCCGGATCCGGACTCTCCTCCTCACGACGGTGGTCGATCCTCGCGGGCGTCTACGCGTTCGGCTGTGCCACGCTGACGGCGACCCTCCTCTCGAACGTGCTCGGCGTCTTCGCCGAGGTGATCGGCCTCCCGGCGGCGCTCTCGATGCCCCTCCTCGCGAGCCCGGCGCTCGTCGCCGGCGCGGCGATCTGGTGGGCGATCGTCGAGCGTCGGGGCGCGTACACCTACCTCGCGGGAGCCGCGTTCGGGCTGCTCACCGCGCTCGCGACCGGGGCGGCGTGGACCGTCCGGTTCGTGTCGATCTGGAGCGTCGAGATGCTCGCGGCCGGTCCCGTGCCGCTGCTCGTCGGGGTCGTGCTCGGGGCGACGGCGCTCGCGGGGACCCTCGTCGGGGTCCCGTTCGCCTACGTTCGTCGGCGGGGCGCGAGCCGGTCGAACTCCCCCACGACCGCTAACTCCTTGTGAGTCCGGGACACACCCAACGCGTATGGACGAAGACGGTGTCGACGCACCCGACGACGCGGTCGCCGGCGACGGCAGCGATCCCCTCGCCGACGAGGACGTCTACCGCGTGCTCGGACCGGACGGACGCCCCCTCCCGGACGCGGCCGTTCCGGACCTGTCGGACGCGAGGTTCCGCGCGATCTACCGCGACATGGTCACCACCCGGCGGTTCGACGAGCGCGCGGTCAGCCTCCAGCGGCAGGGCCGAATGGGGACGTACGCGCCGTGTGCCGGCCAGGAGGGGTCGGCGGTCGGATCGACGCACGCGCTCGAAGCGCGCGACCTGATCAGCTACCAGTACCGCGAGCACGGCGCGGTCGTCGTCCGCGACCTGCTCGCCGAGTACCTCCCGTACTGGATGGGCCACGAGGCCGGGACGGCGGCGATCGCCGAGGGCAACGTCTTCCCGCTCAACATCGGGATCGCGGCGCACCTCCCGCACGCGGTGGGGGCGTCGTGGGCGTTCGACCTCCGCGACGAGGACCGCGTGGTGGCGTGTCACTTCGGCGACGGCGCGACGAGCGAGGGCGACTTCCACGAGGCGTTGAACTTCGCCGGGGTGTTCGACACGCCGACCCTGTTCTGTTGTCACAACAACGGCTGGGCGATCTCCGTGCCGCGCGAGCGCCAGACCGCGAGTTCGACGCTCGCCGCGAAGGCGACCGCCTACGGCTTCGAGGGCGTCCGCGTCGACGGGATGGACCCGCTCGCGAGCTACGCCGTCACGCGGGAGGCGGCCGAGCGCGCCCGCGGCGGCGGAGCCGGGTGGGGCGCGGATGGGGAGGAAGGCTCCGACGCCCCGGCCCGACCGATCCTGATCGAGTTCGTCGAGTACCGCTACGGCGCGCACACCACCGCCGACGATCCCACCGCCTACCGCGACGACGACGCGGTCGATCCCTGGCGGGCGATCGACCCGATCGACCGCATGGAGACGTTCCTCCGGGAGACGGGCCGGATCGACGACGAGGGCGTCGCGGCGGCCCGCGACCGCGCCGACGACCTCGTCGCCGACGCGATCGACGCGGCCGAGGCGGTCGAGCCCGACCCGGCCGCGATGTTCGAGCACGCCTACGCCGACCTCCCGCTCGAACTCCGCCGGCAGCGCGACGAGCTGCTCGCGGCCGTCGAGGAACACGGCGAGGGGGCGTTCGACGCGGGCGAGTGAACGTTGGATCCGTCGATCCCTCTACGAGACGGGAAGTGAACCGGCCGGCGGAACTCGATCGCGCAGTCGGCAGTCGAGATCTGAGATGTGACACATCGCGTCAAGTCCACTCACCGGTCGACCGTCCGCGAGACGCTCTCGGAGGACGTATTCGTGTTCCACAAGCCAACGTTTATTATTATCTGAAGAGATTACGTTATGACTAGTGTTGCACGATCTGGGTATCGTCGGGCAGATATACGTCGGCGTCTTCGCGCTCAGCGGTCTCGTCTGTGTCGCCGCCATCGGTCGGGCACGGAAGTTTCAGGATCCCGACGTCCGCCGCGGGTTGGTGGGGTTGCTCGCCACTGCCGGCGGATGGGCGCTCCTCAGGGCCGCCGGGTTCCTGCTCCCCGACCCGTTCCGTGTGCCGGCGTACATCGTCGGACTCGCCATCGGGTTCGCCACCGTCTGGGCGTGGCTCTACTTCTGTTCCGCCTACTCCGGACGGACGTACCACCGCAACACGTCGTTGCGACGGGTGAGTGCGGCCGTCTTCCTCGTCGTCGTTTCAATCAAAGTCACGAACCCCGTCCACGGGGCGTACTTCACGGCGAGGCATGTGTCGACGCCGTTCGCACACCTCGCGGTGGAACACAACGTGCTCCACTGGACCGCGACCGGCCTGTCGTACGTGTTGTCGGCGGTGGGGCTGTTCATGGTCTTCCAACTCTTTTTCGAATCGGAGTACGACACCCGCCCCCTCAGCGCGCTGTCGGTCCTGATCGGGCTCCCGGTCGCGTTCGACATCACCGCCCAGTTCACGCCGTTGCTCATCAACATCATCTACGCCCCCATCGGGGTGGCAGTGTTCGCAGTCGGCGTGCTGTTCGTCTTCGAACGCCGCTTCCTCGCGGTACAGCAGGCGTCGCTCGGTGACGACCTCTCCATCTATCTCGACGAACGGGGGCGTATTCGTGACTACTCCCCGACCGCCAGGGAGGTGCTCCCGGAACTCGACGAGTCGACGGGCGACCGCCTCGCCGAGGCCGTTCCGTCGGTCGTCGAGGCCCTCGAGAGCGACGACCAGATACTCGAACGCGAACGGTCCGGCGAACGACGGTACTATTTCGTCTCGACGAGCACCACCACGCTCGGTGACACCGGTGCCCAGATCGTACTGCTATCGGACGTGACCCGGACGGAGCGCCAGCGCCGCCAACTCGCCGAACGCGAGGCCGAGATCAACGAGCAGAACGAACTCTATCGGGGCGTCATCGACGTCAGTTTCGGCTTCGTCTTCCGGATCGACGAAGGGGGCCGGTTCACCTTCGCCTCGCCGTCCGTGGAGGAGTTCCTCGGCTACTCGCCGGCGGAACTCGAAGGGCAACCGGTTTCGGTCACCCTCCCGAACGAGGCGACGGTCGAGCGAGCGTGGAACGAGATCGAGCCGATATTCGACGGCGAACGAAACATGGTGCGGGACTTTCCGCTGGAGACGAAAGCCGGGACGACCGTGTTCACGGACGTGCGTGGCGTTCCCATATATAACGGAAACGTTCCCGACGACGAGCGAACCACGGAAGACATCGTGGGCATCCAGTTGATGGTGCGTGACGCGACGAACCGTCGGGAGCGTGAGGGTCTCATCAGCGTCATCAACCGCGTTCTGCGTCACAACATGCGGAACAAGATGGGCGTCATCATCGGTTACGCGGAGATGCTCGAGAGCCGGCTCGGCGGCGAGGACGCGGAGAAGGCGACACGTATCAGGGACACGGCCGACCAGTTGCTCGATCTGACCGAGTCGGCCCGGCGTCTCGAGGAGTACCGGGAGCTGTCACCCGAGCTCGAACCGGTCGACATCGTCCCGATGCTCGAGGACACCGTTTCGGAACTACGGATACAGTATCCCGAGGCGTCGGTGACCATCGACGCTCCCGACACCGCCGTAGTGAACGCGCACGACCGTCTCAAAACGGCACTGTGGGAGGTCGTGGAAAACGCCGCGAAACACGGCGGTGACCCGCCCGTCGTCGAGATCGACGTGACGGTCACCGAGACGGGAGCGACGATCGCCGTCAGGGACGACGGGCCGGGGCTCCCCGAAATGGAACGGGACGTTCTACGGTCGAACGTGGAGACGCCGCTGGTTCACGGCGAGGGCCTCGGTCTGTGGCTGGTCCACTGGATCGTCACCAGCCTCGACGGTGAACTCGAAACGACGGCGGGGGACGAGGGAACGACGGTCGCGATCCGCCTCCCGAACGCGTCGTGAGACGCGACCCGCCGACCGTTGCGGACGAGCGTGGCCGAGTACACCGAAGCGCTGCGGTTGGAAAGCCGTCGACGGCCGCGGCCCCCCGGCGGAGCCTCCCGCGGGGTTTTTGCCCGCCCGTCTCCCGGTAGCGGACATGCGCATCGAGAACAGCTTCATTCCGGTCGAAGGGGTCGGCGAGACGACGGAACGCCGGCTCTGGGAGCGAGGCGTCCGGACCTGGGACGAGTTCGACCCCGCCGTCGACGTCGCCGGCGTCGGCTCCACCACGGCCGACCGGATCGAGTCGTTCATCGCGGAGGCCCGCGCCCGCCTCGACGACGGCGACGCCGCCTACTTCGACCGGCGGTTCCCGAGCGGCGAGCGCTGGCGGCTCTACGAGGACTTCCGGGAGGAGACCTGCTTCTTCGACATCGAGACCACCGGCCTCGACGAGCACCGCGACCGGGTCACGACCGTCAGCTTCCACCAGGACGGGGAGACGACGACCCTGGTGGCGGGCCGGGACCTCACCGCCGACCGGCTCCGCGAGCGGTTCCGGGAGGCCGACCTGCTGGCGACGTTCAACGGGGCGCGCTTCGACGTGCCGTTCCTCGAGACCGCCTTCGGGATCGACGTCGACACCCCTCACCTCGATCTCATGTACCCGGCGAAGCGGATCGGTCTCTCCGGCGGACTGAAGCCCATCGAGAAGCAGATCGGCATCGAGCGCGACCGTCCGGACCTGTCGGGACGGGACGCGGTTCGGCTCTGGCGCGAGTACGAGCGCGGCGACGACGACGCCCTCGAGACGCTCGTCTCGTACAACCGCGAGGACACGGAGAACCTGCGGACGCTCGCGGACGCGGTCTGTGAGTCGCTCCATCGCGACGTGTTCGCGCCGGCGGTCGGAGAGCACACGGCCGGAGAGCGGTAGCGACCAGCCGGGCAGCGAGCGGTCGAGAACCGGCGGCGGAACGTCCCGTCGTCGCCGACGTGTTTTTGCTTTGTCATTGAGAAGGGGTGAACGAGACCATGTACCAGGACATCCTGTACCCGACGGACGGAAGCACCGGGTCGGAAGCGGCGGCGGAGCACGTTCGGAACCTGGCGTCGTCGTTCGACGCGACCGTCCACGTGTTACACGTGGTCGACATGCGTCACGCCGGGCTCGGAGCGAGCGGGGGATTCCACTCCGACGAGCCGTCGGCGATGAGCGGACGGAGCGCCGAGACCGGCTACGAGGGCATGGAGAAGCCCGACGTGGACGACGAGATCGCGGAGCAGGCGAAGGCGATCGTCGAGGAGGCGGCCGCGGCGCTCGGCGACGTCGAGACGGTACCGGCCGTCGAGACGGGGACCCCGCATTCGGCGATCCTGCGCTACGCCGACGACCGCGACGTCGACCTCATCGTGATGGGGACCCACGGCCGTACGGGCGTCGAACGGTACCTGCTGGGTAGCGTCGCGGAGAAGGTCGTGCGGATGGCGGATCGGCCGGTGTTGACGATCCGCGGCGACGAGTGACTCCCCCGAACGTCCCGCCGTTCCGCGCTCGGTCCGTCGCGCCGAGGCCGGCGGTTCCGGAGCCGTTACTCACGGTCCGCCCTCCCGTCGTCTTCCGCGGCTGAGACACCCGGCTCGGGAGGACCGTCCGTCTCGACCGACTCCGCCCCCTCAAGCGTCGTATGTAACGACCCTGAGGTCGCGATCGAGGCGTCGTCGGGGTCGTCAGCCGTGCCCTCGCGATCCCCGTCGGCCCCGGATCCGTCGGCCGTCGCGACGGTCGGCTCCGCGTCCGTCGGTTCCTCCGGTTTTCCCGTCTCTCCTCGGTCGACACCGTTCTCGGCCGTCTCCGGGTCCGCGTCCTCGCCCGGCCCGGCGTCGGGTTCCGGCTCGGCATCCGGTTCCGGCTCGTCGTCGTCACCGTCGTCCTCGTCGATATCGCCCTCCTCTTCGATCGACTGGACCAGCTTCATCTCGCCGCGGGCTCGCAGCGATCCGTCGATCTCCGCGCCGTCGTGGATCACGAGGTCGCCGGCGGAGACGTCGCCGCGGACGTGGGCGTCCGCCTCGATCGTGACCGTCCCGCCGCGGGTGGTCACGTCGCCGTGGATGACGGTGTCGGCACCGACCGTGACGTCGCCGCGGGCGCGCAGCGAGCCGAACACCTCGTTGTCCTCGCCGACGGCGACCGACTCGGCCCGGAGGTTGCCGTGGAGCCGGCAGTCGTCGCCGACCGTCGCGGGCGTCGACACGCGCCAGGCGTCGTCGGAGACCTCGGCCCCGCGGGGCACGAGGAGCGGATCGCGCACGTCCTCGCCGTCGGCGAGCGCCTCGGCCAGCTCGTCTGCCGCGTCCGTCTCGCCGACGCGCAACAGCTGGGAGAGCACGATGAAGTAGAAGACGAGCGTTGGGACGGGGTTCCGGATGACGATCCAGCCGTTGGCCTCGAACCCCTCCTCGATCTCGACGTCGTCGCCGATGTCGAGGTCGCCGGAGACCATGAGCCGGCCGGTGACCGTCACCCGCTCGCCGAGGTAGGCGTCTTCTCCAACGAGGACGTTACCGTCGACGGAACACCAGGTGTCGAGCCGACAGTCGCCGTCCGCCTCGATGTCGTCGCCGACGTCGACGCGCTCGCCGATAGCGACGTTTCGGCCGCGGATCCCGAACTCGACGGTCGACTGTCCGCCCACGAGCACGTCGCCGTCGACGACGACGTCGTGCTCCTCGACGGTGGTCCCCGACGGAACCGAGAGCTCGTCTATCGGACCGCTCCCCCTCAGTGACACACCCGTGGGAACTCCCTCGGGAGACATAAACGATAGGGGGGCGTCCGACGGGCGTCCGACGCCCATCGCGCTCCCCGGCAGACTCTCTCACTCGTGGGGACCGTTCCCGATGCGCCCCGCGGTCACCGCCCTTTTCACCCCGCTCCCCGACTCGGTCGTATGGGATTCGGATCGTACGACGAGAGCGAACAGGGGGGACAGGAGGTCGACGCCGACGAGGACGGGGCCGTGAACGTCCACGAGCACGACCACGACGGCGACGTCTCCGTCGAGGGCGACGCCGATACCGACGAACTCGTCGAGCGACTCGGCGCGATGAAAGACGACGAGGAGTAACGGCCCGAGTCCGGAGACACCGTCCGGATCTCGGAGTGTCATTCGTTCGAACTGGAACGGATGACGCAGCCGTCCGATACGCTCGCGGAGTCGTATAGTAGAGGACGTCGACGGCACCACCTACTTTGATCTCCAGTTACGTCAGCATCGCGAGTCCAGCCAAAACCACGAGAGAGGGGCGTTCGCCGACTCAGTCGCCGCTCGAGACCTGCCCGGTCGTGTCGGCGGCGGCAGCGGGCGCGGCGTCGGCCGGCGCGGGCGGCTCCTCGCGCACGTCGGTGCCCGTGCCCTCGGCGATCACGTCGGCGTACGCGTCGGGGAAGACCCGCACGAAGTCCGAGAGCGTGGCCTCCCAGTCGTCGAGCAGCTCGGCGGCGCGATCGCTGTCGGTGTACGCCCGGTGGTTCTCGACGAGCCGGCGGAGCATCGCCTCGTCGCTGGCGTCGAGGTCGCGCGAGAGCGACACCATCCCGCGGTTGATCCGGTCGTCGAGCCGGTCGTCGGGGTCGTACACGTACGCGACGCCGCCGGACATCCCGGCCGCGAAGTTGCGGCCGGTGTCGCCGAGCACGGCGACGACGCCGCCGGTCATGTACTCACAGCCGTGGTCTCCGAGCCCCTCGACGACGGCTTTCACGCCCGAGTTGCGGACGCCGAAGCGCTCGCCGGCGACGCCGTTGACGTACGTCTCGCCCGCGGTCGCGCCGTAGAGACAGACGTTGCCGGCGACGACGTTCTCGGCCGGGTCGTAGCCCGCGTCCTCGGGGGTCGAGATCACGATCCGCCCGCCGGAGAGCCCCTTGCCGACGTAGTCGTTCGCCGCGCCGGCGAGCTCCATCGTGATCCCGCGCGCGAGGAACGCGCCGAAACTCTGTCCCGCGTGCCCGTCGAACCGACAGGTGACGGTGTCGTCCGCGAGCCCCTCGCCGCCGTGTTCGGAGACGACGCGGTTCGAGAGCGTCGCGCCGACCGCGCGGTCGACGTTGTCGATGTCGCGGGTGAGCGCGACGGGCGTCCCGTCCTCGATGGCGGGCGACGCCTCCTCGATCAGGTCCCAGTCGAGCAGCGACTCGATGCCGGCGTGCGTCTGTGCGCGCGTCTTGGTGCGGGAGTCGCCGGCAGGGTCGGCGATCACCGCCGAGAGGTCGAGGTGGCTCGCCTTCTCGTGGTCGGTCTCGCGCTGGGCCAACAGGTCGGGCCGGCCGACGAACTCCTCGAGCTCCGTGAACCCGAGCTCGGCCATGAGCTCGCGCAGCTCCTGAGCGATGAACGTCATGTAGTTGATCACGTGGTCGGGCTGGCCGGGGAACCGCTGTCTGAGGTCCTCGCGCTGGGTGGCGACGCCGACGGGGCAGGTGTTCTCGTGACACTGCCGGGCCATCACGCAGCCGGAGGTGACGAGCGAGGCCGTACCGAAGACGTACTCCTCCGCGCCGAGCGCGGCGGCGACGGCCACGTCGCGGCCGGTCTTGAGCCCGCCGTCGGCCGCCACCCGGATCCGGTCGCGCAGCCCGGTCGCGCGAAGCATCTGATTCGCCTCCGCGAGCCCCAGCTCCCACGGGAGCCCCGCGTTCTTGATCGACGTCTTCGGCGACGCTCCGGTCCCGCCGGAGTGGCCGGAGACGTGGACCACGTCGGCGTTCGCCTTCGCGACGCCCGCCGCGATGGTGCCGATCCCCGCCTCCGAGACGAGCTTCACGTTGACGTCGGCGGCGGGGTTCGCCGCCTTCAGATCGAAGATGAGCTGTTTCAGGTCCTCGATCGAGTAGATGTCGTGTTGCGGTGGCGGGGAGATGAGCCCGACGCCGGGCGTGGAACACCGGACGTGGGCGATCATCTCGTTGACCTTCTCGCCGGGGAGGTGGCCGCCCTCGCCCGGCTTCGACCCCTGTGCCATCTTGATCTGGAGCTCGTCCGCGCTCGCGAGGTACTCCGCGGTGACGCCGAAGCGCCCGGAGGCGACCTGTTTCACGGTACACTCCTTCTCGGTGTCGAACCGCTCGGGCGGCTCGCCGCCCTCGCCGGTGTTGGACTTCGCGCCCAGCCGGTTCATCGCGATCGCGTTGTTCTCGTGGGCCTCCGGCGAGAGGCTCCCGAGGCTCATCGCGGCCGTCGAGAAGCGCTCGACGATCGACTCGACGGGCTCCACCTCCTCGACCGGGACCGGGTCGCGGTCGGAGTCGAACTCTAAGAGTCCGCGCAGCGTCTGGAGCGTCTCGGACTGGTCGTTGACCAGGTCGGCGAACTCGCCGTACTGCTCGTAGTCGCCGCTCCGGACCGCCTGCTGGAGCGTTCCGACCGTCTGCGGGTTCCAGCCGTGATGGACGCCCGACGAACGGTTCTCGTACTCGCCGACCGTCTCGAGTTCGGGGTCGACGCCGAAGGCCATCGCGTGGCGGGTCCGGAGGTCGTCCTCGATCTCCTCGAGCCCGATCCCCTCGGTGCGGATCTCGGTGCCCTCGAAGAACTCGCCGACGAGCCCGGAGTCGAGCCCGACCGCCTCGAAGATCTGTGCGCCCTGGTAGGACTCGACCGTCGAGATCCCCATCTTCGCCATCGTCTTCAGGAGGCCGTCCTCCAGCGCGCCGCGGTAGGCGGCGAGCGCGTCAGCCTCGTCCGCGCCGTCCGGGCCGGCAACCACGTCGGCGATGGAGGCGTACGCGAGGTACGGGTCGACCGCGTCCGCCCCGTAGCCGACGAGCGTGGCGAGGTGGTGGACCTCGTGCGGCTCGCCGGACTCGACGACGAGTCCCGCGCGGTTCCGGAGCCCGTTGCGCACGAGGTGGTGGTGAACCGCGCCGGTGACGAGCAGGCTCGGCACCGCGAGCCGGTCCGGACCGATCGCCCGGTCCGAGAGCACGACCACGTCCGCGCCCGCCTCGATCGCGGCGGACGCCTCCCGGCGGATCCGGGTGACGGCGTCGGTGAGCGACGTGCCGCGGTCGTAGGTGATGTCGACGGTCTCGGCGGAGAAGCCCGTATCGCCGTCGAGGTCCTTCAGCGCAGCCGTCTCGACGTTCGACAGGACGGGAGAGTCGGCGACGATCTGGCGGGCGTGCTCGGGCGTCTCCGCGAGCAGGTTGCGCTGGTTGCCGATCCGGGACTCGAGCGAGGTGACGAGCTCCTCGCGGATGTAGTCGATCGGCGGGTTCGACACCTGCGCGAACAGCTGTTTGAAGTAGGTGAAGAGCGGCCGGTCGACGTCGGCGAGTACCGACAGCGGCGTGTCGTCGCCCATCGACCCGACGGGGTCCTTCCCCGCCTCGGCCATCGGCTCCACGAGGTGGTTCAGCGAGTCCGTGGTGTAGCCGAAGGCGGCCTGGTACGCGCGGACGGTGCGGTCCTCGTCCGCCGGGCCCTCGTCCGTCGCCGAGTCGGCGTCCGTCGTCGCCTCCGCGTCCTCGCCGACGAGGTCGTCGAGCGCCGTCTGTCCGTCGTCGACCCACTCGCCGTACCTCTCGTCGGTGAGCTCGTCGAACACTTCGTCGTCGGGAACGATCCGGCCCTCCTCGGGGTCGGCGACGAAGATCTCGCCGGGCTGGAGGCGGCCGCGGCGCGTCACGTCCGCGGCGTCGGTCGGGAGCGCGCCGACCTCGCTGCCGACGACGAGCCGGTTCTCGGTCGTGACCTCGTAGCGGCAGGGCCGGAGCCCGTTGCGGTCGAGCACGCCCGCGACGCGGTCGCCGTCGAAGCCGATGACGAGCGCGGGACCGTCCCACGGCTCGACGAGCGAGGCGTGGTAGTCGTAGAAGTCCGCGCGCTCCGCGGCCATGAGGTCGTCGTCGCGGAACGCCTCGGGAACGAGCATCCGCAGGACGTGCGGGAGGTCGCGGCCGGTCTGTAAGAGGAGCTCGACCGCGTTGTCGAGGCTGGCGGTGTCGGACTGGTTCGGGTCGTCGATCACCGGGCGGATCGTCTCGAGCTCCGCGCCGAACGCCGGGTGGTCCAGGTCGTTCTCGCGGGCGCGCATCCAGTTCACGTTCCCGCGGATCGTGTTGAACTCGCCGTTGTGGACCACGTTGCGGTACGGATGCGCGAGGTGCCACGCGCCGAGCGTGTTCGTCGAGAAGCGGGCGTGGACCAACGCGACGTAGCTCGCGAACCGCTCGTCTCGAAGATCCGGGTAGTACTCGGCGAGCTGTGAGCCCTTGAGAAGTCCCTTGTACACGACGCGCTGGCGGTCGAACGAGCAGACGTAAAAGCGCCCCGCGCCGTCGACGTCGCCCACGACGTTCTCGATCTCGCGACGGGCGGCGTACAGCGCGCGGTCGAACCCGAGCAGGTCGGGATCGGCGTCGGGGTCGGCGTCCGGATCGGTGAACCGCTCGGCGAGTCCGGCCCCCTCGACCGGCGCGACGAACAGCTGAGCGACGTGGGGCTCCGAGTCGAGCGCGGTCTCGCCGAGGTCGCCGTTGTCGGTCGGGACGTCCCGCCAGGCGAGCACCTCCAAGCCGTACACGGAGAGCACCTCGGCGATGACGTCGTGGATCTCGGCTTGTACGCCCGGCTCCGGCGGCATGAAGACGGAGCCGACGGCGTACTCCTCGGGGAGGTCGGCGTCGACGACCGCCGCGAAGAACTCGTCGGGCCGCGCGACCATGATCCCGGCCCCGTCGCCGGTGTTCTCCTCCGCGCCGGTCGTCCCCCGGTGTTCGAGGTTCTCCAAGAGGCGGACGGCGTCGCGTACGGTGTCGTGAGCGGGCGCGCCGTCGAGGTCGATGACGCCGCCGATACCGCAGTTCGAGCGGTCGTCGGTCGGGGAGGCGAGCCCCGCGTCGCGGTCGTCCCGAGTCGTCCCCGGCTCGGGGATGGTACTACGTGACTTGGTCATACACCTCCTCACGGATCATGGGTTAAAGGAATAACCCTGATATGGGTAGGAACCATCGTACACACATTAGGGAATATAAGGTAATTATCTATAAGGGATTGGTACGGTTTATCACAATCTACGTTCAGTCAAAAACGAGCCCAAAACAGATTCAAAAATAGACGATCAGCTAAGGAAGTGCGATAGAGACACCCCGATCCGCGATATATCCGGTCGTTCGTCAACTACTCTTCGAACGGTGCGTACGTTCCGTTGACGTCCCAGTCGTGGATACAGTAGACGTCGCCGGGGTCCTCGTCGATCCGCCAGCCCTCCACCTCGTCGTCCCAGCGTTCGGTGCGGCCGCACAGTTCGCAGGTTCGGTCGGTCGGGGGTGAGATGGTGACGCTCATACGCGGAGGAAGGCGTCGCGTCACGAAAAGGATACCGCCAAACCGCGGACGGCCGCGCCGGTCGATCCCGGTGGTCTACCCCTTCGACCCCGTTCGCCGGCGGCCGGCGAGCAGGCTCGCCGCGACGAGCGCGACCAGCGCGGTACCGACGTCGAAGCCCGGAACGTCGTAGGCGGTCGAGCGCAGCGGGGCCTCCTCGAAGGTGGGCGGCCGCTCGGAGCGATCCCCCTCCGACGCGGGGGACCCATCAGCGGCGGCCGCCTCCTCGGTCGCCGGAGCCTCGGTCGGGGGGCCGTCGCGATCGCTCGCTTTCGTCGCGTCGCGCGATGACGCCCGCTCGACGGCCGTGAAGCGCGAGACGTACTCGGCCTCGTCGGGAGCGTTCAGATCGGCCACCGGTCGGGGACCGATCTCCTTGCGGTCACGGAGGGCACGCTCCTCGGCGGCACGAATCGAGGACGCTCGATCGGGATCCGCGCGCCGAACGCCCCCGCCGTCGTCCGCGGAACTCGATCGGGTCGTCGGGTCGTCGACGCCGGACACGCTTTCATCGCGGTCGGTCGCGGGAGTCGAGTCGCCGGCGTCGGCGTTCGATCCCGACCCCGGTCCGTCACCGGGACCGGATCGATCGCCGGCGCCATCGCCACGTCCGACGCCGCTACTCTCTCCTACGCCCCCGCCGCCTCCACTGCTGTCCCCGCCTCCACCACTACCGCTTCCACCACTACCGCCTCCACCACTACCGCCTCCACCACTGCCGCCACTTCCGCCAGCAGCGCTCGTACCGCCACTACCCTCGCCCCCGCTCTCACTACCCCCACCGCCACTCCCGCCGTTGCCTCCGTCGCCGCTGGTATCGGGACTCGTCGAGCCGGGATCGGTTGAATCTCCGGCACCGGTGGGTGTACCACCCGTTTCGGTCCCTCCGCCGGCGTCGGCCGATTCGGACCCACCGGAGTCGGACCCGTCACTGCCGTCATCGGCGGCGACCGTATCGTCAGCGGTCCCGTCGGTGACGGTCGCCTCATCGACCGCCTCTCCGTCGGTCGGATCGGTCTCCGTAGTCGACGTATCGCTTACGCCGTCCGTCCCGTCGCTGGTTTCGGTTGTGTCAGTCGTGTTAGTGTTCTCGTCGGTTCCGGTGGTCGTCCGTCCGGGTTGATCCGCGGTACCATCGCCGTCGGTGGTCGTTTCATCGTCGCCTCCGTCCGTAGTGTCGGACGACGCGGTCCCGTCGGTCGTCGTTCCAGTCGACGATTCGGCGTCGGATCCGTCGGAGTCGGTGACGTTGCCGGAGTCGGTGACGTTGCCGGAGTCGGTGGAACCGTCCGACTCGTCGGTTTCGTCGGAGCCACCGGTTCCGGCGGGTTCGGTCGTATTTCGGGCGTACGTGAACGGGGCGACACCGGCGTGGGTGGCGTTCGATCCGGCGGCCGTGCGGAGGCGGTCGTCGACCACGTCGAACGTCGCCGCGAGGTCGGTTTCACCGGTCGCCGCGACGGTCTCGCCGAGCGTCTCGTTGGCGTTGCCGACGAGGAACAGCCCCGTCGCGTGTGGGAGGACCGTCGTGCCGTTCGCGGTCGCTACGGGCGTCGCGGTCGATCCGGAACCCGTCGCGTTCGAGATCGCGAACTCGAGTCCGGCGAGTCGATCGAGATCGGACCCGGTCGTGAGGGCCGGGTCGCGGACCGAGGTGTAGCCGTCGAGTCCGGTGGCGTTGATCGCGTAGACGACGGTGTCGTTGTCGGTAACCGTCGCCGTGGATGTGAGCGTCTCGTTCGCGATCGCGTCCGAGACCGTCTCGGGCGCGGAGAAGTCGGCGGCGGCGGTTTCCGCGGTCGAATACAGCGAGAGGCCGTTCGTCGATCGGTTTCGAAGCCTCACGGTCGCGGTGTCGATCGGTCCGTTCGGGGCCGCAGTCGCCGTGATCTCGTACTCTCCCGGTGGAATCGATCCGTCGATTTCCGGAGTCGTGACCGACTCGATCGTTCCCGGCTCCTCGATCGTGAAGAGATCGCCGGCGAGATCGGGGTTGCCCGCCGCGTACGTGTTGAAACGGAGCGTGGTCGGTTCTTCACGTGGCGTCGTAACGCTCGCGGTGGCTATCTGTGTATCCGTGTTCGACTCCGTGATCGCGAGGTTGGTTGTGTTGGCATCTGCCACTAATTCGAATTCAGTTTTGTTTCCAAGAGTAGTTGAGTTAGGAACAACAGTTAGGTTAGAATATTGATCACGACTACTGATTACGCTGAAAGATGAGTTTTCATCAAAGCCGCCACCAAGGAGAAAGTAATCGCCGGTTTGGAGCTGAGAAGTATTGAAATAGACGAGACTCGAACTATTGCTTGTTGATTCTGTTCCCTGGAGAACAGATGTCGTGTGCTCTGATTCACGATATAACTCAATACGGTCTGATTCGTCGCTAGGTACTTCAAAAGCAACGAGACCTCCAGCGTATATCGTTGTATTCAGATACTCTGTACGAGTGAACGAATGTTTCGTAGCAGAGGTTGCTTTTTCAGATTTATTGATAGATATTAAGCCACTATCGGAAATACCATTCTGTACAAATTGCCGATTAAAGTCTGAATTCTGTAATATCGGATAAGATCCAAGAGAAACAGGATCTCCAACATCAGTTCCATCATCAGTAAGGCGCATAACGGCTGTATATTTGTTACTTTGTGACAGATGAGTTTCTTCGTCGTATTTGTTTTTCAATTCAATTATAACATCTTCTTGATTCCCGGTGAGTATTTGTGATGATCCAATATATTCGTCAGTTACAACAGATCCATCATTCGAGACCGGATGGAGAGTAACAATATAGGGAGTAGAACCGCCGTATTCATCATCTAATAGTGTATTTGAGATAGTGATGTTGTCTGTTATTGCCGTATCAGCGGAGATGTTCTCAAAATTTATTGATCCATATAATGACTTACTCACGTGTTTATCAATATAGAATTCTGAAGCTGCTTCTGGCAATTCATCTCCAGCACTATAGTCTTCACTGCTCAATCGACTTTCTGGTACGAGATAAATCGCATGTGGTCCTGGAAAACCATTTGATTCAAGATATTTAATAGAGATCTCATTATCTCCATTAAGATCATCGTGTGAAACAGATTTAATCCCCGCAATACGAGTATATTTTCCGTCAAAAGCGACAACAAGTGTGCTATTTACGTTTGCTTCCACATCCTCAACTGTAGCAGAAAGAGTGGTGAACCCATCTTCGTCAGGAGATCCAGTTGCCTGATCTCTAAATTGGAACGATCCTCCGGCGATATTAAATCTTTCAGAGAGTATCGAGTCACTTGTAGACGAAAAAGAATTGCGTAATGAACTGTTATTATTACGACCAACTTCGAAAGAATACTGAACATTTGAATATGGATTAGCAGCATCTATAACAATTCCAGCAATTAATATCCTATCGACATAGATAGGATCCCCATTACCGGAATGTTCAATCACCAGACGGAGACTCTTATTACCATTATCAGAGACATATTCTTCTTGACTGAGAAGATCTCCATTTCGTATTGTTGTATTTTCGATGTATGCAGATGATGTGTTTACGCCATGTGTTGAGATTCTAGAAAGGTCAATGTCTAAGTAGACATTTTCATTTTCAGAATAATCACTATTTTGATTAATTTGTATATCATGAACGGTATGAGTAGTATCTCCAGGAACAATATCTGTCGGAGATCCCGTCTGGTTTATATAAACTTCATCAGATGATTCAGCATCCACCACAGAAGCCCCCAACCCGATCCCGGCCAGACTGACGACGATAGTTAGAACGGCAACGATCGCGACGATCCGAAGCGAGTTCTCACGTGTCATGATTGGCCCACGAGCGCCGGTGCTGCCGCTAGCGCGGATGCTCAGGCGTCGACAACGCCGACGCTCAACGCCCGCGCGACCGCCAGACGGTCACGCACTGCGGGATACTCGTACCCAACCCGGTCGATCATATATCGGTTACGAAAATGGACGTTTCTGATCCGATAAATTTCCGGGAAGGAAGCACTAGAGCCGTCGTCCGTGAAATCTAATGACAGAATAGCCGTAGTACGTATTCGCGTCATCGACGGACGGTCACGGCGCGGATCTCGCCGCGACTCACACGACGACCGAGACGACGCCGCCGCCGACGATCGCGATCCCCCCGAGCGCGAAACAGACGGCCCAGAACGGGACCCGCTCGACGATCCGCATCAGCGCATCGATCGTGGCGTAGCCGACGACCGCGCTGACTCCGAGCGCGACTGCGGCCGCGGTCGGGTCGATCCCCGGAAGTCCCCCGGCATCGAGAAGCGTCAGGACCGCCGCACCGAGGCTCGCGGGGATCGAAAGCAGAAAGGACAGCCGAAACGCCGACGGCGGGTCGTAGCTCCGGAACAACAGCGTGCTCGCCGTCATCCCGGACCGAGAGATGCCCGGAAGGATCGCGAGGCCCTGGGCGGCCCCGACGAGCAGCGAGTCGACGAGCGTCGGATCGTGTCGCCCGCCCATCGACACCGACTCGGAGGCGTACGTCAGGACGCCGGTCACCAGGAGCAGGACGCCGATGACGGCGATGAAGACGCCGCCCGTGAGCCGACTCGCCAGGTCCACGGCGAAGACGTACAGCGGGATCCCGACCAGACCGGTCATCGCACTGGCGAGGACGAGATACGAGACGAGCGCCGCGTCGCCGTCGTACGCGCCGGCGGGCCGCCAGCCGGGTGTCGCGCGCAGCGCGGTCAGGATCTCCCCGCGGTAGTACGTCGCCGCCGAGAGCGTCGTCCCCACCTGTAAGAAGAGCGCGAGCTGGAGGGCGGCCTCCGGCTCGGTGCCGACGAACGTGAGGAACAACGCGAGGTTCCCCTGGCTCGAGACCGGCAGCCACTCGACGACGCCCTGAACGATCCCGGCGAGGACCGCGACGAGGAGGTCCATGTCCGTCACGTCTCACACTCGCGCGATCCGGGTACTTAAGCGACGCCGATCCGTTCGCGTGGTGGCGAAAGAGAGGACAACGGGAAGAGCGGAAGCGTCAGCCGCGGACGGAACCGACACTCGCGACGAGCGGCTACCGACCGGAGCGATCGTCGTCCGGACCCGTACCGGCCTCCGAACCGTCGGGATCGTCGTCAGCCTCCGGCGGAGCCGGCGGTTCGAGCGCGCGGACCAGGAGTTCGACGGGCCGCGTGTCGCGGAGCGCCGCCCAGCTCCGCCGGTCGCGCATCGCCGCGAAGCCGACCGCGTAGAGGCCGAGCGCGCCCGCGAGGAGCGTCCGCGAGACGGCGTCGCCGGCGACCGCGGCGAGGAAGGCGAGCGATCCCGCGCCCACGGCGAGCCCGCCGGCGACGCGCAGGGGCGTCTCGCGGACGTGTCTCACTGCGGCTCCGGCCGCATCGGCGAGGATCGACCCCTCCATCGCCCCGATCAGGAAGTCGAGCACGCGGTCGAGGACCCGGAGGAAGGGCCCGACCGTCCACGTCTCGCGGAGGTCGATCACGATCACCTCCGGGTCGGGCTCGGCCGTGAGCCAGCGGTACAGCCACGAGGCGCGGACCGCGCCCGCGACGCGATCGGCCGCCGACCGGGCGCGATCGAGGAGGACCGAGCCGGAGCCGACCCGCGAGAGCAGTCCGTCGCCGGAGTCGGCGGTGGTTCGCGAGACGTCCCCGTCCGCGTCACGAGTCGTCATCGAGTAGACCGATCGAGTGGAGCATCAAACCGGTTGTGATCGCGGCGGGCATCGCTCGGGCAAGGGAGAAGGGCCACTCCGCGTATCCGACCGATGGTTCGGAGCAACGAGTGATACGTTTCGGAACGACGGAACGTCACCGAAGCCGGGGACGGCGGCCGACGCCGACTAGCCGCCGACGCCGGCTAGCCGCCGACGCCGACTAGCCGCCGACGCCGACTAGCCGCTGACGTTGACGACGGTCGCGCGGACGGTGACGGTTCCCAGATCGAGTGTCACGGTCTCGCCCTGCCGGAGGGGATCGCCCTTGAACCGCGGGCCGGAGACGGTCTCGCGCACCTGGAGCTCGGTCGTGAGCGTCACCTCGCGGTCGACCGGATGGTCGACCACGTTCACCGTCCCGTTGTCGCCGGTGGCGATGATAAGCGAGGGTCGGGTGTCGACGGCGGTGACCCGCGCGACGGTGTCCCCGCCGGCCTCCTCGGCCATCCCCGGATCGAGCGCGTCGGCCATGTCGTCGCGGACGTCGTCCATCCGGAGGGTGACCGTGCGGGTGGACGCCGACCCGACCTGGAGGTCGCCGCCGACCCGCTCGATCCGGCCGTCGATGGTGTAGTCCGCGGTCGACAGCCGGACGTTCTGACCGCGCCGTACGGGGCTGCCGCCGAAGCGCTGGTCACCGCCCTGCCGGTGGGTTCGGAGGGTCGCGGCGACGAACACCCGGCGCCGGTCGGGGTCGTTCGTCGCGAACTGCGTCACGTTCTCGATCGTCGCGACGGTCCGGCCCGCGATCCGGACCTCGTCGCCGGGAGAGACGTCCTCGGCGTCCGCGGTCGAGAGCGTGTCCCGGAGGACGACCGTCGTCTCCTCGCGCTCGAGCGCGTCGCCCTCGCCCACCCCGCGGATCCGTCCGTCCAACTGGTAGCGATCGGTGTTGAGCGCGAGGCTCCGGCCGAGCCTGAGCGGGGCACCGTCGTAGGCGATCGAACCGTCCCCGTCGAGTTCGCCCTCGAGTTCGACGCGGAGCGTGACGCCGATGTTACTTCCGCGCGGCGTGAGGTGGACGTCGGTGACGGTCATCGTCGAGACGTCGTTCGGGCTGTAGGTGTCGCCCTCGTTTATCGCCTCGACGACGTACGCCGGCTGCGGGCCCATCTCGATCGTCGCGTGGGTGGAGTCGAGGTCGGGTTCGGGCTCGGGGTCGTCGGAGAAGACGAGCGCGACGCCGGCGACGCCGACCGCGAGGATCAACAGCACGACGAGCGCGTCGACGACGTTGACGACGCCGAACAGGTCGCCGTCGTCGTCGATCAGTTCCATGAGGGACCACCCATGAGTCGCATTATCCCGTGGGTGTCGGGCGGGAACTAAAACGGTTCCCCTTTCGGGGGCGTGTGGATTCGGACGTACTGGCGTTCGTGGATGGGTGAGAGAGTACGTTTCGTCTGTCGCGGATGCTTCCCTCTCCGATGGTTTCAGCTGAACGAAGCGTCACAATCGAATGCCGGCATCGACACGCCGGAGTTCTCAGACACCCCTCGTTTCGTCTGTTCTTCGAATCTATGGTAGCAGGGATTAGTAAGACACACCCCTCGTTTCGTCTGTTCTTTGAGGTAGCATGTGAGATGGACCTGTCTCAGGTCAAACTTTGAGACACTCCGCCTGCTCGTCTGTAGATGGATGAGACACACCCCTCATTTCGTCTGTTATTGGTATATTTTCGGTACGTCTTCTTTCGATTCTAGAAGAAATAGATATAATGACGAATCAGACGAAACAGACGAATACACAAATTTATATAGAAATGGGTTATTGGTAGACACACACACATAATGAGCGAAGATCTCTTTTCGGATATCACGGATACGCTCTTCGAGAACAAGGCCATTCTTTCGGAGGAGTACCAGCCGGACGAGATCGTCGAACGCGAAGACGAGATCGATGCCTTCCGGTCCGCACTCAAGGACGTCTTGTTCGGCCGGAATCCTTCCAATGTGTTCATCTACGGGAAGACAGGGGTCGGAAAGACCGCGGTCACGGAGTATATCATGACCGCGCTCAAAGCTGAAGTGAAGCGGCGAGACGACGCGGACGATCTCCACGTCCATTTCCGGAACTGTAACGACGATACGGTCTATCGCACGGTTCGAGCACTGATCAACAGTATCCGTAGAGATGACCGCGAGCCGTTTCCAGAGACCGGCCATTCGACGGCACACGCACTAGAGACACTCTATGAGGAGATGGATTCGAACGGTGGAACGTATCTGTTCGTCCTCGACGAGATAGATCATCTCTCCGATCCGAACACACTATTGTATGAGCTCCCGCGAGCACGCGCGAACGATCATCTGACCGCCTCGCGAGTAGGCGTCATCGGGATCAGCAACAACTACGCGTTCCGTTCCTCGCTGAGTCCGAAAGTAAAGGATACGCTGATGGAAAAAGAGATCGCGTTCTCACCGTACGATGCCGACGAGCTTCGATCGATTCTCATGACACGAGCGGAGAAAGCGTTGATCGAGGACGCGTGGGACGATTCGGCGATCAAACTCGCCGCGGCCAACGCAGCAAAGGACACCGGAAGCGCACGGCAAGCCATCGACCTGCTCCGAGAGGGGGGCGACGTTGCCGAGGAGAACGGTGCCAGCGAGATCACGGACGAACACATCGAGGTCGCAGTCGATCGCGTTCAGCGCGGTCGCGTCGAGAACAAACTGCGTGATCAGACCATGCACGGTCAATTGATCCTCGAAGCGCTCGCGAAACTCGAAGTCGGCGGCTCGACGCCCGCCAAGTCGAAGCAAGTACAGCAGGCATACGTCCGCGTGGCTGAAGGGAGACAGCAAGACCCGCTCACCACGCTCAAGAGTATCCAGAACCATCTCGCCGATCTCACCATGTTGGGGTTTCTCGAACGGACTGAACACAACGAGGGACGCGCAGGTGGCGCTCACTACCAGTACGAGTTAGCACTCGATCCAACCATCGTCCTCGAAACGCGGGATGCGATCGAAGCCGAATCGATGTGAGCTCTCTTTTGGGAGGCAGAACAGACGAAACGAGGGGTGTGTCCGGTGGATCTCCGAGACCATGGATCGGGTCGATACATCGTGAAACGAGTGGAGGGTGTTCAAGGATTCACCGAACATCCAGATGGGTTCGAGACCGAACTCACGGACAAGCCCCACCTTCAACGAGCGAAGTCGGTAGACTGAGCGAAGTAGGGTAGTATCGTTGGTCTGGAGAAGAACAGACGAAACGAGGGGTGTGAGTTCGAGCTATGTGTTCGATCTCGACGGAACCCGCGGACCCTGTGATCACATCGACGGCTTTCGGACCTCGTCTTCCGAGATTCGCCTCCGTATGGCATGGCCACTAGAACTCGACGCAGACAGACTCGTCCGGCTTGTAGTCATCGGGGTCGCCACCGCCTCGTTCGCCAAGGAAGACGATGGTATCGAGCTGACCACGTGTGAATCTGGCTTCGTACGACCAGAAGAACCCGTCTTCGATATCGTCGCTTCGACCGTGGAATTCGAAGCTCCCGTGCATGTTGTGGTCGAGCCAGAACTCCTCGTCGACGGTCTGAGTGTTCGGCACTCCAAGACCGATTCCGCGGTGGAGGCGATCGTGCGGATCCGCGTCTTCACAAAACGAAACGTACTCGTCCCACGATTCGAAGCCATGCTCGGTGGCCTCTGTCTGTTTTTCTGTAGGTGTTTTATCGCGGAATTCCCGCTCACGCCGGAGGAGCCGTCCTTCCGCGGTAATTTTGTACGTCTGCATGGCTGGCCGACCGATCTCTTTTGTCTGCCACTTTATCGCGGACGGACTGACTTCCTCCGGAAACTTCGGCAGCCTGACGCCATCTGCGACCAGCACGTCGTCGTACAGGCCCATCGTAGGGTGTCGTTACACGCCGACGGCAAAAACACCCATCAAAGAACGTCGTTCAGCCCACTGTCGTTTGAGCTACAGTAGTCTGGGCTACTCACCTTGACAGCTTTGACCGCCCCGACCGGATCCCCCCAATCTCAGTCGGTGGCCGACTCCCAGAGAGCGCCGACCCGCTCGTCAATCCACGGGAGAATGGTCCGTTCGACGACTCGCGTGAGATCAATCGCGTAGTTTCGGTCGATCGCGGCGGCCGTGCCCACATCCGGAAGCGGATGGTAGTGATCCCAGGCGTTGTGTGGCTGGTCGTGTCGATCCCATCGACACCATCGCCGATCACCCGCGCGTGTCTCGTGGTACGACACGTGAAAATCGCCGTTCGTGTACGCACGGAGCTCGAGTGAGACGCTCTCGACGTCTGTGGGGTAGTACTCGGCGTCGAGCGTCACGACGAGGCTCTCTAGCTTGTTCGTGGGAAACAGAGACGTCTTGTAGACCTCGGGTCGTCGACCGAACGCGCGGGCGAGATAGCGGAGCGTCGCCTCGTCGACGGACCGCGACCGGTCGGGACCGGTCACACGGCGTTCTCCTCGAGCGAGGAGTCCGAGCCGCGATCCCGCCGAACGACTTCCAGTCGGTCGATCCGGTCTCTGAGCGTGTGCCACTCGCTCAACGCGAGCCAGACCGCCTCGAGATCGTCGTAGTCGGCGTGATCGAACGCGTCGACCGCCGTCGGCGACTCCGCGTCGAAGCGCTCGCGAAACGCGGCCTCGCGATCGGTGAGCTCGGCGAGGGCCTCGTGGAGCTCGTCGCGCGACAGACCCTCGAGCCGGTTTCGACGCCGCCACTCGAAGTACGACTCGTTTCGGACGTAGGTGAGCGGGGACTCCGAGACGGCTTCGACGACCCCGATGTCGGCCAGCCGCTCGAGGTGCCGCCGGGCGGTGTCCGGCGCACACGAGGCGCGCTCCGCGATGTCCGAGACGCCCGCCGGATCGTACAGCTGGAGCGCGATCCGGTACACTCGCTCGTCGGCGGGCTCGGACTCGAGGTCTGTCCCGAACCCCTCGGCGAGTCCGAACGCTCCGACCGGATCGTCGACCGTCATGGCGATCGATAGTCGATTTGACGATATAATTCTTGTGTCGCCGATTCATTTGGTCAATAAAATGAAGGGACGATTCCGGCAACCGGTCACTCGGGCCGCGGCATCTCTTCGAGTTCAGCGATCTCACCGGTCTTCTCGACGCGGGCGTACTGTCTCCGCCATGCGTCCGTCGGGAACAGGTCGTTTCGATCGAAGAGATCTCGGGCCTGTTCGGTAAGCCGGTAGAACTTGTACGGGTAGCCGCGCACGCGATCGCCCGGCTCAACGACCAGTTCCGCAACGACGCCGACATCTCGTAACACGCCGAGATGTCGACGGATCGCGTCCTCACCGAGCGCGGGGTTCATGTAATCGAGTTCTCGGACGCTCGGGGCTCCCTGCGGATGGCCGACGATGTCTGCGATCAAGTTCGCACGGGTTTGGTCGGTAGCCTTCTGGAGCGCCGTCCACGCCTCAAACCCGCCAGGCTCTCCACCAGCGTCCGCCGTGTTCGTCTCCGTGAGTTGGGGGTTCATACACGCTACTAGAGACGGATGGAGCATAAACACTTGGTCTCTGGATACAACCAATTGATCAAGTAGTTTCGTAATCAGTATCACTATACAACGACAAACTGGATCGTGATATGGAATGGAAGACGGTGACGCCGATGACAGTCACGGCGATCGTGGCGGCGCCGACGATAGGAGACGTGCTGACGACGAGACTGCCGGTGGGACCACACGACACGCAGAAGCCGGTCTGATCGGTGACGTCGCGGATGACGAACTCCACGACGAAGCGACGTTGTCGCTCACGCCCGAACAACACCAGCGACTCAAGAACGGACTTCACGAGTCCCGGTTCGACGACGTCCGCCGGGCCGACCGTCGGTATCTCGTTGTCGGCAGCGGATCGGGTGAGTCCGGTGAGCGTCGCCGGCACGTGTGTGCTCGGTTGGACGACCGCCGGGACGCCGTCGCGTTCAGACTGGAAGAGTTCGGGTTCGACGCTGACGACCTCGACCTGTGGGCCCCGGCCTTCGAAGTGTTGTCGTCGCAGTCGACGTGGGTCGTCGGCGTGATCGAGGACTTCGACGGCGGGCACGTCTGGGAGCTCGGCTACCTGTATCGACGGCAGACGAGCGTGCGAGATGTGTTGTGGCTGCTGAAGCGTGTGTACGACGACCCGGAGACACAGCGGGCGCAGTACGAGAACGGGATGGCTGCCTCGCATCTGGCCGCCCTCGAGGCGGCGGTGGGTGACCGGGTCGTGGAGTGGGCGACGCTCGACGAGCTCGAGAGCGCGGTCGAGCGAATTCCGTGAGAGGGTCTATCGGGGACGCAGGCGGGATCGACGGAGTCAGGTGTCGAGTGGTCGACCGACTCGTCATGGACGCGGTCATCCCCGCTGCCGGGCGCGGCAGTCGACTCGGCGAGCTGATGGCGGACCGACCGAAGGGGCTCGTCGAGGTGGCGGGCCGACCCCTGCTCGAGCACGTCCTCGAGACGGCGTCAAGGCAACAAACCTCGTGATCTAGACGAGTGGACGAGCGGCGTTACTAAGTAGTACGACGCCGGATCAAACGACATGAGCAGCATCGATCTTCCGTCGGACGTGCTGGACGCGATCGCGGCACCGCCGGAGGATCGCGAACCGATCGTCCGGCAGGAACTCGCGGTGTCGCTGTACCGGGAGGAGTATCTGTCCTTCGGAAAGGCACGAGAGCTAGCCGGTCTTTCGAAGGCGGAGTTCCATCGGCTCCTCGGAGAACGCGGGGTGGAACGACACTACACCGAGGAGGATCTCGCGCTCGACGTCGAGTACGCGCGAGAATGACGGTCGTCTCGAACACGTCACCGCTGGTCAACAACCCCACCCTACTTCGCTCACCCTGAGGGGTTCGCTCGTGGAGGGTGTCGCCAGAACTCGAAGAGTTCTGGCTGCTAACCAGAAGTCTGTGACTTCTGGTGATGAGGCTTGTCCATGAACTCAGCCTCGAACCCGTTCGGGTGGACGGTGAATCCACCACTCGGCGTCACTGTTCCAGACTTGAGGGCAAGCTGACTGTTGCCCGTCCGCCGAGACGACTGTTGGCCTCGACGGACATACCGCATCCCGATGTTCTTCGCCGCATTGTAGTCCGCGTTCGCTTCTGACTCACACTTTACGCACCGGAAGTCCGTGCGAGTTCGGCGATTCTCCTCAGCTGTGAATCCACACTCGGCACACCGTGTCGACGTGTACGCCGACCCGACTTGCTTCACCGAGACGCCGACCACTTCGGCTTTGTATTCTACCTGCTCGTACAGCGTTCGGAACGCCCACCTGTGTCCCCATGACGCACCCGTGCGGTCGCGGATGTCGGTCAAGTCCTCGAACGCGATCACGTCACACTCGTATCGAAGTGCTTCATCCACAATCGCGTTCGACGCTTGGTGAAGCACGTCACGAACGTATCGTAGTTCGCGTCCACTTGATTGTTCGAGCGTTCGGTGGGCGCTTCGCGTTCCGGCCTGTTGGAGCCCGGCACGCACCTTCTCGAACTCGCGGAGATTATGGGTTAACTCCCGTCCGCTGAAGAAGTAGGCAGTGCTGGTGACGGCGAGATTTTCGATACCGAGGTCGACCCCGAGGACCGTTCCGTCCTCGGCGGTGTTCCGCTCGGTGTCGGTCTTGTGTCGGCGGAAGCCGATGTGTAACAAGTAGTCGCCGTCACGAGTGGTGAGTGTGCTTTCCGTAACGCTCCAGTTGTCGGAGTCGAGGTACTGCCGTTGGTAGCCATCGTCGGCGTCGGGCAGAGCAAGATCACACCGGACGCGACTCTCCGTCGTGGAGAGCGACACCGTATCGTCATCGAACAGCGTCATCGTTCGGGTGTCGTACGTTACCGTGGGTGCGGTGAACGTGGGTTTGCTGACCTGCTTGCCGTTCGAGCGGCGTTCGAGACAGCCGGTGATGGCTTGTGCGGCTTGGTGAGTGGCGAGAATCGCGTGCTGACTACCGAGGTCGGTGTGTTTGCGCACGTGGTCGTAGGCGAGGGGTTGTACGTCGCTCTTGGCGTTACACTTCCCCCACGCCATGTCCGTGGCGAGTTGGCAACCACGCTTCCACTCGGAGATGGTTTCCTCAAGCAACTCGCGTTGCTCGCCATCTACCGAGAGGCGGGTGATTGCCGTCCGACGCACGTAGTCGTCTGCCACGTATTCAATGTGAACAAGTGGCTATTTATAGACTGGTGTTTGTGACAAATACGAACGCGCTCCTTCCCTCCCTACTCGCTCCCTTCGGTCGCTCCTTGAGGAAGGAGACTCCGCGCTACCGCTTCAGTTTAAGCGGAATAATCCGTCTAAAAAAGTTTTATCACGTTTTGAGCCGCATTGTGAGGTATGGAGGATCCGAGCTCGGATATCCAAGGCGACACCGGCGAACGCGCACCGGACTTCGACGCGCTGACCCCACCGGAAGAGGTCGTCCGTGGTGACCGAACGCGAGACGACTTCTTCGATGCCGTGCTCGGGCTCAACGACCCGGCTACAGCCAGCGAGGTCGCCGACCGTGCGGGCCATGGGGTCGACGCCGCACGTGAATACTTGGACTGGTTCGAACAGATGGGCATCGTCATCCAGATCACGGAATCACCGGCCACCTACGAGCGGAATCAGGAGTATCTGAACTGGCGACGCGTCCAGAAGCTCCGACGTGAATACACCACCGAGGAATTGCTCGACCTGCTACGGTCGGAATCGGAGCGGGCGGACGCACTCGCACGCGAGTTCGATGCCGAATCTCCGACGACGGTCTCGATCACACAGTATGCCGCAGCAAGCGACCAGTCTATCGAGGCGGTCTGGGAGGAGCTCTCGTCATGGGAGACTGCTCGCCGTCGCGTCTCCCTCCTCGAACGAGCACTCACCCCTATGTCCGACGACGCCACGGATCTCGGATCCGCGGTATGACTGCCGGCCGCGGGAACGATACGCCCGATCCGGGTTCCAGCGGGCCGATCGATTTCGACCGGCTGGAGATCATCCGAGAGCGCCTCGCGACGGACGATCGGTTCACCGAGGTCGGTGAACAGCCAGCGTTCGCTCCCGAACGACTGGTCTGTCGGTACGACCAAGAACTCTACCCCGATCGCGTGCGAAATGCTCGTTTGGAGGTCGTCTGGTTCGAAAACGGGGATTTCTCGCTCCACTATCACGAAACCCACGAGACGGGGGCGTTCGATCACCGATGGGACAGACACCCGTCCGGTCACAACACTCGTGATCACGTCCATCCGGGACCGGACGCACCGACGCCCGGCGACGATACGACACACCCGACCGACTGGCGTGGCGTTCTCTCGACGGTGCTTTCGGAGATCGAAGACCGCCAGCGTGCCTTCTGGACCCGGTAAGTGAGCTCTCTTTGTGATCGGCGTTCCGAGGGGATCAGTCGGTGGAGAGTGCCGTCCGGAACGTCGCCGCATCGACGGTCCCGTACGTTACTACTCGTGAGCACGCAGGCGAATCGAGGTCATACCGCGACAGCGATGTGAAACTGCTCAGGATGTCCGTAAGAGCAAGGTCGACGCGAGGCTTTCTCCTCGATTCTCCGGTAATCCGCCAGTTCCGGTACAACGAGTTCGTCATACGCGGTATCTCCGAGCATGCGAAGCTGATCTTGGTTGCCGTATACGAATCGGAACAGCGGAGCTACAATGCGATAGCGACCGCGTTTCGATGCCGTCGGCTCACGACGAAGTCCGCGTCTCGGTCATAGCAGTCCGTGAGTTGATCGAGTTCGACATCCCGATCAACGAATTGCTCCATACCGTCAGTAGCATCCCCGGCTAAGTAGAAATCGTAGTTTCTGAAACTACGAATTCTAAAACCACGATTTCTTCTCTGGAGGAGGTCAATGAGTTGTCTGTAGACCAGACCACCGATGGATCTTTATTTGTCAGCGACGGATGACTCTCTAGATGGCTTCTGCTGTCGGGTCCCGACTCGTCGCCCTCGGAGTCTGTGTCGTCGCTCTTGGTGGACTCTTTGTGCTTGCTGGCGCAGGATATCCAGCGTCCACCAGTCTGGGACCTGACCTCGCAGAACCTGACGTAACACCAGCCGATCTGGCCGGCAAGCATCTTGAGACTGGCGGCGTCGTGATCGAAACTGACCCTGTCATTATTGAGGTCACCGACGGCACCACTACACAACACCTTCCTGTCGAGAATGCGCCAGACGTCGCCGTTGGCCAAGACATCATCGTTGATGGCACGCTCACGGCGGACGGAACGCTTGCCGCGGATCGGGACCGGACAGTCGTTCGAGAGCCGTGGGAGACGACGTACATGTACGCGATCTCGGTGCTTGGCGCACTGTTCGTTGCGCTCCGGATCGCCGATGGGTGGCGATTCGATCCGGAGACGGTCACCTTCTCACCCCGGGACACACCACTTCATACCCGCTATCTGTCGGAGGAGGAAGCCAGTGGCTGATCTCTTCACGCATATTTTGATCGGGTACACCCTCGCGATCATGCTCTCGTGGCGGTACGAGTGGATCCCCTACCCGTTCGTCACGATGGTGCTGATCGGATCGACGCTCCCAGACCTCAATCGGATCGATCTGGTGGTCCCCGAGGAGTCGATTTCAGTGCTCTTGGGGCTGCCGTTCACGTGGAATCCGCTCCACCGTGTCGGTGGCACACTCCTCATTGTGTGTATTGGCGCACTCCTCGTCCCGAAGGCGTATCGGCGTGTCGTGTTCGTTCTCTTGAGTGTTGGTGCTAGCTCCCACTACGTGCTCGATTTGCTGTTGTACAAGCCGTCTGGGATCACGAGTCCGTTGTTGTGGCCGTTCGTCACCCATGGCCTTGCCATCGATGGGTTTTATCTCAGCACGGACCGGTGGCCAGTCATCGCTGCGGCGGTGCTTGCTAGTCTCGTTTGGGTCGTCGATCAGCGTTTGATGCGTACAGATAATCCAGACGCGTGATGATATAATCGGTTCGGAGTGAGTGAGTACGGTTCGTGTCCTTTCTGCGTGTTCATCGCGAAAAGAGAATGATTTAAAATCGGTTCCGACAGAAATTCTGTGGACTGCACTTCAGCGGTTGTTCGAAACGAAAATTCCAGCAAATACGCCAAACCAATAGATGATACTCCCGAGTGATGAGACTCGCAGAATTGTCGCTGCTTCTTTTTTGTATCTCAACAGCTCGGTTACGAATTCGGACGGGAATGTCGACACAGCAGCACCGTAAGGAGATCGGGTACGAGACAGAATCGAGTTCGCTGACGGGGATCAGTGGCGTGGTCGGTCTATGACGGGATCCGAGAAGTCCGCCATGCGAGAGGGCAATTCACTCGGGTCGAGGCATTGCTTCGAGTTCGGCGATTTCGCCGGTCTTCTCCACGCGGGCGTATTGTCGCTGCCACGCGTCTGCGGGGAACAGGTCGTTTCGATCGAACAGCTCTCGAGCCTGCGAGGTGAGCCGATAGAACTTGTACGGGTACCCGCGCACGCGATCGCCGATCGTGCGGACTGCTCCACTGACGGGGCGCGAGACGCGCTCACCCAACTGGCCGAGATGGGAATCGTCGACCGACGTGGGAGTCACCCCGTGGAGTATCGACGCAACGAGTCGTATTTCCAGTGGAAGCGCGTCGAACGGCTGGCCGACGAACACACCCATGCGGAGCTCCGGGAGCGCCTGGATCAGCTCCTCGAAGAGGACGCCGACCTCCAGGGCTCGTTCGGTGTTCCCTCCCCCGATTCCGTCGAGGTCGCGCGGATCGAGGACGGCGACCACGCGGCGGTCCACGATCGACTCGAGTCGCTGTCTCGGTGGCGAACGGTTCGGCACGACATCGAACTGCTCCAGCGGGCCGTCTCGCGGGCGGCCGATCGGCAACGTGACGGTGGCGACCTCGGTGCGTCCGCCTGACCGGGAAGGACATGCCGGACGATACACCCCCCGATGACGTGCCCGCCGGTGGGCGACTCGACCGGACGACGATGCGAACGCTCGGCCGACGGGCAGCGACACGTCCGCTCGTCGAGTCGTGGGCGTTCCGTTCGAACCCGACTCGGTCTCGCCGCGCTCGCTCGCCATCTCGCTCGACTCGACCGCGTCTCCCGACGCGGTCGACGCCGCACGGATCGATATCACTGGTTCGTGACGAACGCCTACTCCGTTCACTACGTCGAGACGCGTGGAACGGCTCGCTTCCAGTGTCGGTGGGATCGCCATCCGAAGACGGACGCACCCAGAGCACACGTTCATCCACCCCCGGACGCCGGCGGTGCGGAACCGTCACCCCTCGGCTTCCACCATCTCGACGTGCCGTTCACGGTTCTCGACCACGTCACCGACCGCGTCGAGACGCTCCACGACGACGCGGGTCACTCCGCGTGAACGCGCCCGCGGGCGTGGAGCGGGCGAGCGAGTTGCTGAGTGGGGAGAGCGGGACGAGTTCCTGACATCCCACTACGTAGAGTGCTTTTTTCCAGGGGGAGCAGTCGGTCCCACGCCCCACCGTGTCGAGCGTTCTCGGAGACGACCAACGACAGGTCTCGCACCGCACCCCACCGCGTCAGGTGTTCGACCGGGGTGGCGCTCGCGTTCGAGCAGGAGACCCCGACGCGTATCCGCGGGCGTAGTCGCCGTGTCGACGTATTGCGGAAGCTTCCGAGTTAGATAGGGTGCGGTGGCGATGACGGAGGGACACACCTCATTTCGTCTGTCTCGGGAATGACCCCGGTAGGATTCCGTGGATTCCCACTCGCTCACTAGCAAAGCGAGAGAGTACGTTTCGTCTGTCTTCGCGGCGAGGTGTCACCGGTCGCGTTCCGTTTCGATCTCGTCTCTAATACGGGTTCGTCTCGGTACGGACGACACGAGAGTACGATCGACACGAGCCGATCGGTGAGCCAGGAACGAGCGCCACCGTCGAGAGAGGCGAAACAGACGAAATCTACTCTCTCTCAACGCCATCACGGGAGGACGTGAGGCGGAAAGCACACGAGATGGACGCTCCCGCTCATCGAGGGTGTGGTCGCGACGGTGGTGGAGGAGATCCGGACGAGTTCGGCGAACGACCGTCGGAAACACGCGCAGACGTCGCGCACGGAACGAGACCGACGACATTATTCGGGTCGCCGTCCGAAATCGGACAACTCCCTGTATGTCATCGTCAGATCCCGAACCGGTCTCCAGATTCTCGACACTGACTGCCTTCGACGTGTTGATGGGTAATCGGCGGACGAATGGCCGCTGTTGAAATAACGAGCTCGTTCGAATTATGTCGACCATTCTTCGATCGATATTTTCGATTTTTTCTGGAAAAGCGGCGAATCTGCTGATAAGCCTAGCATTCACCCCGATCTTAGTTCGGATCATTTCTCAAGAACAATACGGATTGTACGTCAGCGTGTTCGCCGGATTCTCGATCTTCGCTCTCCTTGCCAGAGGAGGACTCTTCGATGCGACTCGGAAAATCATCGCCGAGAACGTAACGGAGCAAAAAACGGCATCCGAGATCGTTTCGGTATCGCTCGTAATTAGTGTTGGATATGGGATCGTAGCGATATCAGCCGCTGCGATTGCCATGCTGGTTGGGGTCGTTCCGTCTCGCTACGTCTCGTTTGTGTGGATCCTTCTTTTGGCGGTGGTCTTTGAAAACATTTTCAGCATCGTAAGGGGCACGTTCTATGGACAACAGCGCGAACACGTGGCCGAAATTCTCCACGTGGGAAGACGAGTGTTCTACGTGGTCATCGGGCTCACGTTGGCGTACCTCGGGTACGATCTACAAGGCTTGTTCGCGGCGTACAGTGTGTCCTTCGTCGTTGTCGGGGTTCTCGGAATCGCGTATGTACGTAAGCACTTCGAGTTCTCGATCCCTTCGATGGGGAGTATCAGAGTACACGGACGGGAAGTAGCGACGTTCGGAGGGTTTCAGCTGATTGGAGGGGTGAGTGCGGCCTTCCTATACAAGGCGGACATCCTCCTCGTCGAGTACTTCCGAACGTCGACGGCGACGGCGCTGTACAACAGCGCGATCGTTCCCGCGGAGATGATCTGGTTCGTCCCGTCGGTCATTCAAATGGCGTTTTTACAGCACACGGCGAATCTCTGGGCGGAAGACAACATCGAAGAGATAAACAAACAGATCAAAACCGGGATCAAATACAGCGTACTGGCGCTGACGCTGTTCGGCGTCGGGCTGTTCGCTCTCGCCGAACCGTTTCTCCAGGTCTACTTCGGCGGGAATTACGTTGCTGCCGCAGACACCCTACAATTGCTCATCTTAGGAACGTTCTTTTTTGGAGTCAGCCGAGTGATCGTTCCCGTCTTTCAGGCAACCGGGTGGGTGAGACACACGGAGCTGATGACCGCCGGAGCCCTCCTGCTCAACGTCCTGTTGAACGTCGTATTGATCCCTCGATACGGGATCATTGGGGCGGGGATCGGGACAACGATCTCGTACGTCATGCTGTTCGTCGGCAACGTCGGTATCTGGTTCTACTCTCCGTTCGAAGTAGTGTCACTCCGATGGACAATTCCCTTCGTACTCGCGCAGGGTGCGTTCGCCGTCGTGTTCCTCGCAATCGTGTCCATTACAGAGATCTCCTCGTTGGTTTCGCTTCTCATATTCCCACCGTTGGGGTTGGTACTGTTCATCGGAATTAACGTCATTTTCGGGTATGTTTCATTAGATATAATCTGGCATCGAATATCCCAATTTTAGAGTGGATGCGACTCGAACTATGAGAAGACATACATTAGATACCAATTAAATCCAATTTTGAATACTATATATAATGGTTATAGTAGCTCAACTCAAGGTATTATATGATATTCTACTATTTTATGAAATATTACACATAGAAGATCAACGATTGCTTCCGAGTTAATGATAAAAGATACATAGCCCCCGGAGTATAGAACAGACGATTCATGAAAGTAACGAAAGCAGTTATTCCAGCTGCGGGGTTCGGAACCCGATTTCTTCCTGTGACCAAGTCACAGCCAAAGGAGATGATGCCAGTCCTAGATAAACCAACGATCCAGTACGTCGTTGAAGAAGCTATTGAGGCCGGAATTGATGATATTCTGATCATTACTGGACGCGGAAAGCAAGCTATCGAGCGCCATTTTGACAAATCGTACGAACTTGAAGAGGAATTAGAAGCGGACGGGAAACTCGATCGTCTCGAGCAAGTTCGGGACATCGCTGATCTCGCGGACATTCATTACGTTCGTCAGAAGGAACGAGAAGGATTGGGAGACGCTGTGCTGTATGCTGAAAAGCACGTCGGTGATGAACCATTTGCACTCCTACTCGGCGATACAATCATCAAGAACGAAACACCGTGTACTCAGTCGCTTGTTATGGCCGCAGAAGAACACGAAACTTCTGTTCTCTCGCTTGAACGGGTTCCGTGGGATGATGTTCCTTCGTACGGAGTCGCGGATATTGATGAAGTGGATTCAACTACTGAGAGCTTTCCAGTCAGCGATTTCGTAGAAAAACCATCGCAGGAAGAAGCACCTTCAAACCTCGCGATCACTGGGCGATATATCCTCACACCGGATATCTTCGAAAAACTTGAAACAACCGGGAAGGGCGCCGGAGGTGAGTTACAACTCACCGATGCGATCCGGAAGCTCGATGAGGTACGTGGTATGGAACTCGATGGCGATCGTTACGATATCGGAAATATTCCGTCTTGGCTACAGGCAAATGTCGAATTGGCACTGAAATACGACAATGGCGAGATCAACGCAGCCGTCAAGACGCTGCTCGGAGATTGGGCCGAATGAGTCGTCTCCTTGTCACCGGTGCCGCAGGATTCCTCGGATCACACCTTTGCGATGAGTTGCTAGCCGACGGATATGAAGTCATCGGAATGGACAATCAGGTAAGCGGTCGAACGGAGAACCTCGACGACGCTTTTGAGAACGATAGATTCTCATTTTATGATCACGATGTTACGGAGTTCATACATATTTCTGGGGAACTAGATGCCGTTCTACATCTAGCGAGCCTCGCTTCACCGGTGTTCTACCGGGATCATCCGATCAAGACGTTGAAGGTTGGTGCACTCGGAACACACAAGACGCTCGGACTCGCCAAGGAGAAAGATGCAACATATCTGTTCACGTCCACGAGCGAGGTATACGGGGATCCTGAAATAAATCCACAACCAGAGGAATATCGCGGGAATGTAGATCCATACGGCCCCCGATCGTGTTACGACGAGTCGAAACGATACGGCGAATCTCTGGTTCGGGCATATCGCGATAAACATGACCTCGATGTTCGAGTCGCTCGTATCTTCAATACATATGGTCCACGAATGCGTCTCGATGACGGCCGTGTGATCCCGAATTTCGCGAAACAAGCGTTGACCGGAAGGGATCTCACCGTGTACGGAGATGGTGAGCAGACTCGGAGTTTTTGTTACGTATCGGATATGATTCGTGGACTCATTACGTTGCTGGAGTCGGATGTTCAATCCCCCGTGAACATCGGAAATCCCGACGAACGAACAATAAATGAGCTGGCCGAATCCGTGTTAAACATCGCAGGGAGTGAAAGCGGGCTCGTACATGAGGAACTCCCACCACAAGATCCACAAGTTCGAAGACCGGACATCTCGAAGGCACAGCGAGAACTAGGCTGGTCTCCTCAAGTTCCTCTAGGCGATGGGCTGAAAACGTCTATCGAGTACTTTAAGACGCAATTATAGAATCACTCAGACTTCACTTACTCAGTAGGGATTCGTAGATCTCTTCCTGTCGTTTTCCAAGTTTAGCGTAGTCATATTTCGACTCGACCCATTCTCGGCCACGATGCGTATACCGAATTATCTCTTTAGGGTTGTTCACAAAATACTCTATTTCGTCGGCGAGACGGGAGACATCTCGTTCCGGTGCTAACCGACCAGTCTCGGCGTGTCGAACTCCTTCGGGAATACCATCGTGGAAAGTCGTAATCGGCGGGGTACCAGTAGCCTGTGCCTCCTGAAACACGAGTCCTTGTCCCTCCATGTCGCCGTCAGAAGTGGTGACGCTTGGTTGTATGTAAAGGTGGGCTTCCTGCATCAGCTCTGAAACACGCTCTTGTGGAACTCTCCCGATAAATTCGATTTCATCTGAGATCCCGGCCTCCGAAGCGATCTCGCGGTATTGCGGTGTTAGATCCCCGTCACCAGCGATAGTGTATGATAGATCGACTCCTCCGTTTTTGACCTGGCTTACCGCTCGGATAGCGTATTCAATTCCCTTCTTCCCGGTGTGTCTACACGTGGATACCAAACGGAGTGTCTCGTTAGGATCGTAGTCTGATGGTGAAAACTGAAAAAGATCGGGATCAATTCCGATCGGGAGTGTCGTTGTGATCTCTTCCGGGCAGCCAGCCATCAGCATCCTTGATCGAATATGCTCGCTGATTCCAATTGCTAAATCGACTGATTCCCAGTGATTTGTCCGAGAATAATAGTTGTAATTTTCCGGGTGAAGGTGTTTCGTGACATCATATCCATAATATGTGGCTACAAAGGGTATATCTGGATGTTCTTTAGAAAGAAAATCCCAGCATCGCGCAGTTGGACCAAAATGGGCATGGAAGACATCGAATTTATTTGGATCATGAAGAACAGATTGAGCAGCTAACCTTTCTGGACTCTGCTTACCATATTTTATTTCAGATATTATTCTTAAGATTGATTTGTGTTCAAGTACAAATTTAACATACTGTTTGATGCCACCAGTATATGTATTAATCTTCGGTATATAATATGTTTTTTCTTTGAGGTTATAGTTATTAACGATAGAATGGTTTGCGGGAGGGTCGGGCTCTCCTAAACTGATAATCGTCACATCATGTCCAAGGTCAAGTAAAGATACAACTTGATTAATAATAAATGTCTTAGAATATTTTGGGAACCAAGAAGTCAAAAATGCTACTTTCATAGGTGGTTTAATAGTGGGCTAAATAATATATTTTATTATTCTACTCTATTGAATCCGTAGAAGCGACGGATCAGCGTTGGGTTTGAAGATAGAAGCAAGAGAATAAATGTACACTCATTTGGTTCGTGATGCAGGCCTATCATTAGCTCAAAGTACTGTGCCTCCAGTCCAACTGTAATGAGTGATTCCTGATTGACACAGATTTCTCACTGGGAACAAGTAACATGTCATTCTTTGCCGATCCACTTTTGCGGGTTCGTATGAACGTAACTAGGGCGAAATCGTCGATCGGGGATAAGGTGAATCGAGTTCGTAACAGACACATTGGTTATTTAAGTTATATTATTTGCTATATCATTTAAAAATATCTTTGACGAAGGATCTAATCATTTTGTTGATAATTGACTCGCTCATAAATTTCAGAAAATACCCGTTGAGCGTTCTTACCATCAATATATTCAAATGTAGATCTCAACCAATATTTTTCGTTATCAGGAGTAGCAATAGTAGTGTTCGAAAGTATTTGTATTAATTCTTCTTCCGTGGCAGCGATATGGCCGGGAACATTTGAATATTCAAAAAACAGATCGCGCTCATCTAAATATTCAGTAATATCATATGGGTAGAAAATTATTGGAGTACTGTTATATAGAGAATCATAAAATAGAGAAGAATAGTCAGTCATAAATACATCTATCTCTTCCAAAATAGGATAGAAATCCATAGATTTTTGGACAAGATATACATTATCTCCATCAATACTCTCAAAAGTTGTATTACGATGGGGAATTATAAATAAATGAATGTTTTGTTGTTTTAATTTATCGCACACATCATCTGTCACAATGCTTCTTATATTTTGTCCAGACTCCCTCCAAGTAGGGAAATAAAACAAAGTAGTACCATTTATTGAATTTATTTTTGAGATGAGTTTTTTATTGACTCCAATCTCGAGACCAGGATAGTTCCGATAGAACATATCCATTCGGGGTAACCCCGTCACAAAAACGCGTTCTGGATCAAGATTCGTTGCTTCCACAACTTTTGGTACATATTCCGAAGAGGTAGCTATAGAATAATCATAATTCCAGAAGATAAATTTGTTCAATACTTTTTTAATCGGTCTTCCCTTTAATTCGGACTCATTTGACCAATGGTACTTTTTAAAAGGAACACCATGACCTAAACGAACGATCGTTGCGCCTCCAGTCCACCACCAAGGAATATCTCGGCGAGTATGTGTAACAAATGCGAGAGTCGATCGAAGTGAATAATAGATGCCTCTAATCGACCAAAAAGTATAACCATGGAATCCATTACTTCGTAATTCTTGAGCAAGATCATTATTTTTTGTAATCCATACTGGCGTTATACCCTCCACACAGTTGTGAATATATAGAAACATAAATTTAGAATTGTCTGTAAATGAGTTTTTATCACCATATCCAAAAACGTGAATTGTATCTTTTTTAGGTATTATTTTCGATATTAAATATAGAATTAGAAATATAGGTAATGATATCTGCCTCCATCCAAATCCTAAAGTAGACTGAAGAACCTGTAAAATTCCTTCATTTTTATATTTGTGTATCACCCGATGAAATAGGCTATTCATACATTGTAGTTAAATTCTGACAAATTAGTAGTTTCGGAACACGGCATATAATAACTTTTGATAATTGATTGACGTATAGATAGAGCAAATCGACAATTTTAGGTGGATTCTGATAAATCTTTACCAAATGAATACTGGAGTACATTATATGAGAGAAAATACTGGATTTCTCATACTGATCGCGATATTCTTTATTGCTCTCTTGTTACCAAATTCAACACTTCCTCAATTAATTGGATATATTGCTGCTGCCTTATTGTATACATTTGTATTGTGCTACACACTTCCTAGAGACACTATTATGGTGATCCCCAACTGGGTAGCGGCTACACTCACGGTGATCTTTCTTATTGCGTTCTATCATTTGGTAGCTACTCCCAGGCTCGGAATAGTCACTCGAACAATAGCCTTTTTTGGGCTTATATTCACCAATCTTGTATATCTTCCTAGAATAATTCCAGAGCGATATTTTTTCGCGATGTTCGCACGCCTTTCTACAGTGATTGTGTGTATTGGTTTTATACCACTCATTGGTCCTACAGCAATATTCGGTTTTGACCTATCATTATGGCCTTATCAGGCCTCAGTAGTCAGTATCCAGTTTAATGCGATAACCAGTATTTTCAGCAATCCAAATGTACTCGGATTTCTCTCACTTATTGGTACAATTTGTGCAGCTGTAGAGTACCGCCTCTATGATACTCAACTTTCAATTGGCTTATTCGGCGTTTCTCTAATGGGACTAATTTTCACAGACTATATAGGTGGATGGCTTGTCCTTATCGCGTTGGTGATCTTATGGTTATCGTATCAGATTTGGGGTCGGAGTGGTGTACTTGGTACTACATTTGTGGGTGGTGTCTGTGGAGTCGTGATTCTAGCAGTCGTGTTTGATCTGCTTCCTGGTCCATATATATTACAATCACAAGATCTGAGTAATCGAAAGCCACTCTGGCTCGCAGGTGCCGCTGCGTTCTCTCAAAATCCCATCCTAGGTACTGGATTTGGAACAGCAGACTTGATGATGGAACCGTTCCTTGATAGATTAGAAGGATATAGTCCTCACAACTCGTTCCTACGTATGTTTATTGAAACGGGCCTAATCGGTGGAGGAGCCTACTTAAGTATCCATGTACTGGCGATCACACAAACTGCCCGGGCCATTACTGATGAGCGGTCTTTCTTCTTATTTGGGTTTGTAGTAATCGCAGTAATAACACAAATGTTTGAGACTTTCTCTATTTTCGGTTTGTCAATGAGGTCAACTATCGTTACACTCGGGATCGGATACGCAATACACAATATAACTATACAAAGATCAGAGGTTAGAACAGGATCTCATAAAATGGAATGATTCAATGTCACTGGAAACCAACAATCAGTTCGTGACTGAAGAGTAAAAGTCCAAAAGGATATACACACAATCAATGAATATACTCCAGTTAGGAACAATTCCAAAAGAAAAAGGAGCGTTTAAAGAAAGCGGCGGTGTAGCTACTCACGTTTGGCAATTAGCGACCCATCTAACGGATAGTGATCATTCAGTGATCGTTTTTGCTGACAACTACTTAGGAAAACAATATATACACGGAGAGTTTCAAGTAATAGGCCGATCTGTGAGAAATTTACCCATAGGTCTGTCTTTGAAAAATATAGAACTACCAGACATAGTGGAGATCATAACTACGTACCGATCACTCGGAGTAGTGAGAGTAATACACATGATCGTTTATTATATTTTTCTCACCGGTATATATCACAAAACGAATCCAGATGTCGTTCATGCTCATGAACTGAGATTCCGCCACTACGTGGCATCACTCGTCGTTGATGAGAATACTCCGCTAATAGCAACCTCTCACAGTGTCCACTCAATTACATACTCAGAACCAAAGAAAGCGGAAAAATATAGATCGATCCTCCAGCGAAGTTATGCTGCCTGTGACCATCTGATATATGTAAGCAATAAACTTCGATGTGAAGTTGAAGAACACGTAGGTTCGTTTGATGGTCACTCACAAGTCATATATAATTCGATCAATAATATAGATAAAAATATCCAGGACAATGAGCAAAAAACAGAAGAACACACACTCCTCTACGTTGGAGAGTTCACCGAACGAAAAGGAGTGTATAGAACGATTGACGCTACAATACTAAGTTACAAAAAAGTATCTGATCTAAAATTAGTAATTATTGGTTCAGATGATACTGAAAAGATTGAAAAGTATATAAAAGACCAGCAGGTGAAAGATATTGTATCTGTCCCTGGGCGTGTCGATGATGTTGATAAATGGTATTCGAAAGCAGATCTCCTCGTAGTTCCAACACGAAGCGAGTCGTTCGGCCTCGTATTCCTTGAGGCTATGCAACACGGAATTCCGGTGATCGGAACCACAGAAGTACCAGAACCAGTAATACCAAACAAACACGTAGGATATCGAGTTCCACCAGATGATATTGAACAGATCAGTAATGTGATCGTCAACTCATATACACAGGAATGGCAGCACCAAAAAATCCAAGACCATGCTCGTTCGTTCAGTTGGAATGAACAGATATCAAAATATGAAGAATTCTATCGAGAATCTCTCCGTATTGAACGAACTAAATAATACAATTATAGATATCCGAGAGACTCCAGTTGATCAGACACGTTATCCGGCATACTATGAGGAGAGCCCTCATGACAGTCTACACCGATCGCTATTTCTTCAATAACGTAAGATAAATATTCCTCAACCGTTTCGAATTCTGTCGTTTCAACGACTTGCTCACAGTACTCGATATGCTCTTGTGGTATTTCCAACGAGATCTCCGTCATTTGTTATTCACTCTAACTATTCATTCTCAGAAATTAACAAAAGTGCGTCGATAAAGAATTTTGCCGCCCAGTTCGGATAACGGAAGCGCATATATTCGTCCCAAACAGGATGTGATCCCTTAATACCTCCATCGATCGACATACAATTAATTCGTTGATACGTTTTGATGTTCTGTATTTCATCCCTAGCTCTATCTATGTATTCCTCATTTTCAGCTATGTTCGAATGAATACGGAGCCAAACGAGAGCCGTTTGTATACTCCCAGGTAAACAATAGAAAGCCTTAGAATTCCAGTCCGAATCGTATTTTCCTTTGAGAGGGCCGTCTTTGAGCCTGATCTCACGGAGCTGATCGGCAGCGAGCCGAGCTGAGGAGATATATGTCGAATCATCAAGAACGAATCCGCTCTCAAGCAACCCACGAATCGTGTAGGCGAGGGTGTGGAGATACGGTGTTTCCCCTTCGGAGAATCCTGCGTTTCTAAACCATCCGTTCTCCGTCTGTCTGGATACGACCCAGTTCAGATGGTTTCTAGCCGCTGGCTCGTATGTACGGTCAGATATCCGGCCAACCTCTAATAGTGCCCACGCGACACGAGAACAGTACGAGTGGCTCTCGTCCCGATAATCGTAACGGTCCCAGTATCCATTTTGGTGTTGAACAGACACCAACCAATCCGCTGCCTCTATAGCTGCGGATCTGTATCGCTCTTCGTCGGTTTCCTCGTATGCCCGAACGAGACCGAAGAGGATTTGACCCGTATTGAAAACGCTTGGATCGGCGTTCGGACCTGGGTCTACACCACCCGGAAACGCACCGTTTTCGAGCTGTACTTCGAGAAGCCAAGAAGCCATTCGTTCGGCTCTAGTACGCGCTTCCCGTGCGTCGGCGTACTCAGCATAATCATACAACGTGGGAACGATGTAGCCCGAAGTCTCGGGATAGGGCCCGGACCACCCGGTGAGTAAGCTGTAGTATGCTGCGGAACCGCCACATTCGGTTACGTCCTGGCTCCGATATAGCCAGTCGATCGCCGCCGAGAGATGCTCCTCGTCCGATCGGGGCGTCGTTTGCTTTCCTCGAAGGTCTCGGTAGATATTCTTGGTGAGTGTGATCGGTCTCATATCTCTATGTGTGGAAGAGACCTCGTCTGCCCGTCGATATGAGCGACCATCCGAGAGGAACTCTCGAATTCGACTTCGATCTCGGTATCATGATCGATTTCTACGCCGAACTTCGGGAAATAGGAACCGGTTTCGATATCTGGTAGTGTTTAGATAAGCTGATTCCATGCGAAGTCGAACGCTTGTAGCCAATTTTCGGCGGTACTCGGCTCGACATGGCTAAACATATTTGAGAATTGGTTTTTTTTTCGCCGTTTTCTTTTTTGAAAGATACGTTCTACGGCATTCCGATTCCCATGTGTGATGTGTTGGAATCGGAGCCCGTGACGATGACAGGCCGCGTGTAACCATGGCGCACCGTCGACGAGAAAGACCGCGTCGTCAACCTGATTTTTCTCACGGAGTTCTGAAAGAAACATCGAGGAAATAGCGTTAGTTCTCGTTGGATACAGTCGAACGTGGAGCAGGTGGTTGGTGTCGGGATCGACGGCAGCGTACAGCCAATATCGGTCTGAATTGAGCTGAATCACTGTTTCATCGACCGCAACGTGATTCGGGTTGGCACCGTCTGTCGGCTGTAGATCGGCTTTCTGTACCCACCGATGAACGGTGGTTCGATGACGAGCGACACCCAAATTCTCAAGAAGTGAGACAGTATCCGAAAGTGATAGGCCAGCCAAATGGAGTCGGATACCAAGCTTCATCGCGGATTCGGGTGTCGCCTCTCGCTCCAGAAAATCTAACTCGATACAACCGCTATCCCCGCTGAGGCGGTCGAAACTGGGCATGAACCACCCGATCTTTTGACCGCCTCATCCTTCGACCTTATCTCAACACCGTCCAGTTTTAAATACAATTTCAAGTCTTCTTCGGAGACGAAAGAAACATCTTTTCCGTCTCTCTGAACGGAGATCTCCGAATGAGTGTGTAGTCTATTTATCTAGGAAGCTGTCTCGGACTCTTTCTGGCTGCTGTCCGTACAAGCAGATCGTAGCGGTCCTTTCGATCACCCATATCAGATCTTTCCTTCCTGTCTGAGTTCCGCGATTCGTTCTCTGATCCGTCTTTTTTCCGCGATCGTTCGATTCCGTCGGAGAATGAACTCTCGGTGACTATCGAGTTCGGACTGGAGCATGGAGCGTTTCTCGTCTTCCCCCTGAATTAGCTGCTGTTCTTCGGGATCCGCTTCGATATCGTACAGTTCGATCGAGCCAGTGTGTTGGTTACGAACCAATTTCCAGGGAGGCTCAGTTCGTGCCTGTAACACGTCGTTATCTGTATTCTCACCGAGAGCGGGATCGTAATCGTACACGACTTCCGTCGAAACGCCTTGCCGCTTCGTTTCGAACAGATCCATTCCTTCAAAACTATCTGGAGAGGCCTGTATTTCACTCACAGAGTTGACGATCGTCTGCGGGACATCTACGAGTGCCGCAACTCCACGTGTTGCTTGCCCGACATCCGGGCCGTGAAACAGCAGGGGAACGTGGATGACCTCCTGATAAAGAGTATCAGGACCGTGGCTGAATCCACCGTGATCATGGAGCTCGGTTCCGTGATCACCTGCGATGGCGATCAACGTATTCTCAAACGCGTCTTGTTCTTTCAGCGTCGAAACGAGCCGACGTATCGCGGCATCCGTGCGACGTATCTCCGCATCGTACAGTTGACTGATTTGGGCGACGGTTTCGTCATCTATCGAAGCATTCTCTTTTTTGTATTCGTGGGCGACTGTATGCCAGAGTCTACCGATCTCAAGACGGGTGAATTCGGCATCGGCGGGCAGAAATTCGGCTGGAGGTATCCAGGGATAATGCGGATCCATGTAGTGTACCCAGAGGAAGAACGGATCATTACTAGATCTTGTCTCCAACCATTGGCTTGCGGCCTCAGTGAGTGGCTCAGCCGGCGTGAGGGGTTGTGAATCGAGGAGCGCGTTCGTCATTCGCCCGAGTTGGCCAAGTCGGTCGGTGAGAACGTCACTAAACGAAACGCTTCGTTTGGCGAAGCGTTTGAGTTTCTGAGTGAGCCGGCCGGGATTAAGCCGCGCGTCATCTGTCGAAGTAAAATCCCGAAACACGTCGAATCCACGATCGTATTGATAAGCTTCCGTCAACCACGGGTTCTTTGCATTGAATCCGGCCGTCGAGTACCCTTGTTGTCGGAAGACTTCCGCGATCGATACCGCAGAATCTGGAAGACCGATTCCTTCCTCGTGACTAAGGGAATGGATCCCGCCGAGAAGGGATTTGAACGAATAATACGTCGGGATCCCGTTAGCTATTGCGTGTTCGAAAGTGGTTCCGTTATCCGCTAATTCGTTCATAAACGGAGTCGTATCTCGGTGGTCTCCGACGAATCCGACTCGATCTGCTCGTATTGAGTCGATCGTAATATAGAGGACGCTTTGTTGATCGTTATTCATTATCGGGTTTGAATAGCGCTAATCACACCTGGTACACATCGAATCCGGCAGCCTCCCACCGATCCATATCCAACATAGCTCGCGTGTCCACGATCACGTCACCCGACATCCGGTCAGCGAACGTCTGTGGAGAAAGAGCGCCGTATTCGGGGTGATCCGTCACCAGTACGGCGGCATCGACCTCATCGAGGCTCTCCTCAAGCGACGAAAGTTCGTACCCGATGTCGTCGCTGTTCACGTACGGATCTGTCAATCGAAGTTCGTCGACACCTCTTTCTAACAATCCCTCGGCGATCACGAACGACGGGGTCTCTCGAACGTCGGACACTCCACCCTTGTAGGCAACACCAAGTAACGCAACTCTCATGCCCTCCAGGTCACCGAGCGCCGCCGAGAGCAACTCGGCTACGAACTCCGGCATCCCGTCGTTGACCCGGCGAGCCGTCTCGATCAGCATCGGGATGTCGTTGTTGTGGTTCAGGAATAACGGATCGATCGGAATACAGTGACCGCCGACGCCCGGACCCGGACGCAGGATCTCTACCCGCGGGTGTTCGTTGGCCATCGCGATCGCCTCCCGAGAGTCGATCCCGAACTCGTGTGCGAGTTTCGCGATCTCGTTGGCGAACGCGATGTTCGTGTCGCGGTAGGCGTTCTGGATCAGCTTCACGAACTCCGCCGTGGTGGCATCGGCCGTCCTGATGTCGCCGGAGACGAACGAGTCGTACAGCGCGACGAGCCGGTCGGTCGGCTGACCCCCGACCGTACCGACGATCCGGTCGTTCTCCCGGAGCTCCGTGAGAGTGTTCCCCGGCAACACCGTCTCCGGACTGTAGCCAAGAACGAAGTCCTCGCTCGCGGAGAGTCCCGACCTCTCGACTACGTCCCGCAATCGACCGGCGGTCGTTCCTGGGGGGACCGTCGACGAGAGGATCACTACATCTCCCTCACGGAGTTCCGCCGCGACCGCCTCGCCTGCTGCCTCGACGTAGGAGAGGTCCGTCCGGTCAAGGTCCTTGTCGTACGGAGTCGGAACGCAGATGACGTGAAACTCCGCCTCCTGCGGTTGAGAGACGATCCGCAGTCCGTCTTTGAGTGCTCGCCTCACGAACCGGTCGAGGTCCGGTTCCTCGATGTCGAAGGAGCCTTTCATGAGGTCGGAACGGTGGTCCGGGTCGGCATCGAACCCGTACACCTCGTAACCAGAGTTCGCGAGGACCGCGGCCGTCGGGAGTCCGACGTATCCGAGCCCGTGTACGCAGATCCGTGGTTCAGTATCTGTCATTCGTATCCAAGCGTACCGAGGATTCGTTCAGCGGCTCTCCCATCCCCGAAGGGATTCTCCCAGTCCGGTTCCATCGTGAGCATTTCGTTGACTCCGGTGAGGACGTCCCCCGACTCAACTCCGACGATCCGGTTCGCGCCGACGTCGACCGTCTCGGGACGCTCCGTGTTGTCTCGCAAGGTGACACAGGGAGTTCGGAGGATACACGTCTCCTCCTGGACTCCCCCAGAGTCTGTGAAGACGATCGTCGCCTCGTCCTCCAACACGAGGAAATCGAGAAAGTCCTGTGGATCGACGACGTCGATCGCTTCCGGAACGTCGATCCCGAACTCGGAGAGTCGTTTCTTCGCACGGGGATGGATCGGGTACACGACGGGGAGATTGTGTTCGTCGGCCGCGTTCGCGACGCTGTCAAGCAGTTCCGCGAACCGATCACGGTCGTCGACGTTCTCGGCACGGTGGGCCGTCAACAGCGCGAACGGTCCGTCGAGATCCAGCTCCGAGAGGACCTGGCTTCGCTCGTGAGCGATCTCGACGTTCTGTTGGACGGCGTCGACGATCGTGTTTCCGGTGACCGTGATCCACTCGTCGGACAAGCCCTCCGAGAGCAACTGGCTCTGCGACGTCTCAGTCGGCGCGAACAGATAGTCGGAAGCGTGATCCGCCAGCCGGCGGTTGACCTCTTCGGGCATCTCCCGATCGAAACTCCGGAGGCCGGCTTCGACGTGTCCCACCTCTATCCCGTCCATCTTCGTCGCCGCGATCGATCCCGCCAGCACCGAATTTGTGTCTCCCTGAACGAGCACTACGTCGGGGCGTTCGGATTCGAGCACGGATTCGATCTCGGCGACCATTTTCCCCGTTTGCTCCCCATGAGTACTGGATCCGATCGCTAGGTTGCAGTCGGGAGTCGGAAGATCGAGTTGCTCGAAGAATACCGAGTCGAGTTCCTCGGAGTAGTGTTGCCCCGTATGAACGATCGAGAACGGCACGTCCCGTCGTTCACAGGCACGGATGACCGGAGAGAGTTTGATGATCTCCGGTCTCGTTCCCAGGACGAAACTGAGCGTAGAGGACATCTTGTGGATTCGTTGTATCGATGAACCCGGAGAGCGGATTTAAAAGCTCGTATTCGTCGTTTTGGCTCAACCACTACGTTCGGTGATAGTCGCGAAATACTCCTCAGCGATGGAATCCCAGTCGAAATGTGCGTTGACGTACTTCCGTCCCGACGCTCCGAAGTCCCGTCGCTCGTCGGGATTATCACGAAGCCGTTCGGCCGCGGAGACCAGTTCGTCGCTGTCGTCGGGTTCGATAGCGATTCCGGCATCGGCATCCGTGAGAATTCGCTTCGCCTCCCCTCGAACGCCGAGAATAACCGGAAGTTCGGCTGCCATGGACTCCAGAAGCTTCGACGGGATCACGGTCTCGAAGATCTCGCGAGGCTTCAGATGGACGAGAGCGACATCCGACTTCTGAAGGATGTATGGGACCTCTTCCTTCGGACGACGCCCAGTAAAGGTCACGTTGTCGAGGTCGGCTGCTTGAGTTTCGAGCGACTCCCGCTCCGCTCCGTCTCCGACGATCACGAACTGAACGTCGTCAAGGTTTGGAGCGGCGTCCAACACGATCGAGAGGCCATGAGCTCGACCGATCGTGCCGACGTACGAGATCGTGAACTCTTCATCGAGATCCTCCAACACGGACGTTTCGTTTTCCTCGACATCGTAAAACGCCAAGTCGATCCCGTTCGGATGGAACGAGATCTTCGATCGATCGACGTCACAGTGCATAATAGGGTCGATGAACGCCTTCGACACGACGACGAGATGATCTGAATGCCGGTAGAGGAACTCCACAGTACGTTCTAGAGACCAGATCACGAGCTTGTTGTCGAAGTCGCTGACGGCCAGGATAGATTCAGGCCATAGATCGCGAACCTCGAACACGAACGTCGCTCGTTTGACACGCGCGATGACCCACGCAGAGACGCCCGTGAGCGGTTGCGGCGACGTCGCGATCACGACCGACGGAGAGGTGTATCGAATCCCGACGAGCATCGATATCAGCATGAACCAGACGAACTTCAGACTTCGACGAAGTAGATTTCCACTTGACGATGTGATGGTCTTCGTGTAGTAGACGTCGATGTCGTCTCGTTTCTCGTGTCGTAACCACTGGTTCTCGTAGCCGTCGTAGATATCTCCCTCCGGATAATCCGGTGCGCTCGTCAGAACCGTCACGGACGCCTCCTCCGACCACCGCTTCGACAGTTCGTCCCATCTCGTCTGGGACGCCCCCGTTTCCGGCGGGAAGTACTGTGTTACGACGAGGATCGATTCGGATGCGTCCGTCATGCTTCCAAACCACCGTCTCGCTGATCTATCTGTGTCTCGACCCGCGGCAGCGACTCGTCCGCCCGCGTCGTGAGCACGGTCACGTCGTGACCCATCGCGGCCTGGTCTCTCGACATCGCGTGGACGTGGTAGTCCCCGCCGCCCTTCGTGTCGGGATAGATCCACGGCGCGACCCGGAGGATTCGCATTACGCCTCCCTACCGAACGCCCGCAGACAAACGTACCGGTTCGGACCGCTCCCGAGCCGCACCGCCCGCGTGCGGTCCGACCGCTAACCTGACGGCTTCGCGGGGACGCCGGATCCGTCCACGACGTGTACGGCGACCTCCCGTGTTCGAACGACACGAACACACCACGGTTTCGAGCGAAGAGGACCGGAGGAACGCCCGGAAACGCGGAATCCGACGATCTCCAACTCCGGTGAACGACCCCGTCGAGGACCGACCACCGAACCGCTTCACGGCGGAGAGAGCCCACGGATTCACTCGCGGGGTACCGACATCGAAGTTACTTTGCTGATTCGACGAGTGGCGCACATAATGGCCACCTACGAAGCGTTTGACCAGGGCGTAGAGGTGAACGGTCGAACGGTCCTGACGATCGTCGAGAAGGCAATGGGACGCTTCTCTGACGCCTATCGGGAGCGGGCACTCTACGCACTTGCTGCCGAAGGGATCACCGATCCCGAGCCCGGCGTGTGGTATCCGCAACAGACCTGGTTGAACGCCTTCGAGACGATCGCTGAGGAGTTACAGCCGCACGTCCTCGATCGGCTCGGCGAGCAACTCCCGACCGTCGCTACATGGCCGAACGACTTCGATACCGTTCCCGACGGACTCCAGTCGATCGATACGGCCTACCAACGGAACCACCGCGGTGGCGACATCGGCTACTACGAGTTCGAGCAGACGGAGGATCGGGCCGGCGAACTCACGTGTTACGATCCGTACCCCTGTCCGTTCGACCGGGGACTCGTCCGTGGCGTTGCCAAACGGTACGCGTCCGTCGACGCGTTCGTCTTCATCGAAGAGACCGGTGAGACGTGTCGTCGTGACGGGGACGATGTCTGTACGTACACCGTGTACTGGTGACTAGCGATCGTAGGATTCGAGCGCGTCTCGGAGTTCCGCGGCGGTGAACTCCGACACGAGCGAGAGTATCTCCTGGAGGTCTTCGTAGGTGTCTCGAAGCTCTTCGATCCGTTCGGCCTCGGGTTCGCTGTCGTCCGGTAGCTGTGCTTGCGCGCGTTGAATCGTACGGAGCGTCGTTTGGATCTCCCGTTGGACGTACTGTTGGAACACGTCCTGGAGGATGAACCAAACCTCCCGCTCGGCCGTATACTGCACGCGTCGTCCGCCGCCCTTCGACGACCGACGACGGATGAGCCCGACCCGAGTTAGCGTTCGGGTGACGTTGCTGATCGTCGATTTCGCGTACCCGGTCTCATCGACGAGTTCCGGGATCGAGAGCGGCTCTTCGAAGAAGTACAACACGCCATAGATACGGCCTGCACTCCGGCTGAGACCGTAGACTTCCGCCGACTGCTCCATCGACTCGATTACGCGCTCACGCGCGACGGCGCGCTCGTCCTCACTCATAGGTGTCTGTCGTCCCCACTACGTGATGGGCAGTCCGTCGAGTCATACGTCGAGTACGTATTTCGTAAGCATTAAACGATTTGATTTGTTTGTTCGGAGTAAGCCGAATAAACTGAACAACCTGGTTCCAGCTTATCAAATCTATGGCAAGCGCCTTCCCACATCAACCGCCAGTCACCCACACTCCTCGTGAGCGAACGAACATCGTCATCGACCGAAACGAGACGACCGACGTACTCCAAATGCTGTCCTCCAGGTCAGCACAGGAGATCTTGGGGACGCTCACATCGGAACCGAAGACGGCCTCCGAGATCGCCGAGTCGGTCGACCAATCGGTACAGAACGTCTCATACCACCTCAACCGACTTTGTGAAGCGGAACTCGTCAGACCGATTGAAACGTGGTACTCCGAGAAGGGTCGAGAGATGACGGTCTACGCGCTCGCCACCGAACGACTCGTCGTTCGGTTTCACGACGACTCCGAGTGACCGATCGGATACGCTCGAGAAACAGGAACCGTGCGACGATGACGCTCGATCTGACGTCTACCGTTATCGGTTCGAGCATCGCTGTGACCGCCCTGAGCATCACGATGGTCGGATGTTCACGCCGGCACGGAATGCTCGATGACACGGTGTCGTTCCCGGTACCCGTCGTCTCGTTGACATCCTCCCCGCGCTGAAGCGCGAGGATTCCCACGGCACTGCGCCGCTGAGTTGGGATATTGTGGGTTACGACGTGACCTGTTCTTGAGGCGCGAATGCGCCAGTTTCCGTGTAACGGCACTGATCGCCGTCTCGGTTCTCACCGCTGGGGACACGCCTGCGGTTTTAGTTGCCGTCGCCGGGGCGGCCCTCGTGGACGTCGGCTGTACCGTCAGCTACGTTCAGCGGTCGATCGACCGTTGACTCCCGTTCACGTTCGCCGACGACGATCGCGGAAGGCGAGCCGATGGACGACGGCGACACGTCGGATCGTATCCGCAATTCCAGCTCGGAGTTAGCGGGGTCGCCCGTCGGTCCGGTATCGCGGCACTCGGCGTCGAGTCCGTTCTGCTTGGTGGTGGACCACGCCAGGACGACTGGGACCTATCGACGCGCGTGTGCTCCCTGATCGAGATCGCCACCGCGGGTCGAATCCCGATCGGGAGCGTAGACGGACGATACTCTCACTCCGAGACGGTCGTACTGAATCGTCAGATATCCGGTCGTGAGGGCGGCGATGAGTACGACCGCCCCGACGTTGATGAGCCCTGAGACGCCGACGAGTCGTGTCGGACCGGTGAATTCCGGACGGAGCACCGTGGAAGCGATCGCCGCGGTCTCCGGCCGGACGTTGCTCAACCCGTAGACGTTGTTGAACGCGAGGTTCGTCGCGAAATGAAGACCGACTGGAATCGCCAGCGAGTCGGTCATGACGTACGCACTACCAAGAACCGTTCCCATCAACACCCAGAACCCGAGCGCCGGCAACGAGGTCGCCTGATCGACGTGAACGACGCCGAAGAGCAGCGAGGACGCAACGAGTCCAGCCAGTACTGCGCCGCGGTCGGAGACCCGTCGTGTACGGAATCCCTCCGCGGCGTTTCTCAGTATGAGTCCTCGAAAGAGCAGCTCCTCCCAGACGCCGACGAACAGGAACTGACCGACGAACGCGATCAGAGCCAGGCCGAAGGGGAGCGCGTTCTCGGCGGTGCCCGGCGACAGCACGGCCGAAACGTGTGCCCACCCCGCGGTGAGATGTACCGCGAGCGCCAGTCCCCACGCGAGGAACGCGACGACGACACCGACACCCGCGTCCCGTACCCATTCCGGTCCGACGTCCAAGCCGTACTCGGTGAGTCGGCGGCGATCGACGTACCGAGCCCAGATCGCGGCCACGGAAAGCACGGTACCAACCGCGAATAGGTTCCGAGCGAACCCCAGTGCCGATGGCGGGAGATCGCTGTTTGCGAACAGCAGACGTGGAAGCACCTGTGAGCCGGTTGCGACGAGCACGAACGCACCGAGAATCCGCCAAAGCGCACGGAAGCGGCGTTCTGAGCGGTTCCAGAACGGGACGAGTAGCATCCGCGTAGCTCGGTCGGAGGGGGCGTCCGCATCGCGGGGCATGTTCGACTTCGGCATCGATACCGAACCCGACGCGAACCGTCTCAAAGAACGCGACCGCCTGGTTTCAGGGAGTGAAGCCAGCCACAAGCGAAACCACGCACCGAACGGTTATGGGAAACGGGATAGATGTGGCAGACGTTGTGTCGGACGGATCGGACGCGGCGACGCTCGCAGCCCTCCTCGCGGACGACTGTGCCCGGCACATTCTCATCGAAACGAGAACCGATCCCTGTTCGGCGTCCGAGCTCAGTACGCGACTCGACGCGTCGGAGCCGACGATCTACCGCCGACTCGAACGCCTCAGAGAACACGACCTCGTGTCGGAAGAGATCAAGCCGGTTACGGACGGGAAGAACTACAAAGTGTACCAAGCCCAACTCCACAGCCTCACGCTGGAACTCACCGACGAGGGCTTCGAAACGACGGTCGCCCGTCGCGAGCGGATGGCCGACCGATTCACGCGCTTCGTCGAAAACAGATGACCACACGTGAACTACTGCTCCAGTCGATCGATCTCGATACGCTAAGCCGTATTCGAACCTACAGTGAATTGATCTCCGTCGCGCTCGGCTTGGCGATCAGCTACCTCGCGTACCTCGGCTATCGCCGGAATCGAAGCCGACCGATGCTGTTCATCGCGCTCGGATTCGCGCTCATCCTCGGTGTCCCAGGCGCCGCTCTCGTGATCCTGCGATTCTGGCTCGGCGTGCCGGTACCGATCGTTAATAGCGTCGGGCAACTGAGTGAACTCGCGGGACTCCTGGCGATCCTCTACGGACTGTGGATGCCGCGACGCGCCTGACCCAGCGATTACGGATGAGACGAGGAAACACGTCCCATCCGTCGTTGGGCCGTTCGGACGGTTCAGGTCGCGTCCCGTCAGGGCCGTCGCTCTGGGGGTGAGAGCCGTCCGTGACTGTGCTCGTATGTAGCGAGCCGTTCGAGGCGGTCGTCCGTTGGTGGGTGTGTTCCGAAGAGCCATCGTTCGAGGCGGAAGTCGTGTGCGAAGCCACCAGTACGACGGCGCTGTGTCGCCCTCTGGGCCGAGCGTGACCGTTTCGAGTGCCGCCGGTTCAAGCGGGAGGATCGACGACGATCGCGGCCCACCCCGGACTCTCGACGTCCGCGAGTCGGGACCCGAGTCCGTTCGCGGGAACGACGGGAAGTGAGACGACCGCCATCACCGTCGCGTCCCGGTTCGTGGCGTGGGCGAGTTCGTGGGCGAGTACGGCTTCCAGTTCCGCGGTGTCGTCGAGGGAGGTGACACGGCCGGGCGGCCACCGACCACGACGAGCGGGCGAACCGGAGTCCCGTGACGTGGCGGCGTCCGTGGGTGGAGACCCGGAACTCCCGTCGCGCGGGATTCCTAGGGTTCAGGAACGGGAGGATGTCAACCGAGCCCCGAATTGGGAAGGCAGAATCCTTATGATTGCCTGAACTGAACTGTCGGATCATGAAAGCCGTCGTACTCGCGGCCGGGAAGGGCACGCGCCTCCGACCGCTCACGGAAGACAAACCGAAGGGGATGGTCGAAGTGAACGGCAAACCCCTCATCACCCACTGTTTCGACCAGCTCATCGACCTCGGCGCGGACGAGCTCATCGTCGTCGTCGGCTACATGAAGGAGGTCATCATCGACCACTACGGCGACGAATACGAGGGCGTCCCGATCACCTACACCCACCAGCGCGAGCAGAAGGGGCTCGCGCACGCGCTCCTCACCACCGAGGAGCACATCGACGACGACTTCATGCTCATCCTCGGCGACAACGTGTTCCAGGCGAACCTCAAGGACGTGGTCCGCCGCCAGCGCGAGGACCGCGCGGACGCCGCCTTCCTCGTCGAGGAGGTCCCCTGGGAGGAGGCCTCCAGGTACGGCGTCTGTGACACCAACCAGTACGGCGAGATCACGGACGTCGTGGAAAAACCCGAAGAGCCCCCGAGCAACCTCGTGATGACCGGCTTCTACACCTTCTCGCCCGCGATCTTCCACGCGTGTCACCTCGTCCAGCCGTCGAACCGCGACGAGTACGAGATCAGCGACGCGGTCGACCTCCTCATCCAGTCGGGCCGCACCATCGACGCCATCGGCCTCGACGGCTGGCGCATCGACGTCGGCTACCCCGAGGACCGCGAGGAGGCCGAACGTCGCCTCAGCGGGGACGCCGAGGCCGCCCCCGACGAGTCCGCGGAGGAAACCGTCGAATCCGACGCGTAGCGCGTCGGCGACGGGAGCGACTCCGCGGGAGTTCGAATCGTCTTCGCCGTCGTCCGTGAACGCGCGAGGCTCCCACGGCACCGAGTCGCTGATCGGGGCGGTTCCGTCTACGGCTCCCCGGTGTAGTCGGGAATCACGTCGGTGAAGAGTTCCTCACAGCACTCCCAGAGGAGTCTCGGGGGAGACGCCGCTTCGAACACGACTCCTTCGTATTCTGGCGTTTCCATCGGAGCCGTCCGGTACTGAAAGTGCACCGCGCCGAGGTCGTCGTGATCCTCGTCTCGATGCCACCCGCAATGGAACCCCGCGTTCGGATCGGCGTAGTCGATCCTGAACTCGTCGTGGGGCGGAGTGAGCTTCCAGTGGACCTCGAGCTGCGGTGGCTCGGGTCCGGTCGGCGGGACGACCCGCTGTGGATCGACCTCGGCGGCGAGGTACCGTTTCTGGATCGCGTCCGGTTCGAACCGGACGGAGGCGACCTCCGTCTGGCGTACCAGCACGTCCTTGAGCGTCCGATAGAGGGCCTGATTCTCCGTTCCGGCGGTCATGCGGACGCGGAGCGCCGGTCGTCGGGGAAGCGATCGTAGAGGCGGAGCGCGTCCTCGACGAGACGCCGGCGCGTCTCGAGGTGGTCCCACTCACGGGCCGCTCGTCGACGGTCGCGTTCGTCCGTGACGTCGTCCGTCCGGCCGAGGCTCGCGCGGAGTTGGTTGGCCGTTTCGACGTCGTATTTCGCCTTCCACGTCCGGATCTGCTCGTTCATCTCCTCGAGGCTCGCAGCGAGCTCGTCGGGTGAGTGTTCGTCGTAGAGTTCGCGCATCTCGAGGAGGTACTGACCGATCAGGTCCGGCTCGTACGTCGTCCGCTGACCGCGTGTATCCGAGCGGAGTTTACCGTCGTCTACGAGACGGGAGAGGTACTTCGTCGCCGTCTCGTGGGCGACTTCGGCCTCCGTGGCGATCCAGTTGGCCGTTCGAGGTTCGCCGACGGTGAGTGCGACCGCCTCGACGCGCTCGGCCGCCGACTGACCGTTACTCCAGCTTCGGGGCGGTTGGTCGTTCATAGCCCTCTATACAGTATCTATGTAGAAATAAGTTGAGGTGATTCGAATAATTCTATATCCTGTGGTCGGCTCACCGTTCATCTCGTCGGGCCCTCGAACCGCGACGAGTACGAGGTCTCCGACGCGATCGACCTCCTCATCCAGTCGGGTCGCACCATCGGCCTCGACGGCCGGCGCACCGACGTCGGCTATCCCGAGGACCGCGAGGAGGCCGAACGTCGCCTCAGGGGGGACGCCGAGGCCGCCCCCGACGAGTCCGCGGAGGAGACCGTCGAATCCGACGCGTAGCGCGTCGGCGACGAGACGAGCGATGTCACGGATTTCCGTCTCGTTACTCTATAAGTGAGCCGCGCACGACCCTCCACGCCATGTACGACGCGATCGTCGTCGGCGGGGGCATCGTCGGCTCCTCGGTCGGCTATCACCTGGCGCGCGCGGGAGTCGAAACGCTGCTCGTTGACCGCCGCGATGCGGGTCGGGCGACGAGCGCCGGCGCGGGCATCGTCTCGCCGGGCACGAGCAGCCGCACCGACGACGACGACTGGTTCGCGTTCGGGACCGACGCCGGCGACTACTACCCCGAGCTCGTCGACCGTCTCTCGACCGACGGCGTGAGCGACACGAGCTACGGCCGGGTGGGCCTGATCGCCGCCGCGGTCGACGACGACGAGCTCGCCCCCTACGAGGAGGCGACCGCCCGGATCGAGGCGCGTCGCGACGACCTCCCGAACGTCGAGGAGATCGACCCCGCGGCGGCGACCGAGCGCGTCCCCGCCCTGGCGGAGCCGCAGCGGGCCTTCCACGTCCCCGACGCCGCGCGCGTGAACGGGCAGGCCTTCGCGAGCGCGCTGCGCGAGGCGGGCCGGACCCACGGCCTCGAGACCGCCGACCGCGACGTGACCCGGATCCGAACCCGAGAGCACCCCGGTAGTCGAGACCCCCGCGTGACCGGCGTCGAGACCGCCGACGGTTCGCGGATCGACGCGGACCGGGTCGTGGTCGCCGGCGGCGCGTGGTCGCCCGCCTTGGGCGACGACCTGGGCGTCGACGTCCCCGTCGAACCCAAGCGCGGGCAGATCGTCCACCTCGACCTGCCGGACGCCGACACCGGCTCGTGGCCGGTCCTGAAGGGCTTCCGGCACCACTACGTCGTCCCCTGGCCGGACGGCCGCCTCGTCGCGGGCGCGACCCGCGAGGCCGGGAGCGGCTTCGACCCGCGGGTCACGGCCGGCGGCCTGCGGGAGGTCCTCGACGAGGCGATCCGGCTCGCCCCCGGCCTCGCCGACGCGACCGTGATCGAGCACCGGGTGGGGCTTCGCCCCGTCTGTGCCGACGGCGTCCCCGCCCTCGGTGCCGTTCCAGATGTCGAGGGCGCGCACCTCGCGACGGGGCACGGCGCGACCGGGCTCACGCTCGGCCCCTACAGCGGGAAGGTCGTCGCCGACCGGATCACCGAGCGGATGCCTGTCCCCGACCGCGTCAGCGTGGCGCGGTTCGCGGACGCGTCGAACTGACGGTGGGTGCCCGAGAGACGATCCGAGCCGGTTCGCTCGCGGGGTCCCCCAAAACTAAGATATTACCAAACTTGAGGCGAGAATGCCCCTTCCTCCACGAGCGAGTATCGCGAGCGAGTAGGGAGGGGATGAATCGCCGCACACCAGTACAAACCATTAAATCGACATATCTCTAATCAAGAGACAGCGATGGAGTACAGTCACCGCTACCACGCCTACCCAACACAAGAGGTAGCGGAGCGGCTTGACTACCACATCGACGTTCATCGCCAAGCGTATAAAACGGTCCGTGGCGTGGAGCTGTCGGGAACCCCGGAGCGAACTCGTCGAGCCTTGGTCGAAACCGGTCCGGTGTCGGTCACACGGGACGGTGACGAGACGATGACCGAGTACGCGGCCGTCGTGGACGAGTTCAGCATTCACGACGGCCTCGTCGTCGCCAGCCATCGGGCACACGACACCGAGGCGGTCATCACAGCCGACGGGGTCATCCGCGACGCCGGCGTGACGACGCTCTGGGAGTGAGCCATCGAAACCGAAGTGGTAATCCATCGACCCCGACAACGCCCGTTCATGAACGGTCAACGCGTCCTCGTGACGGGCGGCGCGGGCTTCATCGGCTCGAACCTCGCGAACCGCCTCGCCGCGAACAACGACGTGATCGCCGTCGACGACACCTACCTCGGCACGCCCGAGAACCTCGACGACGACGTGGAGTTCGTCGAGGCCTCGGTGCTGGACGACGACTACCCCGCCGACGTCGACGTCGTCTTCCACCTCGCCGCGCTCTCCTCGCGTAACATGCACGAGTCCGACCCCCAGCGCGGCTGCCGCGTCAACGTCGAGGGGTTCGTCAACACGGTCGAGCGCGCTCGCGAGGAGGGCTGTGACACCGTCGTCTACGCCTCCACCTCCTCGATTTACGGCAGCCGCACCGAACCCTCGCCGGTCGACATGGACGTGGAAGCACACACCGCCTACGAGGCCTCCAAGCTCGCCCGCGAGCGCTACGCCGAGTACTACGCCAACCACCACGACATGAACGTGGCCGGCCTGCGCTTCTTCTCGGTGTACCAGGGCTTCGGCGGCAACGAACAACACAAAGGCGAGTACGCCAACACGGTCGCGCAGTTCGCCGACGCGATCGCGAACGGCGAGGCTCCCGAACTCTTCGGCGACGGCACCCAGACGCGGGACTTCACGCACGTCTCGGACGTCGCGCGCGCCTGCGAGCTCGCCGCCGACGAGAAGCTCACGGGGGTGTTCAACGTCGGCACCGAGGAGGCGTACTCCTTCAACGAGATGGTCGCGATGATCAACGACGCGCTCGGCACCGATATCGATCCCGAATACATCGAGTGCCCCTTCGACGGCTACGTCCACGACACCATGGCCGACTACTCCGCCTTCCACGACGCCACCGGCTGGGAGCCCCAGATCGGCTTCGAGGAGGGCGTCGAACGCGTCTGTCGACCCTACCTCGAGGACGCGACAGAGACGAACTAACGGGACTCGGCCGACGCCGAACGAGTACCGATCCGAACAACGTCAACTCGCCCGTCGAGCACCATCCGTGATCCCGCGAGAACCACAGTGAATTAACACACTCGAGCAAATCTCAACGGACGAGATGTACTCGTCGACGGATCCAACGGAACCACGAATCACGGATCTGTCGTCGATCGAGCCGGAGAACGTCAAGTTTCGGAACACGGAATTCTTAAAAAGCGACCGACATCGCTACGACAACCCACGTGACGTGTCGTTTATCGAACAGCGCCGGAATATATGGCGTGTTCGGAACGGGGACATTCGAAGGATCCTCGACGAATTCCCGACCGATCGACCACTCCCGGAGCAGTGCGCACTCTGGATGCATGCCGTCGTCGGGAAGCACTTCTTCGAGGACGCCAATCATCGTACTGCGATCGCGCTCCTCCGAAAGCTCCTCCGTGACAACGGGATCGATCCTGGATCGTGGCCGACCGATCGTATCGAGCACGTTCGCGACGAATCCCACGACGTGCGGAGGGAGATTCCAGCGATACGTCTCGACACGCTGTACCAAAAGGACGAACTGTACGAGGTCTGGTATCGGTTCTTCACCGATGTGCTTCCGAACGAGTACCGTTGAGTTACTCCGGGTCGTCCTCGTCGTCGTCATCTGCGAGCGCGTCGTACAATTCGGCGTGTTCTTCGACGTCTTTCGCCATGTCTCGCTCACTCTCCCAGTTCATCGTGCGTAACGATAGGTCGTGTAGTCATAAAAAGCGTTGCTGACGGACGGTTTAACGCTCTCATTTACTAGAGATATCCACGGGAAAGCCCCCAGTCCGAGGAATTTCTACCGTATATACGGAGATCCGCCGACATCCGTTCCGAAGAAGGACGGATCAGTCCACTCGCGTCGCCGTCACTCCTCGCCGACCTTCCCGTCGCGCCGGTCGCGCTCCCCCGCCTCCGGGTCGCGCTCTGCGGGGTCGCCGTGGCCGCCGCCGCCGGGCGTCCGGATCGAGACGGTCGACCCGGCCGCGACGTCGATTGAGGCCTTCGCGGGCACCGGCTCGCCGTCGACGAGGTTCTTCCCCATAGCTCCGTCCGCGCCGCCCGCCAGCCCCGCGGGGGCCGTCCGCCGGCGCTCGGTCAGAAGCGAGACGGTGGCGTCGGTCTCGACGGTGACGGTGCGTTCGAGCCCCAACCCGCCGCGGTACCGGCCGTCGCCGCCGCTCGCGGGACGCAGCGCGTAGCGCTCGACGCGGAGCGGGTACGCGGCCTCCAACGCCTCGACGGGCGTGTTGAGCGTGTTCGTCATCCCGACCTGGACGCCGTCCATGCCGTCCTTGCCGGGTCGGGCCCCGAACCCGCCGCCGATCGTCTCGTAGTAGGTGAACTCGCCCGAGCGGTCGCCGATGATCAGGTTGTTCATCGTCCCCTGCCCGCCGGCGGGGACGACGTCGGGGACCGCCGGGGCGAGCGCAGCGAGCGTGACGTCGGTGACGCGCTGGCTCGTCTCGACGTTGCCGCCGACGACCGCCGCGGGCGGGCGCGGGTCGAGAAGCGACCCCTCGGGCGCCGACACCGACACCGGCTCGTAACAGCCGTGGTTCGGCGGGATCTCCGGGTCGGTGATCGCCCGGACGACGAAGTAGACCGCGCTCTTCGCGACCGACAGCGGCGCGTTCAGGTTGCCCGCCACCTGCGCTGCGGTCCCGGAGAAGTCGACGGCGATCGACGCGCCCTCGACCGTCACGGTCGCCTCGATCGGCACGTCGTCGTCGGTGACGCCGTCGCCCTCGAGGACGTCCCGCGCCCGGTAGGTGCCGTCCGGGAGGTCGGCGAGCTCGGCCTCGACGCGCTCTCGGGAGTAGTCGATGACGGCGTCGAAGGCGTCGATAAGCGTCGACCCGTGTTCGTCGAGCAGCTCGCCGACCCGCTCTTCGGCACGCGCGTTCGCGGCGCGTTGCGCGCGGAGGTCGGCCTCGCGCTCGTCCGGCGTCCGGACGTTCGCGCGGATCAACTCGTACACCGCCTCGTTCGGCTCGCCGCCGTCGACGAGCCGGACCGCGGGCAGCCGGAGCCCCTCCTCGTATATCTCGCGGGCGCCGGCGGGCATGCTGCCCGGCGCGCTGCCGCCCACGTCGGCGTGGTGCGCGCGCGACACCGCGAAGCCGATCACCTCGCCTTCGGGGGCGATCGTCGACACCAGCGTGACGTCCGGGAGGTGCGTCCCGCCCGCGAACGGGTCGTTGAGGACGAACACGTCGCCCGGCTTCGGGTCCAGTTCGAGTACCGTTTCCACCGCGTCCGGCATCGCGCCGAGGTGGACCGGGATGTGTTCGGCCTGCGCGACCATCCGTCCCGACGCGTCGAAGAGCGCGGTCGAACAGTCCTGTCGCTCCTTGATGTTCGGCGAGTACGCCCCTCGGATGAGCACGTGGCCCATCTCCGTCGCGACGCTCTCCAGCTGGTTCCGGAGGATCTCCAGGGTCACCGGATCGATCCCGTCGACTCCGCCGTTCTCTCCGTGAGTCACGTCGTCGCTCACGTCCCGTTCACCTCCGCTATCAGCGCGCCGTCCGCACGGACCCGCACGTTCCAGCCCGGCGGGATCACGGCCGTGCTCTCGTCGCCCTCGACGACCGCCGGACCCGCGATCGTCTCGCCCGACGGTAACCGCTCGCGGTCGTAGACGGCCGCCCCGTGTATCCCGTCGTCGACCTGGGCCCCTCGAACGCCGTCGTCGGTCGTCTTCCCGACCTCGCCGACCTCGCCGAATGCCGCCCGACGGGTCCCCTTCCGCGCCTCGCCGGCGGTGGCGTACTCGAGCGACGGCGCGCTCCGGGAGACGGTCGCCGTCGCGCGGCAGTTCACGAGCGCGACCGGCTCGTCCGCCCGGTAGCCGTACGCGGACTCGTGGGCCGCCGCGAACGCCTCGCCGGTCGCGACGGGGTCGAAGGGGCGCTCCACGTCGACGGTGAGCTCGAAGCTCTGGCCGGCGTACCGGAGGTCGGCGGCGTACCGCACGGTCGCCGCGTCGGGGTCGCTCACCTCGGCGAGCAGCGCCTCGGAGAGCTCCGCGTACACCTCCTCGACGGCGTCGGGATCGACCGCCGAGAGCGGGCGCTGGTACGTCCGCACCGCGTCGCGCTTCTCGTCGGCCGCGAGCAGGCCGTACGCCGAGAGGACGCCGGAGGCACGGGGGACCACCACCCGGCCGATGTCGAGACCGTCCGCGATCGCGATCGCGTGCATCGGTCCCGCGCCGCCGAACGCGACGAGCCCGAACCGTCGCGGGTCGTACCCCCGTTCGACGGTCACCGACCGGATCGCGCGCGTCATGTTCGCGTTCGCGACGCGATGGACGCCGCGGGCGGCCGCGAGCGGGCCGTCCATGCCCGCTTCCTCGGCGAGATCCGCGAGGGCGTCGCGGGCGGCGTCCGGGTCGAGCGACAGCTCGCCGCCGAGGCTGGTGCTCGCGCCGACGTACCCCAACACGAGGTTCGCGTCCGTCACCGTCGGCTCCGTTCCCCCCTTGCCGTAGCAGGCGGGGCCGGGGTCGGCCCCCGCGGAGCGCGGCCCGATCCGAAGCGCGCCGCCGGCGTCGACCCACGCGATCGACCCGCCGCCCGCGCCGACCGTCTCGACGTCGACCATCGGCGTCCGGATCGGCCGGCCGTTGATCTCGCCCTCGGTCGTCCGCGCGGCCGCGCCGTCGCGGACGAGGCTCACGTCGCTCGAGGTGCCGCCCATGTCGAAGGTGACGAGCCCGGCCTCGTCGAACTCGCCGGCGCGCTTTCCGCTCTCCCCACCTCCGTCACCACCGCCGCCCGCGGCCGCCATCGCGCTCGCGCCCACGACGCCCGCGGCGGGCCCCGAGAGGACGGTCGTCACGGCGTTTCGCCTGACGGTGTCGGCGTCGGTGATCCCGCCGTTCGCCTGCATGATCCGCGGCTGCGGGACGCCGCGGTCGCGCGCGCGCTCCGTGAGCCGGCCCACGTAGCGGTCGATCGCCGGACCGACGTAGGCGTCGACGACGGTCGTCGACGTCCGCTCGTACTCGCGGAACTCCGCGAGCACCTCGTGGGAGGCCGACACCGGTACGTCGAGTTCCTCCCGGAGCGTCTCCGCCACGCGCGCCTCGTTCTCGGGACGCGCGTAGGCGTGGAGCAGCGAGACGGCGACGCTCTCGACGTCGGCCTCGCGGATCGCCGCGGCGACCGCGCGCACCTCCTCGTCGTCGACGGGGCGTTCGATCCCGTCGGCGGTCGCGCGCTCGTCCACCTCGAAGCGGCGGCGTCGGGGGACGAGCGGCGCGGGCTTCTCGGCGTCGAGGTCGTACAGCGACGGCCGGTCCTGTCGGCCGATCTCCAAGACGTCCCGGAACCCCTCGGTCGTGACGAGCGCGGTCCGCGCGCCGTTCTCCTCGAGGAGGGCGTTGACCGAGACGGTCATCGCGTGGGAGAACTCCGCGAGGCTCTCGGGGTCGATCCCGGCCTCCGCGCAGGCCTTCTCGATCCCGGCCATCACGCCCACGCTCTGGTCGTCGGTGGTCGGGACCTTCGCGGTCACGAGCGCGCCGTCGAGCGCCAGCGCCACGTCGGTGAACGTGCCGCCGACGTCGACGCCGATCCGTCGCTCCGCCATCTACGCCACCCCGGCGGCGGTCGGCCGCGCCGCCGTGCCCAGGATCTCGTCGCTGTGTCGTATGTGTTCCATGTGGATCGCTTCGGGTTACGGGAGGGTTCCACCGGCGGGTGGAAAATCCTGTCGAGCGGCTCGTGTCTCGGTCGAGAGGACGCGGTAACGTCGAAGTTCGGTTCCGTCGATCACTCGCGTATCGTCTCGACCACGTCCGCACCAACCTTCCATATCTGACGGGTGACGAGTTTCATGTCGTACGAGAACGACTGGCGTTTCACGTACTGGAGGTCATACCGCAGCTTCTCCTCCGGTTCGGTGCTTTTCGCGCCGTTCACTTGGGCCAATCCGGTCAAGCCGGGCTTGACGAACCACCGTTTGCGCCAGGATCGCTCCTGTGCCTCCAGAAGCGACTCCTCGTCGGTCCATACCGCCCGCGGACCGACCACGCTCATGTCGCCGACGAGGATCGACCACAGCTGCGGGATCTCATCGAGGTGCGTCTGTCGAAGGAACCGGCCCACCCGCGTGATCCGGTCGTTCGACTCGTCGTCGACCGGTTCGACCGACTCGCTTTCCGGAATCATCGACCGGAACTTGTACACGTCGAACGTCTCGCCGAACACTGCCGTCCGTTCCTGGCTGTAGAGGATCGATCCGCCGTCGTCCAGCTTGATCGCGGCCGCGATCGCCACGATGACCGGACTCAACGCGACCAGTCCGACCAGCGAGAACGCCACGTCGAATCCGCGTTTCAGGACGTGGTCTTGAACGTCCCACGGCTCGATGTCGACGTCGACGAGCGTCCCCACGTCGTCGTCCGCGGTCAACACCCGGTCGGCGTGCTCGCGGTGGACCTTCGCCGCGACGCCGTGTTCATAACACGCGTCGAGCGCGCCGAAGAACTCCGCGCGGTCGGTGTGCTCGAAGGCGAGCACCGCCGTGTCCACGTCGTACTCGACGAGCACGTCCTCGATCCGAGAGAGTCCACCGAGCCGGTCCAATTCTCGGATCCGACCCCCACCGTCCGCGACTGCGGTCGCGATCGCACGCGATTCCTCCGATCCCGCGACCGCGTCGATCGAACTCGTCGGACAGAGGTATCCGAGGAGAGGGAGGTCCACGTCGCCGGCGAGCCGCTCGATCTCCGCGGGGTCGTCACCGACGACGATCACCCGATCCGTCTCGGCGGTCGGCCGGCGGCGGATCCACACGAACCACGCGGGGAGGACGACGAGCAGCACCGGCGTGATCGCGATGAGCGTCGTTCGTGGGAGTCGGTAGGTGTAATCGAAGTAGCCCACGGCCGCGAGCGCGAACATCGCGACCATGACCCGCTTCTGTACGAGCGCGACGGTATCGAGGATGCGCCGCGGGCGCGGCTTGTACAGCGGCACGAACGCCGCGGTGACGACGACGACCGTCGTGACGACCTCGAAGATCAGCTCTGCGCCCATCGGCGCGTCCGCCGCCAGCCGGCCGACGACCGGAAGCCGGCCCAACAGCGCGTGAACGGCCACGCTGTTCGCGACCGCGACCGCGACCGCGGTCAACGCCGCGACGCCCGCGACGCTTTCAAGCCGATACCGCCATCCGGAGAGCATCGCCGACACGTACCGGCCGAAATGATAAAAATACTGTGAAGTCGCGGGTGTATGCGACGCCGGGAGCGGGAGGCGGTCCGCGACTCCGCACGCGGACCGGAACTCCCCGGCCGTCGTCCCCGCTTCAGCCGTCGACCGCGACGCGCTCGCCGCCGGAGACCGCTCCTTCGGGTACGGCTACCGTCCGGTTGCCGGTCGTGGTTCCGTTCCCGGCCGCGGCTCCGTCCTCGTCGGACCCCTCACCGACCTCGACCGTGTACTCGCCGGGATGGGCGACGACGACCGCGTAGCTCCCGTTTCCGTCCGTCGTCGTCCGCCGCTCGTAGGCGAACGATTCGCCGGCAACGGAGACGGTCGTTTCGACCGTCACCGTCGAGTCCGGCTCGGCCTGGCCGGCGACCGTCGCGCCGCTCACGGGCCGAAACACGTTGATTCCGCCGTCGTCGGTGACGTACTCCAGCCGGAAGCGCCCGGAGCCGTTCGCCGCCGCGGTGGCGCTGCCGCGCGCCTCGAACAGCTGGGCGTATCCGGAGTCGGGGGGCGCGTCGGCGTCCTCGATCTCGGAGATCGCCACGTATCCCACTCGTCCTTGGAACCGATCGGCGTGGGCGTCCGGATTCGGATCGCGGATGAGCGGCTCGTAGTTGCTCTGTGCGTAGCCGTAGGAGCTCGACTGGCCGTTCACCGCGTAGTTGAACATCCGGTTTCGGCCCCACTCGTTCAGGACGTAGTCGGGGCCCTCGCGCTCGTCGGCGTCGGCGTCGATCCACTCGATCGCCTCCACCTCTTCGTCGGTCGCGGCGACGTTGTCCATCACCGCCGGCACCATGAAGAGGCTCAGGCTGGCGACCAACAGCACGGTCGCCGCGGCGTAGCCGACGTCACGCCCGGAGACGCCTTCGGGACGGAGGTCGAGCCGGACTCGATCGGATCGCTCCCCGAAGGGCGTCGGCCGCGCCGCCAGGTCGATGACTGACAGCAGGTAGACGATCCCCACGCCGGAGAGCACCGCGACGACGGCCGTCGCCTCGCCCGCGAAGCGGATCTGAACGAGCCCGAAGCCGACGAGCGTCGAGGCGTAGCCGACGACCACGAGCCACCGTGGCTCGTGGTCGCGCACGCACCGTCCTGCGACCCACGCGAGCACGGGCAGCGCCACGAAGAGGAACCAGCCGAAGTGGTCGATCGGTCCGAAGATCACGCCGTAGTCGGCCGCGAAGAGGCTCCGCGTCTCGGTTATTCCCTCGCGTCCGAGGAGCGACCCGACCGTCCGCTCCGCCAGCCGGTCGGCCACGTCCGGAAGGAACCGGTTCAGCCCGAACCAGATCGGGAGGACGCTGACTGCCGAGAGAGCGAGATGAACTCCCGGATGTATCCCGAAGTGTCCGAGGACGGCCGCAGCGACCGCGACCAGCGCCACGCCGACCGCGACCAGAAGCGGCGCGTACACCGCGACCGGCTCCTGCCACCCGGCGGCGGTGTGGAGCCGGTGAGCGAGCAGAAACCCGAATCCGAGCGCGCTCACGACGGGCGTGGCGGCGACGAGCGGGTTCCACCCGGCCCGCATGTCCGAGGCCGCCCGCAGCGTCGCGTACACGGCGAGCCCGACGAGGAGGATCGGCGATCCGTTCCAGTGGTGTGCCATCGCGGCGAAGACGACCGCGAGCCCGGCGACCACCCCCCACGTCGCCGGCGAGGCGAGGTGGTCGAGGCGCGCGCCCGGGTCGCGCGTCTCGTGGTCCCGTGCGAGCCACGTCACGCCGACGATGGAGAGCGTGAGCCAGACGTAGTCGATCGCGTGGTGATCGAAGAAGCCGATCCCCGAGTAGAGCGCGTGTCCGGGAAGCAACGCGAGGACGACGACGGAGGCCACCGCGATGCGCTCGTCGTTCGTCGTCCAGACCGCGATCAGGTAGACGCCGAGTCCGACGACGAGCGCCGCGATCACGGGGATCCACGCCACGATCGCCGCGGCCCCCTCGGCCCCGCCGCCGAGGAACTCCGTCATCCACCAGCCGAGCGTGTACGCGAGCGGCTCGCCGTTCACGCGTCCACCAAGCACCCCGGCGATGGCCTCGAACGCGAAGCGGTCGGGGTCGGCCTCGGCCAGCCGCTCGACCCAGTAGAGGTAGTGGTACGGGTCGTTGCCGGGCAACACGACGCGACCGCCCCGGAACACGCTCCCGACCGTGACGACCCGAAACGCGAGCAAAAAGAGGAACGACGCGAACAAGCCGCCGAGCAGATCGCGATGAATCGCCGCGCGCCAGCCGCGGAGCGCCCCGCGGATCGTCCCGTCTCCGGCACCGCCGAGTCCGGTCACCGCGTCCGTGAGTCCACCCGATCCAGCCGCGTTTCCCACGCCGGAGCCGCCGGACGGGTCCGTCTCCCCATCCAGCGCGGCCCGGACCGCGTCCCGATCGGCCACCTGGTACTCGTCACCATCGCGCTCGACGATCCCTCGCGAGACCAGCTCGCCGAAGGTGCCGGAGTCGACGTCGACGTCGTCGAACGCCCACGGTCCGGACTCGTCCGCCGCGAGGACCGCTTCGAGCGCCGACTCGACCGCCGGTCGCTCCTCGAGGAGCTCCCGCGCCGCCGCGTGCGGGTCCGCCATTACCCGACCCTGTGCGGGCGATCGGGTAAAACCCTCCGTTGTCGCCGCGTTCACCGCCCGCTCGTCCCGACTCGCGTCTCGGGATCGGACGTTTTAGGTCGACGCCTCCGCCACCGGGCGTACATGGCTCGGATCCGGCTGCCGTTGATCCCGCGGGGCGTCCGCTGGGCCGCGGTCGCGCTCGTCGCGCTCGTCATCCTCCTCTACTCGGTCGTGCCCGCGCCGGGCAGCGGCACCTTCCGCACCGGCCCCTTCGGACTGCTCGGCTACTCCACCTGGCTTCACCTGCTCGCGTACGGCGGGCTCGCAGCCACGTTCGCGTACACCCTCCACGACACGCCCCGACCCGACTGGCAAGTGCTCGCGCTCGTCTTCCTCGCGGTCGCCGCCTACGGGGCCGGGATCGAGCTGCTCCAGTCGACGCTTTCGGGCCGCTACGCGACCTACGGCGACGTCCTCACCAACGCCTCCGGCGCCGGCCTCGCGGTCGTCGCCTGGCGGATCGCGACCCGGTACGTGCGGTTCTATCGCGCGCGCCGCGTCGCGGACCTCCGGGTTCCGGTGGAGTAGCGGGCGAGAGGGTCACTCACCGGCGTCGTGAGACGATCGATATCGGGGCGGTTCGGCCCGGTCGAGAACATCGGCGAGAGGGATTCAATCCTCGAGATGCTGCCGTCGAAGCCGATCGATGTATTGTGCGTCCCATCCCTTGGTCTCGACATAGTATGTGAGTGCGGCCGAAACGTATTCGAGGGGGAGAATCTCCCGAGTCGCGAACGTACAGAGGACGTGCGGCGTCGTGAAGAGGACGTTCCGATCGTCGAGCGCGAGGGTGACGAGGAGGTAGTTGGTCGTGTTGAACTCGTCGGTGATGAACAGACCCGCCTCCAACTCGTTAGCCAGCCAGATACAGTCGGACTCCCCGCGATCGAGGCCGTAATCGAGCGGATCGTCGACTCGATCGTCGACGTCGTGGGTCGTCAGATGGTGTGCTGCCTGGAACACGAGGTCGGCAGCTACAGACAGCAGGTCACCGCTCCCCGTCGCATCGGTGAGTTCGCCGAGGACGCTTGCGGGAACGTGAACGTCGTACGCGGTGAGGAGTGTTTTGAGGGGATCCGCTCCGGACGGTGCCCTCGGACGGCGGTCAACGACGGGGAGCGCCAGATTCAACAACACGTTGGTGTCGACGACGGCGACGGCTTTCTCCGGCATCCTCAGGCGTGCGACTCGTCGTCCGAAGATTCGGACGAGGCAGAATCCGTCCATTCCGGGATCTCGCCGTCGTAGAAGGCATCGTCACTCGGGAGATCGTCTTCGAGTCGAGGCTCAAGAGGAGTCCGATCGATCGATTCGCGGAGGAGCTTCATTCGGAGTGCTTCCTCACGGCCGAGAACCGTTTCGACGGTCTCGTAGTCGACGCGGCCGTCGTAGTAGGCGTCACCGAGACGCCGGCGGAACTTCTCGTCGTTCGCGAGCGCTTCGAGTTCCTCCTCGAGGGCATCGATGAGGAGGCGCGTCCGTGAAACGTCGAGGATCTCGACGACGCTGTCGGCCCGTTCGATGAGGGATTTCGGGGCGTTGAAATCGACGCGAGTTTTTTCTTCGGCCATCGGCCTATGTGTAGATCCTACACACACATAGGTTCGTCGCCACCCCTCTCGTCACGAGTAGGAGAGAACTGGTCCGACCGAGCACCGCCGCTGGTCGGGGTAGCGTCGCGATAAAGAAGTTCCGCGAATGACCGGCGCGGAGCCGGTGGTTACTCGAGCGAGGTGGCTGCCTTAGTCGCGACGCCGCGTCGCGAGCAGGGCAGCGGCGACGAGGGCGACGAGAGCGACGAGCGCGCCGAAGCCGGGCGTGCTGTCGTCGGTCTCCTCACCGTCGTCACCTTCACCGTCGTCGGCTTCGCCGTCGTCGGCCTCACCGTCGTCGGCCTCACCGTCGTCGGCCTCACCGTCGTCGGTCTCGCCGTCGTCGGTCTCGCCGTCGTCAGTCTCGCCGTCGTCGGTTTCGCCGTCGTCGGTCTCACCGTCGTCGTCACCGCCGTCGTCAGCCTCTTCGACCGTCAGCGTGGCCGTCTGGCTGTCGTCGTCGGTGAAGACGCCGTGCTCGTAGTCACCGGGGTCGAGACTGGACGTGTCGATGTCCGTGAACTCGACCGTGGTGTCCTCGCCGCCGTCGAGCTCGACGTCCTGATCGGCGACCGCGTCACCGTCGACCTGGAACTCGACCGTCTGCGTGGCCGAGTTCTCGCCGGTGTTCTCGATCGTCGCGGAGACGTCGATCGCGTCACCCTGCGTGACGGTCACGTCCTGCGGGTCGAGGTCGGAGACTTCGAAGTTAGCGGGCTCGCCGACCGTCTCGACGATCCGCATGTCCGAGTCGGCGATGGAGCTACCGGCGACACGGAAGCTGACCTCGCCCGTGTCGTTGACGGACTGAGCGCTCACGTCGAACTCGCCGCTGAACTCGCCGTCCTCGTTGATCTCGACGTCAGTCGTTTCGACGAACGAGGGCGTGACGCCCTCATCGGACTGGATGCGCACGCTGGCGTCCGAGCCGGGTGCAACGTTCGTCATGCCGCTGACGGTGGATTCCTCGCCGAGTGCGACCTGGACTTCGTCACCGTCGACGTTGTCGAAGGTCGCGTCGCGGTCGGCGATCGTGAACTCGGCCGTCGACGTCTGCGTCACGTCGTCCTCGGCCGGGAAGTACGGGAAGGCAGCCTCGTCTTGGTCGCCGCCAGCTCCACCGAGGATACCGTTACCGTCCTCATCGAATTCGAACCGATTGTCCTCGTCACCCTCGTACTCGATCTCGGCCGTGAACTCGGCGTCCGGATCGAGGTCGCCGTCGAAGGTGCCGCTGGAACTCGTGTCCGCGATGATGTACATCTGCCCGTTCTCGTTGTCGACGAGCACGAGGATGTCGTTCTCAGATGCGTCAGCGAGATTGAGCGATGTCGCGTCCTGGTTTCCGGTCGCGTCGTCGGCCTCGATCTCGATGTTCACACCTTCACCCGTGCGGGTGTCGATCTCGTCGAGGGTGCCCGCGCTGAACCCGTCGTCGAGCGCGTCGAAGTCCTCGATCTGGACCATGTGGCCGTAGATACCGTTCGCCTCGGCCTGAATGACCAGGCGGTCATCCTCGGCGATCTCGTCCGTCTCGTTCACGGTGTCGAGAACGTCCTGAAGCTCGGTGTCGTCGTCAGCGTTCCCGGACGGGGCCGTCCACGTCTGGATGTCGCCGACGCCGGGCTCCGTCAGTTCGAGCGTCGCGAGGTCGACCTCGTTGTCGAGCTCGGATTCCTCGTCGTCGTTCACGATGAAGACGTCGTTCCCGTTCGCAGCAACCTCGTAGTTCGTGGGCTGGAGCGGCCGGACCAGCTGGTCCGTTCCGTCTTCCTCATCATCGATCAGATCCAACTCGTTGAGGTAGTCGTTGAAGTTGCCCTCATCGCCGAGGAGGTTTTCGTCCTCGTCCTGGTAGACGGGCGCATCGTCCCCAAGTCCACCATCAGAGTGGATCTCACTCTCGACGATGTCCTCTTCAGAGTCGTAGACATCATCGTAGTCGGCACTGGTACCGAGCGTCCGGGTGTTGACCTGGAAGGTGACTTCGCCGTCATCGTCGTCGTCCTCCACGTAGAGGACATCGATGAATCCGGATTCTTCGTCACCGATCTGGACGTACGCGTCGTCGGTGTCTTCGAGCTCGAGCGTCATGTTCGCGATGTCACCCGCAGCCTGGGTGTAGACACCCTGACTGAAGTCACCGGTCGTGTCTTGCTCGTTCACCGTGATGGACGCGCTGTCCTCTGCTTCGGTGTCACCGACTTCGAAGGTGAACTCGTACTCGTCCGTGTCGACGCCATTGAACGAGACGTCCTGGGCGGTGTCGCCCTGATTATACAGAGCGACCTGCTCGTCAGCATCTTCCTCGTCGGTATTGTACGCGACAACACCGAACGGATTAGCATCCGTTTCGACGAGTTCGGTCAGGGTGACACCGGTATCTTCGTCGTCAACTTCGATTTCTTCGTCAGGGTTCTCAAGAACCGGGTTACCAGCGTCGTCGACAGACACCTTATCACGCGCAGCGATGAGGTAGTCACGGACATCCTGTACAGTGACTTCCTCGTCTGCGTCGAACTCGTCAGTAATGTACCCATCATCGTTAACATCCACGTTCTCACCAGTAACGAAGAGGTTAACGAGTTCCGTTTCACTGAGATCGCCGTCAGCACTCGCGTTCATCGAGTACGCTCCACGGTCGGAGCTGATGTCGAGCTCGGTCACTGCGTTCGAACCTTCGTCAGTGACTTCCTCGTCGTCGAACTCAGTGGAGAGGTCCTGTACCGTGACCTCGAAGGTTTCACTCTGCTCAGGGTTCGTCGCGAGATCTCCGGCACCACGGACGAAGTAGTCGTCAGCTTCGAGATCGTCCGTGTCGATCTCGACGACAGCATCGCCCGCATTAGCTGCATCTCGCACATCCTGCGGGAAGTCCTCGGTTAACTCTTCGATCTCAAGCTGCTCGACCTGCTGGCTGTTTGTGACTGTGTCACCTTCATCGTCGTAGTTAGTAGCCCGACGCAGGTTGACAGTATTGCTTACAGAGTCGTCGTTATACGCGGAGTCTACCGAGTCACCGACGAGGTAGACGTTCTGACCCTGGAAGACGACACTTCCTTGGACTTGGTCTCCATCAATATCGACATAGCCGTCGTTGGCTCCGAGGGCCGCTGCGGACCCGGCAAAGCCAGCGAAGCCAACCGCAGTCACGGAGAGTACCATGACCAGGCTGAAGAAGACCGCGCTAGCCTTCTTGCGTGTGTTTGTTTCGTTTGTCATTGTTGTTGTGTTTCGTTCTGCGTCGCATCAGCGGCTTTCTCCTGACCTCCGTGACGCGCCCGGTCGTCGTCGCCTACCACGTCTCGTTGTGCGGCCGGACTCGGTCGGGGAGTACTCGTCCACTGACGCATTTCGGATAGGGGTTGCGACCGTGTGTTGTAGGGTTCAGTATAAATGCTTTGTGTGAACTCGTCGGGGTGTGTGAACGCGACACAAGGCAGTCTGACGGTGGTCAGACGCTCGTTTTCGGTTCTGAAAACGGCGCGTTAGAACCGTTCACATCAGTTCCGCAGGTGGACGCGTCAGAAACGACATCGATCCGAAGCGTCGAGCAAAAACGAGCCCGACGCTCGACCCGCCATCCTCACTCCTTCAACAGCGGCCGCGAGGAGTTCGTCACCACGAGCAGGCTCGACAGGCCCATCGCGACCGCGGCGAAGAGCGGGTTCAGGAGGCCGGTCACCGCGAGCGGGACCGCGACCGCGTTGTACAGGAACGCCCACCCGATGTTCCCCTTCACGCGCCGGCCCGCCGCCCGCGACAGCGCGAAGACCGTCTCGACGGACGCGAGGTCGTCGTCGACGATCGCCACGTCGGCCGCGTCGGCCGCCATGGCCGTGCCGCCCCCGAGCGCGATGCCGAGGTCCGCGGCCGCGAGCGCGGGCGCGTCGTTCGTGCCGTCGCCGACCATCACGGTCCGCCCGCGACCCTTCAGCCGCTCGACCGTCTCGGCTTTCCCCTCCGGGGGAACCCCCGCGAACACCGACGAGACTGCGTCGTGCTCGCGGAAGACGGTCGCCGCGCGCGCGTCGTCGCCCGTCAGGACGACCACCTCGACGCCCGAGTCGGCGAGCGCGGTCACCGTCTCCTCCCACCCCTCGCGCAGCTCGTCGCCGACGACGACGACGCCCTCGGCCGCGCCGTCGCGCCCGACCGCGACCGGGACGCGTCCCACGTCACGGGCGACCGCGACCGCCTCGCGGACCGCCTCCGGCACCGCCCAGCCCCGCTCGTCGAACAGGTCCGGGTGGCCGACGACGACCTCGGTCCCGTCGACGACGCCGGAGACGCCCCGCGCGTGGCTCTCGAAGCCCTCGACGGTCGGCTCGTCCGCGTCGGACGCGTCGGAGGGCGCGGCGTCGCGGTCGGCGTCGTCGGTCGCTCCCTCGGCCACCGTTCCGCCGTCGGCGGAGACGGCTCCGCTCCCGGCGTCTCCCCCGTGGCCGGTCCCGTCCGCCCCGTCCGCCCGCGCCGCCGCGATCGCCCGCCCGACCGGGTGCGCCGAGCGCGACTCGAGCGCCGAGGCGAGCGCGAGCAGGTCGTCGTCGACGTCGCGCTCGAGGAGCCGCATCTCGCCGGTGGTGAGCGTGCCGGTCTTGTCGAAGACGACGGTGTCGGCCCCGCGGATCCGCTCGAAGACGGTGTCGTCGAAGACGACGATGGAGCGCTCGAGCGCGTCGCGGAGCCCGGCGGCGACCGCGAGCGGGGTCGCGAGCCCGAGCGCGCACGGACACGAGACGATGAGCACCGTGAGCCCGACGAGCATCGCGGTCGCGACCCCGTTGCCGAGCGCGAGGTTGGCCGCGGCGGCGACGACCGCGATCGCGAGCACCACGGGGACGAAGACGGTCGCGAGCCGGTCGGCGAGCTTCTGGACCCCGTGGTTCCCGCTCTGGAGGTCCCAGACGAGCTCCGCGACGCGGTCGAGACTGGAGCTCGCGTTCTCGCCCACGGCGACCGTCAGCGACCCGTCGGCGACGACGGAGCCGCCGACGACCGCGTCGCCCGGCTCCTTGCGGACGGGCATCGACTCCCCCGTCACGACCGACTCGTCGACCGCGGCGTCGCCCTCGAGGACCTCGCCGTCGACCGGGACCCGCTCGCCCGCGCGGACGAGGACGCGGTCGCCCGGCTCCAGCGCGTCGAGCGCGACCTCGGTCGGCTCGCCGTCGGACCCGTTCTCGTCGTGTTCCCCCTCTCCCGCCCGGCCAACCCGCCTCGCGGTGTCGACCTGGACCGCGGTGAGATCGGAGAGCAGCTCGGTCGCCCGCCGTTTGACCGAGGACTCGTAGTGGTTGCCGACGGTGACGATCACGATTATCGCGACCGTCACGTCGTAGTAGATGGAGGGGTCGGGAAGCAGCGCGACCGCCAGCGTGCTGTAGAGGTACGCGCTGACGGCGGCGATCGCCACGAGCAGGTCCATGTTCGGCGATCGCGTTCGCGCGCTCACGTACGCCCCCCTGAGGATCGGCTTGCCGGTGACGAGGAGGACGATCGTCGTCAACACGCCGATCACGATGAAGAAGTACGTCCCCGACGTCGACGACATCGCCTGATTGAGGTACTCGAGGGTCCGCTCGTTGTAGAAGGGGAACGCGAAGTACGTCGGGTAGATCAACACGACGTACTGGAGCATCACCGCCATCCCGACGAGCACGCCGATCGCGAGTCGCGCGGTCGCCATGTTGCTCGACTGCCGCCGCGAGAAGGCGTCGTCGCGGGAGTACGCGCTGTAACCGAGCCCGCTCACGGTGTCCGCGAGGCCGTCCGCGGAGACGCTCTCGGGGTCGTGGTCGATCCGAACCGTGTCGGTGACGTAGCTGGCGCTCGCGGCGCTCACGCCCTCCGTGTCGGTCGCGACCGTCTCGATGAACGCCTCGCAGGTCGCACAGTGCATCCCGTCCACCTCGAGGAACGTCGCCTCGTGGTCGGCCGGGACGGCGTCGTCGCCGGCGGCGTCGTCCGAGGCGTCGCCCCCTTCGCCGTTCCGGTCCCGCCGCGCCGCGACGTCCTCGGCGTCCACGTCGACGTCGCCGAGCGCGTCGTACACGTCCCGACAGCCGACACAGCAGAAGCGGTTGCCGTCGTCGTCGACGACGTCGACGCCCTCGGTCGGGAGGTCACAGAGCGTACAGTCGGGAGCGGCTCCGGCGGAGCGATCGGCGGGTTCGGCCACCTCAGCCACCCCCATGGCCGGCCGTTCCGCTCGTTCCGCCCGTCCAGTCCATCCCTGCCGTCCAGTCCATCCCTGCCGTCCAGTCCATCACGGTCATCGCGCCCATCCCCGCGTCGAGCGGGTTCCAGAACGGAAGCCGCGGATGCGGGACGTGGATCCCGAGCGACAGCAGCCCGTGCGCGAACAGGACGTACCCGAGCGCGAGGAACGCGACCCCGAGCAGGCGGTGGACCCGCCGGCGGTGGACCGCGTCGACGCTCCCGATCAGGGTACCGTAGAGGAACACCGCGGGCATCGTCCCGACGCCGAGCGCGGCCAGCGCCAGTCCGCCCGACAGGGCCGACCCGCTGGCGAACGCGTACAGGTACGCCGGGTAGAGGATCGGGCAGGGGAGGAGGCCGTGGACCGCGCCGAGCGCGACGATCCCCGGTCCGTTCGCGAGCCGGTCGACGCGGCCGGTCAGCCACCCCGTGACCCGCTGGAGGCCCGGAAGGTGGACGCCGCCGGTCGCGCCGCCGAGGACGTACCGGATCCCGACGGCCATCACGAGCGCGCCGACCCCGAGGCCGACGACGCCGCGGATCGTCCCCGCGGTGCCCGTGATCGTCGCGGTCGTCACGAGGACGACCCCGCCGAGCGCGCCGAGCGCCGTCCCTATCAGCGCGTAACTCGCCGTCCGGCCGAGGTTGAACAGCGCGTGCTGGCGCACCTCGTAGGTGGTGAGGTGGCCGCCGCGGGCGTCGCGGTCTGTCCGGGTCGTCGCCGCGCCGCTCGCGCCGCCGTCCGCCGCGCCCGACCCGTGCCTCCCGCCGTCGGTCCGGCCCGCGTCTGGGTCCATCCGGGCCGCGTACGTCGTCACGAGCGGCCCGCACATCCCGATACAGTGGGCCCCGCCGAGCAGGCCGATCGCGAGGAACAACAGGACGTCGACGCCGAGCAGACTGGATGGGTCCATCGCGTGGTCATCGTGGGTTGGGCGCGCGTGCGCTAATGGGTTTCGTCGGCTCCGACCGGCCGGTGACGGGGAGTGCCGTCAGCCGGTTCCCCGACGCCGGGTCACCCCTCGACGACCACGGCTCCGACCATCCCGCCCGTCTCGTGGGGAATACAGACGTAGTCGTACCGACCGGGGACCGAGAACGTGTGTGAGAACCGATCGCCGTTCTCGAGGCGGCCGCCGAAGTCCGACCACGCCTCGCGGGCGGCGGCCTCGGTCTCGAACCCGCCGGAGGCGAAGTAGTCGGCCTCCTCGGGGATCGCGTCCTCGTAGGCGGTCACGGTGTGTCCGCGGACGCTCGTGTTCTCCCAGACGACGCGGTCTCCGACTTCGACGGTTATCTCGTCCGGAACGAACCCGGTCGCGGTCATCCCGACGTCGTACTGGTCCGCGAGACAGCCGGCGAGCGAGAGCGAGGTCCCGACCGCGACGCCGGCCGCGCCGGCACGCTCCAGGAACCGTCTCCGGTACATACTCGCCCTCGGAGTTTCGGCCGTTTCAATACCGCGGTTGGCCCCGTCGAACGGGAACCGCTCCCGACGACCGCCTCGCAGTCCCCGACTTCCGGTCGAACACCACACTGGTTGGGTACATCGGTTAAGCCGTTTCCCGCTAACCTGAGGATACCGTATGATAGAGATAGCCGCGGCTGACCTGACGGTGGCGTCACAGGCCCTCCCCTTGGAGATGACACAGACCGAGGTGTATCGAGAGATACGAGCCGATCAGCTGTTGAACCTCTCCTTCTGGGCGAACATCGCGCTCGCGGGGCTGTCGATCCTGCTTTTCGTCTACATGGGTCGAACCGTCGAGGACCCGCGCGCACAGCTCATCTTCGTCGCGACGCTCATGGTCCCGCTCGTCTCCATCTCGAGCTACCTGGGACTGGCCTCCGGGCTCACGGTGAGCTTCCTCGAGATGCCGGCCGGTCACAGGCTCGCCGGCGAGGAGGTGCTCACGATGTGGGGGCGGTACCTCACGTGGGCGCTGTCGACGCCGATGATCCTGCTCGCGCTCGGGCTGCTCGCCGGGTCGAACGTCACCAAGCTGTTCACGGCGATCGTGGCCGACATCGGGATGTGCGTCACGGGACTGGCGGCCGCGTTGACCACGTCCTCGTACGCGCTCCGCTGGTTCTGGTACGCGGTCAGCTGCGCGTTCTTCGCCGTGGTGCTGTACGTTCTCCTCGTCGAGTGGTCCGCCGACGCCGAGGCGGCCGGCACGGCGGACATCTTCGACACGCTGAAAGTACTGACCGTGGTGTTGTGGCTCGGCTACCCGATCTTCTGGGCGCTCGGCGCGGAGGGGTTCGCGGTGCTCGACGTCGCGATCACCTCGTGGGCGTACAGCGGCATGGACATCGTCGCGAAGTACGTCTTCGCGTTCCTGCTGCTCCGGTGGGTCGCCGGCAACGAGACCGTCGTCGCGGGGATGGCCTCCGGGCTCGGCGCGGCGACGCCCGGCGCTGCGCCCGCCGACGACTGAATCGGTCGTCCCCCGCGAGTCACTTCCCCCAGAAGGGGTCCCGCTTGCGGCGCGTGTCGAGGTACCCCGAGAGCGCCTCGCGCTCGTCGGCGGTGATCTCCTCTCTGAGCTCCTGTTCTAAGATCTTCGCGTGTTTCTCGGGCAGCTCCGTCCAGAGGGTGTCGCCCTCCGCGATGTCGCGGCCGACGGTGGGGCCGTCTATCGCGATGCTCACGCGCTCGCCGGCGCGGGCCTCGTCGACGTCCTCGCCCTGCTTCTGGATCCCCGAGAGCCCGCCGACCCGCTCGAACTCGTTACCCTCGAAGTAGCCCACGTTGCGGTTGTTCTGGAGCGTCCCGGAGATGACCTCGACGCCGACGACCGCCGGGTCGTTCTGTCTGAAGGTGTGATCGGGCAGGATCCGGAAGCGGGCGGGGCGAACCACCTTGTCGAGGACCGTCTCCTGTTGGGCGCGTTTGCGCTCCTCGACGTACGTCTCGTAGTCCTCGATCAGCTGGTAGATCACGTCGTTCGTGAACAGCTTGACGTCGGCGCTCTCGAGCTCCCGCTCGGCGTTCGCGAGGAGGTCGACGTTGAAGCCGAGGATCGCCTTGTGTTCCTCCTGGTTGGCCGTCTCCGCCACGGCGATATCGCGCGGGGCGATGTCGCCGACCTCGGCGCGGAGGATCGGAACCTCCGCCTCCCGGAGCGCGTTCGCCATCGCCTCCAGCGAGCCGAGGGTGTCGGCTTTGATCACGACGCCGTCCTCCGCGGTGTCGACCTCGATCTCCGCGAGTTCGGCTTTCACCTCCGCTATCACCTCCTCGACCGGGCGGTCGCGGACGACCCGGACCGGCGCGCCCGCCATCGCGTCGTCGAGGTCGGGCGCGGCGATCTTCACCCCCGCGGCCGCACCGACCTCCGCGACCTTCTCGAACTTCTTCTCGGTGCGGATCTCCTCGAGCGGACGGGGCTGTAACAGCGCACGCACCTCCGTGACGATCGGATCGTTCTGTCCGCCGACGACGATCCGATCACCGTTTTTCACCACGCCGTCGTACACCACGGTGTCGATCGTGGCCCCGAACCCCCGCTCGTCTTTCACCTCGAGGACGGTCCCCTCGCCGGGACCGAAGACGTCGATGGCCATCTCCTCTCTCATGAACCGCTGGGAGAGGCCCATCAGCACCGCGAGCAGGTCGGGGATCCCCTCGGCGGTCAGCGCGGAGACGGGGACGACCCCGATGTTCTTCTGGAAGTCCTGGACCCGCCAGTAGAGGTCCGCGGAGAAGCCGGCGTCGGACAGCTGACCGATGATCTCGTAGAGCTTCTCGTTGAGCATCGACTCCGCACGCTCGGATTGCGCTTCGAGGCTCCGCTGGATCGGCTCGCCCTCCTGGGGGTTCCAGCCGGGCGTCGTGTCCACCTTGTTGGCGGCGACGACGAAGGGGGTCCCCGTGCGCCGGAGGATGTCTATCGCCTCCTCGGTCTGTGGCTGGAAGCCGTCGTTGACGTCGACGACGAGCACCGCGATGTCGGCGAGCGCGCCGCCGCGCGCTCGAAGCGTCGAGAAGGAGTGGTGGCCGGGCGTGTCGATGAAGAGCAGTCCGGGGAGATCGAAGTCGTCGGGATCCACGAGCTCGCCCGCCATCGTCGAGATGGTCGCGAGCGGGATGTCGGTCGCGCCGATGTGCTGGGTGATCGCGCCGGCCTCGCCCTCGCTCACCGCGGAGCCGCGGATCTTGTCCAGGAGGCTCGTCTTGCCGTGGTCGACGTGGCCGAGCACGGCGACGATCGGCGTCCGAAGGGTGTCCGTGTGTGTGTCGTCAGTCATGAGAATCGCCCCGAGAAGGTCGTTGTCTTCCGTTCGGCTCGGGCGTCAGTTAAGTGTTTCAGGACGCGCCCGCGGCGACCCCGCGATCCGTCGGCCGTCCGTCCGACGCCCCGTGGCGTTTAATACCGTCGACCGGAAGTGTGCGCACATGGCGAACATCCTGGCGGAGAACCTCTCGGGGAAGGCGGTGATGGGGTCGGACGGGACCGAGCTCGGCGATCTGTACAACATCACGATGGACCTGAAGTCGGGGCAGCTCCACCACCTGCTCGTGAGCCCGCACGAACAGCTCAACCCCGAGCGCGTCACGTTCGACGTCGACGAGACGGGGCGGCTCCTGGTGCCGGTCGCGAACGTGCGGGCGGTGAAAGACTACATCGTCGTCGGCCGCTGATGAGAGTTCTCGACACGTCCGCGTTCATCCACGAGTACACCACCGACGACCCCGTGGTCTCCGTCCCGGAGGTCCACGACGAGCTCCAGGGGGAGACGGCGCTCCGCTTCGACGCGATGGAGGGCTCGGGGATGACGATCCACGTGCCGGCCCCGGAGGCGGTGACGAACGTCCAGCGCGCGGCCCGCGGTTCCGGCGACGCCGCGGAGCTCTCGGAGACGGACGTGCGGCTGATCGCGACCGCGCTCGAGCTCGACGCCACCCTCGTCACCGACGACTACGCGATGCAGAACGTCGCCGAGCGACTCGATCTGGGCGTGGAACCCATCGCCCGCGACGGCATCACCGAAGAGCGCGAGTGGCGGTTCCAGTGTGTCGGTTGTAGTCGGACCTTCGAGGAGAACCGCGAGCGCTGTCCGATCTGCGGCAGCGACCTCACGCGCAAGAACCCGGCGTAGCGGGTGCTCGCGGGGATATCCGGGTCGGTACGGCCCCTCTTTTCGCCGAGTCAGTCCGCCGGCTCGGACTCGTCGTCGGCGTCGACGGCCGACGCGACGCTCGCGGTCGCGGGCGACGAAACCGCCTCGGCCGCGGGAACGTCCTCGCCCTCCGGAAGCTCCTCGGCGACGACGTCGATCTCGCTCCGCGGCAGCCGGCCGCGGAGCCGTCGGGCCACCCCCCTGGCCTCCGCGATCTCCACCTCGGCTATCGCTCGGACCAGCGCCGCGGCGCGCTCGGCGCGGGCGCGCCGCCAGGACGCCTCCCGCGCCTGATACGTCCGGATCGCCCGCATGAAGTCCACCTCGGAGAACTCGGGCCAGTAGGGCGTACAGAAGTAGACGGCCGCCTCGTTGCCGTTGGCGTGCCACGGCAGGAAGTTCGAGGTGCGCTCGTCGCCGCCGGTCCGGACGATGAGGTCCACGTCGCGGATCGGCCGGTCGTACAGCCGGCGCTCGACCGTCCCGACGTCCACGTCCGCGGGATCGAGGTCGCCCGCCGCGACCTCGCGGGCGACGCCGCGGGCCGCGTCGAGCAGCTCCGTGCGTCCCCCGTACGCCAGGGCGACGTTGAGCGTGAAGCGGTCGTTGTCGGCGGTCCGGCGCTCGGCGTAGTCGACCGCCTCGCGCACCCGCGGCGGGAGCCGGTCGACGTCGCCGATGGCCCGGACCTGAACGCCCTGGTCGTGGACGCGGTCGGCGTCGGCGAACTCCAGGAGCTTCGTCTCGAGGAGGTCGAAGAGCGGCTCGAGCTCCTCGTCGGGTCGCTCGAAGTTCTCCGTCGAGAAGGCGTACAGCGTCAGTTCCGAGACGCCAAGGTCCGCACACCAGTCGAGGACGCGTTCCGTCGTGTTCGCGCCCGCGCGGTGGCCGTCCGGCGCGTCGTCGCCGCGCTCGCGGGCGTACCGCCGGTTCCCGTCCTGGATGACGGCGACGTGGGTCGGGACCGTCTCCACCCGCCGGTGGAGGTACCGCAGGTACGCGCGTTCGACGGCCGAGCGGAGCCGGTCCAGCATGGCCGGGACAACGCCGCGCGGTCGTATGTAGCTTGTCGTTCGTCCTCGCTGACAGTCGCCCCCGCCGACGGGGCGAAGCGGCGCGTTCCGACGCCGGGCGAAACCGTTATGCTCCGATCGGTGGACGACACGGGCGTGAACGCCGCCTACGTCTTTCGCGTCACGTTTCGGATCGATCCCGAGGGGGCGCGCACCGACCCTGACCGCTTCGAGACGACGGTGGAGGTCCCCGCGGCGGAGCCCGGCGCGGCGGGGTGGCTGCTGTTCCGCGACCGGCTCTGGCGCGGCGAGGTCGGCGACGAGCCGTCGGCCCGCCGGTTCCTCGGCGAGCGGCTGGGGGTCGAGGTGGAGAGCGTCGCGTTCCGCGAGCTCCGGACCGACCGGGCGTACCTCGACGCGCTCGAGGCCGCGATCGACGCGGACCGCTCCCGGTTCAACGCGGAGTCGGTCGACGAGGTGCTTCACAAGTACCTCGGGTCGTCGATCCACGTCCGGGACTGATGCCGCGGCGTCGCCACGACCGTCCGGTTGCCACGACCACTACGACCGTCACGATATATACGGGATCGACCCGTGGGTTCCGGCCGTGAGCCCTCCATCCGACGACGTGGCCGAGACCCGCGATCGGCCGTCCGGCGACGACGGGGACGCGCCGGACGTCGACGCGTCGACACGCTACTGGATCGTCCGCAAGGCGGTCGAGGACGCGCTGATGAACGTGTTCTGGACGATCGTGTTGCTCGCGCTCGCCGTCGTGCTGCTCTGGTTCGGCGGGATCGCGGCGATCGGCGCGGCCGACGGATCGCCGGTCATGATCCCGATCGCGGTCGGGCTGCTCGGGGTGGCCGCCGCCGCGTTCGCCGTCGCGCTCGAGATCCCGCTCCCGTTCGTCGGCGGCGACTGAGCCGTCGATCGATCGCCGGCGGACGGCGAAGTCGCGGGAGGGGGAGCGGGTATCTCGACGTGAGAGGCGTCGAAGGAACGATCCGGGAGTCGCGGGCGCGGATTCTCGAACCCGTCCCACACCGCACCTCACGCCACCTCGGCCTCGTCACCGGCGCTACGCGCCGGGGTACCGTCGGGCCCGCACGACCGGCCCGCACGCTCCACAATACACTTATCCACCGGGAGCTTACCGACGGATCCGATGGTCCTCGCCGAGTACGACTTCCACCTGTTCGACCTCGACGGGACGCTCGTCGACGCCGAGTGGGCGTACACCCGCGGCGTGTTCGACCGGGTCGGCGACCGCCTCGGCCGGCGCTTCTCCGACCGCGAGGCGTACGTCCTCTGGCACGGGCTCGGCGGGTCGCGTGCCGGGACCCTCCGCGGGATGGGGATCGACCCCGACCGCTTCTGGCCGGCCTTTCACGACGTGGAGGACCCGATCGCCCGCGCGGAGGCGACGTACCTCCACGACGACGCGGCCCGCCTGCTCGACCGGCTCGACGCGGCGGGGCGGCCGGTCGGGCTCGTCACCCACTGCCAGCGGTTCCTCGCCGACCCCGTCCTCGACCGGCTCGACCTCGGTTCCCGGTTCGACGCGGTCGTCTGCTGTACGGACGAGACCGGCTGGAAGCCCGATCCGGGTCCCCTGGAGGTCGCGATGGACGCGATGGGCGTCGAGTCCCGCGACCGGGGGTACTACGCCGGCGACGGCGAGAGCGACGTGGGCGCGGCCTGGAACGCCGGGCTCGACGCGGTCCACGTCGAGCGCGTCGGCCACGCCGACCGGGGCCGGTGCGTCCTCGGCGACCGCCGCGTGGAGGCGTTCGACGAACTGTTCGAGGTGGGCTGACGGGAGGGCTCTCCGTACACGGGTCCATCGCCGTGGCGCGCGCGAAACGAGCGGCGGAGCCGCGAGTCGTGCGCGAGGGAGCCCGCGGCCGCCGTCGGCGGCCGCGGCGAGGCTGGGGAGGCGTGAGGTGTGGTCGCGGTGCGGAACGGTTGCGGACGGTTGCGACGCGGACGGTTGCGACGCGGACGGTTGGGGCGCGGGACGAAACGATGCGGGACCGCGGAACCTACGCCCGTGGCTTCCGGGACCGCCCGTGGTGAGTTCGCCGACGCCGACACGGTGACCGCCCGTCCGCGAACGGCGTTCACGGGCATCGACCGAAACCGTCGTGAGGCCGCGACCGGAACGCGGGGTATGACGAAGTGGTTCCACAGCGGGCGGCGGCGCGACTGCTGTGTGTTGGTGTACGAGGCCGGCGAGCTGCGGGCGCAGTCGCTCAAGAGCCGGCTCGAGACCCACTACGACGAGCGGATCGACCCGCAGAGCTTCTACGGGACCCTCACCGCGATGGTCGAGGCCGGCTACCTCACCCGACGACCCCAGGGACTCGCCGACGTGTACGCGCTCACCGACGCCGGCGAGACCGCCCTCCTCGACCACTACGAGTGGCTCTCCGACCGCGTCGAGACCGGGAACGATCGACTCGACGACGACCGACCCCACGCCGACCGATCCGACGACGACCGACCCCACGCCGACCGATCCGACGACGACCGACCCCACGCCGACCGATCCGACGACGTCGGCAGCGACGATTGTGACCTAAAAGGTTAACAATATAGAGGGTGTGGGTTATTACATATGACCGTCGTCAGCGTGTCGATGCCCGAGGAGTTGCTCAATCGGATCGACGAGTTCGCCGACGAACACGGCTACACCGGGCGCAGCGAGGTGGTCCGGGAGGCCTCCCGAAACCTCCTCGGCGAGTTCGAGGACGCGCGGCTGGAGGACCGCCGGCTGATGGCGGTCGTGACGGTGCTTTTCGACTACGAGACGACGAGCGTCGAGGAGCGGATGATGCGGCTGCGACACGAACACGAGGGGCTCGTCGCCTCAAACTTCCACAACCACGTCGGCTCCCGCTACTGTATGGAGCTCTTCGTCCTGGAGGGGAGCCTCTCCGAGATCTCCACGTTCGTCGGGAAGGTCCGCGCCACGAAGGACACCCTCACCGTCGACTACAGCGTCACCCCCGTCGACGAGTTCGACGCGGAGGGGCCGGAGACCCTCGACGGGGCGGGCGTCCACGAGCACGGGCACACGAACGGCGGCGACGGCGGGACCGTCGAGGACGACGCGTAGCGCGGCGGTCACTGCCGCGAGGCGGCCACGTTCGCGATCGCCGTCTCGAAGTCCTCGCCGCTGATCGCGACCTCGTCGGCGTGGTCGTTGGCCGCCTCGCCGTGCTCGTCCGCGACCCGCTCGATCGCGGTCATCGCCGCCTCCCGGCAGACCGCCGCGATCTCCGCGCCGGAGAAACCGTCCGTCCCGTCCGCGAGCCGCTCGAGGTCGACGTCGTCGGTGACCGGCTTCGCGCGGGTGTGGACCGCGAACACCGCCCGCCTCGCCTCGCGGTCCGGCTCGGGCACCTCGACGTGCGTCTCCAGCCGACCGGGGCGCAACAGCGCGCGGTCGATCGCCGACCGGCGGTTCGTCGCGGCGAGCACCACGAGGTTCGGGTTGTCGCTCGCGCGGTCCAACTCCGTGAGCAGCTGTGAGACGACGCGCTCGCCGACGCCGGAGTCGCCCCCGCCGGCCGCGTCGCGGTCGGTCGCGATCGCGTCGATCTCGTCGAAGAAGACGATCACCGGGGCGGCCTGTCTGGCCCGGTCGAAGAGGTCGCGCACCGCCTTCTCGGACTCGCCGACGTACCGGTCGAGCAGCTCGGGGCCGGCGACCTGGATGAAGTTGACCCCGCTCTCGCCCGCGATCGCCCGCGCGAGCAGCGTCTTTCCGGTCCCCGGCGGCCCGTGGAGGAGGACGCCCGTGGGCGGGTCCGCGTTCGCGGCGTCGAACAGCGGACCGTACGTCAGCGGCCAGCTCACCGCCCGCTCCAGCTTCGCTTTCGCCCCGTCGAGTCCGCCCACGTCCCCGAAGTCCGTGGTGGGCTGTTCGGCGACGTACTCGCGCATCGCGCTCGGCTCGACCGCGGCGTGGGCCGCCTCGAAGTCGGCCCGCGTGACGGTCACCGAATCGAGCGCCCGCGCGTCGGTCTCACGGGCGCGCCGGAGCGCGGTCATCGCCGCCTCCTGGGTCAGTCCCTCGATGTCCGCGCCGACGAAGCCGTGGGTCCGGCTCGCGATCCGGTCGAGGTCCACGTCGTCGGCGAGCGGCATCCGCCGCGTGTGGACGTCGAGGATCTGCCTGCGGCCCGCCTCGCCGGGGACGCCGATCTCGATCTCGCGGTCGAACCGACCGCCGCGGCGGAGGGCCGGATCCAGCGAGTCCACCCGGTTCGTCGCCCCGATGACGATCACGTCGCCGCGCGCGTCGAGCCCGTCCATGAGCGAGAGGAGCTGGCCGACGACGCGGTTCTCCACGTCGCCGCCGTCGTCGCGCTTTCCCGCGATCGAGTCGATCTCGTCGAAGAAGACGATCGCGGGGGCGTCCTCGCTCGCGCGCTCGAACACCTCGCGGAGCCGCTCCTCGCTCTCGCCTTTGTACTTCGACATGATCTCCGGGCCGTCGACCGTGATGAACGTCGCGTCCACCTCGTTGGCGACGGCGCGGGCGATCAGCGTCTTCCCGGTGCCCGGCGGCCCGTACAAGAGGACGCCCTTCGGCGGGTCGACGCCGAGCCGGGTGAACACGCCCGGCTCCGAGAGCGGCAGCTCGATCGTCTCGCGCACCAGCTCCAGCTCCTCGTCGAGCCCGCCGATGTCCTCGTAGGTCGCGCCGGCGGTGTGTTCCGCCGGGGGGGGCCCACCCTCGCCCGCGGGGCGACCGTCGGTTCCGGGCGTCGAACCGGCCTCCCGCGTCTCGTCGGACGCGTCGGCACCGGTTCCGGTCTCGCTCCCGGTTCCGGCCCTCGTCCCGGTTCCAGCCCTCGTCCCGGTTCCCCTCCGATCGCCGGCGGCCGGCCCGGATCGATCCCGCGCTCCGTCGGCGTCCGCGTAGGCGACCGACACGTCGGTGCCGCCCGCGACCCGGACGGTGCCGTTCGGATCGGTCTCCCGAACGACGAAGCGGAGGCCGCCGAGCCGCTCCACGTGGACGGCCTCGCCGCGGGAGATCGGCCGGTCGCGGAGGTCGCGGGCGAGCGCGCGCTCGACGACTTCGCGGCTCACGTCCACCGACGCGAGGCGGGCGGGCGCGGCGAGGACGACGCGCTCGGCGTCGACCACGTCGACGGGGCTGACGGTGACGACGTCTCCGACCTTCACGCCGGCGTTCGCGCGGGTGTCGGCGTCGATGAGGACGGAGCCGTCCCGCGCGTCGGGGCCGCCGGGCCACACCTTCGCGACGGCGGAGCGCTCGCCGTCGATCCGGACCGTGTCGCCGCTGAGGAGGCCGAGTCGTTTGCGCGCGGGTTCGGGGAGCCTGGCGATGCCGCGGCCCGCGTCGCGCTTCTCGGCGGCGCGAACGGTGAGCCTGACGCCGGCGGTCTCGTTCATGCGTCGCCTTCCGTCCGCTGGTCCTTTACCCTTACTCGGGGGCGTCCGCCGGTCGCGACGCGCGCCTCCGCCGGCCGCGACGCGCCTCCGCCGACCGCAACCCCCTTACCCTGGCCGGCCGCGAGTGGAGGCATGCAACCGACAGGCGACCTCCGCGGCGACGCCGTCCACGTCGGCGGGGACGCCAGACAGCGGTTCTACGACTCGCGCGGCTACGGTCGGCCGGTGGGCGGGAACGCGATCGAGCTCTCGCGGGTCGAGACCGCCCACCTGCTGTTCCGCGGCGACCTCGCCGGGGTTCGTCTCGCGTCCGGCGCCGACCCCGTCGGGTTCGAGCGGTTCTTCGTCGACAGCGCCGCCGCGACCGACCGCTTCGCGGTGCGCTACCTCGTCTACGCCGACCTCCGCGACCGCGGGTTCTACCTCTCTCCCGCCCGCGAGCCGTGGCCGGGCGGCCGGGCGGACGTGCCCGACGCCGTCGACGTCGTCGCCTACGAGCGCGGGTCGACGCCGGACGCCGGGGACGTCCGCTACCTGGTGCGCGTCGTGGGCGAACGCGAGTCGGTCCCCGCCGCCGGCGTGGCCGGCCAGACCCTCGCCGTCGTCGACGAGGAGAGCGACATCACCTACTTCGAGGCCGGTCGTCCGGACCTGGCGGGCTCGACCGACTACGACCCGCCCGACGACCTGACCGGCGTCCTCCTCTCCGACCGCGTCGCCGTCTGGGGCGCGCCGCCCGACCTCTACGAGCGCGGGTTCTACGGCCAGCCGCTGACTGGGCGGGCGGCCGCCGTCGAGGGGATCGTCCAGCTCTCGCTCGTCGAGGCCGCGTCGCTCGCGGCCGACGGGAGCCTCAGTCTCTCCGAGGTCGTCGACGACGGCGGACGGGACGCGGACGAGGAGTCCGCGAGCGCCGCGGCCGCGGTCGTCGCCCGCGGCCGCGCCGTCGAGGGCGACCGGTTCGACCGCCGGCTCGCCGCCTACCGCGACCTCCGCGAGCGCCGGGCGGTTCCCAAGACGGGGTTCAAGTTCGGCGCGGACTTCCGGACGTACCTCGACGTGGAGACGGTCGAGGACCTCCCGCACTCCGAACACCTCGTGCGGGTGATCGCTCCCGACCACGCGTTCGCGCCGCGCGAGCTCTCGCTCGACGTGCGGCTCGCCGGCGGCGTCCGCAAGGAGCTGCTGTTCGCGCTGGTCGACGACGGCGCGGCCGGCGGGGGGTCCGACGCCGGGATCGAGTGGCTCTCGGTGGGGCGGCTGACGCCGTGAGGTCGGGGGAGCGCCGGCGCGCGCGGGTCGGTGGGTAGCGACGCGCGGGCGTCGTCCCGACCCGCCCGCGAGCCGCTCCCGCGCAAGCGAACGGTTTTTGCGTCGACCGACGGGAGGGGAGGTATGGACGAGGACACCCCCCGCACGGACGGCGGGACCGAGCGCGCCGACGGCGAGCCGAGCGAGGACGTCGCGCTCGACCCGTGGGGGTCGGCGTCGGTCGGCGACTACGCCGACCTGTTCGCCGAGTTCGGCATCGAGGCGTTCGACGACGTCGCCGACGACGTGGTCGACCCGCACTACCTGATGCGCCGCGGCGTCATCTTCGGCCACCGCGAGTACGACGCGGTCGCCGAGGCGATGGCGAACGACGAGCCGTTCGCCGCGCTCTCGGGGTTCATGCCCACCGGCGACCCGCACATCGGCCACAAGCTCGTGTTCGACGAGCTGATCTGGCACCAACGGCGGGGCGGCGACGTGTTCGGGCTGATCGCCGACCTGGAGGCCCACTCGGCCCGCGGGATGTCGTGGGACGAGATCGACGAGCACGCCCGGAGCTACCTCCTCTCGCTGCTCGCGCTCGGGTTCGACCCCGAGGCGGGCGAGCTCTACCGGCAGTCCGACAACCGCGAGGTCCAGGACCTCGGGTTCGAGCTGGGGTCGAAGGCGAACTTCTCGGAGTTCGAGGCGATCTACGGCTTCGACGGCGAGACGAACATCTCGCACATGCAGAGCGTCGTCACCCAGACCGCGGACATCCTCTACCCGCAGCTGGTCGACGAGCCGAAACCCACCGTGATCCCGGTCGGCCCCGACCAGGACCCGCACGTCCGGCTGACGCGCGACCTCGCGACCCGGCTCCGGTACTTCAAGGTGACCGAGGCGTTCGCGAGCTTCGAGCTCGACGACGCGGAGCGGACCTTGGTGCGGGCGGCCTACGACGCGCTGGCGGGCGACGGAAGCGACGACGACGGTGAGGCCGTCAACCGTGACGCCGACGACGTGCGCTGTGAGGACGCCGCCGAGTGGCTCGCCGACTACGAGCCGCCGGCGGTCGACGCCGAGGAGGTCGACCTCGAGGCCGCCAAGGCGAGCGCCCTCGACAAGCTCCGGGCCGGCGGCAAGGAGCCGCTCCGACCGCGCGTCCGCTTTTTCGACCGCAACGCCACCGACGAGGCGTTCGAGGCGCTGATCGGGGCGGTACAGGGAGAAAAGCGCGTCTTCGAGGGCCACGTCGACGCGTTCGAGATGACGCGGGAGGCGGCCGAGTCGCTGGCGCGGGAGGTGGAGATCGACCACGACGGCTTCGGCTTCCGGCAGCCCTCCTCGATCTACCACCGCTTCATGACCGGGCTCACCGGCGGGAAGATGTCCTCGTCGATCCCCGCGAGCCACATCTCGCTTCTGGACGACCCCGAGGACGGCTACGACAAGGTGCGGTCGGCGACGACCGGGGGACGCGACACGGCCGAGGAGCAGCGCGAACTCGGCGGCGAGGCCGACGAGTGCCCCGTCTACGAGCTGTACGCCTACCTGCTCGCGGGCGACGACGACGGCCTCGCGACCGAGGTGTACTCCGAGTGCGTGAACGGCGAGCGCCTCTGTGGCGGCTGTAAGGAGCAGGCGGCCGAACTCATGCGCGAGTTCCTCGCGGAACACCAGGAGAAACGCGAGGAGGCGGAGGAGGTCCTCGAGGGGCTCGACATCGATCTCGACTCCGATCGGCGCGGCACGGGCGGAGAACACTGAGCACGGCCGCTACGCGACTGCCGATCCGGTATGAATGGTGGACGGCCGGGGTAGCCCGACGTTCCGGCACGGGGTATCCCGGTTGCCTCCTCCACCCCGCGACCCGACGAGCGACGGGCGTCCGGCGGTGGGCTGCTCGCTTCCGCGCCTGACCCGTTGTCGCCGGCGAACCGCGACGGACCGCTCCTGCGAGCGGGCGCCGCGGACCGCTGTCCCCGGCGGACGAGGCTTCCACGTTGGCTCTCGGGGCCCGCGCCGGTCTATCCGGACGCGCCCGGTGTTCGGTCCCCGCTGAAGACTACCTCACGGGTGACGAGCGGGGCCTAACCGCCCGACCTAGTCCGCCTCGACATACATGGGTGCCCCATAAGGGCCTTTCGTTCGCGGGACGGGAGGTCGTCCGGGGGCGTCGGCGTCCGGATATCGAGCCCTACCCGAGCAGCTCTCGGGCGTAGACGCCGGCGGAGACCGGGACCGGCAGCGACGCGACGGTCACGGCGAGCGCGTGGTACTCCAGCCACCGGTACTCGCCGAACATCGTCGTCGGCTCGACGGAGAGCCACCAGACCGCCGCGAGCAGGGTCGTCACGCTCCCGAGGACGACGAGCGCGCCGGCGAGCGTCCCCGGATCGACGTTCCCCTGCTCGACGGAGGCGAACACGACCGCGCTCAACAGCGCGAAGAGGGCGATCCCGCCGGCTCCCACGGGACCGGCCGTGTAGTAGCCGGCGAGCTGGGCGTCGAATCCGGAAACGAGCGCGTACGGCACGGCGAGCAGGAGCGCGCTGACGAGGGCGGCGGCGATCCCGACCTGTCGGGAACGGGCGCGAACGTTCATGTCCCGAGATACTCGGTCGGCGCGGTAAAAGGACCGGATCGCGGTCGTGCCCGAGTTCCGGAGTCGCGTCCTCCGACCGCCGAGCCCGCACCGTTTTGACCCCGCGGCGCGGACGGGCGACCATGTCGCTCGACATCGAGACGCCGGACCCGCCGGAGCTGTCCGCCGTCGACCCGAACGAGTACGAGGACGCCGAGGTGGCCGGCGGCGAGTACCGCCGCGACGACCTGTCGGCGTTCCTGCGCGAGGGAGCCTGGGAGGAAGCGTTCGCGGAGTGGGCCGCCGACAGCGACCTCGACGAGTCGGACTGGCGGATAATCGAGGACCTCGGTCTCGTCTCCCGGTTCGACTTCTTCTGGGACTCCTTCGCCGACCGCGTGGGGTATCACGCGCCGGGCGTTCCCGAGGACTGGAAGGAGAAGAACTACCACGCGGACCTCGACTCGTGGGGCTCCGTCTCCGCGATCAACGCCGGGCTCACGGAGCTGGGTCAGGTCGTCTGTGACACCCTCAAAGACGAGTACATCGAGTGGGAGTCGGAGTACGAGGCCCCCGACGACCTCCCGGACTTCGACGCCTGACCGTGTCGGACGACGATCCCGTGGCGTCGCCCGACGTCTCGCCGCCGCCCGACCCCTCGCCGGCGCCCGACGTCTCGCCGCCGCCGATCCCGGACTTCGACGCCGACGCGGCCGACGCGGCCCGCGATCGGCAGGCCGAGCTGACGAAGCCGCCCGGAAGCCTCGGTCGCCTAGAGGACCTCGCGGTCGCGCTCGCCGGACTGACCGGCGACCCTCGGCCGACGCTCGCGGACCCGGCAGTCGTCGTCGCCGCCGCCGACCACGGCGTGGTCGACCGGGGCGTCTCGGCGTACCCGCAGCGCGTGACCCGCGCCATGCTCCGAAACTTCGCGACCGGCGGGGCCGCCGTCTCCGCGATCGCCGAGGTCGTCGGCGCGGACACGCTCGTCGTCGACGCGGGGGTCGCAGGGCCGCCGGTCGAGATCGACGGGGCGGGAGACGGGACGGCCGACGAGGCGACCGACGGGACGGCCGGCGTGGGTGCGATCGAGGTCGTCGACGAGCGGATCGGCTCCGGCACCGACGACATCGCGACGGGACCGGCGATGTCTCGATCGGAGGCGGTCGCGGCGCTGTCGGCCGGGGTTCGAACCGCCCGAACGCGGCTCGCCGACGCCGGGATCGTCGCGCTCGGCGAGATGGGGATCGGCAACACAACGATCGCCGCCGCGCTCACGGCGGCGCTGACCGGGGCGGATCCGGACCGGGTCACGGGGCCCGGAACCGGCGTCGACGAGGAGACCCGCGCGCACAAGGTCGCGGTCGTAGAGCGGGCGCTCGCGGCGAACGGGCTCGACGGCGGCTCCGGTTCCGACGGCGACGAGGCCGCCGACGCAGTCGAGGTGCTCCGCCGCGTCGGCGGCTACGAGGTCGGCCTCCTCGCCGGCGTCGCGCTCGGCTGTGCGGCCGACCGGACGCCCGTCGTCGTCGACGGCGCCGTCTCGGGCGCGGCGGCGCTCGTCGCCGACGCGGTCGCGGGCGACGTGCGGCCGTACCTCCTCCCCTCCCACTCGGGCGCGGAACCCGGTCACGCGGTCCAACTCGACGCCCTCGACCTCGAGCCGCTGTTCGATCACGACCTCCGGCTCGGCGAGGGCTCCGGCGCGGCGCTGGCGCTTTCGACCTACCGCGCCGCCTGCCGGAGCCACGACCGGATGGCGACGTTCGCGGAGGCGGGAATCGAGCGATAGCGGAACGGCTCCGGCGCGGCCCGGCCCTTCACCGATCCCGAAGCCGGCCCGCCGCGCCGGCCGCGAGGAGGGCGAGGACCGCGGCGACGACGCCGAAGCCGGGAACGCCGTCGTCGGCGTCATCCGAGCCGTTCGCGGTTCCGTCCGGGTCGTCGCCGTCGTCGGAGTCGTTTCCGGCGCCGTCGGCGTCGCCCGAGCCGTTCCCGTCCGGATCGGTCCCGTCCGCGACCTCGACGCCCTCGACCGCGACCGGATCGGACGCGACGTCCTCGTTTCGCGCGACGATCGTTCGGTTCCCGGCGGACGATATCGGCACGTCGACCTCCCCGCGGTCGTCGGTCTCTCCGACCGCGTCGCCGTCGACCTCGACCGTCGCGTCGGCGGCCGGCTCGTCGTACGCGTTCCGCACCGTCACGCGGGTCGTCTCGCCGACGAGGACGCGCTCGTTCGCCGGCGTGACGGACAGCGTGGGGGTCCGCCGTGCCGTGACGTTCGTGCTCGCCGGGGACTCCCGAACCCTGATCCGCTTGGGCGTGGCGTCGTATCCGTCCTTCACGACCGCGATCGTGTACGCGGCGTTCACGGGAACGGTGAGCGAGGCCGTTCCCTCGGTCACGCTCACCTCGCCGTCGTACACCGACGAGGACACCCGGATCGCTCCCGTCTCGATCGGCGCGGGCGGGTCGAAGTGATCGTCGAAGGTACGCACGTCGAGCCTCACGGTGTCTCGCTCGAGGGCGACCGTCGTCTCCGCGTTCCGCGACACCGTCACCGACCGCTCCGTCTCGAGGTATCCCGGTTTCACGACGCTGACGTCGTACGTGCCACGCTCGAGGCGGGCCGTCTCGTAGACGCCGTCCGCGTCGGTCTCGCCGCGATCGATCGCTCGCCCGTCCTCGCGGACGGTCACCCTCGCGTCGGCCTGCGACCGGTTCCGATCGTCGACGACGGTCACCGTCGCGGTTCCGCTCCGGGAGACGCCGAGTTCGACGTTCGTCGCGCTCGCGTTGGCGATCCGGAGGGGCCGGTTCCGGACGTAGGTGCCGTCGTCGACGTCCAGCTCGACGCTCGCTCCCTCGGGGACGTCGAGGAGCACGTTCCCGTTGCTCGCCGTCGTTCCCGCCGCGGTCCCCGTCTCGCCGTCGTCGGTCTCCCACGTCGACTCGACGGTCACGCCGCCGACGGCGTCGCCGTCCTCGTCGGCGACCGAGACGGTGAGCGTGACCGGGTCGGCGCCGGCCGCGCCGCCGCTCGCGACGACCGCGATGAACAGTACTGTCGCTCCGACGAGAGCCGAACGCGGGACGTTCATACACGGGACCCAGGGGTTCCGACGGTATTGGTATGGGCTCGTTACCCGGCCCTGTCGCGACGTCGACGCCGCGTTCCTCGCGACTCCACTCTCCGGTTCTCCCCCGATACCGGCCCCGAGTTCGCCGTATTCAAATACGCGGACCGGAACGTATCCGTATGGAGCAGATCGACGACCAGTACGCGCCCGCCGACGTCGAGTCGGCGGTCGCGGAGTACTGGGCCGACGCCGACGCCTACGAGGCGGCGAAGGAGGCGCACGCCGACGACCCGCCCTTCTTCTTCGTCGACGGGCCGCCGTACACCTCCGGACAGATGCACCTCGGGACCGCCTGGAACAAGACGCTGAAGGACGCCGTCATCCGCCACAAGCGGATGACCGGTCACCGGGTCACGGACCGGCCGGGCTACGACATGCACGGGCTCCCGATCGAGGTGAAAGTCGAGGAGGAGCTCGGCTTCGAGAACAAGGGGGACATCGAGGAGTACGGGATGGAGCCGTTCATCGAGCGGTGTAAGGAGTTCGCCCTCGAGAACCGGGCGGCGATGGACGAGGACTTCGAGTCGATCGGCGTCTGGATGGACTGGGAGGACCCCTACGAGACCGTCTCGCCGGAGTACATGGAGGCCGCGTGGTGGGCGTTCTCGAACGTCGCCGAGAACGGCCTCGTCGAGCAGGGGAAACGCTCGATATCGCAGTGCCCGCGGTGTGAGACCGGGCTCGCGAACAACGAGGTGGAGTACGAGGACGTCGAGGACCCCTCGATCTACGTGAAGTTCCCCCTGTCCGACCGGGAGGGGAGCCTCGTGATCTGGACGACGACGCCGTGGACCATCCCGGCGAACACCTTCGTCGCCGTCGACGAGGAGCTCACGTACAACGCGGTCCGCGCCGAGAAGGACGGCGAGGAGGAGCTGCTCTACGTCGCGGCCGAGTGCGTCGGGGACGTGCTCCGGGAGGGTCGATACGACGACTACGAGGTCGAATCAGAGCTCTCGGGCGCGGACATGCTCGGCTGGGCGTACGACCACCCGCTCGCCGACCGGCTCGCCGAGTACCCCGACTTCGAGGGCGCGGGCGAGGTGTACGCCGCCGACTACGTGGAGGCCGACCGCACCGGGCTCGTCCACTCCGCGCCGGGCCACGGGGAGGAGGACTTCGAGCGCGGCACCGAGCTGGGCCTCGAGATCTTCTGTCCCGTCGAGCCGAACGGCGAGTTCACCGATCAGGCGGGCGAGTACGCCGGGCGGTTCGTCCGCGACGCCAACGAGGACATCGTCGACGACCTCGTCGACGACGGCCACATGCTCGCGCACGGCACCGTCGATCACAGCTACGGCCACTGCTGGCGCTGTGATACCGGGATCATCCAGCTCGTCACCGACCAGTGGTTCATCTCGATCACGGACGTGAAAGCCGACCTGCTCGACAACATGGAGGAGTCGGAGTGGCACCCCGAGTGGGCCCGCGACAACCGCTTCCGCGACTTCATCGAGGACGCCCCCGACTGGAACGTCTCCCGGCAGCGCTACTGGGGGATCCCGATCCCGATCTGGGTGCCGGAGGGGGCGGACGAGGGGAGCCTCGACGACGACATGATCGTGATCGGTTCCCGCGAGGAGCTCGCGGAGCGCGTCGAGGAGGACGTCGACCCCGAGACGATCGACCTCCACCGCCCCGCGGTCGACGACCTCACCATCGTCGAGGACGGGACGGCCTACCGGCGCGTGGAGGACGTCTTCGACGTATGGCTCGACTCCTCGGTCGCCTCGTGGGGCACGCTCGGCTACCCGAGCGAGACGGACGCGCACGACGAGCTGTGGCCCGCGGACCTGATCATCGAGGCGCACGACCAGACGCGCGGCTGGTTCTGGTCCCAGCTCGGAATGGGGACGGCGGCGGTCGGCGAGATCCCCTACGAGGAGGTGATCATGCACGGGTTCGCCAACGACGAGGACGGCCGCAAGATGTCCAAGTCCGTCGGCAACATCGTCACGCCCGAGGAGGCGATCGAGCGCGCCGGCCGCGACCCGCTCCGGACGTACCTGCTCAGCCACGACCAGCAGGGCGTCGACCTCGCGTTCGAGTGGGACGGGCTCGGCGAGATCCAGGGCAAGCTCAACATCCTCTGGAACGTGTTCCGCTTCCCGCTCGAGTACATGGAGCTCGACGGCTACGACCCGGCCGACGCCGCCCTCGACGACGGCGAGCTCGAGCTCGTCGACGAGTGGGTGCTCTCGCGGCTCCAGTCCGTCGAGACGGAGGTGACCGAGGCCTGGGACGACTACCGCGTCAGCGACGCCGTCAACGCGACGATCGAGTTCGTCACGCGGGACGTCTCGCGCTTCTACGTGAAGGCGGTCCGCGACCGGATGTGGGAGGAGGCCGACTCCGCCTCGAAGCGGGGCGCGTACGCCACGCTCGCGACCGTCCTCGACGAGGTCGTTCGGCTGCTCGCGCCGATCGCGCCGTACCTGACCGAGCGGATGTACCGGACGCTCGACGGCGAGGCGACCACGGTCCACCAGCTCGCCTACCCCGAGCCCGACGACGACCTGCGCGACCCCGACCTCGAACGCGACGTCGCGGTCCTCCGCGACGTGGAGGAGGCGGCCGCGAACGCCCGCCAGCAGGCCGGCCGCAAGCTCCGCTGGCCCGTTCCGCGCGTCGTCGTCGAGACCGAAGACGACGCGGTCGCCGGCGCGGTCGGCCGCCTCGCCGACCTCATCGCCGACCGCGTCAACGCTCGCGAGGTCCGCGTGACGGACGCCTTCGACGAGCTGGTCGAGACCGCGGAGCCGCGGATGGCCGCGATCGGCCCCGCCTTCGGCGGCGACGCGCAGAAGGTGATGGAGGCCGTCCAGGGCGCGACCCGCGCGGAGATAGAGGGCGGCGAGGTGACGGTCGGCGGCGACCCCGTCGACCTCGACGAGGGGATGGTCGAGTACGTCGCGGAGCCGCCGGAGAACGTCACCGGCGTCGACTTCGACGGCGGGACGGTGTACGTCGACACCTCGCTCACTCCCGCGATCGAGTCGGAGGGGTACGCCCGCGACGTGATCCGCCGGGTCCAGGAGATGCGCAAGGAGCTCGACCTCGACGTCGAGGCGCGGATCAGACTCGGCGTCGCCGTCGACGCCGAGCGCGTCGCCGGCTTCGTCGACGAGCACGCCGACCTGATCGCGGGCGAGGTGCGCGCCGACGGGTGGCTCGAGAAGCCGGACGACGCCGCGGACGACCCGGACGGACTCGTGGAGGAGTGGGACGTCGAGGACGTCACGGTGACGATCGGGATCGAGCCGGTCGCGTAGTTTCGACGCCCCCGATCCGCCCGGTCTCCCGCCCCCGACCCACGACGACCGCGCGGCGATCGACGGCGGCTCTCGCCGACCCCGAAACGTATACCTAGTCCCCTCACCACGGTCCGTGTATGCGTGTTCGACCGGCGCGTCCCGGCGACGCCGAGACGCTTCGGACCACGGTTTCCCGCGCCCGCGAGGCGACGGTGTTCGACGACATCGGCGCGCCGCTTCTGGACGTCTCGGCGGCGGGGGTCAGGGAGGCGGCGGTGGGCGCGGAGTGCTGTTTTCTCATGGAGGACGACGACGACCCGATCGGGGTGGCGATCGCCCATCCCGACGACGAGGGGCCCGAGGCCGAACTCCTCGCGCTGTGGGTTCACCCGGAGCACGTCGGGGAGGGCGTCACCGAGGAGCTGCTCTCGCGCGTCGCGTCGGCGCTCTCCGAACGCGGCGTCGAGACCCTCCGCGCGAGCGTTCCGGACGACCGGCCGAGCGTCCACGAGTTCTACCGTGCCCACGGGTTCGACCGGCGCGCGGTGCGGCGCGGCCCCGCCGGCGACGAGGCGATAGTGGTGGCCGAGATCGAGACGGTCGCGTGACCCCGACGGACTCGACGCGAGGGTACCCTCCGCCATCGATTCGTCTCACCGAGATGACCGCCGCCGGCCTCGGCTCCGCCCTCCTCGTCGCGGTCGCGTACCGCTAGGAAGCGCTCACTTCAGGCGTTCCTGGAGAAACGAGGGGTGTGCGGCGGTGACGCCGTCGACGGCGAGCAGCTCGTCGTTGATGACGTCGCCGAGCTCGTCGCCGTCGGCGGCGCGCACCTCCGCCATCAGCATGTGGTCGCCCGAGGAGGTGTACAGCGCCTCGACCTCCTCCAGCGCCTTCAGCTCGCGGGTCGCGGAGACGTACTTGCCCGAGTCCACGTCCATTCCCACCATCGCGATCGACTGCGTCGAGAGCTTCTTCGGGTCGACGTCGGCCGAGTAGCCGACGATGACGCCCTCCTTCTCGAGTTTGTCGATGTACTTTCGCACCGTTGGCTTCGAGACCTCCGCCCGCTCGGCGATCTCCCCACAGGAGGCCTGTGCGTCCTCCTCCAACACCGAGAGGATACGCTCTTCCGTCGATACGGTACTCATGTGAACTCCTTTGTCACCACGGAAAAAATACCTTGCGAACCCGAAAACGGGAGTCGAGACGCCGAACCGGGCCGGTCAGTTCACTCGTGTTTGCCGACGAACCGGTCGTACGAGCGCTCCCACTCGTACTCGTCGTCCCAGTAGCGCTCGGCCAGCGGCTCCTCCGGCATCTCGCCGATCTGGCGCTTCTCCTGGCCGTAGGAGGGGCGGTCCTCGTCGACGTAGAAGCGGCCGGTGAGGACCTCGCCCTCGTAGAGCGCCTCCTCCGTCGTCCGCATCATCTCGGCGGCCTCGACGCGGTCGGTCTTGTCGAACTCGTAGTCGTCGGAGTCGTTGACGTCGATGTACGGGACGTACTGGCGGGCGTCCTTGTTCCAGGTCGGACACTGCGTCAGGAAGTCGACGTGGGCGAACCCGTCGTGTTCGATCGCCTCGATCAGGATCTCCTTGGCCTGGTTCGGGTTGACCGCGGCCGTCCGGGCGACGTAGGACGCCCCGGCGTTGAGCGACAGCGAGAGCGGCTTGAGCGGCTCCTTGGCGCTGCCGTGTGGCTGGGTCTTCGACTTGTGACCCTTCGGGCTGGTCGGCGAGGTCTGCCCCTTCGTGAGCCCGAAGATCTCGTTGTTGAACACGATGTAGGTCATGTCGTGGTTCTCCCGAGCCGTGTGGATGAAGTGGTTCCCGCCGATCCCGTAGCCGTCACCGTCGCCACCGGCGGCGATGACCTCGAGGTCGGGGTTCGCGAGCTTCGCGGCGCGGGCCACGGGCAGCGAGCGGCCGTGGATCGTGTGGAAGCCGTAGGTGTCGAGGTAGCTGTTCAGCTTGCCCGAACAGCCGATCCCGGTACAGAGCAGCGTCTCCTCGGGCGTGCGTCCGACCTCGGGGAGCGCCTGTTTCAGCGCCTTCAGGACGCTGAAGTCGCCGCAGCCGGGACACCAGGTGGGCTGCGGCTCGACGCCGGGGGTGTACTCGTCGCGGTCGATCTCTCGTTCCTCTCCGATGGCTGAAAACGTGCTCATGGGTTAATCACCTGCTGCTGGGACGAAGGTGGTCTGATGACCGGACGCGTCGCCGTCGCCCTCGACGATCGCCGCCTCGAAGCCGTCGACGATCTCGGCGGGCTCGAACGGGTTCCCGTTGTACTTCAGGAGGCTCGACAGCTTCTCCCCGTGCCGGCCGAGGTTCTTCTGGACGAGCCCGCGGAACTGTCCGGAGGCGGTCATCTCGACGACGAGGACCTCCTCGACGCTCTCGATGAACGCCTCGACCTCCTCGGTCGGGAACGGGAGCATGTCGGAGACCCCGAGCGACTTCACCGAGACGCCGGCGTCGTTGAGCCGGCCGACCGCCTCCTCGACGGTCCCCTGCTGGCTCCCGAACGTGAGGATCCCGTACTCGGCGTCGGCGGGGCCGGCGTAGGAGCTCGTGTCCTCCGTGTCCAGATCCGCGCGGATCGCCTCGAGCTTCCGGGTGCGTCGGTCGATCTGTGCGACGCGGTTGTCGGGCGACTCGCTGATGTGGCCCGTCGGGTCGTGCTCGTTGCCCGTCGCGAGGAAGCGACCGCCCTTCTGGCCGGGGATCGACCGCGGAGTGACGCCGTCCTCGGCGTCGTGTTGGAAGCGGTGGAACTTCCCGTCGGGCGAGTGGGGCTGCTCCGCGAGCTCCTCCTCCGTGAGCGTCTTGCCGAGCGTCGGGTTCGGCTCGCGGTCGAAGTGGCTCTTGGGGACGCTCACGAGCTCCCCGCCGAGCTTCTGGTCGTACAGGAGGATCGTCGGGATCTGGTACTCGTAGGCGAGCCGGAAGGCGAGCCGCGACTGCTCGTACGCCTCCTCGACGGTGCCGGGTGCCAGCACGACCCGCTGGGAGTCGCCCTGGGAGGTGTAGAGCACGTGTTCGAGGTCGGACTGCTCCGGCTTCGTCGGCATCCCGGTCGAGGGGCCGGCGCGCATGGCCTCGACGAGGACGACGGGCGTCTCCGTCATCTCCGCGAGCCCGAGCGGCTCGGACATCAGCGCGAACCCGCCGCCCGAGGAGCCGGACATGGCCTTGACGCCGGCGTGGGAGGCCCCCACGGCCAGCGCCGCCGCCGCGATCTCGTCTTCGACCTGCTCCGAGATCCCGCCCAGCTCCGGGAGGTTCTGGGTCATGATCGTGAACACTTCGGTCCACGGCGTCATGGGATAGCCGGCGATGAACCGGCACCCCTCGTCGATCGCGCCGTACGAGATGGCGTCCGAGCCGGACATGAGGAGCTGCGTCTCCTCGTGTTCGCCGGTCGGAACCGAGACGTCGACGTCGCCGACGTCGTACTCCTCGCGGACCTGGTCGTAGGCCGTCTCGAGGATCTCGAGGTTGGGGTCGAGGATCTTCTCGGGCATCGCGTCGCGCATCAGGTCCTCGACGTGCTCGAGGTCGAGGCCGATCAGCGCGCAGGTCGCGCCGACGCCGGCGGTGTTGCGCATCACTTCCCGACCCATGTCGCGGGCGAGCCCGCGGAGGTCGAGCGGGAAGACGTGCCAGTCGTTCTCCTCGACGCGCTCCTCGAAGTCCGGGATCTCCGAGGGGTCGAGGAGCCCCTCGTCGTAGACGATGACGCCGCCCTCGCGGAGCTCGTCGAGGTTCTCCGAGAGCGGCTTGATCTCTTCGTTCCCGTAGACGGCACCCTCCTGCGGGTTGCGGGCGAAGGAGTCGCCGAGCGCCAACAGGAAGTTGTAGCCGTCACCGCGGGAACGTACCGGGTCCGCCGACGCGCGGATCTCCGTGTACGTGTGGCCCCCGCGGATCCGGGACGGGTAGTGCCGGTGTGTGAACACGTTCAGCCCCGACCGCATCAGGGCCTTCGCGAAGTTCTGGCTGGTGGAAGCGATCCCGTCGCCGGATCCTCCCGATATCCGCCAGATGAGTTCTTCGTCAGTCATATTGTGGATCTTGGCCCGGTAAGGCCCAGTAGCTGAACCTTGTGTCGGTCACCTCTTAGGGCTTGCTATGGATTCACATGAAACGATCATGAACGATCCTCGGAGCGAGGGCCCCTCCTCGGCGCGTACGGGAGTTCCGGGTTTCACGGGGCGGTCGACGTCGGGTCGACGACGATCGCGTCCGACGGCGTCCCGGCGGCGGTCCGCGCCCTTTTAGACCGTCCTCCGCGGAACGGCGGTATGCTCACGTTCATCGGACTCGGCCTCTACGACGAGCGCTCGATCACCGTCGAGGGGCGCGAGGCGGTGCGGTCGGCCGACCGAGTCTTCGCGGAGTTCTACACCAGCAGGCTCGTCGGCGCGGACGTCGCGGACCTTGAGGCCGCCCACGGCGTCGACGTCGAGGTCCGCGACCGCGAGGGCGTCGAGCGCGACCCCGAGCCGATACTCGCGGCCGCCGAGACCGGCGACGCCGCCTTCCTCACCGCCGGGGACACCATGATCTCGACGACGCACACGGACCTCCGCCTGCGGGCCGAAGCGCGCGGGATCGAGACGCGGGTGGTCCACGGCGTCACCGCGCAGTCGGCCGCATCGAGCCTCACCGGGCTCCAGAACTACCGGTTCGGGAAGGCCGTGACGCTCCCGTTCCCGTACGCGCACGGCGGCGACGGCGTGCCGGACAGCGTACGCGAGACGATCGAGGCGAACCGCGAGCGCGGGCTCCACACCGTCGTCTACCTCGACATCAAGGTGGGAACCGGCCCGACCGGACCCGACCCGGACCACGAGGAGTACATGACCGCCGACCGAGCCGCGGGGCTGCTCGCGGACGGCTGGCGCGACGCCCTCGCGGTCGTCGTCGCTCGGGCCGGATCCCCGGACGCGGTCGTCGCCGCCGACCGGCTCTCGGCGCTCGCCGGGCGCGAGTTCGGCGAGCCGCTCCACCTGCTCGTGGTCCCCGGCGACCTCCACCACGTCGAGGCGGAGGCGCTCGTCGGGCTGGCCGGCGCGCCCGAGTCGGTCCTCGAGGAGTGAATCTCCCCCGAGGAGTGAACCGGAACCGCGCGACGACCCTCACGATTAATGATGGTGGCCCCCGTCGACGCGGAACATGACTGACGTACCCGTCGGTCGGCTCATGTCGACGGAGCTCGTGACGGTCGCCGCCGACGCCACCGCGGCGGAGGCGGCAGAACGAATGTTAGAGACGGGCGTGAACTCGATCCTCGTCGTCGACGAGGACGGCCGTCTGGAGGGGCTGCTCACCGGGTGGGACTTCGTGCGGCTCGTCCGCGAGAACGACCCGCACGACGAGACGCTCGTCGGCGAGTGTATGACCGCCGACGTCGTCACCGCGTCCGAGGGCGACTCGGTCGAGGCGCTCGCCGACCTCGCCGACGGCGAGTACAGCCACCTCCCGGTGACCGACGAGGACGGCGTCGTCGTCGGAATGCTGTCGACGACCGATCTCACCAAACACCTCGTCGGCCGGTAGTCCCCGGCGGGGGCGGCGACCCCTTGCGCCATCCGGAAGACCCAACACGCCCCACGGTCGAGGTGTGGTATGGACTTACACGATCGCACCCGAGTCAGCGAGGTCATGTCGACGCCGCTGGAGACGATCGGCGGCGACGAACCGATCCGCGAGGCCGCCCGCCGCATGACCGAACGGGACATCAGCGCGCTCGTCGTCACCGCCGGCAGCGGCTGTATCGTCACCCAGAGCGACATCATCGGCGCGGTCGCCGAGGGCAGAGACACCGAGGAAACGCTCGTGCGCGACGTGATGACGGAGGACGTCGAGACGGTCACCCCGGACCTGCTGATGGAGGAGGTCGCGGCGATGATGACGATGTACGGCGTGAAACACCTCCCGGTGGTCGACGACGACTACGTCGGGATGATCTCCTCGACCGACGTGACCGCACACCTGTCGTAGTGAGCGTCGGTGAATCGATCGTTCCGCTCGCGGATGCTCACTACAGGTGAAGAAGCGAGAGATTCGCGGTGCGGTGGCGCGCCGGTGAGCGCCCGACGGGCGCGAACCGCCCGCGAGGGATGCCGCGAGCCGCGAGCGGCGAGGCTGGGGAGGCGTGAGGTGCGGGTGCGTTCCCGCGAGTGGAACGAGCGGGAGCATGGAAGTCGCAGCCCGCGCAGCGAACGAAGTGAGCGCAGGACCGTCTTCCGGTGGTGCGGTCGGGCGGGGCTCAAAGGGGCAGTCGCGAGGGCGAAGTCCGACGAAGCAAGCACTGAGGGAGCGAGCACCGCGAGCGACCGAAGCGCACAGCGAGTCGCACGAGTCCTCGCGACTGGGGCTTTGGTGGTCGTCACCACCCCAGCAACGATCCGCTTCTATCCATCCAACGCTCCCCCGAAACACCCGTTCTACAAGCAACCGAACTCTAGCGACCGTCTCGTGGCTTGACATCCTCCCCGCGCTGAAGCGCGAGGATTCCCACGGCACTGCGCCGCTGAGTTGGGATATTGTGGGTTACGACGTGACCCGTTCTTGAGGCGCGAATGCGCCAGTTTCCGTGTCAAACAGGAACGCCGATGGCTGTGCCAACCAGCCGTTACTCCTATTCACCGAGAGATTCGGTGAACTCGGAGATACTTTCTGCCGAATGTTTTCTGCACCGTTTACGTCCGCGTTCGCCACTGTACCGCACTCATCGCAGACATACAGTCCGCGTTCAACACGGTTCGCGTCACGCTTTCGACCACAGCACGAGCACGACTTCGAGGTATCCCGCTCAGACACCTTTTCAACC